>NZ_JBTGPA010000031.1:0-1068924 GCF_054326875.1 Bacillus sp. BC08 | reverse complement strand
GGCAGTAAGACCCCCACCTCAAAATGCAGCGAAAGCAAAGAAGTTAGGTGGGGGATCAACTGCCCATAAAAGTCCGATTGGTGAGGGCTAATAATCAGTGGGGGATGAAGAAAACCCCCACTGATTAAAGTTTCACTTTATTTATTCGTATGGATTTTCCCTGGTGCTCGCTTGTATTGGTACGGTTCTTGTAACTCAAAGCCAAGTTCGTTGGCGGCTATTCTTGGGAAGTAAGGATTGCGAAGTAACTCACGTCCGATAAAAATTAAATCTGCTTCGTTATTATTTAAAATTTTTTCTGCCTGTGCCCCGGTCGTAATTAATCCAACAGCACCAGTTGCAATGTTAGCATGCTCTTTAATATGTTTAGCGTATTGTACTTGATACCCGGGGTATACATCGATGTGTGCCGGTACAACAGCCCCAGAACTACAGTCGATTACATCTACCCCTTGTTCTTTCATCCATTTTGTATACTGAACGTAATCTTGAACCGTTAACCCATCAGGATGATAGTCATTTGCTGAAATACGAACGAATAACGGTCCGTTCCAAACTTCATTTATTGAGTCAATAATTTCACGTAGGAAACGATAGCGATTTTCAGGTGAGCCTCCATATTCATCAGTCCGATTATTAGAAAGTGGAGAAAGAAATTCATTAATAAGATAACCGTGAGCACCATGTATTTCAATAACGTCAAATCCAGCTTGTTTTGATCGTATTGTAGCCTGCTGAAAAGCTAATATAGTATTTTTTATTTGCTGTATATTCATTTCTACTGGTATTTTCATTGTTTCATTAAACGGAATTGCTGATGGAGCGAGAGCATCCGTTTCTAATTCTGCTTTTCTTCCGGCGTGAGCGAGTTGAATGGCAGCTTTTGCACCGTTATCATGTATAAGAGTTGTCGTTTTATGTAAGCCTTCAATTAGGCTATCATTCCATATACCTAAGTCTTTGTTAGAAATTCTTCCTTCAGGTAACACGGCTGTCGCTTCAATCATAACTAAACCAACTTGACCGGCAGCTCTTGTTCCGTAATGAATGAGATGGAAATTAGTTACTTGACCATCCTCGTTTTCTGATGAATACATGCACATAGGTGACATAACGATACGGTTTTTTAATGTAACGTCCTTAATTGTATAAGATGAAAAAAGTTCGGAATTCATCCAACAGCCTCCTAGATTAAATTTTCTTACATTGTATCATTCTCTTTTTTGTTTTCCCTAATAAAACGCTTATACGAAAAATTTTGTCTATTCGTGTTACAATAATTAATATGAATTGAATTGGAGGATGACATATGTACCAGGCTTATTATGAAAGTGAATTAGGTTTGCTGGAAATTACAGCGAACGATAAAGGAATTACGTCTGTTATATTTGTTGATGTGAGACAGGAAGAACATAAAAATGAAATGATAGATCAATGTATAAATGAGCTAGATGAATATTTTAAGGGGAAAAGAAAAGAGTTCACGGTCCCGTTGTCTGCTGAGGGAACATCATTTCAAAAAAATGTATGGGATGCGCTCTATACTATTCCTTATGGCGTAAGTGCTTCATATTTAGATATTGCAGAGAAGGTTGGGAATACGAAAGCTGTACGAGCGATAGGAGGAGCGAATAGTCGTAATCCAATTTCAATTATCGTTCCATGTCATCGTGTAATAGGAAAGAGCGGGAAGCTTGTTGGGTATGCGGGTGGTTTATGGAGGAAAGAGTGGTTATTAAAACACGAAGGTATTTTGAAATGACGTATGGATGAGAAGAGGGATTGTTTTGAAGTGTATAAATTGTGGGCAACTTTGCAAGGAAAATCAGTTGAATTGTGAAAGTTGCCAGCGGACCTTGCATAATGAACAAGGTGAAGGAAGCTCGCTAATAGACAAAGAATTAGAAGTATATGTAGGGAGACAATATCCGTATTACAAAAGGAAATGGGAGCTTGAGGAAAAGCGGATTGCTAGGTGGAGCTGGAATGGTTGGGCGGCTATTTTTAATGTAGGTTGGCTTGGATATCGTAAGTATTATTTGCCTGCAGCTTTATTTATATTGTTATTATTAGCATGCGATGCGTTTTCTTATTATATGGGATTCAACGTAGCACTGCCAATCATTAATATGGTGCCTCTTACGTTTTTATTACTCGTTTTTATTTTATTTGGAATGGCTATTTTTGCGAATGGATTATATTATCAATTTGCAGAAAGGCGCATATATCGAATAAAAGCACGAGAAATTCAAGATGAATCGGTTGAGAAGTATCTCATCCGTGATAGTGGTGGAACGAGTAAAATGGGAGCAACCATCGTTACGATTTTAGCGGTTGCTAGTATCTTTTTCAGCCATTTCTTTTTCCCGACTGATCGAGATATTATACAAAAGGTTCGTGCAGGCTCACTATATGAATATCCGTTCTTTTCCATTGGTGAATCATTTGAAAATTATTTTAGAAATCCAGGTTGGGTATATTATCGTGGCACGGAAGGATTAGAATTGGTAGAGTTCCAAGGAGAAAGTCCGGATATGCCAAGGAAAAAGGTGAAGATCCAATTTGTTGTTGACTATAAATTGGGCGAGATTGAGCCGTACTCATTGACGATTAATGGAGAATCTAAAAATGAGGAAGAGTTTTTGAAGATAATGGACGAAATATTTAAAGTTCAAAATCCATTTGACATAGAGGATGGATTACAAGTAAAAGGAATAGAAAAAGAAGCGGATAGAAGGGCGTTCTATCCGCTTCTTTTTTTACTGTACAAAAATAATATTTGAAATAATCTGAATCTTTTGTATAATAATATGTATTATACTAGCTTTCATTTATACATATAGATTGGGGGAAGGAAGAATGAAGAGAAAGGTAACAACGATTGCTGCATTTGCATTATCGACAAGTGTATTAGTTGCAGGTTGCGGAAATGGGGAGAAGGCATCTACAACGAAGAAAGAAGCAGGTAAGGGAGCAGCAGATAAGCAAGTTTTAAACTTACTAGAAGCAGCAGAAATTCCTTCAATGGATACGTCAAAATCGACGGACTCTGTATCATTCCGTGCCTTTGTCAATGCAATGGAAGGGTTATATCGTTTAGATAAGGATAATAAACCAACTCCGGGTATGGCAAAAGATGTGAAGGTTAGTGAAGATAAAACGACATATACATTTGAATTACGAGATGCAAAGTGGTCTAATGGCGATCCAGTTCGAGCGCAAGATTTTGTATTTGCATGGCAACGCGCATTAGATAAAGCAACGGCAGCTGAATATGCATTTATTTTATTTGATGTGAAAAATGCACAGAAAGTAAATAAGGGAGAATTACCGTTAGATCAATTAGGAGTAAAAGCAAAGGATGATAAAACGTTAGTAGTAGAATTAGAACAACCAGCACCATATTTCCTTGAGCTTACTTCATTCCCAACATTTTTCCCTTTGAATGAAAAATATGTGAAAGAACAAGGGGATAAATATGCATTAGAAGCAGATAAACTATTATATAATGGACCATTTACGATGAGTGAATGGAAACATGAACGAAGTTATCAGCTAAAGAAAAACCCTAATTATTGGGATAAAGATACTGTGAAGTTAGAAGAAATTAATGTAAATATTGTGAAGGAAACGAGCACAGGAGTAAATTTATATGATAGTGATCAAGCGGATCGAGTAATTTTAAGTTCTGAATTCGTTGATAAATATAAAAAGAATAAGCCAGATGAATTTAAAACGAAGTTAGATCCACGTATGTATTTCTTGCGTTTTAACCAAAAAAATGCAACGTTCAAAAACCAAAAGGTTCGTGAAGCGATTGATCTGGCATACGATAAAAAAGGAATTGCCAATGTTATTTTAAATGACGGATCATTACCAGCATATTTCTTAGTACCTGAGAAATTTACGACAGGACCAGATGGAAAAGATTTCCGTTCTGTAAATAAAAATTTCCGTGACAGCAAAGATAATGCGGAAAAAGCAAAAAAATTATGGGAAGAAGCGAAGAAAGAGCTTGGCCAAGATACAATTACAGTAGAATTTCTAAATGATGATAACGGTAGCCGTAAAAAAGTGGGCGACTTTATTAAAGAAGAGTTAGAGAAAAATTTACCAGGTATTAAAGTGAATTTGAAACAACAACCATATAAGCAGAAGCTAGAGTTAGAAAAGAAATTTGAATATGAATTCTCATTATCCGCATGGAGTCCGGACTATCCAGATCCAATGACTTATATTGATATGTTTGTTACTGGAAGTGCATTTAATGAAATGGATTATTCTAACCCGAAGTATGATGATTTAGTAGCAAAATCAAAAGGAGAACTATTAAAAGATGATAAAGCACGCTGGAATGCCCTTGCAGAAGCTGAAAAAATCTTAATTGGTCAAGATGCTGCCATTTCTCCTACGTACCAACAAAGTACGGCATATTTAGAAAAACCATACGTAAAAGGTATTGCGAATCATACGTTTGGTGGGGACTTCAGTTATAAATGGGCATATATTACAAAGAAATAGTATAATAAAAGATGAGTGAATTTTCGCTCATCTTTTATTTGTATAGGAGGAATTAGAGTTGTTAAAAGGAATCAATCATCTTTGTTTTTCAGTATCTAATTTAGAAGATTCTATTACATTTTACGAAAAAGTACTAGAAGGAGAATTATTAGTTAAAGGGAGAAAACTCGCATATTTCAATATATGTGGGGTATGGGTAGCGCTTAATGAAGAAACACATATCCCGAGAAATGAGATTCATCAATCTTATACGCATATTGCTTTTTCAGTTGAACAGAAAGACTTTGAACGCCTACTGCAGCGATTAGAAGAAAACGATGTTCATATTTTACAAGGAAGAGAACGGAATATAAGGGACTGTGAGTCTGTATATTTTGTTGATCCTGACGGCCATAAGTTTGAATTTCATTCAGGGACATTGCAAGACCGACTTAATTATTATAGAGAAGATAAACCTCATATGACATTTTACTAAGGGAGGAAAGAAGTTGCATGCGCTAGTAATTGGCGGAACAGGAATGCTTAAGAGAGTTTCTATGTGGCTTTGTGAGCAAGGGTTTCATGTTTCTATTATTGGACGAGATGAAGTGAAATTAGAAAATGTTAAGCGAGAGAGTGCTGCGCCAGAAAGTATCACATGTCTTCCGTTAGATTATCATAATGATGACGATATAAAGCTAGCTATTAAAAGTACAATTGAGAGGAATGGTCCCATAACAGTAGTTATCGCATGGATACACGTAAGTGCGAAGGATACGTTATCACTCATTTGTAAAGAATTAGACTTATCGTCTGAAACATACAACGTTTTTCATATTTTAGGTAGTAAAGCGTCGCGTATGCCCGCACAAAAAATAGGAGGTACGCGATGTAGCTACCATAGAATAATATTAGGTTTTATATTAGAAGATACATACGGGAGATGGCTTACCCATGAAGAAATATCGTATGGGGTAATGAAAGGAATTGAGAGTAAATGTGATGAATGGATTGTAGGACGAGTAGAACCGTGGGAATTGCGGCCAACATGGTAAGGGGGAATGAGAAATGAAGACAACGGTATATGTAACAAGGCATGGTGAAACGGAATGGAATGTAGCGAAGCGAATGCAAGGGCGGAAAAATTCTGCTTTAACTGAAAACGGTATGCTACAAGCTAAGCAATTAGGAGATCGAATGAAAGATTTATCTATCGATGCGATTTATAGTAGTCCGAGTGAAAGAACCCTTCATACTGCAGAGCTAATAAAGGGCGATCGTGATATACCGATAATTGCGGATGAGCATTTCTATGAAATTAACATGGGTATATGGGAAGGACAGACAGTCGATGATATAGAAAGGCAATACCCAGACGAAATACAATTGTTTTGGTATGAGCCACATCTTTTTCAGTCAACATCAGGAGAAAATTTTGAGTCTGTTTATAAAAGGGTAATTGAGGGGATACAGCTTCTTCTAGAAAAGCATAAAGGAGAAAGTATATTAATTGTTTCCCATGCGGCAGCGGCAAAACTACTTGTAGGACATTTTGCAGGTATTGAAATAGAAAATGTTTGGAATGATCCATTTATGCATAGTGCTAGTCTTAGTATAATAGAATTTGAAGAAGGTAAAGGTGAAGTGAAGCAATTTGCAGATATAAGTCATTTTCAGTAAGCATAAAAAAAGGCCGTGAAAACGGCCTTTTTTTATATGAAAAACTAGCAATTACGTTTTTTGTACCAGAAGTGATCGAATTTCTTGTTTTTGCAAGATGGGAATTTATGTCCGCCTTTGCAATCATTCCATTTGTGTCCATTATCGTGACAGTCTCTACCATGATCACATGAATCATCGCACGAGTGACCGTCTCTATGCGGGAAGAATTCGCACTTTTTACAGAAGCTTCGTTTTGTCCAGAAAAATTTCTTTTCAAAGCGTATGCATTTTGTAACGAACGTACAATGTTTCCTACGCGTCACTTTCGTAACTAAAACGCATTCTTTTCTACGCGTTACTTTCGTAACGAACGTCCATTTTTGAACGCGTACACGAGTGCATTTTGTAACAAATGTCCATTTTTTTACATGCGTACATTTTGTAACGAACGTACAATGTTTCACACGAGTACATCTTGTTCTTGGACATTTACCCCCAGTTGTACATTTACATCCTGTTGTACATCGATGATGAGAGAATTTATCATCATCGCACTCAAAAGCACTTGGATCTTGATGTAAAAAATCCTCCATCCCAGCACTTTTGATTTCTTCAACCGCTTTTCTAATATCACGTTTCATAGAAATCCTCCTTATCATGTATTCAGGTGAAAAGGTATTCTTTTTCCTTAACATGATATGAGATATGACGTCTTTCTGAACAGGACAAGAGTGTAATTTTATATAAATAGATGATAGCGGATGTATGGACAAGACAAGGCGCATACATTGAATGAAGAGAACTGAGAAGGGATGTGAAAATATGCTACCTTCATATGATTTTTTTATTCATCCAATGAACCTAGTGGAATTGAAAAAAGAAATTTGGTCAGACAGTCCAGTGCCAGCAAAATTAACTTATGGAAAAAAGAAGTATGACATTGATATCGTATACCGAGGGGCTCATATTCGTGAATTTGAGAAAAAGTCTTATCATGTTATGTTTTATAAACCGAAAAAGTTTCAAGGTGCGAAAGAGTTTCATTTAAATTCTGAGTTTATGGATCCGTCTCTCATACGAAATAAATTATCCTTAGATTTTTTTCATGATATTGGTGTACTTTCACCAAAATCACAACATGTATTTATAAAAATTAATGGTCAAATTCAAGGAGTATATTTACAGTTAGAATCAGTAGATGAAAACTTTTTGAAAAATAGAGGATTACCGAATGGTTCTATTTATTATGCGATCGATGACGATGCGAATTTTTCTTTAATGAGTGAGAGAGATAAAGATATTAAAACTGAGCTTTTTGCGGGTTATGAATTTAAATGTTCGAATGAAAATAGCGAAGAACAGCTGAGTGAATTTGTATTTCAAGCGAATACTTTGAAGAGGGAAGCTTATGAAAAAGAAATTGGAAAATTTTTGCATGTAGACAAATATTTAAGATGGTTAGCTGGCGTAATTTTTACGCAAAACTTTGATGGTTTTGTTCATAACTATGCACTATATCATAACGATGAAACGAATTTATTTGAAGTGATACCGTGGGATTATGATGCGACTTGGGGGCGAGATGTACAAGGGAGACCACTTAATCATGAGTATATTCGTATTCAAGGTTATAACACGTTAAGTGCTAGATTGTTAGATATACCTGTATTTAGAAAACAATACCGAAGTATTTTGGAAGAAATATTAGAAGAAAAATTTACTGTTTCGTTTATGAGGCCGAAAGTTGAAGGTTTGTGTGAATCGATTCGTCCATATTTACTACAAGATCCCTATATGAAAGGAAAATTAGAAACATTTGATCAAGAAGCTGATATGATTTATGAATATATAAATAAAAGAAGAAAGTATATACATGACCACCTACATGAATTGGATTAATTTTGAAAGAGATTGGAACATTATCAATCTCTTTTTTTGTATAATAAAGATGTATCAGTGAAACTAACTTAATATCCAATTAAAAGAGGATGGGAGATGTGGAAACATGACGGTAAAATGGATTGATTGGGTAAAACAAATACAAGCTATAGCCCAAGCGGGTTTAACGTATTCTAAAGATGTGTATGATATAGAGCGTTTCCAACAATTACGGGATATTTCCATTTCGATGATGTCACATTATACAAAGACAGATTGGGAAGTTGTAGAGAATTTATTTGCAAATGAGACGGGCTATCAAACACCGAAAGTTGATATAAGAGCAGTCGTATTTCAAAATGGAAAGTTATTATTTGTGAAAGAAAAAAGTGATGGGAAATGGGCATTGCCAGGTGGATGGGCTGATATCGGTTATACGCCAACAGAAGTAGCAACGAAAGAAGTTATAGAGGAGACGGGTTATGAAGTAGATGATTTTAAGCTACTCGCTATATATGATAAAGAAAAACATCAACCATCGCCTTCAGCAACGCATGTATATAAAATTTTTATTGGCTGTAAGATTATTGGTGGCGAAAAGAAAACGAGTATTGAAACAGAAGATGTGGAGTTTTTTGGTGAAAATGAATTGCCTAATTTATCGATTGCTAGAAATACTGAAGAACAAATTAAAGAAATGTTCGCCTTCATGAAAGAACCTCAGAAAGAAACCTTACTAGATTAATAGATAATATTGTTGGAATGAAGATATTGGCAGAATGCAACCTTTATGTAATAATGGGATGGTATGTGAAGAAAAAAGGAGATAGAAAATAAAATGTTAGCAAGCATAATAGATCAGTTATTGCAATTTTTTGCAAGCTTAGGTTACTTTGGAGTAGCGCTAGCTTTAATGATTGAAATTATCCCGAGTGAAATTGTACTTTCGTATGCGGGCTTTTTAGTAGCGGATGGTAAAATTAGCTTTGTCGGTGCAGTTATTGCTGGGACAATCGGTGGTACGTTAGCCCAAATCTTTTTATACTGGCTTGGATACTATGGAGGCCGTCCAGTTGTAGAGAAATACGGGAAATATCTACTTATTAATAAACACCATTTAGACATAGCGGAAGGTTGGTTTAAGCGTTACGGAGCAGGAGTAATCTTTTCTGCGCGCTTTATCCCAGTCGTACGTCACGCAATCTCTATTCCAGCAGGATTAGCTAAAATGCCGTTAAAACTATTTACACTGTATACTGTAGTTGCGATTATTCCATGGTCAATACTATTTATATACTTAGGTGAAAAGCTTGGCGGGAATTGGCGACACATTAAAGAGTATGCATCTGATTACACACATTACATAATTATAGGAGCGGTTCTCTTTGTTGCTCTATACTTTGGTTTAAAGTATTTCAAAAAGAAAAAAGCAGCGCGTTAAAGTCAATGATTTTTCATTGGCTTTTTTTAATTGTTTCGGTTCTAAAGAAAAGGAGTTGTCCATAATGTGTAATAATAAAGCGTAGCGGAGGAATGTGATGAAAGGGTCACCGTTTATACGTGGAACGATATTTTTAACGATGGCAACGATGATATCTAAAATGTTAGGATTTATATATGTTATACCATTTACAGCCATGGTCGGTACGAGTGGGTACGTTTTATACACGTATGCATATCGCCCGTATACGATTATGCTCAGCATTGCGACGATGGGGCTACCGCTCGCAGTTTCAAAAATGGTATCAAAATATGATCAACTGAATGACTACCATACAGTTAAGAGAGTACTAAAGAGTGGCATCTTTTTTATGTTAATAATGGGAGTAATCTCATGTTTAACCCTATATATATTAGCTCCACATTTAGCTAAACTTGTAATCGATGGAAATGATCAAACAGGGAATAGTGTAGCGGCGGTCACAACTAATATTCAAATTGTAAGCTTTGCGTTAATACTTGTACCGGTAATGAGTTTATTAAGGGGATTCTTTCAAGGGTTCCAATCGATGGGGCCTTCTGCTTTAAGTGTAGTGGTAGAACAATTTTTTCGAGTCTTAACCATTTTGATAGGAAGTTTTGTCGTTTTATATATTTTAAAAGCTTCTATCTCTCTAGCTGTTGGTATTTCAACGTTCGGTGCCTTTATGGGAGCGATAGGTGGACTGACTGTTTTAAGTGCATATTACATAAAGAGGAGAAAGCACTTAAAGAAAAAAGAAATGGTAAGTATACCGCAAACCACGAAATCATTTTTTTCGCTGTACAAGGAGCTCTTTACATATTCAATACCGTTTGTTGTCGTTGGTTTAGCAATTCCGTTGTATCAGACGATTGACACATTTACAATTAATAAACTACTTATACAAATAGGATATATGCAAGGAGAAGCGGAGAAGATTAATGCAATAATTGGTCTTGTTCAGATGGTTGTACTTATCCCAGTTTCCGTTGCGACTGCTTTTAGTATGTCTCTCGTACCTGAGATGACAAAAGCCTATACAGCAGGAAATGTGAAGTTACTGTACAAACATTTTACGAGGACGAATATATTAGTAGTAGGTATTACGGTACCAGCAGCAATTGGAATGATGTTGCTAGCAAAACCAGTATATACTCTTTTATTTGGTGCCGGCAATGATCCGGAGATGGGGAGAGTTATTTTACAATATTATGCTCCTGCTTGTATACTATTTTCGCTTTTTACAGTAACGGCAGCGATGTTACAAGGAATTAATCAACAACAGAAAACGGTGCTAGGATTAGTGATTGGCATTATTGTGAAGATAGTTTTAAATATTGTATTGCTTCCGTATTTTGATTATGTAAGTTTTATTATTTCAACATACGCTGGTTACACGATTTCAGTCGGCTTTAACTTGTGGATGCTTTCTAAATATGTTATAAAGGCAACATAAGCTTTTTAAGGCAGAGAGCACTCTGTCTTTTTCTTTGTTTAAAATATTTTTCTTATAAAAACGTTTTCAAAATAATTTTTCTATTGAAATTTAAACGTATGTTTCATATGCTGAGAATGGCGGTTCAAAAACTGTTGTGTAAGAGAGGTAGATTCCTACATGTAAAAAGAATCGGGGTGATAGTATGTTAAATATTTATTTAACAGACCGAAACGGAAAACTACAAGAGATTGAGGAAATGCAGAAGGGTTGCTGGATTAATGTACTTCATCCAACGGAAGAAGAAATTCAATATCTAGTACAAACTTTAAATGTAGACTTAGATTTCATTAAAGACCCTTTAGATGACGAAGAACGTTCTCGTATTGAAAAGGAAGACAGTAATACTTTAATAATCGTGGATATTCCAACAGTTAGACATGACGAAGAAGGAAATTCGATTTATGACACGATTCCAATAGGTATGATTGTCATGCCAGATTGTTTTGTGACAATTTGTTTAGAGGAAAATCCAATTTTTGAACGTTTTATTAATCAACGTATTAAAGAATTTTATACGTTTAAAAAGACACGCTTTGCACTCCAGCTCTTATATACGATTTCTACTTATTATTTAAGATACTTAAAGCAAATTAACAGAAAAACAATCGATTTAGAGCATCAATTAAATAAGTCGATGAAAAATAAAGAAATTTTCACATTGCTAGGCCTTGAAAAAAGTTTAGTTTACTTTACAACATCATTAAAGGCGAATAAAATCGTAATTCAAAAATTAATGCGTAACAGTACATTTTTAAAAATGTATGAAGACGATCAAGATTTATTAGAAGATGTATTAATTGAAAATAAACAGGCGATTGAAATGGCGGAAATATATAGTCACATTTTAAGTGGAATGATGAATACTTTTAGTTCCGTTATATCAAATAATTTAAATAGTGTTATGAAACTGTTAACGTCTATAACAATCATTTTATCGCTACCAACGATGGTTTCTAGTTTCTTTGGAATGAACGTAAAGGTTCCGTTTGAAGGAGAAGCACATGGTTTTGTAATTGTACTCATAATATGTGTAACACTGTCTTTCACACTAGCATTTGTATTTTGGAAGAAACGTTACTTTTAACGATAAGAAAGCTGCTCTAGCATAGTTGTATAACTACGCTAGAGCAGCTTTTTTGCTATGGAATCCAAAGTTTTGAATAGAATATAACTTATAAAATGTAATGTATATGAAGGGAGTGAATTCCGTATAAGTCTTGTCCAATTAATAAAATGGGGTTAAAATTACATATTGTTAATGAAAAGTTGGAGGAAATACATCATGGAATTGTTTCAATTACCGAAAGCATTCCTGCAAATGAATACAATCTTTATCTCCATATTGATCGAAGCACTTCCTTTTGTGCTCATTGGTGTATTTATTTCAGGATTCATTCAAATGTTTGTGACAGAGGATATGGTAGCAAAATGGATGCCGAAAAACCGTTTTCTGTCTGTTTTAATGGCTACTTTTTTAGGGATGATGTTTCCGGGCTGTGAATGTGGAATTGTTCCGATTGTAAGACGATTAATCGGAAAAGGAGTTCCGCCATATGCCGGGATTGCATTTATGTTAACTGGACCAATTATTAATCCCGTCGTATTATTTGCAACTTATGTTGCCTTTGGAAGTAGTATGCACATGGTATGGTATCGTTCTATTGTAGCGATTATCGTAGCAATTATCGTTGGAATTATATTATCATTTATGTTTAAAGAACATCAATTAAGAGATGATCACTTCCCAGAAGTGAATCATAAGCGTCCATTACGTAAAAAAATGTGGGATGTATGTACGCATGCTGTTGAGGAATTTTTCTCGATGGGAAAATATTTAGTATTAGGTGCGTTAATTGCAGCTGCAGTTCAAACGTTCGTACAAACTTCAACACTTCTTGCTATAGGACAAGGGCCGTTTTCTTCACCAGCTGTTATGATGGGTCTTGCTTACATTTTATCACTTTGTTCAGAAGCGGATGCATTTATTGCTTCGTCTTTCCAAAGTACATTTTCAACAGCATCACTTGTCGCGTTCCTCGTATATGGGCCGATGGTGGATATTAAAAATATGTTTATGATGCTTGCAACATTTAAAACGAAATTTGTAATTGTCGTTACAGTTACAGTTACACTTGTTGTTTATGCAAGCTCACTACTCATTTATGCGATGGGGTGGTAGGTTATGTTTCGAGCATATATATTATTAGGTTTTACAATCTTAATCGCGCAGCTTCATATTTCAGGTAATATTACGAAATATATCAATATGAAGTATGCCTATTTATCAACAACAGCAGCTATTATTTTAGGTTTTTTAACGGTCGTTCAAATTATTATCGTTTTCCAAAAAGAACATCAAAAAGAAAAAGAACAGCACAATTGTGGTTGTGATCATAGCCATTGCGGGCATGATCATTCGAAAGATGAAAATACTTGGTGGAAAAAAGCATTTTCGTACACATTATTTTGTTTTCCGATAGTCACAGGATTGTTTTTCCCAATTGCAACATTAGATTCGGACATTGTTAAGGCGAAAGGGTTTCATTTTCCAGTAGCACAAGCAGAAAGTAAAGATCCATTTATGACAAGGCAATTTCTAAGACCTGATACGAGCATTTATTACGGTAAAGAAGGATACCGTGGTGTAATGGAGAAAGGGAAAAAAGAGTTTGTTACGAAAGATAGTATTACTTTAAAAGATGAAGATTTTCTAAAAGGGATGGAAACAATTTATAATTACCCTGGCGAGTTTACTGGAAAAAAATTATCCTATAAAGGGTTTGTTTTCAAAGATGATTCTTCTAAAAAAGAACAATATTTCTTATTCCGTTTCGGTATTATACATTGTGTAGCGGATTCTGGTGTATATGGTATGTTAGTGAAAAAACCAGAAGGGGTAGAATGGAACAATGATGATTGGATTCAAGTTGAAGGAGAGATATCAACGGAATTTTATCAGCCATTCCATGCGAACATTCCTGTTTTAGAAGTAACGAAATGGAATAAAGTTGAACAACCGAAAGAACAATATGTATTTAGAGGAGCCGATTGATTACATCGGTTCTTTTTTGTGGACTAAGAGTTCTGAATGTTGTTAATATTAAACGTGTAATGATAGTGAGCTCATACCGTTCTAGTGTTAATGGGAAATGGAACTCTTACCGAACTTCTTTGCTCCAGCCGAATTTTGTGGTGGGAGTCTTAATGTCTGCAATTAGTGGATTAAATAATCAAAGAGGTGATAACAATGACTGAAGTAAAGGGAAAAACAGCTAATGAATCCAGAGTGTTTAAAACGAGCCGAGTATTTCCAACAGATTTAAATGATCATAATACGCTATTTGGTGGAAAGATATTAGCCGAGATGGATATGGTTGCTTCTATCTCCGCAACGAGGCATGCAAGAAAAGAATGTGTGACAGCATCTATGGATTGGGTAGATTTTTTACATCCTGTTCGCTCTTCAGATTGTGTTAGTTATGAATCCTTTGTAATTTGGACGGGTAGAACTTCTATGGAAGTATTTGTGAAGGTAGTAGCAGAAGATTTAATTTCAGGTGAGAAACGTATAGCAGCAACATCATTTGTTACATTCGTTGCACTTAGTAAGGAGAATAATCCAGTTCCAGTTCCTCGAGTAATCCCTGAAACAGAAGAAGAGAAAGAATTACATCGCATTGCTGTGTTACGTGCAGAACAACGTCATATACGTAAAGCAGAGAGTAAGAAAGTAGCCACATTACTAACTTTTTGAGTTGAATATGTCGTCGTTAACGGTATTATAACGAACTGAAATGTTTTTCATATGAAAAGCGGACACCTAAAAATAGGTGTCCGCTTTTATAGTTTTTTCATCCACATATCATATGACGATAACTACTTAGCAGAAGCAAGCAGCACCGACTATGATTAAGAGGATAAATAATACGACTAATAGCGCGAATCCATTACCATGTGCGAAGCCCATTGTTATTTCCTCCTTTTATTTTAAGATACAACATACAATATGCAAATGAGCTATCGTTTGCTATGGACATATATCATGTAATGACATATTTTCTTGAATGATAATGTATTAAAAAAGGGAAGATATAGAAATAACAGTAAGTGGAGAAAGGAAAATATCCATGAAACACTTTTTCGCTGTACTCCTTTTTTTAGTAGGTGTATTCATTTGGATGAACATCGATGTGGAAATGGGGAAAAAAATGGCTAGTGAATATGAATTAGGACAAGTTCGATTAGGTGATTTTCAACTATATACGAACGGCGAAGAGTTATATAAGAATTTATTTGAGGATATACGTAATGCTGAAAAGTACATATATATCCATTTTTATATTGTAGGTAAAGATGAAATAAGCCAAGAATTTTTGCAGTTACTCGAGAAAAAGGCATCGAGTGGAGTAGAAGTGAAATTGTCAGTTGATCGAATAGGTGGATATAAGCTGAAGAAAAAGATAATTCGTCAACTAAAAAGAAACGGTGTCCAGTTTACGTTTAGTAAAAAGCTTAAACTGAAACATGTATTCTATTCATTGCATCAACGGAATCATAGACGCATTGTTACGATAGATGGGAAGGTCTCATACGTCGGCGGTTTTAATATTGGAAAGGAGTACCTTGGACAAGATCCGAAATTTGGTCCGTGGCGTGATTATCATGTACGAATCAATGGGAATGGTGCTACGGATATGGAAAGAAAATTTGCTGCTGATTGGAAAGAAGATACAGGAGAAATAATGCCTGTACATGAAAGTTTACCTGCAATAGGGAATGTGAAATATCAATATTTATTTTCAGATGGAAAGGGTTTATGGGAGAAATATGGAGCGCTTTTAAAGAAGGCTAAAAAGTCTTTAATTATTGCTACGCCATATTTTGTACCAAGTAGAGAAATGATGAATGAGTTAAAGGATGCACTACATCGCGGTGTCAATGTGAAAATTCTCGTACCATTTAAAAGTGACGCGGTATTGTTAAAACAAGCGGCTTATCCGTATTTGAAAGATATGAACGATGCTGGAGCAGAAATTTATCAATATCGGAATGGTTTTTTTCACGGGAAAGTAACAATCATTGACGGAGAAATTGTCGATATAGGTACAGCGAATTTTGATAATAGAAGTTTTTATTTAAATTGTGAATCTAATTGTCTCATATATGATAAAAAAGTTGTTGCTGACGTATGGAACCGATTAAAAGTAGATTTTCATAAATCAAAAAGATTTTCGGAAGCAGATTTTGAGAAAATTAGTAAATGGGATTGGTTTTTAGCAAGAATAGCAAATGTTATAGCATCATATTTATAGTGTATATACAAAAGAGAAGGGAGGTACTTTCATGGATTGTATGAAAGAATTAATGAGGTATAGTTATATGCTTATATATAAGGTTGGGGAGTATACAGGAAAGGTAAGAGACGAAGAATTAAAGGAGCTATTACAGCAGCATTTACCTTATATGCTGCAAGCATATAATGAACAAGTAAATTTTCAAGAAGGAGAGAATGTACAGCATATAACTTGTGAACCAATTTCATTTCATTTTCATGAAATGGAAAAGGAAACTGATAGTAAATATACAGGGGATGTCCATATTGCAACTTGTTATATTTCGCATTTAAAACGGTTAGCACTAAAGTTCGCTCAAGTGGCAGTTGAAGTTGCGAATCCAGAATTTCGCTCTTTTTTAGAAAATTGCTTCCTGAAAATGAACCGTTATGCCTATAATGTATGGCAATATGTTGTGAAGAAAGAGTATAAGATTAAACAGGTATATGAAAATGAGAAGTTTGCATAAGAAACTAAGGCGGAAAGATAGGCGCCTTAGTTTTTTACTTTTCATGAAAAAAATGAGAGTCTATGTGTATTGTCAGAAAATTTACAAATATTTACCGTTAATTTACTATTTTTCAATCTTTCCTTTAAAAATAGAGAGTAATATGGGATTGTACATATTCTATCTAAAGGAGGAAACGCAAATGAACAAATGGGTTAAATCATTAACTGCTATGGCACTTGCAAGTTCTTTATTAATGGTAGGTTGTAGTAAAGGTGAGGACAAGAAGAAAGAAGACGATACAACAACACAACAAGAGGACAAAAAGGATAAAGAAACAAGTGGAACTGAGAAGTCTACGGATTCTAAAGAAAAGAAATAAAATAATAATAGAGCTTCCTCTTATGTATGAGGAAGCTTTTTTGTTGTAAATTGAGTGAGATTATTGAAAAATAGAGAAAGAATGAAATAGGGGGGAAACAAATGAAAGTATGTATATTGGGAGCAACTGGGCGAGTAGGTTCAAACATAATAAAATTAGCATTAAAAGATTCAGCTGAAGTGAATGCATTAGCGCGTGATGTAAATAGACTGGAAATACATCATGAAAGGTTACGAGTTATAGAAGGTAATGTATGGAATGAAAATGATATAAAGAAAGTGATAGAAGGAAGCGATATAGTAATTAGTGCACTTGGAACGGATCAAAATGGGACATTAGCGAAGAGTATGCCACAAATTATAAAGCAAATGGAAGAAGAAGGAGTTCATAAAATCATTACAATAGGAACAGCTGGTATTTTACAAGCGAGAACAAATTTAAATGTATATCGTTTTCAATCAACTGAATCAAAAAGGAAAACGACAACAGCAGCAGAAGATCATTTAGCTGCATATAAGATACTTAGTCGTAGTAATTTATGTTGGACGGTTGTTTGTCCGACGCATTTAATAGACGGGGATGCAACAGGGGTATATCGAACTGAAAAAGATGTATTACCAGAAGGTGGGACGAAAATAACAGTTGGTGATACAGCACAATTTACGTGGAATCTATGTAGTGAAAACGAATATGAGAATAGTCGAGTAGGTATTTCCTATTAAAAAAACCATCCCGAAACTGGGATGGTTAAAAGATGATATAACATACAAATATGATAATCATAATAATTTGGAGAATGGCTTTCGCTACTGTACTGCTTAAAAAACCAACTACAGTAGCAACTCCTACTAGAAAGGCGTCTTTTGGCGCTTTTTTATGCATGAGTTCTGTAATAAATACCGATAAGAACGGTATGATAATTAAACCGAATGGTGGGAAGAAGAAAGACCCAACAATGATAGAAATCATACCGACACGTTCGCCCGATTTAGAACTCCCGTATTTCTTTAGGAAATATCCATTCGCAATAAAATCAGCAACGAAAATGAAAAGTGTGAAAATGACTTGAATAATCCAAAAGGAAGTTGTTAATTCTCCGCCATTTATACCAAAATGGTAAATGAAATATCCAGCCCATACAGCAAGGATGCCTGGAATGATAGGATAAATAAAGGCGAGAAATGAAACAATGAAACAGGCAATGATACAGATTGTTAATAATACTGTCACTTTATAACTCCTTCTTCGTGTCTAATTTATGTACCGCAATTTTTTTCACTTGATGTCCATCAAGTTCTAGTGCTTTAAATTGAAAACCAGCAAATTCAATGAAATAACCAGCCTCAATATTTAAGTCCACTGCTTGAGAGAGGAGCCAGCCTCCAATTGTATCTAAATCGCTATCATCAATATGTAGGCCAAACATATCATTTACTTCAGAAATGAGTACTTTCCCATCTAAAACAGTAAGCTTCGGCGTACGTTTTTCAATCATAGGTGATTCATCCGCATCAAACTCATCTTGAATTTCTCCAATGATTTCTTCAAGAATATCTTCCATTGTTAAAAGTCCAGCAGTACCACCATATTCATCCATAACGATTGCCATCTGAACACGATTCTTTTGTAGATGTACGAGTGTTTTGCGAATTGGAACAGTTTCAAATACAGTTAGTACTGGATGTATGTATGATTCAAGTGGCTTATGAATGCCTTTCGTTTGATCGTGAAACACTTCTTTCGTATTGATCATACCAATAATATCATCTTTATCTTTTTCGATGATCGGATAGCGTGTAAACTTTTCAGTTGCGACGATATCCATATTTTCTTCTAACGTATTTTCAGTAGATAAGCAAATCATTTCTGTACGAGGGACCATAATTTCTTTTGCGACCCGGTCGTCAAATTCAAAAATATTATTTACATATTTATATTCGGTTTGGTTAATTTCACCGCTTTTGAAACTTTCACCTAAAATGAGTCGTAGTTCCTCTTCAGAATGGGCAAGTTCATTTTCTTTTGCAGGCTCTAAACCGAGTAGTTTTGTGAAAAAGATAGCAGTACTATTAAGTAGCCAAATGAATGGATACATAATTTTATCAAATAAAATAAGAGGTCGTGCAAACTTAAGTGTAATTGCCTCTGCTTTTTGAATTGCGAAAGACTTTGGAACTAATTCACCTAATACAACATGGAAAAATGTAATAACACTAAAAGCAATAATAAAGGATAAAGTATTAGCCATTGTTCCAGTAATATTAATTTTTTCAAAGAGCGGTCGTAGTAAATGTTCCACAGTCGGTTCACCAAGCCAACCAAGTCCTAAAGAAGTAATCGTAATTCCGAGCTGACAAGCTGATAAATAAACATCTAAATTAGAAATGACACTTCTTGCAGCTAAAGCTTGTTTATTGCCTTCATTTGCAAGCTGGTCAATTCGACTTTTTCGTACTTTTACAACAGCGAACTCTGATGCAACGAAAAAGCCGGAAATAAGGATAAGTACAAAGATGAGAAAAATATTTAATATGTCCAAGTGTGTTCTCTATTCCGTAGTTTGGAATAAAGATGTCACCTCCTGCAATTATGTTATACTTTTATAATAAATCCAAACGAAAAGAATAGTCAAAGAAAAAGGGTGAATATTGGTATGTTTCTGCAATAGTTTTTGAATTTGCTGTTATTTTGTCCGCTATACAAAAGGAATAACCCCCTACTTTCAGATTCTAGAGGGTTATTTCAAATTAAGGTTTTGGAATACTTCTCGTTAAAGCGTATGATTGTTGTTTAAAGTGGTTTGTTGTCCATAGTGTTTGAAGAAAAGAAAGTATGCAATATGGGATATACAAAAGTAGTAAGCTTATTGTAACAATTACAGGTGCATTTCCGCCGAATTGAACGATAAATTGTAATAATCCGCTTGCGTGAAAAACGCATTCCATAAAAATGAATGAAAGAATAACGGAACCTAGAATAGATTTATGATTCGAAGTAAGTGCCAAAAACAATGTATCTACAAGGAAAGAAGATTGTTTTATTTCATATTCATTTCTGTTACTTAAGAAAGGGATCCATTTTTTTATTGCTTGCATAACGATAATCATGGAAGTACTACAAACGATGATAAAAGATGAGTAGTAAGGAAGCTTTATAAATTTTGCGATGTACAGGAGTAGTAATAAGACTGAGCATTGTAATAATACAGTACAAAAAGAGTACGGTATCCATCTTAATAAAGAAGTGAACCTCTTAACCGAATGAGGTACTTTAAAAAATAAATGGCCAATGCCTAAGCTGATGAAGAATCCGATCGCAAGAGTAAAGGTAAAACGAACAATCGATACAAAATATATTTCCCATATGTAAGGGAATAACGGTGTTGAATGGTTAGAAGTATGAACCATCTGATTTGCCGAGAAAAAGATAGACTCGTGCATCCAATCAATCTTTGGAATTGTCATAGAAGAAAGTTGTGCGAAGTTATGAAAAATGCTTATAAACCCAGTTATGTATGAGTATTTATGTGTAATGAATAAAGCCGGAATAGGACTAATGATAAAAATAATGAGAACACCGACGATAAATTTACATATATGTGAGCGCAATAAAGTCATGTAATCACCTACTCTTAGAATATTCAGAAAATTCTTATTCTTATTTTAGCTTTTTTCTGTGTAAGTTACAATATATTTTTCTTAAAGAAATTTAGTATTGTAGGGGATATAAGTGAATGAAACGTGAATAAATTATGACAAGAAAATGAATAATTTTCAGAAAAGTAAAATAAATTATTTATTTTTTTCTGAAAATATAATATAGTTATGGCACAGAAAGTATTTTAACATAAGGAGGCTGTTTATGAGGATTAAAGGGAATTATGTGCCGAAAAGGGAAGTTTTATTTTGCCCAAGTTCAATTACAATAGGGGAAGCACTAGAGCATTTAAATAAAACTGGGTATCGTTGTGTACCAGTTTTAGATGAAAAAAAAGAGAAATATTTAGGGAATGTATACAAAGTAGATATTTTAGAATATAAAGGTTCACTGGAAGAGAGTGTATTACAATTATTAAACGATAAAAAAGGTTATGTTAGAGAAGATTCTTCGTTCTTTAAAGTATTTTTTACAATAAAAAAATTACCTTATTTATCAGTGATTGATGAAAAAGGAGTCTTCCTTGGAATTTTAACGCATAAAAAAGTTTTTGAGTTGTTAGAAGATGCTTGGGGCGTTCATTCTAGTAAATATTCTGTCATGATTGGAACACAGGATTATAATGGGGCTATTCAAAAATTATCGACAGTATTAAAAAAATATACAGGTATCCAAAGTTTAATGACTTTTGATAATGATGCCTTATTAGTTCGTAGAATTATGTTTACATTGGGAGAAGAGTTTAACGACGGTGAATTAGAGACGTTATTGAAGGATTTAGAAGATCACGGATTTAGAGTTGTGTATGTGGAAGAGATGAAAAATCCACGTGAAGTTGAAACGATAGAGTAACATGCAAAAGCCATCTAATTATGTTGGATGGTTTTTGTTATGTTATGCGTATAAAATTATTCGAAAATAATGATGGAATAATGGGTGAGATTGTAACAATATTTGTGTAAAAGAATAAAAAATGTAGATAATTTTGATTTTCAAAAAAATCAATTTGAAAATATGTTTCTATTTTTCAACTAAATATGTTACTATATGTGTGATAAAAACAAAGAGGTCTGACAACTATATTCCACGCAATACCACTCTAATGAGTTAAAAATTCAAAAAAATCAAAAAATAATAGTTAGAGTAAGAATAAGGGGAATGGAGAAATTATGGAGAAAGACACTGCTTTGTAAGGGGCATATTTTATCATCTTGAGCAGAGAGGAGGATGCATAGCATATTGTGAAAATAGAGATAAACAATGAAAAAGTGCTATGCAAATGAAAAGTATGAAGGGACGTTTAAGGCCAGGTGATACGGTAGCAATTGGTTTAATGTTATTTGCACTATTTTTAGGAGCAGGAAATTTAATTTTCCCACCAGTTTTAGGGCAACAAGCTGGAGAAAATGTTTGGATTGCTACAATTGGATTCCTAGTAACGGGAGTCGGATTACCCCTATTAGCTGTAACAGCTGTCGCGTTTGTAGAGGGGGACTTGAAAGCGCTATCTTCAAGAGTTCACCCTATATTTGCGTTTATTTTCCCATTGATTAGTTATTTAGCGATTGGACCATTTTTCGCGATTCCGCGTACGGGAGCCGTTTCATTTGAAATGGGTATGAAGCCATTTCTATCAGAGGCATTGGTTTCAGAGTGGTACATGCTATTTCTTTTCACTATAATTTTCTTCGGAATAACGTGGTATTTATCATTAAATCCATCTAAATTAGTGGATTGGTTCGGGAAATTTCTTACACCATTGTTAGTATTGATTGTTGCTGTTATTGTCGGAAAGGCAATTATTGATCCGATTGGAGAACCAGCTGCACCGCTAGCGGCATACAAAGAAAATGCTTTCTTTGGTGGATTTATACAAGGATATTTAACGATGGATGCAATTAGTGCGCTTGTATTTGGAATTGTCGTTGTACAAGTTATCCGCTCTAAAGGGATAAAAGAGAGTAGTGAAGTTGCAAAAATAACAGTAGTATCAGGTATTATTGCTGTACTTGGTTTAACGCTAATCTATTTATCACTTGCTTATCTTGGTTCAACAAGTACATCACTTGGTGTCTCGGAGAATGGCGGACTTATTTTAACGAATGTTGTAAATGAGTTATATGGAACAAGTGGTAAAATTTTATTAGGACTTGTTATTATACTTGCTTGTTTAACAACTTCTGTTGGATTAACATCAGCTTGTGCTGGCTTCTTTACAAACATATTCCCAAAACTTTCGCATAAAACGATTGTAACAATGGTATGTGTGTTTAGTTTAGTTGTATCTAACCTAGGTTTAACACAATTAATTGCAGTTACTTTACCAGTGTTAATGATCATTTATCCAGTTGCAATCGTATTAATCGTGCTTTCTTACTTCCATAAATGGATTGGGAAGCGTAATACCATTTATATTGGAGCTATTCTAGGCGCATTGTTAATTAGTTTCTTTAACGGTTTAGAAAGTGCGAACATTCAAATTGACGCGATTTCTAACGTGTTACAAATGTTACCATTATATAAAGAAGGAATAGGATGGTTAATCCCATCATGTATTGGCGGGATTCTCGGTTTCTTCTTCTATAAATCAAATGAATCAAGTGAATTGCAGAAGAAAGGTGCTTAGGCACCTTTCTTTTTTTTGAAGGGAATCTTTGTATTTTGTCTAAGTAATAATTGGGAGGCATGATAAAATGGCTAATTTTGAAGATTTTTTAGCTTTGGATTTACGAATTGGAACTGTAACACATGCAAAAGAATTTAAAGAAGCGAGGGTCCCGGCGATTAAACTAGAAATTGATTTTGGAGAGCTTGGAATCAAGCAGTCAAGTGCTCAAATTACGAAAAGATATAATCCGGAAGATTTAATCGGTCAGCAAATCGTTGCGATTGTAAACTTTCCACCGAAGCGCGTGGCTGGATTTAAATCAGAAGTACTTGTGCTTGGCGGAGTACCTGAAGCGGGTGATGTAGTATTACTACAGCCGAATATGGAACTGCCAAATGGAACACAAATTAGTTAGTGTAAAGGCAGGTGTAACATGGATATCGGACGAGAATATTTACAATGTGCCATTTCAAATTTTGAAGCAACAAAAAAACAAGGGGAACGGGTGCTTGCACAATTATCATATGAACAGATTGAATGGTCTTCTCATGAAGCAACAAATAGCATAGCGGTTATTATAAAACATCTGCATGGTAATATGCGTTCCAGATGGACGGATTTTTTAACATCTGATGGTGAAAAAATAGATCGTAACCGAGATGCTGAATTTGAAGGTGGTTATTCTTCTAAGAAAGAAGTTCTCACAGCATGGAATGAAGGATGGGAATATGTTTTTAAAACGATGAATGTCCTAACGCCTGAACACCTATTACAAACGGTATATATTCGCGGCGAAGCACAGACTGTTATGCAAGCAATTGAAAGACAAATTTCTCATTACGCTTTGCATATTGGACAGATTATTTACATCGGTAAAATGTTAAAAGAAAATGAGTGGGAATGTTTAAGTATTCCGAGAGGACAGTCTGCACTTTATTTAGAGAAAAAACGTTCAACATAATAATAAGAAAGAAACCGATATAGAATAGGAAACAAAAACATAAGCCAAATGATAGAGGGCTCTGTAAACATAAGAATGCTGCTAAAAATAAGGCCATATATAATAAGAAAGAAATTAAATAGTGTATTCACAGGGATAAATGGTGAGACGAACATTTGCTGTCGTTTAAAACAATCACCGTGAAATAAATATAAGCGGAAGTATGATGTGGCAGTAATAAGATCTTTCTTTCGCGCAATTCTTTTTTTACATATATGACAGATGAATGGTGGTTGCATTTCATTACGCTCCATTTTTCATATTTGTAATCATGTAAGATAAAAGTAAGTATAAAGTGTATATCCCTATATACGCTCCTGATATAAGAAAAAATGGATTTAGTAAAATACCATGAATGCTTGTCATGAAAACTAAATCTTGTATTAAAACATCATATATATTAATAGAAATAATTGTACCGAGTACATAAAGTGCTAAGTACGCTGAAATATGTAAAGCAATACGGATTGTATGATGCTTAGCGAGCCAATAAAAAATAAATGATAGTACAATGGGTAATGTTCCTATTAGTAGCTTCAATTCATTTCACCTCATAAACAATATAGCCGGAATTTAGACGGTCTATTCTCTAGAGCTTGTACATAACTTGGAATAGAGAGGGTGATAGTATGAATCGAGGCTTTTTTTATGTGAAATTCACAAGTGTACGTAAGTTAGTTTTATTTATTATTGCTACAGTACTAGCGACTTTCTTTCTTATTAGTATGATGGTAACTTCTATGAAAGAGACAAAGTCAACGTATTTATATAATTGGTTAAATGAGCTATCGATGAATGGTTACATGTACGTTCTTGGGAAAGAGAATCATTATTTTACACAGGAGTATCGAAATTTAAATCAGGATTTTTCGATTTCTTCTTTTCTCTTTTCGATGGCTACGAATATTCGTTTTAACGATGTACGCAGTTTTGTTGGCAAAGAGCTACCTGGTTTTGGTAAGTACGATACAGAAATTGTAATTGCGGGTGAAGGGACAAATTATTCTAACTTACCGATAGAGTCGAGCGTTCCACTTGAAGAAGTAGTAAAAGAACGGACTGGTGAAGGTGGACAGGCTCAAAAGCCAGATACGAACAAAGAGAAAAAGCAACCGGCTCAAACGACAGGAAAAAGACAAGTTGCGTTTATTTATCATTCGCATAGTTGGGAATCTTATTTGCCGTTACTTAATTTAGCAAACGATCCAAATGCGAATAAAGCGACCAGTTCTGTTACGAACATATCAATAGTGGGCGATCGCTTTCGTGAACAATTAGTAAGCGAAGGGATCGGAGCTACTAACGACAAGACAGATATCGGTCAAAAGTTGATTAGTAAAGGGCTAAATAGTAATAGTTCTTACAAAATGTCACGGGAAATTGTACAAGAAGCAATGACTGGCAATAAAGAACTGCAGTACTTTTTCGACTTACACCGTGATAGTGCTCGGAAGAATGTTACGACAAAAACCATTGGCGATAAATCATATGCGAAGCTTGCATTTGTAGTAGGGAAAGGAAACAAAAACTATGAAAAAAACCTGCAATTAGCAACAGTTTTACATGAAACGATTAGTAAGAAGTATCCAGGAATGAGTCGTGGTGTCATTCAAAAAGGATTCCAAACAGGAAATGGTGTCTACAATCAAGACTTATCCGGGCAAGCGATATTAATTGAAGTTGGTGGCGTAGATAATACGGAGGAAGAACTAAATCGATCGATTGATGCCCTTGCTAAAGCGTTTGGTGAATATTTCTGGCAGGCAGAAAAGGTGAATGGATAAAGTGAAACATAAATGAGTGGGAGAGTTTGAAAAAACGTGAGTGTAATGCTTGCGTTTTTTTGTAATGATGAGACGTCACAGAATAGACATAATTTGTCATTGTTATAGTGATATCGAAATTTGTCAAATTATACTGGGAGATTTACAAAGGGATTTTCAGGAAAATAGAGAAAATCTTTTTACAAGGAAAACTTTTTATTATGAAACTGGTAGGGTGATAGAAGTGATTAGGGAAATCAAAATAGAAGATGCAGCACCATTTTTGCAATTAAGTAAGAAATTAGATGAAGAAACGAAATTCATGTTATATGAACCAGGAGAAAGAAGATTTACAGTCGAGCAACAAGAACAAATGATTCATCGTTTTATAGAAAATAAGTATGCAACGATATTAGTAGCAGTTAAAGATGAGAGAATCGTAGGGTTTATTTTAGTGAATGGAAATCATATTCAAAGAAAAAGACATGTAGCAGGTATTGTAATTGGTATTTTGCAAGAGTATGGTGGGCGAGGTATTGGGACGAGATTGTTTAAAGAGGCTGAGAAATGGGCAAGATTACATGATGTATGGCGTTTAGAATTAACGGTAATGGCCCACAATACAAGAGCTCAGGCACTATATACAAAAGCTGGATTTGAGAAAGAAGGTGTCAAAAGAGCTGCTCTTATTATCGATGGAGAGAACATCGATGAGTATGAAATGGCCAAATTATTAAAATAAGAGGTCGTTATATGAAAAAAAGATGGACACTACTTGGTATCGTAGCGATGATACTCATTGTTGGAGTAGCAGGAGTCAATTATAAAATGTATAAGGATAAGCAGGCGCGCGAGGTAAATGTAAATAATATATTTCCGAAAGCGGAAGAAACGATTGCGAATATGGATGGTGATATTGCGGTAATTAGTAATCCGAATTCGATGCTTGTGCTAGTGAATAAAAATAGGCGTTTACCAGATGGGTATAGACCACCAGATTTAGTTATTCCGAAAGTGCGTTACTCAAGTGAAGGTGATCAAGAAAAGAAAAAAATGAGAAAAGAGGCAGCAGGGGCGCTTGAGGAAATGTTTCAGCAAGCTGATAAGGAGCGTGTTTTTCTTTTTGCGGTTTCTGGATTTAGATCTTTTGATCGACAAAAAGCATTAAATACGATGTATAAAAAACAAGATGGAGAAGCAAAAACAGCGATGTCTAGCGCAGTTCCTGGAACAAGTGAACATCAAACTGGTCTAGCTATGGATATTACATCTCAATCTGCTAAGTTTCAATTAGAGACAATTTTTGGCGAAACGAAAGAAGGGCAGTGGCTTTCTGAAAATGCCCATAAATTTGGTTTTGTCATTCGATATACAAAAGAGAAAGAATCGCTTACAGGTTATCGATATGAACCATGGCATGTGAGGTATGTGGGAAATCCACAAGCTACATATTTATATGAAAATCAACTGACACTTGAAGAAGTAACGCAGTGAACAATTGAGGGGAGAGAAGGATTATGACGGTGTTATATAAGAAAAAAGTACACGCATATGTAACAAGAGAAAAAGAAGGAGTTATGCAACTGCTTGTTTTTAAACATCGTGATATACCTGAAGCTGGTATACAAATACCCGGCGGAACAGTTGACGAAGGGGAAACGTTAGAAGCAGCACTTTTACGTGAAGTACAAGAGGAATCTGGATTACGCCATTTATGCATAGAAAGATTCCTAGCCGATTACATCATACTTGTGAAAGACAAAAAAGAATATCAAAAGCGCCATTTCTTCCATGTAACGTTACTAACAGATGTAAAAGATGATTGGGAACATATTGTAAGTGCCGGTGAGGAAGATAAAGGTTTAGTATTTTGCTACGAATGGATTAATATTGCAAAATGCCCTGAATTAGCCGGGAAACAAGGGGAGTTTGTACATCTGTTAGAAGAAGTATACGTGCAATAATAATAGGGTCTGAAGCGAAGGTGAACTCGTTTCAGACTTTTTTTATTTTTCAGGAAATAAAAGGTTTTTACATTAGCAAGTTGAATTCTTTTACAGGGATTGTATTTGTATATACGAGGAGCGGAGAAAATGAACAAGTAATAGATACATGAAATCAATAAAAGGCTTTATAGAAGGAGAATGACGATGGAGATTCAATTCAATGCACAATTACAAAAAGAATTAACAATTCATGATATACAAGCAGCGATGGAAGCTGGACAATTAACTTCAAAAGAATTAGTTATGTATTATCTTCATAGAATTGCAAAATATGATCAAGACGGACCAAAAATTAATTCTATTTTAGAAATCAATCCAGATGCCGTTTTTATTGCAGAAGCGTTAGATTATGAAAGAAAGATAAAAGGTATAAGAGGTCCATTACATGGTATACCTGTTTTACTTAAGGACAATATTGAAACGAATGATTCCATGCATACAAGTGCAGGTACGATTGCCTTGGAACAAAATATTAGTAGTGAGGATGCATTTCTCGTTACGAAACTGAGAGAAGCAGGAGCAATCATAATAGGAAAGACAAATATGACAGAGTTAGCAAATGCAATGTCTTTTGACATGTGGGCTGGATATAGTGCAAGAGGTGGACAAACAATAAACCCTTACGGTACAGGTGAGGATAATATGTTTGTTGGTGGCTCAAGTACAGGATCTGCGATAGCAGTTGCTGCTAACTTTACAGTAATATCTGTTGGGACAGAAACGGATGCTTCTATATTAAGTCCAGCTGTTCAAAATTCTGTAGTCGGTATTAAACCGACTGTCGGTTTAATTAGTCGTAGAGGCATTATTCCGTTTACGTATTCGCAAGATACAGCAGGTCCATTTGCGAGAACAGTAACAGATGCTTCTATTTTATTAGGGAGTTTAACTGGGGTAGATGAGAAGGATGTAGCTACTCATAAAAGTGAAGGTATAGCAGAATATGATTATACAAAATATCTTGATGTTAATGGCTTACATGGAGCAAAGATTGGTGTATATAGTAATGCGCCAAAAGATTATTATGAATCTGGTGAGTATGATGAAAAATTGTTTAAGGAAACAATTGAAGTATTGCGTAGTGAGGGAGCGGTAGTAGTAGAAAATATTGATATTCCGTCTTTTCATAGAGAATGGAGCTGGGGAGTACCGCTTTATGAACTAAAGCATAGTTTAGATAACTATCTTTCGAAATTATCTTCTACTATTCCGGTGCATTCTATTTCAGAGTTAATGAAGTTTAACGAGAACATAGCAGAGAGAGCTTTGAAATATGGGCAAACTAAGTTAGAAGGAAGAAAAGATTTTCCCAATACGTTAAGAAATCCTGAATATATAAACGCAAGATTAGAAGATATATATTTTTCGCAAGAACAAGGTATTGACTTTACACTGAAAAAATATAATCTTGATGCGATTCTATTCCCTTCTTATATCGGCTCCACTATATGTGCGAAAGCAGGTTATCCGTCTATAGCGATACCAGCGGGATATATGGATAACGGGAGACCGTTTGGAATTACTCTTGCAAGCACGGCTTTTTCTGAGGGGACCTTGATTAAACTAGCATATGCTTTTGAACAAGCGACAGAACATAGAAAAATTCCGGGTTTGTCATAAATAGAATATACAAAAAGGACAGGAGTTCCTGTCCTTTTTACTTTATTGATTACATTGAAATATCTTTCTGGTCGGTCTTATTATATTTTAATAGGCTAAAAGATAAACAAGCGGAACATAAAATAAGAAAAGCAGCGATGATATAAATTGTACGAACACCAAACAAATCGGTAATAATTCCAACGCTAAGCATAGAAATACCAGAAGCTGTCGAGAGGAGTGCGCCATGAGCTGTATACATTTTTGATAGTAAAGTAGGGGCGATACTTGATTGCAGCACTGTCGTTTGAGAAATATCTCTAATTTGATAACATGGACCCATTAGAACGCATAGAAAAAGCGCAATAAACCCGCTACTTGTCATTCCATATAAAAATGTAAGAATACTGAACATAAGAGAGCCTATTGCCATGGAGCGTATTAAATTGTTTTGAATGTATGTACTCATTTTCCACGCTAATATCCCGCCAATTAACGTCCCAATATAATAACTTGTATTAATATATCCCCACCATTCTTCTCCTTTATGAAGGACAGTCGTTACATACGCCATCGTAATAGCGCCAATCCATATTGTCCCTGCGAAAGTTTCAATTAAGTCCATAAATGTAACGATACGGAGAGACGGGTTCTGAAATAAGAGTTTCCAACCTTCCAATAAAGCAGCGCCTTTAGAAGAAGAAGGCTCTATTACTCGTTCAGTATGTATGGAATGTAATGAAACGTGTAGTGCAAAACATCCAAAAATCATCAAAATGTTATTCATCATAAGTGTAGAAGTAGCACCGATAAGAAGAACTATAACACTTGTAAATGAATAAGCAGCGGCTTGCGCAATTTGTGTGGAAAAGGAAAAAATACTATTTACTTTTACTAATTTTTCTTTTCGTGTAAAGCGAGGGAGGATACCGTATAATAATGGCGCGCTCCAACCGCTACATAATGAAATGAAAAAAATGAAAATGAATAGTGCTACAAAGTTTGTGGACAGGGATGGAAATAATATCATTAATAAAAATAATAGGGCAGTTTTTATCCATTGTAGTGTGAAAAGTAATGAATAAGATGAAAAACGATTCATGATAAGTGGTGCAGATGTATTTGCTATAAGATTAGTTATGACTTGTACTAATGGAAAAAGAGCAGTTAATGTAGCTGATTTCGTTGTGATATACATATGGGTTGTAATAATCATGATGTATACGATGTCAGCGAGAGTAATGCATATTTTTGATCCTAAATAGTAAGTTAATAAACGATTTTGCAATAAGTACACCACCTTCTTTAAAAAATATTTCCCTAGTTAGAATAATTATAATTTGAAAATTAAATTTTCTAAAGAATTTAATTTTTTGTCACTTTTTGAAAGGGATTTTCATGTATAATGAAGAATATATTAATATAGTATTTTAATAATACTCATTATAACAGTGAATATGTACAATAGCTTGTAGTAAGCGCCCATGTATAAGAAAGGGCGGATAAACCATTCTTTTCTTCATATACATATAGAAAATGAGAAAGAAAGTGAGGGTTGCATATGGCTGCTTGGGTAATATGGTTTATAATAGCTGGCATTTTATTTATTGCGGAAATGTTGTCGATTACGTTTTATATGCTTTGGCTTGGAATTGGAGCTGTTGTCGGAGGTCTAATTGCTTTGTTTGTTCCTGAAGCACTACTGTTACAAGTTATTGCTGGTGCGATTGTAAGTTTAACATTGACTTTCTTTACAAAAAGAATTTCAAAAAACTTTCGAGAAGCAAAAGGTTTTACTGATACAGTAGATATGCTAGTTGGTAAAAAAGGAATTGTTATGCAAGCGATTACAAATGAAGCGAATGGTATTGTGAAGGTGGATGGAGATACTTGGACAGCTATCGCAGATGATCCAATTGATGCTGGGGAAAAAGTTATTGTTATAAAGAGGAATAGTACTATATTACAAGTGAAAAAGGAGAGTGAATAAATATGGCAGTAGCATTAACATTAACCATTATTTTCGCACTAATTGTTGTTACATTTATCGCATTAACAATTAAAATTATTCCACAGCAAAAAGTTGGAGTCGTTGAGAGATTTGGTAAGTTTCAGCGTATTATGCAGCCCGGATTAAATTTATTAATACCAATTGTGGACCGCGTTCGTGTATATCATGACTTACGTATTCAACAAACGAATGTACCACCGCAGAAGGTAATTACGAAAGATAATGTACAAGTAGAAATTGATACAATTATTTTCTATCAAATTGTGGAACCAGAACTTGCGACATATGGTATTTCGAACTATGAATATGGTGTTCGTAACATTACTTCTGCAACGATGCGCCAAATTATCGGTAAAATGGAACTGGATGAAACGTTGTCTGGTCGTGAAAAAATTTCAACAGAAATTCGCTTAGCACTTGATGAAGCAACAGAAAAATGGGGCGTTCGTATTGAACGTGTTGAAGTTGTTGATATTAATCCGCCAAAAGATGTGCAAGCATCAATGGAAAAACAAATGAAAGCAGAGCGTAATAAACGTGCGATCATATTAGAAGCGGAAGCCGCAAAACAAGATAAAGTCCTTCGTGCTGAAGGGGAAAAGCAAAGTAAAATTTTAATGGCTGAAGGGGATAAAGAAGCACGTATTCGAGAAGCTGAAGGTATAAAGGAAGCAAAAGAATTAGAAGCGCAAGGGGAAGCAAGAGCGATTGAGGAAATTGCAAAAGCAGAACAAAATCGAATTGAATTACTTCGTGCAGCCGATTTAGATGAACGCGTACTTGCTTATAAATCATTTGAATCATTGATTGAGGTTGCAAAAGGGCCAGCAAATAAAGTCTTTATTCCGTCTAATGCAATTGAGACGCTTGGTACTCTCGGGGCAATTGGAGAAATCTTTAAAGAAAAACAAACGAAGAAATTGCCTTCTTCAGATACGCCAAAAGAACAATAAGCGTGAAAAAGAGAAATGGGATGCCATTTCTCTTTTTATTTTTTTATCATTGCTTTAATTTATAGATTACATTTTTCATTCTTAGATGAATGGGGATTGCTTTTATTATTTTGAAAAATTTTAATAATATGTTAAAATTTAACCTTGGTTTTAAGGAGAGAAGGGGGAATAAGAATGCAAATACTACTAATAAGACACGGTGAATCCGAAGCAGATATTTTACATGTACATGAAGGACGAGCTGACTTTGAATTAACAGAAAAGGGAAGACAGCAAGTGCAAAGGCTTGTAAAGAAAGTGAAAGCAGATTTTCCGCCAGATTTCATTTGGGCAAGTACATTAAAACGTGCTCGTGAAACGGGTGAAACGTTAGCTGAAGGAATTGGATGCCCAATTCAACTAGAAGAGGAGTTAATGGAGTTTAATAACGGAGTGCAAGCAGGCTTATCTTTTGAAGAAGCAAAGAAATATCCAGAGCCAAAGTTTCTTCATGACCGTTTTGAAAATGGGGAATCCTTTATTGAATTTAGAATGAGAATAGAAGGAATCTTTTCTAAAATCGTGACAGAGAATACATATGACCGAATTGCAATTGTTGCACATGGTGGTGTAATAAATAGTATATTACGTGCATTTTTCAAAATGCCAATCTCAATGGATTATTACTTTAAAATGGGGGATACGGGAATCAGTTTAATTGAAATTGATGGGGAACAGAAAACGGTACATTTCATTAATGATACGAATCATTTGGCTGGGATGTAAAGACCCATGTACAAAGTAGTGTTCTTTGATGTTGACGGTACGCTTTTAAGTGAGATAGATAGAAGTATGCACGAAAGTACAAAAGGAGCGATACAAAGATTAATAGATAAAGGAATTCACGTAGTTGTTACTACAGGGAGACCATATAGCTTATGCTCGCAATTTAAAGAGCTGGGCATACATACAATTATTTCTGCAAATGGTGCACATATTAAGTGTGAGGAAATAGTTATACATAAATCGGTACTTTCCAGTGAAATCGTTCATGATATCTCGGGGTTTGCTGAATTACATGGTCATGGTATTTCTTATTTTACCGAAGGTTTTGCAATGAACGGAATAGCTTCAGATAATGAGCGTGTAATGCAAGCGCTTAGTGAGACGCTGAATTTAGAGAAGTATCCTGAAAAAAGCAGGGATTTGTCAGAAGAAATCTATTGCTTATGTCTGTATGCAGATGAAATAGAAGCTCAAAAATTTCTTGAAAGATATCCTATGCTTACGTTTGAGCGTTTTCATGGTTATGTCATAAATGTATTGGAAGATAATAAAGTATCGAAGCTAACTGCAATTCAAAAAGTATTGGATCACTTAAACATTTGTAAATCAGAAGCGGTTGCTTTTGGTGACGGTAGAAATGATATTGAGATGTTGCAGTATGTAGGATTAGGTATTGCGATGGGGAATGGCGGAGAAGTACTAAAAACAAAAGCTGATTTCGTTACAAAGAAGGCGAGTGAAGATGGTATTTTTTTTGCCTTAAAGAAGTTTCATATTATTTAAAAATAATAGTTAGTCAGTTTGAAAAATCCTGTTTTTATGACAGGATTTTTTTGTAATAATATTCTTGCAATAAAAGGAAAAATATGAGTATAATGAAAAGTAGTTAGGTAAGCTAATTAGTTGAAAAGAAAGGAGAGTGAAGATGAATGGATTCAAAAAAAGATTCACTTCCTTTAGGGATTGGGCCGTATGCAGAGCTAATAAAAAAGACAGCATCAGCGGATACGGATCCAATCGCAGCAAAACTTGGTTTGTTAATGTTATGGACGTCTGATAATGTTCTTGATGCTGTTGATGTAGATTTAGCTCCGCTTGGTATATCGGAAAGTAAATTAGATTTTTTACTGTTGTTTATTTTGCGTGAAATGGAATCAAATGGGGAAGAAGTGAATATGAGTCCTTCTGATATTGCGAGTCGATTAGGGATAACACGTGCTTCTGTCACTGGCTTATTAGATTGGATGGAGAAACGAGAGTTAATCGTAAGATTCCATCATTCTGAAGATCGAAGAAGATTAAAAGTAAAAATTACTCCGAAAGGAAAAGAGCTAGTTATGCACTCTTTACCAACTTTTTGGTTATCTTGCGCTTCGCTAGTTGACGATTTTAATCAAGAAGAGCGTCAAGTTTTAGAAAGGCTATTAAATAAAATGCAAGTAAATATGCAGGTGAAATTAGGAGAAGGTAGATAAATAAGTTGATTATGAGGATCAACTTATTTATTTGGGAATATAGTTAGTTTACCTTATTATATGTTTAGCTAACTTTTAAGGCAGTCATATTTTTTACGACGTAATTAAAATAAGTAAGCGTACTTTAGAGGTTTTAAATTGATAAAAAAATTGTAATAAGGGAGGGATATTATGATGGAAATAGGAAAGGAAATAAATAGTGAAAAGAATTACACAATTATGACCGTTGTATTATGTTGGTCGGGTATGGTAGTTATGTCTAGTTTATATGTAACAATCCCTTTAATTGCACTATTTTCAGACCTTTTTAATGTTTCACTAGCACAAGCTGCAGCTACAGGCAGTATATTTTCTGTTGGCTTTGCTATAGGTTGCTTGTTATTTGGGGCAATCTCTGATAAATATGGGCGGAAAAAAGTGGTCTTCATTGGATTACTTGCTCTGTCGATAATTTCGTTTTCCTTAGGGTTTGTGGATAGTATATTGTGGCTTGTTATTTTTAGGGGCTTACAAGGGATAGCAGCAGCTACATTTTCTCCGGTAGCGTTAGCTTACGTTGTAGAAATGTTTCCAGTAGAAAAAAAGGTTACAACGATAGGATTTGTTAGTACCGGTTTTTTAGTAGCTGGAATTGTAGGTCAGGTAATAAGTACGGTTGTTAGTCAACATTTTGGATGGCATATGGTGTTCTTTCTTCTTAGCGTTGTCTATATGATTACTGCTGTATGGATTCAGTATTCTCTTCCGAAAGGGGAGATATTTCAATCTTATACTGATATTTTGGGACCAATTAAACAGATGGGTAAAGTCTTTACACATAAAAGCTTAGCATTAAGCTATATGATTGCGTTTGTTTTATTAATGGCTTTTGTTAATATGTATACTGTTTTAGGGAATTATTTGAGCTCTCCTACTTATAATTTAACTGCAGAACAAATCCTTTATTTTCGCTTAGCGGGGCTAATTGGTATGCTGCTGTCACCACTTACAGGTCGTTTAACAAAGAGGTTCGAAGTAAGGAAAGTTCTGCAAGGTGGATTGCTAGTCGCTATTTTTAGTCTAAGCGCAATGGGCTTTGTTTCGTATTTGCCTCTTCTTGTCATAATGAGTGTCTGTTTTGTAATAGGTATTGCTATATCCGTACCGTCTTTAGTCGCTCTTGTCGGCCAATTGGGAGGGAAAGCAAGGGGAATAGCAGTTTCTATTTATACCTTTATTTTATTTTTAGGTACTAGTATAGGGCCCATCATTTCTATTTATCTTATGAAAATAGGAAGTTATGCTCAAACGTTTATTTTATTAGGAATGATACTTTTTATTGGTTTTATAGCTTCTCTATTTATAAATAATGAATGAGTGAAAAATCACTCAAATAAAGGAATGTGAGGATCTTTCGTATGCTCGCATAATATAATATGAATTTGCCCACGATGATGATAAAAGTGCGCAACAATTTCAAGCAACCATTCAAAGCATGAATAAGAAATACCCCAATAAGCAGTCTTAATTTCTGCTAATTGTTCATTGGAATAGGATAAAAAAGTTTTAGAAAGTAAATCGTAGCCCTGTATCATCGTTTGTTGCATTTGCGTAATTGTTTCGGGTGTTTGTTCTGTATAGAAAGTATGTAGTTGTTTTTCTGTAATACCATTTAAAATGAGTAAATCTGCATGGCAAATAAGAGAAAGATGTGCACACATTTCAAATACAGATCGCTTTGCGTGAATGGGCTGTATTTTTAAATCGGCTTCATTATATTGGTTAAACATTTGAATAGAAGTATCAACAGCAACTTTAAGTTGATGCAAGGCAGATTCTACAAACATTGTAATTCTCCTCATCTCCGTATATAATAATTTCTTAAGGGTATTATATCATACTTAAAATTCCGAAAATTCTAGTAGTTTGACTAGCATATTGAAAAGTATTATATTGTAAAAGGTCATATGAAACGTGAAATAGAATGGAATGCAATTATTGAGTTAGGAGTTAGACCAATGAGTTTGAGATATGGAAGAGATACAATTATTGAAGTTGACTTAAATGCAGTAAAACATAATGTAAAAGAATTTAAAAAACGAGTGAATGATGAAAATATTGCAATGATGGCTGCTGTAAAAGCAAATGGGTATGGCCACGGGGCAGTTGAAGTTGCAAAAGCTGCTATTGAAGCAGGAATAAATCAGCTTGCAGTTGCATTTGTAGATGAAGCGATAGAGTTAAGAGAAGCAGGAATTAACTTGCCGATTTTAATTTTAGGTTATACATCAGTAGCAGCTGCGGAAGAGGCAATTCAATATGACGTTATGATGACTGTTTATAGAAGTGAAGATTTACTAGGTATAAATGAAATCGCAAACCGTCTTCAAAAGAAAGCGCAAATTCAGGTGAAAATTGATACAGGTATGAGTCGTATCGGCTTACAAGAAGAAGAGGTTAAACCATTTTTAGAAGAATTAAACCGTATGGAGTATGTAGAGGTAGTAGGAATGTTTACACATTACTCTACGGCAGATGAAATTGATAAATCATATACGAATATGCAAACAAGTTTATTTGAGAAAGCTGTCAATGCAGCAAAAGAATTAGGAATTCATATTCCATATATTCATAGTTCAAATAGTGCTGGATCAATGGAACTTAGCAATACATTTCAAAATATGGTTCGTGTAGGTATTGGAATTTATGGAATGTACCCTTCAAAAGAGGTAGATCATTCAGTCGTTTCTTTACAGCCTGCGTTGTCGTTAAAATCAAAAGTAGCCCACATTAAACATGCGAAGAAGAATCGTGGTGTAAGTTATGGGAATACGTATGTAACGACTGGTGAAGAATGGATTGCAACTGTACCGATTGGATATGCTGATGGCTATAATCGTCAGTTATCTAATAAAGGGCATGCATTAATCAATGGAGTTCGAGTACCTGTTATTGGCCGTGTTTGTATGGATCAGCTCATGTTAGACGTTTCAAAAGCAATGCCAGTACAAGTTGGGGACGAAGTAGTATTCTACGGTAAACAAGGCGAAGAAAACATTGCAGTAGAAGAAATCGCGGATATGTTAGGTACCATTAACTATGAAGTTACATGTATGTTAGACAGAAGAATTCCACGTGTTTACAAAGAAAATAATGAAACGGCTGCTGTCGTAAATATACTAAGAAAAAACTGAATCGTTATGATTCAGTTTTTTTATTTTTGACAAATGAAAAATGCTCTATTTGTACCGTGTATTTGAATGTTCTTAAAACCTACAGATTCCAACGAAGAAATTATTTCTTCATTGGAATAACAAGCTTCCTCAAAAGAAAAGTCACTTCTTGTCCAAGTATTATTTATGTCATGTTTAAATAGTATAAAGTTCATTACTGCTTTTTTATTATCATAGGTAGAATCAATCGTACAAACATATTCTTCAGATGAAATATGAAATGAAGCAACCCAATTTTCAAGAAAACCTTTCTCCATATTCATATCAAATACAAATGTACCTCCATCATATAATGCTAAATAAACATGATGAAAAGTATCTTTTAGCTCATCTAATTGCAATATATGATTTAAACTATCACCAGCTGAGATGACGTAGTGGAACGGCTCATCTACTTTGAAAGAGCGCGCATCGTCGACGATAAAGGATGCATCGGGTGCATTGTAAAGTGCATGTTCAATCATTTGTGCAGAACCGTCTATACCAGTTACTATAAAATTATGATCAAGTAGTTTCTTAGTAAGATGACCAGTCCCGCAGCAAAGGTCTAATATACGGGATTTTGGAGCGGCATCTTGTAAAATGAATTTATGATAGGCTGGATAAGAGTGTTCAGCAAAATGTCCCCAATGTTTATTATAGATGTCTGCAAAAATATCATAATTAGAATAAATTGGTTTTTTAAACATATGTATTCACCTCAAAGTTCATTACATTATAATAGTCATGCTTCGTTTTTATTTCAAAACCACATTGTGTATATAGTTTTAAAGCGTAGTTATTTTTCGTTTCGACGTCTAATTCGATTGTTGATATTCCTTTTGTAATAAGGGTATGTACCATATAACTAAGAATATCTTTACCATATCCTTTACCTTGATAAGAAGGATGAACGGCGAAGCCTGATAGCGTAGTAGATTGTTCTTGCTCAGAAACTGTAATCGTTCCTATCACTTTTTCGTCGATAAGAGCACTGTAAACTTGATGAGAAGGTGAATTCATCATTTTTTGTAACCATATAGAGGTATTTTCTACTGAATCTCCAAAGGCTTTGCTGGAAAGTTCAATAAGATCAAGAAGTGATTCTGAAGATGCAAGAGTGAGCTGTATAGTATTCTTTGTTGTTTTTTGCACTTCTTTTGCTTTGAACGCCATACTATATTCACTATATAAATAAGGTAACTTCATCTGCTTTGCAAATTCTTTCCCAGAAGCAGAATCACCATTCATAATAAGAAGAGCTTCATCTGCCTCTTTTATTCGAATTACTTTCATTGCAGTTTGTAAAAGAGTAGTGCCTATATGTTGTTTCCTATAGTTCGGATGAACAAACCCTATTAACTCCAGTTTTGTCGGTCTTTCAAAGTCATACATACTTAATGCACCGATTAATTGAGTATTATCATAAAGTAGAAAGTCATAGATATCTTCATTATTACGAGCAGTTAAAAAGTTTACATGTAAATCTGACGAGTAATCAATTTGATCGTGTTGCCCACAAATGTGAGCTAAATCTTTCATTTGCTGAATTTCTTTCGCTGTTAAAGATTTCTTTCGTTCAATATTCATTTCATAATCCCTCGCATTCATATTTAAAAATAGGATGGATGACTTAGCCACTTTTCAAATTTCACACTGCCTTGAACAGATAATAACCGATACAAATATCGATAGGGAGGTCTACATTCTTCAAGACGGGGAATGGGCATAATCGTTTCGTAACCTTGTTTAAAAGCATGAGCCTCTTTTTCAGTAAATATATATTCTAAGCCGATAAAATCAAACTCCCTTGGAGCAACTGCATAGGCTTCTGTATCTACTAAGCCTGTAATAGATGTACCATCTGATAAAAACTGAGTAGGATCCATATCAATTAAAACGAGCGTTGATTCTTTTTGTGTTGGTAAGGAAAAAAGTTGTGATTCAAAAGTAGGAAATGCCTTTTGTATGCTTTCATTATCGGAATAAAACATATTCACAAGCTCTTTACTCACATTTAAAATGTGTGATTGGAATTCATCTAGTGTAATTTGGAAGGAACCTGAAACATTTCCTATGTAATCGGCTTTATATTTATGTATTTCTGCAAGCCCTTTTCCTAGACTGAATAAAATAGAATCAGGTTGCCCGATAAAAGATTGAACTGTGTTACCTACTAACTTTTCGGCTACAACGAATTTACGCCCATTTAAAATATGTTTTTCTAATATTGCTGGGATAGGAAGATTAGTATGTTCTTGCAGCAATGTATGTACAGCTTCTAAATGATGTACGTTCCTCGGATCAATTCCAAATAGTTTTTTACATCCCCACCAAAAATCATTATTTGGTTCTTCATTCATTTTAGAAGAACGAACGATGACTTCTGCATCTTCTGTTCGGACGAGAAACACATCGCTTGCATGGTCTTCATAACCTGGGTGTAAAGTTTGGACAGATAAAATAGGTGAAGTGAATAGTTGTTGTAGCATGAAGTTACTCCTTTTTCTGTAAATTCTATAAATTTATTATATAACAGAATATGTTCCAAGTGGATAATGATAGGAACAACATAGAACTTAAATACATTTATGGTGAGAAATCAGTGTGTAAATTATATTTTTCTAGTTTTGTATGAATTATCAAAATAATATTTTTGATGATAAATCTGCAAAATGCCCAAATGTAAATCTCTTATTTTTCAGTAAATGAAGAGTTAAGTGTTCTTTTATGAGAGTAATAATGTAGGTTATGAAAAATATTTCTCAATAATAAAATGAAGAGAAAAATATAAAGAAGTAGAATAGATTCCTTTATAATAGTTTTAAATTAATTAATATAATTAATTATTAATAATATTAGATAGGAGAGAATATGATGGCAAATGTACTCGTAATAAATTTCCCTGGAGAAGGTCATATAAATCCGACTTTAGCTATTGTAAGTGAGTTAATTCGGCGGGGGGAGACAGTTGTTTCGTATTGTATTGAAGATTATAGAAAGAAGATTGAAGCAACAGGTACAGAATTCCGGGTGTTTGAGAATTTCCTCTCTCAAATTAATATTATGGAACGAGTAAATGAAGGCGGGAGTCCTTTGACGATGCTATCTCATATGATTGAAGCATCAGAGCGTATTGTAACTCAAATTGTAGAAGAAACAAAGGGGGAAAAGTACGATTACTTGATATACGATAATCATTTTCCCGTAGGACGTATTATAGCAAATGTTTTAAAATTACCTAGCGTTTCTTCTTGTACAACATTTGCTTTTAATCAGTATATTACTTTTAATGATGAACAAGAATCAAGACAAGTAGATGAAACGGATCCATTATATCAATCTTGTTTAGCGGGAATGGAAAAATGGAATAGGCAGTATGGAATAAAATGTAATAGTATGTATGATATTATGAATCATCCTGGTGATATTACTATCGTATACACTTCAAAAGAATACCAGCCGCGTTCAGATGTATTCGATGAATCATATAAATTTGTCGGCCCATCAATTGCTACTCGAAAAGAAGTAGACAGCTTTTCTATGGAAGATTTAAAAGATGAAAAATTGATTTTCATTTCTATGGGAACAGTTTTTAATGAACAACCTGAACTATATGAAAAATGTTTTGAAGCGTTTAAAGATATAGAAGCGACAGTCGTATTAGTTGTTGGTAAGAAGATAAATATAAATCAATTTGAAAACATTCCGAATAACTTTAAGTTGTATAATTATGTGCCGCAATTAGAAATATTACAGCATGCTGATGTATTCGTGACACACGGTGGTATGAATAGTTCGAGTGAAGCACTATATTATGGTGTCCCGTTAGTTGTAATTCCAGTAACAGGAGATCAGCCTTTAGTTGCGAAAAGAATGACTGAAGTAGGGGCTGGAATAAGGATTAATCGTAAAGAATTAAGTTCTGAATTGTTACGTGAGACTGTAAAGAAGGTAATGTATGATGTAACGTTTAAGGAAAATAGTCGTAAAGTTGGGGAGTCACTTCGAAATGCTGGTGGGTATAATAGGGCAGTTGATGAAATATTTAAGATGAAGATGAATTCATACTTAAAACTCAAATAAATGTTTGGAGCACACTTACTGTAATACGTAAGTGTGTTTTTTTAATAAATTACATGAAAAATCACTATAAAGGTGAAACTTTTGTATATATAAACTCACATCTTTGAATTAGTAGTAAAATTACGTTAAAATAATACTAAGAAAATATATATGTTTTGGGGGTAATGAATGAAGAAAGTATTTGAATACATATTATTAACAATTGGATCGATTATTGTAGCGGGTTCATTAGAGCTTATTTTAGCACCTAATGGATTAGTAGATGGCGGGGTAACGGCCATTGCTATTATGGCAAATAAAGTTGCTGGATTACCGCTTTACGGAGTGTTTTTAGGACTTAATATTCCTATCCTGCTATTTACCGCAAAAGTAATGGGGAAGAAGTTTTTCATCCGTACATCTTATGCAAATGTAGTTACAACACTCGGGTTAATTTATTTAAAACCATTTCCTGCGATTACAACTTCTGAACTATTAATTGTACTTTATGGCGGAGTGTTGTTTGGAATTGGCGTTGGGATCGTTGTTAAAATGGGTGGAGCAATAGACGGATCAGAAATGTTAGCAGTTTGGATGAACAAACACTTTAAAGTACCGATTAGTACATTTTTACTGGCGGTAAATGCAGTTATTTTCACATTTGTAGCGATTTTATTTTCAATCGAACAAGCGATGTTCTCATTAGCAATTTTCTATATTGTTACGAAGATGATTGATTTCATATTAGATGGTATAAATCAAGGGAAGAGCGTTATGATTATTTCTGGTAAAAATAAAGAAATAGGCGATCTACTTATGAAAGAATTGCAATTATCAGTTACGTATCTACATGGAGAAGGAGGTTTTTTAGGAGAAGAAAAGAGAATTATTTACTGTATTACAAACCGTTTCATTTATCCGAAAATGAAAGATCTCGTTCTCTCTGTAGATCCAACTGCTATCATTGAAGCTTCCTATTCAACAGAAACAACAGGTGTGAAACGACCAGGAAGAACAGCGAAATCAGAAAAATAGTGAATGAAGATAGCTCCACGTAAGTATAACTTGCGTGGAGCTATTCTTATTTAGGGAACCAGGCCTTTTTCAGTAATTGGACAACAGTTTCGATATGATCCTCAGGAATACTGCCAAATCCGAGTAATACATACGAGTACTCTCTTATATTATGAACAGAATCGTATGTGGAGAGAGGGTATAACTTAATACGTTGTTTCGCAGCCGCATGAATAAGTTCTTGTTCGTTCATCCCATTATGAACGTGAAGTACGATATGAAGTCCTGATTGTTCACCAAGTATACGAATGTTATTACCCATTTCGTTTGTAATAGATTTAATTAAAGAAATATGTTTTCTTTTATATAACGTGCGGCTTCGGTTAATATGGCGTTCCCAATCACCATTTTGAATAAAGGTGGCAAAGGTAAGTTGTTGCAGCGTAGAAACTGTTTGTTTAAACATACCACCAAGTTCTTGATAAGCTCCTAATAGATGAGGTGGTAAAACGATATATCCCATTCGTAAAGAAGGTAAAAAAGATTTTGAGAAAGTTCCCATATAAATAACACGTTCATTTGAATCTAGCCCTTGTAAAGAAGGAATAGGTTTTCCAATATAGCGAAATTCCCCGTCGTAATCATCTTCAATAATATAGCCCTTACAATCATTCGCCCATTTTAATAACTCGAGTCTTCTAGATAGCGGCATAATGATTCCAAGTGGAAATTGGTGAGATGGAGTGACATACGCTACATTGGAAGCCGATTCACGTAAAGCGGAAATATGAATCCCTTTATCATCTAAAGGGATAGGGTGGACGGGAAGACCGGAACTTTGAATCATAGCAGGGATACGGTGAAACCCAGGATTTTCGATCCCGTATTCTTTTTTTTGACCAAGTAGTTGAAGTAGTAGCCAAAGAAGAGGCTGCGTACCTGCTCCGATAATAATTTGATCAGGTGAAGAATATACCCCGCGAGCATGATATAAATACTTTGAAATATGTTCTCGTAGAACGAGCTCACCTTGTGGATCTTCTTTAGCAAATAATTCATTTTCATACTGAAATAAAGTTTCGTGTATTGCTCTTTTCCAGTTTGTTATCGGAAAAGCTTTTTGATCAATAAGTCCTTGACTACAATCATAATCATATTGTTCATTTTCTTTATTGTTAGCACTGTTTGACGCAATTTGCTGTTTCTTTTGAATGACATCAATATCAACTTCTACAACAAAAATCCCGCGTTTCGGTTTGCTTTCTACATACCCTTCAGCTAGTAATTGTTGATAAGCCGATTCAACTGTAATACGGCTCACATTAAGTTGCATAGCTAAATTTCTGTGAGAAGGAAGGCGTGTACCGGCACATATTGATCCATGAGAGATTTCTTGTTTCATATATTCATAAATTTGTAAGTAAAGGGGTGTTTTACTTTGTAATACTAATGGGATAGTCAGATCCATTTATAGACGCTCCTTTTTATACTGTCCTTATAAAAAAGAATAGAACTGTCACTTAAGCTAAGGGCAGTTGCTTTCTATAATGATGATATAACATTTAGAAAATTTTATAAATAGTAAGGGGAGAATCATAATGAATATTAGAGAAGTAGTAACAGAAGCGGATTTACATGATGTATTTCCCGTATTACAGCAATTACGAACTAAACTTTCAAAAGAAGAAGCAAGTTCTTTATTTCAAAAAATGAAAGAAGAAAACTATAAACTATTTGCGCTACGTAATGAAGAGGATGAAGCTGTGAGTCTGGCCGGTGTAGCGATTTGTACGAATTTTTATAATGAGAAACATGTTTTCGTGTATGACCTTGTAACAGCAGAAGCACATCGTTCAAAAGGGTATGGGAATGTATTACTCTCATATATAGAGAACTGGGGAAAAGAAAATGAATGTGAGTCCATCGCTCTTACATCAGCGTTTCCTAGATTAGACGCTCACCGCTTTTATGAAAGAGAAGGCTATTATAAGGTAAGCTATTCTTTTCATAAAGAATTATAAAGAAGGATAGGTTCTATATGACATAATATATAGAACCTATTTCTTTTAGAAAGGTTTATAATTTATGGTGTTGAATTGTTTTTTATAAATAATACAGAGAATGATTGGAGCGCTTATACTTGGAAAAAATAAAGAAACTATCAATCCCTAATGATGTCAGAGTAATTGTAATATCTGATATTCATGGAGAATTACCTCTTTTACAAGAATTACTACATAAAGTTAATTTTAAAGATGAAGATTATTTAATTATTAATGGTGATCTTTGTGAGAAAGGAAAAGATAGCATCGGCGTAGTAAACTACGTAATGAATCTTGTAAAGAACAATTCAAATGTTCACGTTGTTGAAGGGAATTGTGAAGTTTTAGTTGATGCGCTTTTAAATGAAAATCCTGGTCTTATCAATTATTTATGTACGAGAAAGCATTCGATTTTTAATGAATGGTTAGAGTGTGTGCATTTCTCTATTCATGAAAATACGTCTATTCAAAAAGTAAGTGGAGTATTGATGGGCCATTTTTCAAAAGAAATAGAATGGCTAACAGAATTGCCAACAGCAATTGAAACAGAAGATTATATCTTTGTACATGCTGGCCTTGAAGATAGAGAAGATTGGAAAGAAACGGAACGAAAAAATGCGATAGCAATGCCAGAGTTTTTCAATAAATCACATAGAGAAAATAAGTATGTAGTTGTCGGTCATTGGCCTGTTGTAAACTATTCAGACAAGGCCCCGTCTAACAATCCAGTTATTGATGAGGAGAAAAAGATTATTGCGATTGATGGGGGAAATGCGATTAAAGAAGCAGGACAATTAAACGCATTTATCATTCAGAGGGAAAGTGGAAGGGATGCGTTTTTTTATACATATGTAGACTATTTTCCAGAGTATGAAGTAATAGCTGATTTTCATGCGAACACATCAATGCAGGGCGGGGTGAACTATCCGTATTATTACATAGAGCCTATGGAGAAATTGAAAGATTATACGATATGTAAGCAAAGAGAAACGAATAAATTACTCTCTGTGAAAAATGAATATATTAGGCAACTTGATTCAGGTGAATACACAGTGAAAACCGATATTTCTTGTGCACAAATAAGCGTAAGAAAAGGGGACATTGTTTCTCTCATCGATGATAGCTGCTCAGGATATGATTTAATTAAAAGAGATGGAGTAGAAGGCTGGATAGAGAAAGGTATTTTAGTTGAGATAGAAAAAATGAAAAAGAAAATATTAAGCTGAAATAGGAGGGATGTAACCTCCTATTTTTTTATTACTTTTTTAAAGGAGTAGATTGCTTGCTGTCTTTCATAAGTAAGTAAATCGTACTCGGTAAAATGACAAGCATCATTCCTAAAATAATTGTGAGTATAGCATAACCTCTATACGGAGCAGGAATGATAAATGGAAGCCCAGCTAGGAAAATACCTGCTATCATCATTGAAATACTACAAATATTTGAAGCTCTTTTTTCAAGGTGCTTATCATTCCATTCTAATGAAATTGTTGATTTAGTCGTATCAATTTTGGAACTGAAATAGCCTATTAATATAAATAAAAGCCCTAATGCTAAAAATATTAAATGATCAAGAGGAAGTGTGAAGCCAAGAGCGATGAGGGCAATGATAATATCGACAAAAAATAAAAATAGTAAAATTGTGTTGCCGATCCAAAGGAGAAATTTCGGATTACCCTCTACTTTAGATAAAGCTAAAAATAAAAGGAATAAGAAGGAACATATAATTATATTTACGATAACAAAAGTGCTTTTATCCATTGTTGATGTAGGCGTTCCATTGAAGTCCCATTTCGTAACAATACTTAAAGGTAAGAAGAAATAGAGAATAATATTTGTCGTAATAATAGTGAGAAATAAAGCAATACTAAATCGATTATTCATTGAATCACCAGCTTTCTACATGAATAATTGGTATCTTATAACAAAATTATACAATATAATAAATGATATTTGTTTTGATTTTTCTGAAAAAACATTATAATTATATATGAAATAAAGAGAGTTGTAGGAGGAAATTATGCAAAACGTAATAGTAAAAGGGGATAAAGTTACAATTCGTACAATTGAAGAGTCGGATATAAAAACATTATGGGATATCGTATTTAAAGAAGAAAATCCAGAATGGAAAAAATGGGATGCACCATATTTCCCGTTCTCAATGCAAGAATACCCGTCTTATAAAGAGGGGATGCAAACACGTTTAAAAGAAGAACCTCTATCTAAATTAATTATAGAAAATAACGGCCAAATTATAGGAACAATCGGGTTTTATTGGGAGCATAAACCGACGCGTTGGTTGGAGATGGGGATTGTTATTTATAATCCAAATTACTGGAATGGTGGCTACGGTACAGAAGCGTTAACGCTATATCGAGATTTACTATTTGAAAACATGGAAATTGGTAGGGTAGGAATCACGACTTGGTCTGGTAATGAACGAATGATGAAAGTAGCGGAGAAAATAGGAATGACTTTAGAAGGTAGAATGCGCAAATGCCGTTATTATAACGGAACATACTATGATTCTATTCGAATGGGAATGATTCGTGAAGAATGGGAAGCGCTATATGTAACGAAGGGGTGAGGAAGTATGTACGCTATTATTGCTACATTTGATCGTGTGTTTACTAATAAAATTATAGAATTGCAAAATGAAATAACAAATATCATTGGCACAAATCAATTAGCAGGAGTAGAACCTCATATTACATTAGCTGATTACCATGAGTTAGACGTTCATTTATATAAGGAGAAATTAGAGGAGTTTGTAGCAGTTCAAGAGAATATGGCTGAGGTAACTTTTCCTGCTGTTGGAACTTTTCCTACTAACGGAACGATCTTTTTAGCACCGACCATTACAGATGAATTGTTAAAACTTCATCATTCTTATCATGATTATTTTAAAACTTTTCATGATAATTTAAATTCATATTATGTGCCTGGAAAATGGGTTCCGCATTGTACAATTGCAAATAAGCTACATGTAAATCAGTTTTTAATTGCAATGGAATATATTTATGGAAAATTTAATTGTGCAACAGCTTCAATTGAGAAATTAAAATTAATTAAAGTAAATTATGAAAATGGTTCTGCCATTTCTTCTAGTATATTAGCAGAATATAATTTTAAGAGAATGGAGACATCGAGATGACATATGTAATTAGAGAAATGAAGCAAGAAGACATTCACGCTGTACAATCAGTAGCGAAAATAGCTTGGCATGATACGTACGAAGGTATTATTCCGAGAAAGATTCAAGACAGTTTCTTAGACGAGGCTTATTCTGATGAAAAAATGAAATATCGTCTCGAAAATACACATTTATTCGTTGCGGAAGAAGAGGGAGAAGTAATTGGCTTTGCGAATTTTTCACCTGTTAGACTGCAAAACGAAGCAGAATTAGGCGCGATTTATTTGTTACCCGATCAGCAAGGGAAAGGGATAGGAAGTGCTTTATTACAAAAAGGGTTAACGGCATTAAAAGGAATTCGGAAATTATATATTCATGTAGAAGCAGCGAATGAAAAAGGAAAACATTTTTATGAAGCGAAAGGTTTTGCACAATTAGAGGAATTTGAAGAAGATTTTGAAGGACATATGATGCAGACAGTAAGGATGGTTTTATACGTATAAGGAGGACTAGGAATGAAGATATTTGATTTTAGTGAAAAAGTAGGGAAACACATATCAGCATTTCAATCTAATTTCATAATGTCGAAAATATTAAATCATCAAGGGAAAATACATATCGGTGCTATGCATTTACAAGAGAATGGAATAATTGGATATCATGAAGCAGTTGTATCGCAACTGCTTCTTATTGTGGACGGAGAAGGGTATGTATGTGGAGCAGATAAAGAAAAAGTGAAGGTGAAAGCGGGACAAGCTGTATTTTGGAAGAAGGGTGAATGTCATGAAACGAGTACGGAAAAGGGATTGATGGGAATTGTTATGGAAGCGGAGGATCTTGAACGAGCGATATTAATGCCAATTAAAGAGGAGAGTTGTAAAAAATGATAGAAAAGGCAAATCGGGAAGAAACGGGCAAAATAATACAATATGCAGCTCAATCACTTTTTGAAGGGACAAGAGGGAATTGTCAGTTAAGTACAGAGAAAGCAATTGAAATTACAAGGCCGATTGTAGAAAAGGGAGCATATTATTTAGTCGTTAAAGAAGAAAATAATGTAATGGGATGGATATTAATAGGGGAAAATACGGACTATTTTTCTCATGGAAAACTAGGGTTTATATACGAATTGTATGTTTTTCCAGAGTACCGCGGGAAAGGATTGTCAAGAAAGTTAATGGAGGCTGGTATTAAGGAATTACAAAAGAATTATTCAGAAATTCGTTTAAATGTATTTGCTGGAAATTTTGCAAAAGAAATGTATGAAGAGTTTGGGTTTGTTGAAAGACAGGTAATTATGACTTTGAAGTGAGAATATGAGGGGAAATAATAGAGTCATTTAATATGAAGTGGCACAAAAAAGGTTACGTGCAACAACTTGTAAATCTAAGATACGAAGATTTACACTCTATATATTAATTATTTTCATTTTTCAAATACGTTATTTTATATATAAAGTCAAAAAGTAGAAAGCTATGGCTCTCTACTTTATTTAGCAATGAATCGTTTAGCTTTCATTATATGTTTCATTTCTATACAAGGTGTTACACCTTGTACCCAATCTGGATCAAATTCTATTCAATCTTTATCTAGGCTTTGTAACCAATCAAAGTCAAAAATTCTGGTCCAGGTAGCTATCATTTTATCTTTTGGAAAACCTTCTGTTTCGAAATGATCCCATTCTTCCTCCGTTTTAGTTATAGGACTATTATTTAAAATAGCGTGCCAAGTATGAAAACAAGACCAAAGAATGTCTTCATCTGGTATGTCTAATGTAAGAATGAAACCTTTTTGACCTTTAGGTAAAAGTGCTGGGCGGTTTTGGTCAGGTCTTTTATTCCAAACCCATACAGGGAAAGTCCGGCCATCATAATTAGGAATTCTCTCTTTCATCTGTAATATCATCCATGCATATGGAGATTTGAAGTGAGGACAAACATATTTCTCATTTCCGTGATAAAAACCTTCTTCTTGCATTTTTTTATAAATGTGAAGTGGTTTTACAGTATATACGATCAAGTAGACACTTCCAATCTAATCTAATATAAGTATGTAATGAATTTTTATTTACTTAATTATCTTGCATGGAAAAACACAAAATATCAAATTTGAAGTGCCCTATGAATTGTTAGAGATATTCTTACAATTCATAGGCATTTTTTGTTTCTGCGGAGATTATAAAAAATATTTTTAATATCAATATAAAATTTTATGTTTAGTTCACCAACTTTCGGAAAAACTAGGAAAGATATGACAAAGGAGGTTATGAACGGTGGATCATCCAATTCAAGGGTTAATGAAAGCGGCAATGGAAAATTTAAAAGAAATGGTCGATGTAAATACGATTGTTGGAGAGCCTGTTCAAACGGCTGACGGTGGTGTGGTGTTAACGGTTTCTAAAGTAGCGTTCGGGTTTGGAGCAGGAGGTTCTGATTTCCAAACGAATGATGGACAAAGAGCGAACGGTAACCCTGCATTTGGTGGCGGTAGCGCGGGTGGTGTTTCTATTACACCAGTAGCATTTCTTGTAGTGAATAAGGATGGAGTAAATATTCTTCATTTACAAAATGCGACACATTTAGCGGAAAAAATGATTGAATTAGCTCCACAAACAATTGATAAAATTCAATCGATGTTCCAAAGAGATGAAAAGAAAGAGGGAAATCATCATCCTCAAAACCCAGATGAAATCCTTTAAAGACGCCTGCTTACGAGCAGGCGTTTTTTCTTGTAATCACTATGTAATAAAACACATGAAATTGTAAATAGTTTTTGAATTTTTTTCTATGTTTCTAAAATTTTTCATGTTAAAATATGCTATAGAATTGAAACATATAAAACGAAGGTGGCTAGGTGCTTTGTCTGGAGGATCTGACCAAGTAAAGAATATGATATATATTAATGGTAATCGTCGGGGTCATTGTTTTATTACATCAGGAATTACGTTTAAAGAGTTTGCAAGTAACATCCCTTCACCGCTTCATCAAGTGTTGCTTTTGAAGCATAACTTTGAATGGACAGATTTTCATTATCATACTTTATTTGAATATGTTGAGGAAGAAAATATACATAAGCTAATTCAAGCAGAGATTGATGAATTTGATGAATTTTGTTGGGTAGATTTTGATGATGCAAGCGATTTAGATGAATTAGAGCCAAAAGAAATTGCAGAGCTTTTATATTTGGCTCACAAAAAAGAACCACTTGCAAGAACATTCTTTCCGCTATTGAAAAATAGATTTGTTTATTTTTCACATGATGATGGATGGTACAACAAAGTGTATTATCGTAGAATTGCTGATTTTGTAGGCATGTTAACTAAAGTCATTCCTTATAAACTCGGTGCTTTCGGTAAGAAACGTTTTTCTTTGTTCCAAAAATCAAAAATTTTCCCAGCAATTTCGAAAGAAGTGATCATGGGGCTTCTTCCATTAATGGAAGACGGTCTTTATATTGATCTAGCAGGGAAAATTGAGTCAAGAAGAGGTCTTGAAATTCCGGTATATGTAGTTGGTTCGTATGAAAGTACGGATGAGGTACTAGATAATATTGATGAATTGAAAGAAGAAGCAACAGAGACAGGTTGGCTCATTTTTGATAAGAAAGAACAAGAGTGGCAATGGGTTGTGGACTAAGAAAACTTGGCGCATGCAGTCAAGTTTTCTTGTCATTTGAAAGGAGTACAAATGAAGAAATATTATACAATTGTGGGTATTGTAAGTATTATTCTCGTGGCAATATTACTTATAACTTGTCCGAAAGAATCAGATTATAAATTGTATCTAGAAGATAAGTATGCGTTGAAATGTGATGAGAGTAGTTTTGAATGCACACAAAATGTAGATGGTAAAAAAGAAAAGCTACAATTTGAAAGTACAGATGCACGAAATAGTGTATTTTTTATGACTGTAAAGCAAACATTTAAAACAGAAGCTGGTGTTACGAAAGAATATAGCGGAGTAGGAATGTTTGGTACATTTCTTTTTGTTTCAGAAAAGACTTTCTAGTAATAGAAGGTCTTTTTTTTATGCTTATGCTCATATAGATGAAGTAAGACAAGCATAGGAGGGGTAGTGATGAAGAATACATGTATCGTTTGCGGTGGTGAGGAGTTTTTTTCCTCAACTTTGTATGCACGTACGAAACAAGATTGGGCATATGCACAAAATATGTATCGATTTGAAAAGGTGTTTATTGAGCATCGGGATGAAGAGAATTATCCAGTGTTTCAAGAAATTACAGCGAAACATTGCTGTGGATGCGGTCATATTATGTTGTACCACGAATGAACACACCAAGTATAACTTGGTGTGTTTTTTTTAAAACGCTGACAAAGCAAGCGGATAGAGTAAAGTAAATAAAACAGAAAAACTACCAAAACCAATTGCTGTATAACCAAGTGTTCTTGCGCCGAAATTGACAGCTAATAAGCCGACTAAAATCGCAAGAGAGCCGAGTGTAACCGGATAAAATGCAATTGAGAAAAGCGAAAGAAATAAAGCGACATAGCCTACCATTGCACCGGTATTTGTACCTTCTATTTCATTTGCAATTTCTTTACGCTTATGTCTAATCGGTATACCAGCTGGTGATATTTCAGCTGCATACTCTTCGTTTTTTTCACCACTTTTAAAATGATGATTTCTCTTTCTTCGCATGTACATCCCTCTCTTTCAATTGGGTGTACCTATAGTATCTTACATAAAGAGAAGAACATGAGTATGAGTTAAACCCAAGTAAAGCAAAAATTGGAGAATAAAGATTCCATTATTAGCTTGTACATCTCCTAATGAAGATAAACAGGAATTTTGGAAAATGATGTAGAATGAAATGAGTGATAAAACGTGAAAGCAGGGGAATGTATGACGAAATTTAATTGGCATGAATCAGCAGAGAAAAAATGGGATAGTAGTGCAGAATTTTGGACTCAAAATAGTCAAGAGATGTGGGACAGCGGGAGTAGGAGTACAATTATTCCATTTTTTGAACAATACGTGAAAAAAGAAGCTCAGGTGCTTGATGTTGGTTGTGGGGATGGATACGGTACATATAAATTAAGTCACGCGGGCTATAAAGCAGTTGGAGTAGATTTATCAGAAGTGATGATTCAAAAAGGTAAGGAGCGCGGAGAAGGACCGAATTTATCTTTTATAAAAGGGGATCTTTCTTCCTTACCATTTGAAAATGAGCAATTTGAATCAATTATGGCAATTAATTCTTTAGAATGGACCGAGGAACCATTACGAGCATTAAATGAGATAAAGCGCGTTTTAAAAAGTGATGGGTATGCATGTATTGCAATTTTAGGACCGACAGCAAAACCTCGAGAGAACAGTTATCCTCGTTTATACGGCAAAGACGTTGTTTGTAATACGATGATGCCTTGGGAATTTGAACAGTTAGCGAAAGAACAAGGTTTTGAAGTTGTAGATGGCATCGGTGTATATAAGCGTGGAGTAAATGAGAAGATGCTAGGTCAACTACCTATCGAGTTACAACAATCGTTAACATTCTTATGGGTATTTATGTTAAAAAACGTATAAAGAAATGAAAGAATTTTTAGGAGGTAAATAAGTGCAGAAAATACAAAAAACTGATACAATATCATCAGAACCAATTAAAGGGGGACTAGGGTATATGACAACTACTACAACAGTTAAATCCGACATTGAAATCGCACAAGAAGCGAGTATGAAGAAGATTCAAGAAATTGCAGCTGAATTAAATATTTTAGAAGATGAATTAGAGCCGTACGGGCATTATAAAGGTAAGTTATCTCTTGATATTTTTAAGCGCTTACAGAACGAGAAAGACGGTAAAGTTGTTTTAGTAACAGCGATTAACCCAACTCCAGCTGGAGAAGGTAAATCAACAGTAACAGTTGGTTTAGGTCAAGCTTTTAATAAAATTGGTAAGAAAACAGTGATTGCACTTCGCGAACCATCTCTTGGACCAACGATGGGACTAAAAGGCGGAGCAGCAGGTGGTGGTTTTTCACAGGTTGTACCAATGGAAGACATTAACCTTCACTTTACTGGAGATATTCATGCAATCACAACTGCTAATAACGCGTTAGCGGCGTTTATTGATAATCATATCCAACAAGGAAACACACTTGGGATTGATACGCGTAAAATCGTTTGGAAACGCTGTGTTGACTTAAATGATCGTGCCCTTCGTAACGTAGTAATTGGTCTTGGTGGACCAGTTCAAGGTGTACCCCGTGAAGACGGTTTCGATATTACAGTAGCATCTGAAATCATGGCCGTATTCTGCCTTGCAACAGATATTCAAGATTTAAAAGCGCGTCTATCTCGCATCGTAGTTGCTTATAACTTTGCAAATCAACCTGTAACAGTTAAAGATTTAGGTGTAGAAGGTGCGTTAACATTATTATTAAAAGACGCATTAAAACCAAACTTAGTACAAACGTTAGAAAATACACCAGCTATCATTCACGGCGGACCATTTGCGAATATCGCTCACGGTTGTAACAGTGTTATCGCTACAACAATGGCAGCAAAATTAGGTGATTATGTTATTACAGAAGCTGGATTCGGTGCTGATTTAGGTGCAGAGAAGTTTTTAGATATTAAAGCTCGTGCAGCTGGCATTAAACCAGAAGCAGTTGTTATTGTTGCGACTATTCGTGCGCTTAAAATGCATGGTGGCGTAGCAAAAGATCAATTAAAAGAAGAAAATGTAGACGCATTAGCAAAAGGTATGGAAAACTTACAGAAGCATGTTGAAACAATTCAAAGTTTCGGTGTGCCTTTCGTAATTGCAATTAATAAATTTATTACAGATACAGATGCAGAAGTTGCATACTTACAAGAGTGGTGCAATGAGCGTGGCTATGCAGTATCCTTAACGGAAGTTTGGGAGAAGGGTGGACAAGGCGGAGTTGACCTTGCTGAAAAAGTGTTAAAAGAAATCGAAAAAGGTGAGAACAACTACGCACCACTTTATGAATTAGAATTACCATTAGAAGAAAAAATCCGTACAATTGCTCAAAAAGTGTACGGCGCAAAAGATATTGAATTTGCTCCGAAAGCACGTAAGCAATTAGCTCAATATGAAGGAGAAGGATGGAGTAACCTACCAATTTGTATGGCGAAAACACAATACTCTCTTTCTGACGATGCAACAAAATTAGGTCGTCCATCTGACTTTATCGTTACAATTCGTGAGCTGAAACCATCAATTGGTGCAGGATTTATCGTTGCGTTAACAGGAACAATGTTAACAATGCCAGGCCTTCCAAAACAGCCAGCAGCACTACAAATGGACGTAAATGAAGATGGAAAAGCAGTAGGTTTATTCTAAAAGGTTGTAATTCATCTCGTTTATCTGTAAACTATATATACATCAAGTGGCGCCTTTCCATCGAAAGGCGCCTGTTTTTTGGAGGAAATTATGTTTGATCCAACTGCTTTTGATAATTTAAAAGTAATCGTAGAAGGTGCTGTTTATGATTTTGATTTACATGGAGATATTCTTGTAACAGATCGAAAAGATATGATGGACCTTGCCTCATTAAGTCGTATATACCATATTTCATTTCAATTAACAGAGCCGTTCGAACAGTTAGTAGAAGCAACATTTTCACTATCTGTAGATGCAAAGAACTTGTCTGGTGAAATATTAGAAGTACCACAATTTACACCAGGTTGTGAAATGAAGTTAGCATTTTCATTCCCGATAGAAAAGCCAGAGGTAGTGTGCGAAGAAATTGAAACTTTCATGCATTCTATATGGGGAAAAGAAAGAATGATTACGCAAAAACTTTCATACGAATATAATAAGCGAGCGATTTCATATCATAATAAGGTAGAGGTTCTATTTCAAAAAGCGATTACAGAAGACCATGTTGATGATTTAATAGCTGTTATTTCACACATGATAGAAACGGTGCGAACAATACAACATTTTCTTCAAAAATAGAGATAAAGGAGAAAAACAAATGATAAAAGATATGCAACCATTTTTACAACAAGCTTGGGAGAAGGCTGGTTTTAAAGAATTAACTGAAATTCAAAAACAAGCGATTCCAACTATTTTAGAAGGACAAGACGTTATAGCTGAGTCTCCAACTGGAACAGGAAAAACATTAGCGTACTTATTACCCCTTTTACATAAAATTAATCCTGAAGTAAAACAACCACAAGTTGTTGTTTTAGCGCCAACACGTGAGCTTGTCATGCAAATTCACGAAGAGGTTCAAAAGTTTACAGCAGGGACTGAAATTTCAGGGGCATCTTTAATTGGTGGTGCAGATATTAAGCGCCAAGTTGAAAAATTAAAGAAACACCCGAGAGTAATTGTCGGTTCACCAGGACGTATTTTAGAATTAATTCGAATGAAAAAGCTAAAGATGCATGAAGTAAAAACAATTGTATTTGATGAGTTTGATCAAATTGTAAAACAAAAGATGATGGGCGCAGTACAAGATGTAATTAAATCAACGATGCGCGACCGTCAATTAGTATTCTTCTCGGCGACAATTACAAAAGCGGCAGAAGACGCGGCACGTGATTTGGCAGTTGAACCACAATTAGTACGTGTAACACGTGCAGAGTCAAAAAGCTTAGTTGAGCATACGTACATCATTTGTGAGCGACGCGAAAAAAATGATTATGTAAGAAGAATTATGCATATGGGCGATGTAAAAGCAGTTGCTTTCTTAAACGACCCATTCCGTTTAGATGAAATTACTCAGAAATTGCAGTTCCGTAAAATGAAAGCAGCAGCTCTTCATGCAGAAGCAGGTAAGCAAGAGCGTGAAGCAACGATGCGTGCTTTCCGCAGCGGGAAATTAGAAATTCTACTTGCTACTGATATTGCAGCACGCGGTATTGATATTGATGATTTAACACATGTAATCCACTTGGAGTTACCAGACACAGTAGACCAATATATTCACCGCTCAGGACGTACAGGACGTATGGGTAAAGAAGGAACAGTCGTTTCTCTTGTAACACAACAAGAAGAGCGTAAATTACTTCAATTTGCAAAAAAACTAGGTATCGTATTTACGAAGCAAGAAATGTTCAACGGATCATTTGTAGAAACGAAACCGAAAGCACCAAAGAAAAAGAAACCAGCGTTTACTGGAAAGAAAAAGCCTAGATAAATAATGGGAAAGACGTAACTATTTGTAGTTACGTCTTTTTGATTGTAATTGAATGAAAAAGGAATAATAATAGTACCTGTAGAAACCTACATAGAATATAAAAATCATTAGGGGGAAAAACAATGATTCATAAAGTCGGACAAATTATGTTATATGTAAACAATCAAGATGAGGCAGTCAATTTTTGGACAGAGAAAGTAGGATTTCATGTAGTAGCAGAGGAAGATAATAAGCAAGGAATGAGATGGATTGAAATCGCTCCGAAAAGCGGTGCAGAAACGAGCATTATATTACATAATAAAGAAGTGATTTCTAAGATGAGCCCAGAATTAAATCTTGGTACACCATCTTTAATGTTCTTCTCAGAAAATCTTGATCAATTATATACAGATTTAAAAAATAAAAATGTTACTGTTGGCGAAATGGTAACGATGCCTTCTGGTAAAGTGTTTAACTTTGCTGATAGTGAAGGGAATTATTTTGCGGTTATGGAAAAGAACAAATAATAATATTGTTTTGTGAAAATCCCCCTCAAATATATTGAGGGGGATTACATGTTTGAAGTGGATTTTTCATTAGAGAGTTGATTAATATAAAATACGCCTTTTTCAATAGCTGTCTCAATATAACCAACGATTTGATTAAACGTAAATACTTGTAACTCTTCATGTAAATGTTGCTCTGGATACAACATATCTTCAAAAAGATACTTTCGAAAAGCTAATACGTTTTCTTTAGAAACTTCTTCAATATCCATAATGTGAGCCTCTTCGTTGAGAAGAGAGAAGAGCTGTTGTTCTTTATCGTAATGATGAAGCAACTTTGCATTTAACAATTTAAAATCGTTATAGTACATAGGTGTGATCGTTTCGTCATTTTCTATTCTATTTTTTAGCCAAGGTAGAAAAAAGCCACTTAGCCAATTATCATCGGCAATGAGATGAGTGTAATAGCCTAAGAGAAAAGGGGAATCCATATGAGCTCTGTATTTTTGAAAAAAAGAATTGAAATCTATCCTTCTCGTATAGTTTTTCGTTGTGCCAGCGTAAAAGTGTGAAGTTCCTTTTTCTTCTGCTGAATGAACCGCATCAGGGGCTACACCTCCAAGTATGAAAGAAGTTTTATCTTGGATATATAGTTTTTCGGCAATCTTGTTGGCTATAATAGCATGCATAATTCGTGATCCCATGAATGACACCTCGGTTTCAAGTATTCATTTCAGGAAGAGGACTGGACAGTTAGTATTACTTTCCCTGTACTTTTTCTACTTTCGACCCATTCATGTGCTTTCCCTGCATCTTGAAGTGGAAAAGATTTCGCAACTTTCATTTTTAGACTGCCATCACGTAAATAACGGAAAACTTCATGTGCTGTTTCTTGGAGTAGTTCAGGACATTTTTTTCGTGTAGTGCCGAAGCTAAAACCGAGTATAGAGCGGCAACTTGCGTGTAAATCTTTCGTTTGAAAGTTACCAATTTCACCGCTTGCATTTCCGAAATGAACGAGGCGACCGTAATAAGCAAGACATTTTAAACTTCTTTCCGAAACCGTTCCAGAAATAGAATCTAAAATTACATCAACCCTTTCACCATTTGTCAGCTCATTGACTTTCTCTACAAAATCCTCATCTTGATGACAAATAACATAATCAGCTCCAGCGTCTAAAGCGATTTTACTTTTCGATTCATTTCCGACAGTACCGATAACATTTCCGGCCCCTAATCGTTTTGCGATTTGAATTGCTGTCGTACCAATTCCACCAGCCGCAGCATGAATGAGTACAGATTCGCCTTGTTGAAGCCTTGCAACATTTGCGAGTAAATTATAGCCTGTAAAAGATACAATCGGACAAGCAGCTGCAGTTTGAAAATCTACTTCATCAGGTAAAACGAAAGTAAGGTTTTCGTTTGCGACAACGTATTCTGCGTAAGATCCATTTTGAGGAAAAGCAATGACACGTTGTCCAGGATGAATATTTTTCACTTGAGAACCGACACGTTCTACAATACCAGCGGCATCTATCCCTGGTATAAAAGGTGGTGCTGTATTTCCTTTTTTACTATAACGGGATTTAATATCGGCGAAATTTATACTAGTAGAAATAACGCGAATTAAAACTTGATTTTCTGAAATAACCGGCATATCCATATCTGTATATTTCATCACTTCAGGACCACCGAACGACGTTACAATGATAGCTTTCATTATATATCCTCCTAAATTTGACTATATAAATCATTTTAAATGTTCATTAGAAATTGGAAAATTATATAATAGTTATGCGACTTTATAAGTGAAGCTTATGAACTCATTCGATCATTATATAAATTTATATAAAAACTTTTTGGGAAAATCGAACGAAATCTCAATTATTTGCCAATATATAGTGTAAGACAAAGGAGGGATGATATATGAAGGATGAAACAGTGTATATAAATTTAATCCATTTAACTTTATCAGGCAATAAAGAAGCATATAGCGAGTTGTATGATAAAACGATTCAAGAAGTATATAAAACAGCACATTTTTTAATTGAAGATAAAACGGATGTAGATGATGTCGTTCAAGAAATATACATACAGCTATATGAATCGCTTCGTAAGTATGATAGCAAGAAACCATTTCGCCCTTGGCTAATTGGACTTGTGATTAAACAAATTCACTCTTATAGAAGAAAGAGGTGGATGCGATTACGCATTATAAAAAAAGCAGAAGAGCAAAGAAAACCGGTACAAGTTGACTTTTCTAACGATGTTGTAAGTAAAATATCAAACAAAAAACTAATCGAACTCATTCATAAATTACCGTATAAATTGAAACAAGTTATTATATTAAGATACTTACACGATTATTCACAAGAAGAAGTAGCACAAATATTACATATTCCAATTGGTACTGTGAAATCTAGAATTAACGCAGCATTAAAGAAACTACGTCAAAAAGAGCAAGTAGAAGAAATCTTTTTAGGAGAGGTAGGGAATGTGAAATGAGTTTAGATTGTAGAGTTAGAGAATCTATACGAGAAGAAGCGAAGGGGATTGTTGCCCCGCCGGAGTTAAAAGAAAAAGTAATCTTTCAAATAAAAATGAATCACGGGGGGCGTAAGAGGAGGAACCGTCTGATCGCAGGAGTACTTGCAACAGCTTTTTTAATCCCAACGACTGGTTTTGCGTATCAATCTATTATGGCGGATGGTATATATGGATCTTTTGAGAATCTAAAAAAACATGCCGGAGCGATGACATTAGAAGCGTATATGCGTTTTAATGCAAAATTATCAGAAGCGAAAGATGAAATGGGTGCGAAGGAATATGAAGAGTTTACAAAAGAACTAAAAAAATTAACAAATGCAAAGCTGGTATACGGAGATTCGAACGGTAATATTGATTATGATCAATTATCACCAGCAAAAAGAGAAGAGATGAAGAAGGTAAGTATGGGGCTTCAACCATACTTTGATAAATTAAATGGTCATAAATCTAGTAAAGAAATATTAACACAAGAAGAATTTGATCACTATATGGAAGCATTAATGACACATGAAATCGTACGAGTGAAGACAAAATCAACTGGTGGAATGAAAGTAGAAGACGTACCTGAGGCGTACAAAGAAAGATTTATTCAAGCGGAACAGTTTATGGAGTATGTAGATGAAAAGGTGAGATAAGTAAAAAAGCTCATAGCCTAAGCTGTGAGCTTTTCTTATTGAAACGTAAATATATTAACCACCTATTCCTTTTGCAAGCAATAGGAAGTATACAACTACTAATATTACGCCATTTAATACCGTACCAACTATTCCGAATAACCAATTCTTTGATGCGATTGCAAAAAGAATACCGAGTAATGAAAGTATAGCTAGAATCGCAATAATTAAAGTTAAATTTGCATTAGGCCCTCTTAAAATAAAGAAAGAACATATACTTGCGAGAAACATTAGACACGAGAATCCAAAAAGTTTATACATAATAATTCTCCCTTATTTGAAGTGTCATTTAACTTAGTACACGATTTTCTTTAGTTTAACATACATTTCCTTACCGCATGAATAGCGACTCTTACAAGTAATATCCCACTTACAAATAAACCACCGTAACCAACGACACTTAAAAATTTGAACATTAGGTTCTTTTGCATACAATTCAGGGCAGAATTATCTTGATTTGCTTAATAAAGTGAAAGTAGGAAATCATTTAGTTATATTCCTTACTATTCTCATTGTCTTTTTGTATAAAACAATCTAAAAGTGAATAACCAGCTATTAAACTAATTATCGTAATAAAAGTTGTATTTATAAGAATAATATTAGCTAAATAAGGTAAGTATTGACCAAGTGGTGAAAAGAGTAGAGCTGGGGAAAAGGAAATTAATATTGTAGGCACTGTAATAGCGATAAACTTATCCGGTTGAAAGCTCCAGTTTTGTTTACTCGTTTCGCGATTAATCGATTGAAGGAATCGTAATAAAATGCCAACTATAAGAGGGAAGAGTGTAAAGTAGAATAATCTTGGATAAACGTTAAAATTCACCTGCGCATCTGTATCTAAATAAAATTGAATTTTCACTCCGACAAATAATAATAAGACGATAAATAATGTAAAGCTGAGGTATAGCATTACTTTTTGCATTGCATTCCACCATCCTTTACTCAAAATATATTCAAAAAAAGAAGAGATATACAATAACTACGGTTGTGTATCTCTTCTTATACTGTTAGTTAATAGTGGAGTTTGCCTTTTCTTGCTTCGTGAAATAATCAATAATGCCCATCGCGCTAATTTCTATATCTAGATGTAAAATGTTATAAACGGAATGATCTGATGGAATGTTTAACATTGTAAGATGAGAAGAGATTTTTTCCATTAACACAGTTTGTAATGCTTTAGTAGCCTCGTCGAAATCATTATACTGTTCAAAGACCTCTTTACCAGTATGAACGAAAATAGGTAGCCAATGTTCAAGCTGGTTATATACTTCTGTAATATTGGATGATGCACCGTAATGACCGAAATAAATAGTATCTACATTCATACTTTGAATGTGATTTTTAGAAGCAATCATCGCATCTGGTTGGAATTGTGAAGGGGACGTTGATGGTAAATATAGTTCTACACCAAGGTCTGCGAGTTCTCTATAATAAATTCCAATTGTATCACCAGTAAAAATGCCGTTTGTTAATGAATCGTGAATGCTAATATGGTGCTTAGCATGTCCCGGTGTATCATAAAATGTAAGGGTGCGGTCTTCGGCAATTTGTAATGTATCTCCATTTTGTACAATACGAACACGTTCTTCTTCTATAGGAAGAATTGGATCAAACAGTTTATCGAAATCTTCTTTGTATACAGCTTTTGCGCCTAAAATGAGTTTTGTTGGATCAATCATATGACGAGCACCGCGAGAATGCACATATAAAGTAGCATTTGGGCACTTTTCCATCATTAAACCAGCAGCACCGGCGTGATCTAAATGAACATGTGTAACGATAATGTTTTTAACTTCGTTTAAATCAATATGTAATTGTTGTAAGCCGTCTAAAATATATGGAAGAGAAGGGGCTGCACAAGTTTCAATTAAAGTAATGTCGTCACCTAATAAAACGTACGTACCAGTTCGTTCGTTATGTTGTAAATCAAAATCATCAATAAGATATAGGTGAGAAGATAATTGCTCTACTTTTTTCATCATTACCACTCCTTATTTACTGCATGTTTCTATTATACGCTAAAATAGAAAAAAGGCAGAAAACGAAAGCTCGTCTTCTGCCTTTTTAAAGTGTTGTTATTTTGCTTGTTCTTTATTGATAGACATAACAAACAGTCCAACAATGCCACCAACTATTGGAAGCATAATCTCTCCTGCTAAATTAAAGTAGGAGCTTAAAAATAAACCATTAACATCGATTACCCAGCCAATCACATACAATAACATCATATATAGTACGAAATAAAACTCGCGATTTGAAATCGTTTCATGTTGTGCAGTTTTCATAATGAACACCATCCTTTTCTTTTATAATGGAATATAAACTGTCACATTTTGTTCACAATTTAATTGTAAAACTTTCCAACATAAAAGTCTAGTAGTTTGTGTCGAATTTTCGAACGGAAATAAAGCGCTATCATTTTGGAAGGGAATACGTAATAAGAGCTGTATATTCACGAATGTAGTATAGTATAAACATAGAATGATAGTGAAGAGAGGGGTAAGGATAATGACAGTTTATGATTTTTCAGCTAAAACGATAACAGGAGAAGATAAGTCGTTAAAAGATTACGAAGGAAAAGCGCTTCTTATTGTAAATGTAGCTAGCAAGTGTGGTTTTACACCGCAATATAAAGGGTTACAAGAAGTATATGATAAATATAAAGACCAAGGACTAGAAATACTCGGTTTCCCTTGTAATCAATTCGGAGGACAAGAACCAGGTACAGAAGCAGATATTACTAGTTTTTGTGAGTTAAACTACGGTGTGAATTTCCCGATGTTTGCAAAGGTTGATGTGAAAGGTGATAAGGCACATCCGCTTTATACATACATGACAGAACAAGCACCAGGTTTACTCGGTATGAAAGCAGTGAAATGGAACTTTACTAAGTTTCTAATCGGAAAAGACGGGAAAGTAGTAGGGCGTTTTGCGCCGCAGACGAAGCCGGTGGATTTAGAGGTTGAGATTGAGAAGGTACTTGGGGAATAACTAGGAGTTTCACTTTATTAAAAAAGCCTCAAAGAACAATGTTGTTCTTTGAGGCTTTTACTTTTAACTCACATTATCAAGATTAAATCGCTGAATGGAAGTCATTTGATTTAGGCGGAGAAGCTGCTTTTTTCATAAGGATTTCCCATAAGTATACGGATTTTTCCCATTCTGCTGCAGCCTGCCCCTTTTGATACATAGCGTTCTCATAACTGAAAGTAAGTTGTTGCATATCGGCTGAGTTGTAAAGTGTATCGATGTGGAGAGCGTACTCTCGGAACGTTTGACTTTCCCCACGTGGTATAACGGTTCGCGCAAATTGTTTTAAAAGTGCGCCATAAGCTTTGTTATAAACAGCATCATCTTTTCGGTATTTATAGAAAAGAATGATAAAAAATGTAATCCATTTCATTCTAGTAGCGAAGAGAGTGTATCCTATAATACTAATTAGTATCGAAGAGAGGAATACGTACCACCAAGAAAATCTATTTTTAGCAGTTGTAATCTTTTTAGTAGGAGCTTCTTCTGTATCTTCTATTAAACTTTTGAGCTTTGCTTCATTGTTTCTTTGGTGCATTTGCGCGTTTTGAGAATTAGTTTCTTCGCTATTTTGTGTAGTAGAAGCAGGCGTATTATTTGTGAAATTATAGGGATTCGTAAATCCTTTTGTTGGTTCGAATGGAATCCATCCGTATCCAGGGAAGTATACTTCGACCCAAGAGTGTGCGTTATCGTTCGCGATTTTATAAACATCCTCACCTTCAGCACCCACCAGCGTATTATCAAGAGTTCCTTCCGTATAACCTTTTACCCAGCGAGCGGGAATTCCAGCAGAACGAAGTAACACGATCATAGATGTCGAGAAATTATTACAGTAGCCGCTTTTTGTATCAAAAAGAAATTGATCTACATAATCTTGGTTTTTGGCAGGGAACGAGACATTCATTGTTTCATATACAAAAGAATGGTCGGTGAAGTAGTTTTCAATAGCTAATACTTTATCATATCGGTTGTCTGTATCATTTGTTAGATTAGCAGCTAAGTCTTTTACTCGCTGCGGTAATGATTCGGGAAGTTGCGTGTATTTTGTCATGAAATAAGTATTTGTTTCTTGGCCTTCATTTGTCTTTACAGCTTTCAATTGTTCTATGGAAAACTCGGGGATCTCATACGTTACTTTATATGAATGTAAAGTAGTAGAGGAGTCTCCGTCCATCGTATAGATTTTTTCTGAAAATGGGTCAACACTGTATTCTACATTAGAAGAAGCCTCAACAGATACTAACCCTGCTGGATAGGTGAGGTGAGGATAACTTTTTTGCATGTTGATTGTTGCCTTTGTTGTCTCCGTTTTTGTATTTTGTTCGTACCAGCTCACGACGTCGTTTTTATTTTTAAAAGAAATCTTTTTTTGATTTTCAGAAACCTCCCAGCCTTTTCCGGTATAAAAATCTTTCGTTTCGACTCTCCAATATTGTTTGTTTTGCGTTTGTGCTGTGAATACAATTGTAGGATCAGCCTTAAAAGGACCACCTAATCTCGAGTCATCTAAACCATACCCAATTTTAGAAATTTCTTGCTTTTTACTTGCTTCGGATGTGTTGAATTTTAAAAAATCCATTGGGTTGGGCCATTGAGGACCAAATTTTGGTGCGAAGTATGCGATGGTTGCTGACAATACAATAAATATTGTAAGAGGTTTAAGTAATTTTGAGATTTCTTTAGCATAATTTTGTAAGTGTTCCATCTCTTTTATTCGTTCTATGCGAAAAAGACTAAGCATAAAAAAGCCGATGACAACAGTACGAATAATAGCGAAGTTTGCATTGTATAAATGTAAGTTATGAAAAACGGTGATATAAATAATAGTCAATATAAGAAATAACAACCCACGTTTTTTATGAATCATCCAAAAAGAGATGAAAGCACTCAAAAACCAAAATGATAAAAAAAATAAAAGTGTTGGAAAAACTGGAGAAATATCTAGCAAATTCCCCTGAAATAACAGTGAGGAATCTCGAGAAATATCAGTAAAAAATTTCGTTAGCCAAGATGGATTTATAAAAGTATTTTTATAATATAGGAAATGAATGATGAATAAAATCGTGACGATCTTTATTGGCATCTGCCACTTTGTTTGAAAAAAAGAGAGAGTGAAGCAAATCCCTATAAATATTACGAAAACATCTAATCTACCTACGTTTGTAATACCTATGAGGGGCCTTAGCCATTCTAGTAAAAGTAGAAATGCGCATGCATGCATGAAAAATTTGTTCATATCCAATTGTTTTTTTTCCGGTAATGTTATCATTTGCTCACCTCAAAAAACACATTTGTATACTGGTTTTCATAAACCGCTTTTACAAATATTTTTCGTTTTTGTAGAGTTTCTAGAATACTGAGTTCTCGATGTGAGAGTTGATTTGTTTTTTCTTTTACGACAAACACCATTAATTTTCTATTTTTAATTGCAGCATAGTCAGCCGCTTTTTGAATATCGGGAGATAGATCGCTTGTCACGAGTATAATCGTGACGGGCTCATAAATTTTTCTTAATTCCATTTCTACACTCCGGGAGAGCGGGAATACACTATCTGCTTGTACTTTCGCTAAATGACAAAAGATTTGATGCAACTGACTATCTCCATTGTCTAAAGGGAAAAAAGTTCGTTCTTTTCCGACAGATACGAATGACGCTGGTGAATTTTGCTTCAAGACAGACCTGACAATAGAGGCAGTAAATGTGACGACTGATTCGAATAGAGGGGATGGGGTTCTGTCCATGAATATCATAATATTATGGCTACGCTGTTGTTCGAACTCTTTCGTCATAATGTTGTTTGTTCGTGCAGTTGCTTTCCAATCAATCCATGAAAAGCGGTCACCAGGTTTATAGTCTCTCACACCGACAGAAATGGTAGAGTCTTTTACTAAATTTATATTTGCTGAAAGTGCTCCTTGTTCGAAATGATTTTCCATTTGTCGATATGTTATATCTACATACTGGGGATAGACTAAAAATGTATCTGGAACTGAAAAAGTTACTTCTTTCTCCATCATACCGAATAAATCACCAGTTTTGACACGTACGCTTGAAAAAGCGTGCTCTCCTCTAGGGATTGTGTCAATAGCATATTGAAACAAAATATTTCGTTTCAATCCTGGAAAGAGTATTACTTTATTCATCTTCGTTTGTTTACAATTTGTAAATTGTGATGGCAACACATCTTCTATAATTAAATAAAGTAAGGGAAAAGGAAAACTTCTTTTTATTGTAATCGTACTTAAAAATGGTTCTCCTGCTACATATTCGTCTTGATTTGTTATTCGTTTTACCTCGGCGTTCCGTAAAGCATAGAAGGGAAGTAGTAGTGAATAAAGGCCAATAGGAATCATACTGTAAAACAAAAACCAACTTACAAAACCTCCTTGAAGCATAGCGTATACAAATGATAAGACTAGGCAAAACGGAATGAGTGATAACTTAGTAAAATGATAGAGTGCTCGTAGTATTCGTTTCATCAAAGGTTCATCTTCCTTTGAGTCGGCACGGTCGTTCGCGCAACGATTTTTGCGATAATTTGTTCTCCTGTTATTCCTTCAAATTTTGCTTCCATTTTTAGAATGAGTCTGTGAGCCAATACGTAAGGAGCTAAAAATTTAACATCGTCTGGAATAACATAATTTCTACCATGGATGAATGCATAAGCTTGTGAAGCTTTCATTAAAGCAATCGAGCCACGTGGACTTGCACCAAGCTGTATAGAACTATAAGAACGAGTCTGACTAACAAGCTTTACAATGTAATGCTTGATGGATTTGTCCATACTTATTTCCCGTACGCTTTGTTGTAAATAAAGTAATTCTTCTATTGTTGTAATAGCTTGTAAATGGGAGAGAGGATTTGTTTTTTCCATCCTGTTTAAAATTTCAAATTCTTCTTCTGGTGTAGGATATCCCATTTTTAGTTTCAATAAGAAACGATCGAGCTGTGCTTCTGGTAAAGGATATGTTCCCTCATATTCGACCGGATTCTGTGTAGCCATTACAAAGAACGGTTTTGGTAACGGTCTTGTCCTGCCATCTATTGTAATATTGCCTTCTTCCATACTTTCAAGTAAGGCAGACTGTGTTTTTGGAGATGTACGATTAATTTCATCAGCAAGTATAAAATTCCCCATGATTGGTCCAGGCTTGAACTCAAATTGGAGCTCTTTCGGATTATAAATAGAAACACCTGTAACATCTGACGGCAGTAAATCAGGTGTGAATTGAATGCGCTTGTAATCGGCATCAATTGATTTAGAAAGAGCACGTACTAACATTGTTTTCCCAACGCCAGGAACATCTTCTAATAGTACATGACCTTCAGCTAAGAGAGCTGTCAAAGCTAAGATCGTTTCTTTTCGCTTTCCGACCATTAACTTTTCAATATTGTTAATTATTTTTTCTATAATGGGATGTAATGAATCAAGCTGGTGCATCGTAATCCTCCTAATGTTATTATCGTTTTCTAATCTATTTAGTGGAAAATAGTATGTATCTATCTAATTGTGGGCAGTAAAGAATTTTATCTTCAATTCTAAGAATATTCAGATTATTTATTGCGATTATATCTAGTATAATTGTTTCCGTAACTTAGGGCAATATGGTAAATGATGATTTGTAGTTTTATGTGAAATGTGTATTGCTATAAAGTAATATCGCGAAGAAAAAACATCCTCACATACAATTTTCGGTATTTTCCTTGTGGAACTTTTGAAATAATTACAAAACTCTTTTTCATATATTTATAAAGAAAAACGTAGGAAGTTCTCCTGCGTCTTTTCTTTTGCAAAATATTCGATACTTCAAAATACTATTCTCCTAATAATTCAGATTAACTATACCTCTTCACAACGGAATAAAAGATTTTCTCACAAACTTATTTTCTACTGAATTTTTGACAATCTCTTGAACTGTGCGAAATGTCACATCTGTATTTTACAACCTCTCTTATAGTAAGGGTATGTAAGAGAGACGTATTAAAGGAGTGAACAGTATGAAGAAGAAACCTTCAGCACTAATGAGACGTTTAAAATATTTTTCACCAATAGATCGTTATAACGATAATCATACGCAAGAAACATATGAAGATCGCGAATGGGAGAATGTGTACAGAAAGCGTTGGCAGCATGATAAAGTAATTCGTTCTACACACGGCGTGAACTGTACAGGTTCATGTAGCTGGAATATATATGTGAAAGATGGAATTGTAACGTGGGAAGGGCAGGAGCTTAACTATCCGACTACAGGTCCTGATATGCCTGATTTTGAACCGCGAGGATGCCCACGTGGAGCAAGTTTTTCTTGGTACATTTACAGTCCACTTCGTGTGAAATATCCGTATGTACGTGGTGTTCTTTGGAATATGTGGCAAGAAGAATTACAAAATAACGAGTCACCACTAGATGCTTGGAAAAGCATTGTGGAAAACCCTGAAAAGGCACGTACGTATAAGCAGGCGCGTGGTAAAGGGGGATTCATTCGTGCGAATTGGGATGAAGTGTTACAACTCGTTTCAGCTTCTTTACTATACACAGTAATGAAATACGGTCCAGATCGAAATGTTGGTTTCTCACCAATTCCAGCTATGTCGATGTTAAGTCATGCAGCGGGTAGTCGCTTTATGCAACTTATGGGTGGACCGATGCTTAGCTTCTATGATTGGTACGCAGATTTACCACCAGCTTCTCCGCAAATTTGGGGCGATCAAACAGATGTACCAGAAAGTAGTGATTGGTATAACTCTGGTTACATTATGACATGGGGTTCAAATGTACCGATGACGAGAACGCCAGATGCACACTTTTTAGCAGAGGTTCGATATAAAGGAACGAAAGTCGTTTCTGTCAGTCCTGACTTTGCTGAATCCACAAAGTTTGCGGATGATTGGATTAGTGTGAAACAAGGTACAGATGGTGCACTTGCGATGGCAATGGGGCACGTAATCTTACAAGAATTTTACGTAGATAATCAAGTGGAATACTTCACAAAGTATGCGAAGCAATATACTGATTTTCCTTTCTTTGTCACATTGAAACAAAAAGGGGAACAATTCGTTGCTGATCGGTTCTTAAATGCTTCTGATATTGGACGCGAAACGAAGTTAGGGGAATGGAAACCTGTACTTTGGAACGAGAATACGAATGATTTTGCAACTCCTCACGGCACAATGGGATCACGTTGGGATAACGAAAAGAAATGGAACTTACGTTTAGAAGATGAAGAAACAGGTGAAAAGATTAATCCGCTTCTTTCTTTACTTGGAAGGGAAGATAGTGTTGAAACGGTACAAATTCCGTACTTCTCTGATGATGGAAATACAATATTAGAACGTACAATTCCAGTGAAAAAAGTTATGACAGAAGAAGGAGAAGTGTTCGTTACAACGGTATACGATTTAACGTTAGCAAATTATGGTGTGAACCGAGGGCTTGGTGGGCAAGAGCCGAAAGACTTCAATGATGACGTACCGTTTACACCTGCATGGCAAGAGAAAATGACAGGAGTAAAACGTGAGCTTATTATTCAAATCGCTCGTGAGTTCGCACAAAATGCTGTTGATACGAATGGTCGCTCAATGATTATTGTCGGAGCTGGTATTAACCACTGGTTTAACTCTGATACGATTTATCGCGCCGTTTTAAATCTTGTGCTTCTCGTTGGGGCACAAGGTGTAAACGGCGGTGGTTGGGCGCATTATGTTGGTCAAGAAAAATTACGACCAGCAGAAGGATGGCAAACAATCGCGATGGCAAAAGATTGGCAAGGGCCACCAAAATTACAAAATGGTACATCTTTCTTCTATTTCGTAACAGATCAATGGCGCTATGAAGATACACCAGTTGGGCATTTAGCATCACCAGTGGAAGGTAACTCTCGTTATCAACATCACGGTGATTACAACGTATTAGCAGCAAGACTTGGCTGGTTACCTTCGTATCCGACATTCGAGAAAAATGGAATTGAATTATATAAAGAAGCTGTGGCTGCTGGTGCAACAACGCAAGAAGAAATCGGAAAATACGTTGCACAAAAATTAAAAGATAAAGAACTGAAATTCGCAATTGAAGATCCAGATAACAAAAATAACTTTCCGCGCAACTTATTCGTATGGCGTGCAAATTTAATTTCAAGTTCTGGTAAAGGCCACGAATATTTCTTAAAGCATTTGTTAGGTACAACAAACGGATTAATGAATGACGATAGTGATTCGTTACGACCAGAAGAAATTAAGTGGCATGAAGAAGCGCCAGAAGGGAAGTTAGATTTACTCATTAATTTAGATTTCCGTATGGCTGGAACAGCGCTTTATTCTGATATCGTCTTACCAGCTTCAACTTGGTATGAAAAGCATGATTTAAGTAGTACAGATATGCATCCATTTGTACATCCATTTAATCCAGCAATCGGTTCACCGTGGGAAGCGCGCTCTGATTGGGATATTTTCACTTCTCTTTCTAAAGCCGTGTCTGATTTAGCGAAGAAAATCGATCTTGAACCAATGAAAGAAGTTGTGGCAACACCACTTCTTCACGATACACCACAAGAATTAGCACAACCACTTGGCAAAATTAAAGACTGGAGTAAAGGTGAGTGTGAACCAATCCCGGGTAAAACGATGCCACAAATTCATGTTGCTGAAAGGGATTATAAAACGATTTATGACAAAATGACTGCGCTAGGACCGAATACTGGAAAACAACCGATTGGTACGAAAGGGATTTCTTGGTCTGCAGAAAAAGAATATGAGCAATTAAAGAACAGGTTAGGAGTCGTTCGAACGGATTCTATTGCGAAAGGTTGCCCAGACATAAAAGAAGCAATTAATGCTGCTGAAGCGGTATTAACACTTTCTTCTACTACAAACGGTCATATGGCTGTAAAAGCATGGGAAGCACTTGAAAAACAAACAGATTTAAAACTACGTGATTTAGCAGAAGAACGTGAAGAAGAATGCTTCACATTCGAACAAATTACAGCGCAGCCGAAAACAGTAATTACTTCTCCAGCATTTACAGGCTCAGAAAAAGGTGGACGCCGTTATTCACCGTTTACAACAAATGTGGAACGTCTCATCCCTTGGAGAACAATCACTGGACGACAATCTTTCTATTTAGATCATGACATGATGAAAGAATTTGGTGAAACGATGGCAACATTTAAACCAATTCTGCAACATAAACCGTTCCGTAAATCACGGCCTGAAGTAGAAGGAAAAGAGATTACATTGAACTATTTAACACCGCATAATAAGTGGTCAATTCATAGTATGTATTTCGATTCATTACCGATGTTAACGCTGTTTAGAGGTGGTCCAACTGTTTGGATGAATAAAGAGGATGCTGAAGAAGCTGGTGTTGCAGATAATGATTGGATCGAGTGCTTTAACCGTAACGGTGTTGTTGTAGCACGTGCTGTTGTAACGCATCGTATACCGAGAGGAATGGCGTTTATGCACCATGCGCAAGATCGCCACATTAACGTACCTGGAACGAAATTAACAAGTAATCGCGGGGGAACGCATAATAGTCCAACTCGAATTCACGTAAAACCGACACATATGATTGGTGGATATGGTCAATTAAGTTATGGATTTAATTATTATGGTCCAACAGGGAACCAGCGTGACTTAAACGTTGTAATTCGCAAACTGAAGGAGGTAGATTGGCTTGAAGATTAAAGCACAAGTCGGAATGGTAATGAACCTAGATAAATGCATCGGCTGCCATACTTGTAGCGTAACGTGCAAAAACACCTGGACAAATCGTCCAGGTGCTGAATATATGTACTTCAATAACGTAGAAACGAAGCCTGGTATTGGTTATCCGAAGCAATGGGAAGATCAGGAGAAATATAAAGGTGGCTGGGAATTGAAAAATGGTGAAATTCAGCTGAAATCCGGTTCGAAAATGAAGCGCCTTATGAATATTTTCCACAATCCAGACCAACCGACAATTGATGATTACTTTGAACCTTGGAACTATGATTATGAAACATTAACAAATAGTCCGCAGCGTAAGCATCAGCCAGTTGCTCGTCCGAAATCAGCAATAACGGGTGAATTTATCGATAAAATTGAATGGGGTCCGAACTGGGAAGATGATTTAGCTGGTGGACATATAACAGGATTACAAGATCCGAACGTAAAGAAAATGGAGGAAGAAATTAAAACGGATTTTGAAAATGTCTTTATGATGTATTTACCGCGCATATGTGAACATTGTATGAATCCATCTTGTGTATCCTCTTGTCCATCTGGTGCGATGTATAAACGTGAAGAAGATGGGATTGTTCTTGTCGATCAAAATGCATGTCGTGCATGGAGATTTTGCGTATCTTCTTGTCCGTATAAAAAAGTGTATTTTAACTGGCAAACGAATAAAGCTGAAAAGTGCACAATGTGCTTCCCTCGTATTGAAGCAGGCATGCCAACAATTTGTTCGGAAACATGTGTAGGACGTATTCGATACATTGGGGTAATGCTATATGACGCTGACAAAGTAAAAGAAGCGGCTTCTGTTGAAAATGAAAAAGATTTATATGAATCTCAGCTTACTGTTTTCTTAGATCCAAATGATCCAGAAGTAGCAGCTGAAGCGAAAAAGCAAGGGATTCCTGAAGAATGGATTAAAGCGGCACAACAGTCACCAATCTATAAAATGATTATCGATTGGAAAATCGCTCTACCTCTTCACCCAGAATATCGTACTATGCCGATGGTTTGGTATATCCCGCCGCTTAGCCCAATTATGAACATGGTGGAGGGGAAAGGTAGTAACTGGCAAGCAGAAGAGATTTTCCCTGCTATTGATAATATGCGTATCCCAATTCAATATTTAGCGAATTTACTCACTGCAGGAGATGAATCACATATTCGTCTTACATTGAAAAAAATGGCTGTCATGCGAACACATATGAGAGCATTGCAAATTAATAAAGAACCAAATGAAGCTGTATTAAAAGAAATTGGTTTAACGAAACAAGATGTAGAAGATATGTATCGTCTTCTTGCTATCGCGAAATATAAAGATCGTTTCGTCATTCCGACATCTCACCGCGAACAAGTTGCAGATTTATATAACGAACAAGGAAGCTGTGGTTTATCCTTCGCAGGTGGCCCAGGCTCTTGCACGACAATTTCTTAAATAATGGGGGCGGAAACATATGAAACAAAGTTTACAAACTGCTTTTTCGTGTTCTTCATTCCTTCTCTCCTACCCGGAACTCGGGTGGAGAGAAGCTTTAGTTGAATTACAAGAAGAGGTTGAAGCAATTGAGCAGGATGAAGTTAAAGCTCCACTTACAACATTTATAGAACAAGTACTAAATAAAACGAACGATCAACTTATTGATAGTTACGTGTATACATTTGATTTTGGTAAAAAGACAAATATGTATTTAACGTATATGAACACCGGTGAACAAAGAGAAAGAGGTATTGAATTACTAGAGTTAAAGCAGCATTATAAAAAATCTGGTTTTGAAGTAACGGATAAAGAACTACCTGATTATTTACCACTTTTACTAGAGTTTTTTGCAAATGCAAATGAGCAAGACAGTGAACCAATTATGAGTAAATACAAGGAGAACATACAAGCATTACACGTTCAGTTAAAAGAAGCAGGTAGCATGTATGAACCAATTCTTGCGGCTGTTCTACTCGCTATCGATACATGGGGTGTACAGACAAATTAGAAAGGAGAGTTGTCAAAATGATGGATCAATTTCTATGGTTATTGTTTCCCTATATCATTTTTGCAATCTTTATCGGTGGACATATTTTCAGATACAACTATGATCAATTTGGATGGACATCAAAATCTAGTGAACTATTAGAAAAGAAAATGCTACGAATCGGAAGTCTATTATTCCACTTTGGGATCATGTTCGTAATTGGCGGTCATGTTATGGGGATTTTAATTCCAGAGGCTGTATATCGTTCAATAGGTATTTCTGAGCATATGTATCACATAATGGCAATTAGTTTCGGGCTTCCGGCAGGTGTTGCTTCTATCATCGGTTTAATTATATTAACGTACCGCCGCGTAACAGTAAAACGCATTATTGCAACGAGTACAAAGGGAGATTATATTGCGCTTATATTATTGCTTATCGTAATGCTAGCAGGACTTTCTTCAACATTTTTAAACATTGACTCAAAAGGGTTTGATTATCGTACAACGATCGGTCCTTGGTTCCGAAGTCTCTTTATTTTTCAACCGAAAGTTGAATATATGGCGGAAGTACCTGTATGGTTTAAAATTCATATAATTGCAGGTATGGGCCTATTCGCAGTATGGCCATTTACAAGACTTGTACATGTATTTAGTGCCCCAATTAAATATATAAGCCGTAGTTATGTAATTTACAGAAGACGTATTCCAAATGAATTGAAAAAATAATTTTGTTTTATATGTTTAGTAACTTATAAAGAAAGCCGAGATCTAATTGGAGACCTCGGCTTTCTTTATAGGTATAAATTTCAATAAGATGCTAATCAATGCTACAAACAGAAGCAGAGCAATCTTCACAAGCAATTTCACATTTTAAAAATTGTAAATCGTGTATTGTTATCTTTCCTTTATGAATAGAAATTGTACCTTGCTTTTTTAATTCATTTAACATTCGATTTACACTTTCACGTGAAGTTGCACAGAAATTGGCAAGTTCTTGATTCGTTAATGGTAAATCGATGAGGATACCATTTTCCTTTAACACACCATAACTATTTGTCATTCGTATGAGAGTAGAATACAGGGCACCTTTTTTGCCGTGTAATACTAAATCTCGGAACTTCGTTTGCATTCTTCTTAAATGTTCACTAATCCATTTCATAAATTCAAATACAAGTGCTGGTTTTTGGAGTAATGCTTTTTCTAAGGTTTCACGCTTTATTACTCCTACTTCAACATCTTCAAGGCATTTTGAATTTAATAAATACTTCGCATTGTCCGTGAATAATGTTAATTCTCCAATAATGTCGTATGCCGAACAAATACGGAGTGTTAATTCTTGCCCGTCAGCACTTAGTTTACTAATTTGTACTTTTCCAGAGTGGATGATATAGAGTTCTGTTGCTTCCATACCTTCTTGAAAAATAAAACTCCCCTTTTTAATCTGCATTTTATATTCAACAGATGCAAGTAATTCCTTTAAATCTTGAGATAATGTCATACTGTTTGCCACAGCAATCACCTTTCTTCTTATAAGCAATACATTTCCTATTTTGAGTGTAAATATGCTGAAAATGCAAGAGATATTTTAAAAATAAAGTGAAATTTCAATGACCGTAAGGAGGAGAGACTGAAGATGTGAACAAAATTCGAACGGATTTGTGAAGATTTTTTGAATGGGGAAAGTGATGTGAGAAATGTCACATTGAATATGTAGCTTCTTTTCTATAATAAAGGCAAATAAAAAAACGAAAACTTACTAAGGATTGCAGGAGAAAAGAAGGGATATAGATGCACGAGAAAATGAAAGATTCTTTAAAGCGGCCACTTCAAGATTTACGTATTTCAGTTATTGATCGTTGTAATTTTAGGTGCACATATTGTATGCCCGCTGAAGTGTTTGGGCCTGATTACGCTTTTTTACAAGAAGAGTTTTTATTAAAGTTCGATGAAATAGAAAGATTAGCAAGATTGTTTATAAGTATGGGAGTCAATAAAATTAGGCTTACTGGCGGCGAACCGTTATTGCGTAAAGACTTACCGAAGTTAATCGCAAGGCTTACAAAGTTAGAAGGCTTAAAGGATATTGGGCTCACAACAAACGGTATTCATTTAGCAAAACAAGCTAAGGCGTTAAAAGACGCGGGATTAAAACGTGTAAATATTAGTTTAGATGCGATAGAGGATCACGTCTTCCGAAAAATTAACGGAAGAAATGTAAGTACAAAACCTGTATTAAAAGGAATTGAAGCAGCAAAGGCTGCAGGATTAGAAGTAAAGGTAAATATGGTCGTAAAAAAAGGAATGAATGATAGTCAAATTCTTCCTATGGCTCAGTATTTTAAAGAACAAGAAATACAGTTACGTTTCATTGAGTTTATGGATGTTGGCAGTACGAACGGATGGAACTTTGAACAAGTTATTACGAAGGAACAATTAATAGAGAAGATTAATCGCGTACATCCGATTGAGCCTGTTCAACCTCGTTACTTTGGCGAAGTTGCGAAATTGTATCGATATGTAGGGAGCGATGCCGAAGTTGGATTTATTACTTCAGTATCTGAGTCATTTTGTTCTTCTTGTACGAGAGCTCGTATCTCGGCAGACGGCAAGTTTTTCACGTGTCTATTTGGAACGAAAGGAACGGATTTGCGAACGCTTCTTCGAGAAAATATTTCGGATGCATCACTATTAAAAATTTTACAACATACGTGGCGATATAGAACAGATCGATATTCAGATGAAAGAACGGTGGAAAGTACAAATAAACGTCCAAAAGTTGAAATGTCATACATTGGCGGATAGAGAAAGGAGGATTCTCTATGCAAGAGCGATATTCAAGGCAAGTATTGTTTTCTGGAATTGGTGAAATGGGACAAAGAAAAATAAGAGAAAAACAAGTGCTCCTAATCGGTGCGGGTGCACTAGGAGCTGCAAATGCGGAAGCGCTCGTTAGGATGGGAATTGGGAAATTGACAATTGCCGATCGTGACTACGTCGAATGGAGTAATTTACAGCGACAACAGTTATATACAGAAGAAGATGCAAAGCAGTCTAAACCGAAAGCAATTGCAGCGGCAGAACATGTAAGAAAGATTAATTCTGAAGTAGAAATTGTACCAGTTGTAACGGATGTCACAATGCAAGAAATAGAAGAGTTAACAAAAGAAGTGGATCTCATAATAGATGCGACTGACAATTTTGATACGCGCCTACTTATAAATGACATCTCACAAAAAGAAAATATACCTTGGATATACGGTGGATGCATTGGAAGTTACGGTGTAACGTATACAATTCTTCCTGGGAAAACACCATGTTTTCGCTGTCTAATGGATCATCCTATGGGTGGTGCAACATGTGATACAGCCGGAATTATTCAGCCAGTTGTACAAATGGTAGTTGCTCACCAAGTAACAGAAGCGATGAAAATATTGGTAGATGATTATGAATCGTTAAGAGGAACGATGTTATCATTTGATATTTGGAACAATCAATATCTCTCATTAAAAGTAAATAGACAGAAGAAAAGTACATGTCCATCTTGTGGGAAATTACGAACGTATCCAAGTTTAACATTTGAAGCGCAAATGAAAACGGAAGTGTTATGCGGACGGAATACAGTTCAAATCCGTTCAGGAATAAAGAGAAATCTTAATTTAACAGAAATTCAAAAACGATTACAAAAAAGTGTACATGTCAAAAAAACGCCATACTTACTATCATTTCTAATTGATGAATATCGTTTCGTTTTATTTACAGACGGTAGGGTATTTATTCATGGGACAAATGATGTGAAATTAGCAAAACGATTATACGCAAAATATATAGGATGAATAGAAAGAGAGTTTCAGTTTATTAAAACGAGGTGAAAAAGAATGTTAGAAAAACGTATACCAATTCCAGTGGCAGAAGCAGTTGCGCGTGTAATGGAATATGCCTACCAGGGTGAAATAGAAAAGGTTTCCCTTATAGAAAGCTACGGTAGAACGCTTGGAGAAGATGTGATTGCAGATCATGATGTTCCTCATTTTGATCGCTCTCCGTACGACGGATTTGCAATTCGAGCGGAAGATACAAAGGAAGCAAGTAGCAGTAACCCAATTCGGTTTGAAGTGATTGGCGAAATTGGAGCAGGTTTTGTTTTTACAGAAGAAGTGAAACCATTTCAAGCTGTCCGTATTATGACAGGTGCGGCAATTCCAGCGGGGTGTAATGCAGTTGTTATGTTAGAGCTAACGGAAGGGTTAGAAGAAAACGAAAAGACTTATGTGAAATTAAAACGCTCTTTCTCTTCGGGAGATAACATTTCTTTTAAAGGAGAGGATGTAAAACAAAATAGCATTCTTGTAAGAAAAGGGACTGTTATTACCCCTGGAGTAGCAGCGCTTCTTGCTACGTTTGGTTATAGTGTAGTACATGTTGTAAAACAGCCGGTTGTTGGGATTGTGACGACAGGGAGTGAATTGCTTGAAGTACATGAACGATTAAAGCCAGGGAAGATACGAAATAGTAACTCTTATATGATTGCTGCTCAAATTGAACGAGCGGGCGGGGCTGTACAGTATTATGGACAATTCGCTGATGATTTTGAGACGTGTTATAACACTGTAAAAAAAGCGATGAAAGAAGTCGATATTTTAATTACAACTGGTGGGGTTTCGGTAGGAGACTATGACTATTTACCTGCTATTTATGAGAGATTACAAGCTAATGTACTTTTCAATAAAATAGCAATGCGACCAGGAAGTGTGACAACTGTAGCTGAGCTAGAAGGAAAACTATTATTTGGTCTATCTGGTAATCCTTCAGCTTGTTATGTCGGATGTGAATTATATGTTCGACCAGTCATGGGAACATACTTGCATAGGAAAAATCCGCACGTATATCGTGCAGAAGCAATTTTACAGAAAGACTTCCCGAAAGCAAATCCGTTTACTCGTTTTGTAAGAGGGAGAGTAGAGGTTGTAGATGGTCAATTACAAGTTACACCAGTTGGTTTAGATAAATCTAGCGCAATTTCTTCACTTGCAGAGGCAAATGCATGTATCGTCCTGCCGGGAGGGACGAGAGGATTTGAAGCAGGGATAACTGTTTCGGTATTATTATTGGAATCGAACATGGGAAGTGAGTGGCCATGGAAAGAACCACTTCGATCATACAAGTAATAGAAAAATAGGTTGCTAACTTATACAAAGATAAGAGGTGCAAGATGACACATACGTATTATGAAGTAATTGATACACCTATTTCAATTGAAGAAGTTACAAACAAAGTAATTCGTCGTGAATGCGGCGCAGTTACTACTTTCATTGGTACTGTTAGAGAATTTACGAAAGGCCGTCGTACACTATATTTAGAGTATGTAGCATATAAAACAATGGCAGAAAAACAGCTTGAGAAAATTGGCACTGAAGTAGGAGAGAAGTGGCCTGGGACATATGTCGCTATTACACATCGCATTGGTACTTTACAAATTTCTGATTTGGCTGTTGTCGTTGCTGTTTCTACACCACACCGGAAAGCTGCCTATGAGGCGAACGAATATATTATGGAGCGTATAAAACAAATTGTTCCCATTTGGAAGAAAGAGTTTTGGGAAGATGGTGGGTCATGGATAGGCGATCAGTTAGAGAAAAAAGTATATGGTAATGGCGAGCCTAGAAAGGAGATGAGAATATGATTGAAGTACTATTATTTGCACATTTACAAGAAGAAGTAAGTAAGCCAGCATTACACATAGATTGTGAAAATATTACGGTTGCTGAACTAAAGAAAGTGCTCATTAAGAAATACAATGTAGCGATTTCAAGTGAGATCATGGTCGCTATCAATGAAGAGTATGCAAATGAGGATGACATCATTCAAACTGGCGATGTTATAGCAATTATTCCGCCAGTAAGTGGTGGTTGATTCTTTTCAGCCTAATCATGTTAGGACGTGATTAGGCTGGAGGGAATGAATATAACTATTCATACATAGGAGGGAACAGGATGAAAAGTCCTAATTTTCAATTAAGTTTACAAACTTCTAATCTAGTTATCGGTTTTATGGTATGGGTCATTTTATCATCATTAATGCCTTATATTAAAGCGGATATTCCATTAACTGCGGGACAAATTTCTATGGTAACAGCAGTACCGGTTATTTTAGGTTCTGTTCTTCGCATTCCAATTGGTTATTGGACAAATCGTTTTGGAGCAAGAAAATTATTCTTTATTAGTTTTATTCTATTATTATTTCCTGTCTTTTATATTAGTGTTGCCAATTCAATGATGGATTTAATTATTGGCGGATTATTTGTCGGAATCGGTGGCGCAGTATTCTCTGTAGGTGTAACTTCTTTACCGAAATACTTTCCGAAAGAGAGTCACGGTTTTGTAAATGGTATTTACGGTGTCGGTAACGCCGGAACAGCAATTACTTCGTTTTTAGCACCTGTCATTGCAACTTCAGTTGGCTGGAGAACGACAGTGCAGTGTTATTTAGTTTTACTTGCAGCTTTTGCACTTATGAACTTTTTATTAGGTGATCGTAAGGAGAAAAAGGTGAATACACCATTAATGGAACAAATAAAAGGTGTATATAAAAATGAAAAACTTTGGTTTCTATGTATCTTTTACTTTTTAACATTCGGATCATTTGTCGCATTTACAGTATACTTACCAAACTTTTTAGTATCTCACTTCGGATTAGAGAAAGTGGATGCAGGTATGCGGACAGCTGGATTCATCGTATTAGCAACAATGATGCGTCCAATTGGCGGTTGGCTAGGTGATAAATTTAACCCATTTAAAATATTAATCTTCGTATTTATTGGTTTAACACTTTCAGGTATTATTTTATCATTTATGCCTAGTATGAACGTGTATACATTTGGTTGCTTACTAGTAGCATTTTGTGCAGGGATTGGTAATGGTACAATCTTCAAACTCGTTCCAATGTACTTCTCAGAGCAAGCAGGGATTGTAAACGGACTCGTTTCAGCTTTAGGCGGACTAGGAGGGTTCTTCCCGCCGCTAATTTTAACTTTACTATTCCAACTAACAGGCCATTATGCAATTGGATTTATGGCATTATCAGAAGTCGCACTTGCTTGTTTAATCATTACAGTGTGGATGTATAGTCAAGAAAAGCTGTTAGTAATGTTAAAGAATCATTAATTAAGAAAAAGAACCATCCTAAAGTAATCTAGGATGGTTCTTTTAGTAATAGGCTTCAACTTGTTTTTTATTGATATCTTAACAAATGTTTGTTTTCTAAAATAATATGGTTTTAAAATGAAAAACAGAAGGGTGATGGAATTTTATGTTAAAATATAGATGTCAGATAGTATTCAATTAAAGATCAAGTTAGTTAAAGGGATTTTAAATCTATTCTAAAGATTGAGCTGATTTTTAACATACAAGTATTTAATTAAATCGGGGTGTTTAGATGAAAAAATTATATAAGTCCACTCAAGATAAACAAGTATCCGGTGTATTAGGTGGTTTAAGCGATAAGTATGGAATTGATGTTAGTATCCTTCGTATAGTAACTGCATTATCAGCTTTTTTTACTAGCGGATTTACAGTTTTACTTTATATAATAGCTGCAATTGTTTTGCCTACAGACAAAGAAATTAAACGATAAATGTATGAAATTAAATCGAATTCCACAATGGGGAACTTTAAAGGAACGAGTAGCTAAAGGTACTTCGCCTCTTACACGTTTAGCGTACTAGAAAGGGACTTTGCCTTTGTCGGAATATATCGAGAACGAAAATAATAACTTTTGAATGAAACGATGACTATTGATCGCTAACGAATCGATAAATAGTCGCTCCTTTCTAAAAGCTATCTATTAATATGTATAAAAATATATCAATAGCTTGAAATGTTCCGAAATTCAAAAAACATATAAAGGTATCTATAACAAGAAAAAACTGCATATTTTTTAGGACCAGATTTTTGGGTAAGGCTAATGGATATTGTGAAAAAGTACACTTAAAATAAAGAATACAGTTTAGGTTGATAAGATAAAATTATGAATTTATATAAATAATCCATAATTTTTTTTATGAGTCATATTTGATATGTTAAAGAAAAGAGAGGGGAGGGAAATGAAATGAGAATTTTTGATGCACATTTTCATATTATTGATTTTAATTTTCCGATTATTGAGAACCAAGGGTATTTTCCGCCCAACTTTATTGTAGAAGACTACCAGAATGAAACTCCTAATTTGAATGTAATTGGTGGAGCGATCGTATCTGGTTCTTTCCAAGGGTTTGATCAAGAATATTTATTAAAGGCACTAAAACAGCTGGGTTCAACATTTTGTGGCGTAACACAATTACCTTTTACAGTGACGGATGAAGAAATACTAAATTTAAATGAAAATGGGATAAAAGCATTACGATTTAATATTAAAAGAGGTGGTTCAGAAGATTTATCGAAGTTGGATTCCTTTGCTAGAAGAGTTCATAATTTAGTAGGATGGCATAGTGAGCTTTATATGGATGCAAAAGAGTTGCCCGAAATTGCATCCACTATAGAAAAGTTACCAGCTATATCAATTGATCATTTAGGGTTATCAGAAGAAGGTTTACCACATTTATTAAAACTAGTTGATAAAGGGGTACATGTGAAAGCTACTGGTTTTGGTCGTGTCGAATTAGATGTTGAGAATGCCTTAAAGTCGATTTATGAAGTTAACCCAGATGCACTTATGTTTGGAACAGATTTACCATCTACCAGAGCGAAAAGACCTTTTGAGTATGGAGATATCAAATTGATTCAACAGCTATTTGATGAACAAGCTACCGATAATATCCTGTATACGAATGCTTTTAAATGGTATTTTGGGTAGCGTCAGGGTCTACATTTGAATTAAATGTGTCCATATTTAGAAGGAGGTTTTAAATGTTTGTTTTTATTATATTAGACGTAATATTACCAATATTAATATTGATGCTAATTGGTGCAATCTTACAAAGAAAGTTCCAATTTAACTTAAAGCAGCTATCTACACTTATTACTTATTGCTTGATGCCAGCGGCTGTATTTGTGAATATATATGATATTAGTATAGAAACAGGTTTGTTGCTCCAGATAATATACTATTTAATGCTTTACAGTCTGAGTGTGATGATAGTAAGTCATTTCATTTCAAAAACATTAAAGTTAGAAAAAGGAGAAAGTGCAGCTCTAAAAAATAGCATTTCGTTAATGAATTCCGGTAATTATGGATTACCAGTAAGTCAATTGATTTTCAGTCACAACCCAGTGGGGGTTTCCATTCAAATTTTTATTGTTATTTTTCAGAATCTTTTAACTTATTCATATGGGATATATAACTTACTATCAGCGACAAAAACAATCGGAAGTATTATTCAATCATTTCTAAGACTGCCTGTATTTCATGCACTCATATTAGGGGTTCTCTTTCAATCTTTTACAATTCAAATACCTAATTCTATCTTTCTACCTCTTAATCAGCTTGCGAATAGTTTTGTTGCAATAGCACTCATATTGCTAGGAGCGCAATTATCCAATATTAAGCTTAATTTTTTCCATCGAGTCATAACATGGGCTTTAATTGGAAGATTATTGATGGGACCATTATTAGCACTTGCCATGATCTACCTACTAAACATTGATGGTATTGTCGCACAATCATTATTTATTGCAAGTTCTTTTCCTACTTCAAGAAATACATCAACCATTGCTATGGAGTATCAAATAGAGCCTGAACTACATGCACAAATCGTTTTATTTTCAACACTTTTCAGCATTATTACAGTAACTGTCGTTATTTATTTGTCATATATTTTGTTTTGAATATACGTTTAAAACTGAATAGATTTGAGGCGGTAAATGATGGACGGAAATCCCATCGATATAAGAGGAAAACAGTCTTTGATATATTAGGTGTCGTTTACAATTGTACCATGCCTGATAATCAAGCGGCTTAATTCAAAAAAGGAACCAATACAAAAAGAACAAACGCTTCTAAAGAACGTTTGTCCAAAGGGAATTACTATTTTAGCTGAAAAATAGATTATAATTTGTGGATACGAGAAAGCTTTTTTATAAGATTAGGAAATATAGATGTTAGTTCTTGCTTCAAACGCTTTGTAAACGATGGATCTTTACCTGAAGTTGAAATAGTGACAACATATTCATCATGTCGGATGACGCCAGGTGTGTGAAAAGATGATTCTGTACCATCACTTACAACGTTAACCCACTGGAAATCGTGGGCGGCCTGTTTGACCATCATATTTACAGCATGTTGATTTGTAGCTGCATAAATAAGGTGAGCATCTTTAATATCATCATTAGCAAAAGTTTTTTGCTTCCAAGTAACATAAGGAAGTTCTTTCATTTCCTCGCAAATTTCTGGGCTGATAACGGTGACAAAAGCGCCTGTATCCTTTAATCCATACGCTTTTCGATATGCAATTTTACCTCCACCAATAATAACGACCACTTTTTTATTTAGATTAAGCATAAGAGGGTGCATGTCATACATACACACATTCCTCCATTCGTTCTAACAACGTTAACTTCATATATGTATCAAACTGAAGACAGTTACAAGTCGTAACATAATCATATTTTTTTGTATGCAACTTAATTTTTTGAAGCAACAGCCCGGTAAAGAGAAGGTACGGCATGACATATACATGGGACGCAGTCGATGTTATAGTCTTCAACTCAGCAGTAAAAGAGGGTGTTCCTTTCGTTAAAAAGGAACATGTTACTGGCATACTGAGTTTTCGTTCGACAGTTGCTCCGATTTGGTGTAACTCATGTATCGGCTGTGGATCACTGCTACCTCGTCCAACGAGTAAAATACTACTACCTTGCATTGGCATAGCTTCACGTATTCTTTTTACGACAAGTTCCACCATATGTGGATGCGTACTAAAAGGAGGTACAATTGAAAATGTGATTTGTGGATATTTCTTTTGTAGTTGCTTTATTTCAAAAGGAATATCACGTTTATAGTGAGCTGCTGCAAATAATAAAACAGGTACAATCATTATTTCAGTTGCGCCCTTTAGTATCGTTTCTGTAACTGCATCCGAAATAGTAGGTGTTGTTAGTTCTAGAAAAGCTATTTTTTGAATCTTTTCGTTACGTTCTGTCATAACAGAATGAATAAAGTGAATGAATTGTTCATTACCTTCTTGCAAGCGACTCCCGTGTCCAACATATACAATACCTTTCATCGTACCACCAAATCTTTCTTCATAATCATGTCTTGTAATTGCTCATCTATATGATGAAATCCGACTTTATTTGCATAGTGTAAAGTTGGAATGTCGGTATACGAGAAGGGAAGAGTAAGAATATCGCTAAAGCCAAGTCGGTTTATTTCTGATAAAAATGTATCAATTGAGGCACGCCCATCAAACACAATGCTATCCCATGAGAATTCAGAAAGCATACGAGAATGGACTTCATCAAAACGATGATCAATAGTATACTCATGAGTCTTCATGTAGGAGCCAGCACCAATTTTCTCTTGTATAAAGGCAATTCGATTAATATTTCTGCCTAAATAAACAGTAGTATCGGAAGAGAACTCTGCTTGTTTACTTAGTAGCCCATATTGCATAAGTTTTTCTTGAGTGGTAACGTTCATATGCTGCAGCCTCGCCTGTAAAGAACGAATATCTTTTTGGTGTTTACTACATGATTTCATCAATATTTCTACACTTTCAGATGAACAAAAAACAAGGCGATTAACGTTAAAAATTTCATCGATTTGTTCAAGTGTTAATGTGTATTCTGCCTTTTTGAAAGTAGGAATTTGATATATTTCTGCACCGGATTCTTGTAACTGTTGCATCATTGAACTTGTTTTATTTGTTGCGGATGCAAATAAAACTTTTTTACCATGTAATGGTTTACGTTCTTTCCAAGCGATTTGAGCCCGTAAGGAAACGACATCACCAACAATTGTCATGGATGGATTTGAAATATTCGCGTTTTTGACGATAGTAACAATGGTTGAAAGTGTTCCTGTGACAACGCGCTGCTTTCCGGTTGTACCCCATTCAATGACGGCTACTGGTGTATCTTTTTTCTTTCCTGCTTGTAGTAAGTTTTCACAAATTGTAGGTAAGTTTTTTATACCCATGTAGTAGGCAATTGTGTCGCTATTGTGGGATGAATTATATTTTCCATGATCGGTTAAAGGACCTTTCGCATGCCCAGTTAGTAAAGTGACGCTATTACTGTAGTTACGGTGGGTGAGGGGAATACCTGCATAGCTACTAGCGGCGATGCTAGATGTAATACCTGGTACAATTTCATATGGAATGTTCGCTGCTGCTAAAGTTTCTGCTTCTTCACCAACACGGCCAAAAATAGATGGATCTCCGCCCTTTAATCGGACAACGGTTTTTCCTTCTTTCGCAAATTGAAGGAGGTGGGCGTTAATCATTTCTTGTCGCATAATATGATTCTTTGGCATTTTTCCGCAATAAATAAATTCACAAGTTGGTTTTGTATAGCTAAGGAAGCTAGGATTCAATAGGCGGTCATATAAAACAATATCTGCACGCTTTAAACAATCTATCGCTTTCTTTGTAATAAGCCCTTCATCACCTGGTCCTGCACCAACTAAATATACATATCCGTTCATAATCACACCTCATCAATTTTTATTTAAAAGGAAGCCAGAGGAGGCTTCCTTTCGTAAATTACATGTATATCCCGCATTAACGGGCAGTAAGACCCCACCTCAAAATTCAGCGAAAGCAAAGTAGTTATGTGGGGATCAACTGCCCGTAAAAGCCTGATTGGTTCAACTAATAATCAGCGGGGGATGAACCAGACCCCGCTGATTAAAGTTTCACTTTATATAAATGTCACCATCAATAACTTCTACTTCATACGTTTGAATACAGCCGTCATCAGGTTTTTGAACTTCACCTGTTATTAGTGAGATTTTCCAATCATGCAGTGGACAAAAGACGAATTCTCCAGATACAATTCCTTCTGCTAACGGTCCGTTTTTATGAGGACAACGATTTTCTACAGCTCGAATATCTCCATTTGAAAGGCGGAATAGGGCGATAGACATACCTTTCATTTGTACTTCTTTACCAATTTGAATAGGAAGGTCTTCCGCACGCATAACTTTTATTTTTTCTTTCGTTTGTATCATATAGATCACAGCTCCTTATTTCACAGTTTCTACTTCATACATCGCTTTTAATGACTTCGTTTCTAGTGCTTGTCCCCACGCTTCCGTATATGTGCTACGAGCTGTTTGGAAGCGTTCATTTAGCGTAGTCACCATACTTGCATCTTGTAGTATTTCTTTTATGTGATCGAAGCCTAAACGTTCTGTCCAGTAGGCAGTACGCTCTCCATAAATACCAGTTTCACGATAATATTGCATGTAAGCTGTAGCGATGCGAAGGACATCATCTTCAGTTGGGACAATCATTACAAAATCAGCTTCGCGTACTTCTGTACCACCATTTCCGCCAATATAAAGTTGGTATCCATTTTCGACACAAACAACGCCAAAATCTTTCGTTAGTACTTCCGCACAGTTACGAGGACAGCCCGTTACACCCATCTTCATTTTATGTGGTGTATCTACCATTTCTAATGATTGTTCAAGTAGCATACCAAGTCCTAATGAATCTTTCGTACCGAAACGGCAGAAGCGAGAACCAACACATGATTTTACATTACGAAGAGATTTTGAATACGCATATCCCGAAGTCATATGTAAGTCAGCCCATACGTTAGGTAAATCTTGTTTTTTAACACCATATAAGCCGATTCGACTCGCACCTGTAATTTTCACAAGAGGGACGTCATATTTTTTCGCAACTTCAGCAATTTTCATTAAATCATCTGCTGTTGTAACGCCACCGTACATACGTGGAATAACAGAGAATGTACCATCGTGCTGGATGTTACCGTTCATTCTTTCATTAACGAAACGAGATGATTTATCGTCTGCATATTCTTCTGGAATCGCCATACGTAAATAATAGTTCAAAGCAGGGCGACATTTTGAACAGCCGTCTTCATGTGCAAAACCAAGAACATTTCGTACTTCTTTTGGAGATTTTAAACCTTTCTCGTGAATGGCTGCTACGACTTCATCACGTGATAAAGTTGTACATCCGCACATACCAGTAGACTGCGCAGAAGCATCAAAAGCATCTCCAAGTGTATGAGATAAAACTTGTTCCACAAGCGGACGACATTTACCACAAGATCCTGCGGCTTTCGTGCATCCTTTTACTTCTTCAAAAGTAGTTAGCTCTTGCTCTAAAATGGCATGAACGATTGTACCTTTCGTAACACCATTACATCCACAAATCGTGTCATCCGCACTCATTGTAGCAACATCGAGTTCACTTTCTTCACCAGCTTTGTGAAGAAGGGAAGCGGCTGTATATTCTTGTATGTCTTCTTCTTTTTTTAACATGCTAAAGAGGCGTGTACCATCAGCTGTGTCACCATATAAAACGATACCGACGACTTTATTATCACGAATTAATACTTTTTTATAGGAACGTTTACATTCATCAAAGATTGAAATTGCTTTCGTCTGATCATCTTCATAAATTTGACCAGCAGAGAATAAATCACAACCAGCAACTTTTAATTGCGTACCGACGATACTGCCCGTATATCCATTCGATTGTAAATTTGTTATATGTTTCGCTAATATTGAGCCTTGTTCATAAAGAGGGGCAACAAGTCCATATGCGATACCATCATGTTCTGCGCATTCGCCAACTGCATATATGGATTCATCATTTGTTTGCATATAGTCATTGACTACAATTCCGCGATTGACAAGTAAACCAGCATCTTTTGCTATTTGCGTATTCGGGCGTATTCCGACAGCCATTACGATTAAATCACAGTCTACAACTTCACCATCTTCAAATTGAATGCCCTCAACATGGTCTATCCCAAGTATCTTTACAGTTTTCTTTTCCATGAGAAACTTCATGCCTTGTGCCTCTAAATCTTCACGCAATAGAGCGGCTGCTTTCGTATCTAGTTGTTGCTCCATTAAGCTAGGCATTAAATGAACAACATGCACGTCCATTCCTAAGTCAATAAGACCTCTTGCTGCTTCTAAACCAAGTAACCCACCACCAATGACAACGGCCTTTTTCTTTTCTTTAGCGGTATCGATCATAAATTGTGTATCTTCAATAGTCCGAAATCCTGTTACACCAGGAAGAGTGGAACCTTCAACAGGTAAAATAAAAGCACTAGAACCTGTTGCTATAATAAGTTTTTCATATGTAACAATACGATTCTTTTCTGTAATAATAATTTTTTCTTCTCTGTTAATACTTTGAACTCTTTCATTCGTATACAAAGTTATTTCGTTTTCTTCATACCAACTGTATTCATTCATAATGATATCTTGCATATTTGTTTTGCCTTGTAAAACATGAGAGAGCATAATGCGGTTGTAGTTTGGATGCGGTTCATCTCCAAAAATAGTAATCTCATATGAATCACTATCATGTTTTAATATTTCTTCCATACAGCGTATGCCCGCCATACCATTTCCGATCATCACTAAACGTTTTTTCATTTTCGTTTCCCCTTTTTATGTGAAATGTTGAACAAAGGATTATATTTCTATTATAGAAAATCAAAAAAGAGGGAGATGTGATATTTATCACACTTATATAATGATTCACAAATTGTTAAAATTCGGATTTGTGTGAGGGGGCGTGGATATTTTTCGTAAAATGAAAAAGCAGGACATAAGTATTTACACTCATGTCCTGCACTTAATTTATGCTTTTGTAATGGCACGTGGAAATAAAATATTATTTTCTAAATGAATATGCTCAAATAAATCAGACTCTAGAGCTTCAAGACGTTGATACACAAGTCGATAAGTGCCGCAAGCTCCTTCTGGAGGAGTAAAGTCATTTGTCACTTTACGAATCTCTTTTATAATATTTCCGGCATGATTGTGTTCATTTTCTAGTTCATCTACTACTTTACGTAACTTTGCATAGTTTTCATCAGTTGGATTTTGTTCAAACTCTAAAATTAATGGGAAATCTTCTGTTTCTTCTTTAATTAAATGCTGTTCTAATTCCATTTTAAGTTCATGAAACAGCCTATGAATTTGAGCTAAATGAGGCTGATTTGCTCCATGAACGCGTAATACTTTCGTCACATATGGACTTAACTGCGGTAACTCTTCATTTAAATAACGATGATGCTTATGAATTACATAATCAATCAATTCACGATAAGAAGCATTTTTCCAATCAATTTCAGATTCATTTAATCGTTTCGTATGATGATAAAGCGTATTTAACTCTGTAATTACTTCAGAAGCTGATAAATTTCTTTCATGAATTGCATCAATAAGTGGCTTATTACCACCACAACAAAAATCTATTCTATACGATTTAAAAAGATCACTAGCTTTCGGGAACTGTGTAACAATCTCACCAACAATTGAAGTTTCAGTAAATGTATGTTCCATATGAATGCCTCCATAAAGTTTTAATGTAGTATCTAAATTAAGAATAGCGATAAATGAAAATCAATGTGGTGATTGAAATCACTTATAATGTGTCAGTTTTGAGGATAATAGGAGTGACATTTACCGGAGGACATTATAGAACCGATAGCGAAGAATTTTTAAGTTAGGAAATTATTGAAAGGGAATTGTTATGATATAGATGGTTTACAAATTTATATTTTATCAATTTGAGTTCATTTTTAGATAGGAATTATATATTTTATAGGAGGTTTTTATGGAATTTGTTTATCATATGGTACCAGAAGAACTAAAAGGAGAATATTTAATCCCATTAAATGAATTGAAAAGGGTATATCCAAATTTATATGGTGAGTATATACAAAAATATAAAGATCATACTCAAAGAGAACACTTATTAACACGTAAAATACCAAAATTAGATTGTTTATGGAATGATGTCGTGCATTTTTTACCACTGCACCCTTATGAGATTCATAAAGTATTGTTGGAAATAGGAGTAAACATTCATACAAATAAACAGTTTTATAAAATTCCTATTAGCGCACTGAATGGTCAGTGTATGGCAATATACAAGTACTCCAAGCATAATTGGGGTGGACCAAATAGAGAATTAAAAGAATGTGAAATAGAACTCATCAACTTTAATGAATATAGAGAATTAAAGCAATTAAATATCTGCACAAAAGAATATTACAGAGAGGAATATGAAAAGGGTAGAAGATTCGGGATGTTTCACCTAATTCCACATGTTTTTGTCAAAGGAAAAGTGGAGGTGAAAAATATTGAAATCATTAATTGGAGTATCGCTCCAGTTAATGATTAATATTACAAGCATTTAAAAAAATAAGATGCCAATTTGAATTGATATATGGCTTACAAGAATGGAAGAGTACTAACTATACGTAATAGTAAAAAGAAGCTTACTAGAAGCTTCTTTTTACTATTATTATTCACATGCAACTCCATCGCCATCTCTATCTAGTTTCCGACTATATCCTGGTTGATCTCTATATAAAGGTGCTTTCCCGGCACTTTTAACTGCGGCACAGTTTGCGTAAGTTACATTACTATTGTTACTTGCAGCTGGTTGTGTTTGAGCTTGCTGTGCTTTTTTCTGTTCCTCTTGTTGTTTACGAGCCTGTTCATCAGCCTGACGTTTTTGCTCTTCTTGTTGTTTACGAGCTTGTTCATCAGCTAGACGTTTTTGCTCTTCTTGTTGTTTACGAGCCTGTTCATCAGCTAGACGTTTTTGCTCCTCTTGTTGTTTACGAGCTTGTTCATCAGCTAGACGTTTTTGTTCTTCTTGTTGTTTACGAGCTTGCTCTTCGGCTTGGCGTTTTTCATCCTCTTGCTTACGAGCTTGTTCTTCGGCTTGACGCTTCTCATCTTCTTGCTTTTGAGTTTTTTCGTCCGCTTCTTTCTTTTTATCATCTTTTTTCTCTATATTATTAGAAGCGACTTGTTTATTTGTTGCTGTCGTCTTTTTAGAAGAAGGAGCTGAAATACTTGATAATGCAACAAAAATGACAAATAAAATAGCAGTGATAATAAATTGTTTTTTTGCTACACCTGTCTTTTTAATTACGGATAAGATTGCTAGAACAAGGAAAAAGATAAATAAAATTAAACTTAAAGTAGCAAAAAAATCGATGACTGGGTGTTTAGATTTTGTAGTGCCCATTCCTATTAAGAGAATTGAAATCATAAAAAGAATAACAGTAGGACGACCATATTGTTTTGCTTTTCTATTTTTCTTAAAGAATGAAATGATACATAGTATTAAAAGAATAAAAGCAATAAAAAATAAAGCTGCACCAATATTACTCAAAATCGCCATTTTTATACCTCCATATGTAAGATTTTCACTATTGATTATATAGGAACTTATTGGATATTACACGATTTATATAAATTTAGAAAATTAGTATTTTTAATAGACTTATAAACATTTATTTTATATATAAGGAAAAATAGATGTATTTCCTATTACATTTTTGAAGTAAATTCATAAAGTATAATATATCGATTGAGAGGAGGGGTTTAAATGGAATTTCAATTATTGGTAACTTGTATATTACAAGAAGGTAATGCTTTCTTTTTAGTAACGAAAGTAGACGATGTTATTACGTTAAAAGTACCGATTACTGCGGGAGTAGCAGGTTTATTCTTAGCTTTAGGTGTACCAAGATGTTCTTAATTTAAATTTCTAGAGTAGAAGGGAAGGGATATACCTTTCTCTTTTACTCTTACATAATATGATTATGTAAACTAAAATATTGTTTTATAATAGCACGTTTAAAATGGACATGCATATACTATAATGTTTCATTGGATGTTATTGATGAAAGGTAGTTTTCACACGTGCATGTATTGATATTTATTTAGTTATGAAAATTAAAGAGGTGCTATTATATATGAAAAGAAGAACATTTGATATTCCAGTTACATTGCGAAGAGAGTGGTTTTTAATAGAATTAGCCCATTTAACGAAAAAATATGGAATTGAAATTGCAACTAGCAAAATGGAAGCTGCACCGTTTTTAAGAGATCAAGTTACGGAATCAAAAATAGGATCAGGGCTCCAATACGATAAATATGATGATGAGTATATCATTGATTTATAAGAAAGAAGCTGCGTATAAAAGGTTATGATATAGACCTTTTATACGCAGCTTTTTTAGTTAGAAATATGTTGAGAAATTTTTAATGAGCTTAATAGGAAAAGGAATGAATACATGTTGAGAGAATAACGTTTCATAAGAAAGGACAGTTACTATTTTTTTACCTAAAAAATAAGTAAGAAATAACTAGAGTAAAAATAGTACTTCCTTTCAAAAAAGGGGGAATGTTAATGAGGATTTTGAAAAGGTGTATGTTATTACTTCTCGCATTTTTTATTATGACTCCGATGGCTGTTAGTACGAAGGTAGAGGCGGAGGAAGTAAAAGAAATTAAAACAGGATTTCCAGATAAAGAAGTAGCTACACCTGGAGAATGGTTTTTAGGTCAAAAACCTGCAAATTATGATGAGAATAAACCTCCAATTCTTTTTGTACAAGGAAGGAATGGGAATGCTGATAGTTGGTATGGAAAGACAGTGTATCACGATATAAATGATATGTATGATTATGCTTTGAAAGCAGGCTATCAAACAGTATTTATACAATTATATGATGCTGCTGGAAAAGGATCAGCTAGTCAATGGGACAACGGAAAATTGTTAGCACAAAAATTAGAAGAAATATATAATCATTTCGGTAAAAAAGTTAATATTGTAGCACATAGTAAAGGCGGTATCGATACACAGGCTGCGTTAGTAGGATATGGTGCAAATCGATTTGTCGGAAATGTTATTACGCTTGCGACGCCACATCATGGATCAAACTTAGCGGATTTATCCTATAGTTGGTGGGCAGGATGGCTTGCTTCTATTTTAGGTCAAAAAGATGATGGTACGTATTCATTACAAATGGGGGAAATGGCAAAATTTCGTTCAACGATTGATAATAATCCAGCAGCTAAATTAAACCGTTACTATACGGCTACCGGGACTAGCTGGGGACCAGTATTTTCTGCTTTATCTATGGGCGGGTTCTATTTGTCATCATACGGTTCAAATGATGGATTAGTAAATGAGTGGAGTGCTAAGTTACCGTATGGAACGCATTTATTTACAGATTCCAGATTTGATCATGATAATATACGAAAAGGATCAGCTGTTTTCGCGCGAATTGAACCACATTTACGTACAGCAAATGTAGCCGTACCAGCTTTAGTAGCCTCCAGCACTAGTTCAAATGAAAATATAGAACAATTAAATACAACTTCAAATCAAAATATTTTAGGCGGAGAATTGCCACAAAATCAGTGGATAGAGCAAACCGTTACAGTTGATAAAAAGGCAGAAGGAATCGTTTCTATATTAACTGCTTCTTCTGATGTAGAAGTACAAATGATATCACCAAAAGGAAAAATGTATACAAATAAAGATAGCGTTATAACTACTGGTGAAGGTGAATCTTTCTTTGGTGGTGCGACAATTAGAACATTTAAATTTGATAAAATGGATGTAGGAGAATGGAAAGTTAAAATGATGGCGAAGCAGTCGAAAGATGCATATTTAGTTGTAAGCGATTACGATAGCGGTGCGCCATTTGTTCTTCAAATGCCTACAAAAGTTAAAGTGAATAAATCTGAGTATAAACTGAAAAAATCACCTGTGGCACCTGAAATGAAAGGGGATCTTTCCATAACAGTAAGAGTAGTTAATAAAGAAGGAAAACTAGTCTCTGAATATAATGAATTACAAAATGTTAATAATACTGCATTTACTGGTGCTTTAAAGGACATAAAGCAACCAGGAGTATACAACGTTACGATGGATATAAAAGGGATGAATAAAGAAGGACAACCATACAATCGTACAATTGTTAAGTCGGTTTATGTGGAGAAGTAAGAAAGAATGAGGGATTTTTAATATAAAAAGTACCGAACTTTTGTAATAGAAGAGTTCGGTGTTTTTTCATGTTTATTAAATTAACAGAAAAAGCATAATGGGAATCAAAAGAACACTATCCAATAAAAAAAGATGCTGAAATAGCATCTAAATGTGGAGAAGATTATTAACTTAGTTTTATAACTGTTAATTCAACTGCATTGATACCATTATCACAAGTTGCAATACTTTGACGATTAAAACCACTATTATTTTTCAGTTGAAGAGTTGAATTAGCGGTAACTGTAACGAGCGTTTCGCCTGTTAGTTGAAGGCATTCGTTATTTGATGAAGTATTCATTTGAAAAGCAAAGTCACCTTGACTATTAGCAAGTGGATTGTCATTTAGAAATATAGTCATGACTGGAATATGTGGAAACACAGGATTTACAGTAGTGTTAATCGTTGAAATGAAAGAAACTCTATAATCACCCGCTTGACTAAATTGTATAGTAGTAGGATTTAGTAAGGAAACTCCTCCTGCTATAGGGCCAACGTGATTAAACGGAAAAGGATCTCCAAAAGGAACAGTTATAAACTCTGTTTGCCAAAAAGTGCCGTATGCCGGACAGCTTTTTTTACAGGAACTAGAAGAGGAATTGCATGAGCATTTTTTATATGAGCTAGAAGAAGATTTACATGAACATTTTTTATTGGAGTTTGAAGAATGATAGTACGAACCCAATATATTACCTCCTATTATGAATGAAGTGTATACTCATAGTATTTTATGCCTGTCTTATATAAAAGGTGATAGATTTGGAGTATAAAGTGCTAATACGATGAAATATAGTAATAGAATAGAAGTTGTAACCATTTTGGAGAAGAAAAGGTTAATGATTTGGTGAAAAAATCAGTGGAATATCTTGAAAGATTGAAGTCAAGCGGGAACATACATTTTACTTTCACATGTAAAAATAAAACCAGTAGTCTCAGTTGCAATGATGTGATCGTTTAAGCGAATGCCTGCAATTTGAAACGTTTGTATATTAGAGTTTACGGTTGTTTTCCTTTATTTACGTAGTGGGGCAGGAAGAAGACGAAAAGTATCGAATGAATGTACATATGTAGCATTGTTTGCTTTTGGTGTGAATAGTAGTAAAAGATACGGTGAAATATTTTAAACGGTAACAGAAGAGCGATTAAATAATAGAGGGAGCAACTTACATGGAAAATATATTAAAGGTATCTTCAAAATCAAAACCAAATTCAGTGGCAGGTGCAATTGCAGGTGTACTAAGAACAAGTGGAAATGTAGAAATTCAGGCGATTGGGGCGGGTTCTTTAAATCAGGCAATTAAAGCAATTGCGATCGCAAGAGGGTTTGTTGCTCCAAGTGGTATTGACTTAGCCTTTGTTCCAGCGTTTCAAGAGGTTACTATTAATGATCAAGAAAGAACGGCGATTAAATTAATTATTGGTCCTAGAAAGAAAAGGTAACTGCAGTAATACAGTATTGAAATGATATTTGATATAACAAACAAAAAGTGTCACAAATGCTTATAACCTAGGCATTTGTGACACTTTTTTTGTTTTATTTAAAATGAAATGGATAACCTTAAAACTGCTCATTCTTCTCCCAAGATTCAACGATATAGACCTATAAACCTTGTAATATCGTTGTATGGGCTGAAAAGGATGGATGGCTAAACCTTGGCGGTGAGCAATGGATTAAAAATGATCCATCTTATGTGAATTTTAGTAAGAAAAGCACGGTGGATTCTTCTATTGTAGGGAAGCGTGTTGTTTCAAAAGTTAACAATCTACGATTCTATAATGCTCCATCTTGGCAGGATAAAGATGTTGTGGGTTCTGTAGATGTGGGATTAGGATTTACTATTGATACAAAAGTAAGTGTCAATGGATCGTCACAATATAAAGTACACAACAGCAATGGTAAAACATACTATGTAACAGCTAATGAAGCCTATGTGTATGTGAAATAGAAAAAAGAATAGACCGCCTGTAATAGGTGGTCTAATGTTATTTATTTACAATTAATATACTTTGAAAGGAATTGTTAATTTTCATTTAGCATAGTCTCTAATTTATCTAATTCAATAAGTAGAGGGTCGTCAAAACTTTTTACGAGACCGGTATCAGTATAGGCTCTCACCGCGCCTTTAATTCGACGAGATTCTAATCCGTCATTAGTATAATTGTTATTTTGCAGATAATTAGCTAAAAGATTTAATCGTTTTAGTAAATCTTCATAGAATGGATCTTCTTTTTCTTTTTGTTTATTTTTTGTAATTTCAATTACTATCTCGATTTGACTTAATAGTACATTTGCATTTTTAGACATATATATATTTTCCTCCTATTTACCTGGAATTTCTCTAACTTCTTTGATCCATTCTGATGGATATCCGAATGGTAATAATACTTGGTCTTCATCACCTTTAAATATTGTTCCAGACCTAGTTGTTTGTTTTTCAGCTCGTCCTATTTGTAATATTGTACCTTCCGGGGCTTGTATTACCGCTTCATATTGTCGAGTGTTTTTCCATTCAGGTAATAACGCTAAATCTATTTTTGTTTGAATTTTGTTCGGCGCAGGAACTGTAGTAACAAATGTTCCGTTTGGTTTAGCTTGTCCACCATATGCTCGGTAAAAATTGATATCTTCTGTTGTTTTTACTGTTCTATAATTACCATCTTTAAATGTTGCACCAAGAGTTCCAGGTAGGTTTTGTTTTTCAACCGCTATTACTTTATCTTCAATACGAGTGGAGTATTGTGTAGCATTTCTTAGCTTTTCAGCTTTTTTAACAGTATTAGCAGCTTCAACTGCATTTGCAGTCATTTTTACCCCTTTTCCAACTTTGGCAATTTTTCCAACTGGTGTAAGACCAGCTACAGCCATTCCTCCAGCGAAAATTCTTTCCCAAGTGGAAAGTTTTTCTCCAGTTGATGGATCAATACCGTTCCAAGCGTGTCGGATATACGTATTCATTTCGCTGATAATTCTCTAAGGAAAATGGATATAAAACGTAAAATATCAATCTTAAGTAATAATTTCAAAGGGGAAATAGATAGTGGGAAGAGTATGGGAAAATAAATAAAGGCGACTTCATGTAGAAGTCAGCCAATTAAATTATTACAATTCTTTATTTTTTTCTTTTTTAAATTCTTTTTGTTTGTCGAGCCAAATATGAATTAAATTTACTAATTCAATCGTTTCTATCTCGCAAAATGCACCTTTATCATCTTCGGCCAAATTGTCTAAAACGGTAGTTGTATCTTTTCGAATTTCTAAACCACAAATATTGCCGTTTACTTCCCCGTAATCCTTTTCTCCGTTTAAAACACTATGTATTTCTTCTAAAATCCAATCTCCAAAAGCGGAAACTTCAACATATACAAAGGTTCCGACAAGTTCAATTTCCTTTGGTAATCTCATGATTAATACGTCATTATCAAGCACTTCAAAACTATATTCATATTTCATTTCTAATATACTCCCTTAAATTTATTGAAAATAGAGTTTATTCTTTTGGAAAAGCAGAGATAATTTTCCCATTGCTATCTATATACATGGTTATCTCTATACCATCTGAACCTACTCCTTTGTATGTATTACCGATTATATGCCTTTTAGTATTGTATGCTTCATTGACATTATCTACAATCTTTTGTGAGTTCCATTCTTTAGGGAAAAATGTGGAGAACCCTCCATTTGCAGTCTTAGGAGTTCCATTTACTTCTATTTTAGCTTTATAGATGCCCTGATCATTTACTATTTCTTCTGTTCCTCTAATAATTTTCCCAGGTGTATTTTCTAATGCTTCAGAATGATAACCAACTGCCTTACCACTTCTATTTATTTCACCTTCTAGGATATGTTTAAGTCCATTTGGTTTGAAGTTTTCTGTTCCTTGTAGACTAGAAATGGCTTCCTGATTAGAAAGTGGTGGCGTATGATTTTCTTCAAAAGAATTACTCTTTCCAGGACTCCCTTCACCTTTAGCAAACTGATAAGTTGATAGTTTTTCTTCGGCTTGTCTAAAAGTAGTATTGTCAAATACAGATTTGATACCATTACTACCCGCAAAAGCAAAGTTGTCACCTTTATTAAATAATTGACCAGCTTTTGATATACCTTGAGAAAATTTGGCACCTTGCGCTAGTTTTGTAGCTTTACTGACCCCTTTATCTCCAAGAAGACCTAATCCAATTTGTGTTAATGCATACGATCCCCATCTTGCACGTGTTTCTGCATCCCCATTTATCACATCTTTATTAAAAGAGTCGGATAACGCATCCCACATAGCTGGCAAAGCTTCATCTAAATGGGTGACAGTGTAGCCCATGCCTTTCCAAGTTTCCCAGTCACCTAATGCCTTTATACCGTCGATTGTATCTCCAACAGCATCTCCCGCACCATCTACTATACCATCCCAAACTTTTCCTAGGAAAGATTTTTCAGATGCTTTACTAGATGTAGTTTTTTTTTGAGTAGTTATATCTTGATTATCCGTAAAGCGGAATTTTTCAGCAATTCTCTTTAATTCTTCTTCAACATGCACAAGTGCATTAATAGCTGTGAATGCAGATGGTCTTGCATTGTTAAACATTTGAACGAAATTTTGATTCGATGCACCTGTCCATTGAAAACACATGTAATCAATTTGATTGCATAAATTATTATGTATGGATTCTAATGCATGCTTAGTATCATTAGCCCGTTTTGCAATTTGTTCTAGTTCTTCAGGTGTAATTTTTATTTGAACCATTTTCTTCCTCACTCTCCCGATTAAAATTATGAGGCAAGAAGAAAAAATGTAAATATAGAAAATTCACATTATATTAAGGGGCACTTAAGAGGGGAATTTTAATCATATGAATAAATTCAAAGCGCACTCTACTGAGTCGATTTTGTTGCTACGATATTTTAAATTTACTTTTAGCTAATGCTTTTAATATAGGAAAAAACAGATAAAAAAATAAAATAGGCCTAAGTTATTTAGGTTTGTTTTATTTTGTGGGGGTACCCACGAACCTACCCACAATTCACCCACAAAATAAAAAAAGTGATGAATCACTATGAAACATCACTTTTATAAAACTTTGATAAATCAACGTTTTTGGTACTCTTTAAAACTTTATGAATTCAGAGGATATATTCCGCACGCAAATTCAACAATGGGAACGGTAATGGCTATTTATCAAAATGATTATAATTCAAGATTTATCGTAGAAATTTATGTTAAAAGAATTGTTTTAAATTAGAATTCAAGCTAATACAGTTTAATTAAAAGGTTATTATTTGCTCACAAATAATATAAAAACATGTGAAAAAATACGAAATCCCCCTTTGAATTAGAATATAATATAACAAATGAAAAGCGTCGCAAATGCTTGTATAACAGGCACTTGTGACGCTTTTATAGTTTTATTTAATAAAAATAAACAACCTTAAAACTGCTCATTCTTCTCCCAAGATTCCACAATATAATGTGCAATCGTCGGGTTGAATCCTTTCCCAACTAAAAACATAATCGCAGCAACTTCTGTTAAAGCATGTTTGTGAGAGGTATGTTTTGCTTCATTTAAACCGTAATCTACCCAAGGTTTTACGAAATCTAGTACAGGTTTCTTTAAAGGTAAAAACTGTGTACCGACAACTTGTTGAATTTGTTGTTGTGTTGGTTCTGTAATTGGTCCAGGCGGTAAGATTTGAGGCTGTGTGATATCAAATGTTGGTCCTGGTGGTAAGATTTGCGGTTGTGTAATATCAAGTGTTGGTCCCGGTGATAAAATTTGTGGTTGTGTCGGATCAATTGTTTGTGGTGCCGGTGGTGAAACACGCGCGCCATAGTTTGGTTGATACATTTGCGGCTGGTGTTGCGGCTGAGTTGCGTATGGATTTTGTTGATATTGTTGTTCTTGATTTTGTGGTGTTGCATATGGATTTTGTTGATATTGTTGCTCTTGATTTTGCGGTGCTGCATATGGGTTTTGAGGGTAATCATAATTTGGACGTGCGTCGTATGCGTTTTGATCATATTGTTGCTCTTGATTTTGCGGTGTTTCGTATGGATTTTGATCATATTGTTGCTCTTGTTCTTCATATTGCTCTGTGTATCTTTGGTCCTGTTGCTGAGGGTAAAATGGTTGTTGTGGATAAGGCGGTTGATTATTATAGAACATATTTATTCCTCCTTCATGATGATGCTTACCACTCAGTGTATGGGCGGACAAGAAAATATGTGATGAAAAAATGCGGGCGTGTTACAATAAGTAACTGGGTGAAGATAAAATGACAAAACAAGAAAAGATTCAAAAAACAATTACTTTTGTAAAACATATTTTAGAAAAAGATGCGAGTGGGCATGATTGGTATCATATTGAACGCGTACATAAACTGGCGATTTCTTTATCCGAGCAAGAAGGAGGAAATCGTTTTATAATTGAAATGGCAGCATTACTTCACGATGTGGCAGATGAGAAGTTAAATGAAAGTGAAGAAGCAGGAATGAAAAAAGTTTCTGATTGGTTAGAAGAATTACTTGTGGAAGAAGAGGAAAGTAAACATGTTCTTCATATCATTGCCAATATGTCTTATAAAGGTGGTCATGGCGGTAAAGTGGAGTCACTTGAAGGGGCGCTTGTTCAAGATGCGGATCGCTTAGACGCACTTGGAGCGATTGGAATAGCTCGCACATTTGCGTATGGTGGAGCGAAAGGGAGATTAATGTATGATCCAACTATTCCTCCGCGTGAAGTGATGACGAAAGATGAATATAGAAAAAATAACGATCCATCTTTAAATCATTTTTATGAAAAACTTTTGAAACTAAAAGACTTAATGAACACGAACGCAGCAAAACAAGAGGCTGAAGTTCGTCATCGTTATATGGAACAGTTTATTGAACAATTTATGAAAGAGTGGAATGCACAAATATGAAAATGTTAACTGTGGAAAACTTATCGAAATCATACGGGGAAAAACCGTTATTTGATGGATTATCATGTAGTATTACAGAAGGACAACGTGTCGGAATTATTGGTGTAAATGGTACTGGTAAATCGACATTATTAAAAATTATTGCAGGTTTAGAAACTCCTGATACAGGTGATATGACGCATTCACGTGGTTATACAATTAGTTATTTATCACAGCAACCAGAGTTTGATGAAAAACTAACAGTATTAGAGCAAGTGTTCCATGGTGATACACCTTTAATTCGTCTTCTTCGTGATTATGAACAATCGTTATTAAATATCGAAAAAGATCCAAGTAATGAAAAAGTACAGGAACAATTATTTGCAGTGCAGCAACGTATGGATGCGATGAGTGCATGGGAAGCAAATGCGAATGCAAAATCGTTATTAACGAAATTAGGAATTATTGATTTCACAGCAACTGTTGGAAACCTATCTGGTGGACAGAAAAAACGTATTGCAATGGCGCAATGTTTTATTGAAACACCTGATTTATTAATTTTGGATGAGCCTACGAACCATCTTGACCATGAGACAGTTGAATGGTTGGAAGAATATTTAGCAAGATATAATGGTGCCGTATTACTTGTAACCCATGATCGTTATTTCTTAGATCGTGTGACGAATCGTATTTTTGAATTAGACAATGGTAAACTATATAGTTACGAAGGAAACTATAGTACATTTTTAGAAGCGAAAGCACTTCGTGAAGAACAAGAAATTGCGCAAGAATCAAAACGTCAAAATTTATACCGCCGCGAACTAGCATGGATTCGACGTGGTGCAAAAGCTCGTTCGACAAAGCAAAAAGCACGTATTCAACGATTTGATGAGTTAAAAGGTCAAGAAGGACCAGCTGCAAAACAGTCAGTTGATATTGCGCTTAGCGGGAGTCGCCTTGGCAAAAAAGTACTTGAGTTAAAAGATGTAACGAAAAAGTTCGGTGATAAAACGGTATTATACAACTTTAATCATATAGTGAAGCCGGGCGATCGCATCGGGATTATCGGAGCGAATGGAAGCGGAAAATCTTCTCTATTAAATATGCTTGCAGGGAAGTTAGCTCCTGATAGTGGTGAAGTTGAAGTAGGGCAAACTGTAAAAGTTGCTTATTATACGCAAGAAAATGAAGAGATGAATTTAAATCAGCGTATGATTGAATACATTAAAGAGATTGCAGAAGTTATTCATACGACAGATGGAAAAGTAATTGGTGCATCTCAAATGTTAGAACGTTTCTTATTCCCGACGCATTCACATGGTACACCACTTGGTAAACTATCTGGTGGTGAAAGAAGACGTTTATTTTTATTACGTATTTTAATGGGAGAACCAAACGTACTATTACTTGATGAACCTACGAATGACCTAGATACACAAACCTTAACAGTGCTGGAAGATTATTTAGAAGATTTCCCAGGTGTCGTTTTAACTGTATCGCATGACCGTTACTTCTTAGATAAAGTAGTAGATGAATTATTCATCTTTAGTGGCGGAGGCGAAGTGCGTGAATTCCTAGGTAGTTATACGGACTTTTTAGAAATGGAAAAGACGAAAGAACTGATTGAGAAGGCGGAAGTTCAAAAAGAGAAAAAAGTGGTAGAAGAAGCGCCGAAACAACAACGTAAACGTAAACTTTCATACAATGAGCAGCGTGAATGGGAAACAATCGAAGATACAATTGCCGAACTAGAAGAGAAAATTGAGTCAATTGGAGAAGAACTTGCGAAAGTTGGATCTGATTTCACAAAGGCACAAGAATTATCTGAAGCACAGCAGAAAACAGAAGAAGAGTTAGAAAAAACGATGGAAAGATGGAGTGAACTATCAGACATCGTTGAAGGATTAAAATAAAAACAAGCTGCATATATTGAAAAGTAAAGAGAAAAACTTTACACTATTGGTAGAACCTATTTTAGGAGGGAAAAAATGAGAACATCTAATCCAATGTTGAAAAAAGAGGCATTCCGTAAAGAGGGAGCAAGCGCTTCTGCGATGACGATTGGCGGAACAGTAGGCAAAACGTTTATTATGCTTATCTTGCTACTTGCAACGTCTGTCTATTCATACATACAGATGATGCAGGGGACGATGAAGATGCCAGTATTAATTGGTGCTTTAATCGTTGCAGCAATCATCGCATTTGCGTCTATGTTCTTCCCGCGTATTTCACCTTTTGGTGCACCAATCTATGCGGCGGTAGAAGGGGTTGTATTAGGTAGTATTTCAGCTGTGTATACAATGAAGTTTGGCGATTCTATCGTTTTAAACGCTGTATTACTAACAATCTCAATTCTATTTGCAATGTTAGTGTTATATGCAACGCGCGTAGTAAAAGTAACGGATAAATTCCGTACAGGCGTGATGGCTGCGACACTTGGAATTATGGTTATGTACTTAGTCGTATTTCTATTAAACATGTTTGGTGTAACGGTTCCGTACATTCACCAAGGTGGTACAATCGGTATTATTATTAGTGCAGTTGTTATCGTAGTTGCTGCATTAAACTTATTACTAGATTTCGATTTAATCGAAAATGGTGTACGTAGTCAAGCTCCGAAATATATGGAGTGGTACACTGCAATGGGACTAATGCTTACATTAGTTTGGTTATACTTAGAAATTCTTCGTTTCGTTTCTTACTTTACGAAAAATGACTAATAAAAAATCCTGCATGAAAAATGCAGGATTTTTTATTTTCAAAGATAGAGTGAAATTTTAATCAGTGAGGCTTATACTGCCTGTTAATGCAGGTTAATTTCAGTAATGGTATAATATGGTTGTAGATAACTCGAATTGAAGGGGGATGGAATATGATGAAAGAGAAGAAAGGAATTATGAAAAAACTATTTTCTAAAAGTTTTTTTATAGAACTAGAAGATGCTTTAACATATCCATCATCAGAAGTTATTACTTCAGCAATAGAAGGATATGCGGCCGAATGCAATGAAAGACTAAAACTTAAGAGTAAAATTAAACCGATTACTTTTTACTTAGAAAATGTAATGTACAACGTTGAGATAAAGATGGCTAGCGGTGGATATTACATATCCTGCAGTGAAGTATAAATTTTGAAACTTTACATGTTTAAAATATGTAAGGTTTCTTTTTTTCTTTTATAACATATAAAAGAATATTTTTCACTTTAAAATATATTATTTTACGCTTTTTACCCTTCATACATTTTTCTTTACAATAAAGAAAAATATGTGAGGTGGTATAACTTATGATGAATCGAGTTGTATTAATCGGTAGATTGACAAAGGAGCCAGAATTATACTACACAAAGCAAAGTGTTGCTTATGCACGAGTATGTGTTGCGGTGAATAGAGGTTTTCGAAATAGTTTAGGTGAGCAACAAGTGGACTTTATTAATTGTGTCGTTTGGAGAAAATCGGCTGAGAATGTAACTGAATATTGTACGAAAGGGTCTCTTGTTGGAATTACTGGACGTATTCATACAAGGAATTACGAAGATGATCAAGAAAAGAGAATATATATAACGGAAGTTATGATTGAGAGCATTACATTTTTGGAGAGAAGGCGGGAGGGCGCATCACAATAAGATGGGACTTTAAACAATGGGTTTGGGAGAATTAGGTGGAAAGAGAAAGTATGATGATGGAAAGAAATCAGCAAAATAAAGCATCCGAGTAGGTTTAGAGATGTGGAACATGTTACAATACACGTAAGAACACGCAATAAAGGAGAGTTTTTTACGTGAAGATTAAAGCAATTGAACCGACGCCAAGTCCAAATACAATGAAAGTTATTTTGAATGAAGTATTACCATCAGGAGCGCGTAATAATTATACAAATGAAAATAAAGAACAAGCACCAATGCAAGTGCAAGAAATTTTGAAAATTGAAGGCATTAAAGGTGTATATCATGTAGCCGATTTTTTAGCAGTGGAGCGAAATGCGAAGTATGACTGGAAAGTTTTATTACAACAAGTTCGTGCTGTTTTCGGTGAAGAGGTAGTAGAAGAAAGTGAAGAACAACAACTTGCTCATTTTGGGGAAGTGAAAGTGTTTGTTCAAATGTTCTTTACAATTCCAATGCAAGTAAAGTTAACAGATGGAACAACAGAAGAGCGTGTTGGCTTACCTGATCGTTTTAAAGAATCAATTATGAAAGTGCAAATGTCTGCACCAAACGTCGTAAAAGAACGTAAATGGGTGGAACAAAGTACACGTTACGGTAATTTTGAAGAAATAGGGAAAGAAGTAGTAGAAGAGATTGTTGCTGCTTATTCAGAAGAACGTGTAAATGAAACAGTTAAAGAATTATTAAACCAAGCAGGTGCTGTGGAAGTAACGATTCAAAAGCGTGAGCCATATAAAGTAACAGAAGAGATGATGAAAGATGCTGACTGGAAAAACCGTTTTGCAGCATTAGAACAAATGGATCCTACTGAAGAAGATATGCCAGTGTTGAAGATGGCGTTAGATGATGAAAAAGTTTCGATTCGCCGTTTAGCAACAGCGTATTTAGGTATGGTAAAAGGTGATGGAGTATTGCCGTTATTATATAAAGCGCTATTAGATCGTTCAGTAAGTGTTCGCCGTACAGCGGGCGATTGCTTATCAGACGTAGGTGATCCAGCAGCGATGTTCGTTATGATTAAATCTCTGAAAGATTCAAGTAAATTAGTACGCTGGCGTGCAGCGATGTTCTTATTTGAACTTGGAGATGAAAGTGCGATTCCGGCATTAAAAGCAGCGCAAGATGATCCAGAGTTTGAAGTAGCGATGCAAGCACGTCTAGCATTAGAGCGTATTGAAGGCGGAGAAGAAGCAAAAGGTTCTGTATGGAAACAAATGACGGAGTCTCGTAAAGGGGAATAATGTATGATTGTTTTCTATGATAGTTGGTGCCCGATGTGTACGGCGGTTGCAGAACGTACGAAAAAATTAGATAAAAAGGGTAAGATGAAATTTGTTTCATTTCGAGATGAAGATGTAGTTGAAAAGTATGAACTTTCTCAGGAACTACAAAGTAAGATGGAACAAAGATTGTATATTTTAAAAGATAATAAGTGGTATGACGGAATTCATAGCATACATGTATTAGCAAAGGCCGTTCCATCTTATTGGTTTGCCGTTCCTTTTATAAAACTATCTATCGTACTCGGATTTGGAAGTAAAGTATACGATTATATCGCTAATAATAGAAAACTTGTCCCAGTTGGACATTGCCGCGGTGGGGTTTGTGAAATCCCTACAAAAAAATGAAATCATCGTTATCTTTCTTTTGCACCTATTAATAGAGCGTGATATGATGAATTTGGAATGAAAGTTGAAGGAGAGATTACAAGATGTCAAATGCTTATGAAGAATACATGCGCCAAATGGTAATCCCAATGCGTCAAGAATTAGTGCGTTCTGGGTTTGAAGAGTTAACTACAGAAGAAGCTGTAACTGAATTTATGGAAAATACGGCAGGTACAACTTTAGTAGTTGTAAACTCAGTTTGTGGTTGTGCAGCTGGTTTAGCACGTCCATCAGCAGGTCAAGCAGTTGTTCGTGCTGAAAAACAACCTGATCATCTTGTAACTGTATTCGCAGGCCAAGATAAAGATGCTACTGCAAAAATGCGTGAATACTTCGGAGAAATTCCTCCATCTTCACCATCTATGGCATTATTAAAAGGAAAAGAAGTTGTTCACTTCATTCACCGTCATGAAATTGAAGGTGCAACTATGGACGAAATTATTACGAACTTAGAACAAGCTTTCGAAAAGAATTGCTAAAGAAGGGGGAGAGTAAATCTCCCTCTTTTCTTTATATAGAGGTGAAAAAATGATCGTAACAACAGCAGGAAGAACGAACAAAGAAATGACAGATTATGCAAGCAAGGTAGCAGCAGAATTAAATCGTTCTTTCGTTAAACGTAATGACATACCAGTACATAAACTGCATGAGCAGTATAAACAAGATGTACTTGTTGTAGGGAAAAACCGATTAGCTATTTATCCGAGAGGAACGGAAGAGTCGTTTTTCTTTCATCCAAACTCAGCGATGTTTCGTGTGAAAAGGTTAATGCGCGGAGAACAGGATCCGTTTGTACAAGCCACGCAATTAGAGAGCGGAATGACAGTGTTAGATTGTACGCTTGGCATGGCATCAGATAGTATTGTAGCTAGTTATATTGTTGGTGAAAGCGGAAAAGTAACGGGAATTGAAGGCAATGAGTATATGGCTTATATTATGAAAAATGGTTTGAAAACATGGTCTTCATCTGTTTCTGAAATTGATGAGGCAATGCAACGAATCAATGTGAAGCAAACGGAGCATTACGCATTTTTAAAACAATGTGAAGATAGTAGTTATGATGTCGTTTACCTTGATCCAATGTTCGAAGAAACTGTTATAGAATCAGATGGAATAAAAGGATTAAAACACTTCGCTTTGTATCATGATATTACTGACGAAACAATTGCAGAAGCGAAGCGTGTAGCGAGAAAACGTGTCGTTCTGAAAGATCATTTCCGTAGTTCTAGATTTGAAAAACATAATTTTCACGTATACAAAAGAAAAAGTGCTAAGTTTCACTTTGGTGTAATTGACCCTTGCTAATTGTTTGAAAAGATGTATAATAAGCAATAATTAATTAAATATACTGTCGGTGATGAAGAGAGTAGTCTTTTTTAGAAGGAAAGCGAGCTAGGGATGGTGTGAGCCTAGTGCGGAAGAAAAAGACGAAGCGCACTTCGGAGATGCTTCTTGAACGAATAGTAGAGTAAGCCGAGGCCCCCTGTCCTCGTTATAAACGGGAAAGTGGTTCGTAATGAACAACAAGGGTGGTACCACGGGTTTAAACTCGTCTCTTTTTTAGAGACGAGTTTTTTGTGTTTTAAAAAATAAGGAGGTTGTAGTATGGATTATAAAGCGCAGTTTGCGGAAAGTTTATCTAATATTTTCACGAATGAATTAACGCAAAAAAAAATTTTAGATTTAATTGAAACGCCGAAACAAGATGAATTCGGAGATGCGGCATTTCCATGTTTTTCACTTGCGAAGCAATATAAAAAATCACCAGCTATTATCGCAAAGGAAGTTGCGGAGAAATTAAGTGATCCATTTTTTACGAAAATAGAGGCTGTTGGCTCTTATGTAAATGTCTTTTTTAATCGTGAAACTGTAAGTGATGATGTATTAAAAACGGTTTTAGCAGAGAAAGAAGAGTACGGTCAAAATCACTTTGGTTGTGAAAAAACGGTAGTTATCGATTATTCCTCTCCTAATATCGCGAAACCTTTTTCGATGGGGCATTTACGTTCTACAATGATTGGAAATTCTCTGAAACATATCGCTGAAAAATGCGGCTATGAAGTTGTAGGAATTAATTATATTGGAGACTGGGGCACACAGTTTGGAAAGTTAATTACTGCTTATAAAAAATGGGGAAACGAAGCAGTAGTTAAAGAGGATCCAATACGTGAACTATTTAAGTTATACGTTCAATTCCATGAAGAGGTAAAAGACGACGAAGAACTAGAAGAAGATGGACGCGCTTGGTTTAAGAAATTAGAAGAAGGTGATGAAGAAGCTGTTGAGCTTTGGAATTGGTTCCGTCATGAATCATTAAAAGAATTTTCTCGTATTTATGAACTTCTCGGTGTTGAATTTACTAATTTTCAAGGAGAAGCTTTTTATAATAACTTAATGGAAGATTTTATTGGTATTTTAGAGGAGCATGATTTGCTTGAAGAGTCAGAAGGCGCGTTAGTCGTTAATTTAGAAGAAGAGGGAATGCCGCCTTGCTTAATAAGAAAATCAGATGGTGCGACGATTTACGCAACACGTGACTTAACGGCAGCGTTATATCGTCAAAACACATATGCATTTGATAAGGCATTATATGTAGTTGGCCCAGAACAAAGTTTACACTTCAATCAATTTTTCACTGTATTAAAAAAGCTTGGTTACAATTGGGTTGAGGGCATGGAACATGTACCGTTTGGGTTCATTTTAAAAGACGGTAAGAAAATGTCGACACGTAAAGGAAGAGTTATTTTACTTGAAGAAGTACTTGAGGAAGCAATAGCTCTTGCAAAACAAAATATTAAAGAGAAAAATCCAAACTTAAAACAAAAAGAAGAAGTAGCAAAGCAAGTCGGCGTTGGTGCAGTTATCTTCCACGATTTAAAAAACGAGCGTATGCATAATATTGAATTCTCATTAGAAAATATGCTGAAATTTGAAGGTGAAACAGGGCCGTACGTACAATACACACATGCACGTGCTTGCTCTATTTTAAGAAAAGAAAGTGTAGAATTTGAAACGTGTACGTTTGCATTAAAAGATGATCATAGCTGGAGCGTTGTAAAATTACTGAATAAGTTCCCACAAGTAATTGAGGCAGCCTTCAACAAAAATGAGCCATCAATCATTTCAAAATACGTATTAGATGTAGCACAATCGTTTAATAAATACTACGGTAATGTTCGTATATTAGAAGAGAGCGAAGAGAAAGACAGCAGACTTGCATTAGTGTATGCTGTGACAGTTGTATTAAAAGAGGGATTACGTTTACTTGGGGTGGATGCTCCTGAGGAGATGTAAAACAAATAGGTATACGTATCATAGTAGATATGTATGCCTATTTATTTTTATAGAAAATGTGAAAGCAGAAGTTTAATTTTATTAAATTTAAACTTTTCTAGAATTGTTTCAAGTGTAGGAATGTCCGTATTAAATGGAGAATTGTAATGTCATATATAAAGGAGGCGTTAAACTTGGAAACATACGATTGGAACAGTAAACTAACATATTTAAAAAATACGAGAGGTTTATATTACAATGACGATTATGTAAGATTTTTAGTAAATACAGTTTGGAAGATTTCTAAGCCAGTACATATCGTTGATTATGGTTGTGGATATGGTTATTTAGGATTAGTATTAATGCCATTACTTCCAGAAGGATCAAAGTATACTGGCATTGATAGTGGAGAAACATTACTAGCTGAAGCGAGAGAGTTGTTTCGTTTACTTCCATATGAGTCAGAATTTCTTGAGGGAGATGTCACAGAAGTTGAATTGAACGATACATACGATATAGCAATTTGTCATGCTTTCCTATTACATATGAGTTCGCCAAAAACGGTGCTACAAAAAATGATGCATTCAGTTAAAAGGGGCGGAAAAATAATTTGTTTTGAACCACACTGGATATCAAATATGTCTTCATATTATTTAAATGGAGAGAATCAATCGGAAATTATTAGGCTAGGTGCTTTGCAGCAGTTATTTGAAAGTGACATGCAGAGAAGCGGAAAAGATGGAAATATTGGTATGAAAATACCGATGTTTTTAAGTGAACTAGGCGTAAAAAATATTGAATGTAGAGTAAGTGATAAAGTGAACTTTTTAGATTCTAATATGCAGCATAATGATAAACAAAGTTTGTATCATTCATTAAAAGAAGAGGGGATTGCAGGGAATCCAGGTGATAAGAAGCAATTTATAGATCGTTTAATGACAAGAGGATTAACATATAATGGTGCGCTAGCTCAATATAAAGCTGAACTCCGATTTTTTAAAGCATTTCAAATGTACTCTTCTTTAGTATATGCTCCGAATATGAAAATTACATTTGGTGACATAGGATGTTGAAAGATAGCGATTTATTGAGGATTGTCACTATTTGTAAGTAAGTCGATATCCACCGTATGATCGCCGATATAATTGCATGTACTGATTTCAGCTTTCAATAGGTAAGATCCTCATGTTACGTTATTCCATATAATTAAACAAAATACAGAGAAAAACAATCATTTTTACTATATTTTGTTATAAATTCGAATAATATTAAATAATACTATCCATTATAGGAGATTTTAGTTGAATACCTACAATATGATGTGTAAAATCTAAGCAAGTAGCAGTGCAAATAAATATTCGAGGTGAATACATGCTAGATTTTAAGCAGTTAGATGCTTGTTTGAAAGACAAGAGATTTATAGATGGATTACAGGAAATAAATAATGAAATTTCATATATAAAAGAAAAGAATACTTTATCCTATTTGAAGAATTGGCTTGCTAGTGTTCCTTCACATAAGGAGTTTGACATATTAATACGTCTTACTGATGAAGGGCTTATGCACCAATACAGTTCATTCCTCATTCGCTACGCCTATAAAAAATTCCCAAATTTGAGAACGCTCTCTTTATATTGTGATGAGTTAATTGATGAGCGAAAAATACTGGAAGTAGAACAGTTGTTAAAAGACTCATTAGAAGAGGTAAATAAAGAAGAAATAGAAATTGATCTTTTAGCGAAAACATATTTTACGTTAGTACGATGTTTGTTGGAAATGAAACGAAATGAAGAGGCCCTAATCTATATGCAAAAGGCAGAGGAGTACAGTGCACGTGCCGTATTTGATAAATGGGGCTACGTCTATATGCATACAGGTGAATGGGAGAAAGCAGAAGAACAATTTATAGCTGGCATGCAGCATAAAGATTGTGAAGAGCTATCTACTTATTTATTATCACAGTTATATGCAAATCAAGGAGAACAAAAACGTGCATTACAGCTAATTGATGATGCGATTGTAAAGTTCCCGCAAGTACCATATTTTCATTTTGAAAAGGTAAAATATTTATTAGATGTAAGGAAGTATGAAGAGATGTTAGCGGTAATAGATAACATAAATAATCAGCTTCCTTATCATGCGTATAAAACTTACTTTGTACATATACGTGCAGAAGCGCTTTACAAAATGAATAAACTTGCAGATTTACAACAATTATTAAAAGAAGAAAAAAGTTTAAAAGAGTCTTTATATCATAATTTAGAAAAAAATCCAGATGGCAAAAAGGTTCATTTACCGATAGTTCCGATTGTACAAAAGGATAATTATTGTGTTCCGACAAGTTTAGAAATGATGTTGCAGTTATGGGGAGAAAAACGTACACAAGATGAAATAGCAGAGTTTATCTTTGATATGACAGGCTCGAAGTTTTCAGATACTGTTTCTTATTTAGAAGAATTAGATTATGAATATCGTTATTTTAAAGGGAATGAAGAAAATTATAAGAGACTACTGGATGAAGGGATTCCTGTTTTATTAAGTATAGATATTGAGCATGCTTCACATGTGCAAGTATTATGTGGGTATGATGATACGTTACAAGCTTTTTATGTTCAAGATCCGAACTTTATAGAACCCGTTATTGTGGAATATAGTAAGTTACAAGAGAAATATCGTTACACAGGGTGTTTAGCGATTACGTTTGTTCCGAAAGAAAAGAAGGAGCAACTAGCATTTTTAAATGAAGAAGAAAATCATTATTTTAAAACTATTTTTTCTCTTACGGATCATTTAGATGAACATGATAAAGAGGGGATTCATAACTTAGTACAATTTTTAAAAGAGACGAGTGATAATCCGAATACGTGGTTATATACGGTTAAGCATTTAGATGTTGAAGTAGATAATGAGTTTATTATATGTTGTATTGAAAAGTTAATGGAGAAGTTTCCGAACTCAGATTTTGTTAAATTGCATGGTGCGCAGTGTTTTATTCGCCTTCAAGAATTAGAAAAAGCAGGGCAAATGCTCGCGAGTGTTGAGAAGAAAAATAATCGTGCTTTATATCATTTAATAAACGGAAGATATGCTTTTGAACAGGAAAGTTATATAGAAGCGATTTCAAGTTTTCGTTCTTCGTTACAATTAGATGCAGATCAGCCGATTGCTTGGAGTTTTCTCGCTTTATCATATATGTATATCGACCAATCCGAAAAGGCGTTGCAGTTTTCTCATGTTGCTTTAGAACGTAGTCCAGAACGATTCACTTTAACGAATCACGGGTTAATATTAATAGATTTAGAAAGATATGAAGAAGCGTATGAAATTTTTAATGATCTGTTAAAAGAGTATAAAAATGAGGCACATGTATGGTATGAGCGAGCGAGATGTGCGCATCATTTAGGGAAATTACATTTAGCGATTAAAGGGCTTAAAATAGCGATTCACTTGGATAGTAATGCACCTTACATTTATACGAAACTTTCGGAAATATACGAGTCTGATTTGAAGGATGAGGAACGTACGAAAGAAATTTTATTAAAAGGTATTAAGAATTGTGACGATAAGGCACCATTATACGTAAAATTAGGTGACTATCATTTTCAAAATGATAGCCTGGAAGAAGCAGAAATATTGTATACTCGTGCTTTAGAAGAAAATCATGATGATGTTTATTCTCACTTTGGAATTACGCAAGTTTATATGGCAAGAGAACAATACAAGGAAGCTAAAGAATATATACTCGGTATTGAAAAGCAAATTGAAAAGAGCCAAGATTTTCTTATGAATGCGGGAATGGTTTTATGGGATGCTGAGGTTGAACTTGGTGGAAATGAAGAAGGATTTAAAGTAGCATTGTCCAAGTTAGAGAATGGTATAAAGCAGAGCGAATCTAATGTAGCGAGTACATTAGATGAATATGTGAATCGAATTAAAGGAACGGTATTTGTACAACGAGGAATAGCATTCTTAAGAACATTACACAAAGAAAGAAATGAAGTAAGTGAATACGGTTGTTATATAGGTATTTTATATGAATCTATTGGTCAGTATGGCCAAGCGATGAAAAGATATAAAAGGGCGATAGAACAAAAGGAAACCGCATTACCGTATTACCGAATTGGTGAAACACTTATGGCATTAGGGCAATTGACAGAAGCGAAACAAGCGTATGAAACCTGTTTAGAGCTTGATGGGAATTTCGTAGGTGTACATTTACAGCTTGCAGAAATATACGAAAAAGAAGAAAACCGTACTAAAGAACAAAGTCATATGGTTCAGGCGATGAAAGAAGAGCCGTTGCATATTAACATGGAATATTTGGCACAGCTTTCAGTAGAAATGAATCTTCAGGAAGAATTGCTGACTGAACTAGAACAATTAGCGGACGAAGTACCTGAAATATGGCGACTAGATGCGATTGCATATGTGTATGGAGCGATGGATGAAATAGATAAAGAACAGGCATGGATTGAATACGCGCTACAATTAGACGGTGAGCATACAGAAGTTCTATATCATTATGCAAAAGTGTTAGTAAAAAATAGAAATGAAAAAGCAATTGAGATTGCAATGAAAGTGATACAAAAAGATGTAAATAATGAACGTATATTTGATGCATATGTAAAAGCGATAGAACAACATAAAAAATTGTCTAACATACGAGATTTTCTTCATACATTAAAAGTGAAAAAGGCAGAAAGAAGTATGGTATTTATGTATGCTGCATCTGCGGTTACGGAAAGATGGATTGAACGTCAACAAAATGAACAGCCGAAAAAATCCATAATTACGAGAGCTTTTTATCGTATGAAAAACCGCGCGAAAGAAATTTCGATTATTACTACAATCATTGATTTATATGAAATTTCGTTAAAACTTAATCCGAAAAATAGTATGGTGGCACAGCGATTTGCACTGTTTTACGAGAATGTGGCGATGTATAAAGAGGCGATAGATGTATTGCAAACATCGTTAGAAAATAAATGGGATTACGATGTAGCGAAGCAACTTGTAAATCTTTTCATAGAGTGTGAGGAAGAAGATATGTTACGGGATGCTTCGGAAGTAACGAAGCAAATGGTTCGAGAGTTACCAGATGATTATGATACGCTTCTTTTACAAGCGCAAGTATTCTTTAAAATAGGGGAAGAAAGAAAAGCAGAAAAGATTACCTTACAATTAACGGAGCAAACACCGTTTGTAAGTAGAGCGTTTCTTGCTTTAGGAGAAATGTATCAAAGTCAAGAAAGGTTTGAAGAGGCGATTCATATATTAGAAAATGCTTCTATACATCATCCGAATGAAACAGCAATTCTTCTTTCTTTAGCGTCTTCATATCATAGTGCCGGCCAAACACTAAAGGCAGAAAAAATAACAAATGATGTATTAACAATGGATGCGAGTGATTTGTTAGCAAGATATGATCGTGCTTGTTATTTAGCGCAGTTAAACAGAAATGAAGAGGCAAAGGAAGAGCTTGAATTTGTTCTGCGTGAGGATGAGTCGGGATTTTTCGCTGAACTTATCGAGGATGATGAAAATTTAGCAGCATTGCGAGAATTTGAAAAGTAATTGTATAACAATCGCGAAAAAGGGCATAAATGAAAATATATTTTGAATTAGTTGACAATTCATTGCCCGATGGCATAAAATAACTTTTAACAAAGTATACAAATCTGAAGACGAGAAAGAGTAAAATAGTGTACTGTTCCCCAGAGAGCCGGTATGTTGCTGAAAGCCGGTGTTCAGACGTTATTTGAAAATCATCTCCGAGGAGCCGAGGCTGAAAATAAGTAAGCCCGGACGGATGTCTACCGTTACAAAGAACACGTATGACAGTACGTTGCTAAGTGCTATTAGTGAAGAGCTAATAGAATTAGGGTGGTAACGCGGGTAAACCCGTCCCTACTTTATAGGGACGGGTTTTTTGTGTGCTTTAAAACATTCAAAGGAGTGATTGTAGATGAAGAAAGTAGATGTAAAAGAGTCAGCTGTAGGGAGAGAAACACGTATTCGTAAGCAGTGGAACGAGCAAAGTATTTTCGAGCAATCAATTCAGAATCGAGAAGGCGCACAATCTTTTGTGTTTTATGAAGGACCACCAACGGCGAATGGATTACCGCATGTAGGTCATGCACTTGGACGGACAATTAAAGATGTAGTAGCAAGATATAAAACGATGGCTGGATATAAAGTGTTAAGAAAAGCGGGATGGGATACACACGGTTTACCTGTAGAATTAGGTGTTGAGAAGCAACTCGGTATTTCTGGTAAACATGAAATCGAAGAGTATGGAATTGAGCCATTTATCCAGAAGTGTAAAGAGAGTGTATTCACATATGAGAAGCAGTGGCGTGAATTCACTGAAAGCATCGGTTATTGGGTAGATATGGATGATCCATACGTTACGTTAGAGAATCCATATATCGAAAGTGTATGGCATATTTTAGGAACGATTCATGAAAAAGGCTTATTGTATAAGGGACATAGAGTCTCACCATATTGCCCAAGTTGTCAAACTTCACTAAGTTCACATGAGGTTGCACAAGGGTATAAAACAGTAAAAGATTTAAGTGCAACAGTTAAGTTTAAAGTGAAAGATAGTGAAAATGAATATTTCCTAGGTTGGACAACGACACCTTGGACACTGCCAGCAAATGTTGCGCTCGCTGTACATCCAAACATGGAATACGTGAAAGCGAAACAAGAAGGTCATGTATACATTGTTGCGAAAGAACGTGTACAAGATGTATTAAAAGAAGACTATGAAGTATTATCTGTTCATAAAGGTGATGAATTAGTAAACACATCTTATACAGCACCATTTCCAATGAAAGAAGTTACAAATGGCTACCACGTTATCGCGGCAGATTTTGTCACGGCAGATAGTGGTACAGGACTTGTTCATATCGCTCCAGCATATGGGGAGGACGATTATAGAGTCGTTCAAAGTGCAGGATTGTCATTCTTACATGTTGTAGATGAGAAAGGTGAGTATACAGAAGCGGTACCATTTTTGAAAGGGAAATTTGTAAAAGATTGTGACGTGGATATCGTTCGTTATTTAGCGAAGGAAGGCCTACTATATCATAAAGAAAAGTATGAACATAGCTACCCACATTGCTGGCGCTGTGATTCCCCACTTCTTTATTATGCAGGAGAGAGTTGGTTAATCCGAACAACTGCAATTAAAGATACATTTTTACAAAATAACGATTCTGTTACTTGGTATCCAGATCATATGAAACATGGACGCTTTGGTAAGTTTTTAGAAAATATGGTGGACTGGAATATTAGCCGAAATAGATACTGGGGAACACCATTAAACGTATGGGAATGTGAAAGTTGCGATCATCAATTCGCACCGAAAAGCATTGCTGATTTAAGAAAGCATAGTACGAAAGAAACACCAGAAGATTTAGAATTGCATAAGCCGTATGTAGATGAAGTACAAGTTTGCTGTGAAAAATGCGGAAGTACGATGAATCGTACACCAGAAGTAATTGATGTTTGGTTTGATAGTGGTTCCATGCCATTTGCACAATATCATTATCCATTTGAAAATAAAGAGTTATTTGAAGAACAGTTTCCAGCAGATGTAATTGCAGAAGGCATTGATCAAACACGCGGCTGGTTTTATAGTTTATTAGCAGTATCAGCACTATATACAGGAAAAGTACCGTATAAACGAGTGTTATCATTAGGGCATGTTCTAGATGAAGAAGGACAGAAAATGTCTAAAAGTAAAGGGAATGCACTAGATCCAGTTGATTTAGTCAATCAGTTTGGTGCAGATGCTTTAAGATGGGCGCTTCTTGTTGATAGTGCTCCGTGGAATGCGAAGCGCTTTTCTGAAAGAACAGTACTGGAAGCAAAATCTAAATTTGTAGATACATTAGTCAATGTGTATAGCTTCTACGTTTTATATGCAAATTTAGATGAGTATAATCCGAAAGAAACGTATGATGTAAAGCGGACGAAATTGGATGAATGGGTATTATCAAGATTGCATAGCACAACGAAAAAAGTGAGAACCGCACTTGATGATTATCAATTTACGAATGCAGCTCGTGAAATCGCAGCACTTGTAGATGAAGTAAGTAACTGGTACGTAAGACGATCACGTAATCGTTTCTGGGAGTCTGGTATGAGTGCTGAAAAAGCAGCTGCGTATGAGACACTTCATGAAGTACTTGTGACAATTAGTAAATTAATTGCACCATTTACACCGTTTGTCGCTGAAGATATTCATTTAAATTTAACTGGAAGTAGCGTTCATTTAGAGGATTATCCAGTTGTAAATGAATCACTACTTCAGCCGAAATTAGAAGCAGAAATGGATGCAGTTTTACAAGTTGTTGAACTTGGAAGAAGTAATCGTAATCAGCATTCTTTAAAAGTAAAACAGCCGTTAGCGGAACTTGTATTACTAGCACATAATGAGAATGATATGGATTGGGAATCGTATCGTGATATCGTCATGGATGAGCTAAACGTCAAAGCGTTCCATGTTGAACTCGATGAAACGAAATATACGTCCTATCAATTAAAGCTGAACTTTAAAACAGCTGGTCCGAAGTTTGGTAAAAATGTGAATGCAGTAAATACATGGCTAAAACAATTATCAAAAGAAGAAGTACAACACTTTGTATCTACAGAAAGAGCAGTTTACGAAGCTGCACCAGGAGAAGAAATAGTAGTAACAGCCGAAGATGTAGTAGTAGAGAAAGTCGCGAAATCAGGATTTTCTAATACAACTAACGGACAATATACAGTTATGTTAGATACGAATGTAACGGAAGAATTGTTACAAGAAGGAGTAGCGCGTGAATTCATTCGAGCGGTTCAAGAATATCGTAAGCAGCTGAATTTACCGGTTAATTTACGAGTCGATGTTATTCTTGATACAGAGGATGAACTAAAACGAACATTAACGAACCATAAAGATTTATTGGAAGAAAATTTACTCGTTAAGCAATTTACATTTGATCACTTAACGAATGAAGACGATGAGCTATCTTTAGGTGAAGCGAAAGTTCGAATTAAATTAAGCGCGGCTCATTAAAGAAAAAAGGAAGTTGGAATCATTCCAACTTCCTTTTTGTATGATGGAAATTTCTTTCTAAAGTATTGTTTTCATTTTACACATAAATATTGAGAAAATTTCACTCACCCTAAATGGAAAGGTAATAGAATTGTTTATAGAGAATTACTCGTAGATTCAATTTTTATCCCCCCATTTTGTGGGGAATAATTGCCTAGTGGTAATGGGATAAGGTTGAGCTACTTTATTAGGGGGAGTGGTTCTATGTTTAATAAAAAAATGGTGGCAATGGCAATGACTGTGCCGTTAGTAATGGGGACGATTTCTACTGTTTCGGCATTGGAAAAACAGCAGCAAGTAAAGCTAGAGGCTTATTCACCACAGAAAAAAGCAACTGAATATTTAAAAGAAAATGCAGCGCAGTATGGATTGAAAACAGACCTTTCAGACTTACAATATATTTCTACAACAGAAACGTCAGTAGCTTCATATGTTAGGTTCCAACAAGTTGTTAACGGTGCGCCTGTATTTTCAAAACAAATTACAGTTACACTTAACGGAGAGGGAAAGGGAGTACTTGCTGTTTCTGATTATCAATCCGTTAAAGGTGTGAAGGAAGTAACGACAAAAATTAGTGAAAAGGATGCAATACAAAAATCAATGGCGTATGTTGGAGAAGCAAGTGAGCAAAACTTATGGGCTCCTACAGAGAAAGAATTCGGATATATTGTTGAAGAGGGAATTGCTCGTCCAGTATATAAAGTTGTAGTCCATTCTAATAACCCATTTGGTGCATGGGAAACATTTATTGACGCGGAAAATGGAAAGTTAATTAAAAAGGTTGATATAAACCGAAAAGCCGAAGGATCAGGAAAAGTGTTTTTACCTAACCCGGTCGTATCTAGCGGTAGTAAAGTAGGCTTAAAAGATAATAACGATGCAGATTCAACTGCGCTAACGAACCAATTGAAGACTGTTACGTTAAAAGGTTTAGATGGAACAGGATTTTTAATTGGAGAGTATGTAACGATTTCTTCAAAAGCAAAAACGAAATCTGCGAATTTACAATTTAACTATACACGCGCAAATGATAGCTTTGAAGATGTTATGTCGTATTATCATATCGATACATTACAGCGTTACATTCAAGGGTTAGGTTTTAAAAATATTAATAATCGCTCTATTAAAGTGAATGTGAATGGAACGACGGCGGATAACTCATTTTATTCTCCGACAACGAAAGCATTAACTTTTGGTACTGGCGGAGTAGATGATGCAGAAGATGCTGGTATTATCGCACATGAATACGGACATTCGATTCAAGATAACCAAGTTCCTGGCTTTGGTAGTTCAGCAGAAGGCGGAGCGATGGGAGAAGGGTTTGGCGACTTCTTAGGTGCTACGTATGAAGATGCAGTATCAACTACAGGATACGGAAAAGCATGTGTTGGAGAATGGGATGCGACTGCTTATTCTAGTTCAGATCCGACGTGCTTGCGCCGATTAGATACGAATAAAGTGTATCCGAAAGATATTACAAATGAGGTACATGATGATGGGGAAATTTGGGCACAAGGTCAATACGAAATGGCGCAAGCTTTTGGACGTGATGTAGCAACGAAAATTATTTTACAATCACACTGGTCATTAACACCAAATTCTAAATTCAGTGATGGAGCAAAAGCAATTAAGCAAGCGGATGCTCTTTTATATGGCGGACAACATGCTGCTGATATCGATCGTATTTGGGCAGCAAGAGGAATTAGTACGAATTAATATAAAAAGTCGTGGCATTTATAAGCCACGACTTTTTAATTTGCTTATGGACTGGTACTAGTAAAGGTAGCTACATGAATGGTAGTGTGAATTTAGCTGCATTCGTTTATTTTTTCTCGTCTTTAAAAACAAAATGATCTTTAAATTTTCTAGACTCAACTTTTTGACCGTTTCTCATGGAGCGGAAAGGGTGTTCTTGCCAAGTAATGATTACATCAACTACATCTGCTTTTGTAGCAACTGGAAAATTAGCATGTCTAAATCCAGTTTTTCCACTTGCTAAACGACTTTCCTTTAGGGAGAATAGTTCATATTTCGTTTGCGTTTTTGGCTCATTGCGGAATACTTCGACTTGTACGTTATATACTTCACTGTTTCCAACATTTTTTACTGAAAATTGATAGGTTTGAAATTCATCTTTTTTAGCTTGAAGCGTCTTTTTGCTTATTTTTTTCGGTTCATCAATATTCACTTGCCATTGATCAGAGTTTTGGGAGATTGGTAAAGCTTTTGGTGAATAGGCGTATGTTTCATTCACTGCAATTAGGCATAACAAAAGAAGAAAGAAACTAATCGCTTTTTTCATATAAACACCTCGCTATAAAATTTTTATCCCGCTATTTGCCGGGCAGTAAGACCCTCCAGCTCAAAATTCAGGGAAAGCAAAGAAGTTAGGTGGGGGGCGGGCTTCCCGTAAAAGCCCGATTGGTGAGGGCTGATAATCAGTGGGGAGGAACAAAATCCCCACTGATTAAAGTTTCACTTTATCAATATGCGTAAATGAAACGGAAATTATGTAATAAAATGGAAAAAGGTGATACTTTGATTCAAATGAATTTGAAAAAACTTGAAGAGGTAGTAGATGGTGAAGGGTTACAAGAATCGTTTCATCATATAGAGATACATGGTGTCTGCATAGATTCCAAAAGCATGAAAGAAGGAAATTTATTTGTTCCAATCATTAGAGTGAAAGATGGACATGATTATGTGAAAGAGGCAATGGATAATGGAGCTGTCGCTTCCTTATGGAAAAAGTCTTATGGTACTCCGCCAAAAGGGATGCCAATTATATTTGTAGATGACACTTTGTTTGCTTTGCAACAATTGGCACAATATTATCGAACAGAGCTACATGTAAAAGTAATCGGAATTACTGGTAGTAATGGCAAGACAACAGTAAAAGATATTATAAGCACGATTTTAAGTACAACTCATCGTGTGCATAAAACAAAGGGGAATTTTAATAGTCAAATCGGTTTACCATTAACAATTTTAGAGATGAAACGAGATACAGAGTTTTTAATACTTGAAATGGGGATGAGTGAAAAAGGGCAAATTAGAAACTTATCAATAATAGCACAGCCAGATGTAGCGATCATTACAATGATTGGCCAGTCTCACTTAGAAACACTCGGATCAAGAGAAGAGATTGCGAAGGCTAAATTAGAAATTATTGATGGATTAAAAGATGAAGGATTATGTTTGTATAATGGCGATGAACCATTGCTTTTTCAAAATAAGAATCTATCGAGTATAAATTGTAAGGCATTTGGTGAAAAGTATACAAATGATTTGTTTCCAACAAACGTGCGATTAGATGAATATGGTGTTCATTTTAAAGTAAAGGATTCAAAAATACAGTACGATGTTCCCTTATATGGAAAACATAATATTTTAAATACGATTGTTGGAATCGTTGTAGGTCAATATTATAATGTCCCTACAGAAAAAATACAGGAAGCATTACGGCAAGTAAATATTACTCATATGCGCTTTCAATTTTTAACCGCCAAAACAGGTTTTACAATTATTAACGATGCGTGGAATGCCAGTCCCTCTTCAATGAAGGCTGCAATTGAAACGTTACAGACATTAAATGCCTATAAGAAAAAAATGATAGTAATTGGGGATATGTTAGAGTTAGGGAAGAAAGCTGAAACATATCATAGAGAAATTGGTAACATGCTAAATCAAGAGAGCATTCAATATGTATTCACTTATGGAGAGTTAGCTGAAATTGTAGCGGAAGAAGCGAGAAAGAAATATGATACAGAAAAAGTACAGTCATTTAATAGTAAAGCCAAGATAGCAGAGGCAATATTAAAAGTTATAACGGAAAATGACATCGTATTATTAAAAGGCTCACGTGGTATGGCTTTAGAGGAGATTGTACAAAATTGGATATGAAAAATGAAAATGTATGTAAAAAGGCTTGCGTTTTATAAAGTGAAGAGATAGAATACTCTGTAAATATAAAAAGTGATGATCAGGAAAAGTACATGATGCAAAGGTCTACAGAGAGCAATCGGTTGCTGAGAAGATTGCGATACCGCATGATGGAAAGACACTTGTGAGTGTTGCTTTGAACGTGATAATTAGTAAAAGCAAACGGTACCTACCGTTATCAGGGCTAAGATGGTCATTATGACAATTTGGGTGGTACCGCGGAAAAATCCGTCCCTATTTATAGGGGCGGATTTTTGTATTCTTTGAAGGGAGGTGAGTGACCGTGGATGATGACGATGACAACAACAATAACGTAAATAAATATAAATTTACTGGAGGGAAATGTAATGAAGCGTTCACTCACAAAAGAATGTACAAAGCAAAGCGGAAAAGTTGTAGTACTTCAAGGATGGGTAAAAAAGATTCGTCATCTAGGTAATGTTAGTTTTTTATTAATAAGGGATCGATCAGGAGTTATGCAATGCGTATTAGAAAACGAGCTAGCTGGATTTAAAGTAGATGTGGAAAGTGTCGTTCAAGTCGTAGGCCAAATAGTGGAGACTTCAAAAACAGAATTAGGAGTTGAAGTACTTGCTCACGAAGTGAAAATATTAAATGGTGCAGAACCACTTCCGTTTGAAATAAATAAAAGGAAGTTACAAGTTGGTTTAGATCAATTACTGAATGAACGGGTATTATCATTAAGACATGAGAGAACCGCGGCAATATTTAAAGTGAAATCTACACTCGTTCAGAGCTTTAGTGAATTTCTAATAGAGAACGATTTCACACGTATATTTACTCCGAAAATTGTTTCGCAAGGGGCAGAAGGAGGAGCGAATGTTTTTAAACTACCATACTTTCAAAAAGAAGCTTATTTAGCACAATCACCTCAGTTTTATAAACAAATGATGGTAGCTGGGGGACTCGAACGTGTTTTTGAAGTTGCACCTGTTTACAGAGCGGAACATCATAATTCTTCCCGTCATTTGAATGAATATATCTCGTTAGACGTAGAGCTTGGATTTATTCATGATTTTTATGAAGTGATGCAACTAGAAACGGATGTTTTACGATATATGTTTCAACAAGTAGCAAAAAACTGTGAAAAAGAACTAAAACTATTACAAATAGAAGTACCTGTTATTACAGAAATACCGAAAATTACATTGTTACAAGCGCAAGAAATTTTGAAAAGTAAGTACCAGAAAGAATCGCCAATTGGGGATTTAGATACAGAAGGTGAGAAGCTATTAGGGAAATATGTGAAGGAAACATATAAGAGTGAGTTTGTTTTCATTACACATTATCCGAAAGAAGCTAGGCCGATGTATACGATGCCGAATAAAGAGAATCCATCTATTACTGATTCGTTCGACTTACTATATAAAGGGCTAGAAATAACTTCAGGGGCGCAGCGAATTCATGATTACGAAATGTTACTCACTTCTTTTAAAGAAAAAGGATTACATCCAGATATATTTCAATCTTATTTAAATACATTCCGATACGGTTGTCCCCCGCACGGTGGTTTTGGAATTGGATTGGAGAGAGTTGTATACAAACTATTAGAATTAACAAATGTACGAGAAGCGAGTGCTTTTCCGAGAGATTGTACGCGTCTTATACCGTAAGAATAAACCCCTTCTATACTATAGAAGGGGTTTATTCTTTTCAACACATGTTAAAAGGAATAATTTTTTGTGTGAAAATATGTAAATTATATTAAGAACATTTTATAATGAATTGAGAAAAAGAAAATTCATAAGTTATAATGAAATATGAATATAGAAAAGATTCATATAATAATGTATGGAAGGGTATGAAACATGTTATATCAAACTCAAGCAACACAACAAACACCAGCTTATATAATTTATCTTCTTGATGTAAGCGCATCAATGAACCAAATGATGGATGCAGGCGGAGAAGAAAAAAGAAGAATTGATATTGTAACGGATGCTCTTTCTTTAGCGATTCGCCAAATGGTATTTCGTTCAACAAAAGGTAGTCGCTTGCTTCCAAGGTATAAGTTATCTATTTTAGCCTATAGCGATCATGTTTTTGATTTATTGGGTGGTGTGAAAACAATAGACGAGGTAGCAAGACTGCGCCCGCTAGAAAAAATCCAAACGCATCGTTTAACTGATACAGCAAAAGCTTTCTCTGTAGTGGAGAAGTTATTGCAAAAGGAATTACCAAATTTACAAGATGGGCCAGCTCCTGTTGTTTGTCATATGACAGATGGTGCTTCAACTGGTGAAGATCCAGAATTAATTGTACGAAGAATTATGAATATGTCTGTACCTGATGGAAACGTACTAATTGAAAATATTTTTATTTCAGATGAAATTATGCAAGAACAAATTTCTAATATAAAGAAGTGGGAAGGGATTATGCCAAATACAGAAATTACAGATGAGTATGGTGCAAAGTTGCAAAGATTGTCATCACCTATCCCTCAAAGCTATCGTGAGATGATGACGGAACATGGGTTTCATATTGCAGATGGTGCTGTGATGATGTTTCCTGGGACAAATGCGGACTTAGTATCACTTGGATTTCAAATGTCTGCTGCAACGCCGGTTCGATAGGAGGGGGGAGTAAGGTGAAATATACCCTATCGCAAAAGGAAGAAACGGTATTGCAAGAAAAGGAAATGAAACATTTCACTTATAGATATAGCTATGTAAGAGCAAAAGAAACGCAGGATTTAAATGAGAGTGGACAAGACTTTCTAGTATTTCTAGATAATGGAACTAGTTTCATATTTGCCTTATGTGATGGTGTAGGGCTATCTTTTCATGGTGAAATTGCTGCGAAATTTCTTGGTATGAAGTTAGTAAATTTATTTGAAACATGTCAAGAAAATGGAATGAACATTACCACATTATTAAATGAACAGTTAAATAATTGGATAGAAGAAGCTTCAGAGGAAGTAAGTGCATTTCGCTTGCCAGAAGAAACACCGTGGTTACTACGCGATGTTTTGGAAGAAAAGCGAAAAAAAGGTAGTGAAGCGATGTTTATTGGCGGGAAAATAGAACTCATTCCAAATCAAGATAAAGTACAAATAACCATAGTTACACATGGTGATTCATTTGTACAATTGTTTCAAGATAAGGAGAATTGTTCGGATGTAATGAAGTTTGAGAGAAATATAGAGAAAAGATGGTCTACACAGCGAGGCGTTATTGGTGGGGAATTGGCGGTTTTTTCAAAGACATTGTCTAGACAAGAAGTTAATCGGATAGTTATTCATTCAGACGGACTTCTTTCGCTTAAGCAGTATAACTTTGAGGAAGTGCTAAAAGAAATTGAGAGGGCGCAGAACTCTCCGACAAGCGATGATATTTCATTTTTAGATGTTTCTTGGTAACAAACATGATGGAAAAAAGGTGAATAAACGTGGAAGAGATTATTGTGACATACATAAAACAGTCAAATGAAGAAATTGATATTGCAATTCCAAATGACGTAAAAGTGGTGCAAATTATTGAAGCGATTTTACATCATGAAAAAATAGATGAAGCATTAAGCGGGATCTATGAAATTAGAGTGGCAAAAGATAAAGAAGAGTGGCATTCTATTCGAAATGATGAAACGTTGCGCGATAATGATGTGTGGGATGGACAATATGTAATGCTACATAAAAAAGGAGCAATTATCCCTTCTTTTGAAATGATGCCAGCAGAAGAAGTTTATAATGAACCTGTTAAACAAGATATGTCTTCTAGTGAAGAAGATTATGTATGGAAAATCATTGAGTAAAAGTTTTTGGATAGGGAAGGAGAAATGTTTTGTGCAAAAATCACCGTATTTTCAACGCTCTCCGCGTGTGAAAGTAGATATACCGACAGGGGATGTTATTATTCATGATCCACCGAATATACCGGAGGAGCCGAAGTTTTCAATTGAAACAATGTTACTGCCTGCAATGATGACGGTTTTAACATTGGTATTATATTTTGTAATGATGAAATTTATGAAGATGAATTCAAGTTATATGCCATTAATGATGGTTTCAAGTATTCCGATGTTGGGATCATATATAATTACAACGATGGGGCATTTCCGTAAAAAGAAAGAATATCGTCAAATGGTTGAACAATTACAAACAAGATATTTAGAGCAAATTCAAAAGCATCGAGTGGAATTAGATACGTTAAAGGTTGAACAAGCAAAATATTTAATTACACAAAACCCAAGCCCATTAAAAAGTGTACAGAGAATTGAAAATCGGGAAAGTAATTTATGGGAGAGAACACCTGAAAGTCCAGACTTTTTAGATATCCGTATTGGTACAGGAGAAAGACCATTTCTTGTAGAATTGAAGGTGCCTGAACAGAAAGGTTATGAAGAAAATCCATTAGTTACAGAAGCGCAAAATGTCAAAAGGGATTTCAATACGATACCAAATGGACACATTTCCATTTCTTTGAAAAAAAACGATGTAATTGGTGTAGTTGGAAATAAAGAAGATAGACTAAACTTTATTCGAATTGTAACGACGCAAATTATGACGCATCATGCACCAAATGAAGTGAAAATAGCAGCATTTTATCATGAGAAAGAGAAAAAGCAGTGGGATTGGATGAGGTGGCTTCCTCACGTATGGGATGAACAGAGAAGTATGCGCTTTTTATCTGAAAATCAACAAGATGCACAGAAACTAGCTGAAGTACTATTTACCCCACTTAACATGCGTAGAATCTATAATTCTTCTGCGCAAGCGGATGCAAAAGTTCCTTTAATTCCGATGTATGTCTTTTTCTTATCAGCGAGAGAATTTTTAGAAGATGATCCTTTAACTCCAATGTTACTTAGAGAAGGTGAAAGTGTAGGGGCTTCTACATTTATTTTTGCGGAACAAAAGGAACGGTTACCGATGGAATGTGATCTTGTAATAAGTTTAAATGGAGAAAGTGGTGAGTTAGTAGAAACGTTTTCAAGTTCAGCAGAAAATAGTGGGACAACGCGTGCTAGTTTTAAAGTAGATCGACTTTCATTCGAACGATGTGAACTAGGAGCGCGAAGCATTGCTCCAATTCGAATGAAAAGTTCTACAGCAGCCAACATTCCGAAAGTATTAACATTTTTAGACTTGTTTCAAGCTAAAAATATGGAAGAGTTACAAGTACTAGAGAGATGGAAAGAAAATCGATATCCGACTTCATTGCCGGTTCCAATTGGTGTAAGAGAAGGAAGTAAACCTGTTTTTCTAAATATTCACGATAAAATAGAGAAAAAGGGGCATGGTCCGCACGGTCTAATGGCTGGTACAACTGGATCAGGAAAAAGTGAAGTAATTCAGTCCATAATAGCCGCGTTAGCGGCAACCTATCATCCTCATGAGATGGCATTTATGCTTATCGACTATAAAGGTGGTGGAATGTCAAACACCTTTGCGGGATTACCGCATATTATTGCATCTATTACGAACTTAGAAGATCCAAACTTAATTGAGCGTGCCAGAATTTCATTAAAGGCAGAATTAGAGCGTAGACAAAAATTATTCATTCAGGCTGGAAATGTTCAGCATCTAGATGAATATTATGAAACAAGCTGGCGTGAAAAAGAACCTTTACCACATTTGTTTATTGTTATTGATGAGTTTGCTCAAATGAAAAAGGAACAACCAGAATTTATGGACGAGCTAATTAGTGTCGCTGCAATAGGAAGGACGTTAGGAGTTCACTTATTATTAGCAACTCAAAAACCTTCAGGGGTTGTAAATGACAAGATTTGGAGTAACTCGCGTTTTCGAATTTGTTTACGTGTACAAGATGATGCGGATAGTCGTGAAATGTTAAAGATTCCAGATGCATCAAAAATCAATGTACCAGGACGAGGGTATCTCCAAGTTGGTAGCAATGAAGTATTGGAATTATTCCAATCAGCATGGAGCGGAGCACCTTATAATCCAGATGAAGAGAAAGTTCTTGATATTGTTGATTTTACAGAAGTTAAGCTCTCGGGTGAAAGAATAAAAGTGAAAAAGCGTCCAAAACCAATGACAAATAGTCCAAAACAACTACAAGCTTTTATTCAATATGTACAGAGCGTATCAGAAAAAGAAAATATTAAAGCATTACCAGGACCTTGGCTGGATCCATTACCGGAAAAATTATTGTTAAAAGAATTTTATGCTATGGAAGATTGGACAATTGCTGAGTGGAATAAATCAAAAGAATATTTACAAGTAACGGTAGGATTAATTGATGATGTTGCAAATCAAGCTCAATTTCCTCTGAAGTTAGATTTACAAGAAGGGCATTTAAATATTTATGGTATGCCAGGTACAGGAAAAACGACGATGTTGCAAACAATTATTATGTCTCTAGCTGTATCTCATACACCATCAGAAGTGAATTTCTACGTTATTGATTTTGGTCGAATGTTCTTAGATTTTAGAGATTTACCTCACATTGGCGGGATTATACAAGAAGGCGAAAATGAGAAAATGAAACGTCTATTCGGATTTTTAAAGAAGGAAATCACGCTTAGAAAAGAGAGTTTTTCTAATATCGGTGCAAAGTCATTCTCTATGTATAACCGAATGGTAGAAAAGAAAATACCAGCAATAGTAGTAATGGTAGATGGTTATATAAGATTCAAAAATGAATTCGAGAAAGAAAATGAAGTATTAGAATTATTATTGCGTGAATCAAGTACATACGGAGTATATTTCTATTTTTCTCTGAATCAAACAATAGATATGTTCGATCGTGTTCGTAATAATATACCAATGGCACTTACATTTGAATTGCAAGATGGAACAGAATATCATAACTTAGTTGGCAGACCTAAATTCCCGTTAATTGAAGTTCCTGTTGGCCGTGGATTAATGAAAGGGCAACCGCCGGAATTATTCCAAGCAGCATTGCCGTTTATTGGCGAAAGTGAACTTGAGTACTCGCAACAATTAAAAACAATTATTCAAAAAATGAATGGAGAATGGAACGGTGAAAAAGCAAAAGCTATTCCAATGGTGCCTAAAGAAATATTTGTAGAACATATGATTGAAAAATTAGAAAGAGCTCATATTTCAGCAGGTATAGAAACAGAGGATATTCGTTTGCAAAGTTTTTCTTTAGATGAAATGAGTCATATATTTGTTGGGGGAAGAATAGAAGGTGGAAAAACATCACTTTTACAAACACTTCTGTTCACTACTACATACCAATACTCTCCTGAAAAGGTTGAGCTATACTTAGTAGACCTTGGTGAAAGACCTACAGGCATATTAGCTCTTGGAGATTTACCACATGTGAAGAAGAAAGTTACAGATGGTATGCAATTAAAAGAAATGTTAGATGAATTGTTAGAGCTAATAAATAATAGAGAACCAATAATGCCTTCTATAGATCCAAACGCAACAGTGGAGATTCCATATAAGAGAGTAATCATTGCGATTGATGATATCGATCAAATGTTAACTATATTATCTACTGATTATGAGGCGAAAAATAAAATGGAACTAATAGTCCAAAACTGTAAAAATAAAGGAATCCACTTTATGACAGCTGCTACTACGTCTAGCTTAAATAGCTATTCTCATGAAAAATGGTTTGCGGAAATTAGAAAGAGAAGTATTGGATATTTATTGGGAACGACACAAAATAACGATGTGTATTTCTTTAATATGAAACTGCCACATACTGAAATGGATCAAGAATTATTAAGCGGGGATGGATATTGCATACGTAGAAAGCCAATAAAAATAAAATGTGCATATACACCATTACATTTACTTCGCACGATGACAGATAAAATTAGTGTAAAATGGTCTGAATTAAAAGTGAAATAATATTAAAATAGGGTTGAATTACTAAAAAATAGAATATTTTTGTAATTTAACCCTTTAAAAATTGTATGAATATAGTTTATAATCTAATTGTTGTATCATTTATGATTTGAAAGGGGAAATTATTACGATGGCAGAAATTAAAATCACACCAGAAGAACTTGAAAGAATCTCAGGGAACTTTAAAAATGCAGCAGGTGAAGCTCAAAGCCAAATTAATAGACTTGAAGGCGATATTAATAGTCTAGAAGGTCAATGGGCTGGGGCAACACAAGCGAAATTCCGTGGAGAATTTATTCAATCTAAACAAGCAATGCAACAATATATTCCAATTTTAGAAGGTATTTCTACAGATTTAAAACGTATTGCTGATAAATTCCGTAACACAGATAACGCATACTAAGAATAGAACAATTGCAAAAGACCAGGAGCTATTGTTCCTGGTCTTTTTTTGAAAAATTGTTATACGAGAGTAAGGGGATAAAATGGGATTCCGACCAGAAGTAGGAGAAAAAATTAGTCTTAATAAAGATGTTTATCGTTTTGAGAAACACCCAGCTGTAATTGGTATTGAAATGCCCTATGGTCAAGAGGGAAGACAAGGAACAGTTTATCAATTACAACAGGAAAATGGTGTAGAACGAATTGCATTAAAAGTTTTTAAGGAACGCTATCGTGAGGAAAAACATCAACTAGCATTTTTGAAACCACTTTCTTCCTTAGTGGGTCTGAAAGTGTGTTCACGCTATATCGTTACTAAAGAAGAACATACATCTGCTATCGAAAAATCAGAAGATCTTGCTAATAGTATTGTAATGCCTTGGATTGAAGGTCCAACTTGGGCGGATATTTTACAAGAACAACGAATGTTATCAAAAGAACAATGTTTCTTTATTGCAGAAGCATTTCTTACAACACTTAAAATGATGGAGGAAAATGAAGTTGCTCATAATGATTTATCGTCTAGCAACGTACTTGTACCTTTCTTAAGTGAAAATCCAATTGAAGGCCAACACTATATCGAACTTGTTGATGTTGAGCAAATGTATGGCCCAAAAACGAAAAGACCTTCGTTATTGCCAGCAGGTTCAGCAGGCTACGCACCAAAGTATTTGACAAGTGGAGTATGGCAAAAAGAAGCCGATCGCTTTGCAGGCGCCATTTTACTAGGAGAAATATTAAGTTGGTGTAGTGAAGAAGTACGAAATGAAAAATGGACGGATGCAAGTTACTTTAAAACGGAAGAAATACAGACAGAATGTGAAAGATATATGTTACTTCAGCAAGTATTACATAATCAATGGAACGAGGAAATTGCAAAATTATTTAAGCAGGCATGGAGTAGTAATTCTTTTGCAGAATGCCCAAGCTTTGCACAGTGGTACGATGTATTTAATAGCGCGAGAGAAAGAATAAAAATTGATGCGGAAAGGCAGTCAGCAGAAGAACACTCTCTTTTTGTATCAAAATGTTTGGAAATTGCAAGATTATTAGAAGAGAGAGGATTTAAACAAGCGGCATTATATGAATATAAAATAATTTTCAATTCACTCAATCCATCAACAGCGCTGCAAAAAGAACTCGCATATATCATTCAAACTATGGAGAGTCAAGAGCCTGAAATAAATAATAAAATGGTCCTACAACATTATTTGGAATTAGCTACTGAATTGGAACGAGAAAACAATGCAGCATTTGCTTGTTTCGTCTATTCACGAATCGTACAATTTCCAAACATTGATCAGGCGTTAAAACAGGAAATTGAAAGCATTATTAAAGAGATAGAAGAAGAGCAAGGAACACAGTCGCAGCAAGAAGTAGCAGCTACAATTACAGTGCCAAATAGCATTCTACAGAGCCGAAAACAAACAAAAAAACAAGTGGAATATGATATAGATGATGAGATTTTAAATGCAAAAGCATCCAATCAACCACTTACAGTAGCACATGAACAAAGTGAACCATCACCTTTTTCTAAATGGTGGAAAAAGAATAAAAAACGAATTTTGATTATTGGTTCAACTGCAGTTGTTGTTATAGGTGGTTCAACGTTATTTTATTTCTATACAACAAACGCTAAATATCAAAAGTATATGGAACAAGCACGACAAGCTTATGATGATAAAAAATATACAAAAGCTGAAGAAGCTGTTGTACAGGCAATTGCTGTGAAGGGCAAGGATGAGGCTTATCTCCAATTAGCAACGATTTACGTTGCTGAAGGGAAAAATAAAATTGCAATCGATTATATTACAAAACTAATAAAAGATAGAGAAATCGATAAAGAAAATAATGAAGCTGCGTACCTATTAGCTTCAGCGAATTTCCGCATTGGGAAATATCAAGAAGCGGTGCAAAATTTTGAACAAGCGTTAGCGAATAATGCAAAAGGAATTGAACCATACAAAAAAGATGCAATGCGCGATTTAGCTGTAAGTCATATGAAAATGAAAGAATTTGAAAAAGCGGAAGATGTTATTGTCAAAATGAGTACGAAGACAAATGAAGATAAAGCAATTGTTTCGTATTTAAAAGGTCAATTATCAACCGCAACGGTACAGTTAGATAAAGCAGAATCTTTCTTTAAAGAAGCTATTATGCAAGATTCAAAGAATGCCATATATACAATTGAACTTTCAAATTTATATGTGCTTTGGAATAAAACAAATCTAATTGATAGTGCGAAGAAAGAAATGAATTATCAACAAGCATCTCACATTTTACAAGTAGCGATTCAAAAAGATATGAAAAATATTGAGTTGTTAAATCAACTAGGAATTGTGTATTACGAAGCGGGTCAATTTTATGAAACGCGAGATGGTGCAAAGAGTACTGCTGCATATCAGCAAGCGTTAGAAGCTTACAATAGAGTTGTTAGCAGTGGAACACGCGACATAAATACGCTTGTAAATATAGGGATTTTATACGATAAAGTGGGACAAGGGAATGAAGCAGAGAAGCTTTTCACAGAAGCATACTCACAAAATGATGAAAATCCACATGTGAATTTTGCATTCGGGATGTTTAAAATTAAACAGAAAAAATACGAGGAAGCAAGTCGTTTCTTAAGAAAAACAGTGCAAGCAAATGAAAATGAATCCGAAGTAAGAGCCGCCCAAGAAAAACTAACAGAAATGAAAACAAACGGTTGGATTCAATAAAGATAGGAAAAGGGGAAAAGGACATGGAGGAAAACAATAATAACTTAGGGAAAAAAGTCGCTATATCAGTAATGTCGGTAGCATTACTAGGAACATCAGGATATCTTGTGTATGACAAAGGCTTTAAGACAGCAGGAAAAGAACAAGTAAAACTAGCAAGTAATACAGAAGAGAAAAAAGATGATCGTATTACAGGGGGAGATTTACAGTCTATGTTCCCAAATTTAGTCGCTGATCCTGCAAAAAAAGATGAAAAACCCGGCGAAAAACCAACTATTAATTTAGCAGACTTAATTGGGAATAATAAATCACCAATTACGCCAGTAACATATAAACCAGATGAAGTATCGGTGGAAAAGAAAGATCCACAAATTAAATTATCGGATGCACCAACTCCACAAAAGTTAGATTTGCCATCTAATATGGGGGGACCTGTGGCGGATATTCCTAAGTCACCAACTGAGCCGAATAAACCAGTGGACACTAAGTTACAGGTAGATCCAAAGCCACCAGTAGATCCAAATACGCCAGTGGATCCAAAGCCACCAGTAGATCCAAATACGCCAGTAGATCCAAAGCCACCAGTAGATCCAAATACGCCAGTGGATCCAAAGCCGCCAGTAGATCCAAATACGCCAGTGGATCCAAAGCCGCCAGTAGATCCAAATACGCCAGTGGATCCAAAGCCACCAGTGGTAGATCCAAAACCGCCGGTAGTGGATCCGAAGCCACCAGAACCAACACACCCAACGATTACAGTATCACCAAAAACGGGTGATATTTTAGTTGAGTGGTACGCAGGAAATGGAAAATACTACTCATCTGTTTTCTTTAATGATTTTTATACGAGTCAAAAAGAACTGGATGAAAATGCATTAAATAATTTAACGAACTACTATAGCAAAAAAGAAGACTGGACGCTCGTTAGCCAATTGAATACACCATCAAAATCAAAATCGATAGCAGAACATAAGTTAGCATTAGATAATGTAGAACAAATTCTTACAAGTGGTGAATATTCAAATGAGAGAGCACTATTCTATTTACGTAATCAAATGAATGTATTAAATGAATCGGTTACTACACAAGAAGAATTACAAAGATACCTGAGTGAAAATAAGAAAGATTATATTAAATCTGTAGCAGCAAAAGTCTATCAAACAGCAATAGAAGAAAAAAGAGAGTGGTCAAATACAGGGGATGTAGCATCTTTAGAACAAGCATTAAGTAAATTTTATTTAGTTACATCAGTACTTGAAAGTGTAGATCCTACATTAGTAGAAAAAGCGAATCAAGATGTAGAAGATATTTTCAACAAGCTATTACAAGAAGAATTACAGAACCTTAATATCCAAACAACAGTAGTGCAGTCTGCAACTGAGACAAAAGAAAAAGCAAGCCCTGTAAAAGAAAATACTAGCAGTAATGAAGGAAAAGCAGTTACAGAAGATAATAAGGAAACAAGTACAACAACTGAGAAAAACAAAAAAGATGAAAAGACTGAAGGTGCCAAAAATAACGAGAAAACAAGTAATATCGATTCAAGTACTCAAAAAGCACAAGTAAAATCTGAACCATTTAGTCAAGAAATCGATCAAATAGAAACATATTTAAATCCAGCGAATCCACAATATGAAAATGCTTTACTATTAGCAAATAAGTATATTGACGGTGCAACAGGAGAACAAAAAGAAAAATTAGAACAGCAATTTAGTGCGGCTGTAGAGGGACTTCGTGGACAAATTAAAGATTCTAATTTCAAAGTCGAAGATGCTATAAATAAAGCGAATTTATTAGCAAATACGGCAAGAGTAGAAAAATCTGTTCAAGATGAATTTCACAAGTTATTAATGCCGCTAATGTTTGAAAGAAAAGCAAACGATGCTGCAAATAATGGAGAATATTATACAGCAGTATTAAATATTGCAAATGCAATTCGTACAAAGCACCCATTGGAACGTTCAAGAGAAGAAATGGTTAATTATGCGAATAAATTATGGACAGAGACAGAAAATGAATGGAATAAAATAAATGGAACGACAGGATGGCAAAGTGAAGTAAGTAAAAACTTATTACCATCATACACATTACTTGCACAGTTAAAGGATATTGATAAAACGATTGGCCAAATTAGTGGTATGAATATGATTGATAATGCATCCAAAAAAATGGAGGGAATTCAACTTATTCAGTTAGCAGGTGATGAAGCAAATAAAGAAGGGCAAACGAGCCTTTATAATGCTTTACATTATTATGGTCAAGCAGCTTCCCGTGGTGTGGTTGACGAAGCAGGATTTTCTAATGTTGCTAGTCTTGTAATTAAAGAAGCAAAACAGTTAGAAAAAACGCAATATAAATCAGCGCTAAACAACTATCAAATTTTATATAAAACACCAGGTATTGAAGCGTTAGGAATTAAAGATGGGGTAAAAGCGGCAATTGAGTATTTGAGTACATTTGAATCTGCAAAAGTAAGCGGGAATAAAGATACAATTGAAGATTTAGCTTCAGCAATTGAATTAACTTATCATTCTATGGAACTAGGGTATCCAGAAGCAGATGCAAAAGAATGGATGAATACAGTAGCTCTAAAAATGTTTAATAAAGGCGCAGGGTATATGTCCGCAACTGATACGAATAATGCATATAAATGTTTTGAATTTTTAAGTCGTGATAAATATGCAAATGCTATTAATGGAGAAATAACGAAACAAGCAAAAGAGAATGTAGAAAAAATTAAATCTATGAACGTTAAAAAATAATTGGATTTAACATTCGCCATCTTACTTTGCGTAAGATGGCGAAATTATTTCGCATAATGAGTAAATATTAATGAGTTTAGTAGAAATTTGAATTTTACTAAACTCATTAATTATTCATTAAAGCCACACTATGCATAATACAGAATTTGAAAGGTGGAAAAAAGATGATTAGCAATTTAAAAAGGGAAGCATTAGCCTCATTGAAAGGCCGATGGGGATTAGGGGTAGGCTCAACGTTTCTTAATTATCTCATCCCCGTAGCAAGTATGTATATCATTGGTATAGTAGTATTTCTAATTTTTGGTTTGTTTATAGATATTATAGGACCTGAGAACTTTGTATATTATTCATATGGCGAACCTCAAATTAATTTTGGATTGATTTTATCTCAAATTATTGTATGGGCTATTATTTTTATTCTTTATATTGTTGTACAAAGTGTTATGAGTTATGGCTATTATACAATTACATTACGTTTAGCGAAAAATGAATCTACCACAATAGGTGATCTATTTGCTGGTTTCAATTCAAATAATATATTTAGAGCTATGAAATTAGGTATCTTACAAACAATATTTATTAGCTTATGGAGTCTTTTGTTCATTGTTCCAGGTATTATTAAATTTTTCTCTTATTCTATGGCTTACTACATTATGTTAGAGGATCCAGAATGTACAGCAAGTGAAGCAATTAAAAAAAGTAAAATGATGATGAAAGGACATAAGTTAGATTTATTTATCACTTGGTTAAGTTTCATTGGTTGGTTTATTTTAGGTTCATTGGTGGGAATATTCACACTAAATCTTCCATATCTTTGGATTACGCCATATTATACTACTACAGTATCACATTTCTATTTAAATCTAGTGAATAGAACTAATGATTCAAAAGAAGTACCAGTAATCAATATTCAAAAATAACGAATTTAAATTTTGCATAAGGAGTGAAGTTCAATGAGTTTACTAGAAATTTGTCCATTAGATGAGGCGTTAGTGGAAGCTTTACAGAATGAAGAAAGAAGAGTTCATTTTTATGAGATATTACAGAAATCAAATTTGTATGTTGTTGCTTCTGTAGAGGGAGATACAACTGTAGATGAAGAAGGAAATTTGATTTCAACTGATAATACACAATTGCAAATTCATTATTTTGAAATGGAAGAAGGATTAATGTTACCACTATATTCTGATTTGAAGCATTTAGAAATGGTTATTCCAGAAGAATGTCCGTATGTCTCTATGAATGCAGTTGAATTATTAAAGACGATAGATTTAGATGCAAATGTAATATTAAATCCAGGAACAAAATTTCAAAAATTATTTGTAAAGGAAGAAATTGAAGCGATTTGTGATAATAGTATTTTTGATGTTTTTTCTAAAGGGGATAAGTAAAATTTGATGCAGTTCTATTCATTTTTGGTATAAAATAGAGGAAGGTGGGAGAAGGTTTGGAAATTAAGGTCAAACCTGAACAACTCGAACAAATTGCCAAAAACATATCAGAGATGCAAACACACAGCCAGAATATACAACAGAATCTCAATCAATCTATGTTTAGTATTCAAATGCAATGGCAAGGAGCAACGAGTCAGCATTTTTATGGGGAATATATGAGATCAATGAGACTCATGGAATCTTACATACGTAACTTACAAGTTACAGAAAAAGAATTACGGCGTATCGCTCAAAAGTTTCGTCAAGCAGATGAAGAATATCAAAAGAAACAAAATGAAAAATTGAAAGAAACCCATAAAACAGAAAAGAAACATGAAAAATCATGGTGGGAAAAGGGAGTAGAAGGGGCAGCTGAATTCATTGGAGTAAATGATGCAATTCGTGCAGTTACCGGTAAAGACCCTATTACAGGGAAAGAATTATCATCAAAAGAAAGACTCATCGCCGCAGGATGGACACTCCTAAACTTTGTTCCTGTTGGAAAAGTGGCAAGTCTTGCTGGAAAAGGAATAAAGTATGTCGCTTCTAGCTTTGGGAAGACGATTGTAAAAGCAGGAAAAAGACTAGGCGAAGGCGTAACAATGGTAGCCGGAAAAGCTGGAAAAGCAGCCGTCGATGGTATAAAAACAGCCAGCCACAAAGTAAAAGAGGGTGTAAACTTTGTAGCCTCCACAGCAAAAGGCTTTGCCGACAAAATTGGAAGCCTATGGAACAAAGGTGCCACAACCGTAAAAACAACCTTCTTGCAGGGGAATGAAAAGATCCAGCACGCAGTAAAAACATTACTGGAATACAAATGGATCCCAGGCGAGGGAAAAGGCTTCGCCATGGCTGGAGTAGGAAATGTCTCAGGAGGAGGACAGTATTCTCTGAAAGAGGCTTATCAGTATATGGAGAGTAAGGTTGTTAAGGGTACGGGTAAAGAATATAAAAACTATAAGGATGTAGAATATACTGGAACAACTAAAGTTAATGGAGAAGTAAGGGATATTAGCAGACGGGTTTTTCAAAGGTTAGATATTGATTATATGAGAATTGACCCTAAAACTGGTATGACAAATCTCCAATTGATGAAAAAAGGAAGAGCACCAATTTGGCAAGATGGGACTGCTATAGAACTTCATCATTTAATTCAAAGAGAGCCCGGATCAATGGTGGAGCTCCCGGGTAGTATGCATAAGGAATATTATAAAATATTGCATGGCTTAGTGGAGAATGGTGGAAGCTTTAGAAACGACCCTGTGTTAAAAAAGCAATATGAAAATTTTAGGTCGAAATATTGGAGATGGAGAGCTAAACAAATAGATAAAGCTGAATTATAAAAGGAGGAATTTTGAATGAATAAAGAGGAATTAACCAATTTTATTAAGATAAATATGGAATCAGATGACTTTACTGGTGGAGTAGATAAAAAACAAGTTGATTATGTTCAAGATACCCTACAGTTAAAATTGCCAGAAAGTTATAAGTGGTTTTTAACTAATTATGGCTCTGGTGGGTTATTTGGTGTTGATATTTTAGGGGTGGCTAAGTCTAATATAGCTTCTGTTGTTATTGAAACAGAGAGTTATAGAGATTTAGGAATGAGTGAGAATTTAGTAGTTATTGAAGATATTGGGGAATATGCTTATTGTCTAGACACTAGTAATATGGAAAACAATGAGTGCCCAGTAATAGCATGGGATAGACAAGGTGGACTTGATGACTACAATACAGCAAAGAATTTTTATGAGTTTTTATCACAAAGGTTATTGGATGCAAAAGAAGCATGGGAAGAAGAGTTTTAATATAGATAAATGACCTTGTTTAGCTTAAAGCTGAATAAGGTCATTTTTATTATAAGAAGATTAATTGTTTATGATGAATAGAAGTTATAAGTATTATTTGTATATTTTTGTTTTATATATAATGATATTTAAAGTTTCATACGTAGGTAGACAAGAAAAGAGAATGAAAACGAATTTGTTTTTGATGTGGATAGAAAAAATATATGGTGTTTGAAAGTAAGTACTCCATGATGGTTGTACCATCATGGAGTACTGTGTGCAATGATAGAATAGAAAACGAGGTACGAGCTTAGGCGAGATGACATTTTACTGGGCGATGATGATAAACACATGGAATGTATATTAAACTAACGAACTCGTACAAACTCGTAAGTTTTAACGTAGTAGTTGTCACGACATATAAAAGGTGTCATACTGTTACAATAAAACTTACAAAATTAATGCTACTTAAAGCACTTGATTGTCGACTAAAGGCAATGAGTGCTTTTTTGTGTTTTAACGTGAAAGTTTAAAAGAGGATTATAATTTTATAAGTGTATTAATTGTTAAATTTTATAGATTGTAATGGCTATGTACAGTATACGACGATAGTAGAGGGAAAAATAAAGGGCTGTGTTATGTTTTGAAGTCATCGTAAAGTACGTTTTAACGGATGATGTAAAAATACATATAATAAAAGGTGAAGTGACGTTAACTACAGCGGTAGATAATACTATTCAACAAAAAGAGTCATCGCAACAACAAGATAAAGATGATCCAGAAGAAGGTACTGCTGATAGTGATGATGATGACGGAGGATCATAAAAAGGTTTCTCAACAAATTTTAATATATCCCTTGACAGTTACAAATATAACCGATATACTTCATATTAATTTCAAAAGAAAATATATTCTAAATATTTAAATGTGTTGAATAGGAGTAGTAAGGTCGTATATTTGTACAGAGAGCTATGGGTTGGTGTGACATAGTCAAATGACATCCTGAACTCGCCTAGGAGCAGTAAGGTGGAACGGAATCACATTCTTAGTAAATCTTAACGGTTAACCTTCGATATTAGGTTTGTAATCAAACGATTACTACTAAGGTGGATTCATAATGGAATCAATAAGGGTGGTACCGCGTTAAGTAAATGGCTTAGCGTCTCTTTATATAGAGATGCTAGGCCATTTTTTTATTTTATGGAAATAGAAATGGAGGGTTTATTCGGATTGGTCTATAAAATTTAATTATTTATATAAAATGATTTTATTGGGAGGAAAATAAGATGAAACAGACGGAGCAATGGACTTCGAAATTAGGTTTTATAATGGCTGCAGCAGGATCGGCAATTGGACTTGGTGCAATATGGAAGTTTCCTTATATCGCTGGCAAGAGCGGGGGAGGAGCATTCTTTTTAATTTTTATATTATTTACAGTATTAATTGGACTACCACTACTTATAGCTGAATTTATGATTGGACGCAGTACACAGAAACAAGCAGTTGGAGCATTTAAAAGTATTGCACCAAATACAGGGTGGCACTGGATTGGACGCCTTGGCGTGGGAACGTGTTTTATATTACTTTCGTTTTATAGTGTTGTAGGTGGATGGGTATTAATTTATTTATTCAGAGGAGTAACTGGACAACTTATTACTCCAGGACAAAATTACGGTTCATTATTTACTGAAACAATTGGAAATCCGACTTGGGCGATTATGGGACATTTCGCTTTTATGTTCATTACGATTTGGGTTGTATCAAAAGGTGTACAAAACGGAATTGAAAAAGCGAGTAAATATATGTTGCCAGCATTGTTCGTATTATTTGTCGCTCTTATTGTTCGCTCACTAACACTTGATAACGCAATGAAAGGTGTGAAGTTTTTCTTACAACCAGATTTCTCAAAGATTACTTCAGAAAGTATTTTGTTTGCAATGGGCCAATCATTCTTTGCGATTAGTATAGGGATTTCGATTATGGTCACGTATAGTTCCTATTTAAATAAAAAAGAAAGTTTACCAAAATCAGCAATAACAATTGTTGGATTGAATTTATTTGTTTCATTATTTGCGGGTCTTGCTATTTTTCCAGCCGTATTTTCATTAGGAATGGAACCAACAGAAGGACCTGGATTACTATTTATCGTATTACCATCTGTATTTAGTCAAATACCATTCGGTGGGGTTTTCTTAACAGTATTTCTTGCGCTATTTACATTTGCGACATTAACATCGGCATTTTCATTATTAGAGACAGTTGTTTCAGCAGTGACAAATGGTGAACAGGAAAGAAGAACGAAATTATCATGGATGATCGGTTTCTGCATTTTCTTAGTAGGTATACCATCAGCCTTATCATTTGGAGTATGGAGTGATATTACGATTTTTGGAAAGAATATTTTTGATGCAGTAGACTTCTTATCTAGTAATATATTAATGCCACTTGGTGCACTATTTATTAGTATTTTCGTTTCATTCAAAATGGAAAAGAAGGTATTAGAAGCAGAGTTTTTTGTAGGTGGAAATTATGGAAAGAAAGTATTTACTTGTTGGGCGTTTTTACTTCGATTTGTAGCACCGCTCGCAATCATCATCGTCTTTTTAAATGTAATAGGGATTATTTAACAATTAATGTTATAATATTCAGTAAAAAAGAAGGTGATGATCATAAAGGCGAATTTAATAGAAGCAGGGAAATACATGCATATTAGAGGGAAAGAGCTATACGTTGAAACGCATGGAGATCCTAAAAATAAAGCAGTCTTATACTTGCATGGTGGTCCAGGAGAAAGTTGCTATGACTTTTCATTTCATCAAGCGGAACGTTTAAAAGATTCTTTATTTGTAATTATGATAGATCAAAGAGGTGTATGTCGCTCAGAAAAAATTACTGAAGACGAAGCTTTTGGATTAAATGATTTGATTGAAGACTGTGAGGAACTAAAAAAAGTATTACAAATTGAGAAGTGGTCTGTAATTGGACATTCTTTCGGTGGCTATTTAGCATTGTTATATGCGTCGATATATCCAAGTTCAATAGAGAAAATCATATTTGAAGCGCCAACTTTCGATTTCGCATTAACAAGTAGGGCCTTGTTACAAAAGACAGGGAATTTACTAAAAAAGTATGGAAAAGAAAAAGTAGCAGAAGAGTCCTTTGCTTATTCATCTAGCAATGCTACTTCAGAAGAGTTGCTAGAAGCTTATATAAGACTAAGCAATGAATTAGAAGAAAATAGAATGGAGATTTACAATTATAAGGAAGATGAGACAGACGAGAGTTTATATAGTGATGAAGAGTGGGAAGTATTTTCAAATCGCTCCAAAATTCATTTTGATAGATTAAAAGTAGAAGGAGCAGTTCATACTTCATTATTACAAAAAATAAAAGAAATACAAAATCCAATGTTATTAATTGTAGGGAAATACGATGCAGTAACGTGTGAAAAACAAATTGGTACGTTTAATAAAGATGCTCAAAATGGAGATTATATTGTATTCGAAAAGAGTGTTCATACACCGCATTATGAGGAAGCAGATAGATTTGCAGAAACAGTCATGCATTTTTTGAAATGAAGAAAAGGGTGCTTCTATAAATGAGAAGCACCCTTTCTAAATTTCTGGATATGTGATTGTTATGTTTGGCCATTTACTTTGCCAATTCTTTTTAATAACTCTGTTTTTGTACATATGTATACGTTCTTTTGATTCAAGAAAATGAGCTGTTGGTCTCACGTGTAAGGAAAGAACATCTTCAATACCGCACGGAGCTGTTAATATAACATTGTTTTTTTCGTCTAATGTAACTCCTAAAGCCGTTGCTGTTTCAGGAAATTTAGAAATAGCATCAACAGAAGAAGAGTACGGTGGCATATTATTCACTACATGCATACGAGCTTGATTCTTTACAGACCAAGGGATCGTAGCATCAATTTTCATTAATTTCGTTTCTAATGATTGTTCGTATATTTCATCTTTATGTAGACTATCATAATAAATCACATCAACATCAGGCATAGCTGTTTTAGCTTCATAGTTATGTAAAGTATCCCAAATTTTAGAGCGAACAAACCCGGCGCAAATCCACCAATCAGGAAGCTCTAGTGATTTTGCCGTGTGTAATACGTTCATCATCCAATCGTCGTTTTCAATTAAGTGAATTATATCTTGCTCTGTTTGTATAGTCATTTGTTATCCCACCTACTATTTTTATAGAGGACTAATTCATCAGTTTAATAATCCATGTGATCCAATAAGCACCTGGTATGAATAACAGTTGAGCTAATAACGTACCGAAAAGTCTAGAAATCATTAACCAACCATACATTTTACTCATTGCTTCAGCACCTTCTTCTGATTGAAGGGCTCGCTCTGTTAAAAGTGCGATACGTGGATCTAGTAGCACTGTTAATAAAATGGTAGCAAAACCATTAATAAGTCCAGAAGCTGTAGTAGCTTTTGTCGCGTAAGCTGGAAGTAAAAAAGAAGCATATAGGGCTGAAAGAACACCAGCTGTATAAATAGCAGTAGCAAACATGTTAATAAGCATAATACGTTTTGGAATACCACCAATACGTAGTCTATGAATCATTTCTAATTTTGGGAAGCGTACATATTTTTTTGTGTACTTTAATTTTTGAATGTTATTTGTTTTCATCATTCGAATGAAAGAACCGTCTGTTTCAAAGTTTTGAATGACATATCCAAATAGTTTGGTTAAAGTTGGATATAGTATAATCGCAATCAATGTACCGACAGAGGCGGATAATAGAACGAGCCGTATAATATGTTCTAAATTAATGGATGCGTCTCGTTTTGCCTCATCGACAATCCCACCGATTAAAAAGGCTTGTAGCATGTTAGATGTTCTTGAAATAAGTAACACCATGCCTACGACAGACAAAGCAACAGCAATTCTCTTTAAACGCACTCCAGCTAACCGAATACTATAAGAGCTCGTTTCAACCGCGTGAATAACAATTGTGAAAGCTATTATAACAATTAACGTAATTGACATTAGATTCACCAGTTTCTATTAAAATAATTGTAACTTTTTTACTTTATCATATGTATCGTTTTTTTGTAACTGAACGTATGTGACATAGGAAAAGTAATTTTTAAGAAAAAATAATGATAGTATAATAGAAGGAAAAGTGAGAAAAGATGTTATAGGATACTTATACAGTAACATGAGTGGGGGAAGAAAACATGTATACAACATTTCTATTTGATTTAGATGGAACATTGACGGATCCGAAAGAAGGAATTATAAATTCAGTATTGTATGCATTACAAAAGGTTGGAATTGAAGAATTACATGTAAGTGAATTAGACTCATTTATTGGTCCACCCATCCAGCAATCATTCGTAGAGAGATACAATATGAATGAAGGAGAAGTTGAACGAGCTGTTTTTTACTTCAGAGAGTATGTAAAACAACGTGGATTGTTAGAAAATAAGGTTTACGATGGTATTCCAAACCTTTTGAAACAATTAAAAGATACTGGAAATCGTTTATTTATAGCCACTTCAAAGCCCACTATATTTGCTGAACAAGTTATAGAGCATTTTCAACTAACGAATTATTTCGAAGGTATCATTGGAAGTAATTTAGATGGTACGAGAATAAAAAAGGAAGAAATCATTGCTCATATTTTACAAACAAATGAAGTCCTTAATAAAGAAGAAATTGTTATGATTGGAGATAGAAAACACGATATAATAGGAGCAAATTATAATGGAATTGCTTCAATAGGTATATTATATGGCTATGGTAGTGAAACAGAATTGACTGAAGTTGGTGCGACTCATATAGTAAATGATGTAAAAGAACTACATCATTTTTGTGTAGACAGTAGTTTGATAAAGAAGTAAATATTGAGACTGAAAATCCCTTTATAACGTATGACGATGAAATCGTTTATGTTTAAAGGGATTTTTCATATGTAATCGAATACTTATAATTAGACATTTTTAGCATGAAAAATTTGCATGAATAAGAGGAGGGATGTCAGAATCGAAAGATTAGTAGAAGTTTATCTATAAAAGTTTGAATTTTCTGTTTAAAGGAGGGGTATAATTGGAGCTAGTTATTATATTATTAGCACTTAGTTTACTAATGTTTGTAGCATATAGAGGGTTTTCTGTTATTTTATTTGCACCGATATTTGCATTATTTGCGGTATTTTTGACAGAGCCTAGTTTTGTATTACCTTTCTTTTCGAATATCTTTATGGAGAAAATGGTAGGTTTTATTAAACTATATTTCCCTGTATTTTTACTTGGGGCAATATTTGGGAAAGTAGTAGAAATGTCAGGAATTGCAGATTCGATTGCAAAGACAATTATAGAGTTAGTTGGTGAAAAACGTACGATATTAGCGATTGTATTAATGGGTGCTATCTTAACGTATAGCGGTGTTAGTGTGTATGTAGTAGTGTTTGCTGTTTATCCGTTCGCAGCTAAGCTGTTTCGACAAGCGAATATTCCGAAGCGTTTAATCCCTGGAACGATTGTACTTGGAGCAGTTACGTTTACAATGGATGCGCTACCTGGATCACCACAAATTCAAAATGTAATACCTACAACATTTTTTAAAACGGACATTTATGCTGCGCCGATACTTGGTATTGTAGGGGCAATTTTTGTACTTACGTTAGGCTTACTATATTTAGAGAGTAGACGTAAGAAGGCGAAGGCAGCAGGAGAAGGGTATTTTGGTTTTAACGATGGGAATACTGAAATGGCAGCTTCTTTGCAAGTAGAACAAAAAGATATGCCGTTACTTAAAAGTATTGAAATTACAAGAGTTCAGCAAGTGATTGCTTTTATACCACTTATTTTAGTAGGTGTAATGAATAAGGTGTTTACTATTATGATACCGAAGTGGTATCCGAATGGTTTTGATTTTTCTGCAATTGGTATGAAAGCATTTGGAAAAGTAGAATTAAGTGCAGTAGTTGGAATTTGGTCAGTAGAATTGGCACTTATAATAGGTATTGTAACAACGTTATTACTGTATTGGAAACGAGTAGTAACAGGATTTCAAGCTGGATTGAATACAAGTATTGGTGGAGCGCTACTTGCAACGATGAATACAGGAGCTGAGTTTGGATTCGGTGGTGTCATCGCAGCACTTCCAGGATTCGCGATTATGAGAGATGGTATTTCTGCCACATTCACAAATCCTCTAGTGAATGGAGCCGTAACGACGAATATTTTAGCCGGAATTACAGGCTCTGCATCAGGAGGAATGGGGATCGTTTTAAGTGCGATGGGAGATAAGTTTATTGCAGCGGCCAATCAATTTAATATTCCATTAGAAGTAATGCACCGAATCGTATCAATGGCATCAGGAGGAATGGATACATTACCACATAACGGAGCAATTATTACTATTCTCACAGTAACAGGTTTAACACATAAACAGTCATACAAAGATATATTTGCTATTACAATTTTGAAAACGGTTGCTGTATTTTTAGTTATTGCATTCTATACAGTAACAGGAATTTATTAAGTCGATATTTTATAAACTAAAATATTAATTAGGGTAAGAAGGGGTGGGGTACTTGCAAGAAGTTGCTGAGTTTCGTATGCCGAAGTCTGTATTATATGGAAGAAATTCGCTTGAAAAGCTGGGGGAACAATCTAAGAAGTTGGGGAAAAGAGCATTTATAGTTACTGATACAATTATGGAGGATTTAGGATATGTTGAGAGGTGTATACAACAACTAAATACGAAAGGTATTACAGTTAATACATATAATAAAGTAAATGCTGAGCCTACCAATATACACGTGTTAGAAGCGTTAACTATTTGTAAAGAAGGAAAGTGTGATTTTATTATTGGTATTGGCGGTGGAAGTTGTATTGATGCAGCGAAAGCAGTTGGAGTATTATATACAAATGGTGGAGAAGTGGAAGATTATGTCCAAAAGGATATAGAAATAGACAATGATCCGCTACCACTAATTGCAATCCCAACAACTTCTGGTACTGGATCGGAAGTAACAAGTGTAGCAGTAATTACGAATAAACGAACAGATGTAAAAATGATGATGAAACATCCGAGTTTTACCCCACAAGTAGCGATTATTGACCCAATTTTAACACGTTCGGTACCACCTCATATTACAGCAGCAACAGGGATAGATGCATTATGTCATGCAGTCGAAGCATATATTTCTAAAGTTTCACAATCACTTACCGATGTACTTGCACTTTCCGCAATTGAAAGTATTATGAAATATTTACGTATTGCATATGAAGATGGAGAGAATATGGAGGCAAGAGAAGCGATGATGATTGCGTCCTTACAAGCTGGAATCGCATTTTCAAATGCATCTGTTACGCTAGTTCATGGAATGTCCAGGCCAGTAGGGGCGTTATTTCATGTACCACATGGTATATCGAATGCAATACTATTGCCTACAGTTTTAGATTATACAAAAGTTAGTGCAGTAAAAAAACTAGCTGAAATCGGACGTTGTTTAAATAAAGATATGTATTCCTATTGTGATGAAGAAGTAGCCGGCTACACGCTGAGGGAAATAAAAAAACTTTGTTTTGATCTTCGTATTCCAAATTTAAAAGAATACGGCATTGGTGAAGTTGAATTTGAAAAAGCTATTTCTAAAATGGCATCAGATGCAATTGAAAGTGGAAGTCCAGCAAATAATCCACGTGTGCCATCGTATGATGAAATTAAACAGTTGTATCGAGAGTGTTTTCATTATCAATATGAAGTTTCTATAAAAACATTAGATAATTAATTTCAGAATATTCTTATAAAATTTCCTTGGAAATAGTTAAAACAAGACTTTATATTACAAACGTAAAGTCTTGTTTTATTATGTATAATATACATAATAAAATGTTGTAACTAGTTTTAAAAAACAGTATAAGGTGGGTGTAGTGTGTAATGAAAACAATAGGTTTAATTGGTGGCATGAGCTGGGAATCAACTTCTGAATATTATCGGATTATAAATGAAGAAATAAAAGAGAGATTAGGAGGGTTACATTCAGCAAAATGTATGATTAATAGTGTGGACTTTGAAGAGATTGAACGATTCCAGTCTAAGGGGGATTGGAATGGAGCAGGAGAAATATTAGGAAATGCAGCATATTCATTACAGAGGGGAGGAGCAGATTTTATAATTATTTGCACAAATACAATGCATAAAGTAGTTGAGAAAATAAAGGAGAATATTCATATTCCAGTCTTACATATCGCTGACGCAACTGCGAAAGAAATTAAAAGGAAAGATATTCAAAAGGTTGGTTTACTTGGAACTAAATATACAATGGAGCAAGAATTTTATAAATTACGCATAGAAGAAAATCATATAAAAGTAATGGTTCCATCAAAAAAGGATAGAGATAAGGTAAACGAAGTAATATATAGAGAATTATGTTTAGGAATGATAACATCTCCATCTAGAGAGTATTATAAAAGAGTTATAGAAGAGCTAGTAAAAGAAGGAGCGCAAGGAATCATATTAGGTTGTACAGAAATAGGATTATTAATAAAACAGGAAGACGTATCAGTTCCGATATTCGACACAACTTATATACATGCAATTGAAGCAGTTAATTTCGCATTACAAAATAGATTATAATTATATTATGTAACCTAATGCGTGTTTGTGGAAAACATTCAGAAAATATTTTATAATGTAAGTGGTTACATTTAAGGGGGAATGCGTATGTTTTCAGTTCAACCAATCGCATTTGTACATAATGAAAGAAAGGAAATAAAAGATGATGAGTGGGGAGAAGTAAGATCCTATATTACTTTAACTGAAACGTATACAGAGGAAAGTATACAAGGGATTGAAGATTTTTCTCATATTGAAGTTGTTTTTTATTTTCATAAAGTAACTGATGAACAAATTCAATATTTTGCTAGACATCCTAGAAATAATAATGATTATCCTAGAGTAGGCATTTTTGCACAGCGCGGGAAAAATCGTCCGAATCGCATAGGAGCCACAATTGTAAAGGTGATCAAAAGAGAGGGTAAATCAATTATTGTTGAGGGATTAGATGCTATTGATGGCACCCCTATATTGGATATAAAGCCGATAATGAAAGAGTTTATGCCGAAAGAAGAAATTGTACAGCCTAAATGGGCAACGGATATAATGAGACAGTATTGGAAGGGGAATGGAGTAAAATGAGAATATATGAGGCAACAATTGCAGATTTAGATGGACTAGCATCAGTTTTTAATAACTATCGTATGTTTTATAGACAAGATTCCGATATAGAAGGAGCAAAAGTATTTTTGCGAAATCGAATTGAGAGAAAAGAATCCGTTATTTTCGTAGCAGTTGAAGACGGTGAATATATTGGATTCACACAATTATATCCATCATTTTCTTCCATTTCGATGAAAGAATTATGGATATTAAATGATCTGTTTGTACAAGCCACTAAGCGCGGAGCAGGAACTGGTAAAAAATTACTAGAAGCTGCTAAAGAATTTGCCTTAGAAAATGGTGCAAAAGGTGTAAAATTACAAACGGAGATTGATAATTTATCAGCACAGCGATTATACGCTGAAAATGGCTATTTGAGAGATAATCGTTATTTCCATTATGAATTAACATTTTAAAAAATATAAAATGAAAAGAGACATTTTCGTTGTGAAAACGTCTCTTTTCATTTGTATTATAGTTGATTTAAAACCCAATTTGTAGCATCCTCAAAGTTTTCTGCAATGTAGTTTGGCTCAATATGTGCCCATTTGTCTCGGTACGTATGTAAAGCATCATATCCAGCGCCTGTTCGAACTAATATTGTCGTCGCATGTACTGTTGCTCCGGCAACGATATCGGTCCAGCGATCACCAATTACAGCGCATTTTGTTAAATCAAGCCCATGTTTTTCGGCTGCTTGTAGCAGCATACCTGTACTTGGTTTGCGGCATTCACAACCATCACCGTGTTTATGAGGACATACGTAAATATCATCAAAGCCGAACCCTTTTAATTCTTTTGCAAAATCAGCAACAGTCGCTATCCCATCTGCGATACCTGGCTGGTTTGTGAAAGAGAAAATTTTTATATTTTGAGCTTTTAGTTTTTGCAGAGCTGCTTTTGTAAAAGGAAATAATGTAAAAGAACCTGGATAATGTATTGTAGTGTCACCACCAATTGTACCGTCACGATCAATAAAAATAGCTTCGATGTTTGTCATAGTTTTAGTCCTTTCTATTTATAAGTATTTTAAAAATGTTTTACAAATCGATATCCATTCACTTCATATCCTAATTTTTTATAAAAAGGATGTGCTTCTACTCTTTTTGTTCCACTAACTAGCCATGTACCAATACAATTATGTTTTTTGGCTAATTGTTCTGCATAATCCATTAATACTTGTCCAATGCCTTTTCGTCGTATTGTAGAATCAACGCTAATAATTGAAATTTCCCCATAACGAGTTATATCTTCTAAATTTTCACGTATACGAAACCCAAGTAATCCGTATATAGTGTCTTCTTCTTCATAAACATATAAAAAATCAAAAGGACTCATTTTTACGAATCGCAATCGGTTGTTCATATCTTCATAGGAAATAGAGGAACCTTTTAATTCTTTTGTTAAAGAACAAAGTGCATCTATATCGTCTATCGTAGCTTCGCGAATTTGAAAAGACATATAATTCACTCCAATAAAATGTAATCAAACATTAAATATTCTGTTAAAAATTATTTATTCCTGCTATGAAAATAAATATTTTATAATGATATATAGATAGTTATATGTTATTCTTTTCCTTGATTGTATTGGAAATGGAAAGAAGGGGAATGTATGTTAGACGTGAATATCCGCTCTGCCGGATATGATATAGGGGAAAAGACAATTCATGATATTGCTTTTTCAATTAAAAAAGGTGAATTAGTTGCACTTATTGGTGCGAATGGTGCTGGGAAGAGTACGACGATTAAAACGATGCTCGGTTTACTTGTAAATATGAATGGTGAAATATCATTCGGTGAAAAAAAGAACCCTTATGCATATGTGCCGGAGCATCCGACATATTATGATTATTTAACGCTATGGGAACATATTGAATTATTAATGGCTGCTCGTGAGAATGAGGGCGGAAGCTGGGAAAGGAAAGCTGAAGAATTATTACATATGTTTCGAATGGATAAACATAAACATGAGTATTTATCAAAGTTTTCAAAAGGCATGAAACAAAAATCAATGCTCATTTTGGCATTTTTAACTGAACCGGATTTTTATATCATTGATGAACCTTTTATCGGTTTAGATCCAGTAGCTACGAAAGAGTTTTTAAGTTATTTATATAAAGAGAAAGAACGCGGCGCAGGTATATTACTTTGTACACACGTATTAGACACAGCTGAAAGAATTTGTGAGAGATTTTTACTCATTTCACAAGGTACATTAGTCGCAGATGGACATTTAGAAGCAATCCAAACGTTAGCGGAAATGCCAGGGAGTTCATTATTAGACTGCTTTGATGTAATCGTAAGGCGTGAACAACATGATTAAACAACAATTTTATAAAAGATTGCGTTATGAAGTGAGGCGTAAATGGAAGTCCATACGTTCTATAACTGATTGGACAGTTGCGCTATATATTATTATTCCTGCACTTATATTTATGGGAATTTATTATCGTTCACTATGGATAGAAGAATTATCGATGGAAGAGACAGTTTATTTCGGATTAGGTCTATTCGCATTTTATGTGATTACATATTCAAGAGGAGTTCGTTCATTTTTTGAACAAGCGGATAGTTTATTTTTAATTTCGTATCCCGCTCACATGCAAAAGTTAATCCAGTATGGCATGACATATACGTTTATTCGAATAGCTATAACGGATGTAATAGTAGTAGTTGCTATGTTACCAGTATTGATGAAAAGTATTGGAGTGACGAAGATACAAGTCTTATTATTTTGGTTATTCTTTACTATATTTCGATTTTTGTTGTCGTTATTAACGAGATTTATTCATGTACGTGTGGGGAAACGATGGCTACTATGGATTATAAAGAATGTAATGTTTTCTATAAGTTTAACCTTTTTTGGAGTAAGTCTGTTTCTTATTTATAAAAATCCATTTTATTCTATACTAAGTATCGGTCTAGCAGTTTTTCTAATTATCGCATTAATAAAAGAAAAATTGAATTATAAAAATTGCTTTTTTAAAGAAGTTGAGAAAGAGAAAGAAGAAAGTATGCGCTGGACAAGTGGGATTATGCAAGTTGGTGGTCATACAGCTAAACCGAGTAGTTCGAATAAAAAACCGTGGATGTTTCCGCATTCTAAAAAGTTTTTAGGGAAGAAAAAGGAATCTCGTATTGTTGAATCCTTTTTAAAAGAATTTTTCCGTACAAGTAGTGCACGAATATTCTATATTCAAATTCTATGTATAAGCACTGTCAGTATTATTATGAGTCCGAGGTGGATTGCAGCTATTATTCTTGCATTTGCTTTAGTTGGAATTTCTCGTTATGCGCGCGATTATTGGAATGAATTTACGAAAAAAATGTTTCTTCATTTATATTGTGATGAAGGAAAATTACTATTGTTAAGATGGAAGGCAGATCGCTATTTATTACTTCCAGTACTCCTTTTGTATGGAATAGTTATCCTTTCTCATTTTTATTTATTACCAGCTGTAATTGCAGGGGTAATTTTTATAATATGGATTGGTTGGATTGTATTTTTACCATAGAAAAAGAGCCGAAAAACGGCTCTTTTTTTAATCTGTTACACATTGATAAAGAAAATATACTAAAACGAGTATGCTTGCGGCGGAATACATGACATCTAAAGTCATCTGATTGCCTCCTCATTGTTGTTGTACTTATATTGTATGAAATCTTACAATTTCATATTCAAGTGAAAAATATGTGAACGTTAACAAAATTGTAAAGTGCAAAAATTACAATCATTTTGTATAATAGAAGGAACAACCGTTATATAAAACATAATGAGTGAAAGGGGAGGGAACATACATGCCAAATTGGTTTAGAAAAACATTAGTCGCATTAATTACCGTATTTACATTTGGTTTAGTGACGCCTCCTTCCATATTGCTTGATAATGCCAAAGCTGCGGACAAGCCTACGAGCACAGCTGGGCAACAAAATTTGGAAAGTACGTCCTATACATATGAAGAAACGACTGACAGGTTAACCACTGATACTTTTATTACGTACGCAATGCAAGAAGCAGAGAAGCAGTCGATGCAAAAGTTTGGCACTAAAATTGGTCCAGTAATTGAGGATGAGTTTAAAGATGTAATATTACCGAAAATTGAAGAGGCAATTGCTGAGCTTACAAGTGATGTACCAGAGGAGTCATTGCAATCATTAGCGATTTCTCAAAGGCCAGCTGGCGGAAATAATGAAAAGATTTTTCATGTGTATGACACGAAATCAGGAAATGACTTATTGCGATTTCATGTAAGAAGAGATCATCCACCGCAAGATGGTTATTATTTTAATTTCCACTATCACCGTTTTGATGATGGATACTCTGGACACCATGAATTAGGAAATATTTATTGGAATACGAATGTACCGCCAAAATGGCTTTCTTAAAAGAACAAGAGAAAATCTTGTTCTTTTTTATTTTTGTAGAAGGGTAAGACAACTATGGCGTTGAATAAAATAGGTTTAGAAAAAAGAAGCAAAGGGAGTATGGGAATGCAAAAGTATATTGTTTTTGACTTTGATGGCACATTAGTAGATTCACAAAATATATTTGTACCAATTTATAATCAGCTTGCTGAAAAGCACGGGTATAAAACGGTAAGGGAAGAAGAAATTGACTATTTACGTAAATTAACGATGTCAGAGCGATGTAAACAACTCGATGTACCACTGTATAAACTACCAATATTAGCACTAGAGTTTTATAAATTGTATCAACCTGCTATAAAAGATCTCGTTTTGTTCCATGGAATGAAGGATGTATTAGATGAACTGCATAAAAAAGGCTACGGAATTGCCGTTATATCTTCTAACTCAGAAGAGCATATTCGGGCATTTTTACACAATAATGATATAGCAAATATTCAAGAAGTGTATTGTTCAAAAAATTTGTTCGGGAAAGATAAAATGATAAAAAGGTTTTTAAAATCCAAAAAGATAACAGAGAAAGATATGTTATACGTTGGTGACGAACAGCGAGATGTAGCAGCATGTAAAAAGGCAGGGGTGAACGTAATTTGGGTATCTTGGGGGTATGATGTTATTGAAACAGTGAAAAAAGATGCACCAGATTATATGGTCAATACACCGATGGAAATTGTGCAAGTAGTACAAGGGGCGTATTCTTAATATGAATATACTTCGAGTGGGTATTCATCATATTGAATTTTGGGTAACAAATTAGAGGAGCCCATTTCTTTTTATCATATGTTATTTTCCATAATTGGATGAAGAAAGGTAAATATAGTATCATAAAGTACGGGAGAAAGTGAAATATATTTTAAGGAAGCAGACGAGGGAATTGTAAGGACGTTAGGGCCTAGATAACAAGCTATTCATAGAGAAGTAGCGTATACACCAAATGTAGAAATGTAAGGGGAATAAAAATGAAAACAATTACAGCATGGAAAAACAATATACAGATAGTAAAAGATGCAGTTAATATTGAAGAAATTTCTAAAGGTTTCTCACCTGATAAGAAATATGTAATTACGAATGCGAATAAAGAAAAATATTTATTGCGGACAGGCGATATAAAAGAGTATGAAAGAAAGAAAATAGAGTTTCAAATTTTAAATGAAATGCAAAACCGTAGTGTGCAAGCGCAAAAGCCAATTGAAATGGGTTTGTTGGCAGAAGAAGGTTTATGTTATGGGATTTTTTCATATTTAGAAGGAGAAGATGCGAAGAAGCTATTGCCTACGTATTCACCAAAAGAACAATATGATATTGGTATAGAAGCAGGAAAAGATTTGGCAAAAATGCATACATATGAAGCTCCTAAGGATATCCTTCCATGGTATGAAAGAGCAATGAAAAAACATCAAAAATATGTAGAGGCATATAAAACATGTGGAATAAAAATAAAAAATGATGATAAAATCATAAAGTTTATAGATGAAAATGAAATATATGTAAAGAACCGCCCAAATCGATTTCAACACGATGATTTTCATTTAGAAAATATAATTGTGCGAGATGGGAAATATGTAGGTGTTGTTGATTTTAATGGATACGACTGGGGCGATCCACTTCATGATTTCGTAAAAATCGCACTATTTGCAAGGGACATTAGTATCCCGTATTCAATCGGACAAATAGAAGGATACTTTAATGGGAGAATACCAGAGGAGTTCTGGAAATTATATGCGGTGTACGTTGGCATGACAGTTTTCTCATCAGTTGTCTGGTCATTACGAGCAGCACCACATATGTTAGATGATACGTTAGAACGCCTTACTATTGTTTTAGAGGATCATAAAAACTTTGAGTTATTAAAGCCAATTTGGTTTCAACCAGAAAAGCTTGATATGAAATAGAAAAGGTAGGTGTGATTCACATCTACCTTTGTTTTTTTACCATTCTTCGTTTTGAAGCAGTTGTAATGCTAATTTTAAATCTACATCTTCTTGTATATGTTCCGGAGTCCACGGGATATGTATATGCGGTTGTATACCAATTCCAGACATTCCTTCGCCTTTATCTATAATAGAGAGCCGTGAAGTAGGGTAGTAAAGTGCGAAAGTATCAGCCCATTCCATTACCGCTAAATTAGAATAATCATTTAAACCAGCAGTCGGACGACCTATTACTTTTACTTTCAATGATTTTTTTGCAACTTCTACAAAAGAATCACCAGAACTTCCACATGTAACATCTGTTAATATAATTACTCTATTAGGTGATTTTCTTCCGTTTATTTTTAATGATTGAAGTTCTTTTGGTAACTCAGAAGTATCAAATGTAACGAATCCTTTTTTATAATTCTTTTTTAAATCTTGAATAAATATATCAGTGAATAATTTGGAAAGTTCGTCTAAAGAATCGTAATCTTCCATTTCGATGTCTTTCATACGTAAATGAAAGTTTCGTTCTGTATGATTCAATTGCATTGTATCTGAAGAATCTAAAAGGGAGATCTCTTTGTCTTCAAATAAGTAAGGAAGTAATTTAAAAAATGCATCATCACTTCCACCACGATTCAAACGCACATCAATAATTAAGTTCGGAAAAGAGTTAAGCTCATTTTTGTGTGAGTCTAATAATTTATTAATAGCTTCAGTATTTGCGAAATCCGTCAAAGTAATTAAAAGTGTGTCTTTATTATGCTGTTTAAATGAATAAATAGGCGTGTATTCATTTTGTTTATATTTTTGTAAAGTAATGGTTTCAATTACGCCATCTTCATTTATAAGTGTACAAGTTGATGATTGTAATAAAACATAATCCCATTTTTCACGTTCATATGTATTCACATTTAAATACTTCCTATATGTTATTAATAACTCTGGAATTTTCATATTATCTAATGCTAGAATAGACTGCCCTTTTTTTACTCTTATTTCTTGTGAAGTGGATGTAATATATAGGTGGTCTTCGTATCTTTTCACTTGGAAGCCAACACTGTTAAGTGGTTGATTGTTAGAGTTCATTTTGAAAAACATATGATTATCTTTAAAGTCTAGTAAGTAATCACGTACAATTTTAGTAAATTGTACTGGTGTTAGTTTTCCAAGTTTCTCTAGTTTCTCAACTGTTTGTAAATAAGTAGAAGGATCGTCCCATCCTGCCTTATCTAAACAGCCTGAATAATCGTGATGTGTAATCGAAACAACTTCTTTAAAAATTTCTGTGTACACAGTTTTTCCTCCTTCTAATTTAATTAGTTGAATAATAGAATTCTGTATCTTTTACGTATTATCCTTTATTTGGATAGAGAAAAGGGGAATAGAGGGAAGTGTTATCATCCCTCTATTAAAATATTTATTTAATTTTCTTAAATGCAAGAGGTTGAGTACTTAGCATTGCAGGTACATGCAATTGAAGGGATGGGAATTCACCACTCACATTCATTTCATAAGCGAATAATAAACTCATTTTCATTTGGAATAAATCAACTTTTGCAGAGAAGATGTCGTAATGATGATGCCCTAATTGAATATCCATCTCCATAAATTGTACATATAATGAATCATCTCGTTTGTATACTTGTAATGTCCCATAAGCAGGATGTTCAAACGTACCAGTGTAGTCCGCTAACTTGTGAGAAGGTGTAGTCCCTTTCATTTGTTCAGGAATGGATTCAGTTGCTTCTTTCATCATCTCCTTCATTTTCTCAGTATCTTCTACAGCGCGTTTATGCCAATCAATGGATTTTAATTCAAGTAGTTCGTCATAAATTTGATTAGCGAGATAAGTAGGCAGTAATGTGCCTCCAGCATTCGTTAAAATGACAAGGCCTATGTTTTCTGTTGGTATGAATGAAACAAGCGCTGAAAATCCATCAATATTACCGCCGTGATGAATTACCTTATTACCACGGTAAGCGCTAATAAACCAACCAAGACCGTAACTATTTAATGGAGATTCAGGAAGTGATAAAACTGGTTGATCTGGAATGGAATTATGTGGTGTATACATTTGTTGTAATAATTCAGAGGAGATTAATTCATGATCTCCAAATTTCCCTTTGTTTAAGTGAAGAAGGACCCAATTTGCCATATCTTCAATTGTAGAATTAATACACCCAGCAGCGCCGACTGTATCGATGTTATGGAATGGAACTTCTTTTATTTCACCGTCATTTTCAACGTAAGGTAAAGCATAATCATCTGTAGTTTGTGAATCTGTAACAGAGAAGTTTGTATGTCTCATATTTAAAGGTTCTAAAATATGTTCTGTAGCGTATTGCTCCCACGTTTGATTCGTAATGTTTTCTACAATATAACTAATTGTCGCATACATTAAGTTGTTATATAGAAATGAAGTCCGAAACGGTGCATCAAGCGGTAAATGTTTTATTTTTTCGACAAGATCTTCTCGAGATAAGGAAGAGCTGTACCAAAGAGCTTCATGACGGCTAACCCCAGTGCGATGGGAAGCCAAATCTCGTCCTGTAACTTGTGAGCTAGCAAGTAGTTCAGATAAAGAGAAGTTAGGTATATAAGACTGGACAGGAGTATCCCAATTAAACTTTTTTTGCTGTGCCAACAAGCTTAATGAAAGTGTACCAAAAGCTTTCGTTGAGGAACCGATTGCGAACCGAGTACTCGGTGTAACAGCTTCTTTTGTCTCTATATTTCGATAGCCGAAACCCTCTGAAATAATAACTTCACCATCTTTTATAACAGCTACAGCAGCACCAGGAACATGTAAATCCTTCATCATCTTTTCAATCGTTGTTTGTAAAGAAGTCATAACAGGCGTTTCAATTTTAGACATACTTCTAACCTCCAAATATAAATTTTGTTCTACCGCACTATACTTTCGGTAATAGAAAATGAAAACCTTTATAAATGTGGAAAGTTAATAATTTTGTAAGAATTATTGAAATGAAATTTTATTAATCAAGATTATTAAATTCACTGTTTTTCATGTTATGATAAATTGCATATAAGATTGAAAGAAGGTTTTACTACATATGAAACATGCTGAATATGAATACTTAAATTTATGCCGCCATGTAATGGAGCATGGTACGAAGAAAGAAGATCGTACAGGGACAGGCACTGTATCTGTATTTGGATATCAAATGCGTTTTGATTTAAGTAAAGGTTTTCCTTTATTAACGACAAAGAGAGTACCATTTCGCCTTGTAGCAAGTGAACTGCTTTGGTTTATGAAAGGTGATACAAATATTCGTTATTTATTGCAGCATAATAATAACATTTGGAATGAATGGGCATTTAAGAGCTGGGTAGAAAGCGATGAGTATATTGGTCCTGATATGACTGATTTCGGTCTTCGCTCACAACAAGATGAGGAATTTAAAGTACAGTACGATGAGCAAATGGAATTGTTTAAAAAGAACGTTTTAGAAGATGATGATTTCTCGAATAAATATGGTTATTTAGGAGACGTATACGGTAAGCAGTGGCGTGCTTGGAAAACGACAGCTGGTGAGACACTTGATCAATTAAAAGATGTAATTGAAATGATCAAAAAAACGCCAGACTCACGTCGTTTAATCGTTTCTGCTTGGAACCCTGAAGATGTACCAAGTATGGCCTTACCACCATGTCATACGTTATTCCAATTTTATGTAGCGGATGGAAAACTTTCTTGTCAGCTATATCAAAGAAGTGGAGATATATTCCTTGGAATTCCATTTAACATTGCAAGTTACTCGCTACTAACACATTTAATTGCTCATGAATGCGGACTTGAAGTAGGAGAATTTGTTCATACAATTGGAGATGCTCACATTTATACGAATCATTTTGAGCAAGTAGAAAAGCAATTGGCACGTGAACCACGTTCATTCCCGAAACTTACATTAAATCCAGATGTGAAATCTGTATTTGATTTTGAAATGGAAGATTTAACGATTGAAGGATATGATCCACACCCAGCAATTAAAGCACCGGTTGCAGTATAATTGTAGAGGAGATGAAAAGATGATTGTTTCATTTATGGTTGCAATGGACGAGAATAGAGTAATTGGTAAAGATAATAATTTGCCTTGGCGATTACCAAGTGAATTACAGTATGTAAAGAAAACAACGATGGGTCATTCACTTATTATGGGCCGAAAGAACTACGAAGCGATTGGTAGACCACTGCCTGGAAGACGTAATATTATTGTAACTCGTAATGAAGGGTATCATGTTGAAGGTTGTGAAGTAGCACATTCTGTAGAAGAAGTGTTTGAGCTATGCAAAAATGAAGAGGAGATTTTTGTTTTTGGCGGAGCGCAAATTTATGATCTCTTTTTACCTTACGTAGACAAGCTATATATAACAAAAATCCATCATGCATTTGAAGGAGATACATTCTTCCCAGAAATCGATATGACAAATTGGAAAGAAATTTTTGTAGAAAAAGGTTTAACAGATGAAAAAAATCCGTATACGTACTATTACCATGTATATGAGAAGCAACAATAATAATAGGGATTGATGTGAAACTCACATCAATCTTTTTATTTGTATTCATCAATATAAGTTTATAGATAAGATTCAATAGTGCTATAATGATAAGTAGCATGAAAAAATGCTGAATTTTTCAAGAGTATTCATATAGAAAGAGGAGGAGAATCGATTGAGAAAGATATGGGGGATTCTTTTTCTTTGCTTAACATTCATGTTAGTGGGATGCGGTAAAGAAGAAAAACCACAAGAAGCGTTTGATACATATGCAAAAGCATGGAATAAACAAAAGTTTGCAGAAATGTATGATCAATTATCAGAAAAGGCAAAAAAAGATATTTCAAAGAAAGATTTCACTGAGAAATATGAAAAAATTTATTCTGGCATTGAAGTGAAAGATTTAAAAGTAGAAACAGGGGAAGTAAAAGAAGATAAAAAAGATGAAGGCCCTGTTCCTTTTAAAGTAAGCATGGATACAGTTGGTGGTAAGATCACTTTTGGCCATGAAGCAAAAATGGTGAAAGAAAAAGATGGAGATAAAGAATCTTGGAAAATAGATTGGACTCCTGATTTTATATTCCCAGGGATGACAAAAGATAGTAAAGTACGTATGCAAACGACAGAGCCAAAACGTGGAGAAATATATGACCGTAACGGTAAATATCTTGCGGTAAATGGTAAAGCCTCTGAAATCGGAATGATTCCTGAACAGTTAGGGGATGCTGCTCCGCAAACGAAAGAAACGGTAGCGAAGTTGCTAAATATGTCTGTAGAAGAAATTGATCAAAAACTAGCAGCGAAGTGGGTAAAGCCAAATTACCTTGTACCAATGGGAATATTGCCTGAAGGAGCAACACAAAATACGTACATAGATTTACCGGGTGTTGCAACAAAGCCAGTAAATGTTCGCTCATATCCATTAGGAGAAGAAGCAGCACATCTAACTGGCTATATTGGAAAAGTGAATGCTGAAGATTTAAAAACGCTACAAAAGAAAGGTTATCAAGCTGATGATCCAGTAGGTAAAGCTGGTTTAGAGCAAGTACTGGAAGAAAAGCTACGCGGTAAAAAAGGTGGTCGTGTCTTCGTAGAAGATGCGCAAGGAAAAGAAATTAAAAATTTAGCAAAAACAGAAGCTGTTGATGGAGAAAATGTAACTTTAACGATTGACAGTGCAGTTCAAAGCGAAATTTATAATGAAATGAAAAATGAGGTAGGGTCAAGTGCAGCAATTAATCCAAAGACTGGAGAAACACTTGCACTTGTGAGCACGCCAGCTTATAACCCAAATACCCTTACAAGAGGTGCTTCAAAAGCGCAACGTGACGCGGTAAATAATGATCCGAAGAAACCGATGACGAATCGATTTACACAATTATCAGTTCCAGGATCTGTATTTAAGCCTATTACAGCTGCAATCGGTCTTGAAACGAAAACAATTGATCCAAAAGAAGAGTTAAAAATTGAAGGTTTGAAATGGACAAAAGATTCTTCTTGGGGTAATTATTATGTAACACGTGTAAAAGATGCGAATCCGATTGATTTTGATAAAGCGATGAAATACTCGGATAATATTTATTTCGCACAAGAAGCTTTGAAAATCGGAAAAGATAAATTTATGAGTGAAGCAAAAAAATTCGGATTCGATGAGAAACTACCAATTGAATATGGATTCCCAGCTTCTAAAATCGCAAATGATGGGATTAAAAACGATATTCAAATGGCAGATACAGGTTATGGACAAGGGCAAGTATTAATGACGCCACTCCATCTAGCATTAACGTATGCACCAATTGTTAATGATGGAAACATACCTTCTCCATATATTATTAAAACAGATAAGCAACCAAAAGTTTGGAAAGAGAATGTCATTTCAAAAGGCAATCAGGATATATTAAAGACTGCTATGACGAAAGTAATTAATGATCCAGATGGTACTGGAAAAATTGCTAAAATTGATGGTAAGACGCTTGCTGGAAAAACAGGTACAGCGGAATTAAAAGTATCAAAAGAGGCCGAAGGAAAAGAACTAGGCTGGTTCGCTGCATTTGATTTAAATTCACCAGATATGGTCATTACAATGATGATTGAAGATGTAAAAGGTAGAGGCGGAAGTAATATTCCAGCTGAAAAAGTGAAACATGTGTTTCAAAAATAGAAAATGATGAAGACTATCTCCATGGAATGTGGAGGTAGTTTTTTGTTTCACCAAAAACATATTGAAAAGATAGTGTTTATTAACTTACGAAAAAAAAGTAGCTATTTTTTATTGACATTGAACAGAACTTTTTGTATTATACTTACATAAGGTAAGTTATTTACTTTCGAATTATAAATCTCAAATTAAAGATAAAGTGTGTAAAAGGGAGAGAATACAATGACAAAAGTACTATTTATTACAGCAAATCCAAATTCAGCAGAAGGTTCTTTCGGAATGGCGGTAGGAGAAGCTTTCATCGAAGCTTATAAAAACGAACATCCACAAGACGAAGTTGTAACAATTGATTTATTCAACACTACAGTACCAGCAATCGATGCAGATGTATTTGCTGCTTGGGGCAAATTTGCAGCAGGTGAAGGCTTTGAAACTTTAACTGAAGTTCAACAACAAAAAGTTGCAGCAATGAACACAAACTTAGAAACATTTATGCATGCGGATCGTTATGTATTCGTAACTCCAATGTGGAACTTTAGCTATCCACCAGTAGTAAAAGCATACTTAGATAACTTAGCAATCGCAGGTAAAACATTCAAGTATACTGAAAATGGTCCAGTTGGCTTATTAGAAGGCAAAAAAGCACTTCACATTCAAGCAACAGGTGGCGTTTATTCTGAAGGAGCATACGCAGCTGTAGACTTCGGCCGCAATCACTTAAAAACAGTATTAGGATTCATTGGTGTAAATGAAACTGAATACATTGCAGTTGAAGGTATGAATGCAAACCCTGAAAAAGCACCGGAAATTAAAGAAGCAGCAATTGCTAATGCTCGTGAATTAGCAAAACGTTTCTAATATAGAATATTTAAAAATGTCCAAGCACTTGTTGTTTGGACATTTTTTCTTCTTTTTCCTTCGTTTGTCTAGTATAATGAAGGTCGGAATGATAATAGGTGGGGGTTCTGTATGATTCAAACGTTTTTTAAAATCTTTTATTTAATTTTAATCGTAATTGCGATTACACCGAGAATGTGGCGTCTGAAAAGACAAGTAAATACGATGTCGCCACAAGAAAAAGATAATGTTGTGTATAAAACGACAAATTGGTTTGGTAAGAAAATGGTACGTGTAGCTGGATCTACAGTTGAAGTAAAGGGACTTGAAAATGTTCCAAAAGATAAGCCGGTACTAGTTGTAAGTAATCACCAAAGTAATATGGATATTCCTGTTTTACTAGGTTACTTAAATAAACCAATTGGATTCGTTTCAAAAGCAGAGATTAAGAAGTTTCCAGTTGTACCAACTTGGATGGAACTTATGAATTGTGTATTTATGGTTCGTAATGATCGTCGTCAATCTCTTCAAGCGATTAAAGATGGAATTGAACTATTAAAGAATGGACATTCTATCGTAATCTTCCCAGAAGGAACGAGAAGTAAGGGTGGCGAAATTGGAGAGTTTAAGGCCGGGAGTTTTCACCTTGCAGTAAAATCTGGTGTAGCAATCTTACCTGTAACATTAGACGGGACATATAAAATGTTTGAAGCGAATGGAAACCGTATGAAACCAGCTCATGCAACAGTAACAATTTCTAAGCCGATTACACCTGAAGAGTATGCGAATATGGATATTAAAGAGTTAACGAAGCATACACAGGATGTTATTGCATCACAATTACATAATCAATAAAAAAGGTTTCAGCTTATATAAGCTGAAACCTTTTTTATGCTGTAGGTAAGACATAAAAGAGTACGCAGAAAAACATCATTGCACTGCCACCTAAAACGAAAAGGTGCCAAATGGCATGGTTGAAAGGAAGCTTTTCCCAAAGGAAGAATATAGCCCCTACTGAATATAAAATTCCGCCCGCTAACAGTAGTGAAAAACCGTGTCCAGTTAGATTTTCATAAAGTGGTTTAATTGCAACGATTATGAGCCAACCCATAATGATATAACATAATGTTGATGCTTTAATAAAGCGGCGTACAAAGAAAATTTTGAAGATGATACCTCCGATTGCTAGTGTCCATATTATAGCGAGTAACGTCCAGCCTAATGGTCCACGAAGAGTAATTAGTAAAAAAGGAGTATATGTGCCAGCGATTAATAAATAAATGGCTGAGTGATCTAGTATAGTAAATAATTTTTCTACTTTTGGATGGTGTATGCTATGTAACAATGTCGAAAACAAATACAGTAAGAACATACTTACACCATAAACCGTAAATGCAACTACAGCAGATGCGGTACCATGCTTAGAGGCATGTATAATCAATATAATTAAGGCAGGGATGCTTAAAATGGCACCGATACCATGTGTAATTGCATTTGCAATTTCTTCTTTCACAAATTGCGTCATTCGTGTCATTTTTTCAGTCATAATACAAATCCTTTCTACTATCATAAAATAATATGTCGTTTCCCTTACCATATCATACACAAGAGCAATAGAAAATGAAATTTGTATAATTGATTATATTTTTGAATTTTTTTGACAAAAGGCAATGGTTTTGTTGACGTTTTCAAACTTTTTTGACAAAATAAAATTATGCAATAGTAGGACAAGGAATCTACTAATAAAGGGGATGGAGAAATGTTTTCAAATATTGGCTTTCCAGGATTAATTTTAATTTTAGTAGCTGTACTTATTTTGTTTGGGCCGAAAAAATTGCCGGAAATCGGAAAGGCTTTAGGGGAAACGTTAAAAGAATTTAAAAAATCAACGAAAGAATTGACTGATGATGCATTTCAAGAGAAGGAAAAGAAAGAAAAAATGTAATGAATTTTCCTCGAAATGGATAAATAAAGTGTGGTGAACGAGATGGAAGATCGGGAAATGAGCGTAGTAGAACATATTGTTGAGCTTCGCAAACGAGTAATATATACAGTGCTATCCTTTGTACTATTTTTAATTATCGGATTTACTTTTACGAAGGATATTTATTTTTGGCTTGTAAAAGATTTACCAATGAAATTAACTGTTCTCGGTCCAAGTGATGTATTATGGATTTTTTTCTCGATTGCTACAGTATTTGCTATCGTTTGTACAATTCCTTTTGCTGCTATACAAATTTGGTTATTTGTAAAACCGGGTTTACATCCAAATGAACAAAAAATGACAATAATGTATATACCGGTATTGTCTATATTATTTATTGCAGGTTTATGTTTTGGATATTTCGTTGTAATGCCGTTTTTATTTCATTTCTTAACTACGATAGGTAATGAAATGTTTAATACGATGTTTACGACAGAAAAGTATTTTCATTTTGTTCTTAATTTAACGGTTCCATTTGCTGTAATTTTTGAATTACCTGTAGTAGTAATGTTTTTAACGAGTATTGGATTGCTGACGGCGGATTTTCTAATAAAAATAAGAAGGTATGCATACGTAGCATTGATTATCATTGCATCGTGTATATCACCGCCTGATTTTTTATCACATAGTTTAGTAGCGGTACCGCTTATTTGTATTTATGAAATTAGTATCGCTTTATCAAAGATTGTTAGTAAGCGAAAAAAGAAAAGAGAAGAAGAAATACAGTCGAAAAGTGCCTCGTTATAAAGGCACTTTTTTTATTTAGTTGTTATACTATAGCTATAAACGTATACAATATAAAGAAGAAAAAAATTATAGAATCTCCAAAATTTAGACAAACTTTGCGCTTTACTAAGTTTATACTAAAATCATTAAGCAATATACGGATAACGAGATTCCTGTCTTATCGGATATTTAGGACGGAGGATGGATTAGGTGGAGATGAATAGAGTATAAACCTTCTAACCAAAAGGACTACAGGGATTGACTAAGTATACTTTTGTATTCATAGAAGTCTCCACTATAAACAACGTGTTACAGCGTAAAGTAGAGGAAGTTCAAAAATCCAATGAAAAAGAGGATTGATATTGTGATTACGAAAAGTTTTTATTTCACTCATTCAACAGGGGATTGTATTAAAATATTCGAAATCCCTGTCCTACAGGCGCAGCATCCATTATCGTTTCTAATTCAGTCTCGTCTTCAATTATTTATTGCAAAAATTCAAAAACAAAAGCACCCAAGATTTTCGTATTCTTTCCGTGAATATTTACAAAATTGTTTGAAGTGGAATGATTATTTAAATGTATATAATACAAATACCCTTGAAAAAAATGCATGATACGGAGTATGGACAGGGTTAGTAAACTCTGTCTTTTTCATTTTAGGTATAAAAATATAATTAATTTGGTGAAATTTGTTCGAAATTGTTGAAAGCACAGGGAATGCTAGTATAATAACAAGGAGAGCGTATTGGAAAGGGAAGAATATAATATGCAAAAAATTAAAATTGTAACAGATTCAACTGCAGATTTAGCGCAGGATGTAATCGAAAAGTATGGCATTCATGTGCTACCATTATCAATCTCTGTAAATGGACAAACATATTTAGATCGTGTTGATTTACAACCTGATGAATTTATTGAAGAAATGATTAAATCAGAGGAATTACCAAAAACATCACAACCGGCAATGGGTACATTTGTAGAAATGTATGACAAGTTAGGTGAAGATGGAAGTGAAGTGCTTTCCATTCATATGACAAGTGGAATGAGTGGAACTGTGGCAACTGCCAATAGTGCTGCATCAATGACCGATACAAAAGTAACAGTTGTTGATTCTCAATTTATTACACATGCTTTAGCATATCAAGTAATAGAAGCTGCGAAAATGGCAAATGAAGGACGCTCACTAGAAGAAATTTTAAAACGTGTAGATGAAGTGAGAAAGAATACTCGTTTATTTGTAGTAGTAGATACATTAGAAAACTTAGTGAAGGGTGGGCGTATCGGTAAAGGAAAAGCGTTTATCGGTTCGCTACTTAATATAAAACCAATTGCTAGCCTTGAAGATGGTGTTTATAACCCTGTAACGAAAGTGCGTAGCCAAGGTCAAATTGTAAAAACGTTAGCTAAGTTATTTGAGGAAGATACAGCTGGAAAAGTTGTAAAAGCTGTTGCAATTCCACATGCGAAAGCAATTCCTTTAGCTGAAAATGTAAAAGCGGCTGTTGAAAAAGTGAGTGGATTTGCTCAATCAGAAATTTTCTTTACAACGCCTATTATTAGTACTCATACAGGTCCGGGAGCAATCGGATTTATGTATTTAGCGGAGTAATAAAAAAGCTACTTGAAATGAATTTTCAAGTAGCTTTTTTATGTGAATAGAAAGTAAGAAATAAGAAGGGCTATACAGGCACTACCGCTAATGATATAGCGAGTCTGTAAATATTCATTCATAGAAAACACCCACTGATTACAGTTTCACTTTATGATTTTCTATAGTATATGTTGGATATAGAAAATAAGAAGTTACGTTATACGTGTAACGTTTCACTTGTTTGCTTATCATTTGTTACGCTATTATAAGTAAAAGTTTGGCCTAAAAAGAGTACATGCAGTTGTTCCCACGGTAACATACGCAAATTCCAATTATTTCGAAGCCTTGTTACTGCCTCACGAGGTGTTTCATCGGCGAGAGCAAAAGCTCCGTAATGCATTGGTATAAAGTGTGTAGCGTTTAAGTCTAAATAAGCTTGCACAGCCTCCTCAGGTGAAACGTGGGATATTTTCATAAACCATTCTGGTTCATAAGCGCCAATTGGCATAAGGGCAATGTCAATTGAAAAACGTTTGCCGATTTCTTTGAAACCTTGGAAATAACCACTGTCACCACAAAAATAAATGGTTTCTTTCGTTGTTTCATTATTAATAATCCATCCCCCCCAGTGAGAGGTATTCATATCAAATAAGGATCTTCTCGTCCAGTGCTGGGCAGGTACGAAGTGAATGGAAACATCACTAACTGTTGTATTTTCCCACCAATTATACTCTTCTACGTGAGTGAATTTTTTGCGAGTAAATAATTTTTTCAGTCCAATAGGTACAAGGTATAAAACATCATCATTTAGCTGGCGAAGCGTTGAAAAATCTAAATGATCATAATGACCGTGCGAAATGAGGACAATATCAATTTTAGGTAGTTCTTGTATAGAAAGACCGGGTTCAGTAAGTCTTGGAACTAATTTTAATTTAGTAGCCCATACTGGATCTGTTAATATATTCAGCCCATTCGTTTGGATAAGGAATGTGGAATGACCAATCCAAGTTACAGTCGTTTTTTCAAAGTTGTTTTGTAGGAATTTACATTGTTTAACAGGTGATTGTTCTACTAAAAAAGAAAAATCCTTTTTATTTTGTTTTCGCTCTTTTCGCCAACGTATGAAGGAACGAATTGATTTTTTTGTGCTTACATTATCCATATTTTCATAACGTTTTGTCATGAACATCACCTCATTTAAAATCGTTGTAATTGTATTGTACCGAAATGTTGTTAAGGAATACAGTGTATAACATGGATGAATGTTTAAGGAATTGTTAAAAAATAGGGGGATATGTTTACAAAAGTAACAATAAAATTAGTTTTGCAAATTCTATTTAGAGAAATAATAGTAAAAAAATATATTTTGTCTAGTAATTCGCTTGAAATAAAGAAGTAACATACGTAAATTCGTACGATTTCGTGAACAAATGTAGTAAACAATTTTCTCGTAGTGTTAACTTTTGTTATGATAAACATAACCTATTTAAATTTAGGATAGAGAAAAGAGGTTTATAAATGAAGCGTTATCAAAAAGTAATTGGTCTTATGGTTGTATTTTGTCTCTTTGTACTTGCTGGATGTAGTGGATCAGGTTCAAAGCTTCGTAAACCACTGAATTGGGATTTAGAAACTTTCCAATTTACAAACCAAGATGGAAAGTCATTTGGTACAAAAGATTTAAAAGGAAAAGTTTGGGTTGCTGACTTTATGTTCACAAATTGCCAAACAGTTTGTCCACCAATGACTGCTAATATGGCAAAACTGCAAAAGATGGCAAAAGAAGAGAAATTAGACGTTCAGTTTGTTTCGTTTAGTGTAGATCCAGACCTTGATAAGCCAGAGAATCTAAAGGCTTTCATTCAAAAGTTTACAGAGGATACTAGTAACTGGAACTTATTAACGGGTTATTCGTTAGAAGATATCACAAAGTTTTCAAAAGATAATTTCCAATCACTTGTAGATAAACCTGAGAATGGTCAAGTAATACATGGAACATCATTTTATTTAATTGATCAAAACGGAAAAGTAATGAAAAAATATAGTGGCATTAGTAATACGCCGTACGAAGACATTATACGTGATATGAAGCGATTAGCGGATTAAAAAGAAGGGTGCACAGCACCCTTCTTTTTTTTACATTAATCTATGGATAAAATGTCATGCTGTTGTGGTAGCTTTGGTGCTCGAATTTCTAACACGCCGTTTTGATACGAAGCTTTCGCTGCTTTTTTATTAATTGAGTATGGTAATTTAATCAATCTTGATGCTTCTGAAATGGAACGTTCTCGGCGATAATAGTTATGAGATGTTTCTTCCTCGGCCTCTTCAAGTATCTCTTCTTTTACAGAGACTTTTAAGTATTCACTTTGTATTTCAATTTGAATTTGTTCTTTTTGGATACCTGGTAGTTCAGCTGTAACAACGAGTTCTTCACCAACTTCATATAAATCTACAGGGAATGTTAATAAACGGTTTCCTTTTTGGAAAAAATGATTTAAATCAGCGATTACATTGCGAAGTGGTGTTTGCTCGAAGAAATCATCAATTTGCTTTAAATAATTGCGAACCGGTGGGCGAGAAGAGTCTTTTTTTTCTTCACTCATGGTATTCCCTCCTAGAAATCAATTTGCAATATCATATGACAAAAGCGGAGAAAGGTGATTGCCTAGTTTTCATGTTTTCATAAAAAATTGTTAAAAATGTGAAATGGAGTGATTTTTTTATAGTTTTTGGTCGCCATATTCAATTGATTATGCTAGTATAAATAGGGTTGATATAGTAGTATATAGACAGAATGAAAACTGAAAGAGGGTAAGAAGTATGTGTGGTTTTGTAGGATGTTTATGTGAAAACCCTAGAGAGTTTTCAGAAACAGAAAAACATCAATTTGAAAATATGAACACGATGATTTTCCACCGCGGTCCAGATGACGAAGGATATTTTCGTGATGAACATGTACAATTTGGCTTCCGCCGTTTAAGCATCATTGACTTAGAGGCAGGACATCAGCCGCTAACTTATGAAAATGATCGATATGTAATTATTTTTAATGGTGAAATTTACAACTATGTAGAATTACGTGAAATGTTACTTGAAAAAGGTGCAACGTTTGCAACGCAATCTGATACAGAAGTTATCATTGCATTGTATGCACATATGAAAGAAAAATGTGTAGACTATCTTCGTGGTATGTTTGCATTTATGATTTGGGATCGTGAAGAGAAGAAACTTTTCGGTGCACGTGACCACTTCGGTATTAAACCTTTATACATCGCACAACAAGGTGATACTACATTCTTCGCATCTGAGAAGAAAAGTATTATGCATGTGATGGAAGATAAAGGCGTTAACCCAACGTCACTACAACATTACTTTACGTACCAATATGGTCCAGAGCCAGAAACATTAACAATTGATGTTAATAAAATCGAGCCTGGTCATTATTTCGTAAAAGAAGTTGGTAAAGAGATGGAAATCTATCGCTACTGGAAGCCTTATTTCAATGCTTCAAGCGCAACGAAAGAGGAGCATATCCAAGCAATTCGTGATGTGTTATATGATTCAGTAAAAGTGCATATGCGCAGTGATGTACCAGTAGGTTCATTCTTATCTGGTGGTATCGATTCATCTATTATCGCTTCTATCGCAAGAGAAATGAATCCAAATCTTTTAACATTCTCTATTGGTTTTGAACAACGTGGTTTCAGTGAAGTTGATGTTGCCAAAGAAACTGCTGAGAAATTAGGCGTTAAAAATCATAACGTATTCATTTCAGCGAAAGAGTTTATGGATGAGTTCCCAAAAATCATTTGGCATATGGATGATCCTTTAGCAGATCCAGCAGCTGTACCATTGTACTTTGTTGCAAAAGAAGCACGTAAGCATGTAACAGTTGTTCTTTCAGGTGAAGGTGCAGACGAGCTATTTGGTGGTTATAACATTTATCGTGAGCCAAACTCACTAAAAATGTTCTCTTACATTCCTAGCCCAGGTAAGAGCGTTCTAAAAGCATTAAGTGGTGCTCTTAAAGAAGGCTTTAAAGGAAAGAGCTTCCTAGAGCGTGGATGTACGCCAATTGAGGAGCGTTACTATGGAAACGCGAAAATCTTCCGTGAAGAAGAGAAAGTTGAATTAATGAAGTATTACAATGAAAGTGTTAACTATATGGATATCACGAAACCATTGTATAACGAAATTAAAGATTATGATGATGTAAGCAAAATGCAGTACATTGACATGTTCACATGGTTACGCGGTGACATTTTATTAAAAGCTGATAAGATGACAATGGCAAACTCATTAGAACTTCGTGTACCGTTCTTAGATAAAGAAGTGTTCGATGTTGCATCTAAAATTCCAACTGAATTTAAGATTGCTAACGGAACTACGAAAGCTATTTTACGTGAAGCAGCACGCGGAATCGTTCCAGATCACGTATTAGATCGTAAAAAACTTGGATTCCCAGTACCAATTCGTCACTGGTTAAAAGACGAAATGCATGATTGGGCTATCAATATTATAAACGAGAGTAAAACAGAGCATTTAATCGACAAACAGTATGTATTAAACTTACTGGAAGCACATTGTGCAGATAAAGGCGATTATAGCCGTAAAATTTGGACTGTACTTGCGTTTATGGTATGGCATCAAATTTATGTTGAGCATAAATACGATACGAATAAGTTCCACGAAGAAACGAAACGTGCGTATAGCTTAGTTTAATTAGAAAAACCTTAAGATCGCATATGATCTTAAGGTTTTTTTCATAAATGGAACGAATTATTGATACAATAATAGTAAAAGGATGGACAACATATGATTACGTTTGAAAAAGTAAATGTAGAAAATGAAAACGTTGTTAAAGAAATGTTTCGCTCACATAGTTTAAGTGAGAATCAGGTACAGTATTGTGTGAAAGCTGATGATACATATATTGGTGTAATAGATTATCGTGTTCAAGAGGAGAGTGCGGTTTTATCTCAGTTAATTATTCACTTTGATTATCAAAGTTATGGTTATGGAACAAATACATATTTTACATTTGAAACGATGATGAAAGAAAGAAATGTGAAAGAGATAAAAGTAATACAAACGGAATTAACAGAACAAGCTAAATCTTTCATAGAGAGCTTTGGTTTTAATGAACAAGATGGGATATATGTGAAAAAAATATAACGATGTGTAGTTATGCGGAATAAATATAAGGCAGGTGGATATATGACGATGACTTCTGGTCTTGTATTAATTGGAGGGTGTTTTCTAGTAGCAGAGCTAATCCATATGTTCATTCGAAAGAGAATGAATAAGAAGAAAAAGCCGTATGAATTACAATATGCCCCTGTGTTTTTCCTTTTATTTTGTATGCTGATTACATTACAAAACATAACGAACTTTCCACCGCTTTTAAATATTTTTTTAAAATTCGGTTTGCTGTATAGTAGCACTGGAATAGCTCTTTTATTCCTTTTATTTTGCATACGTTATATTCACTATCAATCGTATATATTTATTTTAAATTGGTTAAAGCAAAATGAAAGAAACCGCCTTACATAAGGCGGTTTCTTTGTATTTGTAATAGCTTTGAAAGTTTTAGTAAGGTTAAACAGCTTAATCTAATAGAAATTCCATATAACACACAATACGAACTGCTATGGGTGCAATCTGAGATGAAATATAAGAAATGAAGTAACGAGATGCAGATGTTTTTGTATATAAAGCTCAAAAATTCATTAGAATTTATTGAAATGATTAGATGATTGCACATGTTATCTGTTGTTAGTATGTGGTACTATATGTTCTTAATCTATAACGTAAGTAGGTGTATAAATTTGAAATGTAAATCAACTAGTGTATCTTAAGTGCTGACAAATTGAAGAAGGGAAATTTTTAGGAGGTATCGTTTTTTGTATGTTTAATATTGATATGTTATTTCTTGAATGGATGACCACTCTGGAGGGAAGTGTGCTTACAATGCTTTTCAAATTTATATCCAGTATTGCAAATGAAACGCTGTATTTAGTTATAATTTCGATTTTATATTGGTGCGTTTCTAAAAGAAAAGCATTTCATATGATTGTTATGCTTTGTTTCTCTGGGTATATAGGGATAGTGGTAAAAGAATTCATGAAAATCCCGCGACCGTATACATACGACGGAATTCAGGCTTTATATGAAAAATCAGCCGCTGGTTATTCTTTTCCAAGTACACACGTCCAGTTAGCGACAACATTTTGGGGCTCTTTTATGATGTTATGTAAAAAGAGAATCATTTGGATCATTGGAATTATTTTTATAATATTAGTTGCTACTTCTCGTCTATATTTACGTGTACATTGGTTCAGTGATATAATAGGTGCCGTTTTAATTAGTGTCATAGTTGTTTATTTATATACGAAAGTAACAGAGGAATTAAGTGATAGGAAATTTATATTGTTACAACGAATTGTATTGGCAGTTTCACTCATTATGTATTTTATGACTGACCAAATAGATAATTTAAAATTACTTGGAGTTTTGACAGGTTCTACGATTGGCACCATGTTAGAAAATCATTTTATTAAAATGAACGAAAATAATAATTTAAAAATACAGGTAGTAAAAACAGTATTAGGTCTTAGTTTCATGTTCATGATACAGCTCATACTAAAAAAAGTAATCCCTGATATGTATTATTTACGTTATGTATTGACTGGAATTACAATTACTTTCATATGTCCATTTATTTTTCATATGTTACGGTTAAAAAATGTGAGTAACAAATAAATAATAGTTTGAATAAAAACGAGGTCTATATTATATATATTGAAAAAGTTTTCTGATATATCTATTGACAATGTATGAGAGATACATTACTCTTTAGAATGTAAATGATAATCAATTTCAACTAGGAGGACTTATGACACGCACTAAAAACTTGTTTATATTTTGCGTTATGTTATTAACGATCATAATTGCAGGGTGTAGTAAAGAAGAGAAGAAAGAAAATGATACATCAGCTAAAGCAAAAGATTCATATACAATAAAACATGCAATGGGCGAAACGACAGTAAATGGTACGCCAAAAAGAGTTGTCGTTTTAACAAATGAGGGTGCTGAGGCACTTTTAACTGTTGGAGTAACGCCAGTTGGAACGACAAAACCACGTGCTGGTGATGACTGGTATCCTCATTTAGCGAAAGAGTTAAAAGATACGAAAGTAGTAGGAACGGAGCGTGACATTAATTTAGAGGCAGTAATGCAGCTTCAGCCGGATTTAATTATCGGAAACAAAATGCGTCACGAAAAAATATATGAGCAGTTAAAAGAAATCGCGCCAACGGTATATGCTGAAACATTGCGCGGTGATTGGAAAGAAAACTTTACGCTTTATACAAAAGCTGTAAAAAAAGAAAAAGAAGGGCAAAATGCTCTTAATGATTATAAAAAGCGTATTGCAGCAATAAAAGAACAATTAGGTGATAAAATTAACTCTAAAGTTTCCATTATTCGCTTCGTTCCAGGTGATGTTCGTATTTATCAAAAAAATTCATTCTCAGGCGTTGTATTAAATGATATTGGATTTAAAAGACCACCACTACAAGATAAAGATGAATTTGCGATAAAAGGAATTACAAAAGAGCAAATTCCAAATATGGATGGGGACTATATATTCTATTTCACATCTGATAAAGATACGGATAAGAATAATGAAGGAAACACGTTAGCGAAAGAATGGACAGAAGATCCACTCTTTAAGCAGTTACAGGCTTCTAAAGATAATAAAGTATTCCAAGTAGATGAAGTGATTTGGAATACAGCAGGTGGTATTGTAGCTGCCAATCTTATGTTAGATGATATTGAAAAATATTTTCTAAAATAAATGAACGGTTGAGTACATCACTTTAAATGAGTGATGTACTTTTTTATTTATAAAAATACAGAAAATTCCTTCTTTTGGATGCGGATAAGTTGTACAATTAAACCAATCATGGAATAAAGGAGTGGGAATAAATGAAAGCTACTCATAAAGATTGGATTTTGTTTAACGGAAGAATGGTAAATACGAAGGAAGAACAGCCGATGATTCCATTAGAGGAGAGAGGCTTTCAATTTGGTGATGGTATATATGAGGTATTCAGATTATATGATGGGAAGCCACATTTATTAGATTTACATTTAGAACGATTCTTTAATTCTATGGAAGAAATAAAACTAATTCCACCGTTTACTAAGGAAGAGTTGGTGGAAGAGTTACATCAAATGATTGAAAAAAATCACTTTCAAGAAGATGGGAATGTATATTTGCAAATATCAAGAGGTGCTCAAGCACGTAATCATGTGTATGAATCAAATATGGAACCAACATATTTTGCAAATATAGTTTCGTTTCCAAGGCCAATTGCTGCAATGGAACGAGGAATAAAAGTTACTGTAGAAGAGGATATACGCTGGAAGTTTTGTCATATAAAATCTTTAAATCTGTTACCTAATATTATGATTAAAAATAAAATAAACGAACAAGGCTATCAAGAAGCGATATTAGTACGAGATGGAATTGTAACGGAAGGGTGTCATTCAAATTTCTTTATGGTGAAAAATAATAAATTGATTACACATCCGGCTGACAATTTCATTCTCCACGGCATTACACGTCACTTCGTTATTACATTAGCGAAAGAGTTACATATTGAAGTAGAAGAACGAGAATTTTCACTACAAGAAGTGTATGAAGCTGATGAGTGTTTCTTCACAGCGACACCACTTGAAATATTCCCAGTCGTTCAAATAGGTGATGAACAGTTTGGAACCGGCGGAAGAGGGCCAATTACAAAGAAACTCCAAGTTGCATATGAAGAAAGTATTCGTTCGTTTAAAGTTATGAACTAATATTGAAGAAAAAAGCTGGTATTCCTCCAGCTTTTTTTCATGATATAATTCAAGCATAGGACAAGTTTTGAAAACGCTGTAAAAAGGGGATTTAATGTATGAATTATGAAGATTTTAAAGAAGTAATTCACGGTAGACGAAGTGTTAGGAAGTTCACAGAACAAGAAGTATCCACTAGTGATATAAAAGAAATTATTGATTGTGCTCGTTATGCACCGAGTGATACGAACTCACAAACGTGGGAGTTCTTGGTCATTATGAACCGAGAGAAAATTAAAGAAATTGAACAAATGACATGGGATGCATTACATAAACTTGCGGCAAAAGCGGCAGAAAACGGAGAAGAGAAAGCAGGGAAATTACTTACACGTTCTTTCGGACCATATGCAACAGCTTTTTCGGAGGCGCCAGTATTAATCGTGTGTTTGGCAACACCATATGAATCAAAATTTCGCGAAAAGATATTTGATCCAATTGCTTTTGTTCCAGATTCAGTTTGGGAAGAAGAAGGGATTAAGAGTAGCTGTTTAGCAGCACAAAATTTAATGTTAGCTGCACATGCGAAGGGGCTTGGTACTTGTCCGATGACAGGACCGGTATTGTTAGCTCAAGATGAACTACGACAATATTTACAAATTGAGCCTGAAAAACAAATAAATATGGTTATTTCACTCGGTTTCCCGAAAGATAAGCCGAAGAAACTTCAAAGAAAAGAAGTAGATGAGATTACAACATTTGTTTTTTAAAGCTCAAAATAAAAAGACATTGTATGAACAATGTCTTTTTATTTTGGACAGGTATGTAATTAATCTGTTGGGCTAAAATGATAGATAAGAGGGAATTACTATTTATTTCATAAAAAAAATTAATGTTCTATTAAGGAAAGTATGATACATTAATCGTGAGCAATATTCTATTTGTTCATGAAAGTGTTGAAAGTAGTCTTATAATTTAAAAGTTATTTTTGTATAATAAATTATAATGAAATGACAGGGGGGATGAATTTTGAAAAAATTCATAATCACTGGATTGTCTGTATTGTTACTAGTTGGTTGCGGTACTCCACAGGAAAAAGAGGGTACACAATCAAAGCAGGAAGAAAAAGTTGTAAACGCGAGTAATGAGAATATAGTTTTATTTCCTGAGGGAGCAGTGCCAATTGGAGAAGGAAAAGTAAAAGTTATTACACCAGATGGCACGTCTGAGAATGGTAATATACCGGCTGTATTCATCAAAAAGGATACTTTAATTCAACATGTTGAATTAGAGCTTTCTAATTTTCAAAACGATAAAGAAACATTTGTATTTGTAGATCAAGTATATGCAGATAAATATCAAGTCACTAGTACAACACAGACAACCGTACAATTAAAAGAAAAGATGCTTGAAACAGGTAGTCATACGATTACTGCAGTTCAGTATGAAAACAATGACCCGAAAGGAAAGGTTATTAGTTTTAATCAAGCAACATTTGAAACAAAACCGGCGTCTTAATAAGAATAAAAAGTACATTACTCAAAAAGTAGTGTGCTTTTTTGTTTGGACTAGCGGATGTAATAGTGAATAACTTGTTTCGTCTTTTAATACGATTACATAGGAAGAGCTCGCTTGTTACTACTATGATAGAGGTCGAGGATGAAGATATAAATTGGTGTGTTCGTTTCTTCATGACTTGTTAATAGGAGCTATTTGTTTTACTATTATTTATCTTTTATATGATAAACTCGGATTAAGGTAAGTTTTAAAATAGAAATGTAGGTATTTCATTTGAAATGTCGAATAGTACATACGATGTCGTAATAACAAATTTTCTATTGTTTACTGTGAAACAGAAGAAGGGGAGAGAGTAGTTATGAAACGAGCTCTTATTAATATTGATTATACATATGATTTTGTAGCTGAAAAAGGTGCTTTAACTTGCGGGAAACCAGGGCAAGAAATTGAGAAGGAAATTGTACATATAACGAAGCAATATATTGAAAATGGAGATTACGTTGTCTTTGCAATTGATAAACATGAAGAAAATGATGTATATCATCCAGAATCAAAGTTATTCCCGCCTCATAATATAGCAGGTACAAATGGAAGAGATTTGTTTGGGGAATTACAAGATGTGTACGAAACATATAAAAATGCAGAGAATGTATATTATATGGATAAAACACGATATAGTGCATTTGCAGGAACAGACTTAGAGATGAAGTTAAGAGAAAGAGGAATAGAAGAAGTTCATCTTGTTGGTGTTTGTACTGATATTTGTGTTCTTCACACAGCAGTAGATGCTTATAACAAAGGATTTAAAATTGTAGTTTATGAAAAGGCGGTTGCGTCTTTTAATGCGCAAGGACATGAATTTGCACTCGGACATTTTAAGTCATGTTTACATGCAGAAGTAAAGTAAAAAAGAGGCCTTTAAAAGGTCTCTTTTTACGTTATAGCCCATTGTAAGTAATCTCCGCGAGTCAAAATATTTTCAAATGAACAATTCGGCGTTGTCTTAATATGCCCCTTTTGTTTAGGGAAGTATTGAGGTCTTAAAATAAAGTCACTTATAAAAAATTGTATCGTTATCTCCCTTTAGTTGATGAAAAAGGGTATATTTATAGAAGAAAGTGTAACAAGTAATAAGGAAATCAAAAGATATAACAATAAATTAGTTTTTCATGAAATTTTCATTAGTTAAGGGTGTGGATGGATGAGTTTATTAACGTATACTGAAGAATTTTTTAATTATGTAAGAGAGTTTTTACTTTTAAGATTTTTACTATTTGCTTTAGTTCTAATTATTATCTCATTTGTAATCAACCGTATTATTGATTGGTTTTTTAGGAAATCAAGCTTTTTTGATGAAGAGGTAGAGCAAACGATTCAAAGTGTGATTCGATCTATTTTTAGATATATCATAATCATCAGTCTAATCATATATTTAATTAGCCAATTTGTAGATATAAAAAGTATCATTGCAGGTGCAGGGATAGCGGGGGTTGTTATCGGTTTTGCTGCACAACAGATGCTAAAAGATGTTATATTAGGCTTTGCGCGATTAGCGGACAAAGAGTTTCGTGTTGGCGATTTTGTTACTTTTAACGGAACAAATTCAGGAACGATTGAGGAAATTAGTATTCGTTTTATGCAAATTCGTGAATGGTCAGGAAAACTCCTAACTATACCACATGGAGAGATTAGAACGATACAAAATTTTAATAAAGGATGGATGCGCGTAATTGAACGGATTACGGTAAGTTATCAGGAAGATCCTACAAGAGTTAAGGAATTGTTAGAAGAAGTTTGTGTAAATTGTAATGAAAAATTGGCTCCGAGTCTTTATAAAGTAGAGGGTGAAGCTGTTGAGCCGTTTAAATATGTTGGTGTTACAGATTTAAATCCGAATCTTAAATACGTTGGATATGAATTTTGTATTACAGGTTTAATAAAGCCAGAAGATTATTTTGAAACTTCTAGACAAGTAAGGTTTGAATTAATGTCTATGTTCCATAAGAATCAAGTGCAGATGCCAGCAGCAAATATGGTCGTTACTGCTGAAAGCTTACAGCATGCCCGTGCTGGACAATCTTTATCGGACAGTTAAAGTAGAACAGTTTGTTAACAAAAATTCTGCATCCAACATTGGATAGAAAAATAATAATAAAATGATTGAGATAAAGTAAGAGCCGAAGGAATTTGGCTCTTTTTAATTTGTAGAATTTAGAAATTTCTTAATGTTATAATGGTAGTTGGTGATGAGAATGAACTTTGAAGAAAAAGAGACGCATCGTTTAGAAGCATTAAAAGCAATTGCTGAATTATTAAATGAAGCAACAGACTTACAGGACATGTTAGAAAAAGTGTTACATACATTGTTACAAGTTATGAATTTACAAACAGGGTGGATATTCTTTATCGATGAAAGTGGAAAGCACCGTATGCTTGTAGATCAAAACTTACCTCCAGCTCTTACGTGGCAAGAAAAAAAGCCAATGTGTGAAGGAGACTGCTGGTGTGTAGAGCGTTTTGTGAATGGGAGATTAGAAAAAGCAACAAATATTATTGAATGTAAGCGGATAGAGGATGCGATTGAATGTAATTGGGGAGAGACAGAGGATGTTACGCATCATGCGACAATTCCTCTTAGGTCTGGGTTGGAGAAATTTGGTCTATTAAATGTGGCTTCGCCTCAAAAAACACATTTTTCAGAAGAAGAATTAGCATTATTAGAATCGATTGCATTTCAAATAGGTACGACAATACAACGTATTCAGTTAGTGGAAAAAGAACGTAAATACGTAGTGGTAGCTGAAAGGAATCGATTAGCTCGTGATTTACATGATTCAGTAAAACAATTGTTATTCTCTATTATGCTAACAGCAAAAGGTACTCTAAATATGACGCAAGATAGAGACTTGCAAGAGATGTTAAGTTATATTGGTGAATTATCACAGGAAGCATTACAAGAAATGACACTTTTAATTTGGCAATTAAGACCGGAAGGATTAGAGAAAGGTTTAGCAGAAGCAATTAAAAATTACGGGAAGTTGTTAGGGATTTTTGTGGAAGTTCGAATTGATGGAATGGTTTCAATTAGGGATGAAATAGAAGAAGTTTTATGGCGTATTAGTCAAGAAGCAATACATAATTGTAAAAAACATGCTTCATGTGAAAAGGTAAATGTTCTTTTAAAAATAGAAAATAACCAGCTATATTTTTACATAGAGGATAACGGAATAGGCTTTATACAAGATAACGTAAGAGAGACAGCGCTCGGTTTAAAAAGTATGAAGGAACGTATTCAGTTAATGAAGGGATCGTTTCAAATAAAAACGGAGTTGAAGAAGGGTACGAAAATTGAAATTCAATTGCCGGTTTGAAGGGGAGAATAAGGTTGAAGATTAAATTACTTTTAGTTGAGGATCATCATATCGTTCGAAGAGGACTTGTATTCTTTTTGAAAACGAGAGAAGAATTTGAAATTGTTGGGGAAGCGGAAAATGGTGAAGAGGCATTAACATTCGTCCAAAAAAAAAGGCCAGATATAGTATTAATGGATCTATCAATGCCGAAGATGGATGGTATTGAAGCAACAAAACGAATAAAACAGTATGATGAGACAATAAAGATACTTATATTAAGCAGTTTTTCAGAGCAAGATTATGTTTTACCAGCACTAGAAGCTGGAGCAGATGGTTATCAATTAAAAGAAGTACAACCTGAGCAACTTGTAGCTTCTATCATTGCAGTACAGGAAGGTAATGCGAATTTTCACCCGAAAGTAACACCAGCACTCTTAGGACGATCAGCAGTCAAAAAAGAAAAAGAAAACCCTTTTTCCATGTTAACGAAAAGAGAGCAAGAAGTACTTCGTGAAATTGCGAAAGGGAGAAGCAATAAGGAAATTGCAGCAGAGCTTCATATTACAGAACAAACTGTAAAAACACATGTTTCAAATGTTTTAGCTAAGTTGGAAGTAGATGATCGTACGCAAGCTGCATTATATGCGGTGAAACATGAGAAGAAATAATATTAAGTATGAATAATATAGTCATATGTTATGACAGAATACATAGAAGCAATTAAAAATGTATAGTGATTCTGAATAAAGGTTTTTCTTCTTTCAATAATTAGGTACAATAAGGTGAAACTTTAATCAGTGGGGGGCATTCCCACTGATTATTAGCCCGCAACAATTGGTTTTTTATGGGGTAAGGATGCGATGGAAGGGGAAGATATGCTATGCCAGGTACAAGAAATGGGCTTGGAAAGATTCAGGCTTCGTTAAACGGTTTATCACCGAAATTGCGAAGTATTGCTGAACATATATTGAAACATCCGCAAGATGTTGTACATAAATCTATTACAGAATTAGCTGAAGTTACGAATAGCTCCGAAGCTACGATATTCCGCTTATGTAAGCACCTTGGTTTTCAAGGGTTTCAAGATTTAAAGATTACATTAGCTCGTGAAATTGTACATACGCCAATGCAAAATATTCATGAAGAAGTTTCCGCGGAAGATAGCATGGTAACCGTTGCTAAAAAAGTTTTTCATTCGCATATTACAGGACTGCAAGATACATTACATTTGCTAAACGATACAGCGCTAGAGCAAGCTGTAAAAGTATTGCAAGATACAAGCCGTATTGAGTTTTATGGAAATGGTGGTTCTGGTATTATTGCGATGGATGCATATCATAAATTTATGAGAACAGGTATTTCTTGTATTGCTCATACAGATTCACATTTTCAAATTATGGGTGCGGGTTTACTTACGAAAGAAGCAGTAGTCATTGCAATTTCTCATTCTGGTAGCAATAAAGGGTTACTGGAAGCGTTAGAAGTAGCAAAAGCGAGGGGAGCTCGTATTATTGCGATTACGAGCTATCAGAAATCAGCATTAAGTCAACTTGCTGATATTACGTTATATACTTCAACACGTGAGACGGAATTCCGCACAGAAGCAAGTTCATCAAGATTAGCACAGTTAAGTTTATTAGATACTTTGTACGTTGGATTATCGTTACAACGACAAGAAGAAACGTTGCAAAATTTACAAAGTATACGTGAAACAATTTCGATGAAACGAATATAAAAGGTCCTTCAATTGAAGGGCTTTTTATATTGGTCAATAGCCTTTTGTAAAAATTTGATGATTATAATTTCCTGTTTTAAAAAACCTTTATTAATTGAGTCTTTTACTCCCATGTAGAGTTCTAAAAACTATTCATAGATGCAATTTCAGTTTTCCCTTTAAATAAACATTTGGCTAATAATTCAAATATTGTTCAATATTTAACAAAATGCTTTTAAAATTACATGTTATGATGAACGTGTAATGATGATTGAACATTTAAATTTGGCATAATGATGAGCCAAATCAGTGAAGACAGAAGTTGTGAGATGAACTCATTAAAATTCTAAAACACTAAAGGGGAGATCACATATGAAAGCAGTAGTAGTAAATAAAAATAGTAAAGCAAACATTGAAGTTATTGAAAAGGAATTACGTCCGTTACACTCAGGTGAAGCACTAGTAGATGTAGAGTATTGTGGAGTTTGTCATACTGATTTACACGTTGCAAATCATGATTTCGGAAACACAGATGGCCGCATTCTTGGTCATGAGGGTGTAGGTATTGTTACGAAACTTGCTGATGATGTTACTTCACTAAAGATTGGTGACCGTGTAAGTATTGCATGGATGTTCCAATCTTGTGGACGTTGTGAATATTGCGTAACTGGTAGAGAAACATTTTGCCGTGAAGTTAAGAATGCTGGTTATTCAGTAGATGGTGGTATGGCAGAACAATGTATTGTTACAGCAGATTATGCGGTGAAAGTACCAGAAGGGTTAGATCCTGCTCAAGCATCATCAATCACATGTGCGGGCGTAACTACATATAAAGCGATAAAAGTATCAGACATTAAACCTGGTCAACCTATCGTCATCTATGGTTGTGGTGGACTAGGTAACCTAGCTATCCAATATGCTAAAAACGTATTTGGTGCAAAGGTAATTGCAGTAGATATTAATGACGATAAATTAGCCTTAGCAAAAGAGGTTGGTGCTGATATGACTATCAATCCAATTTCTCAAGGTCCTGCGGATAAGATTGTTCAAGATGAGTTTGGTGGTGCTTATGCTGCTGTAGTAACAGCTGTTTCTAAAGTAGCATTCAATTCAGCAGTTGATGCAGTACGTGCTTGTGGTAAAGTCGTTGCAGTAGGTTTACCAGTAGAAACGATGGATTTAAACATCCCGCGACTTGTACTAGATGGAATTGAAGTCGTTGGTTCTCTAGTCGGTACTCGTAAAGACTTAGAAGAGGCATTCATGTTCGGTGCAGAAGGAAAAGTAGTGCCGGTCGTTCAAACTTGTTCTTTAGATAAAGTACAAAATGTATTCGAAGAAATGGAACAAGGAAGAATTCAAGGGCGTATGGTAATCGATTTTAAACAGCATAATTGTGATTGTAAATAATGCACTTTAAATATAAAAAGCATGAGTCTAGCTAAAGACATGTAAAAAAGTTAGACGCCAGAAAAGAGCTGATCCCTGCATTTAACAGAGATCAGCTCTTTTTATATCAATACCGATTTATGAGAGATGATTAAAGGTTCACTTTATCTGCAAACGAAAAAGAATCTTTACTTTTAACAAATTTCTTATGATCTGGAACGGTTTGAATTGCTACAACTTGCGAATCTCTTGCTTTCAGTGCATCTTGAATCCCGATTGTCATAAGCTTAATAAATAGAATCGTAATAAAGAATGAAGCGAGAGAATAAAAAATAATCCACCACGAAAGATTCATTTCATACCGATTTAATCCAATAAGGCCAGCCCAATCATTAGATAGAGAAACAGGTTTGAGCGCTCCATCATAGAGTTCCCGCATTTGGATCCCGCCAATTATAATATCAAGCAACGCTAAATGGATAACGAGTATGAGCGCTTGGACAATATGTTCCATGAATAACACAAATAAGCGATCAAGTAATAAGACTCGTAAGTGTTTTTTGATAATATGAAAACGGCTAGCCCCTAGCAATTGGGAACTTAAAATATAATCTTGCTTCATAAATTCATCAACCTCTGAGGATATATATAAAGAAAGTGTAGGCAGAGCGACGAATATAAGTACGAGTACTTGATAAAACGCAAATGAAATATTTGGATCTAATCTATCAGCATTTGATACGATTACAATATTAACGGGCGTGATGAGTATAAATGCGATAAATAAAGTAGGAATATAGTAAAAAACTTCTGAGCATGCTTGGAAAAATCTCTTGAATTTTGAAGCGTATAAACTTAAGAGGATTCCTATACATGTTCCGAATAATATGCGAAAGAAGCTAATTACCACGGCTAATAAAATGGTGAACTTTGCCCCTTCTATAATTTGTAAGAAAACAGACTCTCCAAAACGATCCGATCCAAAAGGCGGTATTAATGATGGTGGAAAGGGAGCCTTTCCAAGCAATTCGTTATTGTCATTGTAAAGTAACTGGGGAGCTTTTGGGATGGTATCTTTAAAGAACCAACTATAAATAAAACTAGCTGAAACAAGTATGAATAAATAAGTAAAGCCGATTAAAAAGCGTTTTGATTTCCAAATAGATTTCATAAAGCTGCTCCTTTCAATTGCTTTTGCCATTTATTCATCATGAAAGAGATGATTTGAAAAATGGCGTAAAACGGTAAAATAATCATGACAAGTATGATAAATGCAGCTGGCGGTGAAATAAACGCCTTTTTAAATAAAAATTGAATAATGCCTTGCATATTAAAAACGAATTCTAAAATGAATAAGTTAGACAGTAAGAAAACAAAAATCGTTTTTAAATGGTGGAAGAAGTGGATAGATATATTTTTGAATAAATGAATACAAAGTATATAACTTGATGAAAGGCCTTTGCCATATGCAACCTCTACGTAATGTTTTCCATGTTCTTCTTTTATGTATAACACCATCATTCGAAACATTTGTAATGTAGGTAAAACAGATAAAGATAAAATAGGGAGTAAATAAGCTCGATTTTCATTATAGGAAATAATGGTGAAAGGAGCTTCTCCGAATTTCTGAAGTACCCATATGAAAAATATTTGCAAACAAATCATCATCATCATATCAGGGACAGCTTCTAATATGAACACAATTCGGTTTATCCATTTTTTTATATAATCTTTTGCTAAAAAATAAAAAAATGCCATGCTAGATGATAAAAAGAGCGCAAGCAAAAAGGCTAAAAATAATATAGTAAATGAATATAGATAAGGTTCTAAAACAGTTGGAAATAATGGTGTTGTTTTTAAATGACCATACTTTGGGTCTGATCCTATAACCAACAATGATTCAGGGGAGAAAACCTGTTTTAACATAGTAACGATTTGGTCAAAAAAATAAATTGGTTGAAAGGTAAATCCTTGTTGAGTGATAAATAAATAAGGTAAATTTAATAATAGTAACAGTGATAAAATAATGGATGAAAGCTTAATTGTGAATTGAGATGTTTTATGTAACATTAAATCCCTCCGACATCTTTTTACAACATTATACAATAAAGTTTATAATATTGTTTTATTTTTCTGAAAAATATAAATACTATTAGATTTTATATTATGGAACATATATTTACAAGTTAATAAAGTGATAGTAGGATACGCGCTCTATGTTTATTAAGATAAAAGGAAGAGTGAACCGAAAACAATTTAAAGGGCAAAAGGGACAGAATTCCTATTAGGAAGGTAGTTGTTTTTTAGCTTGATGTTAAATGCTCCATAAAAATGAATATCTCTTTCCAACTTCTTTTTCGTCCAAATGAGTAGGAAGGACGATGTATGTATCCCTAATGGAAGAAAGAGAGTGTGTTACGTAACGAATAAAACGCAAATTTAACGCATTGAAAATTAAAATTTAGTATGTAAGTGGGGTGGAATGAGGGGGATATATGTTTTGTTATGAAAAAAATTTTCTCTTTAAAACTTGATTAAAGAAAAAATATTTTATATACTAATTCATGTAAACGGTTTACTAGATCGTATTTTGCTAGAAACGAAGGGAAGATTCGCATGGAAACAAGGGGGAGAGTTATCGGGATTGATATCGGTACCACAAGTACAAAAACGGTTGTGTTCACAGAAAAAGGAAAAGTCGTTGCATCACATGCAGTTGATTATCCAATTATTCAACCGAAAGTCGGATGGGCTGAGCAAGATCCTGATGTAATATGTGCTGCTGTATATAAAACTGTAAGCGTTGCCATAGAAAAAGGTAACGTGTTACCAGAAGATATTTCTTCAATCGGTATTAGTACAGCGATGCACGCATTAATTGCAGTAGATGAAAATGGTGCGCCATTAACGCGTTCTATCATTTGGGCAGATAATCGAAGTACGAAGCAATCAGAAAAATTATTACAACATATGAATGGGCATGACATTTATAGACGAACGGGTACACCAATTCATCCGATGTCGCCGCTTTGTAAATTATTGTGGATGAAAGAGGAAGAGCCAGAATTATACGCGAGTGCTTATAAATTTATTTCCATTAAAGAATATGTTTTGTATCAATTATTCTCACGTTACGTAGTGGATTATTCGATAGCATCTGCTACTGGGTTATTTAATTTAGAAACATTAAACTGGGATGAAGATGTTTTAACGATGTTACATATGTCACCAGAACAATTATCAACACCTGTGCCAACTACATATATTTTATCGGGTATGAAACCTGAATTAGCACAAAAGATGGGCATACGTGAAGATACTCCAGTTGTTATTGGTGCAAGTGATGGTGTTCTTGCGAATGTAGGTGTTGGGGCAATATCGCCTGGATCGGCTGCAATTACGATTGGAACAAGTGGTGCGGTTCGAACAATTTCGTCAAGTGTTAATACAGATGAAAAAGGAAGAACGTTTTGTTATGCATTAACGGACGAGCACTGGGTGATAGGAGGACCAACGAATAACGGCGGAATATTACTGAGATGGTTACGTGATGAATTTGGTAGCCCAGAACAAGAAGTTGCAAGGAAGCTTGGCATTGATCCATATGATTTATTAATCAAATATGCGGAAAGTGTACCAGCTGGAGCAGGTGGATTGCTATTTTTACCGTTTCTATCTGGAGAACGTGCACCTTACTGGAATGCAAATGCGCGTGGTACATTCTTTGGAATTAACCTGCAGCATAAAAGAGAACATTTTATACGAGCAGTCATGGAAGGTGTTTGTATGAGCGTATATTCTGTGGCACTCGCAATTAGGGATTGTACAGGGCCACTTACTGAAATACGCGTTTCAGGAGGGTTTGCGAAATCTGCATTTTGGAGACAAATGCTATCCGATATGATGGGAAAAGAATTGCTTGTTCCTGAAAGTCATGAAGCATCTGCGCTTGGGGCAGCGGCAGTTGCTTTATATGCTGTAGGAAAAATTGATTCTCTTGAAGAGGTAAAGGATTGGATTGATATTGTACATCACCATGTACCGAATAAAGAAAATACGGCTATATATTTAGAAATGTTTTATATGTATGAACGACTTTACAATCGCTTGAAAGAAGAATTTGATTGTATAGCTGCTTTCCAACGTAAACAATAGGGGGATTGGGAGAAATGGTAGTTGGGATCGTACTAGCGGCAGTTGTCATACTACTTTTACTTATTACGGTAGTAAAATGGCATCCATTTGTCGCGTTAATTTTAACAGCAATTGGTGTAGGACTAGCAATGGGAATGCCATTGATTGGAACTTCACCAAAAGATCCAGGGATTATCGACTCTATTAAACTAGGGCTTGGTAATACGTTAGGGTTTTTAGCGATAGTTTTAGCATTAGGAACGATGCTTGGAAAAATGATGGCCGAATCTGGCGGTGCTGAACGAATTGCTACCACATTAATTGATCGTTTTGGGAAGAAACGTGTTCACTGGGCAATGATGTTTGTTGCATTTTTGGTAGGGATTCCAGTATTTTTCCAAGTTGGATTTGTACTATTAATTCCATTGGTATTTACAATTGCGTTAGAAACTGGGGTATCACTTATTACAATCGGTATTCCACTAGTAGCAGGACTATCTGTTGTACACGGACTCGTTCCACCGCATCCAGCAGCGATGGCAGCGGTAGGCATTTTTAAAGCAGATGTAGGGAAAACAATTTTATATGCATTAATTGTCGGACTTCCAACTGCAATCATTTCAGGTCCGCTATACGGGAAATGGATCGGTGCTCGTATACATAAAGAAGTGCCATTAGATATAGCAGAGCAATTTATTGAAAGAGATAAGAAGAAGGAACTTCCTAGTTTCGGAAATACATTGTTTACTATTTTACTACCAGTATTTCTAATGCTAGGTGCATCGATTGCGGAAGTCGCGCTAAGTAAATCAAGTCAACTTGCACAAGTATTGCACTTTATTGGAGATCCAATCGTTGCATTATTAATTGCAACAATATATTCTTTCTTTAGTCTGGGTTATGCAAAAGGTTTCTCAAAGGATAAAGTATTACAATTTACAAATGATTGTTTAGGACCAATTGCGAACATACTGTTAGTTATCGGTGCAGGTGGCGCGTTTAATAAAGTATTATTAGATTCTGGAATTGGAACGACAATCGCAGAGATGGCAAAAGAATCTCATATTTCACCGATATTATTAGGGTGGGGAATTGCGGCACTTATCCGAATTGCGACGGGATCTGCTACAGTTTCTATGATGACAGCAGCTGGAATTGTAGCACCGATTGCAGCAAGTACACCAGGTGTAAACGTTGAACTATTAGCACTTGCAACAGGTGCAGGATCATTAATTTTATCACATGTAAATGATTCTGGATTTTGGATGATTAAAGAGTATTTCGGAATGACTGTGAAGGAAACATTATTAACATGGACTGCAATGGAGACAATATTATCTGTTGTAGCACTTGGACTAATTTCGTTATTAAATATATTTGTATAGAATGGGAGATTGATTAATATGAAACTAGGTTTAATTGGATTAGGAAAAATGGGATTCCCATTAGCAGAACATTTATATGAAGACAAGCATGAAGTAGTTGTATACGATGTAAATAAAGAGCTTGTTGAAAAGGCAGGAGCTTTAGGGATTACTGCTCGTCATACATTAAAAGAAATGATTGCTGAACTAGAAGCTCCGCGTACAATTTGGGTAATGGTACCTGCGGGAGAAGTTGTTGAATCAGTATTAAAAGATGTGTATCCATTATTAGAGGAAGGTGATATCGTTATTGAAGGTGGAAATTCATTCTATAAAGATACGTTACGCCGTGCGGAAGAAGCGAAAAGCTTTGGTTTACATTACGTAGATATCGGAACATCAGGCGGTGTAGAAGGAGCTAGAGACGGTGCTTGCTTAATGGTTGGTGGAGAAAAAGAAATTTACGATCAATTAGAACCTTTATTTAAAGATTTAGCAGTAGAGAATGGTTATTCTTATGCTGGCCGCGTTGGTAGTGGCCATTTCTTAAAAATGGTTCATAACGGTATTGAATACGGTATGATGCAAGCAATTGCTGAAGGATTTGAAGTATTAGATAAAAGTGATTTTGACTTCAATTATGAAGATGTTGCAAAAGTATGGGCAAACGGATCAGTTATCCGCGGTTGGTTAATGGACTTAACTGAAAAGGCATTTGCGGAGGACCCTAAACTAGATGGCATTAAAGGGGTAATGAACTCTTCAGGAGAAGGGAAATGGACTGTTGAAACGGCACTTGAACTTCAAGCGGCAGCACCGGTAATCGCAATGTCATTATTTATGCGTTACCGTTCTCAAGAAGATGATACATTCCACGGAAAAGTAGTTTCAGCTCTTCGCAATCAGTTCGGTGGACATGAAGTTGTGAAAAAATAGGAAAGAACTTTTGAAAAGAAACTTGTGCAAAGGCGCAAGTTTCTTTTTTTATAGTGAAAGAAATTTCTCATTTAAAAATACCAATCAATCATTGTTTATTTGTACGGATTGTATCAAATATAAAGGGAAGTATGAACGATGTCCCAACATAAAAATAAGAATAAATAAAATGAAGTTTTCATAAATAGTAAAAGGATGATTATGTCATCAGTGTAGCTATGAAATGGTGTTACATATGAAAAGAGCGTGTTAATAAAATATGAGGTGGTTAAATGGGAAATGAGAAAGTGAAGAATGCAGGGGAAGAAAAAAAGTTATGTCTTTGTATGATTGTTAAGAACGAGTCTAGAATTATGGAAAGATGTTTAAATGCTACAAAATCAATTGTAGATTTTGTTTCTATTTGTGATACGGGATCAACAGATCATACACCTGAAATTATTGAAAATTGGTGTAAAGAAAATGATATCCCTGGAACAGTTCATCATGAACCATTTAAAAACTTTGGTTATAACAGAAGTTTAGCTGTTAAATTGGCACAAACAACATATCCAGAAGCAGATTATTTATTAATATTAGATGCGGATATGATATTAGAAGTTGATCCTGATTTTGATAAGACTAGTTTAACGGAAGACCATTATCTTACATTGCAATATGATATTCATATTAAGTATTGGCTTACACGCCTTCTTAAAGCTTCTTTACCATGGAAATCTGTTGGTGTTACTCATGAGTATTGGGATATAGATCGTTCCAAAGTTGGTGCGGATTACAATACGAGGGTAGCTAGGCTAGAGACACTTGTCGTTAACGATCCAGGAGATGGTGGGAGTAAAGCTGATAAATTTGAGAGAGATGAGAGGTTGTTGTTACAAGGATTAAATGATCCAGAAACAACGCCAGATTTGCATATAAGATATTTATTTTATTTAGCCCAAACTTATTTTCATTTAAGTCAATTTGAAGATTCGATTAAATGGTATAAAAAACGAGTGGAAGCAGGGGGATGGGTTGAAGAGGTGTTCTATTCGTTATTGCGAATAGGATTTTGTTATGAACAATTAGCAAACCGTTCAGCAAATAAACAATATGAAGTAACAGAAGCTGATGAAATAGAAAATGCAAAGAATCAAGAAGAGCAATATACAGCATTAGCTATTCTTTATTTTCAAAGAGCGTGGGAATATAGACCAACTCGGGCTGAACCATTATACCAGCTTGCAAGAATGTATCGATTAAAATCTCAAAATAATATTGCTTTGATGTATTCGTTGCAAGGGAAGGAGATTCCTTTTCCGAAAAATGATCTTCTATTTGTAGATTATCATGTGTATGATTACTTATTTGACTATGAGATTTCTATAAGTGCTTTTTATATACCGCATAAAAAACATTTAGGTGCAGTATCACAGAAATATTTGGAATCGAAAAAAGAAGAGTTACCGTTGCATATAGCAAATATGGTAGAAAGTAATGCGAAATTTTATTAAATACATTTTCGGTTAAAGGAGTAGTGGAGTAATCATGGAATTAATACGATGGGCGCTAGAATTAGGGGAATCTGTGCATGGAAATACGTATGAAGAATTGATGCCACTACTAGATTATTATTATGATCGTGATCATTTAAAAGCGTATTGTATCGCAAATCTTCTTATAGACATGGACGTAGCAGAAGAGCATCGGGAAAAAATTGAATTAAGAAGGTGCATTGCTGCTTATTATGCTGGAATGTATAAAGTAGCAAAAAAACATGCAAATGAGCTGTTAATGAAATATCCGGATGTGGACTTATATAAAAATAATTTAAGACTAATGGAAGTATATTTGAATAAAGAATATGATTATTGTCTTTTTATATGTCCAAAGACGTATGGTAGTTTCATAGATGTCGCGCGAGCTTTGAAATGGGGATTGGAGCAAGAGGGAAATACAGCAATTATTTCAGAAACAATATTAGAAAATGTAAAAAAAACAATTGTTTTTGGAGCGCATACATATGCGCATAACCCGAATCTACTTCCGAAGAATGCAATTATTTATAATTTAGAACAGCTATATGAAGGAAGCCCTTATGCGCACCCACTTTATTTAATGTTATTAAAAGATAAGGAAATTTGGGATTATAGTAAACAAAATATAGCATGGTTAAAACAAAAAGGGATAGGAAAAGAAATAAAACATGTAGGAATGAACTATGCTCCAACTTTGGAAATAAAAAAAGATGCATTTGATGATGAGATCACTGAAGACATTGATATACTGTTTATAGGTGCTCTTAATTCGAGGCGGCAAGCTATTTTAGATCAATTAAAAGCAGTTGCTCCAAATTTAAATATAGTTTTTAAAAATAATGCGTGGGGAATTGCTAGAAATGAATTGATTGCTAGGTCTAAAATTATATTAAATATTCATTTTTACTTGTCAGGTATTCTTGAAACACCTCGGGTATCTTATGCAGTGGCAAATAAAAAGTTTATTATTTCGGAAAATAGTAATCCAGAGGACGAGATGGAGTGGCCAGGAATTGTGTTTACTTCGTACGAAAAAATAATAGAAAATATTTTGAAATATATATCTTTACCAGAAGAACGTAATAAATTAGCAGAACAAGCGTATGCCCATTTTGAAGCGAATGGAAGCAGAGGTATACTGAGGCATAATGGTGGAGAATCGTAATTGTGAAGAACTCATACTTTCGTATGAGTTCTTTTTTTTGCCTATCATACTATTTTATCAAGCTAGTTCCCTCTTTATATTGTGTTTTGTATAGAAATTTCTGATAATATATAAGTATAACTTGAAAACAAAGGGGAGAAATAATTATGAAACTAGTGGTTATTAATGGTACACCAAGAAAATTCGGTAGAACGCGTGTGGTGGCAAAATATATTGCTGATCAATTTGAAGGGGAGTTATACGATTTAGCAGCAGAGGAACTGCCTTTATATAATGGGGAAGAATCACAACGTGAATTAGAAGCGGTAAAAAAATTAAAGGCGTTAGTGAAAACGGCAGACGGTGTAGTACTATGTACACCTGAATATCATAATGCAATGAGTGGTGCGTTGAAAAATTCGTTAGATTACTTAAGTAGTAGTGAATTTGTTCATAAACCTGTCGCATTACTTGCAGTTGCAGGAGGCGGTAAAGGTGGAATTAACGCATTAAACAATATGCGCACTGTTGCTAGAGGGGTATACGCAAATGCCATCCCAAAACAAGTTGTGCTTGATGGACTTCATGTACAAGACGGTGAACTGGGAGAAGATGCAAAACCATTAATTCATGATTTAGTTAAAGAATTAAAAGCATATATGGGTGTATATAAAGAGGTGAAAAAACAACTAGGAGTTGAGTAATCTGCCATCTTTGTATAAAGATTCACGCTTGTATTTCATTCTAGGGGCCAATAGCTTATCAGCTATTGGTTCCGGAATTGTTATGATAACGATTCCGTGGTTGTTAATTAAAGAGAGTGGTGGAGATACAACGTTCGGTTATGTTTCCATCATCGCAACTCTGATTATGTTTTTATTAACGCCGTTTATTGGGCAAAGTATTGATCGTTTTTCAAGAAAATCTTTATTATTATGTAATGAAGGTATTGGGATAGTCGTTATAGGAATGATGGCTATATGGGGATTTACTGGGCAACCTTATCATTCAATTCACTATATTCTTATATATATAGCAGGGTCATTTTACTATTTACTATTTTATCCTACAATATTTGCGTTCAACCAAGAGATATTTCAAGCAGAACATTATAAAAATTTAAGTGGAACAATGGAAATACAAGGACAGTTAACGCAAGTTATTTCAGGAGCGGCTGCTAGCTTTCTTATTGAAATCATTTCTTTAAAATGGATTTTGTTAGTAGATATGTTAACTTTTGCAGGAGCATTTATCCTTTTCTTATGTATACCGTACGTAAAGAAAAAGGAAGTAAAAAAGAAAGTAACATTTAAGAAGCAATTGTTCGAAGGAATTCACTTCATGCAAAAGCGTCCGAAGTTCTTTTGGTTTTTACTTGCGACTTATATGCCTTTTATCGGTGTTATGATGGCAAATTATTTAATCCCGGTATACATTTCAGATATATTAAAAGCCAGTGCCTCAGTATACGCAATAGAAGGTATGATGTACGGCGTCGGAGCGGTTCTTGCGGGAATAGGTATTCCAATTATGATGAAATATATAAAGATAGAAGTTTCAATCGTCATGACGATGCTCATTTATGTAATTTCAATTACCGCAATGATTATTGAACCTTCCGTAATGTTGTTATATGGACTTGCAATTTTTCATGCAATTGGAAATGCGGGTACAAGAGTGGCAAGAAATGTATTGATGATGGAGGAAATTCCAAACGAAGTAATGGGACGTGTAGACAGCTTATTTCGATTAATTGGTACAGGAATACGAATTGTATTATTAATGCTGTTTACAGCTGGGGTATCTAAAACTGGGGTAATGCTCCCTTTTTACGTATTAAGCTGCATATTGATCTTTTCATTAGGAATCGCTATGTATTATGTACTTTCACAACGTAAAGTAAGGACGAATGTTTCTAATAAATCAATCGTATAAAGTGAAACTTTAATCTGTGGGGGTTCTGTTCATCCCTCTCCAATCGGGCTTTTACGGGCAGCCCGACTCCCACCTAACTTCTTTGCTTTCGCTGAATTTTGAGGTGAGGATCATACTGCCCGCAAATAGCGGGATAAAAAGTACTTCTGCCTTCCAATCTTTTTCTATATAATAAAAAGAAAGGGAGTGTAAATTTATTTATGAACAAATGGATCTTGCTTATAACCTTATTATTACCGCCACTATACATTCTGTATATGACGTTTCGAATGAAAAATGTTGCTCGTGAAAAATTGAGTAATCACTCTCCGTACGTTCTTATATTAGGCGCAAAGTTATTTGGAGATAGACCGTCTTTATCACTTCAAAACCGTTTGGATGTAGCGTTGGAATATTTATATTTCCATCCTGAAGCGAAAGTAATTGTTTCAGGTGGTCAAGGGGAAGATGAAGATATACCGGAAGCTCATAGTATGAAAAACTATTTAATGGTACATGGTATAGATGATAGTCGTATTTTAATAGAAGATCAATCTACAAATACGTATGAGAATGTAAAGTTTAGTATGGATTTATATGATGTGAAACATGCGGTAGTTGTAAGTAATACGTATCATTTATATAGAACCAAAATAATTGCAAAGCGTTTAGGCATGAAGATGGAGGCGCTAGCTGCTGAAACACCAATGCGTTCTAAGAGGAAAATGTATGTACGTGAATATGCTGCAATAATGAAAACAATATTGTTCGACCGTTAGAGCTCAAATGTGGGCTCTTTTTTGTATAATAATGCGTATTATTTGAAATGAATTCCATCTTCCATCAAAATAAAGGAAACAACGATAAAGGAGTTGTATTTGTGATTCAATTTAATCATGTGTCAAAAGCGTATGAAGATGGCACGAAAGCAGTGGATTCATTGCATTTAGAAATTAAAAAGGGAGAGTTTTTTGTCCTTATTGGTCCGAGTGGTTGCGGGAAAACAACGACAATGAAAATGATTAATCGTTTAATTGAAACGACTGAAGGATCGATTTTAATCGATGGAAAAGATATTCAACAATATAATATAAACGAATTACGCTGGGATATAGGCTACGTGTTGCAACAAATCGCTTTGTTCCCGCATATGACAATTGCAGAAAATATTGCAGTTGTTCCTGAAATGAGAAAATGGGGCAAAGAAAAAACAAAAGCCCGTGTCGATGAATTGCTACAGATGGTCGGGCTAGATCCAGACGTATATCGCGATCGTATGCCTGATGAATTGTCAGGAGGTCAAAAGCAGCGCGTTGGTGTTGTACGGGCATTAGCCGCAAATCCGAAAATCGTTCTTATGGACGAACCATTTAGTGCGTTAGATCCACTAAGTAGGGAGCAGCTTCAGAAGGATATTGTACAATTGCAAAAAAAGATTCAAAAAACAATTGTATTTGTAACGCATGATATGCAAGAAGCGTTATCGCTTGGAGATCGTATTTGCATTATGAAAGAAGGAAAAGTTGTTCAATTAGATACACCAGAAGGAATTATACATAATCCGAAAAATGAATTTGTAGAAGAGTTCATTGGAAAGCGTGGACGACCTTGGTATGAGGGCATGAATATAGGAGATGTAATGCCGCTAGACGATCGCACACAAGGTGAAGGGATTGCTTTATCTTTGCATTCTCCTTTACAAGAAGCACTTATTCGCTTACAAGCTGAAGAATCAGTGCCAGTTGAAGAAAATGGTCAATATGTTGGAGCTTTATCAAGTCGTCATATTGTCAATTACATAGTTGAACAAATGAAGGAAAGAGGCTAAACAGTGACTGATTTTATACAAACGTTCCAAGAACGAAAAATAGAATTACTAACTGCATTAAGTGAGCATTTACAAATATCACTTATTTCATTATTTTTTGCAGTAATTATTGCAGTACCGCTTGGCATTTTATTAACGAGAAAAGAACGAATGGCTGAGTTTATTATAGGAACTTCTGCAGTTATGCAGACGGTCCCATCACTGGCATTACTCGGACTTTTAATTCCGTTAGTAGGAATTGGAAAACTTCCAGCCATTATTGCATTAGTTGTGTATGCACTATTACCTATTTTACGAAATACATATACAGGAATAAGGGAGTTAGATGAATCTTTAATCGAAGCAGCGAGAGCTATGGGGATGAATAGCTGGAGAAGACTGTGGAAGGTAGAGCTTCCTCTTGCATTACCAATTATTATGGCCGGTATTCGTACGGCGATGGTATTAATTGTTGGAACGGCTACATTAGCAGCTCTAATAGGTGCTGGTGGGCTCGGTAAACTCATATTACTAGGTATCGATCGAAATGATCATGCACTTATCGTTTTAGGGGCCGTACCAGCCGCGTTACTCGCTTTATTCTTTGATGTAGTACTTCGAGTGCTTGAGAGTCCAAAACGCTCTTCTAAGCGTGTTATATTGACGATATGTATTGTTTGTATAATGATTGCTTCTCCATTTCTTTGGAATACACAAAAGAAAGATATTGTTATTGCCGGAAAACTTGGATCAGAACCTGAAATTTTAATTCAAATGTATAAGCAACTTATCGAACAAGATACCGATTTACATGTAGAATTAAAACCAGGTCTTGGAAAAACAACATTTGTATTTGAAGCATTGAAATCAGGTGAAGTAGATATATACCCTGAATTTTCGGGAACAGCTTTATCTACTTTCGTGAAAGAAGAGCCAAAAAGCACAAATCGAGATGAAGTATATGAACAAGCTCGAGCTGGAATGGAAAAGAAATATAATATGGTGATGTTGAAGCCGATGGAGTATAACAATACGTATGCATTAGCTATGCCGAAAAAAATAGCAGATCAAAATAATATAAATACAATTTCTGATTTAGGAAAAATTGCACAGGATGCGAAAGTAGGGTTCACATTAGAATTTGCAGATCGTGAAGATGGTTATAAAGGAATGCAAAAATTATATAACTATAAGTTTTTAAATGTGAAAACGATGGAACCGAAACTACGTTATAGTGCAATTCAATCAGGGGATGTTAACGTAATTGATGCATATTCAACTGATAGTGAACTTGAGCAATACGGACTGAAAGTGCTAAAAGATGATAAAGGATTATTCCCACCATACCAAGGTGCACCGTTATTAAGAAAAGAGACGTTACAAAAATATCCTGAACTTGAAAAAGTATTAAATAAATTATCTGGGAAGATTACAGATGAAGAAATGCGAAAAATGAATTATGAAGTAAATGTGAATGGTAAAGGTAGTGAAGAAGTAGCAAAACAATTTTTACAAAAAGAGAATTTACTTCGTTAATTTTACAAGAAATATACAAATTTATATGTGTGAAATGACCGTTCATTACAAAATGAACGGTTTTTTTGTGCATACTTATACATTTTTTCAAAAAAGTATTCCATTTTTCTTCATTTTCTTTTAGAATAAGTAATGTTTTCCTGAAAAAATATAAGAGAAACGTCTATTAGAGAAAAAGGTGACTTTAATAGTTGAACGAACATAACACCTAGAATGACAGATGGGGTGGTACAAATAGAAAAGAAGTTAGGATTTTTTCCATTAATTGCATTAGTAGTCGGAACAATGGTTGGTGGCGGTGTTTTTAGTTTACCGCATGATTTAGCAGTAGGAGCAAATAGCGGCTCTATAATAATTGGTTGGTGTATTACAGCGATGGGAATGATTCCACTCGCGCTCGTATACCAAACGTTAGCAAGACAAAAACCAGAGCTTGAGGGCGGAATTTATAGTTATGCACGTGCTGGTTTCGGTGAATATATTGGATTTAACAGTGCTTGGGGATATTGGCTAGCAGGAATTTTAGGAAATGTTGCAACAATCATGTTACTGTTTAGTACACTAGGTTATTTCTTCCCAATTTTTAAAGGTGGGAATAATGTTGCATCTATCGTAGGAGCATCACTTTTATTATGGACACTTCATTTTCTAATTTTATTTGGAATTCGTGAAGCATCTATTATGAATGTTATTGCAACGATAGGGAAATTAGTTCCAATCGTATTATTTATTGTTGTAATGGTAACAGCGTTTCGCTGGGATACATTTACACATGATTTTTGGGGAGAAGGAACGATCTCACTTTCCTCTATACTGGGTCAAGTGAAAAATACAATGCTTGTAACTCTTTGGGTTTTCATTGGGGTTGAAGGAGCGGTAGTATTATCTGGTAGAGCGAAAAATAGTCGAGATGTTGGTAAAGCGACAGTACTTGGACTTATTTTAGTAATGTCTATTTATATTTTAATTTCTGTCTTGTCAATGGGAGCGATGACAAGAGGAGAGCTTTCCGTGTTAGAAACCCCGTCAATGGGACATGTATTAGAACATGTTGTTGGGACATGGGGAGCAGTTGCGATTAACATCGGGTTAGTTGCTTCACTTGTAGGTACATTAATAGGCTGGTTTTTACTTGTTTCTGAAATTTCCCACGTAGCAGGAAAAGATGGTGTGTTTCCGAAAGTCTTTACGAAAACAAATAAAAAACAAACGCCACATATGGCATTATGGATCTCAAATGGCGTTGCCCAAACTATATTTATAATCGTTCTGTTTTCAGAATCAACATATCAAATTATGTATTTTATAGCGTCAACATCAATTTTAGTACCATATTTATTATCAGCGTTATTCCAATTCAAATTAGTTATTACAAACGAACTAAAAGATGCAAAAGTAAAAAACGGCTCGTTAGCTTTAATTGCTTCAATTTATTCTGTATGGCTTCTATATGCAGCAGGTTTGAAAAATTTATTACTTGTTTCAATCGTATATGGAATCGGGATTATTGTTTACATGTATGCAAGAAAAGAAAAAGGAAATCGCTGTTTTAGAGGTATTGAGAGATATGTAATGTGGGCAATTGTTATTGCAGCTATTACATCACTTTATATGTTATTGACTGGAAATATAAAAATGTAAAAGTCCTTTTAAATAAAGGGCTTTTTTCTTTGTCTAGAGAATATTTAATACATAAGATATTCAGGAGGGATGAAAATGGAAGAAAAAGAACAGTTAACCAGAATTGTTGATTTAGCGAGTGAAGTAAGGAAAGTATTAGTGCAAGAATCCTTTTTTAATCATCATCCTGAACTACGAGGAGTGATTGAAAATTTAGCGAGTGCTGTAGAGAATTTGGCGGAATTACAGCAAAATACAGATGAAAACGCTGAAGATCGATTACGATATGTACTTGCTAAAATGAAAATTGCACATAATGCCATTTTACAAGAGAAAAAAGCATTTCCATCTCATTAATATACGTTTTGATTTTGAACCTGACGGATAACGTCAGGTTTTTTGTTTCTAGTTTTTCGTTTCCTTCATACACTAAGAATAGTATGAAAAAAAGAAGGTGACGAAGGTGAAATTACATAAAGCTCTTCAGCCAAGTTTTATAAAACGAATGTACTATATGAGGTTTATTGGAAAGTTTACAAAAGCAGAGAGAGAGAAGAATGGAGAGAACTTCTTTGTACAATGCCTATCGCCAATACCATTCACGTTACAAGAGCAATTAAAAAATGAACCATACGTATTTGAAGGTTTATGTAGCAATAAAAAGAATGAAAAAGTCTTTTCGGAATTAAAGAAAAGAAAATTAGAAAAGCAACTGGTTATGTTTCGTCTCTATTACGAGAGAGGACATATATATGTGGAGTTAATTTGTGCTGAGGAACCGCGAGAAATGGCTAATGGCTATAAAATGATTCCAGTACCTAAAGTTTCCGAATACAAAAAAGTAGAGTCTTTAGAAAGAAAACTTGGAAATGGCTATTTATCATTTCTAATGCCAAAATATCCGAAAGACTTTGAGCCTCCTGAATTATTGTGGCACGATGGAAGGTTATATGGAAATATATCTTTAAAGTCATCATCAATTAGTTCAATTGCCTATTTTGAACAGCAACGGGAATGTAAGTATATAGACTTTAATGACTGGGGTAAGCATGTAGAAATAGCGGTAGAAGATCAATTATATTTTGTAAGTAATCACATGTATGAGCAATTAAAAAAACGAATGACTGAAGAAGGTAAGCGTGTAGAAGTAGAGGAAATAAAAGTGCACAAGGATGAATGGGAATGGGATGAGCGTGAATCCGTCTTTTTACAGTATGTAAAAAGTTTCGTGCGTAATAAAGGGCTCTATTTGGATGAAACGGACATTTACAATTTTCATATAAGTGCGAAAACAAATATGTTGACGATTCTTGGTGGTATACCAGGCGCTGGGAAATCCCGTTTTGTGCAAGCTTATGCAGAAGCACTTGGGTTACAGTATGGGGAAGAATTGGTGTGGATTCCGATATCACCATCGTATCAAGAACCACATGATTTACTTGGTTACCTTCACCCAAATGGTACTTTTATTGAAAGTGAAACAAAATTAGTTAGGGCGTTAATGAAGGCAAAAGAAAATCAAAATCAGCTATATATAATCGTTTTTGATGAAATGAATATGTCACATATTGAGCATTGGTTTACTCCATTTCTATCTGTTCTTCAACTTGAAAAGCAAAACCGTATTTTAAATTTGTATGAAGGTGTACAAGAAAAAGAAAATCAAATTCCACCAACAATTGAAATTGGTGAAAATATTATATTTGTAGGTACAGTAAATTTTGATGAAACAACGAAAGAACTCTCAGATCGATTATTAGATCGGACGAATTTAATAACGTTACAAAAGATTCCGTTTTGTGAGATGTGTATGGAACAAGAGAAAATTGTATTACAACCACCTCTGAAAGTAACTGCAGGAGAATTTCGTATAAGTTGGGTTAGAAATAAAGCGATGATTGAGGTGTTTTCTGAAGAAGAGTTAGAGCTATTAGATAAGTTACATGTCGTATTGTCATCACACGATACGTCAAAGGGAATTTCATTTCGATGTGCAAACGCAATAGCTACTTATTTGCAAAATATACCGTTTCAAAATAATTATTCTTATATGATCAGTAGAGAAGAAGGATTTGATTTACAAATCAAGCAGCGTGTACTGACGAAAATAAGAGGAACTGAAATGATGGTTGGGTCTTTACTTTCTGAAGAAGTAAAAAGGGGAGCGACATTAGTACCTCTTTTGCAATCGCCACTTGCAAACAGAGTATCTACATTTGAACACTCTTTAGCATATATAAGAGAAAAGCGTAGAGAACTGGAGTTGTATGGCTATGCAAAATGAAGGGCGATATGAAACAGAAATCGTTGATACGAAAGAAACACTCCCTTTTGTATTAAAGTTAATCATTGGATCTGAGGCAAAAGGGGAATATATTTTATTAAATCGTCTTTGTACATCTACTACAGCATTAGTTCAATGTATATATAAAGTACAAGAATTAAAACCAATTAGATTGCATTACCATTATGAAAGTCCAATGAATATTACTTTTATATGGAATAAAGTATATGAGGGACAGAAAAATATAAAAGAGTCAAAATATGAAATAAATGAAAAAAAACAAAAGGTATTAATATATGAACATGGAAAAACGGAATTCTTTTATCCATGGCGTTGTGGCTTATATCATTTTGAAGTGAATATAGAAGATAAAACGTATTATGGCGCTTTTCAAGTCGTTCCCAAAAATTTTTTTGATGACCAATTTGAAATGATTCAAAACTATGTAAAGTCAATTTTAAATGAGTTGATTTTAGATAGAGGTTATTATAAAAAGACTTTCTCTGCACTCAGTGATATTGAAGATTCTTCTTATTTAGTGTTACTTAGAAAGTTGCCACAAAAAATGAAAAAGATAAAGCAAATTTTTAAGAAAATAGAATTGAGTTCAAAATTTATACATGAATATAAATGGGAAGAAAAGGAGCGGAAAGCAACGAGAAAAGGAGCCATAGTGGCGGAAAGAAAACCTTATGCAAAAAAATATAATCGTAAGTTTATAGAACAAAAAAATAGTAAGGAAAATGCTTTTCTTAAATTTAAAGCGATGCATTTTAACCTCTATTTACTTGAAGCTGAAAGTTTTTTACGTCAAACAATTGAAATATTAGAAAGAGCAAAAAAGAAGAAATCAGAAGAATTTCAAGCTGTAAAAACGATTATACAAACAATTGAGCGTAATGGATCAGTGACTGATAGAGAGAAACAAAAATATAAAAATATACATTTACTAAAAGAGGCGGATTTGCGAAAAAGTTCTATGAAGATACAAGAATATAAAATATTAGCGCATTTTGTACATGAAAGTGTACAATACTTTCAAACTTTAATGCATTCTCCATTTTGGAGAGAAGTTTCCGAAACGGGTAACATGAACTCACATAATTTACCGATACCACATCAACAACTACTACAGTATTTAGATTTACTTCCACAATATACAGATCAATCTCCATCTTTATTATTTGTTTATAAACCAACATTTTTAGTGTATGAATATTACGCTTTTTTTATCGTTATTTCCATGCTAGAGCAAATTGGTTTTGAGGCTATAAATTCCATCCGTGAACAAATACAAGAACATTTTTATGTAGATGGATTACAGGATGGAACGACAGTGGTTTTACACCGAGATGATATGAGAGTACATGTAGCATTCAATGATTTAATTGAAACACATCCTCTTATTGCATTAAGTAAAGGGAGTAATTTTTATAATGGAGAAGATACGAAGAAGCCAGATATTCGCTTAGATTGTTATGTAAAGGAAGAAGGGAAATACGTATATCAATCTTCTATTATTATTGAAGTGAAGTATAGCCCAATGTACAATATTTTTCAACACGTTGGAAATACGAAAGCAACTGAGCAAATGTATAAGTATTGGTCTATTAAATATGTAGAAGAACAGGATGGAAAGAGAGTATATTATCGAAGGGCCATTTATGAAGTTATTTGTGTATATCCAGGAAGTCATATGCATAGTAAAAAAATTGAGTCCGGGTGTGGTGTGTTCTTGCAATTATATCCATATAAAACGAAACAAGGGGAAGAGAAATTAGCCGGAAAACATGGGATGGTACAAATTTTTGAGAAGTGGTTAAAAAGCATGAAGAAGTAAAAGAAATCCTTTTTTATAAAGGATTTTTTTAGATTAAGAAGAATTATATGCAGTATGGAAGGAAGCTTCATACGACTTGAATTTGAAAGTAATATAAATATGGTGTTAGAAGAACGGTACATGAGGGATAAAAGACGATTTAGATGGAATTTAATTCATTTTGCAGAATATAATAAGTCATAAATATTTTTAGTTGCATACGAAGATGTGTTCTTATATGATAGATAGTGAAAGCGTTATCAAAAACAGAGCGGCGATGGGAAAGGCGGGGAAATATGTTCCAGCGGGTTCAAACAAAGGAAGAACATTTTTGGTTCGAGCAACTATGGGGAGATTTTTGTGAAGAAAGAAACTTAATGTTCGTAGAACGTAATTTAAATCCATCACGATTTTTATTAATAGAAGATGAACATCATATCGGTACAGTAGAATGTATTAAGTATACGGTACCAGAGCAATCAAATTCTGAGTTTTTCTATCCGTTTTCTAAAAATGATTTAGTAAAAGATTTGAAAAATGTATATGAAATAGGCAAGTTAAGTATTGCGAAAACGTCTCGTGGGAGAGGACACTTCAAAAGATTAACAGCTATTTTATTTATGCATGCATTAGAAACGAAAGCAGAATGGTATATTGCAGCAGTTACAAAAAGAATGTATATGTATTTAGTAACACTTGGTTTTCCAATTGAAACGATAGATAAGCCATTTCAGTTTCATGATACTTTACAAGGTGTACCAGTACGAATTCATGCCCGGAAAGGGGCTACGCATTTATATTCTTTAAAAGAATTTCGAGATGTAATTCAAGGGAATGCTCATGCACAGGCATTAATCGCAGAATACAGTAAGAATATTATGTTAACTAAATAAAGCGAAATGAATATGTATAATAAAGAGAATGCTATTTTAATATGAAATCACTCTTTATGAAAAAAGACCCTTATTATTGTAATAAGGGTCTAAAATTTATAATCCAAATATACTAAAAATCATTTTGCGGCGCTTCGGTTTCTTTTCACGTTCATATGTTGGTTTAGTATCAGGAGTTATATATATTGGCTCTTCTTTCTTGAGTGCAGCCTCTAGCTTTTGAATTCGCTCTAACATTTCCTCCATTTCACGGCGATGTTGTAACAGTTGGTACGTAACAACATCATTTGCCTTATCTTGCATTTGTTCTTCCATTCGATCTAGCCTTCTCGTAATAGTGTTTAATTGAGCTGCTAATTGCTCAAATTCATGTGATGATTTGTTTTGAACAATTGTATTTACTTGAGTTTTTAATTCTTCAACATCATGTGATGAAGTTTTTGGGGTAGGGTGAGAGTTTGGAGACTGCTCTATTTGTGAAAGGTGGAATTCTAACATTTGATCTAAATCATCTTGTGTGAAAATAAAGTGACCATATTTATTTTTTTCTATCGTAAGATTTAATTGTTGTGCAATCCGGACAACAGCCTTTGGGCTAACACCTAATTTTTTTGCGATAAATGGTGTTTTATATTCCAAAATAATCCCTCCTATATATATCCTGTTAAATGATTTCGATCTATGAAGGAGGTTCCCTTCTAGGGTGACAAAAGAAGTGTGGAATCGGCAAAGAAAGTGTTTTTTCACGAAATGAAGCTGTGAAGAATATATCGTTTATATAAAATGTTTTATCTTAAGATTTAGAACTATTTGACTAAGGGAAATGAATTAGATTATCATAATGATAAATATCTTTTTTATGTATGCATATAATATATAAAAAGGTGGTTGCTAATGTAGAATTTTGTTAGAGTATTAGAATGCTTACTTCACTTGAATAAAATTAAGTAGGAGGTGGCTTCCTTGCTTACAATGTAAGTAAGGAGAAGTATTTGGACATATATAGTATAAGTATAGTGATTGTTTTAATTGCCTTAACGGCATTTTTCGTTGCAGCAGAATTTGCAATTGTTAAAGTGCGAAGTTCACGAATTGACTATTTAATTGCAGAAGGAAATAATCGCGCAACATCTGTCAAAACAGTCATTACAAACTTAGACGAATATTTATCTGCTTGTCAGCTAGGAATTACAGTTACAGCTCTGGGGATTGGGTGGTTTGGGAAACCTGCGTTAAAGCAAATGTTCGACACGCTTTTTGTAAATTTGAACATTTCTACTCAACTGGCAGACATTTTTGCTGTAATTTTAGTATTTTTGTTTATTACATTTTTACATGTTGTAATAGGGGAATTGGCCCCAAAAACATTCGCGATTCAAAAAGCTGAACAAGTGAGTTTGTTTGTTGCTAAACCGTTAATTTTCTTTTATCGTATGGCGTTTCCATTTATTTGGATTTTAAATGGATCAGCCCGAATTATTACGAAGTTGTTAGGGCTGGAACCACCGAAAGGGCACGATGAGGTTCATTCAGAAGAAGAATTACGGTTGTTAGTTTCAGAAAGTTACAAAAATGGAGAGATTAATCAGTCTGAATATAAATATGTAAATAAAATTTTTGAATTTGATGATCGTATAGCGAAAGAAATAATGGTACCCCGAACTGAGATGCATATTATAAGTAAAGAAATGCCTGCTGAAGAAGCTTTGCAAAAAATGTCTCGAGAAAAATATACGAGATACCCAGTTGTAGATGGAGACAAAGATCACGTAATAGGTTTTGTAAACTTTAAAGATATTTTCACAGATTTTGTGCAGCATAATGCAGTAAGTAATAAGAAAGTAGAGCAATATATTAGGCCAATCATTTTAGTTATCGAATCTATCCCAATACACGACCTATTTTTAAAAATGCAAAAAGAAAGAACGCATATTGCTATATTGATAGATGAATATGGTGGTACATCTGGACTTGTTACAGTTGAAGACATTTTAGAAGAAATAGTTGGAGATATTCAAGATGAGTTTGATACAGATGAACAGCCAGAAATTCAACAAGTCAGTGAAACGAAAACAATTCTAGAGGGAAAAGTGCTTGTTAGTGAAGTGAATACGTTATTAGGTTTAACGATTGATGATAATGGTGTTGATACGATAGGTGGCTGGATTTTAACGAAAAATATAGAAATTGCTGAAGAGGATTTCATTGAAATTGAAAATTATAAGTTTTGTGTGAAAGAATTAGATGGACACTATATAAAGAGACTAGAAGTTACAAAAACTGTAGAATCAATTGTTATTTTAGAAGATGAAAAACAAATTCCATTTCAAGAACAAATTAGTTCGTAGACTCTGCTATATGGCAGAGTTTTTTTTGAGCATAATGTTTTTGGCGGAATAAGGGCTATGATACAATGGCATAAGTCAGACCTTTCACTAGGTGAAATATTGTTGTATATATATATTTGGAAGGAGAAGAATTATGAAAAAGCATTTATATATAAATGGAGATTGGAAGTCTGTAAACACCTATAAACCATTATACGCACCATATTCTGAAGAAACGTTAGCGGAAATTGCACAAGGAACGGAAGAAGATGTACAAGAGGCTGTTACTGCTGCAAAAAATGCAATGAAAAAAATGAATACATTATCTGCATATGATCGTGCGACTATTTTAGAGAAGGTTGCACAAAAAATGGATGAAAGAAGAGAAGAATTTGCAGAGATTATAGCAAAAGAGGCTGCAAAACCAATTCGTGCTGCGAGGGGAGAAGTAGATCGTACTGTTCAGACATACAAATTTGCAGCGGAAGAAGCGAAACGTATATACGGCGAGACACTGCCACTTGATGCAGCACCTGGCGCAGATGGGCGTATTGCATATACAATACGAAAACCGATTGGGGTTATCGGAGCGATTACACCATTTAATTTCCCATTAAATTTAGTGGCACATAAAGTCGGCCCTGCAATTGCTGCTGGAAATACAGTTGTGTTAAAACCAGCTGATCAAACGCCATTATCGTCTTACGCATTAGTTGAACTATTTGAAGAGGCAGGATTGCCAAAAGGAGCTTTAAATATTATATCTGGTCCTGGTTCAACTGTAGGTGAGGCGCTAGTTACAAATGATGATGTTGCTTCCATTACTTTTACGGGAAGTCCGAAAGTTGGAATCGGAATTAAGGCAAAGGCTGGGTTAAAGCGAGTTACGTTAGAACTAGGATCAAACGCTGCTGTTATTATTGATGAAGATGTAGAATTAACAGATGAATTAATTGAACGTGTAAAATGGGGAGCATTTGTTAATAATGGACAAGTTTGTATTTCAGTACAACGTGTTTTTGTACATGAAAAGAGAACAGATGAATTTCTTTCAAAGCTAAAGAAAGCGATGGAAACAGTTGTTGTTGGGGATCCATTGCATGAAGAAACGGATGTATCGGCTTTAATTTCGAAAAAAGATGTAGAGCGAATTGAAATGTGGGTGCAAGAAGCTATTAAGGAAGGGGCAGCTGTTTTATACGGTGGTAAGAAACATGATACAAGGATTTTTGAACCAACTGTATTAACAAATGTTCCGGAGTATGTATCTGTACAGTGCCAAGAAGTATTTGGTCCACTTATGACAGTAAATACATTTAAAGAATTTGATGAGGCGATAGAGCAAGTAAATCATTCACGTTACGGTCTACAAGCAGGTGTATTTACAAATAATTTGTTTAAAGCAATGCGTGCAATTGATGAGCTTGAAGTTGGTGGTGTCATGATTAATGACATTCCAACGTTTAGGGTAGATCATATGCCTTACGGTGGTGTGAAAGAAAGCGGCACGGGGCGTGAAGGAATTAAATATGCAATAGAAGAGATGACAGAAATGAAATTAGTCTGTATTAAAAAATAAAGTAGATTGAGCTTAAACATCGTAATAAAAAACGAGCAGGAAATGTTTACGATTCCATACTCGTTTTTTATTGTTTGTTTTACGTTTCTCGATACGATTTCATTTAATCAAGTGTACCTTTTACTTCATTTCTTGTTTGAAAATAGCATCTTCTACATAAATTTGTTCTTTGTCAACAGCAGTGCTATGAGATAATACTAAACCGATGGGTGTTTCTATGCCTTTATTTTGAACAATTGTAAAAGGAACATTTTTTTCATTTGCTAATTTAATGTATTTTGATAAATGTGGGTAAGCAATGCCACCATTTAGGAATATTTGTAATGATTGAGAAGAGCGCATACTACTAGCTACTTCAGAATATACATTACTTTGCATTACTTGACCGATAGTTAAAGCGATTTCTACACGCTCACGTAATGTAGTTAAATACATATTACGTTCTTCTGGTTTGTTCTGCTTTTGGCCGTAAATGCCTTCTTGGAGATAATCTTCCACATTTTTATTTACCATATTTTTCACACCTTTCATTTTCTATTGTACGAAAGAATGAGGCAGGATGCAAAAAAAGTCGCATCGAATGTTAAAAACTTTGAATGAAAGGAAGGAAAATAGAATGTATCAATCTAAACAATTAATAAAGGCATTAAAAATTTTATCAACACATATTAACAAAATGTGACAATAATCTATTAACGAATTGCATTTTTTGTGTTAATATTCAAAATATAAAGGGTGTTCGTCGTATGGAAATGGAGGGAATGGGGGTTTTTCCAATCGATAAGGATATTAAAGAAGTATTTTGTTCGCACTTGAAAAACAACAGGCACCAATTCGTTGAGAACTGGAAAAACAAAATGATAATTTCCGATAAAGATCCATTTAAACTAGAAGCAGTTCAAAATGGAGAGGATTTATTAGAGTTAATTATCGAACTTACTATGGAAGAAAAAGATATAGATTATCTTCAGCCATTATGCGAGAAAATTGCTATTGAACGTGCAGGAGCAGATGCGAATATTGGAGATTTTGTTTATAATGCAAACGTGGGAAGAAATGAGCTTTTTGAAGCGATGTGTGAATTAGATGTTAGCGCACGTGAATTGAAACCAATTATGGCTCAAATACATACTTGTTTTGATAAATTAATTTATTATACTGTTTTAAAATACTCGGAAATTATATCAAGAAATTTAGAGGAAAAACAGCAATATATTAACGAAACACATAAAGAAAGGCTGACGATATTAGGGCAAATGTCAGCTAGTTTTGTACATGAATTTCGTAACCCACTTACTTCGATTATGGGATTTGTCAAATTATTAAAGGCAGATCATCCTAGTTTATCGTATTTAGATATTATTTCGCATGAATTAGACCAATTAAACTTTCGGATTTCGCAATTTTTACTCGTATCGAAAAAAGAAATGTGGACGGAATCAGAACAATTTTGGCTTAATGATTTGTTTCAAGATATTATACAGTTCTTATATCCGAGTTTGGTTAATGCAAATGTATCGATTGAAAAGAATTTGCCGTACCCAATTCCGCTTGTTGGTTATCGGAGTGAAGTGAGGCAAGTATTTTTAAATATATTAATGAACTCAATTGACGCTCTTGAATCGATAAAAGAAGAGCGAAAAATTATCGTTGATGTATTTGAAGAAGATCAAGCAATTCGAATTGTAATAAAAAATAATGGACCAATGATTCCAGCTGAAAATGTAGAAACGATTTTCGAACCATTTGTAACTACTAAAAAGTTAGGAACTGGTATTGGGTTATTTGTATGTAAACAAATTGTAGAAAAACATAAGGGGTCCATCATGTGTCGTTCAGATAACGATTGGACAGAATTTCAAATTGAGTTTCAAAAATAAACAGTCTACACCAAATGAATGGTGTAGACTGTATTAATTTGTAAGGATAACGCCTTCTAATTTAGGATCTTTCGTTGAATAACCTAAAATTGAAATGGTATAAATGATGTTCGGTTCGACTTTGAAATTCGGTATAGTTAGCAAGACACTTGCATTATCTGCGAGTGAGATTTCAATATCTGCTGTACCAGGGCTAACCTCTAAAAAATCTGTAATTTGTTTAAAGAGTACATTTTCAAATAAATGATCTCCACCTTTTAAACTTACATTTACAACAGGGGTATCCGGAGAAAAATGTGCAAAGCGTATTTTTGCTTGACCAGCTGGTAAATGTGTATTATCAAGCATAGGTTGTAATTGTAGATGATTGTCACTATTTATTGCGGCAAAAGTATAAGAGTGATTTCCCATTATCGGTACTAAAGCTGAAAAGATGGGAGTTTCATTGCCGACAGGAACAATATCTATACGGTATTTACCTTGTACTAATGTTAAATAAGGACTAAATTGTTTAAATGAAATATTTTTAATAACCTTTTGTCCGTTTACTAAAATATCAACCGCAGGTGTATTGGAAGCTGAGTGAAAAAACCTCATGTGTGACGGTAAAGCAGCTTCTTGTGAATCTCTTTTTTCATATGCCTGTACAAGTTTCGTAAGCGCATCATAATATTTCATATATAGTTCTACATATTTTTTCGGATTATGAAATTGATAGTAACGAGCGAGCTGTTCGTAACGTGCAGCTTCTTGTCCATATTTTTCGATTTCAGATTGAGACATGAACATTCCTCCTTTGTCATCATTAACACTATATGCTTAGCAAGAAAGAGGTTATGCAGAAAAATGTTATAAAAAAAGAAAGGTAGGAAATTTATAATAAGTATTTTTACGGATAAGTGTAGTTTAGGTGAACGAGAGTTATAAATTTCTAGAGGACACAACAATATTTCCACCATATGAGCTGATGAAGTTTGTATTTCGAAATAAAAACGTAAGAGTGAAACAAATGAAATATTGAAAACATGTCCCAAATTCTTAGAAAACTAGGGATTTTTTAATTTATGGGCGAATACACATACAAATTGATAATTGTCCTACATAAATTATAAAGGAAAGGTAGTTTGAAATTGAGGAAAGGAATGAAATATTGGGATGGGGATATCCCGCAAGGATTTGTGAGTGGGTTATGGACGATTTTGTGCTTTAGGCTGTAGGATGAAATTTGAATTTGTAATGCTATTGTTTCTATTTACGTTAGCGAATGAAGGTATTAACTGATAAAAGAGCGTCGTGCCGAACTGATTAATGTGGTTAATCGGTTCTTTTTTTATTGTATAAAACGGATGGGGATGTATGTGGAATTTTGGTTTCTTTAAAATAATTGCTATGTATTTAGTGGGATTAATTGTCGAGATTTGTTTGAAAATATGCAATATAAAGTAGGAGAATAGGAAGGAGTTTAAAGGGAGTTTCGTCGAAGTTTACACAATGTCGGCAATTGAGGGAAGCTGACATTATGTTAAGAAAACATGTAGTGAAGCATTTATTTTATATAAAGGAGGGTTAGTTGAGCGTATAGATAAGGGTTGGTCTTCGATTTAAGTTCTGAATTTTCTGTTTTTGGAATTGATATTAAGCACTCATTTGTATATTTTATAATAGTTTTTTGATAAAATCACTGCTTTCGCAGAGGGTTCTTTTTTATGAAAGAAACGTCAATTTTCTTCATATATATATACAAATTGGAGAAATGGGGGAGCGCTATGCGCGATTACTTAATTAAACCACTTGTTGGTCAGCCGTATCCAATGATTTCACATGGAAAAGGTGTGTATTTGTATGATCAAAACGGAAATAAATATTTTGATGGCTCGTCAGGGGCAATTACGGCAGGTATTGGGCATGGCGTAAAGGAGATTGCGGACGTTATCAAAAAGCAAGCAGAGGAGATTGCTTTTGTTTATAGATCACAGTTTACGAGTGAACCAGCTGAAAAATTAGCGAAGAAATTAAGCGATTTAAGTGTAGGAGATTTGAACTGGAGCTTTTTTGTGAATAGTGGTACGGAAGCAAATGAAACAGCTATGAAAATTGCAATCCAGCATTTTCAAGAGCGAGGTATTCAAGGAAAACATAAAATTTTGTCACGATGGATGAGTTATCACGGTATTACGATGGGAGCCTTATCAATGTCTGGGCATCCACTGCGCAGACAACGTTTCGTGTCAATTTTAGAAGATTATCCAACTATTCCAGCTCCATATTGTTTTAGATGTCCGGTGCAAAAGGTATATCCAACTTGTCAGCTTGCTTGTGCGACGGAACTAGAAAGATCAATTGAAAGAATTGGTGCAGAACATATCGCAGCTTTTATTGCTGAACCTATTATCGGAGCAGCTGGAGGCGCAGTCGTTCCGCCGAAAGAATATTATAAAGTCATTAAAGATATTTGTAGTCATTACGATATTTTATTTATTGCGGATGAAGTAATGACAGGGCTTGGTCGTACTGGCGCATGGTTTGCGATGGAGCATTGGGGTGTAGAACCAGATATTATGACTCTTGGTAAAGGTTTAGGGGCTGGATATACACCGATGGCAGCCACGATTGTAAGTGATCGTGTTATGGAGCCAATTTTACGTGGATCGCGTTCAGTTATGAGTGGGCATACTTTAAGTGCAAATCCATTATCTGCAGCAACAGCTCTAGCTGTTATTGAGTATATGGAGAAACATAATCTACCTGAAAAAACAGCAGAAAAAGGAGAGTATTTAATAAAAGGACTACAGAAAGTTCAGCAACAATCGACAATCATTGCTGATGTGCGCGGAAAAGGGTTGCTGATTGGAGTAGAATTGCAACCGTTTACAAAAGCGTCGGAACTAATTTCGGTTGCAGCTAAAAATGGTCTTCTTTTATACCAAGCTGTTTCAGGGCAAGCAGGAAAAGAAGATAGTGCACTGCTTGTAGCACCGCCGATGACAACTACATATTCCGAGTTAGATGAATTACTTTCAATTTTTGCAAAAAGTGTAGAAGAAATGATGCAAAAAGGAGGGCATAGTATCGCATGACAACTATTACGAATACATTTGATAAATTAAAAGAGATAGAGGAAGTAATTTCTTTGTTCCATGATGATATGACATTAATGTTTGGAGGGTTTGGGGGGATTGGATCCCCTCCATCTTTAATACAGGCGATTTTAGAAAAAGGAGTTACAAATTTAAATTTAATAGGAAATGACACGGGATTCCCTGATGTAGGAATCGGTCGACTTGTTACGAATGAAAGAGTAAAATCATTAATCACTTCACATATTGGTTCAAATCCAAATGCGGGAAGACAGCTAAACGAAGGAAGGTTGCAAATCGAGTTTTCTCCTCAAGGAACATTAGCAGAGCGTATTCGCGCTGGTGGTGTAGGACTTGGAGGCGTATTAGTGGATGTAGGTGTTGATACGATTGTAGAAGAGGGAAAACGTACAGTTGAAATGAATGGTAAGACATATTTAGTTGAAACAGCATTAACTGCTGAGGTTGCAATTGTATATGCGAAAAAAGCGGATCCGTTTGGTAATCTTGTGTTTGATAAAAGCGCTCGTAACATGAACCCTCACGTAGCAATGGCAGGGGATATAACGATTGTAGAAGCAGAGGAGATCGTTCCACTTGGAAGTTTAGATCCAGAAGAAATTGTTGTCCCAGGAGTGTTTGTAAATTATATCGTACCGTCGGAAGGAGTGAATTGGAAATGGGTATGGGCGTAGAAGTGAGAGATAAGATTGCTAGACGTGCGGCGAAAGAAATACAGAATGGTATGATTGTAAATTTAGGTATTGGCATACCATCGCTTGTACCGAATCATCTTCCTGACGATATAAACGTTATGTTTCATGCTGAAAATGGAATTGTAGGTATGGGACCTACGCCAAGCAAAGGGAATGAAGACGAAAATTTATGTAACGCAGCAGGTTTACCGACTTCTCTTATTACAGGAGCGAGTTATTTTGATAGTTGTACAGCGTTTGGGATGATTCGAAAAGGTTTATTAGACATAACGATTCTTGGTTCATTACAAGTAAGTGAGAATGGTGATTTAGCGAACTGGATTGTACCAGGAAAACGCGTTCCAGGTATTGGGGGAGCGATGGATTTGGCACAAAAAGCGAAGCGGGTCGTTGTTGTGATGAATCATGTTGATAAATACGGAAATGCAAAAATTGTTTCGGAGTGTACATTACCATTAACTTCAAAGAAATGTGTAGATTTAATTATTACGGATATGGCAGTTATGGAAGTGACGCAGGAGGGACTCATTTTACAAGAATTAATGAGCCCATACACAGTGGAAGATATAAGGAAACATACAGAAGCTGATTTCAAAATTGGCTCTAACTTACTAGTAATTGAATGAGGGGAGATGTAATATATGGAGCAATTAAAAAAGAAAATTTGTGATTATATCGAGAGTCATGAAGAGGAAAGCGTAAAATTTTTAAAACGATTAATTCAAGAAAAAAGCGTATCTGGTGATGAAAGTGGTGCGCAGGCAATTGTGATTGAAAAATTACGTGAGCTAGGTTTAGTTCTTGATATTTGGGAACCTTCATTTTCTAAAATGAAAGATCATCCTTATTTTGTATCACCGCGTACAAGTTTTTCAGATAGCCCGAACATAGTGGCAACTTTAAAAGGAAGTGGCGACGGGAAATCTATGATATTAAATGGACATATTGATGTCGTACCAGAAGGAGATGTGAATCAGTGGGACCATCACCCTTATAGTGGTGAGCAAATAGGGAATCGTATATATGGTCGTGGAACAACGGATATGAAAGGCGGAAATGTCTCACTAATGCTTGCGATGGAAGCCATTATTGAATCTGGTATTGAATTAAAAGGAGATATTTATTTTCAAAGTGTAATAGAAGAAGAAAGTGGCGGGGCAGGAACATTAGCGACTATATTACGAGGATATAAAGCGGATGGTGTTATTATTCCAGAACCGACAAATATGAAGTTTTTCCCGAAACAACAAGGGTCCATGTGGTTTCGTCTACATGTGAAAGGTAAAGCAGCACACGGTGGAACGCGTTATGAAGGAGTAAGTGCAATTGAAAAAGGTATGTTTGTTGTAGATCATTTGAGAAAATTGGAAGAGAAGAGAAATGATCGAATTACAGATCCATTATTTAAAGGAATCCCGATTCCAATTCCAATTAATATTGGAAAAATTGAAGGTGGGAGCTGGCCAAGTTCTGTTCCGGATTCGTTAATTTTAGAAGGAAGATGTGGTATTGCGCCGAATGAGACTATAGAGGCAGCAAAAGAAGAGTTCGAGAATTGGATCGCTGAATTAAATGCTGTGGACAATTGGTTTGTTGAAAATCCTGTAGAAGTAGAATGGTTTGGAGCGAGATGGGTTCCTGGTGAACTAGAAGAAAATCATGAGTTAATTACGACACTCGAGCATAACTTTGTTGAAATCGAAGGGAACAAACCAATTATTGAAGCATCTCCTTGGGGGACTGATGGAGGTTTATTTACACAAATCGCAGGTGTACCAACGATAGTATTTGGTCCAGGTGAGACGAAAGTAGCCCATTATCCAAACGAATATATAGAAGTTGATAAAATGATAGCTGCCGCAAAAGTCATTGCATGTACATTACTAGATTGGTGTGAGGTGAAAAAATGAAATACTATGAATCTTTTAGCGAACAGACGAATGGCTATACAGTAGAAGGCGTTTTAGACTATTTTAATAAACGTATTCGAGTAGACCACTACACAGGAAATATCGAGAGGATTATCCAAACAATTGACGAATTAGCAGAGAAGCATTCTTTCACTAAATGTATTATTAAAGGAAAGGGAGAGCATGTTTCTACATGGCTCTCTTTCGGTTTTTTATTGGAAGCAACAATACCGCATTATTTTCAAGGTCATGATGCATACTTCTTCGTGAAATTTATTAATGATGAAAGACGAAATAGTATTCATTGGGTTGAGGAAGATACCATCTTAAGCGGTGTTAAAGCAAAAGAAGTAAAGGAAAAAATAGTCCCGGAGAAATTTCTATTAAGAAAAGCGACAGAAGAGGATGCGGAAGAATTAGCGGTTGTCTTTGGAAAAGTATTTGAGGTTTATCCGACTCCTTTAAACGAAGCAAGTTATGTAAAACAAACGATGAAAGAAGACGATACAATATACTATGTGTATGAATTCGAGGGGAAAATAATTAGTACAGCATCTGCAGAAATGAATATAAAAGAAGGGAATGCAGAATTAACGAATTGTGCTACGTTACCCGAATATCGTAAGCATGGGTTTATGAAAAGTTTACTAATTAAGTTAGAAGAAGAACTGCAAGAAAAATCGATTTTCTGTTCCTATACAATTGCCCGATCACTTTCCTTCGGAATGAATGCGGCCTTTCATCAGTTAGGTTATATGTATACAGGAAGACTGGCGAACAATTGCTACATTTTCGATAAGCTGGAAGATATGAATATATGGGTGAAAGATTTGTCTAAATAGTACGGTATAAAAATAGAACGGAATCGTCATGCTTATAATCGCATATAGGTATGCCGGAAATTCGGCACAGGATTGCTGAATTTTCGGCAAAAGGGGGGATGACATTGCTAGCAGTTTCGACACAAGAAGTCATTGAAGCGATTTTGGGCAGTATTGATGAGGCTATACATGCAGTAGATGAAAATGGTATTACAATTTTTTATAATACCGTAGCTGCAAAACACGATGGGTCAAAAATTGAAAAAGTGTTAGGTAAACATTTATTAGAAGCGTTTCCTTCTTTATCTAGGGAAACAAGTACGTTGATGAAAGTGTTAGATACAAAAAAGCCAATCGTTCATCAAGTGCAACATTATCAAAATTTAAATGGGGAAGACATTTGTACAGTAAATACGACGTTACCTATTTTTATAGATGGAAATATTGCTGGGGCTGTTGAAATTGCTAAGGATTATTCCACAGTTCAAAAACTTACGGATACAATTGTCGATTTACAGTCGAAAATAAAGCGATCATCTAGAAAAAAAGCAATTAAAAAGCATGTTGCATTTGATACGATCGTGACGAATGATGCCCGGTTTAAACAGACGAAAGAATTAGCACAAAAAGTAGCTCCAACGGATGCAAATGTTTTAATATATGGGGAAACAGGAACAGGGAAAGAGCTATTTGTACAAGCGATTCATGAAGCTTCTAAACGGAAGAACAAGCCATTTATTGCACAAAACTGCGCAGCGTTGCCAGAGTCGCTATTAGAAAGTTTATTGTTCGGAACGACGAAGGGTAGCTATACTGGAGCAATTGAACGAGCGGGATTATTTGAACTTGTAGATGGTGGGACATTGTTTTTAGACGAACTGAATTCAATGCCGCTCGATTTACAAGCGAAAATGCTACGTGTATTAGAAGATGGTGTTATTCGTCGAATTGGTGATAATAAGACGAGAAAAGTAGATGTTCGTGTAATTACGGCAATGAATCAGCCACCAGAAGTATGTTTAAGAGAGAATAAAATTCGTACTGATTTATATTATCGATTAAATGTCTTTTCATTATATATTCCGCCGTTACGTGAAAGAACTGAGGATGTATTATTATTAGCGTCTTATTTTTTGAACGAATATAATAAAAGTTATAAAAAAGGTGTACTTCAAATGGATAAGGAAGCGAAAGAAAGACTAGAAGCTTACCAATGGCCTGGAAATGTTCGGGAGCTAAAACATACGATTGAACATGCTGTCATTATTGCAGAAGGTAATACATTAACAGCCAATTGTTTACCGCGTACATTTCGGAAAGATAGTCTTCCGAAGAAGAAGAACATATTGCCTCTTAGAGAAGCACTTCATCAAACGGAAAAAGAATTAATAGATCAAGCGTTAATTGAAACGGAAGGGAATATATTACAAGCTGCAAAAATGTTAGGTATCCCTCGCCAAACGCTTCAATATAAACTGAGTAAGTACGACAAAACCGCCGAATAATTGGCGGTTTTTGTGTGTTTGCACCAATAAAAGAGCGTTTACATATATAAAAAGTAATGAATATGATAGTATGTATGAATTTCATACAGTGCTTAAAAATATTTTTTTGCTTATGTAATAGCGTTCTCCGTACATTTACTTATCAATAATGTAAAGTTGGCATAACTATTGCTTATATAAAGGATGAGCGTATAAAAAGGGGGAATAGCAATGTTACATGATGTATACAAACCAAATCGTCACTGGAAAGATATCGAGTTGTGGAAGGATGTTACTGAAGAACAATGGAATGATTGGGTTTGGCAATTAACGAATACGATCAAAACGTTAGATGACTTAAAGAAAGTGATTAATTTAATACCTGAAGAAGAAGAAGGCGTTAAAATTTCAACGAAAACGATCCCGTTAAATATTACACCGTACTATGCTTGGCTAATGAATCCTGATGACCCACGCTGTCCGATTCGGATGCAATCTGTACCGATCTCGGAAGAGTTATATAAAACAAAATATGATTTAGAAGATCCGCTTCATGAAGATGAAGATTCACCAGTTCCAGGGTTAACACATCGTTATCCTGACCGCGTATTATTCTTAGTAACGAATCAATGTTCTATGTATTGTCGTTACTGTACACGCCGTCGTTTTAGTGGACAAATTGGAATGGGTGTGCCAAAGAAACAATTAGATGATGCAATTGGTTACATTCGTGATACACCACAAGTACGAGATGTATTAATTTCTGGTGGTGACGGTCTTCTTATTAACGATAAAATTTTAGAATATGTATTAAAAAATTTACGAGAGATTCCGCATGTCGAGATTATTCGTATCGGAACGAGAGCTCCGGTAGTATTCCCGCAGCGTATTACAGAAAACTTATGTAACATTATTAAAAAATATCATCCAGTATGGTTAAATACACATTTCAATACTTCTATTGAAATTACAGAAGAGTCTAAAAAAGCATGTGAAATGCTAGCGAATGCTGGTGTTCCAATCGGAAACCAAGCAGTAATTTTAGCTGGTATTAACGACAGCGTTCCAATTATGAAAAAACTTATGCATGACTTAGTAAAAATCCGTGTACGCCCATACTATATTTATCAATGTGACTTATCTGAAGGCATTGGTCATTTCCGTGCACCAGTATCTAAAGGTCTTGAAATTATTGAAGGTTTACGCGGTCATACATCTGGCTATGCAGTTCCAACATTCGTTGTTGATGCACCAGGAGGAGGCGGCAAAATTGCGCTTCAACCAAACTATTTAATTTCGCAAAGTGCGGATAAAGTTGTACTTCGTAACTTTGAAGGCGTTATTACAACGTATCCAGAACCAGAGAGCTATATCCCAGGAAGAGCAGAAGGGTACTTTAAAGAAATCTATCCAAACTACGAAGAAAAACGTTCAGATGTTGGTATCGCAGGTCTTATGAGTGATAAGAAATTTAACCTTGTTCCAGACGACTTACAGCGTATGAACCGTCGTAAAGACTATGAAGATAATGACACTCATGCATCACTAAAAGATAAACGTGATAAGCGCGATCAACTTAAAGATAAAAAGTACCAATCGCAAATGGCTAAATTAGAAGAAAACGACAAAAAAAATGAGGGTGATGCAGTATGAATTGTATGTGGTGTGACAGTACAGAAGCGAAAGAAAGCTTGAATACTGTATATTGGGAATTGCCAGATGGTACGAAAGCCATTGAAATCCAAGAGACACCATGCATTTCTTGTTCCTCATGTGGTATGGACTATCAAGCTGATCAAACAGTGAAAGAAATAGAAGATCAATTGTTTCTAATTTATACGAAAGATTTACCAAAACAACTAACATATGAAGAATTAATGGGAAGACCACGTCTATTAAAAAGAAATTATTTCGACTTTTAACCAGCTTTTATGCTGGTTTTTTTCTATTTTGCCTTGTATAATGTATCCAAGTTAGAAAGGTAGGGAATATTTTTGAAAAAGACATTTTACCACTATATGATGAAGCATCGTGCCGCTTTATTTAGTAATGAAATTTCGAATTTAGCAGAGGCAATGTACGATGATTTAAGCTTTCCGAAGCAATCAGAAGATTACGATGAAATTAGTTCATACTTAGAATTAAGTGGAATGCTAGAAAGTATGTCTATATTTGATGAAGCTTGGGATTTATACATACAAGAGAGATAAAAATAATATGAAAATTTTGACGTGAAGCTAGTCTATTTGCTAGCTTTTTTTACGTTGCAAAAAAAATTTCATATGGTGATATTTTTTATTGAAAAAATTTATGAATATACGCTTCTGTGATAAGCGTTTTTATGTAGGTTGCATATACTGTTATCAAAATCACGACGTCAAAAAAAGGAGAGATATAGATGGCAAGGAAAAAGCAACCTAAATATAACGTAGGGGACATAGTCGTGATTACGCTATATGGAACCGTTGGTAAAATCACAAATATGAAGGTTTTAGATGGAGTTTACGTTTACGAAGTCAATAATCACGATGGGTTTTACGTAGAGCAAACATTGCAGCACGTTTCAGAGCAAGATATGAAAAAAGGTGAAACTGAGTGGATTGAATTAAATTATAATTTCACATTTGGTGATCTCGTGCAAGTAACAGGATATGATAAAGATGTGTTTCGTATTGTTGGTTTTCGTACAGAAGTATGGAGATATAAAAATGACGCATGGGAAGATACAATATACGAATTGTCACGAATTACGGATGGTGAATGGTTAGAAGCGGATGAGTCAGATTTAACGTTACTTGCCAATGCTCAAACGGCAAATGCAATTTTGAAGAAAATGAAACAAGATAAAGCTGGTATGAATAAATTAGATTTAGGAAAATTAAAGTCAATTAACAACTCAAAAAAAGTGAGTGTTAAGACAAATCGTCAAGAAATCATTGATGGATTACTTGATATTTATAACGATTATCAATTGTTATTCGATACATTTAAAGATGAAGAGTACAAAATTGTTATGGATGTTGTTCATAATTATTTAGTTAAATTGACAGAGAAAAAATAGTTAACTAGAAAGAGAGAATGAATTGAACAACAACATATGCAGTATAAGGTATGCCTACAATTATTAAAAAAATAAAAAGCCATTTAATAAGAGAGTCTGCCCATTGATCTTCATGCATGAACTCTTCTTTTGTTTGCCCTACTTCTTGTTCTACCTCATATTGATATTCCATAATTAAATCCCCCTTTTTGATAGCTTGTACTACCATCGTATGCATCTCGTCCAAAGGATATGACCTATAAAAAAAGAAAAACTATTTTTCTAATCTCATATACATATTTTTGAGATTTTTTCATAAAACAGAAATAAAGGAGTGATGCTCATGAAGGAAATTGAAGTCGTAATTGATACGGAAGAGATTGCGGAGTTTTTTTATGAGCAACTAATTGAAAGAGGATACGTCCCAAAACGAGAAGAAATTGAAGATCTCGCAGACATTACATTCGAGTACTTATTAGAGAAATGTATGATTGATGAAGTGTTTGATGAAGAGGATGAGTGAAAGTAACGACGGGCTTAACTCGTCGTTTTTTACTCTTTACAAACTTGTCACAAATATAGTCGGTAATAGTTGGTATAATTAAAAGAAAATTTTACTCAAGAGGTGAAGGGATGTTCAAAAAAATTATTGATTCTTTATTAGGTAGGAAAAAATATCGTTCGTATTCTAGTAGTGATTATCGTCATAGAGGTCGCTCTTATTCAAGTAGCGATTATAAACGACGTTCATCTGGTTATGGACATCAGCATTATAAAAGAAAGCGTAAAAGCCGTAGCTTCTTTTCAAGTAGCTGATGAAATGGCGTCGTATACTAGCTTTATTTGATAGACCACTGCGAAAAAATACTATCGTTGCAGAACGTTATAAAATTGAATCAGTAATTGGAATGGGCAGTTATGGGGTTACATATGTCGTTAATGACTTACAAATAAATAGATATAAAGTCTTAAAACAATTAAGGCAAAGTAAACAAAGATATGAATCTGGGAGAAAATCATTTGAACAAGAGAAAATGATCTTACAAACATTAAATCATCATGCAATTCCTAGTTTATATGATCATTTCGTATGGGAGAAAAAAAGCTTTTTTGTGATGGAGTATATGCCTGGTGAAAATTTCGAAGATTATATTTTCTTGGATGGGCATGTATATACAGAACGTGAAGTTTTTAAAATTTTATATGAAATATTAGAAATTGTATCGGTGTTTCATAGTAAAGGGATTATTCACCGAGATTTACGCATTCCGAATATATTAATGAAAGAAAATCGAATTAGTATTATTGATTTTGGTTTGGCTAAATTGAAGGGTGAGGGTGATGAACGAGCTATAACTTATGAAGGTGAACAAGCTTTGATGCGAGAAGTTCAGTTTCGTAGCGATTTTTATGCGCTGGGTCATTTCTCATTATTTTTATTATATGCAGGCTATGAATCTAATGAAAAACATGAAAAACCATGGTATGACGAATTAACTTTAGAAAATTATAACCGTGAAATACTTATGCGAATGTTACAAATAAAAACGCCGTACTATGAAAATGTACAAGATTTAAAAAAAGATATAGCTTTTGCTTTAGAAAGGATGGAGGATACATGTTTCAAAAGTTTTTAGCAAGCGTTGGTATTGGTAATGCAAAAGTAGATACAGTTCTTGAAAAAGATGAGTATATTGTTGGAGAAGAGATACTAGGTAAGGTTCATATAACTGGTGGTTCAGTTAGCCAACAAATTGAAAGCATTTACTTAACGTTATCAACATCGTATGTACGAGAAGTTGATGATAAAAAAGTAACAGCAACTTATGATTTAGAGCGAGTTCGGTTAACAGAACCTTTTTCTGTTGAGCCGAATGAAAAAAAAGAAATTCCATTTTCATTTGTAATGCCAGTGGAAACGCCGCTTACACTTGGAATGAAAACAGTTTGGGTGCATACAGGCCTTGATATTAAACGCAGTATAGATCCAAGTGATCGAGATCACATTCAAGTGTTGCCAAATGCATTATTAAATAGTGTGTTAGAGAGTGTACAACAATTAGGTTTTAAAGCGCGTCATATAGAATGTGAAGAATTACCGTATCGATTACGTAAGCAAGTTCCATTTGCGCAAGAATTTGAGTTTGTTCCGGTTTCCGGAGAGTATTATGGGAAATTAGATGAACTAGAATTATTAATCTTGCCAAGCGCCTACGATCGACTAGAGATTATTATGGAAGTAGACAGAAAATCTCGCGGATTAGCAGGTTTATTTGCAGAAGCGCTTGATCTTGACGAGAAAGTGATTCGCTTTACAGTAACGAATGAAGATATTCCAGCAATGAAAGAAAAAATTAACAATTATATTTTTTAATAAACTATGCATAAAAAAGAAATGGAGAGGAAAACTAAAACAACCGCTCCATTTTTTTGCATAGTGAGGTTATGTATGTGAAACGATATCGACATTTATACTTGTTAAGTTTTACGCTACTCATTTGTTTTGTCGTATTATCACTTTCGTATCATACCGCTTGTATTGAGAAATTTGACAATATAGTCGCGCATTTTATTCAAAGTTTTCGAAACGATTATTTGACAGCCTATTTTACTTGGGTGTCTTTTATCGGTTCCAAAAGAATATATTTTCCGTTGCTCATTATTCTTGTAATGTATTTTCTCGTTAGAAAAAAATTGCTTAGTGCATTACTTCTAACAATTAATTATTATGGATCTCGTTATTTAAACAGTATGCTTAAACTATGGTACGAACGAGCAAGACCTGATGTAACGCAGCTTGTTACGGCAACTGGATATAGTTTTCCGAGCGGTCATACGATGAATGCTACTGCTTTTTTAGGATTTATTGCATACGTCACCATTACTGAAGAACGAATTACATTGCATAAAAAATTGTTGATTATTTTTATAGCGAGCTTTGTTGTATTATCTATTTCAGTTAGCCGAATATATCTTGGCGTGCACTATCCATCTGACATATTAGCAGGATGGGCAGCTGGCGGTAGCTGGCTCGTTTTATGTGTTATATTTCATAAAACGTTCATGAAAAAAGAACCTATGTCATAATAGGTTCTTTTTTCATTGGTTCCACATGAATGTGTGCATGGTAAATGCCAAACTGCTTCCGAAGCATAGCCTCGATGTTGTCAGTAATACAATGACTTTCACCAACATCCATTCGAGCATCAACCTCAATTGTAATATCAACGTACGTTTGATTCCCGTACATACGCGCGCGAATGTCTACGATGTTTTCCACACCGCCAATATGTTCAATAGCATCAGCGTACTCTTCCATCTTATCTGGATCGATTCCATCCGTTAACATATGAGAAGCCTCTACGAAAATCTCCCATGCAGTTTTACAAATAATAAGGCCGACAAGTAAAGCGGCAATAGGATCTAAAATAGGCATTTGGAACTGCGAACCGACAATACCTACTACTGTACCGATACTTACGAGAGCATCTGATAAATTATCCTTTGCAGCAGCTTCTAATGATTTACTTTTTGTGCGCGCTGCAATCTTTTTCGTATATAAATACACAAAGTACATAACGACAGCAGAAAATAAGGCTACCCATGCGGCAAGTACATTAGGCGCTGCTTGTTTCGGATTGAAAAAAGATTGAATGGCACTAATAACAACCTCTAATCCGACCGTTGCCATAATAAAAGAAGCAACAAGTGATGCAATTTGTTCTGCGCGCGAATGCCCATAAGGATGATCTGGGTCACGAGGTTTACGAGAGATTTTTAGACCAATTAATATCGCTAAAGAAGCACCGATATCCGTTAAGTTATTTAAACCGTCAGCACGTAATGCGCTAGAGAGGGTAATATAACTGATGATGATTTTCATAGAGGATAAAAATATGTAGGCCATAATGCTGACAATAGCACCTTTATCAGCTTCTTTATGAGAAAGAGTATCCATTTTAATCACTCACCTTTCTACAAGGAATTTCTTTCTATAAATAGAGTACCAAACGAAACTCGTGTGGGTCTATACAAACATTGTTGACGTTTTTTAGCTTTTTAAGAAGGGGATAACAAAGTTTCGTGAAGGAAAAATATGTTGTAAAGTGCAAAGTTAGGGTGTAAACGCGATTTTGATTGAGGGATAGGTGAATCAGTATACTACACTGCTGAAAGATGATTGGGCAAAATAAAAACCCTCTAGAAAATATTTTTCAGAGGGTTTTCATCTTAGTATGCTTCTAAAAACTCAGTAACTTGCTCTTCAGTTTTTGCGTTAGCACTATGTAAGTGGCCTAGCTTCTCGCCATTTTGATATACAAGTAAACTTGGAATACCCATTACTTGATACTCTTCAGCGATACTTGGGAACTCATCTTTATTAATAGAATACCATTCAAACTTATTGAACTCTTCCATTACATCTCCGATAAAGTTGTCCATACGTACACAATCTGGGCACCATGTAGTAAAGAATTTAACAACTACTGGCTCCTCACTTGCGATGATGTCTTTGAATTCCTGTTCTGATTTGATTTCTTTCATGTTTTGTTTCTCCTTTTTCACTATTAATATTTTAGGTTGATTAGTTGGTGTATTTGCTGTGAAACGAAAACTTTTAACGAGAGTTTTCTTTCCGAATAATTCGTTTGCAAATTGATTCACCGTAGTTTCTTAAATTCCTGGTACAACAATCTCATTAAGTGTCCAGTGTGATACCTACTAAACGTTTACTTGTAATCTTTTAGATCATAGAAACGAATATTAGGAACCTTACTTTTCTTTATAAGCTTTTTCATGAGCTGTGTCAAACTTCTGAATTATAAGGTATAAGTAGGATAGATCAAATTGTATTCATGATAGCCATCGCTATAACGTACTTTTCCCCAGATGTTTATGAAGCGCCTGTAATGTAATGCCGGATAATCTCTTTCAAGTACTTAGGGAAGGTAAAAGGTGGATGATCATTATTCATAAATTTTATGAGTGAATGAAACAACAAGCAGGAAATTCAAAAAAAGATGTAGGGGATGCATATATGAATTTAGAGGAATTGTTATAAGAACTTATTCGTGAAGTTGTGAGAGAAGAGGTTAGGGCGGCGTTAGCTGAGTTCCAGCGATAATCACAACCAAATAAAGTAATGTGGGTGAAAGAAGAGTGACTAACAAGAGGGGAAATCGCTGCACTGTATAGAGTGAAAAAAACATGATTTGGAACACGAAAGGGATTGTAAGAACATTTTAGGAATTATTTAGTGGTTAAGAAGTCAGGGGGAATTAGGATGTTGAAATGGGAAAAGAAACTGTTTTCAAAAAACGCCCACCCTACATTGTTTGTGAGAAACAAGAAGGTGAGCTTCACTTAAAAGAAACGAATTGGATTTGTGAAAATTGTGCCCAAATTACGCATGAACAAGGTATTGAAATAGACACCTAAACCCTTTTACACCTTATTCCATAAATAAGAAAGCTGGTGGGCTTCTGATTCAAGAGCTATTAAATGATCATTATTAATAGAGTTATTCGTATACATTCTGTTCTTTTGGATGTTAAGGACCGTATAATTCACATCGTTATATTCATTTGAAAATGTTGATTCATTTAATAATGTCAGTGTTGAGTTGATGTTATATTTATCAATTCGCTCTTTTTTTCCTTTGAAAAACAGTTTAATAAGATGCGGCTCATCATTAATGAGCAAACCGAGTTCAGGTGATGAGCGGACGATTAAATTATCTGATAACCAATGTGATTTACCTGGATCAAACCAAGAGACGTCTTTGTTTTTAATAAATTTTTTGTACTGCTTTATAACATCAATGTAGTTTTGCTTTTTCTTCTGGTCAACAGTTTGTACTAATGTTTCAAAACAGTCAAAAGGTAGTTCGTTTTTATGAAATTTAATAACAGTTTCTCGTAATTGTTTCCAGTAATCAAAAACTGGGTGATATTCAGGTTGAGATTTTAGATTCTTTACAAAATTTGTTTTAGCTGCACTACTTTTTAGTGTGAAGTCTAAAAATTGTGTAAGTCCCACTTTAATTTCCGCCATGTTACACCCCCTTTCTAAACATTACCAATTCGATATTGGAAAGGGAAATCCTGCATTTTTAAGGCGGTGAACTAGATGCTAGAAAAACCAATGTTCATACACAATGGCTATTGTAAAGCTGATCCGCAAGAATGACGAAAATACCAATTCATTTTATATAATCAGCAACGGTGCATGAGTGCCGTTGCTTTTGTGTTTCTTATTGAACTTGGTAATCATGGAATACTTTCTAGGAGGAGGTAACTGCAATGGATCTACATCCACTAAATGATATTAATACGAAAAAAGCATTGGAAGGGTTTTTAAAAGCAGTGGAGAAAGCTCAGAAAGAAGAGAATGAAAAATCAAAGAAACCACATAAAGTAGATGAGTGAAGCGCGCTATCGTTAAAATGACGAATAATGTGCTTGTTTATTTTCTTTATAAAGCGCATGCATATTCATTGATTTACAGATGTGTGTTACGTGAGCATAGTGTTTTTGATTAATAATAAAATGGTTATAAGTCGGAAATAAACGAAAATGCAATTATACGAAAAAAGGTCCTGTTGTTTCCAACAGGACCTTTCCTAAAATGGCAAAGAGTAACTCTTACCTTACTCTTCTCGTATATAATACCTGAAAAAGATAGATGTGTATACAACAATAAATTCCAACATAATTATTCGAATATAGTGTTTAAGGATAAAGGGGTGGATTTTGGGATAAGGAATTAATTTACAAACGTTGATTTATCAAGGTGTTTAAATGGATTCTTATTAAAGTGTAGTTAATAAAGTGATATTGAGATAATAAGATATGTAATTTTGCATATCAGATTGTTAAAAGTGAACAAGGTTATAAAAGATCTAAATGTCATGTAAGTTGCGGGAGTTGAATACTAAAAATTCATTTGTTGTTTACTTTAATAAATAAATTAATTTGAATAGAAGTGAAAAATAGAGATTTGCCTTAGACATTTATGAAAGTAAAGAATATTTATAACAATAGGAGTAAATACACAGGTCCGATTTTTGTAATGATGGAGGGAATTGATGTGGACATAACTCAAAGCATGGCACGAATAGTCGTTAATGGGAAAGATCTTCCGTTTAATTCAGTTAGAACTTCTGTATGGAATCAAGGGCCTGTAAATGATCTAATTGTTTCAACAAACCAGAGAGTCGAGGAGTTTTATCAATTTATGTGGTCACAAGTACCAGTTACGCTTGCGATGTATTTTCTTCAGGGGGCGGATTTAATGAGATTTGCTAGAATAACTGGGATTAATCAAAGTGTAACAGGGGAATATATATATCATTTTTCTTGGGGATAAAACGAATGTAAAGTAGCATATCAGCTGCTTTTTTATTTTGTAAAGGAATTATTTTTGGAGGATGAGTAGGAGGTTAGGAAAATAAGATTAGCCTTGATATAGATCATTTGTGACTGTTTTTAAGCTCGTAAAGATGACCGGTTACTTCTTTTAATATAAGGGGACGTACAAATACATGTATAGAAGTATACATAAGAAAAAGTGAATTGAGTCGAATAATATCCTCTCCATGTATATTATGATTTGTAAAAAGTACAAAGTGGGGACCGCTTTGCATATAAAATTTTTAAGGAGTACAAAAAATAAAAAACAGAGAGACATATTTTTGTCCCTCTGTTTTTTTATTTTATTCACAAATAGTTCCGGTTGCTATACCAGTTGGAGCAACACCTACTGGAACCGTATCTATAACTGTATTTGTAGCAGTATTGATAACAGAAACAGTATTGCTACCTTGGTTTGTAACGTAGGCGAGAGTACCATCTGGTATGATGGTTACTTGATCCGGGGATAAAGCAACAGGAATTGTATCAATTACAGTATTTGTCGCCACACTTATTACCGATACATTATTACTAACTTTATTTACCACGTAAATACGAGTGCCGTCTGGTGTAATATCTATACCAACCGGTTCAAAACCTACGTTAATTGTATTAATAACGGAATTAGTAGCGGTGTCAATAACAGAAACAGTATTGCTGTTTTGATTTGTGACATACGCACGAGTACCATCTAGTGTAAAGACGATTATCCTAGGACGAATGCCAACAGGAATGGTAGCGCTAACTGTATTCGTAGCAGTATTAATAACAGAAATATTGTTGCTTAATTCGTTTGCAACATATGCAAAAGTTCCATTTGGAGAAACAGTGATTCCTTGCGGATCGTTACCAACAGGGATGGTATCAATAACCGTGTTAGTGGCGGCATTAATAACAGAAACATCATCACTCGCGTGGTTTCCAATATAAACAGTTGTGTTATTTGGTGAAACAGCTACGCCAATTGGGTCAGCCCCAACAGGAATGGTAGCAATAACTGTATTCGTAGCAGTATCAATAACAGAAACGGTATCAGAAAAAATATTAGTAACATAAGCACGAGCGCCATTTGGTGAAACTGTTACTTCAAGAGGTGCATTACCTACAGTAATTGTATCAACCACAGTATTTGTTCCGGTGTTAATTACAGATACTGTATCATTTGTAGGGTCATCTATGAGTCCTGCATTTGTAACATATACTAGGAAATTACATGCAGGCCCAGTCGGCCCAGTCGGTCCGGTAGGTCCAGTCGGTCCAGTCGGCCCCGGTGGACACTCACAATCGCCAGTGGGTCCTGGTGGTCCTTCTGGCCCCTGAATGCCTTGCACACCTTGAGGTCCAGTCGGTCCTTCCGGTCCTTCCAGTCCTTGCATGCCTTGCACACCTTGAGGTCCAGTCGGCCCCTCGATTCCTTCTGGCCCTTGAAGCCCTTGCACACCCTGAGGTCCAGTCGGTCCTTCTGCTCCTTCTGGTCCTTGAATACCTTGCACACCTTGGGGTCCAGTTGGCCCTGGTGGTCCAGGAACTCCCATTCCAGTCCCAGAGCCAGTGGGTCCAGGTGGTCCAGGTGGTCCTTGAAGCCCTTGCACACCTTGGGGCCCGGTCGGTCCTTCCGGTCCTTCCGGTCCTTGAAGCCCTTCCACGCCTTGAGGTCCAGTTGCGCCTGCAAGTCCTTCCGGTCCTTGAAGCCCTTGCACACCTTGAGGTCCAGTATGTCCTTCCGGTCCTTCTGGCCCTTGAATACCTTGCACACCTTGAGGCCCAGTTGCTCCTTTAGGTCCTGGAAATCCTCTAGGTCCTGTCGCTCCAGTAGGACCGGGTATTCCGATAATATTTAATAGAGAACTATTCAATATTCCTTGCAAAATTAAGTTGAATGTTTGTTGTAACAATGGGTCTGAAATATTGGAACAACTAATGAGCGAAGATAAATTTTGGAATAGAAATTGAAATAACGCAGAGATTTGAGTAAGAGATGCAGTAGGCAAAGAATTGATTAATTGAATGATAGTTCGTATAACTAAATTTTTATTTGGAGTATTTGGTTGCACTGCAATGATTAAATCATTTAATGCTTGTAATGATGATTGGAGTATTTGTATAGTTGTCGGATTTGGCGTGGTAAAGAAAGAAAGGATAGCTTGATTTAATTGGTTAATTAGGGACAATAATTCTTGTTGTTGAGAAAATGAGAAAAAAACAGGTGTACAACAATTAGTTTGATCGCAAGAGGATATAGAAATAAAACAGGGGAATCGGAATTTTTCGCACGGATCGTTTGAGTTTTGATTATTTTTCATAATAACCTCCTTTTAAAAAAATTTAAATAGTAAGTACATGTAATGGTCAATATTTGTTTCTAGATGTAAAGTGTTTATGAGTATAAGTTATATGTGATATACCCAAGAATGTTTTGTAAAAGTATATGTAAACAAAATGAAGGTGTTCTTATGAGACTAGTATTATTGTAAAGGTTTGATGATAATTATAAGTTTAATTAAGTTAGGGTCTAATGGAGTTCCATTTAGAATTTTATTCTGCTTTAAAAATTCAATCACGTTTAATAATTGAAACGAATAAGTGAAATATGAAATTGAAGCGATTAAAAGAAATAATGAAATGAGAAACCTAATAAAAGCTAATGTACTAGTTTTCAGCACTTCCTAAAAAAAGAATCATACTATGGTTTGTAATAGCTTATATGGAAGTGAGCTGACAATAATGTTTTATTCGTATTTTTATTCTCAAGCAGGTATGCGACCAGCTTATGGTACATCAATAACGTTTAGCGGAGCACAAAGTACAGTTCAAGCTGTTCAACAAGCGTTACAAATGCAACAACAAATGCAGCAACAAAGTATCCAGCCATATTATTCATCCATGGAATATTTTTATCCAGTGCAACCTATTACACCGTATGGAAGTTCTTTTCTTACTATCCCATATGGAACTGTATTTAATTTATAAATGGAAAGTTTAATCAGTATAGGGCGGGCATCCAAAACCGATTATTAGCCCTCACCAATCGGATTTTATGAGCAGAGCGACTCCCGCCTAACTTTCTTGCAAGTGCCAAATTTAGAGGTGTGAGTCTTATTGTCCGTAAATGACGGGAACAATTGAGGGGGGAAATTGTGTATGTATAAGCGTCAAATAGTCCCCATCTACAATTTGTAAATAACCGATGAGCTAATCTCCGTACATAATACAAGTGGAGTTTTTTTGATGAGAAGATATCGATAAAAAAAGAATGGGAATTATCTAATCATGACAAATGATGACTAGTGGCTTTACATGAAAGGATACATGAACATTTATTTACGCGAACCAGGTTAAGATGCAACAACGAAGTCATATCTGTGGTTATATCGAAAAGGACAATTGTCTTATAACTATTAACCTACAAAGAAGATACAACTCGTTTTTTCTAATTTTGTAAGATATTCGCAGTTATAACATCACATATTTTGTTTATAATTGTAAATGGTTATTAAAATGTATAAATGATTTTTGTTTTATATAAATAAAAAGGGAAAAAGAATGCAACTTTTTATTTTGCTCATTCGTGTTATATATGAAAGGAGGAGGGGGATGGAGATTGAAGAAATATATAAGATTTATATAAACGATGTGTACCGGTATTTATTTTCCCTTTCTCGTAGCCATCACGTAGCGGAGGACTTGATGCAGGAGACTTTTTATAGGGCATATCTTTATTTAGAAGACTATGAAAACCAAAAGGTGAAATCATGGCTATTTAAAGTGGCATATCATACGTTTATTGATTTTGTTAGGAAAGAGAAAAAGGTTACCTTTGTAGGAACGAAGGAATTAGAGACAATACAAGCAGGGGAATCTACAGAAGAGTATGTGGTCGCAAAAAAAAGTTATGAAAAATTGATTCAGATTATTCATACTTTACCGATGGTAGAGGCACAAGCTATTTTATTATGTGACGTACATCAATTAACGTACGAAGAGGGTGCATCTGTATTAGATGTAAAGTTAAACACGTATAAAAGTCACATATTTCGCGGGAGAAAGAGATTAAAAGAATTGTTAAAGGAGGAAAAGAGTCAAAATGACAAATGATAAACCTCATTCTGAACAAGATGATTATAAAGAATTGTTACAAGAAGCTCTTCATCAAAGACCGGCTTCACTTCCAGATGGAAAACAGGAGCAAGTGTTGAAAATAGGTAAAAAAAGAGCACGAATTACGAATGTTTTAATTGTATTTACTTTTTTATTACTCATTCAACCTATTTTATATATATCTACACTATTATATTATACATTGGCACCTACAAACGCGATGGAGATACGGAATGTAGTAAATCAAACGTTAAGTGTAACAGAACCAAATGTATTTTTGAAAGATAGGGACATGGAGCAAACGTTGTTACCACTTAGTTTACAATTGCATTTTGATTTGTATAAAAGGGTAGGTAAGAAAGATATTCGAATAGGAGAAGAGAAAACCGATTATTTATTAAGTACAGCAACGAAAGTAAGCCGTGAATATACAACAGATGAAAAAATTCCAGAAATCCCGTATATAGATAACGAAGTATTGTCTCATCCTAATAATTATAATGCGTCCTATAATAGTAGCGAAGAAGCACAGGTATTAAAAGGACTTCCGCAAGAGTCTGTTGTAGAAGCATTTGTATCTTTTAGGGAATTATTAAGTGTACAAGAGGTAACTGATATGTTTCCTACTATTGATATCGTTTGGTATGCTGTTAATACAGGATTAGAGGAGAAACAAACGAATGATGAAGGTATGTATGTAGCCCCGATTGGCTTCCCAGCAGATATGATTTCAATGCCAAGTGGTGCTTTTGAAAGTGATTCACCTCATGAGGAACAATTTATTGCTGTTTTAAAGTCATTACAGAAGCATGAAAATTTAGCAGTGAAGCTATCTAGAGCGAAAGTATTAGAGTTGTCAAAGCGAATTTCTTTCCTTGAAAAAAATGGGGTGAAAACATACGGGGCAGTTGTAACTGGGCCTAAAGTAGAAATTGAAAAATTGATGAGCCACGAAAAAGTTAGAAACTTGAAAGTAGGTGAAGTGAGGTTATGGAATTGGCATTCTTAAAAAAAAGAAAGAATCGTATTTATAAACAGGAAACGTGGATGGGGACTATTTCATTAATTATTGCTTTACTAGCGTTATTGTATTTGAACATTATATTGCTTATTCAAGAAACATTTATAGGTAAAGGTTTTTTGCAAATAGTTGGTATTGGAGTGGTGTGCTCAGTCATAGGTATGATCACAAAAAGCAAAAGTCGAAAATATGCATTGTGGGCATGTAGTTTATTTGTTTTTATGCTGCTGTTTGCGTTATTTGGATTTATGTTAGGTTGGATGATAAGTTTTGGGCCATAAATATGTTAGAAAGAGCGAATGTAGATTCGCTCTTTTTTGTATTGAAAGTAAAATAAATAAGAGAAGAATCTATCAAATTTGAATCGAGTGCACTATACCTCTAATTGGTGGTTTTATTAATATATTTTCCGCTCACGATAAATAGGCGACAAGTATAGTACTAAAATAATAGCTCGTCCAAACATTGCGAATCCCTCTTACATAATATGTAGTAATAAGCATGAAAGGGGAACTAGTATGTCTTGTTATAACTACTGTAAGTATTGTAAAGAATATAAAAAGAAACAGCATGATTGTTGTAAGAACACGAGTAAGTGTAATGAGAATAAGGATAAGCTTGTTAGGGCATCAGCATTTAGAGCTAGAAATACGGTGAATCAAACGGTTCCTGCCAATACTTTTGTAAAGGTATTGTTCCAAAATGAACAATTTGATTTAGCAAATGAGTATAACCCGGCAGCGTCTATTTTTATTCCGAAGACTAGAGGGGTTTATTCTATTATTGGAACAATTGGTTTCTTTCCAAACGATCCTAACTTAAATTATAGAGCTCGTGTAGAAATTCGTGTGAATGGAAACGCAGCAATAGCTATAGATAATGATTTTTTTGGTCCAATAAGTTTTGGAAATGTAGTAAGTGTTTCGACGATTATTCAATTGAATGAAGGAGATCAAGTTGAGATTTATGCACAAAGTAGCATAGATGGAGTTTTAAGTCCTTCAGAAGATGGTTCACATTTTGAAGCTGCAAGATTTCCTTCACCAATTAAATAACGAATAGAATAAAATACTTTTCAGTAGATTTTGTTAATCCCCTTTACCAAATGGTGGGGGATTATTATTGTTTTTCTAAAATATATAAGTAAATAGGTTGAATGTGGTTTGTTTCAGGAGCAATTCGAATACTAAGATGTAATGATGATAGTGAAAATAAAAATGGAAATGAGGTACAACATAAAAAATAAAAGATAAAGTTTCAAAAAAAATTTGCAGTTTTGAGGGTGAAAGGGCTATTAGATCTTCTACAGATAATAAAAAGAGTACAACGAAAATAGTAACATGATGAGTAATTAGCATTACATTTGCTAATTGTTTTACATTTTTTTTCTTTACTATATAGAAATTACATATTTAACATGGGTTTATGTAGGTGTTGCTATTGTATGGAAAGGAATAGCATTAAGGTGATTACACTATATAAAAATAAAATAAATCCTAAGATAAGTAGTATGGGATGCAACTTGAACATATTTGACCTCCTTGAGTATATAAAGAATCTTAATACATTTTTAGTCAATTTAGAAGAGAAATCTATTAGATGAATGATGATGGAATGAATACACTAATTTAACAGAGGGCAGTTTAAACGAAAAAGGGACTGGGCTATCAAGCTCTTTAATGGATGTCGTCATTATATTCCCATGTGATACGTTAAAAGCCATATCGGACTTTAAGGGGAGAATATCAAACTCTATTAAACTAATTTATGATCAGAGTTCACGCCCATTCATAGTTTTGAGTAGTTATTTTTTTATCAATTAATCCTCTTTGTCCAAAGCTGATAACTTCTAAATTTCCTCTTCCTATATAGTAATTCGTACATTGGGTGTTTTCTAGTGGAGTATGCCAAGAAATTAAAAGTGCCTCTACATCTGATAATTTTTGCTCAGAATATTGACCTCCATTAGGAAATTCTAAAATCCCTAGCCTTACATGGATTCCTCTTGCCCCTTGAATCCATTCTTTGTAATGTTCATGTAATCGTTTCGAAAAACTTCTTTTTGTTTTTCCGATGTATAGTAATTTTTCTTTCCCACGATACATTCTATAAATTGCATATACCCCTTTTGAAAAAGCTTCTTCATAATGATTGATTTCAGATAAATTATAAAGTTTAGACCATCTAATATGTACAACAGTCATATATTCCACCCCTTTTATCGAGAAATTTAAATGAATTATCTTCCTTCAATTTCTCAAAAATCGAAAGAAAATGCAAGGATTATAGTGAACGTATAATAAATACAGAAGTATTGTTGCTTACACTCGTATTAGATTATTTACCACCCATGAAATATAAAAGTGAACACGCTTATCTGTACAGGGTGAGAGATAAATAAAAAAAGAGCATACATAAAAAGTACGCTCTAAAGAAAGATAGGTTTTATGAGTGGATAATCTCCATACGATAATATATGCTCGGTTAATAAAAACGTGTAACAAATCAATAGATTATCAATGAAATAACATGAAATGAGTAATTTTAGTCTATTAACAAAGTTGTCTAACTAACAAAGTTATAAGGAGTGTGAATAGAACAGATTAACAACTGGATAATGATCGTATTCCGGTTTCGTACTTCTTGTAGTTTGGATATTGCGTAATAGTTTGACACTTAGGTGTGGAAAGTTGATTAATTATAGAAACATTTGTAATTACCTCGTTACAAGGACCAAAAAATGTAATTTTCAGTTTTGAATTTGGAGGTATTTTGACCACGATAGGTTTTTTTTCCATGAAATCAGCTCCTCATATGCAGTATCATTTACTGCGCTATTTCGTTCAGATTATAAAGGCGTATTAATATAATATGAAATTTTAGTTAAGTTGATAACGATATGGAGCTTTAAGGCGTGGTAAGAATGTGGAAAATGTATTGAAAACTAAGAATTGTATTAGAAGGTATAGAAAATGTCTTTTTTATATGTATTAACGTTACATTGTCTAGCTAATTGCGGATGGTGACTGAAATTTCCACTGATAAATATATAGCGTATAAAGATAGTATGTTTCATGTGAAAATATATAAGAAATAAAAGATAAATTATATTCGTTAATATAGAGTAATCGTAAGAAATACAGAAAGTTAGCTGTCATACATATGTTTATTAGTCTAAAGAAGATTAATACTGATGAGTAGTAATAGAAAGAACGTTTCTAATACTAGATTGAATAACCAATATGATTTACTAATGGATGTTAGTGTATATTTCGAATTTGTGAATGAACTGTATGAAATATTAGTAGAATTTCAATTAAAAGATTGTATATTTTGAAAAATAATATAGATTTTCTTTATTTATATTATAGCTAGCTAGTATTAGGCATAAGGAGCTTTCAATAAGACAAGCTTTGAATATAATAATACAAAGGGGATGAATTGTATTGGGGTGTATTATCGATATTTCAAAATGGAATGGAACGATTAATTGGGAGATTGCAGCATCTCAGCTAGATTTAGTTATTGCTAGAGTTCAAGATGGATCGAGTACGATAGATTTTATGTATCAAAATTATGTGATTGAAATGAAAAAACGCAGTATTCCATTTGGTAATTATGCATTTTGTCGTTTTATATCTATTGCTGATGCTAGGAAAGAGGCACAAGATTTTTGGAATCGCGGAGATAAGTCTGCTAAGTTTTGGGTGGTGGACGTAGAAATTCAAACGATGGTGGATATGCAAGGGGGGACACAAGCGTTTATAGATGAATTACGCCGTTTAGGTGCGAAAAAAGTAGGGCTATATGTGGGGCATCACACGTATGTATCATTTGGATCACGTAATATTGAAGTTGATTTTGTGTGGATTCCTCGTTATGGAGGGAATAAGCCAGCATATCCGTGTGATATTTGGCAATATACTGATTCAGGATATGTTCCTGGTATTGGGAAATGCGATTTGAATCAATTAATAGGAAATAAGTCGCTTTCTTGGTTTATAGGCTCAGATCAAGTAAATCAATCTATTTTATCTGACAAGAAGGATACGCAGCAATCAAATGGTATTGGTATTGCAGTTTCAAAATATGATGATGGGTATGGCATAAACGTATATGAAAACCCTGCAAATCCTCAGTTTACAGGTACAATCACTCAAAAAACGCCATATTTAGTCTTAGGTGGTTATTGGGAAGGCGCAGATAAAGATATGATTTGCTTAGGAAACGATAAACAATGGGTATATGTGAAATGTTTTGATGTGAAATGGTTTTATGCATCTTCAAAATATCCCGCTGGGTATGGAGTAAACTATTATGCAGAGCCTGAATGTATAAATTATAAAGGTAATATTGATGGAGCAAAATCTTTTCGTGTGTGGGGCAGAGCCAAAAATGCGGTAGATATCGGGCAAAATAATTGGATACTGGAAGAACATTTAAATATTAAGTACCTATAAGTAAATAAATGTTTTAGGAATACGTAAAGGGTCATCTTACTAATACATAGTAAGATGACCCTTTACGTATTGAAAAAAGAACACGATACATAGTTTATTCAAATGAAATGAATTACATGTGGAAAACACATTGTTAACACAAGTATATTGTATAGTTATTCTTATATAATAATAAAAGTGAGGTATTTCGAATTGAAAAAGAAAAAGCTATTTTTAGGAACAATTATTTCATGCGTAGTACTAGCATTATCGGCATGTGGTTCCTCAGACAATGTAGTAACATCAAAAGTAGGAAATGTTACAGAGAAAGAGTTAAGTAAAGAATTAAGACAAAAATATGGGGAAAGTACTTTATACCAAATGGTGTTAAGTAAGGCATTACTAGATAAATATAAAGTTTCAGATGAGGAAGCAAAAAAACAAGTAGAAGAAGCAAAAGATAAAATGGGTGACAACTTCAAATCAACTTTAGAGCAAGTTGGATTGAAAAATGAAGATGAATTAAAAGAAAAAATGAAGCCGGAAATCGCATTTGAGAAAGCGATTAAAGCGACTGTCACAGAAAAAGATGTAAAAGATAACTATAAACCAGAGATTAAGGTAAGTCATATTTTAGTGAAAGATGAAAAGACTGCTAAAGAAGTGAAAGAGAAAGTAAATAATGGTGAAGATTTTGCAGCTTTAGCGAAGCAATACTCAGAGGATCCTGGTTCAAAAGAACAAGGCGGAGAAATAACTGGTTTTGCTCCAGGGCAAACGGTGAAAGAATTTGAGGAAGCTGCATATAAATTAGATGCAGGACAAGTAAGTGAGCCAGTAAAAACAACTCACGGTTACCATATTATTAAAGTAACAGATAAAAAAGAATTGAAGCCATTTGATGAAGTAAAAGATCAAATTCGTAAAGATTTAGAACAGCAAAGACTACAAGATACGACTGGTAAATGGAAACAACAAGTAGTCAATGATTTACTGAAAGATGCTGATATTAAGGTGAACGATAAAGACTTTAAAAATACATTTGAATTTCTAGAAAAGAAATAATGACTGTAAGTAGAAAAGGGAACCTATATAGGTTCCCTTTTCTACTTAGTGTGTGAGTTATAAATAGATAGTAAGACAATACAATATTACATTTAAATATTAAGAATTACAATGGGAATTTATGTAATTGTTTTAAATTGGAATAATCAATGCTTCATATAATGTCGATATTATAATGTTTCGTTTGCTTAATTTCATTAAATATAAAATGAATTTATTAATTTCCTCCCACTATTTGCAAGCAATCTGATTGGTGTAGGCCAATTATTAGTCGAGAATGAACAAAATCCTAATTGATTTAAATTTTACTTTATTGAAGTAGATAAACATAATTTGCAGAATGAAACATACAATATTATTGAAAAAATATTGATGCGAAATGAAGTGAAAAGCAGAACATTCTACTAAAAAGGATGTTCTTTTTAGTATGAAATTTTTAGGATAAAGAAAGAATGCTTTTAAACAAATTATTTAATAGAAAAATATATTACGTAGGAGGAGAAAATATGAAAGTGATTTTTCGAAGAGAAGGTGGAGGGAAGGTTTTTGAATCTTATGATGAAGATATAAGTAACTTATTAGCTATTTTAAAGGAAACGAAAGGGATTAAGATTGGGATGGTTGAGTATGAAGTATTAAAGTACGAATTAGAGTATTTTCGTAACCCAAAAAAAGCAGAAACAGAGAGGGAGTTACATATAATAGTACAACCAAAATATATTTAATAATTAGGGGCAATTATTTATAAATAGTTTTATACAGTATGTACGAAAAGAGAGTGTTTACATTCCCCTCTTTTCATAGAAATTCATAAGGAACGAATTGTGGTCCGTTATAAATTCCCTAAATTTTGTGAGTTCGTTCTTTATAATATATGCTTTCATTTATAGTTGGTTAATAAACTTGAAAAATTAAAACTTTTTCGTTTAGGCAGGGATTTTATATTCAAGTAGATAAATGTTCATATGAAGTATTTTGTATACGAATATTGGAGGAGTAAAAATGAGTTTAGCAAGTTATATAGGCTGTAATGTATAAATTCCGTTAACAGATCCAGATTTTAATGATGTAATTGTTTTGGGATCGTGTTTTTCAGATGAAAGTATGCTTGAAATTGTATAAGAGTTTCAATTCCAAACGAGTTACACGTATGAAGTTTCAACGAGTTGGTGCATTGAACTTTATGAGTGGCAAACTGAAAAGGAGAAGAAAGAAGCTAAAAAAATGCTATTAGCTTTATCCTTTTCGGCAAATAGACTCCATCTGATTTGTGTTACGGGTGAAGCCCAACAATTCAGGTGGACATGAATTGCCGTCAGAAGTTAGGCTGAACACTTTTGTTTCGTTCATAACAAATTTCCCGGGGCTAATATTTGTTTCTTTTTATCTTACGATATAATCTGCTCCTAGATAAGGAACGAGTGGGGGAATTAAAATTAAAAATAAATGATTTTAAAATTGATGAAATTTTGATTCCAGAAAGAACACTTGTCAGGATAGAAAAATAAATATAGAAAAATACGTTATTAGAAAAAAGCGACTTCATTTTGTATGAAGTCGCTTTCTTTAGTAAATATGTTTACTTCCTATTAAATAGGAAGTGAAAAACTCATTTGATCAAGAAAATCAATGATGGATAAATGTATAAGAAAATTATTTGAATTATATTTTGTTAAAAATATAATTATATCTCTTTTCAAAAGAATATATGTTCGTGTATAATTAGAACGAGTGTTCTTTTGAATGCAGATAGTATATGAATTAGAAATAAAGTGAAACATTAATCAGTGAGGTGCTTATCGTCCATTTATTGGTAACTTTAACTAATTTGACGTTTACGAGCGGTTGGTTTTCGACTTATATACCTCACATGTACCGATTTTGAGGTGGGAGCTTTACTACCTGTTAATGCGGGGGAAATATGAGCCTAGCATTATGAAAGAATAATTGAGTAACAATATATGTGAAATGGAATGGATAAATGATCAAGGAGATAAAGAAATGAATGATGTAAAGGTGCAGAAAGCAGAAAGAGAATGGGTTCCATTTACAGTAATGTCGGAACAGTTATTAAGTATGCGAAAGATTGTTGGAGAGAAGTTTAAAGTACAAAAACCGCTCTTAACAAAAGAAGCAAAAGAGAGAATTTCTGATAAATTATTAATGTCATTATTGTCTGAGAAAGAAATATTGGTGACCTATTTTGAAGATGGCTACATACTTACAAGCTATATGACAGTTGTGCATATAAACCCGCTAAAGCGCATTGTAATATGTACGGACGCATTTTATAAAACTTACGTATTTAATACTACAGATATTATTGAAATAACGTAAAGGAAGCTGAAATTTAAATTATAGCTTTTTATTTTTGTTAGATGAGGAACAGAAAAAATGAAACGAAAAAGCAGCTAGCTTCATACTAGCTGCTAAGCCCCAGGGAAAGGGAGAAAAAGATAGGGTACTCCAAAAATCAATAATAGCTGTGTAACAGCCTGATTATAGTATAGACAAATTTATTATTCCTAAACAGTACGATGAAAAAAATAGGACTAAGCTGTACCTACTTGGTTTTGATCTGCAAGGTCAGAATCAAAAGTATTAGTCGCGCTCACACCATTAAAAGTATTAACAACAAAACCAACATTTGAAGCACCAGATCCATTATAAGCCTTCGTATTTTCTTTCGGAGAAACATTGTAGAAATCGCCTAAATTAAATGAACCGTTACTATTTTGTACAACTAAATTCCCTACAACTGAGGGCATAGTTTTCACCCGCTTTACAATCATTTGTTAATACTACTATATGGTGTTATAGTCCAAATGGTTCATGTAACAAAAATTGTGGAATAGTAAAACGTTTGAAGTGTAGCTTAATCCTACAATAAAAGTATGTTAAAATTAATGTAAGGTCGATTAATTTTTAAAAATAATTGTATAATTAATATATGCGAAATCAAAGGAGGCAAAATGTAATGAATAATGTTATAAAAAAAGTAGATTTAACAGATGCAAAATCAAGTAATCTTGTTGCACTTATTTATAGCAATGAAGTTATATTGGTTGAAGAAGCATTTTGTCCAAATGAAATAAAGTTAAAGTTTAATGAAATTGCAATTTTATCGGCCATTAAAACAGCACATATAATGAAAGTATCCATCAGAAAAGAACTGGAAGCAATTTTTCATGACACTGGTGTTTTATTTGTGAAGCATAGTGTTGATTATGGAAATAGTCAATCTATCACTATGCATTTTGAACAATTCAAAAAGTTGCAAAATGAGATTGAGAATTTAAACAAAAGTAGGTAATCTAGGTGTAGCTTATATGTATCGGTGTAAGAAATACGGGAAAAAGAAGCTGAAATATAAAAGCAATAACGAAATAAATAATGATTTTTTGATATATAAGTAAGAGTAACTGTTATGGTTACTCTTTTTGTTTACATAAAAATTCCTTCTAAAGTATGAAATGAGTTGATACTTTAGTAAATGGTTGAATGAAAAGGAAGAGTGTAAAATGTTGTAAAGGAGGAGAGATATTTGGAGCGAAATGAAATTGGAAAAATTGTAATGATTACAGGAGTGACACAAGGATTAGGTCGTGCAATGGTTGATCGATTTCATGAATTGGGATGGACTATATATGGCTGTGGGCGTTCAAAAAATAAAATTGAAGAATTGAAAAATTATTACGGTAATATACATGATTTTCAAATAATTGATGTTTCAGACTCCCAGCAAGTAAGTAGTTGGGCAAATTATATACTGCATAGACATAGAGCACCTGATTTGTTAATAAATAATGCATCGATTGTTAATAAAAATGCGCCACTGTGGAAAGTAACAGCTCAAGAATTCGAAAATGTAATGAATGTAAACGTAAATGGTGTAGTAAATGTAATTAGGGCTTTTGTCCCAGCGATGGTAGCTAGGAAAGAAGGAATGATTATTAATATGAGTTCTAGTTGGGGCCGAGAGGGAGAAGCTGAGCTGGCGCCATATTGTGCCTCAAAGTTTGCAATTGAAGGTATCACGAAATCTATGGCACTTGAATTGCCCGATGGTATGGCTGTTGTTGCTTTAGATCCAGGTGGGAGCATTAGCACTCCAATGCTATATTCATGTGCACCACAGTATGTAAATGAATCACCCACACCTGAAATGTGGTCACGTAATGCGATTAAGTATATATTAAATATTACAATAGATAAAAATGGATCTTCATTGACATGCCCAGAATGTATGTAAATATACATTCTGGGCATATTTTCAGTGATACACACTTTGTCTAAAAAAGTACCTTAAAGGTGCTTTTTTGTATTTATAAAACATTATAGAATGCACAAAATTACATGTAGAAAATAAATATGAGAAAGAGGATGTCATTTATGTATTTCGAAAGCAGTAGAAAATTTCTAAATAGGTGATAAGAATGAATCCAAGCGGTTTAAAAGTGACTGGAGCATGGTTTCAAGTAGGAGGAAATCTTACGGCGGCTATTGGGGCGACAAGAGGATTTATTGGAGAAGAGAAAGTTGAATCAGATCTTGTAATTGTAGGAAGCTCATTACAAGCCCTCGGGTATATATTACAAATTATAGCGAGTAATGATACCGAAGATGAAGGCGAAAGAGAAAATCAAAATATATGTTTGGAGAATAAAAGTGAAATGCTCGATAAAATGGGCATTGAGTTATTAGCGTTAGGGAATATATCAAATGTAATAGGAACATATTTCAATATAAATGAACACTTGAAAGAGAATGATTATCTCATTATTGTCGGGAATAGTTTGCAATCGATAGGAGCTTTTTTAGGAGTAGAAGCAGCTTTGCTTCAGATGAAAGCGATACAAAGAATAATAATACTAGGCAATTCTTTGCAAAGTTTAGGCGCTGGACTTCAAGCGTATCAAGGTATTATTAATCTATCGAAGAACGAAATAGAACATGAAGACAGTATAGTTGATAAGAAGAATGAGAGAATAATAGCACTCATTGGTGTTTGGATACAAGCGATAGGAACTGCTATTTCAGCGATTGGATTAACTATCATAGAGAAAGAAGAAAGATTAGAAAAAATGAAAATATGAAATTATTCATGTAAAGGAGGTATGTAAAATTTCAATTTTACATAAGTAGAAAAGTTGAAGTAGTAGGTTTTTTTGCATTAGAATAGAATATATAACAGTAGAACAGTTATTAGATGAAATACAAAGATAATTGGTTTTATTAGTGTATAAAGAGAGAGGAAAAATACAAAACAAGGAGTTTTTAAGTGATGATGTATTTGTTGGCAATTCTTCTTCCACCTGTAGCCGTATTATTTTGCGGCAAACCATTTCAAGCAATAATTAACTTCATATTAACATTAATATTTTGGGTTCCAGGAGTTATACATGCGATATTAGTTGTACATGATAGAAAAGCAGATCGGCGTTTAAAAAAACAAATTCGAGCATATGATGAAATGAATAAGAGGGATAGAAGATAGCTAAATCGGGAAATGAAAAAAGAAAGGGGGACTACCGCCTTTCTTTTTTCATTCTGTTTAAGTTTAAATTTTGGTATAGCGGTAAGAATTTTTAATATAAGTATTGTGATAATTAGTTTTAGATTGTGCGCTTAATAAACTGGTGTAAATGTTTTCAGGCACGTTAAAGAAATCATACATTCCATTCTTTAATTGAATGCGTAAAATCATAGAAAAAGGATTATAGCCAACAGCAACTATATTTTTTGAAATCACGGGAGATAATTCCATTATTACGCAACTCCTTGCTTTTCATTTTTAATAATTTCTTATAGATGTTGAGGTTGTGGTGTTGAAATCTTTATAATTAAAGAGGTATTATACTTATATGCAATATATTAAATGTTCGTTATACGTAATTATAAAGAAGTTCACACGAAGTACATATCGTTGTGCTATTTTTATTTCACCTTTGATTTATAAATAAGAAAATATTGACCATTTGAAAAAAAGGTATATTATTTATACGAGGTATTAAAAATTCACTTTTTACATTCTATGCTTAAAGGGGCAGCATTATTAGAAAAATAGAAGTGAAAATACTTGGTATAAGAAGCATTCTAAAATTTATAATCTGTGAATTAGGAAAATATTGAATGCTCCAGGTCAATATACTTTCTTAATTAAATTCATTTTAGAAAGTGACCTCAATATTTTTAAGTAAATCAACGGGAGAATTGAAAGGCAGGAGAAAGTAACATGTCAGAAAATTATCGTTCTCGAGAGGAGCGACGACAAGTTAAAAAGAAAAAACAGCCAGCTTCTAAAACACAAAAACCAAAAGGGAAAACATCATTCTTTCGCAAGTTTTTAATTACTTGTTTATTACTTGGTATTGTTGGTTTAGTGGCGGGGGTTGCTACCTTTTTTGTAATGATTAAGGACGCACCAAAACTTGAGAAAGCAAAACTTGTTAATCCGTTATCCTCAAAAATTTATGATAAAAATGGCGATTTGGTATATGAATACGGGAAAGAAAAACGGACGAATGTTACGTATGATCAAATTCCTAAATTAGTAGAAAATGCATTTTTAGCAACAGAAGATGCACGTTTTTACGAGCATAGCGGAGTAGACTTTAAAGGTACTGCCCGTGCTGTTTTGGTGAGTCTTAAAGGAGATTACGGTTCACAAGGTGGAAGTACGATAACACAGCAAGTTATTAAAAACTACTTCTTATCGATGGAAAAAACATCAAAACGTAAGGTTCAGGAAATATATTTAGCGTATAAGCTAGAACAACAATATTCAAAACATGAAATTTTAGAAATGTATTTAAATAAAATTAATTTAGGAAATCGTTCATATGGAATCGCAACAGCAGCACAAAACTATTATGGTAAAGAATTGAAAGATTTAACATTACCAGAGGTTGCGATGCTTGCAGGGTTACCAAAAGCTCCAAATAACTATGATCCAACGAAAAAAGAAAATGTTCAAAAGGCAACAGAAAGAAGAGATGTTGTACTAAAATTAATGAATCGACATGGCTATATTACGAAGGCAGAAATGGAAGAAGCATCGAAAGTTTCAGTAACAGAGGGTCTTAAACCTGCAACTGAACTTCAAGCAATGCCATACCCTGCATTTATGGATGCAGTTGTGAAAGAAGTAGAAAAAGAATTGCCTGATGCTAATATTGGCTCTGATGGTTTAGAAATTCATACAACTTTGGATCCAAAAGCACAGAAATTAGCTGACAATATTTTAAATACAAATATTATTAATTATCCAAATGATAAATTCCAAGGTGCTTTCACATTTATGGATACGAAAACTGGTGAAGTTCGTGCTATAGGTAGTGGACGCGGTGAAAATAAAGCAGTATTTAAAGGACATAATATGGCGATTGAATTAGATCGCGCAGCTGGTTCAACTATGAAGCCAATCTTTGATTACGGTCCTGCAATTGAATACTTAAAATGGGCTACGTATCATCAAATTGATGATTCTCCATTTAAATATTCAACTGGACAAGAGCTTCGAAATGCGGACAGAACTCATTTAGGTCCAATTACTATGCGTGAAGCGTTAAAAATGTCACGTAACGTTCCAGCAGTTAAAACTGCAAAAGAAGTAGGACTTAATAAATCAAAAGAATTCTCTGAGAAATTAGGTATTACATTTGATTCAACACCGAAAGAATCTACAGCGATTGGTACAAACGAAGTATCACCAACTGAAATGGCGGGTGCTTATGCGACATTTGGTAATGGTGGAAAGTATGCAAAACCACATTTTGTTAAGAAAATAGTTTATCCAGACGGCAAATCACAAAGTTTTGAGCAAAAACCAAAACAAGTTATAGCTGATTCTACAGCATATATGATTACTGATATGCTTCGCTCAGTAGTAACATCAGGTACTGGTACAGCAGCAAATATTAGTTCTTTAGACGTAGCTGGTAAGACGGGTACAACAAACTATGATTCAAAACAATTAGCGAAATTTAACATTCCAGAAAGTGCAACTCGTGATAGTTGGTTTGCAGGTTATACACCGCAGTATACGATGGCAGTATGGACTGGGTATATGAAAGATGGTAAAGACGAGTATATTAGTAGTAAAAATACAAAAATTGCACAGTTGATCTTTAAAGAAATGATGAGTGAAATGGCTACTGATAAATCACGCTTTAAAATGCCAAGTACTGTTATTCAAGAAGGTAGTGAGCTACGTATAAAAGGTGAAAAACGTGATTCTTCTCCAAATACGAGCGTACCGGACACGACAGAAAAACCAAAACAAGACCAGCAACAAAAAACTGAAGACGAGAAAAAGCAAGAAGAAGAAAAGAAACAAGAAGAACTGAAAAAACAAGAAGAACAAAAGCAACAAGAGGAACTTAAGAAGCAAGAAGAAGAAAAGAAACTAGAAGAGCAAAAGAAACAAGAAGAAGAAAAGAAACAAAATGAACAAAATAATGGTAATGGTCAAGGAACGACACCTCCAGCAAATAATGGAGGAGGTCAAGGAAATACGACACCTCCAGCAAATAACGGAGGAGGCCAAGGAAATACAACACCTCCAGCAAATAACGGAGGAGACCAAGGAAATACAACACCTCCAGCAAATAACGGAGGAGGCCAAGGAAATACGACACCTCCAGCAAATAATGGAGGAGGCCAAGGGAATACAACTCCACCAGCGACTGGCGGTAATGCAGGAGAGGCCCCTGCTAATAATGGACAATAAGAAAATTTTATGAAAAACATTAAAAAGCACTTAAGATTTGTAAACATTACAATCTTAAGTGCTTTTTTCTTTTAAATGCAGTAGCTATGAGACAATGTATTTTAAATATTAAAAGTACCATAGAAATTTTGAAAATAAATTGAAGGGAAATGATAAAAAACTTGAGATTGAGGTAACGGAGGATAACCGTGGCTTTGAAAGGTAGTACTACTTGGATGTGCGCCATGATGCCAAAATGAGGGAGTAACTTGACCGGGAATTTGATATTGTTGCCAAGTTGCAGGAAGTTCAATTCCTACATCGGAACTAGCTGTATGAACGGCTGGAACGTGTATCCCAGGAGTCGAAGGAACGACGACTGTTACTCTTGAAGGTACCCACATAAAATAATCACTCCTAAGTTGTGATAATAAAGTAGTATATTCTTTTCACACATATAAAGGTACATATAGATAGGACTTTAGGCTAAGGTATGCGTATAAAGTTGTAAGACCAATTTAAATTGGTAGTGGACCATTTATTATAAAAGATACGTCTATTTACGGAGGGAAAAGGGATTAAGAAAATGTAAAATGGAGGTGGTAATTGAAAGAACATACGTGTTTATGGAGGAATTTTAATGGAACGATTATGGACGAAATCATTTATTCAAATGACTTTCGCAATGTTATTTTTATTTACAGGATTTTATTTACTAGTTCCAACGCTCCCGCTCTTTATTAAAGAGATAGGTGGCAATGAATCACAAGTTGGACTCATGATGGGAATGTTTACAATAGCAGCAGTTGTAATACGACCGATTATCGGAGGAATGTTAGATCAATATGGTAGAAGATCTTTTATTATTTTCGGACTCATCTTTTTTGGGATAACGATGTATTCGTATAATTTAGCGTCGACTATTGTCCTTTTAGCTGTTTTGCGGGTTATTCATGGAGTAACATGGGCTGTTTCTACAACAGCTGTTGGAACAGCGATAACTGATATTATTCCAGATTCCCGCCGTGGTGAAGGGATGGGGTGGTACGGGATGGCTATGACAATTGCAATGGCAATCGGTCCAATGATTGGATTATCGGTTGTACAACATTATTCATTTCACGGTCTATTCTTGTTAGCAACTCTTTTATCCTTTATGGCAGTCCTATTATCGTTCATGACGAAAATGCCATTCACACCTCAAAAAGAAAAAGGGAAAATGCAGTTGTTTGAAAAATCGGTTTTAACAATTACGATTGTTGTTTTCTTTTTATCATTTGCATATGGAGGGATTACGACATTTTTACCGCTATTTGCATCATCAATTGATGTGAATCCTGGGACATTCTTTCTTGTATATGCAGTTGCTTTAACAATTGTACGACCAATTTCAGGAAAACTATTAGATAAGTATGGTGAAGTATTTATCATACTCCCGGCACTATGCATTACTATTATCGCAATAGTTGTATTAACACTTTCAAATAGTTTAATGGGTGTAATTATTGCCGCTGCATTATACGGTGTTGGATTCGGTTCAGCGCAGCCGGCATTGCAAGCAGCGATGATTACAATTGTTGATCCGAGTAAAAGAGGAGTTGCTAACGCTTCGTTCTTTACCGCATTTGATCTAGGGATTGGACTTGGTGCGATTTTACTTGGATTTGTTTCGCAAATGTTTGGTTACCGTATTTTATTTGCAGGTAGTGCAATTTCAGGATTACTTGCTTTAATTATTTTTGTCGTTTTTGTAAAACAGCGATTAGGTAAAAAAGAATTTGCGTAAACAGGAGAAACAAAGATGAAAATTTCAATTGAACGTAACGATTTGCAATGGCTAAAGGATAACATATTTATAGTTCAATTCAGCCTGACTATTCTTTAGGGATAGTTTCTGAGAAATCACAGATGGGGAACTCGTATCAGTTGAGAAAGAAGACATTCTATTTTAGGGGATGTTTCTAATCTTTAGTACTTTAAAAACTATCATTTAGTTGAATGTTACTATGAGGAAACGGAAGAAATTCAATTTAATTATGTAAAATAATAACTTTTTCAAAAATAAATAAGTTTTATATAAGAATTATATTGATGAGATAGTGAAATAAATATCATGTAGAAACGAGTTGTATATGTATACAACTCGTTTTTTTTATTTTCTTAAGAAAATCGGATAAATGATATATTCTATGGGATTTTCTGAGTCATCCTTATATTTTGTTTTAATAAGACACGCAAAGAAGTCTGTCCTTTCTTTATAAAATATGAAAATTATTTTTGAAAAACTGTATTGTTACATCGGTAAAAGTATAGGAAACATATCATTATAAAATAAATTGAAATCTTCTAAAAACTCTGATACATTGAAATAGAAATGTAGTTTCACAGTATTGTAAAGGCTTACAGTTATGTGCACGAAGATCTATTAGGATTGGAGGAAATAATGATGAAAGCTGAAGAAAAATTTTCCCCGGGATTAGATGGTATAGTGGCAGCGGAGACGAAGATCTCGTTTCTTGACACAGTGAAAGGTGAAATTGTAATTCAAGGGTATGATTTAATCGAACTCTCAAAAACAAAAGAGTATTTAGACATTGTGCACCTTTTATTGGAAGAACATCTACCAAATGAGGATGAAAAAGCAACACTTGAAAAGAAATTAAAAGAAGAATACGCGGTACCAGAAGGTGTATTCAACGTATTAAAGGCATTACCGAAAGAAACGCACCCGATGGATGGATTGCGTACAGGTGTTTCCGCATTAGCTGGTTACGATAATGATATCGAAAACCGCTCGTTAGAGGTAAACAAAAGCCGCGGGTACAAATTATTGAGTAAAGTACCAAACATTGTAGCGAATAGCTATCATATTTTAAATAATGAAGACCCAATCGAACCTCTTAAAGAATTATCATATAGCGCGAATTTCTTCTATATGTTAACAGGTAAAAAACCAACTGAACTTGAGGAGAAGATCTTTGATCGTTCCCTTGTTTTATATAGTGAACATGAAATGCCAAACTCTACATTTACAGCGCGCGTTATTGCATCAACGCAATCCGACTTATATGGTGCTTTAACAGGTGCAGTTGCATCTTTAAAAGGTAGCTTACACGGCGGTGCAAACGAAGCCGTTATGTACATGCTTTTAGAAGCTGGTAATGTTGAGAAGTTTGAAGAGTTGCTACAGAAGAAACTATATAACAAAGAAAAAATTATGGGCTTTGGACATCGTGTGTACATGAAGAAGATGGATCCAAGAGCACTGATGATGAAGGAAGCTTTAAAGCAGTTATGTGATGTAAAAGGTGATTATACACTATATGAAATGTGTGAAGCTGGAGAAAAGATTATGGAGAAGGAAAAAGGAATTTATCCAAACCTTGATTATTATGCAGCTCCAGTATATTGGATGCTTGGTATCCCAATTCAACTTTACACACCAATCTTCTTTAGCTCTAGAACAGTGGGCCTATGTGCGCACGTAATTGAGCAACATACGAACAATCGATTGTTCCGTCCACGTGTAAATTACATTGGCGAGCGACATGTACTTAGTAAATAAGAACAACTGGGGAGTTGTTTGCGCCGCCCGCCAGATGGGTGTTTGACCGACACCCATCATTAATAATAACGAATTTTCGACAGAAAGGGAAGAATAGCATGATTAAAACAAATGAAATTAAACAAAAAGATGCATTATTAGAAGAAATTGCGGATTATGTATTAAATAAAGAGGTAACTAGTGCAGAAGCATTCAGTACTGCTCGTTACGTCTTGCTTGATACGCTTGGATGCGGAATTTTAGCATTACAATATCCAGAATGTACGAAATTACTAGGACCAGTTGTTCCAGGAACAATCGTGCCAAATGGTACACGTGTACCAGGTACGTCATATGTACTTGATCCAGTGAAAGGTGCATTTAATATCGGATGTATGATCCGTTGGTTAGACTATAACGATACTTGGCTTGCAGCAGAGTGGGGACATCCATCTGATAATTTAGGCGGAATTTTAGCAGTTGCAGATTATATTAGCCGTGTTCGTATCTCAGAAGGAAAAGAACCATTAAAAGTACGTGAAGTACTAGAAATGATGATTAAAGCACATGAAATTCAAGGTGTACTTGCTTTAGAAAACAGCTTAAACCGTGTTGGTCTTGACCACGTATTATATGTAAAAGTAGCAACAACTGCTGTAGTTGCAAAAATGCTTGGCGGAACACGTGAAGAAATCTTTAATGCATTGTCACATGCATGGATTGATAATTCTAGTCTTCGTACATATCGTCATGCACCAAATACTGGCTCACGTAAATCATGGGCAGCAGGTGATGCAACAAGCCGTGGTGTTCATCTTGCAATGACTGCTCTAAAAGGTGAAATGGGTTATCCAACAGCTTTATCTGCACCAGGCTGGGGATTCCAAGATGTATTATTTAATAAACAAGAATTAAAGTTAGCGAGACCATTAGAGTCATATGTAATGGAAAATGTATTATTTAAAGTTTCATATCCAGCAGAGTTCCATGCACAAACTGCTGCAGAGTGTGCTGTGAAATTACATCCAGAAATTAAAGAAAGATTAGAAGAAATTGATCATATTACAATTACAACTCATGAATCAGCAATCCGTATTATTGATAAAGAAGGTCCATTAAATAACCCAGCTGATCGTGATCATTGCTTACAATACATTACGGCAATTGGTTTATTAAAAGGAGATATCGTTGCGGACGATTATGAGGATGCAGTAGCAAATGATCCACGTGTAGATGAATTACGTAATAAGATGGTTGTTGTTGAAAACAAACAGTACAGTTTAGATTACCTTGACCCGAACAAGCGCTCAATCGCCAACGCTGTTCAAGTCCATTTCAAAGATGGCACTGTAACAGAAAACGTGGAATGTGAATATCCACTTGGTCACCGTTTCCGTAGAGACGAAGCAATTCCAAAAGTTGTTCAAAAATTCACTGCAAATATGGCAGGTCATTATTCTAGTAAGCAACAAGAACAAATTCATGAAGCTTGTTTAAATGAAGAGAAACTAGAAAATATGAATGTAAACGAATTTGTAGATCTATTCTTAAATTAATAATAGGGGGAATTTAGAATGGCTTGGGTTGTGAATAAACAGTCAACACAAGAGGAGCTTGCGAATCGCTTCCGAGCTTTAGTAGAAGCAAATGAAATTTTGCAAATTCCAGGTGCTCATGATGCAATGGCAGCTTTAGTTGCGAGAAATACAGGATTTTCAGCTCTTTATTTATCAGGAGCTGCTTATACTGCAAGTAAAGGACTACCTGATTTAGGAATCGTTACGTCTACTGAAGTAGCAGAGAGAGCAAGAGATCTAGTAAGAGCTACAGACTTACCAGTTCTTGTTGATATTGATACAGGATTTGGCGGTGTTCTTAACGTAGCGAGAACAGCGGTAGAAATGGTAGAAGCGAAAGTTGCAGCTGTTCAAATTGAAGATCAACAATTACCAAAAAAATGTGGACATTTAAATGGTAAGAAACTCGTTACGACAGAAGAATTAGTTCAAAAGATTAAAACAATTAAAGAAGTTGCACCAAGCTTGTATATTGTGGCACGTACAGATGCTCGCGGTGTAGAAGGTTTAGATGAAGCGATCGAAAGAGCGAACGCCTATGTTAAAGCAGGTGCAGATGCGATATTCCCTGAAGCACTTCAATCAGAAGAAGAGTTCCGTCTATTTAATAGTAAAGTAAATGCACCTTTACTTGCGAATATGACTGAATTCGGAAAAACGCCATATTATAGTGCAGAGGAATTTGCGAATATGGGCTTCCAAATAGTTATATATCCTGTAACTTCACTTCGTGTTGCAGCGAAAGCATATGAGAATGTGTTTACTTTAATTAAGGAAACAGGTTCTCAAAAAGATGCACTTTCAAGTATGCAAACGAGAAGTGAGTTATATGAAACAATTTCATATCATGACTTTGAAGAATTAGATACTGGAATTGCAAAAACAGTATTATCAGAGGATCAATAGATAAAACAACTAAGGCGATGAGAATACATCTTTGGCAAAAAGAACTGCTTGATGTGAATATTCATCGCCTTCTGTTTTCAAAAATAAGATATTCCACTCATCGTAGACGAGCATATGAAGTAGAAAATAAGGCCGAAATGATAGGGGGATTCAGATGGAGAAAACGAAGTTACCGTGGGATGAATTTTTTTCACTTAATAAAGATGTGAATCATAGTTTCTTTACGCCAGAAGATTTTTCAGGAGATGAAGATTTAATCGCAAAAACGACAGAACAATTCGTTAAACAAGAAATTGTTCCACAAATGGAGAATATTGAACAACATAACTATGAAGTTTCTCGTCAATTATTTGAGAAAGCTGGAGAACTTGGATTATTAAGTATCGAGGTCCCAGAACAGTACGGTGGATTTGAGTTAGGAAAGGCAGTTTCAGGGCTTGTAGCAGAAAAAATGGGATACGCTGGTGCATTTAGCGTTTCATTTAATATACACGCAGGTGTAGGTACATTGCCTTACATATATTACGGAACGAAAGAACAAAAAGAAAAATATTTGCCGAAAATTGCGTCTGGAGAATGGATTGGGGCTTATGCTCTAACTGAACCGAATGCTGGCTCTGATGCTTTAAGTGCAAAAACGAGTGCAGTATTAAATGAAGATGGTACTGCTTGGAAGTTGAATGGTGAGAAGCAGTGGATTACAAATGCTCATATGGCAGATGTATACGTTGTTTTTGCGAAGACAAATAAAGGAATGACAGCGTTTATTGTCGAAAGAACATGTGAAGGTGTATCTATTGGACTAGAAGAAAAGAAAATGGGGATTAAAGGCTCATCAACCGCTACTCTTATTTTAGAAGATGTTGTCATCCCTGCAGAAAATGTTTTAGGGGAAGTTGGGAAAGGGCATCACGTAGCTCTTAATATTCTTAACTTCGCTAGACTTAAGCTTGCTTTTGGAAATATTGGAACAGCAAAACAAGCAATTGGTTTGTCGGTTCAATATGGAAAAGAGCGAAAACAGTTCCAAAAGGAATTAGTAGATTTTACGATGATTCAAGAGAAAATTGCAAATATGATCATTGCTACATATGGTGCAGAAAGTGCAGCTTATCGTACAGCGGGTGTAATTGACGCAGCAATTCATGAGAGTGATGAAGATCTTATGAAGAAAATGTCTCAATTTGCAATTGAATGTGCACTTAATAAAGTAAATGCTTCTGAAACACTAGGTCATATCGTAGATGAAGCTGTACAAATTCATGGTGGTTACGGTTATATGCAAGAGTACGAGGTAGAACGATTATATCGTGATGCTAGAATTAGTCGTATTTTTGAAGGAACGAACGAAATTAATAGATTAACAGTTGCCAAAATGTTAATGAAGCAAATGGAACAAATTGAAGATACAGAAGTAGAGATTGATGTAGCAAATGTCGAAAGAAACCATCGTTACATTTTATTAGCGAAAAAATTGTTGAAACAATCTTTGAAAACGCTCTCTAAAACTCCAGGATTAAAAATTGATCAAGAGCAAGAATATTCACGTGTATTATCAAATATGTTAACGGACGTGTACGTCATGGAATCAGCATTTTTACGTACGAGTAAAGCCATTAGAAAAAATGGTGAAGAGAAAGAGCGTACGAAACAAATGATAACTGACGTTATTTGTGAAGAAGGCTATCGCAAAGTAGAAGAAGCGGCGATCTCTATACTTTCAGCGGCTGTCACAGAAGAACAAGATAGACATGTGATTTTAACTGAAATTCGTCAATTATTAGTGCCTTTATACACGAACGTATTTACAAAAAAGAGAGAAATTGCGAAAGCTATTATAAATCGCGGAAAGTATATTGTGTAAATAGGAGGAAAGCGATATGAAAAAGATTGGTTTTATCGGTTTAGGTAACATGGGTCTTCCGATGTCTAAAAATTTAGTCAAATCAAATTACACAGTGTATGGCGTGGATTTAAATAAAGAGGCTGAAGCTTCCTTTGAAAAAGAAGGAGGAATTATTGGATTATCGATTTCAAAACTAGCAGAAACATGTGATGTGATTTTTACAAGTTTACCTTCACCTCGTGCTGTTGAAGCGGTATATTTTGGCGAAGAAGGATTATTTGAAAATAGTCACTCGAATGTAGTTTTAATTGATACAAGTACTGTATCTCCACAGTTAAACAAACAGTTAGAGGAATCTGCGAAGGAAAAGAAAGTAGACTTTTTAGCAGCACCTGTTAGTGGTGGAGTAATTGGAGCCGAAAACCGTACATTAACGTTTATGGTTGGTGGATCGAAAGAAGTATATGAGAAAACGGAATCTATCATGAGCGTACTAGGAGCGAATGTTTTCCATGTTAGTGAGCAGATTGATAGTGGTACAACAGTTAAATTAATTAATAACCTATTAATTGGTTTTTATACAGCTGGCGTAAGTGAAGCTTTAACATTAGCGAAAAAGAATAATATGGATTTAGATAAAATGTTTGATATTTTAAATGTAAGTTACGGTCAAAGTAGAATTTATGAGCGCAATTATAAAAGCTTCATTGCATCAGAAAACTACGAGCCAGGCTTTACTGTGAATTTATTAAAGAAAGATTTAGGATTTGCAGTAGATTTAGCGAAAGAAAGCGAACTTCACTTACCAGTAAGCGAAATGCTATTAAATGTATATGAAGAAGCAAGTGAAGCTGGGTATGGTGAAAACGATATGGCAGCTTTATATAAGAAAGTGAGTGAACAATTAATTTCTAATCAAAAATAATAGACGTAAATACATCATAAAAAAGGAGAGAATATAATGATTACAACTGAAATTAAACGAGTAAAAAATCATATTAATGGTGAGTGGGTAGAATCTACTGGTACAGAAGTAGAAGCAGTTCCAAATCCGGCGACTGGAAAAATTATCGCTTACGTTCCACTATCTCCGAAAGAAGATGTTGAAAAAGCTGTTGAAGCGGCAAAAGCAGCTTACGAAACATGGTCTAAAGTACCAGTTCCGAACCGTTCAAGACAATTGTATAAATATTTACAGCTTTTACAAGAAAATAAAGAAGAGCTTGCAAAAATCATAACGCTTGAAAATGGTAAAACATTAACAGATGCAACTGGTGAAGTGCAGCGTGGTATTGAAGCGGTAGAACTTGCAACATCAGCACCAAATTTAATGATGGGACAAGCTCTACCGAATATTGCAAGCGGCATTGATGGATCGATTTGGCGCTATCCAATTGGAGTTGTTGCGGGTATTACACCGTTTAACTTCCCAATGATGATTCCATTATGGATGTTCCCACTTGCAATTGCTTGTGGTAATACATTCGTATTAAAAACATCTGAAAGAACGCCACTTTTAGCGGAGCGACTTGTAGAGTTATTCTATGAAGCTGGTTTTCCAAAAGGAGTATTAAATTTAGTACAAGGCGGAAAAGATGTTGTAAATAGCATTTTAGAAAATAAAGATATTCAAGCTGTTTCGTTCGTTGGATCTGAGCCGGTAGCTCGTTACGTTTATGAAACAGGTACGAAACACGGGAAACGTGTACAAGCGTTAGCTGGTGCGAAAAACCATGCGATTGTAATGCCAGATTGCAATCTTGAGAAAACCGTACAAGGTGTGATTGGGTCTGCATTCGCAAGTAGTGGAGAGCGCTGCATGGCATGTTCAGTAGTAGCGGTAGTAGATGAAATTGCTGATGAATTCATCGACGTACTAGTAGCAGAGACGAAGAAGTTAAAAGTAGGTGATGGTTTCCACGAAGAAAATTATGTTGGACCATTAATTCGTGAATCTCATAAAGAGCGTGTACTAGGCTATATTAATAGCGGTGTAGCAGATGGGGCTACTTTATTAGTAGATGGCCGCAAAATTAAGGAAGAAGTTGGAGAAGGTTACTTTGTAGGTGCGACAATCTTTGACGGTGTAAATCAAGAAATGAAAATTTGGCAAGATGAAATTTTCGCTCCAGTATTAAGCATTGTAAGAGTTAAAGATTTAGAAGAAGGTATTAAACTAACAAATCAATCTAAATTTGCAAATGGTGCAGTTATTTATACGTCAAACGGTAAGCATGCACAAACGTTCCGTGATAATATCGATGCTGGTATGATCGGTGTAAACGTAAACGTTCCAGCACCAATGGCATTCTTCGCATTTGCAGGAAATAAAGCTTCCTTCTTTGGTGATTTAGGTACAAATGGTACAGATGGTGTACAATTCTATACACGTAAAAAAGTTGTAACTGAGCGCTGGTTTTAATAAAGAGTAGATAGCCAAATCGGTTATTAAATGAAAACCACCACTAAGAATAGTGGTGGTTTTCGTTTTGTTAATTATTTTTTTCAAAAGCTAGTTTAATACCAAAACCAATTAAGACGATTCCTGTTAACCCTTGAATATAACGTTGCGTCTTCGGTTTTTTCATAAAAGCACTAATTTTATCGATTAAAAATATATAAAAAGCGAACCAAATAACTGTTAAAACGAGGTAAGTAAGGCCCATTACGAGAAGTTGGATAAACGTATTATGATTTGGATTTAAAAATTGCGGTAAAAAGGTTAAAAAGAAGACTGCTACTTTCGGGTTTAATAAATTTGTAAGAAACCCTTGGCGAAAGCAAGAAGAGTGTTCGTCTTCATGATTTAAAGGTATATCTGCTGTATCAACACTTTCTTTATTTCTTACTGCTAAAAGGGCTTTAATACCAATATAAATTAAATATAGAGCTCCAACGTACTTGAAAATAGAGAATAAAAGAGCTGACTTTACAATAAGTGCGGATAGTCCGATTACTGCTGCTAACGTATGAATCAAAAGTGCAATACATGTGCCGAACACTGTTTTTACTCCACCCATCTTACCGGCAACTAATGTGTTTTTCGTGGCCATTGCTGTATCTGGACCAGGTAAAATAATTAGACAAATAGACATAATGATGAAAAGAAAAAAATTTTCAATCATAGTCGCTCCTCCTTTTTATTTTTAGAATATTTGATTAAAAATAGTGTAGCACATATTTCGATTTAATAAAATTAAATTTTATTAAAAATTATTAAATGAGAAAGAAGCTATATAGTCGCGTAATTACACGACTATATAGCCTCAGATTTATCCTGTATGAACGGGGATGCCCCCCACTTATTAAAGTTTCACTTTATGCATTAAGTAAGTTAAAGAATCGATTTACATCTTCTTCTGAAACATCACTTAACTGCTTATATTTATAATTCGGATTTTGATCTTTATCAACGACAACAGAGCGTACTCCTTCGAAGAAATCTGCATGTCTCATGAAATTTTTAGCAAGTACAAGGTCGGTAGCAAAACATTCTTCAACGGACTTATCTTGTCCGTCAATAAACTGTTTTAATGTTACTTTTAACGAAATAGGGGATTTTGATAATAGCGTTTCTTTCGTTTTTAAAGCAAAGGAACCTTGATCTTTCTCCAATGATTGGATGATTTCTTCAATTGTATCGAATGCAAAGTGTGAATTCATTTCTTCTAATGAAGAAGCAAGTTCGCTTTCTAAGCTTGGAGCAGTTGCAAATGTACGAATGACTTCTTTTAAATTAGTATGTACATCATCTTCTTTATGCCAATTTACACTTTCAAGTTCAGTAAGGAAATTTGGTAATGAATCAGATGTCATAAAGTAATCAGCAGCGTTTATAAATAATACGTCTGAAGCTTTTAAAATAGATGCCGTTAAAGCAACATAGCGGCCGGCAAACCCTGGAGCTTTATTTAAGAAATAAGCAGCACCGACGTCTGGGAAGAAGCCGATATTCATTTCGGGCATTGCCCATTTCGTACGCTCAGTTACAATTCGATATTTCGCACCATTTGTAAGACCGACACCACCGCCCATTACAATTCCATCTAAACAAGCGATGATTGGTTTTTTATATTGATAAATATATGTATCAATTTCATACTCTTCTTCAAAAAAACGTTCCGCATGCTGTAATGCAGCTTCATTTGAATGTGCTTCATAAAGAGTTTTAATGTCGCCGCCTGCACAAAAACCTTTTGTGCCAGCTCCTTTTAATACGATAAGCGCAATTCGCTCGTCATTTTCCCATTCTTTCAGTTTATGCCCAATTGGTTGTAACATGTCATAAGATAAAGAATTAAGTGCTTTTGGGCGGTTTAAAGTAATTGATGCAACTCCGCTTTCACTAACAGAAAATAAAACGTGTTCAGTCATAATTCATCCTCCCTTACATATCTTCTTATTCTTAATTCTTGATACGTACTGAAATGTCCTTTATAAACTTTGTCTAAAGTTGGCGATACATGTTAATTTGCCCAATGCATATTTTGACGAGTTATATTTGCAGGATTTCGGAGGTTGAAAATGAATATTACAACATTACTGTAATTGTAATTATTTGAAGTTATCATGATAAACACGCTATTATATAGGTGTAAATTGTACATAATCATCTTAAAAAGGGTATTTGAAATGATTATGATAAAAGAAAAATTGCTTTTCATTAGAAATAGAGAAAGGAGAAATCGGAATGCCAGGACCTTTACTGTTGTCGGTGATTATTTTGTCTTCTTTAATGATAGGGATAACTCAGTTTTTTCATCATACAGATACGACAGAGGAAGTGAAGGATAAAGTACGACTTGTATTTCCGATTTTTATCATATCTATTTCTTTTTGCCTTCTATTAAATAAAGATGGGTACATTGTCGCAGTATTTTCATTTTTTGTAGCGATCGTTTTAATTACAGTTTTATATTATGTAATGAAAGACTTTATACAAAAATAAAGATGTCACATGAGACATTTTTATTTTTGTAACGAATAAAATTTCACATACCGTATTATATGTGAAAAATAAAAAACATATAGCGATAGAAAAGTATGTACTTTACCGTGTATTTACTTGTCAATCTTGCATAGCCAATATACTATTAATAGTGTAGAGATTAGAAAAAGGGGTTGTATCTATCATGAAATTTGAGATGCACACAAAAATTATTTCAAATGAAAAAGAAGTAAGGTTACATATAGAAGAAAACATATTTCAATTAAAATTGGATGGTTATCACTTATTTACAGTTCAAGAAATATTACCTTTATATAAATCAAATGAAGAAAGAATTGGTAGTGCAATGATACAAAAGTTAGAGTGGGAGAACGGAAAAACTACTATAAACTATCAACTCGTATCACTAAAATCAGTAAATTAAAAGGAGCAGAACAATATGAAGTTATTTCATACAGCGGATTGGCATTTAGGAAAACTTGTTCATGGCGTGTATATGACTGAAGATCAAAAGATTGTATTAGATCAGTTTGTACAAGCTGTTGAAGAAGAAAAACCAGATGCTGTAATTATTGCAGGCGATTTATACGACCGAGCAATTCCACCAACAGAAGCAGTAGACTTATTAAATGATGTGTTACAAAAAATAGTGATTGATTTACAAACACCAGTTATTGCGGTTGCAGGTAACCATGATAGTCCTGATCGTATTCATTTTGGTAGTAGTTTAATGAAGAAACAAGGTTTATTTATTGTGGGGCAATTTCAATTTCCATATAATCCAATTATATTAAATGATGAACATGGTGAGGTTCACTTCCATCTCGTTCCATATGCTGATCCAAGCATAGTTAGACATGTATTGAAAAATGAAGACGTACGTTCTCATGATGATGCGATGCGTATTTTTATGAATGAGCTTTCTGAAACGATGGATAAAGAAGCTAGACATATATTTGTAGGTCATGCATTTGTAACTTCTGCGGGAGAAGCTGAGGAGAATACAAGTGATGCAGAACGACCACTTTCAATTGGTGGTGCTGAATACGTAAATAGTCATTATTTTGATAAGTTTCATTACACAGCGCTTGGACATTTACATCAAGCGCATTTCGTACGTAATGAGACAATTCGATATTCAGGTTCGCCACTTGCATATTCTATTTCTGAAGAAAAACATAAAAAAGGATATTATATTGTAGAACTAGCCGAGCAAGGTGAAGTAACAATTGAAAAAAGGTTACTTACACCACGCCGTAAAATGCGAACAGTAGAAGCAAAAATAGATGAATTATTACAACATCCAATAAGTGAAGATTACGTGTTTGTAAAATTATTAGATGAAAATCCTGTCTTGCAGCCAATGGAAAAAATACGCTCTGTATATCCAAATGCAATGCATGTTGAAAGATCTATTCAAAGACGAGAGTTCACAGAGTCAAATGAAGTAACAGTTTCAAGACATAAAACGGATGATCTATCGCTATTAAAGGCTTTTTATAAAGAAATGAAAGGCTTAGATTTATCAGAAGAGAAAGAACGTCTATTTGTAGAGGTACTACAAACAGTGCAAGAACGGGAAGGTGAACGAGGATGAGACCGATTCAGCTTATTATGACAGCATTTGGGCCATATAAACAGAAAGAAGTAATCGATTTTAATAATCTTGGAGATCATCGTATTTTCGCCATTTCTGGTAATACAGGGGCTGGAAAGACAACGATTTTTGATGCAATTTGTTATGTGTTATATGGTGAGGCAAGCGGAGAAGAACGTAGTGATACGAGCATGCTGCGCAGTCAATTTGCTGATGATAATATGTATACTAGTGTAGAACTAACCTTTCAACTAAAAGGGAAACGTTATGAAATAAAACGACAACTTGGACATAAAAAACAAGGGAACAAGACGATTACGGGACATGCAGTAGAATTATATGAAGTGATTGGTGAAGAGAAGGTTCCAGCCGTTGATCGTTTTCATGTAACGGATGTAAATAAAAAAGTGGAAGATTTAATTGGTTTAAGTAAACATCAATTTAGCCAAATTGTTATGTTACCGCAAGGGGAATTCCGAAAACTATTAACATCTGAGACAGAAAACAAAGAAGAAATTTTGCGTCGTATTTTTAAAACGGATCGTTATAAGTTAATGCGTGAATTACTTGATCAAAAACGAAAACAATGGAAAGACGTCTTACAAGAAAAACAGAAAGAGCGAGAGTTATACTTCCGTAATGTTTTTAAATTACCAATCCGAGATGGATCATTATTAGAGATATTAGTAGAACAAGAACATGTAAATACGCATCAAGTAGTAGAAGTATTAGAACAAGAAACAGATGTGTATAAGGCAGAAGTTGAGCAATTACAAGTAGAACAAGAAGTTCAAACGAAGCAATTAAAGGATGCTGAAATACGTTTTCATGCAGCGAAATCTGTAAATGAGAAATTTATAGATTTACAACAAAAGAATGAGAAATATAATATTTTACAAGAAAACCGTACAGTTATTGAAATGAAAGAAACATCTTTTAAACGTGCGGAAGAAGCGAAGCGCTTATTACCATTTGAACAATGGTACGAAGAAGCAATACAAAATGAGCAGAAGGCTGAAAGTTTGTTAAAACAGATAATCGCCAAAAAAGATAATATAACGAATAGCTTTGAACTAGCTCAGGAGAAATATGAAGCAGTAAAAAATAAAGAGCCTGAGAGAGAAAATGCAAAAAAACTTGTTCAAAGGTTAGAAGAATTACAACCGATTATTGCATCATTAGCTGAGAAACAGTTGAATTTACAAAATGCAGAAATTCAAGTAGGGAAATTAAAAGAAGGTATGCACAACTTAGAGCGACAATTAGACGAGCATACAAGTCAAAAACAGCAAATGTCTGGTGAATTACAGCAATTAGAACAAGCACTTGAGCAATATGTAGATAAAGTAGAAGAACTAACGAATATGCGAGAAGATGCAAAAGTTTTAAAGCAAGCATATGATGTTTGGCAAGAAAAACAAAAATTCGAGCAAGAAAAAGAAGCGGCATATAATAAGATGCAAATGGCAGTGAACGCATATGAAAATATGGAACGTCGCTGGTTAAGTGAACAAGCTGGAATATTAGCTCTTCATCTACATGATGGCGAATCTTGTCCAGTATGTGGGAGTGCGGACCATCCGAAAAAAGCTACAGAGCAAAGTGATGCAATCGATGAAAAAGAGTTAAATGATTTAAGAGATAAGAAGAATGTTGCTGAAAAATTACATGTTCAATTAGAGGAGAAATGGAATTTCTATCATCTTCAATATGAGCAAGTAATAGAGGAGGTTAAGAAGCGAGGTTATCGCTCTGAAGAATTAGCTGAAACATATAGTGCGCTTGTTCAAAAGGGAAAACAATTAGTAACTGAAGTGAATACGTTAAAAGCAAGCGAAGAAACGCGTAAGCAAATTGCTGTGAATATAAAAAGCGTAGAAGAAAAAGTGGATGCACTTCAGAAGCAACAGCGTGAGGTAGAAACAGAGCAGCACCGTATAGAAATGGAGTGTATGCAGCTTCGTACGTCATATGAACATGATAAGAAAAATATTCCTGAAAACTTACAAACAGTCCAATCTTGGAAAGTACAGTTTGACCAAGCTATGCATGAACTCAAATTAATGGAGGAAGAATGGAAGAAAGTGCAGGAAGCGTATCAACATTGGCAAAATGAAAATATACGAATTCAAGCAGAACAGGAAAGTGCTTCTAATCAATTTGAAAGTACAAAATTGAAGAAAGAAGAGACTTTCGTGCGCTTTATGAAAGAGCTTGAACAGAGCGGATTTACAGATCAATCTACGTATAAAGAAGCTAAATTAAATGATGCTGAGATGGAGATGTTACAAAAAGAAATTCAAAGCTATTATTCATCTCTTGAAGTACTTGCAAAACAAATTGAAGAGTTACGTGCGGAATTAAAAGATAAAGAGTATATGGATATTACAGCGTTAGGTGAACATATAAAAGATTTAGAAATAAATCTTGATATCATTAAAGAAAAGCGTCAACGTGCGCAAAATGCAGTAACATATATTTCTGGTTTACATGAAAATATTAGACGTATTGATGAGCAAATTCATGAGGAAGAAAAAGCTTTCCAAGAACTTGTTGATTTATATGAAGTAATGAAAGGTGATAACGAAAGCCGTATATCATTTGAACGCTACATCTTAATTGAGTATTTAGAACAAATTGTTCAAATTGCAAACGAACGATTACGTAAATTATCAAATGGACAATTTTATTTAAAACGAAGTGAACGAGTTGAAAAGAGAAATCGTCAAAGTGGATTAGGATTAGATGTATACGACGCATATACTGGCCAAACACGCGATGTAAAAACATTATCTGGCGGCGAGAAATTTAATGCATCGCTTTGCTTAGCGCTCGGGATGGCAGACGTCATTCAAGCATATGAAGGCGGTATTTCCATCGAAACGATGTTTATCGACGAAGGCTTTGGTTCATTAGACGAGGAATCATTAACAAAAGCGGTAGACGCCTTAATTGACTTACAAAAATCAGGCCGATTTATCGGTGTTATTTCACACGTTCAAGAGCTGAAAAACGCAATGCCAGCTGTATTAGAAGTAACGAAGCAGAAGGATGGTTGTAGTCAGACGAGGTTTGTGGTGAAGTAAGTTCAATTATAATTCATATTTAAAGCATTCTTTGCGAGTTTCTACTATAGAACTTATGATAAAACAAATGCCATCTCTTTATAGAGGTGGCATTTGTTTGTTATTCTTAGGAGTTATCAGTAGAAGGCGGTGTATTTTCCAATCGATTATAAGTTTTAAAGGCCGAAATTGCCGAGATAACACCACCGACTAAAAATAAAGCTGATCCACCGACCAAAATGATACGACTGACATATGTTTCGCGCGCTTCTTCAACTTCTTCTTGTAACATTGTTGGCATTTGAATTCCTCCTAAACAACATTTATTTTGTAGATAGTATATACAAATGCCTAAAATATGTTAAAATCACTGGATAGTGTTATGAGGAAGTATATAGTTAGATGTGAATTGTTTGAAAAATCTTCATTATAAATATATGCTAACTTCACATAGAGCACATATTAACATTGTATTATGTATATGTACCAAATAAATAAAGTGAATTGTATTTCATTCTGTTTTTAAAAATTTAAAATTCTATTATTTTTATATAAAGGTTTCTCGTCGGAGTTTTAAATATTTTGGAAATAGATATAAATAAGAGAAATTCACATAAAAGGGGAATGTCTTATGACAACATATACGAGTGAAATGAGAAAAAGTTTAGTTTCAGAAGAAGATGTAGATATTTTAAAAATTATGGCTCACCCAATCCGATTACAAATTGTAAATGAATTAAGTACGAGAAAAACTTGTAATGTAACGCAATTAACAGAATTACTAAATATTCCACAATCGACTGTTTCGCAACATTTATCAAAAATGAAAGGTAAAGTGTTACGAGCTGAGAGAAGGGGCTTAGAAATTTATTATCACATTAATAATTTAAAAGCGAGTAAGATTGTAAGTGTTTTAGGATATATAAACTAATGAAGTATTTTCATATAAAATAGCCGCTGCTGGTAAGCAGGGGCTATTTTTTGTTGTTTTATGTATTCTTATTTAAAATTTTATAGTTTTTATGATTTACAATTGTTCGATCAAATTCAAAAGTACCACCGCTTACATCTGTAATTTCAACTAAGACCGATTCAGTATATAGTTTTAGTACAGATCCTGTAATCTTTAAATTATTTCGGTGAAAAAGTATAGTATCCCCTACGTTTGCTTTCATAGTACCTCCTTATTAAAGACAGAATTATTTTTTTATTATATATATTAAACCACGTATAGATATATTAGTGAATATTTAGTTTTGTTTATCAATAAAAAATTTTTTATTTTATAAAAAATAAAATGCATCGTAGTGTAAAAATAGTTTTTTTAGTTGTATAGGAAAATCAAAATTTTGTAATCTAGCCATGATATAACTTGAGACATAATTTTTATAAAAGAAGATGTTAAAACAGCTGTAAGTCGTATGGATGCGAAACATGATAATAGCTATTTACGTATTTAATAATTCGTTTTTTGTATTTCGTCCTTCGTTTTCTGTAACTGATTCCATATATTTGACGCTCTATCTTGTAAGTGCTTACATAAGCGGTGACATCTTATACAATGAAGGTGTTAAATCAAAAGAGGTGGTCAATATGAACATAAAAAAAGTAAATTTAGCGAACAGCATTGAAATAGAAAGAGGAGGCGAAAAGGTATGAAAAAATCAAATGTTAATCCATGGCTAGTTGTACTTGGCACAGTCATCGTACAAATGGGGCTTGGAACAATATATACATGGAGTTTATTCAATCAGCCTTTAGTTAGTAAATACGGTTGGAGTCTTAACGCAGTTGCTATAACTTTCTCAATTACTAGTCTTTCCTTAGCATTTTCAACTTTATTTGCAAGTAAATTGCAAGAAAAATGGGGACTTCGTAAACTTATTATGATAGCTGGACTAGCATTAGGGCTAGGATTAGTACTTAGCTCACAAGCTTCCTCATTAATATTGCTGTATGTACTAGCAGGAGTTGTTGTAGGTTATGCAGATGGTACAGCGTATATCACTTCATTATCCAATTTAATAAAGTGGTTTCCAAAGCGTAAAGGTTTAATTGCTGGTATTTCTGTTTCTGCATATGGTTCAGGTAGCTTAATCTTTAAATACGTTAATGCACAGTTAATTGAATCAGTTGGAGTATCACAAGCATTTATATACTGGGGGTTAATTGTTACAGCTATGATTGTCCTTGGAGCTTGTTTAATCCATCAAGCTGCAGATCAAGGTGCAGTTCATGAGACAAAAACTCACGAATATACAACGAAAGAAATGTTAGGCACAAAACAAGTATACTTATTATTTATTATGTTATTTACATCATGTATGAGTGGCTTATACTTAATTGGTATGGTAAAAGATATTGGTGTTCAACTTGTAGGACTTAGCGCAGCAACAGCAGCTAATGCGGTGGCTATGGTTGCAATCTTCAATACATTAGGTCGTATTATTCTAGGACCGTTATCAGATAAAATCGGTCGTTTAAAAATCGTTACTGGTACTTTTGTTGTTATGGCAAGTTCAGTCTTAGTTCTAAGTTTTGTAGATTTAAATTACGGTATCTACTTCGTATGTGTAGCAAGTGTAGCGTTTTGCTTTGGTGGAAATATTACGATTTTCCCAGCTATTGTTGGTGATTTCTACGGTATGAAAAACCATAGTAAGAACTATGGAATTGTGTATCAAGGATTTGGATTTGGAGCGCTTGCAGGTTCCTTTATCGGTGCGCTTCTAGGTGGATTCAAACCAACATTCATGGTGATCGGCGTATTATGTGTCGTATCATTTATTATCGCAATTTTAATTCAAGCACCTAAACAGAATAAAGAACAAGAAGAAGACTATCGCAGTGTAGCATAAATATATAAATCTTCTATAGCTCTTTGATTAGAAAAAGCACCCTATTAAATAGGGTGCTTTTTCTATGAATAACAACTTGTGGAATTTTCTTGAGGCAAAAAGTGAGTAAAGTATTCGTTTGGATTATATTGGAATATTAAAAAATGAAACATTATATTCGAACTACTTATTAAATCTTAAATTATAAACACGACATACATCAATAATTGCAAGATATACTTTCTCGATATTTTCAGAAAAATGTTGAGAAAGTATATACTCGATTTTTTGGTAAGGATTTGTAAATGAGGGTATCTATAGTTTATCTTCTTTAATTTTACAAAGAGGAGTAGGAATTAAATGTTTAATGTACGTGTTTATTACTACTTTTAGATGTAATTGCATTGAGAAGTACTAAAATTTTTTATCTGAAAAATAAAAATAGGTTGACAAGTTTATTGAGAAAGATTATCATTTAGGTGTAAGAATATTAAATGAAAAACATTATCAATGAATAATATTTTGATGGAAAGTACACTTGACCAATTAGTTTAGTAAGTGTATTATTTTTTACATTGATAATGATAATCGTTATCAAATTTGGTTAATTAGATTAATTTTCAAGTGAAAGGATAGAGGAAATGAACTTAGGGGAATTTGTTGGAAAAACGGTTTTAGTAACAGGTGCAGCCCGAGGTATAGGTAGTGTTGTTGCCAAAATGTTTTTAGAAAGAGGAGCTACAGTTATTGCGGTTGATCAAAATGAAGAGGGGTTAAATGTTCACTTAAATGAAAATGAATTAAAGGAAACACACCTGAAAACGTTTCGTTTAGATGTGAGTGATAGTACCGCTGTTGAAAATATGGTAAACGGTATTGAAAATGATATAGCGCCGATAGATATATTAGTAAATGTTGCAGGGGTTTTACGTATGGGAGCAATTCACTCTTTAAGTGATGAAGATTGGAATAAAACATTCTCTGTAAATGCTACAGGAGTTTTCTATATGTCCCGAGCGGTAAGTAAACGTATGATGCAAAGAAAGTCAGGGGTAATTGTTACAGTTGGTTCAAATGCAGCAAATACCCCGAGAATGGAGATGGCTGCGTATGCGGCATCCAAAGCTGCAACGACGATGTTTATGAAGTGTTTAGGATTAGAACTTGCAGCATATAACATTCGCTGTAACTTAGTTTCTCCAGGTTCAACTGAAACTGAAATGCAACGGTTACTATGGGCTGATGAGAATGGAGCAAAAAATATCATTGCTGGTTCTCAAAGTACATATAGACTCGGTATACCATTACAAAAAATTGCACAGCCTTCAGAAATTGCCGAAGCGGTATTGTTTTTAGCTTCTGATAAAGCAAGTCACATTACAATGCACAATTTATGTGTCGATGGCGGAGCTACATTAGGCGTTTAATAAAAAATAGGGGGCTACTATACTATGAATGAACTTACGGCTGTAAAGGAACTGTCAGAACAATTATTAGAAGATTATAAGACTGAATCTTCGTTCTTTTTCGCTTCACCAACTCGAACGATATTGACAGAAGGAGAGTTTACTACAGTAAAACATCGTGAAATTGAAAGTTTTCCAGAACTAGTACAGGCAGTATTACGTAATGCAAAACAAGCTGGAAATCCGAATCCTATCGTTGTCGGTGCTTTGCCATTTGATCGTAGAAAAGAAGTGCAACTTACCGTACCAGAATATAGCAGAATATCAGAACGATTACAATTAGATACAACAAATCAGCTTGAAACAAATGAGAACTTAACATTTGAAATGACGCCTGTACCAGATCCGGAAGTGTATATGAATGGTGTGAAGCAAGGAATTGAAAAAATACAAGACGGAGATTTAAAGAAAATCGTTCTATCCAGATCGTTAGATGTTAAATCTTCCGAAAAGATTAATAAGCAAAAACTTCTTCGAGAATTAGCAGAGCATAATAAGCACGGTTATACATTTGCTGTTAATTTACCGAAAGATGAAAACGAGAATAATAAGACATTAATTGGGGCAAGCCCTGAATTACTCGTTTCACGTAATGGTATGCAAGTTATTTCTAATCCGTTAGCAGGTTCAAGACCGCGTAGTGATAATCCAGTAGAAGATAAAAGAAGAGCAGAGGAATTACTTTCTTCTCCAAAAGATTTACATGAACATGCGGTAGTAGTAGAAGCGGTTGCTGCTGCGCTTCGTCCATACTGTCACACATTACATGTTCCAGAAAAACCATCTGTTATTCATAGTGAAGCGATGTGGCATTTGTCCACAGAAGTGAAAGGTGAACTAAAGGATCCGAATATTACTTCTTTGGAATTAGCAATTGCACTTCATCCTACGCCAGCAGTTTGCGGAACGCCAATGGAAGAAGCGAGAGAGGCGATTCAAAAAATTGAGCCATTTGACCGTGAATTCTTTACAGGAATGCTAGGGTGGAGCGATTTAAGTGGAGATGGTGAATGGATTGTTACAATTCGTTGCGCTGAAGTGCAAGAAAATACACTTCGACTATTTGCAGGAGCGGGAGTTGTTGCTGAGTCAAAACCAGAAGATGAGTTAGCAGAAACTTCAGCTAAATTCCAAACGATGCTGAAAGCTTTAGGTTTGAATGATAGCTCATTGAATGAAGAATAGGGGGAAGAAAGAATGCTAACAGGTTATACAAAATGGCCAAAAGAATTTGCCGATCACTATCGAGAGGAAGGGTGTTGGCTTGGTGAAACATTTGGCGGGGTCTTAAGAGAGCGTGCTGAAAAATATGGAGATCAAATTGCGGTTGTAAGTGGTAATACGCATATAACGTATAGTGAGCTTGATAAAAAAGTAGATCGCTTAGCGTCAGGTTTACTGAACTTAGGAATAAAGCAAGAGGATCGAGTTGTAATCCAATTACCTAACGTTATCGAGTTTTTCGAAATATGTTTTGCGCTATTTCGAATTGGAGCACTTCCTGTCTTTGCACTACCTTCACATCGAAGCAGTGAAATTAGTTATTTTTGTGAGTTTGGTGAGGCGAGTGCTTACGTTATTTCAGAGAAAGCTCTCGGTTTTGATTATCGAAAACTAGCAAGAGAAGTGAAAGAGAAAGTGCCAACTTTACAACATGTAATTGTAGTGGGAGAAGAAGAAGAGTTTCTAAACATAAATGATCTATATATAGATTCCGTTCCATTACCAGACGTTCAGCCAAGTGATGTCGCGTTTCTCCAATTATCAGGGGGGACCACGGGACTTTCTAAATTAATTCCTCGAACACATGATGATTATATTTATAGTTTACGTGTTAGTGCTGAAATTTGTAATTTGAATACAGAGAGCGTCTATATGGCAGTTCTTCCGGTAGCACATAATTACCCGATGAGTTCTCCTGGAACATTTGGAACTTTCTATGCGGGTGGAAAAGTAGTGCTAGCAACTGGAGGTAGTCCAGATGAGGCATTTGCACTTATTGAAAAAGAAAAAGTTACGATTACTGCTCTCGTTCCGCCATTAGCAATGATATGGCTTGATGCTGCATCTTCTCGTAATAATGATTTATCGAGCTTAGAAGTGATTCAAGTAGGTGGTGCGAAATTTAGCGCTGAGGTTGCAAAACGTATACGCCCTACATTTGGATGTACGTTACAGCAAGTATTCGGTATGGCAGAAGGTTTAGTAAATTACACAAGATTAAATGATCCTGAAGAAATTATTATTCATACGCAAGGTAGACCGATGTCTACATACGACGAAGTAAGGGTTGTTGATGAAAATGATAACGATGTACAACCTGGTGAAGTAGGAAGTTTATTAACAAGAGGGCCATATACAATTCGTGGTTATTATAAAGCGGCAGAGCATAATGAAAGGTCATTTACTAAAGATGGATTTTATCGCACAGGAGATCTTGTGAAAGTAAATGAACAAGGTTACATCATTGTAGAAGGTAGGGATAAAGATCAAATTAACCGTGGTGGTGAGAAAGTTGCTGCGGAAGAAGTTGAAAATCATTTATTAGCACATGATGCAGTACATGATGTAGCCATTGTATCAATGCCTGATGATTATTTAGGAGAACGTACTTGTGCCTTTGTTATAGCTCGAGGACAAGCTCCAACAATAAGCGAATTAAAAATGTTTTTAAGAGAACGCGGTATAGCAGCTTATAAGATTCCAGATCGAATTGAATTTATTGAATCATTCCCGCAAACAGGTGTTGGAAAGGTAAGCAAAAAAGAGTTACGTAAAGTCATTACTGAAAAACTTATTACGGTAAAACAATAAAAAATATAAAAAATATAAAAAATATAAAAATTGGAAGGAAGTGATTAGATGGCTATCCCATCTATTTCAGTATACAAAATGCCAGTTGAATCAGAACTACCAAAAAATAAAGTGAACTGGACGCCAGATCCGAAACGTGCGGTTCTTCTAATCCATGACATGCAAGAATATTTTCTTGATGCATATAGCGATAAAGAATCACCAAAAGTAGAACTTATTTCAAATATTAAGGTGATAAGAGAAAAATGTAAGGAACTTGGTATACCAGTTGTTTATACAGCACAACCAGGTGGACAAACGTTAGAACAACGAGGGTTATTACAAGATTTCTGGGGGGACGGTATTCCTGCTGGACCAGATAAAAAGAAAATTGTCAGTGAACTTACTCCTGATGAGGATGATATATTTTTAACAAAATGGAGGTATAGTGCATTTAAAAAGACAAATCTATTAGAAATTTTAAATGAACAAGGAAGAGATCAACTTATTATTTGCGGTATTTATGCGCATATCGGCTGCCTTTTAACAGCTTGCGAAGCATTTATGGATGGTATAGAGCCGTTCTTTGTAGCAGATGCAGTTGCTGATTTTTCACTAGAGCATCATAAACAAGCATTACAGTATGCATCTAATAGATGTGCAGTGACGACATCAACCAACTTACTGTTAAAAGAGTTACAAAATGAAAAAGGCGATAAGAGTGAAATGATCACTTTACAGGAAGTACATGAACTAGTTGCACAATTACTTCGTGAACCAGTAGAAAGTGTTGAGACTGATGAAGATTTATTAAATAGAGGACTTGATTCGGTCAGAATTATGAGTTTAGTAGAGAAGTGGCGTCGCGAAGGAAAAGAAATCACTTTTGCGGATTTAGCAGAGAGCCCAACTGTTGTTGATTGGTACCGCTTATTATCTCCGCAAACAGAACATGTACTTTAATATAGACTACATAATAAAGGGGTAGTAAAGAATGCCTAATAGTCAAAAGATTCGTCATTCGTTATCATCTGCGCAGACTGGTATGTGGTTTGCACAGCAATTAGATCCGCTTAATCCGATTTATAATACTGGGGAGTATGTTGAAATAAGCGGAAATATTAATCAAGAAATTTTTGAATTAGCAGTACGTAAAGTTGTATCAGAAGCAGAAGCACTACATGTTCGTTTCGAAGAGGATGAAATGGGCCCATGGCAAGTTATTGAGAAATCGTCAAATTTTCATATGCATTTTATTGACGCTCGTAAAGAAGAGAATCCTGAAGAAGCTGCTAAAGTATGGATGAAAAATGATTTATCTATGCCAGTCGATTTGAAAACAGATACATTATTTACTGAAGCACTTATTCAAGTTGAAAATAATCGTTTCTTTTGGTATCAGCGCATCCATCACATTGTGATGGATGGCTATGGATTTTCACTTCTTAGCCAAAAGGTAGCGAAAGAGTATACATCACTTATAGAAGAAACAAGAAAGAATGAAAAGCCATTTGGTTCTCTTGCAAAAATTGTACAAGAAGATATGGAGTATCGTGAGTCTAAACAATTTCAGGAAGATCGTACTTTTTGGTTAGAAAAGTTTGCAGATGAACCGGATGTCATAAGTTTAGCAGAACGAGCGCCGAGAACATCAAATGGATTTTTACGAGAAACAGCCTATTTATCAAGTTCTAGCACGAAAACTTTACTAGAAGATATTAATATTTCGTTAACAAATTGGCCGGAATTTATTGTCGCTATAACAAGTATTTATCTGCATAAATTAACAGGTGCAAATGAAATTGTTTTAGGTTTACCGATGATGGGGCGCCTAGGTTCAGCATCTATTTATACACCGAGTATGGTAATGAATTTAGTACCACTTCGTCTCACTGTAACTCCAAATATAACTCTTGCGGAATTATTACAGCAAGTTTCTAAAGAAATCCGAGACGTACGTCGTCATCATAAATATCGTCATGAGGAATTAAGAAGAGACTTAAAGTTACTAGGTGAAAATCAAAGGTTATTTGGGCCGTTAGTGAATGTTATGCCTTTTGATTATGGGCTTAACTTTGCTGGGAATCGTGGTATTGCACATAATTTATCAGCAGGACCTGTCGATGATTTATCGATAAATGTTTATAAACGTTTCGATGAAAATGAGTTAATGATTCATTTTGATGCGAATCCGGAAGTATATAATGGCACGGAACTGGCGTTACATAAAGAGAGATTTATGAAGTTATTAGAATTTGTGATAAATGCTAATCCAAAAGACGAGCCGATTGGAAGCATAAACATTACTCTTCCTGAAGAAAATCATAAAGTCCTAATGGAATGGAATGAAACTAAAGAAGCTGAAGAGTTAATCTCTTTACCTACATTATTTGAAAAACAAGTACAAAAAAATCCAAGTAAAATAGCGGTTACGTGTAACGGAGTAGACTTTACGTATAATGAGCTAAATGAACGAGCAAATAAACTGGCGCACTATTTAGTAGAAGAAGGAATAGGACCAAATCAGTTTGTAGCTTTAGTATTTCCAAGATCAATAGAAATGGTAGTTAGCATGCTAGCAGTTTTAAAGGCTGGTGCAGCGTATTTACCAATAGATCCAGAATATCCAGCTGAGCGAATCAATTATATAGTAAATGATGCAAAACCAGTTTGTATTATCACACATTCATCTGTTTCATCTGCTTTAGTTGTAGAAAATGATATGAAAAAAATCGAATTAGATCGTGAAGAAATAGAAATAGCATTAAGAGCATATTCTCATATGAATTTACCATGTAGAAATGATGAATCACTTTTAAAGCCTGCGTATACAATTTATACTTCAGGGTCAACCGGAAATCCAAAAGGTGTAATTGTTCCTATGAGAGCTTTAAGTAACTTTTTATTGGCTATGGACGATATGTTTTCATTACATGAAAACGATCATTTAGTAGCAGTTACAACGTTTGCGTTTGATATTTCTGCACTAGAAATTTATTTACCTCTTATTAGTGGTGCAAGTTTAACAATCGCACAAAAAGAAGTAATTCAAGAACCATCTGCGTTAACGGCATTGTTACAAGAAGAAAGAGCGACAATTATGCAAGCTACACCGACACTTTGGCAGGCGTTAGTAATGGAATATCCAGAGAGACTACAAGGGCTAAAAGTGCTTGTTGGTGGTGAAGCACTTCCAGCTCATTTAGCAAATACATTAAAAGAATTAGGTTGCTCTATTACAAACTTATATGGACCAACAGAAACGACAATTTGGTCTACTTTCAAGACCATCGACGATAATGAAATTGGTATACCTCCTATTGGAAAACCGATTTGGAATACAGACGTGTATGTATTAGATGCAGGGTTACAACCAGTACCACCTGAAGTAATTGGCGAACTATATATTGCCGGAGAAGGACTTGCGAACGGCTATTTAGGAAAACCAGAGTTAACGGCCGAACGATTTGTTGCAAATCCTTTTGGAGAACGAGGGAAGCGCATGTACCGCACAGGTGATCTTGTGAAATGGCGTAACGATGGTGTGCTGGAATACGTGAGCCGAGCAGATCATCAAATAAAAATCCGTGGTTTCCGAATTGAATTAGCTGAAATTGAAACGGTATTACAACGACATGAAAATATTAAACAAGCAGTAGTAATGGTACGAGAAGATCGCCCAAATGATAAACGAATTATTGCGTATATCGTTGCTGAAGAGAAGGATACAATTAACTTTGCAGAAATTCGTTCTTATGTTTCAGAAAGTTTAGCGAATTATATGGTACCTTCAGCGTTTGTGTTGTTAGAAGAATTACCATTAACACCAAATGGAAAGGTTGATAGAAAGAAATTACCAGCTCCTGATTTTAATGAAATGAATAAGGAGAGAGTTGCTAGAAACCCGAAAGAAGAAATATTATGTGATTTATTTGCAGAAATACTTGGTGTTTCTCGTATTAGCATTGATGATAATTTCTTTGAAATGGGAGGCCATTCGCTTCTTGCATCTCGTTTAATGGCAAGAATTCGTGAAACGTTAAGTGTCGAATTAGGAATTGGAAAATTATTTGAATCGCCAACTGTTGCGGAACTAGCGAAACAATTGGATCAAGCAAAAAGTGCAAGACCAGCTATTAAGAAAGTAAGCAGACCAAATGAAGTTCCACTTTCATTTGCACAGCGTAGGCTATGGTTCTTAAATTGCTTAGAAGGTCCAAGCCCTACTTATAATATTCCGTTAGTCATTCGGATTTCTGGAAAGTTGAACGAGGAAGCATTGCAAGGTGCCTTTTATGATGTAGTTGAGAAACATGAGACGCTTAGAACGATTTTCCCTAACGTATTAGGTAGTTCCTATCAGGAAATTTTAGATATGGAAAATTTAAATTTAGAAATGATTATAACAAGAACGTGTAAAGATGAATTAGAAAGTGTGCTTGCAGAGGCGGTAAGATATAGCTTTAATCTTGATATGGAACCAGCAGTTCGTTTGCAACTATTTACAGTGAATGAAAACGAACATGTATTACTAATACTATTGCACCATATTGTAGGGGATGGTTGGTCATTACAACCGTTAACGAGAGATTTTACAGCGGCGTATAAAGCTCGATGTCAAGGTGACAAAGCACAGCTGGAGACACTTCCAGTTCAATACGCAGATTATGCACTTTGGCAACAGCGATTGCTAGGTGATGAAGCTACACGAGAGAGTCTCATTTCAACACAATTAGATTTTTGGAAACAAGAGCTAAAGGGTTTACCAGATCAATTGGAGTTACCTATAGATTACCAGCGTCCAATTGAAACGAGTTACCGAGGAGAAACAATTCATTTTCAAATAGATGCAGTTATGCATAATAGGTTAGTAGAGCTTGCACGGAAAAACGGAGTTAGTTTGTTTATGGTGTTACAAGCAGGACTTAGTGCACTATTTACAAGATTAGGCGCAGGTACTGATATACCAATTGGAAGTCCGATTGCTGGAAGAAATGACGATGCACTATCAAATATAGTTGGGTTATTTGTAAATACAATAGTGTTACGTACAAATACATCAGGAGATCCAAGTTTTAAAGAACTATTGAATAGAGTGAAGCAAGTAAATCTTGCAGCTTATGAAAATCAAGATGTTCCATTCGAACGACTTGTTGAAGTATTAAACCCAGTACGTACTCGAAATAGTCATCCGCTGTTTCAAGTTATGTTAGCCTTCCAAAATACGCCAGAAGCAACCTTTGACGCTCCGGATATAGAAGCGAACCTTGAAATTCAAAGCGTTGGCTCTGCGAAATTTGATCTAACATTTGAAATTAGCGAGAGTAACGGAGTTGATGGTACTCCAAATGGCTTACACGGATTGTTAGAGTTTAGTACTGATCTATATAAACGTGAAACGATTCAAAAATTAATAGAAAGATACATTCTGTTATTAGACGATGCGGCGAAAAATCAGGATCAATCTATTGGTAGATTAGAAATATTAACTTTAGCAGAGAAAAATACAGTGTTAGAAAAGTGGAATGGTGGTTTTCAAATTGTACCAGAAATGACATTACCACAATTATTTGAAAAACAGGCTTATATAAATCCAAATTCTATTGCTGTCGTCTTTGAAGATGAAAAATTAACTTATGAAGAATTGAATAAAAAAGCGAATAAAATAGCTCGATTGCTAATAGCAAAAGGAGTCGGTCCTGATCAACTTGTTGCATTAGCAATGCCGAGATCTTTAGATATGGTTGTGAGTTTACTTGCGGTTCTTAAAGCGGGAGCAGGTTATCTTCCATTAGATCCAGATTACCCGTCTGAACGTATTTCATTTATGCTCCACGATGCGAAACCATCATGTGTTTTAACAAATTCAGATGTGGAAATTGAATGTGATGAGGAACTGAAAATTTTAGTCGATAATGAAAAAGTAATAAAAGAAATAGTGAAATATAGTGAAGATAATATTGATGAAATGGAGCGCATGAAGCCACTATCGCCTTCACATATTGCTTACGTTATTTATACGTCAGGCTCAACAGGTAGACCGAAAGGCGTTATGATACCTCATCAAAACGTAGTAAGACTCTTAGGAGCAACTGATCATTGGTTCCAATTTGACGCAGAAGATGTTTGGACGATGTTCCATTCCTATGCTTTTGATTTCTCGGTTTGGGAAATTTGGGGACCTTTATTATATGGAGGTCGTCTAGTCGTAGTACCACATACTGTAAGTCGCTCGCCGAAAGAATTTTTACAACTTCTTGTTAAAGAAAAGGTAACTGTTTTAAACCAAACTCCATCAGCCTTCTATCAATTGATGCAAGCAGATCGTGAAAATGAAGAAATTGGTCAAACATTATCTTTACGATATGTTGTTTTTGGAGGAGAAGCGCTTGAGCTAAGTCGATTAGAAGATTGGTATAGTCGACATCCTCATAACGCACCAAAGCTTATTAATATGTACGGTATTACAGAGACGACAGTACATGTTAGTTATATTGAGTTAGATGAGAATATTGTTTCTTTACGCGCGAATAGTTTAATCGGTTGCAGTATACCAGACCTTAAAGTATATGTATTAGACAACTATTTACAACCAGTGCCACCTGGAGTAGTGGGAGAAATGTATGTTGCAGGTGCTGGGCTTGCTCGTGGCTATTTAGGAAGAGCGGGCTTAACTGCAGAACGCTTTATCGCAGATCCCTTTGGTAAGCCGGGTACAAGAATGTATCGTACAGGGGACTTAGCGCGTTGGCGTAAAGATGGGACGCTAGATTATATAGGGCGTGCAGATCACCAAATAAAAATTCGTGGATTCCGAATTGAATTAGGGGAAATAGAAGCGGTCATAATGAAACACCCTAAAATTGAGCAAGTAGCCGTTATTGTACGGGAAGATCAACCAGGGGATAGACGATTAGTATCTTATATCGTCGCATCAAATCATGAAACAATCGATACGAATGAAATGCGTCAGTATGCTGGAGGTAGTTTACCAGATTACATGGTTCCATACGCTTTTGTAGTAGTAAATGAGTTACCTTTAACACCAAACGGTAAATTAGATAGAAAGGCATTGCCAGCTCCAGAATTTATCGCATCATCTTATAGTCGTGGACCAAGAACACCGCAAGAAGAAATGTTATGTGACTTATTTACAGAGATTTTAAGTGTACCTCAAATTGGAATTGATGACGGATTCTTTGATCTTGGTGGTCATTCACTTCTTGCAGTGCAGCTTATGAGCAGAATTAAAGAAGCGCTTGGAGTGGAATTAAATATTGGAACTTTATTTGCAGCACCTACTGTTGCAGGGCTTGCGGAAAGACTTGAAATGGGAAATGGTCAAAGTGCACTGGATGTGTTGCTTCCATTACGAGCAAGCGGAGACCAATTACCACTATTTTGTGTGCATCCAGCAGGTGGATTAAGTTGGTGCTATGCAGGACTTATGAAATCTTTAGGAACAGATTATCCAATCTATGGTGTTCAAGCACGTGGTATCGCTAAAAATGAAGAACTTCCAAAAAGTTTAGAGGAGATGGCCGCGGATTATTTAAAACACGTTCGTGAAATACAGCCTCACGGACCATATCGTTTACTCGGTTGGTCGCTTGGAGGAAATGTTGTTCATGCAATGGCGGCGCAACTACAAAATGGAGGAGAAGAAGTAGAATTACTCGTTATGCTGGATTCTTATCCTGGTCACTTTTTACCGAATACGGAAGCACCTACTGAAGAAGAAGCATTAATCGCATTACTTGCTTTAGGTGGATATGATCCAGATAACATGGATGGAAAACCACTTACGATGGAAAGTGCAGTTGAAATACTTCGTAAAGATGGAAGTGCATTAGCAAGTCTTGAAGAAGAGACAATTTTGAATTTGAAAGAAACATATGTGAATTCAGTAGGATTGTTAGGGAAATATGTACCGAAAGTTTATAACGGAGATATTTTATTCTTTAGATCCACTGTTATACCAGACTGGTTTGATCCTATTTCTCCAAATACGTGGCTAAATTATTTAGACGGAGGAATTGTGCAGCACGATATTGATTGTAGACATAAAGATTTATGTCAGCCGGGTCCGCTTATAGAAATCGGACAAGTACTGGCGAAATATTTGCAGGAAAAGAAAGGGGTAAGTACAGTATGACGAATCCATTCGAAAATGATAATTACACATATAAAGTATTAAAAAACGAGGAAGGTCAGTATTCTCTCTGGCCTGTCTTTCTCGATGTACCTATTGGTTGGAATGTCGTACACGAAGAGGCTAGTAGGAATGATTGTTTACAATATGTTGAAAATAACTGGGAAGATTTGAATCCAAAAAGTAATCAAATTGGCGAAAAAATATTAGTAGGAAAACGATAATGAAGGAAAAAATAAATCCAAAGGTAGTTGTAAGTATCGTATATATAACAGCGATGTTTATGGCTGCGATGGATGCAACAATTGTGAATGTAGCACTGCAAACGATAAGTAAAGAATTACAAGTTCCTCCATCTGCGATGGGGACAGTTAATGTTGGGTATTTAGTTAGCTTAGCTGTTTTCCTTCCGATTTCTGGTTGGCTAGGAGATCGCTTCGGCACGAAAAGAGTATTTCTAACCGCTCTTTTCGTATTTACAACTGCGTCTGCATTATGCGGAGTAGCGAACGATATTACTTCATTGAATATTTTTCGTATCATGCAAGGTGCTGGTGGGGGGCTTTTAACACCAGTTGGGATGGCGATGTTATTCCGAACATTTTCACCAGAGGAAAGGCCGAAAATTTCACGGTTTATTATATTACCAATTGCTGTCGCACCGGCAGTAGGACCAATTATTGGGGGTTTCTTTGTAGATCAAATGTCTTGGCGTTGGGCATTTTATATTAATGTACCGTTTGGAATCGTAGCGTTACTATTCGGTCTACTATTTTTAAAAGAGCATATTGAAAAATCAGCTGGTCGCTTTGATTCTCTCGGTTTTGTTCTTTCAGCACCAGGATTTGCGATGCTTATCTATGCACTTAGCCAAGGTCCATCAAGAGGCTGGGGTTCTCCAGAGATTATATGTACTGGAATAGCTGGGATTATATTTATTACATTGTTTATCATTGTTGAACTTAAAGTACAGCAACCGATGTTAGATTTACGCTTGTTAAAAGAACCAGTCTTTAGAAAAATGAGTCTAATTTCATTGTTTTCATCCGCTGGTTTACTAGGAATGTTATTTGTTTTTCCGCTTATGTATCAAAATGTAATAGGAGTTTCCGCACTGGAATCAGGTCTTACGACATTCCCAGAGGCGATTGGATTAATGATATCGTCACAGATTGTACCATGGTCATATAAGAAATTAGGAGCTCGCAAGGTAATTTCTATTGGATTAGCTTGTACAGCGGTTATCTTTGTTTTATTAAGTTTTGTAAATCACGATACGAATCCATGGCAAATACGGGCATTATTGTTTGGTATCGGTATTTTCTTAGGGCAGTCTGTCGGTGCAGTTCAATTTTCTGCATTTAATAATATAATGCCACCTTCTATGGGAAGAGCAACGACTATATTCAATGTGCAAAATCGATTAGGTTCAGCGATAGGAGTTGCTGTATTAGCTAGCATATTATCTTGGTTTGGAAGTAATGAAATACAGAATAATGCACAGGCAGATTTCTTGCCTTATCAAGCTGCATTAATTGGATCTGCACTATTTTTACTCGTAGCATTACTATTTTCTTTACGTATTTCTGATAAAGAGATAATGTCAAAGAAGAAGAAAAAGCCATTACCTGTATTACAAAAAGAGAAAGAAGTTGTAAACGAATAAGTTATAAAATAATAATACTCTTTTGAAATAAAATGATATTGTTTGTTAGAAGGAGAGAGTTTACATGATAGAGAGTAAAGTTGTAGATTCTGTACCGACTCTTAGTGAGAATGATTGTCAAATATGGTGGGCAAGAATTTCGGATCTACAATCATGGCATTACAATTTGCTAAATGACGTAGAACGAGAGAAAGCAAATTCATATCATCATTCGGTAGATCGTGCACGATTTATAATAGGTTGTGTAATTAGTAGATTAGTTCTTGGAAAGATACTTTCTATGTTACCAGTTCAAGTTCCAATTGATCGAATGTGTCCAGTATGTAAGTTACAACATGGCAGACCACAATTACCAGAAGGAATGCCGCAGTTATCTGTTTCACATTCAGGTGAGTGGGTTGTTGTGGCATTTACAAAGTCTGTACCTGTAGGCGTTGATGTTGAACAAATGAATCCAAATGTAGATGTTATGAAAATGGCAGAGGGCGTATTAACAGACTTTGAAATAGCGCAAGTTATGAAATTACCAGATGAACAGAAAATAGAAGGTTTTTTAACGTATTGGACTCGAAAAGAAGCAGTGTTAAAAGCGACAGGTGAAGGGCTAATGATTCCGCCAGTCCATATTACCGTATCGGCTCCAAATGACCCTCCAAATTTGTTGGTTTTTAAGGATAGGCAAGAATTAGTAGAAAATACAATGATGGAAGATATAAGGCCAAGTGTAGATTATATGGCTTCAATTGCAATATTTAGTAAAGAAGTAACTGAAATTACACAGTTAGACGCAGTAGCGCTTTTAAATTATAAATAAGTTAAATAAAAAATCTTATAGAAGAGGTGTTCCTCATGTTAGTAGCGGAAAATAGAACAAATGAATTCACTTATAATGTACAAGTAATTAAAAATATTTTATTTTCTGGAGATACATCATCTATTCATGCTTTAGAAAAGCTTTTGAATGATACAGTTCAGTTTGATGTTCTCGAACAAGAGGTACTTGATAGACAGTACATCCCGAAAGAAGCAAAGAATTTCTTTGATAAAAACGGAACATTTCTTTACCGTGTATCCAATGTTAGTTATAAAGGAAAAGTGTTATCTGAAAATCTAATTTTTGCGGACACTTCGTTTTTACCAAATACAATTAAGAGTGAATTAGAGAGTGGAAATATTCCAGTTGAAAAGCTTATAGAAAAGATGGAAGTAAGAAGAAACGTATTATACGAAGGATATCAGCCTTCTGGAAATATTATTGAATTGTTTGATGGGTGCTCTGTTACGGCGAATGTGTATCCAACTAGAAAATATCAAATTGTAAGTAACTGCAAATGTATATTTTATATTTGTGAAGTGTATCACGCTGAGAATATAAAGGAATTACTTAAATAAACAAGAAACCAGCCTATAAAATGGCTGGTTTCTTGTTTATTTAACAGCTTCTTTTAACTCTTTACCCGCTTTAAATGCTGGCACTTTACCAGCAGCGATTTGAATTTCTTCGCCAGTTTGTGGGTTACGTCCTGTACGAGCAGATCTTTCGCGCACTTCAAAAGTTCCAAAGCCGATTAATTGAACTTTATCGCCAGATTGTAATGCAGTAGCAATTGTGTCAAATACGGATTGTACCGCTGCAGAAGCTTCCTTTTGAGAAATATCAGCGGATTGTGCCACGTTTTTAACTAATTCTGTTTTGTTCATGTTTTCACCTCATAAAAAGTTTTTTAGAATGAATGTTTTAGTATAATGGGTAGTATAGAGAAAGCTATTTATATGGTTAGAAAGAATACTATATAGTTATGTTAATTTCGTTGTAAGAGACTGAATCCCTGCTAATAATTAGGGATTAATTAAGAATTGATGTATAGAAAACGCTGTAATATGAGGATGAGGGGGAGTATATGAATGATTTTTCGTGAAAAGAATGAGAAAGAAAGTATATTAATTCGTCAACATGATCATGGTTTTTTAGCTGGAGAGATTGCAAAGCATATAAAAGAAGATTTTTTTGAAGATGACACATACTTAAAAGAGACAATTGATGCAATATATGAGCATGATAGAGGATGGATAGAACTTGATAAAGTTCCAATTTTGAATGATGCTAAAAATATCCCATATACATTTATGGACTGTCCAAGTTCATTACGTTTTGTTTTTTATACGATTGGTTTGAATGAAATTGAAGGGTCTAACCCATACGGAGCATTACTTTGTAGTAAACATTTTTTATCATTTCCATTAAATGAGGAAGATGAAGAGATGATGTCATTTTATACAGGGGAATTGGAACGACAAAAAAGAATTTTGAAAACGCTAACAAAAGAACAGTTTGCGATGTTCGATAAACATTATAGATTATTAAAGTTTTGCGATGAACTTTCTTTATATGTATGTATGAACAAACCTGGTGTAGAAAAGAAAGATGAAATTACTTTGTTTAAAGATGGTTTTGAAGGAACAGAAATGTTTAATAGTAAGGAGGAGAAACCTATTCAAGCTGAATGGATGGACGAGGAAACAATTCGGATTACACCGTTTCCATTTCAAACGGAATTTCATACGTATGTAAATAATAAAACTATAGATAAACGTGAAATTGAAGAAAAAGGAATTGTAAAGGCTGATAGAGAATCAGAAATAAAGAAACAAACCATTCATTTCATACAATAGGGGGGCGATTTTGATTGAAAGAGTACATGTTAAAACAGGTGGATTATCATGCTTGGGCTAATATACGATTATTCAATCGACTAAAAGAATTACCAAACTATGAGACGATTTTTACTGAACAGATAAAGAGTGTGTTTCCATCAATTAAGGATACTTTTGCACATATGTATATTACAGATCAAGTGTGGTTACACATATTGCATGGTAAAAGTATGAATGAAGCAATACAAGACCGAGAAAGTTTACGAACACAAATCGAAAATAAATCGTTACATGAATTAGAAAAAATGTTTGAAAACATGGAAAATCAATATAAAGAATTTTTAAGTACAATACAAGACGTGAATGCTGTATTTGTTATCGAGAATCCATATGTAGGTAAATTAGAAACTTCAATTTTAGAATTAGTGCAACATGTCGTAAATCATGGTACATATCATAGAGGAAATATAACAGCGATGATCCGTCAACTTGGTCATTCATCGACAATGACGGATTTTGTGCTGTATTTACATATGGCGCAGAAGGAAGTGAAATAAGTGAAAAAAGAATGGCTATTATAGATAAGCCATTCTTTTTTTAGTGATTAACTTGCCTGTTTTTTATGATTTTCTTTCAATTTCTCTGCTTGTAAAAAGCGATTCGTTTCAGATACAACAATACCACTTAACCCAATCAGGCCAATTAAGTTTGGAATTGCCATAAGTCCATTTGCAATATCAGCAAATGTCCATACGATACCTAATTTTAAATTAGCCCCAATAGCAATCATGAAGATAAAGATTGCTTTATAATATTTAACAGCACCTTCTCCAAATAAATAAGCCACGCATTTCTCTCCGTAATACGACCATCCTAAAATAGTAGAGTAGGCAAATAATATAATCGCAATACCGAGAATCATACTACCTGCAGTACCAAATACAGATTGGAAAGCTAATGTGGTAGCTTCAACACCGGTTTTTCCTGACTTCCATGCACCTGTAGTAATTAATACAAGTCCTGTAATAGTACATACAATAAACGTATCTAGAAAAGTACCAGTCATTGAAACTAAAGCTTGTTTTGCAGGTGAATCTGTTTTTGCAGCCGCCGCGGCAATAGGCGCACTACCTAAACCAGCTTCGTTCGCAAATACACCGCGCGCCATTCCGATTTGGATGGCAGATGCAACTGTTGCACCGATAAAGCCACCAGCAGCTGCAGTACCATTAAACGCGCCAGAAAAAATAAGTGAAAATGCTTCTGGGATTTGATCGTAGTGATAGAAAATAATAATAAGACCAGCAATGATATAAAAGAAAGCTTTAATAGGAACGATATATCCTGTCACTTTCCCGATTTTTTTCACACCACCTAAAATAACAATAGCGATTAAAAACGACATTAATATACCAGTTAAAGCAGGTGGGAAAGAGAAATTAATTCGCATTGCCTCTGCAACTGAGTTAGATTGCACCATATTACCGATACCGAAAGAAGCAGTTGTGCCGAATATAGCGAATAAAACAGCAAGCCATTTCTTACCTAAACCACGTTCTAAATAGTACATTGGTCCACCTGAATATTCACCATTCTCATTACTAACACGGTATTTCACCGCGAGAATTGCTTCAGCATACTTTGTTGCCATACCGAACAAAGCAGTAATCCACATCCAAAAGATTGCACCGGGTCCACCGATTGTCACAGCAGTTGCAACACCAGCTATATTCCCCATACCAATCGTTGCCGCCATAGCTGTCATAAGTGCTTGGAAGTGGCTAATATCTCCAGAAGAAGATGTATCTTCTGATTTTTTAAATGCTAGTTTGTGAGCGTATAATAGTTTACTAAACTGTAAACCCTTTAAACGGACTGTGAGAATGATACCAGTACCAACGAGTAACAACAACGTTGGTAATCCCCACACATAGTGATTGATTTGTTCTAATACTGTACTTACTGTCTCCATCTGTATTCTCCTTTTTATGAAAAAATAAAAACCACTTCAAGTAAATGAAATGGTCTCTGGAGAAACAAGGGATAGAAAAATAAACCGATACAAATCGGCTTTTTCTTTCGCTTGTCTCTGTCCTTTTACCTGAGAGATTATCCGCTATAGTAGCAGATTTGCTCCTTCGGTGCTCGTTTTCCTCCGCGCTATATATAGCGAGAGGGAGTCTCTCCAGAGATTCGTCCCCATGCAGTTCTACTTGTAACCAAGACCTGAGAGTTTCAAAGTTGATTCAGCAACTTTTTGCCCCGTCGGTAGATCAAAAGACCTTCTCCTGAATGGTTCATCCGAATTATAAAATTAATAACTTATACGCATTGAATGTGTATAGAATCAATAAAAACATTATAGATATACATTTATTAAAATGCAATCATTTTTTTATTTTAAAATAGTAAAGTGTTCTATTTTTTCGACAGTCCTAATTTATCTTCCACTTCAGTTAAAGTAGATAAAGCGATGATAATAAGTTGATCGGCAAGTCCTAAAGAGTGTTTAGTATTTTCAATTATTTCATTAGCTGAAGTATAGCTATTGGCTCCAGCTATAATCAAATCTGCTGCATTTTTCATGAAGTCAGATGCAGTTTTAAATTCTGTTGTGAAATAGGTTAGTTGCTTTTTTATATGTACTTCTACTATGTTTTCTTCAATTTGAATTGTGTCTATTTCTTTTATGATTGTTTCATATTGCTTGGAAACAGAACTCATTGTACTTAAAAGTTTAGTTCTGTCTACCGAATCTCCGTTTATGTTAATACCTTCCGAAGAAGGCAACCAATCTTTCTCAATGATGTCATTATAATTTGTAGTTAATTCATTTATTTTAGGTTGCAAGTTAGTTTTGAATGTTTTTGTATCAATTGTTTCTACAGTTGCTTTTTTGTTATTATTTTTATCTATTATTGTGTAGAAAACCGTACTGGTCATGATAAAAATAAAAATTACAACTGACCATTTTTTTGAAAATAAATTCCTCAATGAGTAACGCCTCCAAAATAAAAAACTATTAATTACAATATATAATAATTATGTTATTTGTAATAGAGAATTTATCCTAGAAGTGATTTAAATTATGTTTTTTCTATACATAAATAATTAAAATAAGTAAAATGATGAAAGTAATATGAGAGAAAAGAGGGTTTTAGTGAAAATGAATAGAAAAAAACTAGTTTCAAATATTTCAATGGCCATGTTATTAGTTAGCTTATTTGCACTCATATATCTGGACAAAGAATCTAAAATTGAAGATTTTCCGGTACCAATGTCAGCAATCCATATTAACGATGATAAGGAAGCAAATTATAAATATATAAGTGTAATGCCTATTACAAAGGCCAGTGGATGGGAGAACTTAGGGGAAAACGGGCATACTGTTAGTTTTAAAAAAGGAGAGAGGAATGTAACAGTATTACATTATCCGGGAGAACTAACGTATTATTTATTTGAGAAAAAGGTACATAAGGGAGATAAGATAAAGATGTAATTCGTTACGGGTTACATCTTTTCTTTTGATTCTGAATTATTTGAAATAAAATCAGATAGATGGTTTGATAGATATAGAGATAAATATGATTAGTTCCATATGTCTATAAAGAGTATTAGGGGATTATAAAATTATTATGTAAACTAAGTGATGTGAGAAGAAAATATATTATATTCTAAAGGGGGAATTAAAAATGTTACTAAAAACAATCTACTGTAAAGTGGAAGAAGAGAAAAAAGAGTTATTTTCAATTGCACAAGAAAAATGGCGTGATATACAGCATCTAGATGGATTTCATGGACAATTTGGTGGATGGAATAAAGGTGAGGCATGTGTATTTACTTTATGGGAAGATCGAAGTGCATATCATTCATTTATGAATGGTGCACACGATACAATTTATGTAAATAGCAATCAAGCGGATACCTTTCTTTCATGTGAAATTGAATTGTTTCAAACGTTGTATGATATTACTGATATGTCTTTGAAAGACGTTGTTACAGAAGGGTCATTTGTAAGAGTTGCAATTTGTGATGTAAAACAACAGAGTGAAAAGCAATTTTTACATAAGCAAGAGGAAATTTGGAATAAAGGAATGAAAAAAGCAAAAGGGATGATAGGTGGAGTAGTTGGGAAGTCTTTAAAAACTGAAAATCGTTACACAGTGTTAACTTATTGGAAAGATGAAATGGCGCATCAAAATTATGTAGAAGAGATTTTCCCAGAGTTGTATAAACTAGCTAATATTCATGAGGATTTAAAAGATATAAGAGGTAAACAAGCTATATGTAAGGAAGAGTGGCTTGTATATTAAGTGTTCAAAACGTGCATAAATGAATGTATAATAAAGATATTTTCTTATAAACGAGTAATTAATAGAAGACGTTATATACCCTTTCATGTTAATATATTTAAGTTATAATAGAAGGCTTACCCTTTTGTATTGTACGGTAGAAGCAGTGTGAGCTTGAAATTTTGTTTAGAAAAGGATGTGCCTAATTTGCGTATCAATAAATTTATTAGTGAAGCTGGAAAAGCGTCTCGACGTGGAGCGGATAAATTAATTAATGAGAGAAGAGTAATTATTAACGGTAAGGTTGCAAAAATTGGTGACCAAGTCAATCCAGGTGATGATGTACGCGTAAATGGAGAGCAACTTCGTATTGCTCGAGATCACGTATATATTGCTTTAAATAAACCAGTAGGTATTACATGTACGAGTGAAAAAGCTGTAAAAGGTAACATTATCGATTTAGTGAATCATCCTTTACGAATTAGTCATATTGGACGTCTTGATAAAGACTCAGACGGTTTAATTTTGTTAACGAATGATGGTGATATCGTTAATGAAATTTTACGTGCTGAAAATAAACATGAGAAAGAATATATCGTTTCAGTAGATAAGCCAATTACACCTGATTTCTTAGAAAAAATGGCAGCTGGTGTGAAGATTTTAGGAACGAAAACACTTCCTTGTGAGATCACACAGTTATCAAAATATGAGTTCAATATTATTTTAACACAAGGGCTAAATCGCCAAATTCGTCGTATGTGTGAAGCTTTAGGTTATCAAGTATACACGTTAAAACGTACGAGAATTATGAATATTGAATTGAATAATTTACCTGTTGGACAGTGGAGAGATTTATCGAAGAAAGAGAAACGACGTCTATTTTCAGACTTAAATTACGAACCACAAGATTGGTAAAATTGAGAAGGGGAAACCAAAAATCTATTTTGGTTTCTTTTTTTATTAAATAAAAACACTTTTTTAAACACTTGCAATAATAAAATGAATAGGATATAGTAAATAACAATTAATGGATGTACTCATAAAAGCAAAGAAAAGGACACGAGTTATTTTGCCCGGTTATACAGAGAGGGAAGGAAAGCTGAGAACTTCCTAACGCAGAAAAATAACTTACCACCTTAGAGCTGCACTAGGGAAATTAAGTATCTAGTGCCGTGTAAGCGACGTTATCGCAAAAGAAGCCATTATGTTTTTTGTGATGGGAATCTGGGTGGAACCACGAATATAAGCATATTCGTCCCTAATTTTTAGGGATGAATATGCTTTTTTGCATTCAATTTCATAATAAGCGAAGAAAAGGACACGAGTTATTTTACCCGGTTATACAGAGAAGGAAGGAAAGCTGAGAACTTCCTAACGCAGAAAAATAACTTACCACCTTAGAGCTGCACTGGGGAAATTAAGTATCTAGTGCCGTGTAAACGACGTTACCGTAAAAGAAGCCATTGTATATTTTACAATGGGAATCTGGGTGGAACCACGGGTATAAGCACACTCGTCCCTATTTTAGGGATGAGTGTGCTTTTTATTATGAAATGGAGAGATGAAAAATGAAAGAACAAATGATTGAAATTAAATTTCCAGATGGTAGCGTTAAAGAATTTGCAAAAGGAATTACTTTAGAAGAAATTGCGGGATCCATTAGCAGTAGTTTGAAAAAGAAAGCAGTAGCGGGGAAAGTAAATAATCAGTTATATGATTTACGCCGAAATATTGAAGAAAATGCGGAAGTAGAAATCGTTACTATAGATTCTAATGAAGGGGTAGAAATTGCAAGACACTCTGCGGCACATATTTTAGCGCAAGCTGTAAAGAGAATGTATGGGAATGTAAACCTTGGTGTAGGACCGGTTATTGAAAATGGATTTTATTATGATATGGAACTTCCGCATAGTGTGAATGTAGAAGATTTGCCGAAAATCGAAAAAGAAATGAAAAAGATTATAAATGAAAATGTAAAAATAGAACGAGTTGAAGTCTCTCGAGAAGAGGCAAAAAAATTGTTTCAAGAAATAAATGATCACCTGAAATTAGAATTGTTAGAAGCGATCCCTAGTGGGGAAAGTGTAACACTATATAAGCAAGGTGAATTTGTAGATTTATGTAGAGGACCACATTTACCGTCAACAGGCTATTTGAAAGCATTCCAATTAACTCACGTTTCTGGTGCATATTGGCGAGGTGATAGTAACAATCAAGTGCTTCAGCGTATATATGGTGTTGCGTTCTCTTCTCAAAAAGAATTAGAAGAGTATTTACATTTCGTAGAAGAAGCAGCAAAAAGAAATCATCGTAAGTTAGGTAGTGAGCTAGAGTTATTTATGTTTTCAGAAGAGGCTCCGGGAATGCCATTTTATTTACCGAAAGGACAGATTATCCGAAATGAATTAGAAGCATTTTTAAGAGAAATTCAAAAAGAGTATAAGTATCAAGAAGTACGTACTCCGTTTATGATGAACCAAGAATTATGGGAGAAATCAGGACACTGGGGACATTACAAGGATAACATGTATTTCTCAGAGGTAGACAATAAAAGCTTTGCATTAAAACCGATGAACTGCCCAGGACATATGTTAATGTTCAAAAATAAATTACACTCTTATCGCGAATTGCCAATTCGTATGTGTGAGTTCGGCCAAGTACACCGACATGAATTTAGCGGGGCATTAAACGGATTATTAAGAGTTCGTACTTTCTGCCAAGATGATGCACATTTATTTGTAACTCCAGAACAAATTGAAGATGAAATTAAATCCGTAATGGCGCAAATTGATTACGTTTATAAAACTTTCGGATTCGAATATGAAGTAGAGCTTTCTACTCGTCCAGAAGATTCAATGGGTGATGATAAGTTATGGGAGCAAGCAGAGGCATCATTAGAAAATGTATTACATTCATTGGATTATAAATATAGACTAAATGAAGGTGACGGTGCATTTTACGGACCGAAAATAGATTTTCATATTAAAGACGCTTTAAATAGAAGTCATCAGTGCGGAACAATCCAGCTAGATTTCCAAATGCCAGAGAAGTTTGATTTAAATTATATAGATGAGAAGAATGAAAAGAGAAGACCAGTTGTTATTCACAGAGCAGTTTTAGGATCTTTAGACCGCTTCTTAGCAATATTAATTGAGCATTTTGGAGGTGCATTCCCGGCATGGGTGGCACCAGTTCAAGTAAAAGTCATTCCAGTTTCGAATGCAGTTCATGTACAATATGCAGATGAAGTTGCAGATAAATTAGCACAAGCTGGTGTTCGTGTAGAACGAGATATGCGAGAAGAAAAATTAGGATATAAAATAAGAGAAGCACAAATGCAAAAAGTTCCTTATGTTCTTGTTATTGGGGATAAGGAAATGGAAAACGGAGCTGTAAATGTACGTAAATATGGGGAAGACAAGTCAGAAGTGATTGAACTAGATGGGTTTGTGGAAAGTATGAAAGAGGAAATAAATAATCGGAAATAAAGTTTAAAAAGAAAACACACCAATTCAAAAGGGTGTGTTTTCTTTTTTACCTTACAAAAATGTAAGGTAAATGTAAGCGAAATCGAAGGAACGAGTTTTAGAAAAGTGAGAATATGAAGTAGGAAAAAGGTTTACATAACTCGTATAACCCTTTCTGATTGAAAAATTTAAAAAATCTTAAGGGTTTACATGAGAACAAGATAAGAAATATGTGAGAAATTCATTTTATACAAAAGGGATGGAGTGAAAGAGATGTCAACAAATGTAGTTACTGTAGAAAGTGTAGAAAAAACGTATGGGAAAAGAAATGAGAATCAGTCAAAAGCATTAAGGGGTGTGTCATTAAGTATTAAAGAAGGGGAATTCGTCGGGATTATGGGTCCTTCTGGTTCTGGAAAAACGACACTACTTAATGTGATAAGTACACTGGATCAAGCGACAGGTGGAAGTGTGACAATAGCTGGTACAAATATTACTTCTATGAAGGGGAATGCATTATCAGATTTTCGATCTCAAAAATTAGGGTTTATCTTTCAAGATTTCAACTTACTAGAAAACTTATCAATTTATGAAAATATCGCTTTACCACTTTCTTTGCAAGGCGTACCTTCAAGTGAGATTACTGGAAAGGTGAATGAGGTTGCGAAGAAATTAGGGATTACTGAAATTTTAACAAAATATCCAACTGCTGTTTCTGGTGGGCAAAAGCAAAGAACAGCGGCAGCTCGAGCTTTAGTACATAATCCAGCAATTGTATTAGCAGATGAACCGACAGGAGCGCTTGATAGTAAAAATGCAAAAAGCTTATTAGAGGCGATGCAAGATTTACATGAAAATCATAATGTAAGTATTTTGATGGTTACACACGATGCATTTAGTGCGAGTTATTGTGAACGTATTTTATTTATTCAAGATGGTCTTCTTTATAAAGAGTTAAAGCGTCAAGGAACGCGGGAAAGTTTCTATCAAGACATTTTAGGTGTGCTCGCTCATATGGGCTCAGCTGCAGAGTCTAAGTAGGGGGGCGAGACTATGTTATTCAAGTTATCACGTCATAGCATGAAAAAAATGTTAAAAGATTATATGGTTTTACTTATTGGTCTCGTTATTAGTATTAGTATTTTCTACATGTTCCAAACGATGGCGATGAATAGTGAATTTACGAAGGATAATAGTCTTATTAGTAGTATTAGACTCGTGTTTTGGGTAGGAGCAATACTATTATCTTTCATTACTGTATTTTATATTATATATGCTAATTCTTTCCTACTCACATTAAGAAGAAAAGAACTCGGTATGTACATGATGCTAGGTGCGAAAAAGAAAAAAGTAGCACAGTTATTATTTATTGAAACATTCGGTATGGGGATTGTTAGTATTATTATCGGGATTTTAGTAGGGATGTTACTTGCAAGTATAGCAGGAAACTTTTTAATGAATGGTATGGAGATTTCAGCGAAAGGTAGTTACTCATCTGTATATACACCAGCAATCTTAGTTACAGCTATTTTCTTCTTAATACTATTTTTTATTACTGGTTTAATGAATAGCATCCGACTATTACGTAAAACAGAACTAGAGTTAATTCGTGAAGATGAAACATTAGATGAAGTGAAGAAAAGTAAAACTCGCATTATTATAATGACAGTAATCGGTGTACTGCTAGTAAGTACAGGTTACTATTTTATGGTCAATATAAAAATGTTTGCTGAACTCGGTTTTATAATAGCGACAATCGTTACAACTCTTGGAACATATTTTATCTTTAGTTCATTGCTTCCATTTTTTGTGATGAAAATTAAAGGGAATAAAAAACGAAATGAAACGGGTTTAAATAGTTTTACATATGCACAGCTACGATTTCGAGTAAATAGTTTATCAAGAGTATTAGGTACTGTAGCGATGTTAATTGCATTAGGCGCAGGTGCGATGACAGCGGGTATGGCGTTCCAAAAAAATGTAGGTATTATGACAGACTTTTCTCGTGTATATGATGTCGTAATTCATGATCCAAATGATCAAGATACAGCGGCCTTAAAAGAAATGGAAATTGTGGAAGAAAGCAAATATAAGTATAAAGTAGATGGAGAAGCGGTTTATTATTTACGTAATGACTTAACTGCGAAACCACCACTTGTTTCCGATCATTTTGATACAAAAACTTTAAAAGAGCCTGCTCGTAAACGTGTGGCTGAACCTTTAACTGAACCTGTTTATTCTGCTTTGGAAGCTCCCGAAGCAGCGAATAAGCTTCCTCGTATGCCAAGGGATTGGGAAGATGCGGTTGTAAGAGAAATACAAATTACACATAATCAATTTAACGGAAAACCTGTAAGAATTGCTGATGAAGAACACTATAAAGCAGTTCAAGGAACGGAACATAGTGTTACATTAGCAAAAGTAGATGATATGAAAAAATATAAACCGTTGTTAATTGAAATAGACAAGAGACAAAAAGAACAAATTGAAAAAACAACAGGTACAAAAGTAGACTTATTTACAAAAATGACAATTTATCAGTTTATGAACAGTTTCATGAGTGGAACAATGTTCATGGGGTTTTTCCTTGGAATTGCCTTTTTAGCAATGATGGCAAGTTCACTAATGTTCAAAATATTAACAGGTGCTTCTCGTGATGTACGCCGTTATGAAATGTTACGAAAAATCGGTGTGAGACGTAGTATGTTAACGAAAAGTATTTATAAAGAAATTTCATATTTATTTATCTTCCCAGCGATTATTGGAATTTCCCACGTGTTAGTAGGGCTTAACTTATTTAGCTTTATACTAGTTGACCCGTTTGTAAAGGTGTGGGTGCCGATAGGGATTTTCTTAGTCATTTATTTCATTTATTACTGGATTACTGTCCAACTTTATAAAGGTATGGTAATGCCGAAAGAAGAAGTAGCGAAATAGTTTAAGAAAAAGAGTCCTTGTTTAGAAAACAAGGACTCTTTTCTATATTTGTAATACATTGTGAACGAGTCTTTCTACGAATGATGTATTGAAAATTAAGAAAATATTAAGAGTTTATATAGCGGAAAGTTAAGAAGTGTATGGGATATTAAGAATGTGCAAACGAGCAAGATGAAATTTGAGAGAGAAATTGTTATATATACATATTATTTTGAGGGAGTTTCACAGAATTAAATTGATGTTTTTATAAATTTAAAAGAAAGGGGACTACTTATGAAGAAGATAAAAAAATTAATAAAACTTATTGGTGCCATCACTACACTATTATTAATCGTTGCACTAATATTTCCTACATGGACCTCGCAAATAAAGGGGAAAAACAGTATAAGTACATTAGAGCAAGTAGAGATAAATGGAAGTGGTCATGAAATTATGATACGCGGCAAAGATAAGAACAATCCAGTTATTATTTTTGTACATGGTGGACCAGGAACTTCAGAAATACCGTATGCTCAAAAATACCAAAACTTATTGGAAGAGAATTTCACAGTTGTAAATTACGATCAAAGAGCGAGTGGGAAGTCGTATCATTTCTTTGAAGACTACTCGAATCTTACATCAGATCTTCTTGTAGCAGACTTATTAGTTATGACAGATTATGTTTCAAAACGTCTTGGTAAAGAAAAAGTAATATTGGTTGGTCATTCTTACGGGACATATATCGGAATGCAAGCTGCCAATAAAGCTCCTGAAAAATATGAAGCATATGTTGGCATTGGACAAATGAGTGATACAGTAGAAGGTGAGATGGATAGTTTAAAGTTTGTCATAGACCAAGCGGAAAATGCAGGCAATGAAGAGGAAGTTTCCTATTTAAATGGATTGACTGAAAAAATTAAAAATGGTGATACATACACTCCGCGGAATTATGTTGCGAAATATGGTGGAACATCAAGACTCATTGAAAATCCAGATGGTGATAACATCGGGATGTTACTCAGTAATGAATATAACTTGTTAGACGTAATTCGTTATAACGTTGGATTATCACATTCTCAGACTGTCTTATTAGAAAAAGATTTAAAGAATCCATTGCCTACTAAGGTGACTAAAATGAAGCTACCGCTTTATTTCCTTATGGGGAAATATGACTATAATACTTCATTTCATGCGGCAAAAACATATTTTGATACGATTGAAGCAGAGCAAAAAGAATTTATTACTTTTGAAAAATCCGCGCATTATCCGCAATTTGAAGAGAAAGAAAAATTTTATGAGTGGATGTGCGATACATTTGTAAAATAAATGAAGTGTATCCGAAGTTTAGAGAATTAACACAGTTAGCGAGACGTATCAAGATTTTGATGCATGGTATTAACTGAAGCGAAGTTATATAAAAAGACTCTTGTATAAATGACAAGAGTCTTTTTATAATGTTCTCGATACAGAAGGAAAAGATTGGATAATAGTCGAAAAATATAATATAACTTCCGAGAAATGACTAGAATAATAAAATTTTGTCGAGGGAAAGGATACGAAGTATGAAAGAAATGTTACAGTTATTTCGCAACAGGGTGTATGCACGTTTTTTTCTAGCAAATATTTTAGAGCGACTCGGTTCTATGATTGCTGGAGTTTCTTTAATGTTTTATTTGCTAGACCAATACGGAAAACAACCAGTTTACGCAACGATGACACAAATTATGATGGCATTACCTGCATTAATCTTTTTTCTATTAGTAGGGACAGTAGTGGATCGCTTTGATAGACAGCGTATATGCACGGTAAGTAACATATGTTGTTCGCTCTGTAATATCGGAATTCTAATTTCGCTTTATTACGGGATGATTATACTCGTCTTTATATTTTTATTTTTGGAAAATGCATGTATACAATTTTTCTCTCCATCAGAACAGTCGATGATACAGGGAGTAGTTGAATCCGACCAATACGGTGCAGCAGCAGGTGTGAATCAAATGGTGAATAGTTTGTATGCTTTGTTTGGTGTAGGAATTGCAACGATGGTGTACTGGACTTTTGGAATATACGGGAGTATTTTAGTAAATACGCTCACTTTTATTATGAGTGGTATTTTGATTCAAACGATCTCCATTCCAGAAAAAGTGCGTTTGCCAAACGGTAGAACAAAATGGAAAGAAGTTAATTTGAAAATGTTAATAACAGAGTTTCAAGAAGGGATCAAGTATATATATCAAAATGACACTTTAAAAAAATTACTTTTAGGATTTATCGTGTTTGGACTATTAAATGGTATTTTAAGCGTATCCACTACTTACATATTAAAATACAAATTAGCACCAACAACGTATGAAAGTTTAGCGATGGTGGGCGGTGTAGTTGGAGGAATTTCATTACTAATTGGAAGTATAGTAGCAACAAGTGTAGGGAAGAAATATGCACCCAAGCCTATTATTGTCTTTGGTATGGCAGGCTCAGGGGTCTTTTTCGGTATGTGTTACTTTGTAAACCACGTATGGTCTTTTTATGTATGTATCGCTTTTGCGACTTTCTTTTTACCATTTATTAATGTTGCAATTATGGGCTGGATGTATGAAATTGTAGAAGAATCATTCATGGGACGTGTTCAAAGTTTACTTAGTCCATTAACGACAGGATTCCAGCTGTTATCTCTCGGTGCGATAGCGATGTTGTTCCCGAAATGGATTCGTGCAGATACATTGTTTATTATTTTATTTGGTTTATTATTTTTTGTTACGTGTTTATATCAAACCATTTTACCTAGTGGGAAGAAACAGGTGCAAAGTATAGCTGAAGAAATGTAATAAATGCGGTTTTTGATTTCTGAATATTCTATCGGATAGTAAGGGGAAATCGTTATGTTGATGCGAATTGCTAAATGGTGTGGAGTTACTTGTTTACAACTAGTAGCTTCCATTTTATGTATAATATACCTAAGCGCGCTACCGCGTTTATTTAAGGGATTGCAAATTGATTTAATCGGTTTTTGGAATACGATTGTCTTTCTTGGAGGGAAGATACTTCAACCGGGTGAAATTACATATGGATTTCGAGACTCAAGAAAATTATTTCCGCAAATATGGATTCATTATTTTGAAACGATGATTGTATTTCTAACAGCGTTTTTACTATCTTTGCTTATAGCGTATATACTTGTCGTAATTATGTTTCAAAAAACAGGATTTATGCCGGTCAAACTGGCTGGATTAGGGGAAGAAAGGATACGTTTGTTACCAATTATATGTCTTACAATACCAACAACATTATTGTTTATTAAACTGTTGTTATTACGGTTTAAAGAAGAATTAATGAAGTTTTAACGTTTGATAGTGGAGCAGAAGTTGTGCCGTTGTATTTGCGTGTGGCATTTCAAATTATAGTTCTTGTATGTCTTGCTGTACCAACGGTTATGTTGTATGTAGCGCAAGAAGTAAAGCGTATTAAGAAAGAAGAATTTATGTTGGCAGCTACTGTGCTCGGCGGAAGTAAGTGGCATAGGTTGAAGCGCCATACATGGCCGCATATGTTACCATCATTTCTTTTATTAGTAGCTCAACAATTTGTGAGTACTTTATTACTTCTTTTACACCTTGGTTTGTTGCAATTATTTTTTGGTGGAACTATAACCTTCAGTGGAATGGATCCAGATAGTGTAACAAAAGAATGGACGGGCCTAATTGGTCAAAACTTCCGTCACTTAACTACACATACATGGATTGTACTTATACCAATTGCTTTTTATAGTATGACAATATTGGCGGGGAATTTAGTAAGTAATAGTATGCAAGATGCGATTAAACTAGGGAATGTAAGAATATCTAAGAACAAGGATAAAGAAATGAAGGAAGAGAAACAAATACAGCATACTGTGAATGATTTTTCTTTCTATATAGAGATACAAAAATAAAGAGAGATAGCTGAAGTTACAAAATGAAAAACAGTAAAATTATAAAAATATATAATAATCAAATTATTGTAGGGATATCGATAGCATAAAGCCTATAATTGAACTGGGTGATTAAAAGTGACTAAACAAAATAAAAAGATAATTGATATATGTGATAACTATAGACTATTAAATAAATATTCACGTAACAGTATTCCAAGTGTAATCTTCATAGCAGGGTTAGGCGATAGCTATGAAACATGGAATAAAGTCCAAGATCGAATATCGCAAAAAACATCAACCTTTTCCTATAACAGGTCGGGTATTGGCAGGGGGCAAGTCACATCCATTCCGACGACTTGCTATGATCTAGTCGAGGAGCTCAACGAATTGTTGCTAGCGCTTGAAGTGGAGAAGCCCTATATATTGGTGGGACATTCTTTTGGTGGTTTGGTCGCTAGATTATATGCCAGCCTTTATCCACTGAACATCTGCGGTATGATTTTGGTTGACGCTGTACCGGAATATAAAGAACTTGCCTATGAAAAGGTTCTACCCGAAAATCTGCTTGCAAGAAATAGGGAATATTACGAGAATCCTATGTTGAATAGTGAGAAGATTGATAAAATACAAAGTTATAAGCAAATCGTTGATCATTCAAAGCAAAGTAACCTCCCTCTTGTAATTATTACAAGAGGTTTACCTGACAATGTTGAAGAGGGATGGCCATCTCAAGAAATATTGGAAATTGAGCAAAGACTCCAAGCAGAATTCCAATGGCTATCAACGTCAAGCAAGTACCGGATTGCTAGTCGAAGTGGACATTATATTCATCATGATGAGCCAGAAGTTGTTATAGAGGAGATTATGTTAATGTTGAAGGAGATGGGGAAATGAGCGATACAAGGACTAAATTGATGCTGAATTTGCAAAGAATTGAGAAGGATGAGTATCAGTTACGCGAAGGTGAGCAGCATCAAGATTTCTTACCTTTGTTACTTCAATATATTGGAGATCCTCAGCCAGAATTACGGGATAACCTGATTTATTCGATGTTTTATATGTGGATTAGAGAAGAGAATAGATTCAGTGAAGAGGAATTACGAAGCCTCTTAACTGTTCTGACTGATGAGAACCATTTGTTCTACAGTATTGGTAGCGAGGATGATCAGTCAGTTTTTACAAGGACGTTCTCTGCTTTACCTATCGCTTTGATTGTGCAACGTCACAGACAGAATCCATTTTTTAATCAAGCGGAAATTGAGCAATTAATACATGCGATGCTCCGTTATTATAAAGAGGAGAAGGATCTGCGAGGTTACATTTCAGTAGGAGGCTGGGCTCACAGCGCGTCTCATGGTGCGGATGTTTTTGTCGAGCTGGTGCAGTGCGAGGAGAGTAGCGTCGCAATGCTGCGTGAGGTTCTTGTCGCTATTTCTGGCATGCTTCATAATGGTAGACACATTTTTAGCGATGAGGATGATGAGCGGTTGGTAAACATCGTGGATACGATGATTGACAAAGAGTTACTTCCACATCAAGAAATCGCTGATTGGATTAGCGGCTTAGCGCAATGCTGCAATTTGCCGAGAAGTCGTAGTCAGGTGATTGCTCGCGTGAATAGCAAAAATTTTTTACGCAGTCTCTATTTCAGAAGGGGAAAAGATAGCCGAGGGAATGAGCTTAACACTGTCATACTTAGTACTGAGGCAATTTTGAACAGGTTTTCTTTCAGTTAAAGGGTTAGAGGGGCCGTCCCAAAAGCCATGGAAAATTGGCTGAGGGATTTTGCCCCTTTTTATGTCAAGAAAAACAAAAAGAAACCATCCATTGGTAAAATGGAAGTACCACCCAACACGCACAAAAGGAGAGGCAAGGGCTGCAATTAAGGCAGTTTTTTCTCATTGAACTAAAGGGTAGCATTTCTATAAAGCTTATTGAATTAACGAATGCTTTAGTTCAATAAGGCCTAAAAATGTGTTTTAGTACATGTACAAAAAAGGATAGATAATGCATAATACTTTCTGCTTTATCTATCCTCGTCTTTTCGTTTAAAGTGGTGGTAAATCAATCTTACCTTCTTCAAATAATTCTTTTATCATATGCTTCGTATAACCAGCTGCTTGACCAAATGTGATTTTTGCTGGCATTGGTGCTTCGTTAGCATCTACAACAACATCAATAATACATGGTTTATTTTGTTTTACCGCGTTTTCAAAAGCTGGGAGTAATTCATCTATATGTTCAACACGGTATCCGATACCTCCGCATGCCTCTGCGTATTTTGCGAAATCAGGGTTTGTTAAGTCTGTCCCAAATTCGATATTACCCATAACTTCTTGTTCGAATTTAATCATGGCGATTTTATTATTATTTAAAACGACAACAACGATTGGCAGTTTATATTTAACAGCTGTTACAAAGTCGTTCATTGTCATTCCAAAACCACCGTCACCACAAACTGCAAATACTTGTTTATCTGGGAAAGCAATTTTTCCAGCAAGTGCTCCAGGTAAACCGCAGCCAAGAGTTGCGAGCCAACTAGAAATAATAAATTGCTGGTTTGTCATACGGAAGTGCCTTGCTGTCCATACTGTTACATTTCCGACATCCACTGATAATATTGCGTCATCATGAGCTACATGTTGCAGTGCATGCATAACGCGTTGTGGCTTAATAGGAGTAGAAGAATCGTCTTCTTGATTGTGTAATTTTTCTTCCCACTTTTTCATCATTTCTTGATGATGCTCTAAGAAGGAGTGGTCCTCATGTTTTTCTACATTTTCAATTAACCATTTTAATGTTTTATCAGCATCACCAGCTAAACCGATATCTGTTACATAACGTTTTCCGATTTGGGCAGGATCAGTATCGATATGGAGTGTTTTTGCTTTTTCAGGTAAGAAACCAGTGAACGGATAAGAAGTACCAACCATAATTAAAGTATCTGTATGTTTCATTGCATCATAAGAAGGTTTCGTTCCAATTAATCCTAATCCGCCGATACAAAGTGGATGTTCATCAGGGATAATCCCTTTAGCTGGTAATGTAAGTACGATTGGAGCACCAATGTGTTCTGCGAATGTAAGTAAAGATTCTCTCGCATGTTTCGCACCTTTTCCAGCTAAAATAACAGGCTTTTTCGCTTCATTTATTGCGAGTATGGCAGCATGTAAATCTTCTTCTTGCGGAAATAATTCAGGTAATGTAAAAGAAGTATTTGTAACACGAGCTCCATTTTTTACTTCGAATTTCGGAACATCATCTGGAATCGTAAGAACAGAGACCCCTTTTTTCGTATAAGCCATTCGAATCGCTTGATTCACGACAGCTGGTAGCTGTTCTGCTGACATAATGCGCTGGTTATAAACTGCAACATCATCGAACAATCTTTCTAAGTTTACTTCTTGGAAAAAATCCGTACCGAGTAAATCGGTTTCTACTTGACCTGAAATTGCTAGAACGGGGGCTTTATCGAGCTTAGCATCATATAAACCATTTAATAAATGAATAGCACCGGGCCCTGCGATTGCCATGCAAACGCCGAGTTTTCCTGTTAACTTAGCATAGGCAGCTGCTGCAAGTGCGCCAGCTTCTTCATGGCGCACTTGAATAAATTTGATTTTATCTTGTTTTTTTCTTAAAGCTTCAATTATAGAATTGATAGAATCTCCAGGCATTCCGTAAATGTGTTCTACGCCCCAGTCAATTAATAGGTCAACTAGTGCTTCACCGGCTGTTTTCTCAAACATAATTTTTCCTCCTTATAATTAGGTAGATACTATTATGTTTTGGAGAAAAAGGAAAAATATACAAATGATAATGTTATTATCTTTAATGATGACCAGCGAATAGTGTAAATACTGTTATTAATAAAAATCCACTAGATGCCCATGTTAAAAATGAAAGGAAACAGAGCTGCTTCTTTGCTTTCCAAAGCATTTCATGAATTGTGACATAGCCAAGTGAACCGATAGCACTCCCCATAATGAGCCCTTGTAAATGTAGAGCTTTTCCTTCCATCAAAATGCCAAAAACAGTACCTGTACCGAGGATAAGAGAAAGTAATAAAGTTGTTAATAAAAATGAAATATATTTATGCTTTGTAAAGAGGAAGGGGATGATTAATGCTAAGCCTTCAGGAATATGGTGAACGACGATTGCTATTAAAAAAGGTATGGCAGAGTCAGCATGATTAATAAAAGCAGTACCTAAAGCAAATCCACTCGGCAAATTATGAATAAATATAGCGAAAGAAAGAAAAAGGAAAGTTTGCCATGCTTGTTGATCTTTTTTATGTATCATTGGATGATGACAATAGTTATCTAATAAGCTCATAACTAAAATACCGATAGCTATACCAAGTATAGGCCCAATTATTTCAAAGCTTGAAAATGTTTCAGGAATTATTTCAAGGGATAAAAGCCCAAGCAAAATTCCGCCGCATAATGCGTATAGACGATGCATTTTTTCTTCAATTAGCTGGCGTGTAGCAATGCCAACAGCACCACCTAATAGTAATCCACCGAATGAAAAAAATGTAACTATTATAGGAATCCATAAACGTTCCATCGTATCACACTCCGATTCGTCCACTTATTTTTAGCTTACGAAAAGGAAAGTTAGATTAGTCCAAATAATTGTGTTTGATTATAGAGAAAAAACTAATAATTCGTTATAATTTATATATTATATTTAAATGGAAAAATGAAATGAGGAATAAGTTTGCAAACAAAATGGAGTCTATCTGAATATGAAAATCCAAAACGATATGATGTGGAAAATAAAAGTTTGTCAGATTTTCCGTTTTTACTATCATGGGCACAAAAACTAAATATCAAAAATGAATGGATTCTAGATATTGCTTGCGGAACAGGAAGAGTTACCATTCCCTTTATAGAAAACGGATATAAAATGATCGGTGTAGATATACATGAAGGAATGCTTGCTGAAGCAAAGACAAAAACTACGGATTGTAAGAAGGTAAAATGGTTACAACAAGACTGTTTACAATTAAGCATGAATGAAACAATTCTGTTAGCATTTATGGTTGGTCATGGATTTCAACATTTTCTTACGAATACTGATCAAAATAAGTTATTAACATCTATTCATCATGTGTTAGCTCATAATGGTATATTCATATTCGATACACGTTTTCCTTCAAAAGAAGAATTAATACAACCACCTACAGAAGAATATTGGACAACTATTAGTGATGAAAAGGGAAGGAAATGTGATTTATATACTGAAATGATATACGATTCAATTCAGCAAATACAGCATTACATAACAACAAGAAGGTTTTATGAGGGTGATGTGCGAGTAGAAGAACTGAAAACAACGATTGATCTTCGCTATACGTATCCGCAGGAGTTAGAAAGATTATTAGTAGCGAATGGTTTTGAACTTTTACATATATATAATGATTGGGAAGGAAATGAGTTAGGAGAAGAATGCTATTCTATGGTAGTAGTTTGCCGGAAGAAAAAATAGTGTTATTTTTATAATATGAGTGTGAAAAGCACTTAAGGAGAGAAAAAGATGACTTGGTACTTAGATAATGTTTATGAAATAAATAAAGAAGCGCCCTATACATTCTATCTTCCTAGCTTAGAAGTGTTGGAGAAATTAAAAGTTGGAGATTTGATAAAACTAATTTTTGTATCTAAAAATGAGGAAGAAGATGGGTTTCATGGTGAAAGAATGTGGGTTGAAATTTCTGAAAGAAACGAGAAAAATTTTGTAGGGACACTCAATAATAATCCGTATCGTTTAGATTTAAAAGTGGGTGATAAAATTTCATTTGGAATTGAAAACATATATGATACGGAATATAACGATCCAGCTTCAAAAGATTGGGACTTTTATTTTGATACGAAGGTAATTGTTAGTAATGATGTACTTGAAAAAAGAGAATTTAACTTTATGCTTAAAGAGGATTCAAGAGAAAAAGGTGACTCTAGTTGGTCAATACTGAGTGGTTATGAAAGTGATGACTATGTCAATAATCCTAAAAACTTTCAAATTATTTCAATTGGAGTCATTTTGAATATAGATGATTCTATTTTAAAATTTCTTGAGGAACCACCTTTATGTGCATATGAAAGAAATGATGAAGGTAGATTCTATAAAATTGAAGACTACGATTGGGATGCATATTTAAATGGATAGAAAAATTTACTATGTTTTAAAGAAAAGTACATTTTGTTTCGGAATCGTATTTATGTTTTTATTAAGCGGATGTATTAGTTTTGGTAAAGAAACTACAGATACTATATACTTAATTCCTGAAGAGTACGAAGGGGATTTGATTGTTGTGTACAACGTACCTGGTGCTAAGTTGTTACCGAAGGAAGAGGAGTTTAGTATTGTCACTTTTGCAGCTGACGGGACTGCTTTGACATCTACAAAAAATATGAAATATGGCACGGTAAATGATTTATATTACACAGTAAATAAAGAAGGTCAGCGTACAAAAATTGATTCGAGCTGTATACACTTTGCTTCAACTGGAAGTAGAAGCGAAAATTCGTGGGAATTTCCAGTTGCAAACTTAGAAGTAACTCGTACAGCATGTTCTCAAAAATTTTCAGCCAATGGCAGAGAGGTACCAGAGAATCAAGAACATCCTGCTGAAAAGAAGATGAGAGATTTAATGCAGCATGTACAAGAACAGTATATGAATAAAGTGAAATAGTTATTATGTTAGATCGCAGAAATTTAAAAGTGGTGGTAATTGAAGAGAGTAGTAGTAAATGGAGGGTTTTGTAATGCAGCAAATTAAAAAAATAGGAAACTCATTTTGGTATATGACACCTGTTTCTGAAACAGATAGACCTATATTAGGAATGGTCGTTGGAGAAGAAAAAACGTTAATGATTGATGCAGGGAATTCAGAAGAACATGCACAATTATTTCTAGAAATGCTAAAAGAACAGAATGTATCAAGTCCGGATTTCGTAGCATTAACGCATTGGCACTGGGATCATATTTTTGGATTGCCTGTACTACAAAATGCATTAACTATTGCGCATGCTGAAACGAAAAAAGAAATGCAATCACTAGTATTTTATGAATGGACAGATGAAGCGTTGGACGCACGCGTAAAAGAGGGTACTGAAATTGCATTTTGTGCGGATTGCATCAAAAAAGAGTTTGAAGAAAAAGAGAGAAATATTAAAATTATTCCTCCAACCTTAACGTTCCAGGATCAAATTGAATTAGACCTTGGTGAAGTGACATGCGTGTTAAAACATGTCGGCGGAGATCATGCACATGATTCAGTTGTTATTTACGTGAAAGAGGAAAAGATATTATTTTTAGGAGACTGTATATATGCGGATATCTTTTCTTCAAAGTGGAACTATACGACGCAACGAACGTTTAAATTAATAGAAGAGTTGGAGTCGTTTGATGCTGAAACATATATTCTTTCTCATGGGACAGCTATAAGTCGGGATGAATTTTTACAAGAGATGTATTTGCTAAAAACAGTAGGAACATATACAGAAGCTCATAAAGGCGATGAAGAGAATATAAAGGAAGCGTATAAACAAGACATAAATAGAGAATTAAATGAAGATGAAATAGAAACAATAACGTTTTTTGTAAATGGTTATGAAATGAATAAACTGTAAAACACAACATTAATCAAATTGAATTAAATTGCACAAAAAGAGTATTGAAATGTAATTCAATACTCTTTTTAATAGTTAAATATGTAGTTTTAACCAAATTTTAAACATGGGAGTTCATCGTCTGAAGCAATGTCATTCTATCTATTTTTCGTATATATAGTGATTCAAGTAGAGGCTTTCTTTGCTAATTCAGTTATATAGTTAAAAAATCCATTGTGGTTTACATCATATACTACATTTACAGGTCGTCCATCAACAGTTTCCATTGTACGCCCCTGGCTAGGTCCATTTGTATGAACAATACTATTAATTGTTTGTAATTTTGCAAGATCAGATTTTCCTACAAACGCAGCAGTTAATACATCCCATAAATAGTAAGTAGAGTTCGTTGAGAAGTGAACGAGAGGAGGGACCATTGCATAGCATTGACCAAGAAAATCAATCCCAATATATTTTCTCTCTTTTGCCCAACGTTCACGTATGTCTATAGTTAATGGAACTTGGTTTGTACTTTCTAACGTTACTAAGTCAATTTCAATTTTTGATTCCCATACACGAGCTACTGCTTCAGGATCCCAAAACGAATTCCACTCAGCTGTTCCATCATGTTCTGGTTCATGTACGTTTCCGTCAGTACGAAATGTGCCTCCCATCCAAATAAGACGTTCAATTTTTTCTTCGATTATTGGTGATTCATATAGTGCACGCGCTAAATCGGTAAGTGGACCCGTAAATAATAAAGTTGTTTTTTCTTCAGTTTGTAGTAGAGTTTCAATTAAATGATGATGTGCAGGTTTTTTGGCTACGGGTGTTACAACTTTTCCAGACTCATTTAAAATTGGTAAAGCATCTACATAAAATGCATGCATCCGCCAATCTTTTGGAAATGGATTTTTGGCACGGGAATTTGAGGCGGCTACTTCAATATTTCCTTTGCCGAAGCGATCAATAATTTTGCGACTTGCAGACATTGCTGGTTCTAAATAGCAATCTGCAGGGATAACTGAAACACCTGTAAGTTTGACATTATCCATTTGAAGTAATAAAAATAGTGAAATTAAATCATCTATACCACCATCATGATTGAAGTACACTTTTTTCATCATTGTAATCTCCATCCTATATAATTTAGTTAGGAACTAAATATGAATTGCAGAAAAGTCATCAATAATTTCCACCACTTCAATTTTTCCGCTAATCAGTAACTCAGGAAGTTCATTACTGACGTTTCCATTCCAATACTCTCTAGCTTGTTCAATTTTTTGAGAGAATGGAATACCGTCTTCTTTCGGTAAAAGGTTTCCGTCACATTCAAAACAATGTCCAATCACTTGTAGTTTAACAACCTGCAAAACTTCTCGATTGTAAGAATTAAATAATGCTTTCCATTTTAAAGCGTCTTCATAGCTCTTTGCAGCATATAAACAAGACAATCTTGACGGATAATCAGGATATTCTTGTAGCCTAACCATTTCTACAATCGTTTCTCTAACCGCTCTAATTGTTTGATCCATGTAATCCATAACTACTGTAGCATTTTCATTCTTTATGTGTAATTCTTCATTTATATGATGTTCTTTTAAAATTTGCATAGCATCTTCACCGTTAGAATTTAAATGTTCTCTTTCAAAAAAGAACTGAAATAGGGTATTCGTTTGATTTTTATTGAAATGAATGATTTGTCCTATCTTCATTTTTTTCTTTGTTACGATGTGATATGCGCAAAACTCTTGTTCATACATAGTTATCCTCCTAGTAGTAATGTTATTTAATGTTAAATTTAGTAATTCAACATTGAAATATATAAAACCTTTATAAGTAAACGTGTGAATTTGAGCAGAAAGGAAAGAAAATATGATAACGCTTTAAATTTGTTCACAAAATGTTCACTTACGAAGTGGTTTCCATAATCGATATAATGACAAAGACTTAAACAGAAAGGATGATAGAAATTGCCAACAACAAGAAAGGAAAACCTCCAGTTTGGTATGATGATGTGCCTTGGGATGGTTATTGTAATGACGTTTTATAATTTATTGATGAACGGAATAGGGGGACCAATTCATATTAAGGAGATCGCATTAGAACTACTAATTGGATTCATTATTGCACTATTAATTGAAATATGTATCGTTGGACCTTGTGCGAAAAAACTTGTCTTCATGTTACCGTTTGATAAATCGAAAAAAGTAAATATTATTATTTCGATGGCAACAACGATGGTAATCGGAATGGTGTTCTTCATGTCGTTTTATGGTATGGCTATGATGTATTTGCATAATGGGTTACATGGTGAATCATTCGTTTCAATGTATTTCTCGATTTTTATTAAAAACTTCATTATGGCGTATCCATTACAATTAATTATTATGGGGCCGCTAGTGCGTTTCTTATTTGGAAAGTTTGTTTTGAAGAAGAAATCTGTTAATGTAGCGTAGTTATAATTATTAAAATTATATATATTAATAAAAAAATAAAAGTGCATCTCAAATATTTTGAGGTGTGTTTTTTTATGGTCATTCGCAGTTATTTTCATACTGATGTGACATTTGTCCTTTTGCCTATATAGGATTATAGCTTTTAATTAAGTCAGAAATAGAAGATTAGGAGATGATTTTTTGAAAGGCATTGTATTTGCTGTTTTAGCTGGCGTATTTATTACACTTCAAGGTACCTTTAATGCGAAACTTAGTTCACATATTGGTATATGGTCGACGAGTATTATTACGCATTTAATTGGTTTCACTATTGCAACAACAATATTTTTGTTAAAGAAAGAAGAGAAAGTAACGGATTTAAAGCGTGTGAAAAAAATATATTTAGCAGCGGGTGCATTTGGTGTATTAATTATTTGTGCAGAAACGCTGGCGATATATTCACTAGGAGTTACATTAACAGCTGGGACACTTATGGTTGCGCAATTGTTAACAGCAACTCTTATTGAAATGAAGGGATTATTTCAAATAAAAAAGATACAGATGGAGAGATATCATATTGTGGGAACGATAGTAATGATTATAGGTATTGTTGTATTTAATATGTAAATGAAAGGAGGAAATGAAAGTGGAGAATCGATCAGATTTAATTATTCATTATTTGAAAACAAATAAAAAGCTCGAAGCTTTTTCGGAAATAGATACAGCTTATTTTCAATTAAATCATTTTGAAAAAGGTGAGCTTATTTGCAATATAGATGACGAAATGGATCGTTTATATTTTGTTGTTAAAGGTAAAGTAAAGGTTTATACGATTACACCAGAGGGAAAGAAACTGATTCTTCGTTTTATCAATCCATTGGCGGTTGTTGGTGATATTGAATTCATACAAAATAGCAAAGCGCATAATGCGGTTGAAGCTTGTTCCGAAGTTGTAGCGATCTCTATTTCTCATACGGTTATTAGAAACAAGTTATTACAAAATCCTAAATTAATGAGGTTCTTGTTAGAAAATATTGCGAACACATTAAAAATATCGACTCGTTTTACAGCTCTTAATTTACTTTATCCAGTAGAAGTACGTGTAGCTAGTTATTTACTTTCTATTTCCACTGACAGTAACGGGAATATGTATAAAGAAGATTTGGATGCGACTTCTGTATCAAGTATTGCGGATTTTATAGGTGTAAGTTATAGGCATGTAATTCGGGTGTTACAAAAATTTTATAAAGAGAAATTAATTGAAAAGAACAATGGAGTTATTGTAATTAAAGATTTTTTTAGAATGAAGGAAGTTGCTAAAAATAATATATATGAGCAATGAAAAGAGGAGAGGGAGTATGATTGGATTTAGTTTAGCTATAGTAGCAGGAATATTAATTAGCGTACAATCTGTTTTTAACGCAAAGGTAAATGAAAGTGTAGGACAGTGGTTAACAACAACATGTGTTCTTGGAATAGGTCTCATAAGTTCTATTCTATTTTATATTATTGCAGAAAACAGTATTAGCATTAAAGTGTATACTACAAATTACTTGTTTTATGTAAGTGGATTGTTTGGCATCGGGTTAATTATTTGTATCATGGGTGCAATCAAGAGTTTAGGACCAGCGTATACGGTGCTCATTAGTCTTATTACTCAATTAGTTGTTGCTCTATGCATTGACACATTTGGATTATTTGGAATAGAGAGGGTTCCCTTACAAATAAATAAATTAATTGGAATTGTTCTATTAATTGTAGGGGTAGGGATTTTTAAAAATCTATTTTCGAATAAGAAAGATATTAATATAAATGAGGATAGAGCTTAAATACATTACAGGGAGAGTTTTGAATGATTAGAGTAATAGTAGTGAATACTCTTTTTGTGAAGGTATTACATTTACTTGAGGAAATCGTAAGTTATCAATTAGCACAGTTAAAAAATAAGTAAAGAAGCCTTAGATAAATTGTGATCTTATATATGCACTTATTCTTTTGAAGTTATGTGAACTATCGTAATAGGATAAGTATCTATAAAGTAGTGTATGATTAAAATTAAATATTACCTAGTATATTTAACTAATGAATACAATGTCTTTTTAAGTTATTATGTTGAAAATAATTTTATGGTAAAATCTTTAACATATTGAAATAAAGGGGTAGTATTCTATGGGTTATTTCTCAAACAGTTTATTAGTTTTGTTTGTTCTGATCGTCTGTAGCTGTATGATTTTTGGTTAATAATATAATGATGGATTTATTTAAAAGAAGTTAACTGAGGAGAAGTTAGCTTCTTTTTATTTTATGTTGAGAAGGAATTGTATTGTTGTTATGGAAGTTTGTTTTATATTTTATAAAATATAAACAATCGAGAGAGTTAGGAGTATTTACATGAATAATAGTATAAATTACACAATAGAACACCCGACAGATTTCAATGGAGTATTAACTGTATATGAATCTTTAGGATGGAATTCTCTTCAATTAACGGTTAACGAGTTAGAGCAAATGTGTAAACAAAGTTGGTATGCAATGTATGTTTTTGATGATAAGACGTTAGTAGGGATGGGACGTATTATATCAGATGGCGTAATAACAGGCGTTATTTGTGGTGTTTGTGTATTACCAGAGTATCAGTCCATTGGTATTGGAAAAGAAATAGTAGAACGATTAATCCATCACTGCGAACAAAACAAGGTTATTCCCCAGCTTATGTGTGTGGAAAAATTGCAATCTTATTATGAATCTATAGGGTTTGAGGCATTTTCTGTTGGAATGACAAAGCATATTATAAGATAGTGGAGCTTTATATTTCTAGTTTAATCGTACATATCTTCAAACTTCAGTATAAAGGAGAGTTGCTATATGGAGATTGCTAAAGGGGTAGAAATGTTACAACTTGAGTTTCAAGAATTTATTATTCACCCAATTCTTTTATGGGATGATGAAATGGCAGTTTTAATAGATACTGGTTTTCCTGGACAATTTGAAGATATACAAGTAGAGATGGAAAAGGTTGGGGTATCATTTGATAAGTTAAAAGTGGTGATTTTGACGCATCAGGATATAGATCATATAGGTAGTCTTCCGGAGTTATTGCAACACTGTGGAAGAAATATTAAAGTTTATGCGCACGAGTTAGATAAGCCATATATTGAGGGAGATTTACCTTTATTGAAGGATGGGAAAATTGAGAATCCACCAAAAGGAAAAGTGAGTAATACTGTGATTGACGGGCAAGAACTTTCGTATTGCGGTGGGATACTAATTCTACATACTCCAGGGCATACGCCGGGGCATATTAGTTTATTTTTGAAACAAAGTAAAACTCTTATTGCAGGAGACTCGATGTATAGTGTGAATGGAAAGTTAGGAGGAATTCACACACCAACAACTTTAAATATTAAAGAAGCACAGCAGTCTTTGAAAAAGTATTTAAATTTAGATATTGAATCTGTAGTTTGTTATCATGGTGGATTAAGTAAGGAGAATATAAATGTTCAAATTCAAAAGTTGTAAAGGTGGGAAGTAAGATTTTTTTTGTTAAATAGCGCTAAAATATAATTTAATTACGGGTATGTAAATAATAAAAAAGCATGTTTGAACTTTTTCAAATATGCTCTTTTATTAAAGTAAATCAGTTTAATATGAATGACCTAATCCGTTCCGATAAAAAGAAACGATTTCTTGTGCTAATTCATCTATATTTGCAAGAATAGGATTGTGATTTTCATCTTTAAAATTCCCAATTGATAATAAAGATACGAAAGCATGAGCAGCGAATGTAGCATTTCCTTTCGGGATTTCTCCAATTTGCATTGCATTATCGAGTGCTTTTTCCAATACTTCATACATGCTATCTTCAGCGTCTTTTAATTCTTTCAATTGCTCTTCAGATAATGATAGTTTTGCATCTTTCATAAAATTCTTCATATCAATATCCATCGTTGCGTGTAAGTAGACTTTAGCGAAGTCCAATAATCTTTCTTCCAAGTTTTTATTTGTAGAGAGTATTTGGTGCATATTCTCTCGTATACGTATCATCATTTGAAGCATAGTAGCGGTAAATAAATCGGCTTTTGTTGAATAGTAATAGTAGACGGTTGCTTTCGTAACACCACAAACTTTTGCAACTTCATCCATAGAAACAACTTGATAATTTTGAGTAAGAAATAACCGAGTTGCAACTTCTAAAATCATTTCTTTTTTAGATTTTGTATTTTTATTTTGACGAGGCCTTCCAAGAGGACGTTGTTTTTGTTCCAAATCCATTCGCTCCTGACATGTATTGTTGAGATAATTATAACATAAATTTTTATTCATTCTTGATTAATTAACCGACCAGTATATATAATTAATATTGGAGGAGAAAAGGAAGGTGGGTTTTTATGAAAAAGCACCCGTTACACATGTTAGGGAGGCTTGTAGCAGGGAAGCATACACAATGGATAACTTTATCGGTATGGATTCTTATTACATTATTACTTTCATTTACGTTACCACAAGTAAACAGTACGAAAGAACCGAATCCGAAAAATTTACCTGAAACAGCTATGTCGCAGCAAGCGGAAGCACTTATGAAAAAAGAGTTTCCGAATAATGCAGGGAACCCTTTATTAGTAGTATGGTATAGAGATGGTGGATTACAGTCACAGGATTATAAACTCATACAAGACGTTTATAAAGAGTTAAAAGCTAGTCCTTTAAAGGAGCAATCAACATTACCACCATTTGATACAATCCCGGAACAAGTATTATCAAAAAGTGCATCAAAAGATGGTACATCATTTGTTACACCAGTATTCTTTAATAAGTCGGCTGGAACAGATGTATTAAAAGGAAATCTAGAAGATTTAAGAAACATAGTGAATAGTAAGGTGGATGTAGATCCATTTAAACAAAAAATAAGTGATTCTGGTTTACATGTTCGATTATCTGGACCTGTAGGTATTCAAACGGATGCAGTTAGTTTATTTAGTCAAGCAGATGTGAAATTATTAATAGCTACTGTATTACTTGTATTAGTCCTATTAATTTTACTGTACCGTTCACCAATTTTAGCAATTTTACCTTTACTTGTTGTTGGCTTTGCATACGGTATTATTAGTCCTACACTTGGTTTTTTAGCTGATCACGGATGGATTAAAGTAGATGCCCAAGCGATTTCAATAATGACAGTATTATTGTTTGGTGCTGGAACGGATTATTGTCTATTTTTAATTTCGAGATATCGGGAGTACTTGTTAGAAGAAGAAAATAAATATAAGGCATTGCAACTTGCAATTAAAGCTTCTGGCGGAGCAATTATAATGAGTGCGCTAACTGTTGTACTGGGATTAGGAACATTATTACTTGCTCATTACGGTGCCTTTCATCGATTTGCAGTGCCATTTAGTGTTGCTGTATTCATAATGGGAATTGCTGCTTTAACAATTTTACCAGCGTTATTATTAATTTTCGGTAGAACTGCATTCTTCCCATTTATACCGAGAACAACTTCAATGAATGAGGAATTGGCAAGAAAGAAAAAGAAAGTAGTAAAAGTTAAAAAATCAAAAGGTGCCTTTAGTAAAAAACTTGGAGATGTTGTAGTACGAAGACCGTGGACAATAATTATGCTCACTGTATTTGTATTAGGTGGATTGGCTTCATTTGTACCACGTATTCAATACACATATGACTTATTAGAATCGTTTCCTAAAGATATGCCTTCACGTGAAGGATTTACATTAATTAGTGATCATTTCTCAGCTGGTGAATTAGCCCCAGTAAAGATTGTTGTTGATTCGAAAGGAAAAGAGCTTCCTATTAAAGAAGAACTAGAGAAATTTTCTTTCGTAAAAACAGTGAAAGATCCAAAAGAGGGTAAAGAAAATAAGCAAATACAAATGTATGAGGTTTCTTTAGCTGAAAATCCATACTCAATTGAAGCGTTAGATCAAATCCCTAAATTGAAAAACAGTGTAGAAAAAGTAGTAAAAGATGCTGGGATTAGTAATGCAGAAGATCAACTATGGATTGGCGGAGAAACGGCGTCATTATATGATACAAAGCAAATTACGGAACGTGATGAAGCAGTGATCATTCCAGTAATGATTAGTATTATAGCGTTATTGTTACTTGTTTACTTACGATCAATTGTCGCGATGATTTATTTAATTGTAACGGTTGTATTATCGTTCTTCTCGGCACTAGGGGCAGGGTGGCTACTACTTCATTATGGTATGGGAGCACCGGCCATTCAAGGTGCGATACCGTTATACGCATTCGTATTTTTAGTTGCTTTAGGTGAAGATTATAATATCTTTATGGTCTCAGAAATATGGAAAAACAGAAAGAAACAAAATCACCTGAATGCAGTGAAAAATGGCGTTATACAAACCGGTAGTGTCATTACATCCGCTGGTTTAATTTTAGCAGGAACTTTTGCAGTTTTAGGTACACTTCCAATTCAAGTTCTTGTTCAATTTGGTATTGTAACTGCAATTGGTGTACTACTAGATACATTTATTGTTAGACCATTACTTGTACCAGCAATTACAGTTATTTTAGGTCGCTTTGCTTTTTGGCCAGGAAAGCTTTCAAGAAAGAGTGAAGAAGTACAAAAGGTGGATGCATAGTTAAGAAAGCCAAGGATATTTTCCTTGGCTTTCTTATGTAGTTTATTAATTTTTTGAATTCAAATCATCAGTTACAGCATGATCAGCATCTTCAATAGCAGTTTCTGGCATTCCATATAAGCCATTCATTGCTTGTTCTTCGATATTAAGATTTGCAGAATTATCATTTTGAATAGGTATAGTGTTTTCGGTGACATTTTCTTTTTTATTTATATTTTTATTATTCATGTAGGCATCCTCCGAATTTCATTTGATTTATGTATAGTATGTGGAGGTATTTCTAGAAATATGTAAATGGATATTTTGTAGATGTAAAATGAAAATCTTAAACGAAGAGGAATAAATAGTTATGATAAAAACTAGGGAGTTAGCCTTCTAAAATATAAATAAGTATTTATAAGAAATATAGGCTCATTTGTAGTTTAATAGTAAATAGATATAAAAGCTTCAATTCCCTTTGTTTTACAACTGGTGAAGAGTTCAAATATTTTAGTAGGGAGCGAAATAAAGGGAATTACGTGAGCATTAAAAAGATGAAATCCTAATTCATCATATAACAAAATTGTATTGTAGAGCATTTGAAAAAACAAGTTTCAATGAAATGATCGAACGAATAAATAAATATATAGAATATACAGGTTTTAAAGGCATAGTAGCAATAAATAAGGAAAATGAAGTCGTTGGTTTACAAACAGATAGTATTTTTATCCTGCTTTAATGGGCAGTAAGACCCCCACTGATTAAAGTTTCACTTTATACCCGCATGTTTAATTTTTGCAGGAACTTTTGCAGTATTAGGTACACTTCCAATTCAAGGTCTTTTTCAATTCGGTATTGTAACTGCAATTGGGGTATTGCTTGACACATTTATTGTTAGACCATTATTTGTACCAGCAATTACAGCTGTTTTAGGTCGCTTTGCTTTTTAGCCAGGAAAGCATTGGAAAGAAGAGAAACAATTAAGAAATAGAGATACTTTTTAAAAAAGAAGGTTGCCGATAAAGTCAGTAAAACTGATTTTATCAGCAACCTTTTTTATACGTTGGATAGATTAATCGTAGTTATTTTCAGTATAAACGATGAAAACTATGGCTGCCGAATTGTTTAATGAATTGAAACTTTCTTATCAGACATAATAATTTGTAAGAAATTCCATTGATTGAGAAATTTTCTATATTATATGTTGTTATAGGATGATTAAAATGTGGGAAACAATTATCGTTTATTTTCCAAAGTGGAAAATTTTTTTACAAGCTTTTATTGTATTTATAATTCCATATGTTGTTTCAAAGTTCTTTAGTTGGATTCGTCAATTAGAAAAAGAATAATCCAACAAACTAATTTGGAATGAATGTTAGATTCAATTGAAGAAGAATATGGACATTTGTAGAAGGCGAGAACTAGGGAAGGAAGTTAACAGGTTCAAATGTACTTGAAGCTTTGTAAGAAAGAGTGATAAAGGTGAAAGAACAGGATTCAATGGTTAATCAAAGTCAAGGACAGGCTAAAACAAATGGGGCTAATCCTACTAAAGTTTCTGAACATTATTTTACAGGTAATTTTAATTCAGATTTGGAGGCTATACAAAAAGAAATAATTTATAACTCGGATGTTTATTGTCGAGAGTTTAACATCGGTGGGACTAGCATTCGAGCTGTTATTGTCTTTATTGAAGGGCTGTCTAATTTAGATCTTATTGATATGCATATTATGAAATCACTGATGTGTAATTTTTATGATAAATATAAAGATGAATCACTTAATGTAAAAGGGAGCATTTCAAAAGAATTTATTAAAAACCGTGTTCTTCCTGTTAGTGGAATCGACGAAGTACAATCGATACAAAAAATGATGCCAAAAGTGTTAATGGGTTCAACGGCATTATTAATTGATGGATTATCAGATGTATTAATACTAAATACAAAAAAGGGAAAAACGCGTAATGTTGAAGAACCAATATCAGAGGGATCAGTTAGAGGACCGCGGGTAGGTTTCACAGAAGTTTTGTCTGATAATACGGCCTTGTTACGTTTACACGGCGAAAATGAAGGGTTATCTTTAATAAAATTACAAGTAGGAGAACGGGCAAAGAAAGATTTGGTTGTCGCCTTTATGAAAGAAATAGCTGATTTAGAATTAGTAGAAGAAGTTAAGAAGAGGATTGAGAAAATTAATATTGATAATGTACCGGAATCAGGTTATGTAGAACAATTAATAGAAGATAATTATCTTAGTCCCTTCCCACAAGTGCAGAGTACGGAACGGCCTGATAAAGTGATTGCGGCATTAATGGAGGGAAGGGTTGCGATTTTATTAGATGGAACACCTTTTGCATTAATCGTTCCGGTTACATTTAGTATGATGATGCAATCACCTGAAGATTATTATGAGCGCTGGATACCCGGTACGTTGATTCGATTATTACGCTTTGTAACGGCTTTTATTGCATTATTTGCTCCAGCTCTGTACATTTCATTTATATCATTTCATCCTGGATTGATTCCGACTAAATTGGCAATTTCAATTATAGGAGGACGAGAAGGCGTCCCGTTTCCTGCAATTATAGAAGGGTTATTTATGGAAATTGCTATCGAAATTTTAAGAGAAGCAGGGCTGCGATTACCTAAACCGATTGGTTCAGCAATGGGGATAGTAGGAGGATTGATCATTGGGCAAGCTTCTGTGGAAGCAGGAATTGTGAGTCCAATTATGGTAATCATTGTCGCGGCCACAGCTATTTCTTCTTTTGCTCTTTCCCATTATAGTACGGCAATCCCATTACGTATTCTTCGCTTTGTCGCAATGTTTTTCGCAGCGATATTTGGTTTATATGGAGTTGTACTATTTTTCCTCTTTATATGTAGTCATATTGCAAGGCTTAAAAGTTTTGGTGTACCTTATGCTAGTCCAGCTGTTTTATATCAATTTTCTGATTGGAAGGATTTTATGTTTCGAATGCCAATTCAGATGATGAAACGGCGTCCAAAAATGTTGAATTTAAAAGACTATGTAAGGAAAGGAAAGGAAAAGGAATGATAATTAATTCAAAAGATAAAATTCCAACGTCACAAGCAATTGTTATTCTGATTAATACTATACTTGCTATTGGCATTCTCACTTTACCTAGAACAGCAGCTGAGAAAATTCAAACACCTGATGTTTGGATAACTGTTATTTTAGGAGGGATAATCGCGATAGTTGCAGGAATAATTATCGTGAAATTAAGTCAACAATTTCCTGGAAAAACATTTTATCAATATAGCCAGGAAATTGTAGGTAAATGGCTTGGAGTATTAATTAGCTTGTCGATTATCTGTTATTTTTTTTCATCTGCTTCATTTCAACTGAGAACGTTAACAGGTATAACTAGTTTCTTTCTATTAGAAGGTACACCTGATTGGGCCATAATTATGCCATTTATGTGGATAAGTCTCTATTTAAACTTAGGAGGAATAAATGCGATAGGACGTATATTTGAAATTATTTTTCCCATTACAGTTCTTATTTTTTTAGTGACATCGTTTATGAGTGTCGGAATATTCGAATTTGATAACCTCCGTCCTGTATTGGGATTCGGGATTCTTCCTGCGTTGAAAGGACTGAAAACAACAATAACGGCATATACGGGTGCAGAAATCATGTTATTCCTTTTAGCATTTATGAAGAAGCCCTCTCAAGCTGTCAAGGTTATTATAATTGGTACTACAATTCCGATATTTTTTTATGTCATTACAGTGGTGATGGTTATAGGGGCATTTTCTATCGATGGGGTATTAGTGAGAACATGGCCTACAATTGATCTTATGAGAAGTTTTGAGATCCAAGGTTTAATTTTTGAACGATTTGAATCTTTGTTACTAGTGATATGGACTATGCAAATTTTTGCAACGTATACAATTTGTTATTATGCGGCTGCGTTAGGACTAGCACAGATATTTAATAAGAATGTTCATTCTTTTTTGTATGGATTACTTCCAATAATATATATCATTGCAGGACTTCCAAAAAATATTAATGAGTTATTTGAACTTGGAAATATGATTAGTAACGGAGCAATAATATTATTTGGTATTATTCCTTTTCTACTTCTTATGATTTCGAAGTGGAGGATGCAAAGTCATGACTCAAAATCTTAAAATTAGAAAAATCATTATAAGATTTACTTTAATTGTTTTTCTTTTATTACTAACAGGGTGCTGGAGCGGTCGTGAAATTGAGGAATTGGGGTTTGCAATGGGTTTAGCAATAGATAAAGAACAAGAAACAAAGATTGAGAAAGAAATCGAAGAAGAAGGGGGTGGTTATAAAAATAAGAAGCGCGCAATAACAACCACCTATCAATTTGTTAGAGCACAATCATCATCAAATGGAGGAAAAGGTGGAGTAGCGCAACAAAAAGCTTATATGAATGTTTCAGAAACAAGTGATTCACTGCATGAATCTATTCGTGAAGTAGCATTAAGAAGACAAAGGCCTATCATTTTTGATCATACGAAAGTAATAGTAGTAAGTGAAGATATTGTTCGAACATATAACGTAACACAGTTGCTGGATTTTTTTATTCGTGATAATGAGATGCGACCTAGTTGTTTTGTTATAGTTAGTAAAGGGCTTGCTAGGGATGCGTTAAAATCAAAAGAACCAGGAGAAATTCCAGCATTCCGCTTGCTGGAAATTGAGGATAATCGGTATCGAACCTCACGATTATTAGCACCTGTGTCGCTTGCTAAACTACCAGGGAAGGTGAAATCTGGTGGGAGTTTTCTTTTGCCGAATGTAATTTCTATAAAAGGTGAAGTGAAGTATGTTGGTGCTGCCGTAATTAAAGGAAGTACAAAAAAACTCCGTGGCTTTTTGAACGAAAGTGAATTAGAAGGTTTAACGTGGATAACTGCAAATGGAAAAGGTGGTTTAGTGAAGAGTTATGATAAAAAGACGAAAAAACCTGTTATGTATGAAATGAAATCTATAAATAGTAAGATTAAGTCCCATGTAAAAGGAGATAACATTTCTTTTGATGTAAATGTTCAGTCTGTAGGGCGAATATCTGAAAGTTGGGCATCTAAGGAGGCATTTAAAAATGTATTTCTCAAAAGAGCAGAGAAAACAACAGAACAAGAAGTGAAGCGATTAGTACATCATACATTACAAAAGATTCAAAAGGAATATAAAACTGACGTTGCTGGTTTCAGCACTAGTTTGAAAATCGAGTATCCAGAAGTATGGAAGAAAGTTGAAAAGAATTGGGATAAGGTGTTTAGTAAGATACCAATCAAATATAATGTTAAGCTGACGATTGAAGACTTTGGTACGGAAGGCGCTAAATGAATGAAGAAAGTGAAATACAAAAAAGCTCTAAAGCATGAATTTCTTTGAATATGCTCTAGAGCTTTTTATTGTGTAGGTTTATTGTATTTAGTAAAATAAAGATGCATATTTAGTTGTAATATTCTTTATTTTTAGATTACTTATAAAAATTTGAAATATAATTACTAAAAATAGGAGGCATAAAATGAGAATATTACCTATAGGAAAAGATCAAGCCATAATTATTAATATGGCAAAACTATATTGTAAAGTATTTGATAAAATAAATTTTGATGAAATGGTAGAACGAATTACAAGACACATGGAGTATACAGATTTTAAAGGAGTGATAGCCCTAAATGATGAAAATGAAGTTATTGGTTTTACTTATGGTTATCGTTCTTTAGATGGACAGTACTATAATCAATTAATGAGAAAATCATTAAATTGTGGACAAGTAGAGCAATGGTTAGAAGATTGTTTTGAATTTGTAGAGTTAGCAGTTCACCCGCAATATCGAGATGAAGGACTTGGAACAACATTACATAATAAATTATTAGAAGGTATTTCAAATAGAACGAGTGTTTTAACAACACAAGTAAACAATAAAAAGGCGCGTTCTTTATATGAAAGATTAGATTGGGTGGATGTATTAGAGCCATTTCATCCAAGTAAAAATGATGTTCCATATGTAATAATGGGCAAAAATTTAAAAATAAAAGTAAATGAATAACTATTTCGTTCACAAAAGTTATTGGTTTTTAGCGATGAAGGGGAAAATAAAATGACAATAATATCTATAGAAAAAGCTTCAATTTTAGATGCTAAAAAATTAACAGAAATAATGACAAGAACATTTGATGAAGAAGTAAAACGATGGCTATGCGGTCAAGGTGATGTAATTGACTATAACATCCAACCACCAGGTTATTCTTCAGTTGAAATGATGAAATATTCGATTGAAGAATTGGATTGTTACAAAGTGATAATGGATGAAAAAATAATCGGGGGAATTATAGTTACGATTTCTGGTAAGTCATATGGCCGAATTGATCGTATTTTTGTAGAGCCTGTTTATCAAGGAAAAGGAATCGGGTCACATGTTATTAAATTAATAGAAGAGGGATATCCAAGCGTAAGGATTTGGGATCTCGAAACATCTAGTAGGCAACGTAATAATCATCATTTTTATAAAAAAATGGGTTATGAAATAATTTATAAATCTGAAGATGAGTATTGTTATGTAAAAAGAATCACTGTAGATTCAGCTGAAGAGAACCAAGTGAAAAATAAAGATATGAAAAATAGTCAATATGAAAACTGTAATCTAGCAAATACAGAGTATTATCAAGTGAATGCAAAAAACAGTTCATTTGTCGGGAGTAATATAATGCATATGAATATGAGTAATTGTAATGTAAGTCAATCAAAATTTAGAAATATAAATTTAAAAAGTTCTTCATATGCAGATTTAAATCTTTCAGGTAGTAAATTTAATTTTGTGACTTTAGGTGGAGTTCAATTTACAGATACAAGTCTTGGAGAAAATAAACATCCTATTTTATTTAAAAGATGTGATTTAGAAGGTAGTACGATTAGTAATAGTAATCTGAAAAATATTGAAATAGAAAATTGTGATATAACTGGTATGAAAATAAATGGTATTCCAATTGAAAATCTACTTGAGTTATATAATAAAGTAAAAAGTTAACCTGTAATTTTGGTGTAGGTAAGGTGTTCGTAAATCGGATGATATACTGAAATAATTATGTAAAAATAACATAAAGAAATACAGAAGAGAAGGGCTTTCACCCAGGGTTCTAGAATAAATATGTATTGTTATGGATATGGAGGAGAGAAGATATGGGAATCAAAGTAAGAGCGGTAGAAATGCAAGATGCTAGAGCTATTCATCGTATATGTATACAAGATGATGTTTTACCTTATATGGTTTTCTTACCAAGCATGCGTGTAGATGCAATGGAAAATAGAATTCGAAATTTAGCGCCAAATCAATTTGAATTTGTTGCAGAGTATGATGGAGAAGTTGTTGGATTTGTTGGGTTAACCCAAAGCCCGGGACGTAGATCTCATTCGGGTGATTTATTTATAGGGGTAGATAGTGAATATCATAATAAGGGCATTGGGAAAGCACTTCTTACAAAAATGCTTGATTTAGCTGATAATTGGTTAATGTTAGAGCGAGTAGAGCTTGGTGTTTTAGAAACGAATCCGAAAGCGAAGTCACTATATGAAAAATTCGGATTTGTAGAAGAGGGAGTAAAGATAGGGAATTTGAAGGCTCACGGAAAGTTTATTAATGAAATAATGATGAGTCGTTTTAGACCTGATGGTTTAATCGTACATAACGAATAGTGAAAAGCATGACATTTTACTGTCATGCTTTTTTGTTAGTTGCGATTCGGCAGTTTTGGTTGCATTAAAAATAATGCTAAACCAATAAAAATAACTGTAATACCTAGTGCTTGTTGTATAGAAATGGTCTCATTTAATATAAAGTACGCTAGTATACAAGTCCCAATTGTTTCTCCTAAAATACTCATAGAGATTACAGTAGCACTCATCCATTTTAATAACCAATTAAATATTGTTTGACCTAAAATTGTAGCAATGAAAGCTAAGCCAATAAAGCACACCCAAGTTTGTGTAGAATAATGGATGAAAGCTTCGTTTTGCATGTATGCAAATATACTAAGAAAACAGGCACTACTTCCATAACTAATTACCGAATACGGTATAAGTGATAAATCTTTACGAACATGTTGGCTAATGAAAAAGTATGCGGTAATAATTCCTGCTGCAATAAACGCTAAAATGTCCCCGTATAAAGCTTCTCCGCTAATTTGGAAATCTTGCCATCCAATGACGATACTTCCTGAAATGGCGATGAGGCAACCAAAAACTGCGCCTTTCGTAAATCTCTCTTTGAATAGAAAGTAACCACCAATCATTGAAAATAAAGGTTGTAACGTTACGATAACTGTAGAACTTGCTACAGAAGTATATTGTAAGGATTCAAACCAAAGTACATAATGTGCGGCCAAAAATAACCCAGATATGAATCCGAATCCCCATTGCCTTCTTGTTACGGTTTTTAACTCGTTTCGATTATTTTTATTAAATAGTAATAACGGTAACAGAATCAGTGCAGCAAAGAATAATCGATAAAAAGCAACGATAGCTGCAGGAGCATCTGCAAATTTTACAAAAATCGCTGAAGTTGATAGGGCGAATACGCCGAAAAATAAGATGCAATATGAAAGAATAGGTGATTTCACAGTTTGTCCCTCCGATAAAATGTTTATTATAATAAACTTAATACGATATAATGTACAAAAGTAAGTATATAAGTCCCTAAGACGATAGGAAAGGATTATTTGCCTTTGTTTAGTATGTCAGCACAAAGACAGCGAAAGATGCAACATGATGGACGAAAGGAAGTTTTTACTATGATACATGATAGACTCGGACAAACTGTATTAAGTTATCGTAAGAAAAATAATATGACAATTCGTGAATTTGCTGATTATGCAGGAATTAGTACTTCATTAATTAGTCAAATTGAAAGAGGATATGCGAATCCTTCTTTAAGTGTATTAGAATTAATTGCGAAAGCATTAAATGTACCATTATTTACACTTTTTATTAATGAAATTGATACAGATTCACTCATTTCTAAGAAAAAAGATCGAAAAAAAGTATATCGGGAAAACAATGATCACATTGTATATGATGTATTAACACCGGATTTTATGAAAGCTCGTATTGAAATGTTAATGATGGATTTAAATAAACAAGCAAAAACAACGGAAAGTCATTATTCACATGAAGATAAGGAAGAGATTGCTGTTGTTATGAAAGGAGAAGTGTATGTGGAATTAGAAGGAAAAGAATATTTTTTAGAAGAAGGCGACGTTGTACGTATTCCGCCAAATGTGAAACATCGTTTTTTAAATAAAAGTGATGAAACGAATCATATTTTATTTGTATTGACGCCATCTTTAGGATGAGTATAAAGTGATTTTTATTACGGGGGATAAAAAGATGGAAGATAAAACTGTTCTAAAAAATGGCCTTTCAATTATTGCTCAATGTAAAAGACAAACAAATGATATTTGGCATGCACATTTCGGAGCAGCTGCAATTGCTAGTTATTTTTTCATAAAAGATAACAAAATGGAAGAAGAAATAACTCGTAATATGAATTCCCAAACAAAAAGGATGCTGAACAAGCAAAATCTAGGTGAAGTCATTGATGATAAAGAAGAAATTGATTTTCAAAGTGCTAAAAAAATGATTATAAAATCGTTAGAACATACCATTGATGAACTTCATTGGGTGGGGCATAATGTTATTTATGCTGCATTAAGTTTATTAGCTATGAAAGAGTTACAAAAATGGGGCGATAATCAAGAAATTGAAGGGATTACTAACCTTATATTTTCGTTTCGGAAAACAATTCCTGGTAGATCGTGGCTTGGTTTTACGACAAAGGAAGTAAAACAATTAAGTATAAAAGAAGAGATAGAAAGTGAATTAAGAAATCCAGAGCAATTATCTACGTTTATTTTAAACGAGCTTTCGCAATTTAATATTATTTATAGAGCGGAATCGCATCATGATTTAATTGGACATTTACTTACTTTTTCTCATGCAATTAATATTATGTATGACCTAGGGCATAGAGATATATTCCAACGAGGGATACGTCCGCTATTAAAACTAGTATACGTGTTACGTGCTAGTCAAAACTTAACGTCAAATAGTGAAATAACTTTACACTCACCGATAGATTGTTTACCTTTAGTTGAATCTAAACGTGCTCATATACTACCAACAGAAAATCAATTTTGGCTAAAAGACTATGGTGAATTTGATTGGGATTTTGGGCATATCTTTAAATTCTCATATAGTTACTTTGATCATACTAAGAGGGCTCCAAAATATAAAGATATAACATTAGAGAAATTCCGATTTGTTATTCATACGTAATGAGGTCTGATGAATTGGAAAAAGGGCTAAATATTAAATTTCTTTGTTGATAGTATATTATTTTTATATTTGTAAGATTTTACATGCGTATTTTACTTTTACTAATTATGTAAATAGGCTATACTAAAATACATACATTTTAGTATTGGAGAGAGAAGTAAAACGACATGGAATTAGTGAAATTGGAAAAAGTCATTGAAATAAAGAAAGAAGAACTTTTATATTTAGTATCGGATTACGGAATTCAACATGAAAAAGTATTGGCATTAAGCCAAGAAATAGACAAATTAATTAATTACTTTATGTTTTTAAAATAAAAAGAACTATGACGTGATTTGAAAATGTTATAGTTCTTTTTCATTTGGAAATTCAGATGAATATTCTATATACTGTTAATTGATAGAATATTCAATTTAAAGGGAGGGACATGAATGATATTACATACGCATATTTCAGGTGAAGGAGAACCAATTGTGCTTTTACATTCTGGAGGTATGACAGGTTTAGTAGAATTCGAAGAGCAGGTAGCATTTTTTCGAGAAAAAAACTATCAAGTCATTCGTCCAGATTTAAGAGGACATGGAAAATCAGGGGGGACATTGGAAAATTATTTCTTACGTTCTGTAAAGGATTTACATGATACGTTAGTGCATTTACAAATTGATAGATGTAATATAGCTGGTGTTTCCCTAGGAGGATTAGTCGCTTTATTATTTGCAAAAAAATATCCGGATAAAGTGAGAACATTAACTTTTTCTGGTATCTTTCCGCTTAGGAGAGAAAATTGGGAGGAGTCTCAGGAGTATGAAGCGAAGTGCCATCAGCAATTGATGGAAAATGAAGAAGTTGTAACTTATATGAATCAAATTCATAAAAAAAGTGATTGGAAAGCATTGCTTGAATCGTGGCAAGTTAAAGATTGGTACCCATTCGATGAAACTGGTGATGTAGCTAATCTTCAAGTACCTACACTTTGTATTGCAGGGGGAGATTCGGAAGATGAAGTTACAGCTGCTATAACGTTCAAACAATTAAACGACAATATTCAAATTGCTGTTATTCCGTTTGCTGGTCATTTAGTACACAATGATCAACCGGAAATATATTCGAATATATTGTCTAATTTCTTACAGAATGCACAAGCTGCTAGTCGAATATAAGGACTTTTGGGTATAATAATAAAGGAATTATTAATTGTATCGGTTAGGAGCGCAGCACATATGAAAACAGTTGTTGTTATCGGTGGAGGTATAACAGGACTTTCTACTATGTTTTATTTAGAAAAATTAAAAAAGGATTATAATGTTGATTTAAATTTAATCCTTTTAGAAAAAGAAAAGTATTTAGGCGGTAAAATCCATAGTGTAGAAGAAAAAGATTTTATAATGGAATCAGGAGCAGATTCTATCGTTGCTCGTAATGAACATGTTATGCCGCTTGTAAAAGATTTGAATTTAGAAGAAGAAATGGTATATAACGAAACGGGTATTTCTTACATATATTCAGATAATACTTTACACCCAATTCCATCTGACACTATATTTGGGATACCGATGAGTGTGGAGTCTTTGTTTAGCAGTACGCTAGTATCAACGAAAGGGAAAATTGTTGCTTTAAAAGATTTTATAACGAAAAATAAAGAGTTTACAAAAGATACTTCGCTTGCTGTATTTTTAGAAAGTTTTTTAGGGAAAGAATTAGTGGAAAGACAAATTGCCCCAGTGCTTTCAGGTGTATATTCCGGTAAATTGAATGAACTTACTATGGCATCGACATTACCGTATTTACTGGATTATAAAAATAAATATGGAAGTATTATTAAAGGTTTTGAAGAGAATAAAAAACAGTTTCAATCAGCAGGAAACAAAAAGTTCGTATCATTTAAAGGTGGGCTATCTACGATTATTGATCGCTTAGAAGAAGTTTTGACTGAGACTGTTGTTAAGAAAGGTGTTGTAACGACAGCTATAAGGAAAGAAGGTAATCGCTATGAAGTCTCCTTTGCAAATCATGAATTAATTCAAGCCGATTATGTTGTTGTAGCAGCTCCGCATGATATCGCAGAATCTTTATTACAGTCTAATGAGTTAAACGAGCAGTTTCATACATTTAAAAACTCATCTCTTATTAGTATTTACTTAGGATTTGACATACTAGATGAACAATTACCGGCGGATGGCACAGGATTTATCGTAACGGAAAATAGTGACTTACATTGTGATGCTTGTACATGGACAAGCCGGAAGTGGAAACATACATCTGGAAAACAAAAGCTATTAGTAAGAATGTTTTATAAGAGTACCAATCCAGTATATGAAACGATTAAAAATTATAGTGAAGAAGAATTAGTACGAGTCGCTTTATATGATATTGAAAAGAGTCTCGGAATTAAAGGAGAACCAGAAGTAGTTGAAGTTACAAATTGGAAAGATTTAATGCCGAAATATCATTTAGAACATAATCAAGCGGTTCATACATTAAAAGAAAAAATGACGGATCTTTATCCTAATGTCTACTTAGCTGGTGCCTCATATTACGGTGTCGGAATTGGTGCATGTATTGGAAATGGAAAGAATACTGCAAATGAAATAATGGCAACATTACATGAACCGTCAAATTAATAATAAATAAACAAATAAATAAAATGTCCCTCCGTTATGCTGGAGGGACATTTTATTTATTTCACTTGAATTGAGATCTTTTTATTTGTTGTATTATTCTCAGTAATTGTTAAGGTTATGTTCCCGGATTCTTTAAATGAATATGATGAGAGTTGATAGAGTTCTTTTATATTATGTTGCTCTTTTAATTTATTGGCAGGAATTAATGTAATCTTCGGTTTCCATGTTTCCTGTTTACCGGAAGGGTAGTTTACTATTATTTCTGGATTATTTAATTGCATTTGTTTCCAAGAGGCAAAATATAGTTCAACTTCGGTATCTTTTTTTAGTAACTCTTCTGAGAAATATCCAAGCTCCCCAACATTACCGAAAACAGTAAAATTTTGATTTTGTAGAGTGATATCTAAATACTTAGGTTGATATGTTGCTGCTTGGTAGATTCCATAGGAAAGTGAAAGAGTTGCGGCGATTAAAATGGCGATTGAAAATGTTTTAAAGCTATTGCCTTTAAAACTAGTCATCATGAATGAGTTTGGGGCGAACTTTTTTGCGAATAAAAAAATGAGTAATATGAGTAAGAGGGATAAGCCGATGAATATATACATAGAACATTTACACCTCCACAGTAAAATATGAATTAACTATATTTTACCATAAATGTATGGGGGAGGGTGTTGTTTTAGAAGGGGAAAGTGAGCAAGGAATCAAATTTATAAGACATATTATTAGGAGCGGAGTGATAGAAATAATACAATTAATTTTAAAACTAGAGAATAAAGAGATGATCATACTATTTTGATTATCTCTTTATTTTTTCTATTCATGCAAAAGTAAGAAGGGTTACTCTTAGTTCGTATTGAATTAAGAGGATAAGCTTTTCTAGAAATATTTGATAAATGGGACATTGAGGACTTTCCTAATTATAAATACTTTTTCTGCTATAATGAATAAGTAGAAAGAAAGGAGTGATCCTATGGCATTTCCTATATTAGAAACAGAACGTTTACGTTTAGTTGAAATAGAACAATCTTATTGTCAAAAAATATATGAAATTTTTTCATTGGATGAAGTGACATGTTATTACGGTATGAATTCTTTTACAGAGTTTGGACAAGCTTCACGTATGATTGAATCTTTTTCAAAAAATTACTTCGAGAAAAAAGCAATACGATGGGGGATTTTATTAAAAGAAACAAATACTTTAGTAGGTACAATAGGATTAAATAATTTACAACTATGGAGTAAACGATCTGAAATTGGATATGACTTACATCCTCGTTATTGGGGCAATGGTTATGCGTCAGAAGCGGCACAAGAAATTATCCATTATGGATTTCAAGATTTAGGTTTATTTAGAATTGGAGCTATTACATATCCTGAAAATGTTACTTCTTGTAAAATGTTATCTAAAATAGGCTTTCATAAGGAAGGGTTATTACGGGGATACATTCATCAAGGAAATAAGCAACATGATGCACTATTGTATTCTATAGTTCGAACGGATGTAGAGAATATAAATTTATAATAAAAAACCCCTCTTATAAAAGAGGGGTTAAGTAAAAATTAACCTAATTTAGGTAATAAACGTTCTCCGCTTTTCATGCTACTTTTACATAAAGGGCATTTAGGCTCTTCTTCAAATGAAAAGTTCTTTCTCATCCATCCTAAACAATCCTCTGCTTCACATTCCCAAACAGGCGTTTGTTCTGGTGGTACCTCTGCTACATCGTTCTTTCGATTGCGATACATATAACCACTCCTTTTATGTAAAAAATTTTAGTTATATATTAAAAAGGTTGTTAACCGAGCTGGTAACAACCTTTTTATTGTTTGAATTATAGCTTTACAACGTTTTTAGCTTGAGGTCCACGGTTACCGTCTTCAACTTCGAAGCTAACTTCTTGACCTTCGTCAAGAGATTTGAAGCCGTCGCCAGTGATAGCTGAGAAGTGAACGAATACGTCGTTACCGCCTTCAACTTCGATGAAACCGAAACCTTTTTCGCTGTTAAACCATTTTACTTTACCTGTTAATGTCATGGTAATGCCTCCTAAAATTTAAAAAGATTACAATATGATCGGCCTTATTTGAATGAAAAATAAAAGTTCACATATTATCAAAAACCCATAAGGAGTATAAAATGTTCCTGATTGATACTTGATAATATGCAAAGAAAATATAGTGTTAAATTGACCTTAATTACTATCTTACAACAAATGGTGGGAAATAGCAAGTGCTGGTAATACCAGTGAATAATCTTGGTGATAATAGTAAAATGCACAAAGTCATCTCTTTTATTTATATATTATTCCAAATTGAGGTTTATGCTAAACATTGAATATTTTTATTGGAAATTTGTGTTAGGAAAACGATATATAGTATAAGAATAGTGTTGATGTATTTGTTAAGGAGGCGAGAATATTGCAATTTAAAATAATTGAAGCAGCCAAAGAAGGAAGAAAAAAAGTTCATCCAATATTCGCTGTTATACTTGCAATTGTATTTTTAACTTTAGGTGAATTATTCATGTTATTTATGTTGTTTTTACCAAAAGCAGAAACACTTTTAATGAAGGCGATTTATAGCAATATTGAGATGATATTGACATTTGGCGGTGCTATATTTTTTGTTTTTTTATGGATTAGATTCGTAGAAAAAAGATCAATTCCATCCATTGGTTTTTGGAGAGATCAATGGATAAGAAAATATTTGAGAGGTGCATTAATAGGTTTTGTTTTCATTTCAATACCAGTCATGCTACTTTTATTAACAGGAAATGTACAACTACAAATGCAACAAATTACGCCAACCGCTATATTTGGAATTGTGGGATCTTTAGTTGCTTTTTTAATACAAGGTGCAACAGAAGAAATCGTTGTTCGAGGTTGGTTATTTCCAGTGATTTCTATTAGAAGCCGTATATGGATCGGAATTGTTGTAACTTCTTTTTTATTTGGTTTTCTTCATTTACTAAATCCAGGTATTACAATTCTTTCAATTTCAAATATAATATTAGTTGGTGTATTTGCAGCTTTTTATGTTTTGAAGGACAGTAGTCTTTGGGGGATATGCGCGTGGCATTCGTTGTGGAATTGGGCACAGTTTAATATTTATGGCTTTGCAGTAAGTGGAATGACGATGTATTCTACGCCACTCTTTAAACCTGTAACAAACGGATCGGAATTCCTCCATGGAGGCTCGTTCGGAATTGAGGGGAGTATCATAACAACAATCATGCTGTCTATCGCTTCAATTGTTTTATGGAGACAGTTATGGGGGGGGAAAGCAAAACAAAGAGATCTAAGTTAATGAAAGTGGGAGAAACAATGGGGATTATAGCGTTTGAGGGAGCGAGCGCGGTTGGTAAGAGCAGCACGTGTCGTGAGTTAGAAAAAAATTATGGTGCTTATATTATACCTGAAGTGAATTTTTTATTTGAAAGACCAAAAAATGAGCATACAACCTGGTATTTTGAAAAACAAGTAGAGCGCTGGAAAATAGCAGTGCAGAAGTCAGAGCAGTATGAATTAGTAATACTTGATGGTGATATTTATCAGCCACTTAGTTATAATTGGTGTTTCCATTTTGATATATTTGATCAGCCGTTATCTTTAATAGAAAACTTTTATAAAGAAAAGCTGATACATAGGGAAATTGGTTTTCCAAATCAATATTTTTATTTATATACAAATGATGAAGAACTTAGAAGACGGAAAGAATCTGATGAGACGAGAAGAAGAAAAAATTTTGAAAAGCATTTATATATATCAAAACCACTTCAGCGCTATTATGAAAATTTAAATACCGTTACAGACGGGTACTGCAAAATGATTGATGCGGAAAGTGTAAAATCGAATGAATTAGAAGTTGTGAAAAGTTTAAACAGTTTAAATGTGCCTGAAGAGAGCCGTTTTGATGTTTCGAGGTTAGATGCGATTACGAAGTGGTTAAAAGAACAACGTGCATAAAAACAACGAGTGCCTTATAAGGTACTTGTTGTTTTTTATGTATTATATATTGATTTTAAAATGTGTAAGTTTGCTGTTTCATTTATCTTAATGGCATTTGTATATGTAGCTAGAAAGAGCTGAGAAGGATTAACCGGTAGTTCACCGCAAATATCAATACCATAGACATTTTTCTCTCTAATAAGAGCATGAATATATTTTAAAAGTGTAGAGAGTTTCATATGTCCTTGATCCCAATTCGTAATAGTTACTTTTGAATCTAAAATATCTTTATCAATGCTTACATATATAGTGTTTGTATGAATATGCGAAAGTATTGTATGAGTAGATACTTCATTTGACGTATCTATCGGGAACACCTCTACGCATGAATGATTATTAGAATGTATCGTTAAAGATGAAGGTCCAATAATAATTACTTTCTTTAATTTCGGGTTATTTTCAAGAGCGAATGATACCCATGACCCACAAGAAATAAGAGTTTGTTCATTTTCTTCTTTTAAGTTCATGTCAGTGTGATGATCAAATAAAATAAGGCTAAATGGCTCCTTTATTTCTTTTAGTAGTAAATAAGATACATAATGATAATTTCCAGAACCGATAAAAGTGATTCCTTTTTGTTTTCTACGATTTAACCCCTGTTTTATCCGTATTAAAGAAGGAGTCTCGCAATACAGGTTTGTGTGCTCTAAATGACTAAAATCAATATCTTCATGTGAATAAGAATGAAGTTTATTTTGTAATAAATATGTATCGTCAAAGTTTAAAAAAGTTAAACCGCCATACAATAAACTCATATTTATTCATCTCCTTTATAGGTAGGCTAGCATATATTTTTATAAAGTTAAAATGAAATGCTTAGAGGTAGATTTGTATTTAAAAAAGATGGGATGTTTTGACAGAATAATCTTTCAATTAGCAATGGAAAGAAATATAATATAAGGAAATATATATGTGTTTCAGGAAATAGAAAATACGAAATGGGATATGCGGGAGGAAACAAGCAAGATGAAAACATTATTTAAAATAATAGGTATAATAGCTGGTATGGCGGTAATCGGAGTAGGTGTAACATATGGTATGCTGTATTATCTGAATAATAGTAAACCAGCTGCGAAAAAGGCATCACCAGCTGCTCCAGCAGCAGAGGTACTAGCTGATAGTAATGTAAAAGCTGAAGATGCAAAGCTTTTAGATAATGGCAATCATTCATTACCAAATAGCGGCTTTAATAAAAATTTCAAGTGGACAGATGAGAACATACAGACAGCTTTACATGAAATGGCACATCAAAAAACGAAAGCTGATCAAAAGTGGGGTTATATTTTTATCACACAAGAACGTATTGAAAGTTTACTTGATATTGTAAAGAGTAATGATCTAGTACAAGGAAATACATATGCAGACATTTTAGAGAGATGGAAACAAGGGAAATATGAAAAGATGGATGCGGATCACAATAAGATTTGGAAATTACAAAGCGGGAATTTAGGCGAAGGGGAAGGAGTATTGTCAGAAGCGGAACAAAAAGAATTAATCAACCAATTGTTTATGCAAAAAGGTACATATTCAGGCAGTAAGTTAATTGCAGGCGGGGGACAGACTAATAAATAAGATAACATTGGAAGAGAGTAAGTGCTTATTAGGCAGTTACTCTTTTTTGTGTGCACTTTTTAGTTTTTCTCTAGTAAGGAAAGAAACGATTGTAAAATGGGTGAAATCCATCTAGATTTATGATAGATTACATGGCTTTGAATAACTGCTGGCGTTTCGATAGGCTGAAAATAGAGTTGCTCTTTTTGACAACTTTCTTGTACCACGATGTAAGGAAGAATTGAAATTCCTAATTCACACATGACAGATTGTTTAATGACTTCAACGTTGGAAGTTTCAAATGTTTTAGCTGGAATATTTCCACTTTGACGTAAAAAACGATCTACCATCGGTCTATAGCCGCAGTTTTGTTCTGTAAAAATAAATTGGGTATCGTTTAGTAAATAAAATGGATTAGAGTGTGTTGAGTAATGTGTAGGTAAAATCCATCCAAATGATTCATTACAAAAAGTACGCGTAATAAAATCATTATGTTCCATACTTTCTCCAATTATGAAAATAACATCTGTTTCTCCTTCACGTAGATTATTCATTGCATGTTCGTTTGTATTTGTTTCCAGTACGATATTTACTTTCGGATTTTCTTGTTTGTAAGTACGTAATAATTGTGGTAATCGGTACACTGCTAATGATTCGTTAGATGTGATACTTAATGTTCCTTCTAAATCATCACTATTTTGAGGGATTTCTTGTGCTTTTTCATAAATAGCAAGTAATTCTAGAGCATAAGGATGAAATTGATGACCTGCTTTTGTAAGAAGAACTTTTTTCCCTAATCGATCAAAAAGAGGGAGATGTAAATCGTTTTCTAATGCTTTCATATGCGCTGTTACAGTAGATTGCGCATAACCTAATGCATGAGCAGCTTTAGAAAAACTACCATATTTAACGATGGCACAAAAAGTTTTAACATGTCTCATTTCCATAAGCGATCCCTCTTTTATTATCATGATTTGTGAATGATTATATCACGTATTTCAATTTTCCAAATGGTTAAATTCTTTATAAAATGAAATTGTAGAAATATTTATTTAAGTGGTATTGGAGGAGAAAAGATGATTAAAAAGGGCTATCATGTAGCTGTTGTGGGGGCTACAGGTGCAGTTGGACAGAAAATTATAGAACTGTTAGAAATGGAAACTAATTTTAATATAGTTGAAGTTACATTGCTTTCGTCAAAACGATCCGCTGGTAAGGTGGTGCAGTTTCAAGGACGAGAGATAATGATACAAGAGGCAAAAACAACTAGTTTTGAAGGTGTAGATATTGCCTTTTTTAGCGCTGGAGGAGAAGTTTCGAAACGATTTGTTAATCATGCAGTATCTAGTGGTGCAATCGTAATTGACAACACGAGTGAATACCGAATGGCTCACGATGTACCGCTCGTTGTTCCAGAAGTAAATGCGCACACTTTAAAGGAGCATAACGGTATTATTGCAGTTCCGAATTGTTCAGCGTTACAGATGGTGACAGCTCTTCAGCCAATACGAAAATCATTTGGTATAGAACGAATTATCGTTTCAACATATCAAGCTGTATCAGGCTCAGGAATTCATGCGATTCATGAATTAAAAGAACAGGCTAAGTCAATGCTTGCAGGTGAAGAGGTTAAGAGTACGATATTACCTGTGAAAAAAGATAAAAAGCATTATCCAATTGCGTTTAATGTACTGCCTCAAGTAGATATATTTACAGAGAATGATTTTACATTTGAAGAAGTAAAAATGATTCAAGAGACGAAGAAAATTTTAGAAGATCCCAATTTAAAAATGGCAGCTACTTGTGTGCGTGTTCCAGTTGTTTCAGGGCATTCAGAATCGGTTTATATTGAACTTGAAAAAGAAGCAACTGTCGCAGAAATAAGAGCAGTGTTGCTGGATGCATCAGGTGTTATATTACAAGATAATCCTAGTGAACAGTTGTATCCAATGCCATTATATGCAGAAGGGAAAATAGATACATTTGTTGGGAGAATTAGAAAAGATCCTGATACACCAAAAGGTTTCCATCTTTGGATCGTTTCCGATAATTTATTAAAAGGTGCCGCTTGGAATTCAGTTCAAATTGCAGAAACGTTGGTGGAGGAAGGGATCATTTAGTATAGAATTACAAAAGTAAGAACTAGGAAACTATAGATTCCTAGTTCTTACTTTTGTCAGAATTTAATATAAATTAGTTTTTATAGTGTTTTTATAAATATCTACTTTATTCGCGGAAAATATTAAAGTTTTATGTTCCCCATTAATAGTAAGATTGATATGAATTGTTAAAGGTAGATCAAGTTTTTTTACTACATCTTCTATAGCAATATACTCGTCTTCTTTTTCGGTATAGTAAACTACAGACCTAATTAATACCTCCTCATCATTTTCAATATCAATTTCACACATCATAGGGAATTTTTCGCCGTTATGTAAAATTAATTCGCCAAGTACTATTGAACCATTTAACTCTTCTGTAAAATTAGTGGTTAATGCAGGTTTTACCCATGTTTCATCATACTCTTCGTTTTCTTCTTCATCTATTGCCCATTCCCATATTGGGTTTTGTTTCAAATCCTCAATTGTTAATTCATCAATTGGTTTGCAAATACTCATAAAAATGTTCTCCTTTTGCTCTGATAAATAAGTTTCTTAATCTCAAAATTTAGTTGATTGATTATAAGCGGCTTCAATATAGATTTATTCCAAAATAAAGTAGTTTAATTTGAAATAAATCTATTACGTTAATAGCAACAAGGGTCTAGTTTTCTATCAAATAATTATTAGTAGAGATATTAAAACAGGATGACATTAAGGGGGATAGTAAAAAACATCAAGAATGAATAAAATCCTTTTAGTATGATATGGATATAATCAATGAGAGGGGGAAATGTGATGTATGAAGTGAAGGGGTACTTTTCATCATTAAAAGGAAGTCATTATGATATTGGAAGGCAACAAGGAGAGTTTGTGAAAAGTCATCCGTATCTCATTCCACAATTTATACAACAAGAACATTTAGTATCAGAAAACTATTGGACGGAATCTAGAAATATATTAAATCAATATTGTTCTGGAATTAATGAAGAAATTGAAGGTTTTTGTGAAGTGTTGAAAATTCCTTCTAAACATATGATGTATTATTACCAAACACTATTAAAAGCAGGATGTAGTCATTGTGTCGTATTACCTAAAAAGACAGTTTCAAAGCACACATATGTATTAAGAAATTATGATTTGTCGCCAAAAATAGATGATATGCGTTTTTGCTCAACACATGTTGAAGGTGCATATGTGCATAGTGGCTTTTCTACTCAATATTTCGGGCGAACAGAAGGAGTTAACGAGCATGGGTTATCTGTTACATTTTCAGCATGTGGTCAACCCGTAGGAAATATTGAAGGCTTACGAAAGCCAGTGTTAAGTGGTTTACAATGTTTTGCGGTAATTCGAGTATTATTGGAGAAGTGTAAAAATGTGCAGGAGGCGATATCACTAGTTGATGAAATGCCAATTGCAAGTAATATTAATCTAATTGTAGCAGATCCTTTAGACGCAGCGCGTATTGAAATATATGACGGTTTTAAATCAATAACCACAATTGATGAGGAAAGCCATGATTTTATCGTATCAACAAACCATGCGATTAGTGTACCTATCCAAAAATTGAATAATAGAAGATTAGAACAATCCACAAACAGATATCACACATTGTATGAATATTTAAATCAAAATGAACTAGTGAGCATGAAGTCTTTAAAAGGATTAGTAGAAAAAGAGTATCCTACTGGGCTGACAGTACATAATTATGAAGAATGGTTTGGAACTTTGCATTCTGTCTTATTTGATTTGCATAATCGTACAATGAATATTTGCTTCGGATCTCCACTATTTAACGACTGGTACTCATTGAAAGTTGGAGAGAGCCTATCCTTTTCTAAGGTGAATGTGAAATTTAATAATAAAACGTATACTGACTTTTGGAGAGAAGAATGCTATTAATTGATTCAAGAAGAATAAATGAGATAAAATGGTAATAGTAAGGTGTATATACGGGAGGGATTGCCATTGCTAAAAGTAATGTTACCGATTGTTCTTATCTTATTTGTTGCCGTTTCAATGTATATTACTTATGAAAAAAGAAAAAAAGCAGGGGTAAAAGGATTGAAGAGTGCGTTAACTTCAATTTGTTTCTTTACACTAGCAATCTTAAATTTGCTTGCATATTGGTTTCACTTTGGCGGTATTTTTATTTGGTTAATTTCAATTGTTTTATTACTAGTGGGGGCATATTTTACGAAATATATTCCAATATCTAAAAAAGTACATTGAAATTTATTTAAGTTTAAAAGTTATGTTGTATTTTGTTTTGAAAAGAGATTATTCTACTAGAGCGTTGTGAAACGGTTTTATAGGATAATCTCTTTTGTTCGTTTAGCTTTGTAAAGAACGGACTGTTCTTTTTAGTTGTTCAATAAATTCTCGAGTTGCAGCACACATATATTTATCTTTTCTATAAATAAGTCCAATTTCTATTGTTGGGGTAGGATCTTCTATTTTAATTGCTTGAATGTTTTTATTTTGTAAAAAGTCTATATACGGTTTTGGTAATACGGTAATTCCCATTCCTTTTGAAACCATTTGGATTAAAGATTCCATCGTACTAATTTCTAAAATTGGTTTTGGTTTAAAGTTAAATTTTTGACAATGAGATGTAATTAGTTCGGTTAAAAAGAAATTTTTAGGTAAAAGAATTAAAGGGTAGTTCTGTAATTCAGCAATAGATACATGATTACGTTCAGCTAATTGATGATCGGTTGGTACGACTAATGTAAGTTCACTTTTGTATAGAGGGATAGAAATAATCTCCTTATCTTGCACCGGGAGAAATGTAATGCCAATATCTAGTTCGTTTTGTAATAATTTTTCACGAATATCTCCTGTACGAAGCCCTAATACAGAAAGCTCTATATTGGGATATGAATGATTAAAATTCAATATAGCTGGTGGTAGTAAATAATTTACGACGGTTAACAAAGATCCAATTGTTAAGGTACCTTGCTGTAATCCGTTTAAGTCTTGAATGGCGGAACGAGCTTGTTCAACTTCATGAAAAATGGTTTTACTATGTAATAATAAAATCCTTCCTGCGTCAGTTAAAGATATTTTTTTACCAATGCGATCGAAAAGCGGCATGCCTATTTCATGTTCTAATGCACGTATTTGCTGACTTAGAGAAGGCTGTGAAATATTTAATTTCTCAGCTGCTTTTGTGAAATGTAATTCTTTTGAAACAGCTAAAAAATATTCAAGTTGTCGTAATTCGATTGGGATCACCTCAAGTTTAATAATAGGTTATACCTATCATTATTATATAAATAATAGGATTGAACAATGGTTTTTCGGGTTTTATAATCATCTTTATATAACAGAGATAGTTGTGAAAATAAATTGAGTGAGAAAATTCATGTAACACCTTTAAAGGAGGAAATAGAATGACTAATGAATATCAATTATTATCTTTAAATATAGGGTTACCAAAAGAAGTTACATACGGAGGAAAGGTAATTCATACAGGTATAAATAAGAAACAAGTAAAGGAAGCGGTGTTTTTATCCTTTGTAAAATTTAATGGGGATGGCCAGGCGGACTTAGTTCATCATGGTGGAGTAGATAAAGCGGTGTGCGTATACTCAGGAGAACATTATGGATATTGGGAAAAAGAGTTGCATCAAGACCTTGTGTATGGAGCATTCGGAGAAAATATAACAATTAGTGATATGCGTGAAGAGGATGTTTGTATTGGTGATACATTTCAAATTGGAGAAGCAATTGTACAAGTAACACAGCCAAGGCAACCTTGTTTTAAATTAGCTAAGAAATACAATATTCCAAAGTTACCACTGTATTTTCAAGAAACAGGATATACAGGATTTTATTTTCGCGTATTAAAAGAAGGATGGGTATCACCTGTTGATTCGTTAAAGTTACTGAAGTCTGATCCGAAAGGTGTAACAGTGGCATTTGCTAATCGTATCATGCATAAGGAAAAACAAAATATAGAAGGATTAAAAAGGATCTTAGATGTTCATGCACTTTCTACAAGTTGGAGACGAACATTTGAAAAGCGAATGAAGGGAGAAGAAATTAACACGCAGGAGAGACTAGAAGGAAAAAAATAATAAAAAAATATTTTTTATAAATGGTGCATTTCTATTAGTAAAAACGACTTAGAAAGCACTATTTTTATATAATAAACTTATTAATATTCAAAAATCCTAATATTGTTTTATTCGACTTATTTTCGAATAGTCGAAACATAAAATTAATTAGACTTTTTTTTTATATTTTATGATAGTATATTGATTGGTAAGACCTATTACATTAAGAGCAGGTTATATAACTAAATCTAATTTGATGGAATTAACGTATGGAGGGACAACATGGGGAATGTTGAAATTTTTGAAAAACTTCTTTTAGAAGAACCGAAAAGAGAGCAGTTATTTCCTTTATTTGAAGAAGTGTTTGGAATTACAATTCAAACATTGAATGATTTTTCAGAGAGAGGTTATTGGGATGATACATACAAAGCTTTATCATTTTTACATGACGATAAAGCGATTGCAAATGTTGCGGTATTTTCGCTACCATTGCTAGTAAATGGTGAAAGAATAAATGCAGCAGGCATTCAATCGGTAATGACTCACCCTAATTTTCGTAGACAAGGACTCATGACACAATTAATAAGTAAAATGATAGAAGAAATTGATAAGAAATGTGAATGTACATTATTGTTTACGGAAAAACCTGAACTATATGCATCATTTGGGTTTAAAGTTGTGCAGGAGTATTTGATGACTGTTCTATATGATAAAAAGAATAATAATGATTCCTTGCTTAGAAAGTTAGATTATTATATGGAAGAGGATAGAAAGTTAATACATGAAACTATTGATAGTAGCCAAAGACTTTCAAATAATTTTTCAACATTAAACTTCCATCCTTCGTTTTATTTGAATATGTATGATTCGGGATGGAATGAGAAATTGTATTATTCAGAGAAACTAGATGCCCTAATTGTGTATGAAGTACATAATGAAAAGTTGAAATTATATGGAGTATTTGCACCAGTAATTCCAGTTTTAGATGAAATATGCGAGGAAATCGCTGAAAGATTTACAGAAATCGAATTTTACTTCTCTCCAGATCAACTAGGGATTGAGGATGTACAGTTTTCAGAATTACAGTCTAGTAAGTATTTAATGGTTCGAAGTAATAAAGAGTTAGATTTTAATGGTTATAAATTCCCTGTATTAACAGAGTTCTAATTGTTTATATAGATATTTTTGATGGGGAGTATATAAGTATAAATACTATTTAAATAGGTATATATGTGAAGTCCACCTGTAAAAAATGAATTTAAAAATAAATTTTGCAGTTTAAATTATATAGAGAAAAACCGTATTCTTTCAATTTAAGAATACGGTTTTTCTAATTGCGTAATATAAAGCACATTTATTGACCGAAAAGTCATTAATGCGTATCATTTAATAATGTTAAATATTAATTTACATAATATAATAGGAATAAGAAAGAAATTACAAATTACATCGCTTACATAAGGAGGGATATGAATTATTCAGTGGTAATTTCATGGAAAAAGGAGATTATGTATGAAATCATTTCGTAAGTTATTACAGTATTTAAAACCATACATGTTCTTCGCTATAATTGGACCGCTATTTATGGTACTTGAGGTTGCGATGGACTTAATTCAACCGACTATTATGCAACATATTATTGATGTTGGGATAGCAAATCGGGATTTGAATTATGTAATAAAGATGGGGCTTCTTATGATAGGAGCAGCAGCACTCGGTTTAGTTGGAGGACTTGGGTGTATGATGTATTCTACAAAAGCAGCTGTTAATTTCGCTACTGACATACGAAAAGATGTTTTTGCGAAAATTGAAACATTTTCTAGCGAAAATCGTGATTCGTTCGGAACTGGAAAGTTATTAACGATTGTGACAAATGATATTACTTCTATTCAAGCGGCGATGACGATGACATTACGTGTTCTTGTTCGTGGTCCTTTGTTATTTATAGGAAGTATAATAATCGTTTTTGTAACAGCACGCGAGTTATTTCCTATATTACTTATAGTTGTTCCAATTTTATTACTTGCGATTATTTTCATTGCAAGTAAAGCAAGCGGGACGTTCAAAAAAGTACAAGAAGCATTAGATAAAGTGAATACAAAGTTACAAGAAAATTTATCTGGAGTACGTGTTATTAAAGCGTATGTAAGACAAAAATATGAAATCACTCAGTTTGGAAAAGTGAATACAAATTTAACGAAGATAAATATTCGAGCGGTGCAGCTTATTTCTATAATGATGCCAATCATTATGTTAGTTGTAAGCGGCGGGATTGTCGCAGCATTATGGATTGGTGGAGAAAAAGTATTTGATGGAACGCTTCAAGTAGGAGCTATATTAGCGTTTATAAACTATTTGAATATTATTTTAATGTCACTTATGTCTATAAGTATGGTATTTATGCAAATTGCGCGAGCATTTCCATCTGCGGATCGTGTACAGCAAGTTTTAAATACTGAGGTTGATATTACGACAGAAATAAATGCGGTTGCACCTAAGCAAATCGTGGGACAAATTGACTTTAAAAATGTTAGTTATAGTTACACGAAAAATAATGAATATGTTTTAAAAGATATTTCATTTAACATATGTAAAGGTGAAAAAGTAGGAATTATCGGTTCTACAGGAAGTGGTAAAACTACTTTAGCAAAACTATTACCGCGTTTATACGATGTTGATCAAGGGGAAATATGCATTGATGGAATCAATGTTAGAGCATACGATTTACAAAAACTTCGTGCTTCGATCGGGTTTGTACCTCAAAAGGCATTGTTGTTTTCGGGTAGCATAGAAGAGAACTTACGTTATGGTAAAGAAGATGCAACGAATGACGAACTTGAAGTAGCGGCTTCATCAGCTTGTGCGACTGAATTTATTAATAAGCTGGAAGATTCATATCAACATCATTTAACACAGGGTGCGACGAATTTATCAGGTGGACAAAAACAACGTGTATCCATTGCAAGGGCACTTGTGAGAAAGCCATCCATTCTTATATTAGATGATTCTACATCAGCAGTTGATGCGAAATCAGAATCTAACATTCAATCGGCATTAAGAACAGAATATAAAGGAACAACAACATTATTAATCGCATCTAAAATCTCATCTATAATAGATGCTGATAAAATTCTCGTTTTAGATAACGGTGAATTAGTTGGTGATGGTACACATGAAGAACTGCTAGAACAATGTGAGGTATATCAAGAAATTTATCTTTCCCAAGGTGGTAATTTAAATAAAGAAGGTGGGAAAGAACATGCGTAATTTTCAAGGGCAATTTGCTAATAAAGGTGGGCGTAACGCATCTAAGGTGGGTAAAGCTAAAAATACGAAAGGAACTGTAATGAGAGTATGGAACTATATGGGGTACCAAAAGGCTGCTCTTACGTTCGTTATATTTTTAGTATTTGTTACGACGTTACTTGGGCTATTAGGTCCGTATTTAATGGGAGTAATTATAGATCAATATATTGTACCGAAAGATTTAAGCGGTACGGCGAGAATGTGTTTGTTACTTATCGCGATTTATGGTGTAACAGTATTGTTAACTTGGTTACAAACATTTGTCATGGTTAATGTTGCATTAAAAACGATACAAAAAATACGACAAGATATTTTTGAGAAAATCCAAACGCTTTCTTTACGGTTCTTTGATGTACGTTCGCAAGGGGATTTAATGAGTCGTGTGACAAATGATATAGATAATTTGAATCAAGCGTTAACACAAAGTGTTGTACAAATTATTTCATCAGCATTAACCTTTATAGGTGTAACGATTGCGATGTTCGCATTAGATTGGATATTAGCGATTGTTACTTTAATTACAGTACCTATTATGTTTTTCGTTACAAAAAAACTAGTTACTTATAGTGGAAAAAACTTTGCAAAGCGTCAAAAAGATTTAGGAGAATTAAATGGTTTTATTGAGGAAGCTATAACAGGAGCGGATGTTACAACATTATACGGGAAAGAAAAAGAAACCGTACAAAATTTCAATAAAATTAATGAACAACTTAGAATTTCAGCTACGAAGGCGGATACATTTTCAGCTTTTATTTTTCCGAGTATGAACTTTATTAATAACTTAGGTATGGGACTTGTAATTGGGACTGGATCAATTATGGTTTTAAATGGAATGACAACAGTAGGTGTCATTGCGGCTTTTATTAATTATTCCCGTCAATTCTCAAGACCACTCAGTCAATTCGCAACTTTAATGAACACGATTCAAGCGGCAGTTGCTGGTGGAGAGCGTGTCTTTGAAATTATGGATGAAGTACCAGAAATTCAAAATAAAAAAGATGCGTTCGTTGTACAAAATTTACAAGGGCATGTTGCACTTGAGAATGTTTCATTTGGTTATGAGGGAAATAAAACGATTTTAAAAGAAGTGAGTCTTAAGGCACAGCCAGGGGAGACAATTGCTTTAGTTGGTCCCACTGGATCGGGCAAAACAACAATTATTAATTTATTAACTCGCTTTTACGATATACAGCAAGGGAAAATTCATATCGATGGAAAAAGTATAAAAGATTATGAAATGAATTCGTTGCGAAGTAAAATAGGAGTCGTTTTACAAGATACGTATTTATTTGCTGGGACGATTATGGATAATATCCGTTATGGTCGACTAGATGCAAGTGATGAAGAGGTAATCAATGCAGCTAAGGCAGCATCTGCACATTCTTTTATAAGGCATTTACCGAATCAATATGAAACAAAAATCGCTTCAGAAGGATCGAATTTAAGTCAAGGACAAAAACAACTTCTTGCGATTGCAAGAGCAATTTTAGCAGATGCAGATATATTAATTCTCGATGAAGCAACATCAAATATTGATACGAGAACAGAATTACAAATTCAAGAAGGACTAAATAATTTAATGAAAGGTCGAACAAGTTTTGTAATCGCTCATCGACTGAAAACGATTGAAAAAGCAGATCAAATCCTTGTTATAAAAGATGGAAGTATTTTTGAAAGAGGGAATCACGAATCTCTTATGGAAGATAGAGGGTTTTACTTTGATTTGTATACGAGTCAGTTTAAAATTTAATAAAAACTTTGATATGATGCGGTTTCTCTAGGAAAGAGAAACCGTATTTTTATATTTGTAAACATTATTATCCAAATAGTTGTTCACTAAATGTTGTAACTGCGTATTCTTGTATCCAAGGTAAAACATGCGTAAGGTTATGAAAACACCTTTATGACCCAATTGTTTACTTGTAATTTTTGGATGTAAAAATTGTACAAAAAAAGTGTTGCATGAGTATGACGTAAACCATGAAATCCACCGTGACAACCCCATGTACCTCTTTTGGGGCTAACAACAAAATCACAATCTATATACGCTTGACCAAGTATTAATTTATCAGTGTTTATTAAAATTTTATGTTTTTATAATGCTTAAATTGTTTCTTCACCAATTGGGACTAATCGTTTGGAACTGGAAGTTGTTGTATCTAATACCAGTTGATTATCGGGGTTTAAAGTTTGACTAATAACGCGTAAAAAAGCGCTCATTATGAGTTTTTTTTGTTTGTATATAATAGTGAAATAATTGAACTTTGATTATATACAATGGCGGTGGAACAAATAGAGCCAATGACGGCAACCTTAACGAGTATTTCAAGTTATATTTATACGTTTTAATAAATAATAGAATTTGAATTTTATTAAAAAAAGACACTGCTTCCAGTGTCCTAACTTACTACGAGAGTTTTATGAGGAAACTTAAATAGGTGAATTTAAGCTTCTCTATAATATATGAAACTGCAATTAGAAAATCACTTATTTTTTAAAGGAGTTAATGGGTAATTGTACGTGCTAAAATCTTTATTAAAAATATCTTGTACTAATTGGATTGTTTCATGATCATAAAAACTATCGTACGTTGGGAGGCGTGGGAATAAAGGGTCAGTAATATCAGCATCTGCAAAATTACCCCTAAAAATCGCCCTGTCTTTCTGATGATGCCATGATTTGGTTAGTATTTGTAAAGGAGAAGTTTTTAATTGATATGTTTGTTCTAAGCGCACAATTTCAGTAGAGAAATTTTCAAGGTAGATATACTTTGTAACAAAATCTTCCTCACCTGGTTCATATTGCTGCATTAAATGTGGATCTACTTGTTCTAAATCTATCATTTGCGCTTTTAAATAGTAGAGAAAGATTTTAAATGAAATAGGCTTATTACAAAATTCATTACCATAATAAAAATTCCGAATAGGATTCCATGCTGGGTTTTCTATGTGAGGGGGGGCAATTAGTGAAAAGAATGAACTTACAGCTCTTGTATAGGGGTTTCTCACTAATTTATAGGAATCTTTTCCGTTTGTATATAAAGCTGCAGCTAGTTCAATAAAGTAGTCGGAGGAGTTTTTGTATACTTCATTTTCATAATTATGGATGAAGGAATCGTATTTTATGGCTTGTTTAAATAAATTTATTTGATAAAAAAACCAATGTGCAAGTGAAGTGCAGCCACTTTTCTGACTCCAAAATAAAATCAAAGGGAAGTTAGAGTTAAAGTGCGGAACGCGTCCGTATTTAATAATATTCGCAAAAGACATAGTTAGCCTCCATTCAGTTATGTCAATTATTTTTAATTTATGAATAAACAACTTGGCATATGAACAAGAGAAGAGGAGTAGAATAGATAATTTAATAACAATATAACTTTGAAATGAAAGCGTTATTTTATAGGGATATGAAAAGAGTACACAAAAAATGTGTACTCATAACAATTTAAATTATTTTAAGGACTATGATTAAAAGGAAAAATATGTAATAACATCGATAAATTTGGGGTATATGTAAATATTATGAATTTATTCATGTAAATAAAACTCAACAAAATAATCCTTTTTTCATAAACAAAAAGGCGGTTGTTTCCGCAACCACCTTTTTATAAAATAAAGCACTTTTTCAGAAATAAAATATGAATGATTTCTGAAAAGGTTATAGGATTTAATCCTATTTTCACAACTCAAGTGACGAGCTTAATTTTTAAGAAAGGAATGACTACATTATATGAAAGCTTGTCTAAAAAGGGGTTCATATAAAAAACAGCTAGCAAAAGCTAACTGCTCGGTTCTTCAAGGAGGAACAGAGGGAAAATCTAATGTCATCTGCATTATTGACGGAATATTAAATTTTATTTAAGGGAGGGGTACTAATTATGTAGGTTACGTGAGAAGTCCTATTAACATCCAGGCTGCGCCGATCAGAATTAAAGTTTCGAAGGTAATCCAAAACTTTCTTTTTTCTGTTTTTTGAAATTCTTTAATTACAGAAAATACGGCACTTATTCCTACAAGAGTGAAAAGAGCGATTCGGATTGTTTCAGTCATTTTCATCACCACCTTTTATTTGAATAGTTTAATTATATATTAATTTCCATTTTGTAGAAACATAATAAAATAATCCTTTGAAAAGAAAGTGAGGTTAAAAAAATGGAGGGTAACGTAAAGCTTTTAGGTGATGATGGGATGTTAGGGATGGAGTTCAAGGAAAGAACAATTCGTGTTTATAACAGAGAAGACGATGTGATGGAATTATTTTCTACGAGAGTGCAGACTCAAGATGTCATCGATTTTTTTGAAGAATGTAAAAAGGAAATGAAGTAAAAGTTCAACAGAGAAGATCGATAGGAGGGGAACCGTATCGTATGAATCAATTTTCATTTTTTGAAGACATCGATGAAAAGGAGATGCGAAGACTTGTGGTGAAAGAGCTGAAAAACTACAAAGCATTGTGCGTCCGGATGAAAAATCAAGAAGAGCAGGAAAATTAGCGAAGAGAGCGTGTTTATAAGCTAGTATGTTTATATCTTGAAAAACTAGTTAAGCAAGGAGAAATAAAGGAAGTAAAAAGAAGCAGAAGAAAAAGATATAGAAAAAGATAATTCTGTAAAAAGCAACCATTTGGGTGCTTTTTCTTTTACACAAAACAAACGAACTCAATGAAAAAAACAGCGATATATGAGATTTTTATACTAGTCAGTTTGAAATTTAATATAGTGCGGTTTCTCTAGAAAGGAGAAACCGCACTATATTAAATCTGTAAAGATAATTAAAAATATAGAGTTGGATTTTTTAAGATACATGAATTGTTAGCAAAAACTAGCAACTTCAGTGACAGGTGGAAGAAATAATTTACGTGGTATTGTAATAATCTCAAGAGCCATCTGAGCTGAATAGAGAAGTATTGGAGTTAATTCTAAAGCGTGAGTTAATAATAATATAAAGCTTGTTAGGATTGCAAAGCTCCCCCAAAAGAAACTTTTTGAAATGTTACGGAAATCTTTTATTAAGGAAAAGAAAGAAACAAATGCTGTAACAAAGAGAATCAAAAATTTATATTTATCAGCCATTAAACCCCTCCTAAAGAACAGTAGCTTATATTATAACGTATTTTTATGTATTATAATAAAAAGATTTCGAAATAAATAGTTTAAATGCGTAAAAACCGCAACTAAAAAATATTAGTTGTGGTTTTTATTTATGAGTCCTTTGTTTTAGAGAATAGATAATCTAGAATTAAAAATTTAAAAATAGATTAGTGCCCTTATTATTGTTTGCTGGAGCTTTACTGGATATTTGACCGGACAATAAGACGAGCTTTGAATATATTAATAAAAAAGGGGATGTTGAACAATGGCTATATATAGTTTACATGGAGGTCACAATAGTATTGTACAGGGTGCAAATTATGGGAATCGGAAAGAACATATTATGGATCGCCAAGTTAAGGATGCAGTTGTTGCTAAATTAAGAGCATTAGGGCATACAGTTTATGATGATACTGATGAAGTAGGGACAACACAAGCGCAAAATTTAAATAACATTGTATCTAAAACAAACTCACATGATGTAGACTTAGTAGTTTCATTTCATTTAAACTCATATGATACGAATGCTAATGGTGTTGAAGTACTGTATTATGACCAACAAGCTTTATCAGCAAAGATAGCAGCGCAACTTTCAAAAGATATTGGCTGGTCAAATCGTGGTGCAAAGGAACGAAAAGACCTTTATGTGTTATCGAAAACGAAAGCACCTGCAATCTTAATTGAACTTGGATTCATTGATAATGAAGCAGATATGGCAAAATGGAATCCAGATAAGATTGCTAATTCAATTGTGTATGCATTAACTGGGCAATCTGGTGGGACAACTCCGCCATCTAAACAAAATATTATCCAATCCGGTGCTTTCTCACCATATGAAGTTCCTGAAGTTATGCAAGCTTTAAATTCAGTTAAAATGACAGCTAAATTTATTTTACAGCCTGATGGATTAACATATTTTATTTCTGATCCAACATCAGATGATCAATTAAATGGTATGAAAGGCTGGCTTGATCGCAAAGGTTGGTGGTATGAAGTTAAGTAAAGGTTCTAGTTTAGTAGAACAGAATGTTTAAAAAATGATAGGACATAAAAAGAGGATTACTTATTATGAGTAATCCTCTTTTTATAATTTTATCTTGTATAAATAGGATTAGATATAGGAGACTTCTACCTTGAAAATTGATAAGTATTGCATGTAAGTGGGATATTAATTGGGCATCTTAGCAAAATTTTTAAAACATACTTTTAAAAAGAAAAGAAAAGAAATGTAGAATTCGAATTTAATTGACTACAATTGAAATAGCACTGAAAACTAATAAAACGGCCATAATGATGTTAAAAGATTTCGTATGTTTTAATAAAAGTTTTTGGAACATGGAACCAAATAAGCTCCAACTAAATGTACTCATTAACCCGACTACACCTAGAAATAATGAGAAGAGTAGAAAACTTGAATATGAATTATAGTAAGGGAGAATAAAAGTTGACACTACAGTCAGGCCGAATAGTATCCCTTTTGGATTAACAAATTGAAGAAAAACTCCCACTGTAAATAAGTTTTTATTATGTTTTTTATGGGAATCTGTACTAGTTTTACTAGTGAGTATTTTAAAAGCTAAATATAGCATATATGCTACACCTAAAATTTTTAAAGGCAATTCGATTATGGGTAGGATATTAATTAGTACAATATTAAAGAAGCTACATAAGGAAGTGAGGAAGAAAAATCCGAAAGCTACTCCAAAACAAAATTGCATACTCCTTTTTAAACCATGTTGATTGGCGTATGTCATAGCTAAAAAATTGTTAGGTCCGGGTGTGAAGCTACTTATAAAAACAAATAACAAAAAAGAAAATATAGGCATTTCAAAACCCCCTAAATATTTAGTGTATGTTATAATGACCGAAAAGAACAATATAACGTGTGCTCTTTATTATACATAACGGTCGTTATATTGTATATAGTGTAGGAGTGTTTCTTATGGAAGAAATTCAACTTATTTTGGCGAAAAATTTAAAAACAATACGAGAGAAAGAGAAAATGAGTTTGGAAAAGGTCTCGCAATTAACAGGTGTGAGTAAAACGATGATTGGACAAATTGAACGAGGAGAGTCAAGTCCAACATTAACAACGATATGGAAAATTGCTAATGGTTTGAAAGTGTCTTTTACTTCTTTAATCAATGATCCGCAACCAGATACGAAAGTTGTTTTACGAAAAGACGTTCAAGTATTATCAGAAGACAATGGGAGATATAAAGTGTATCCTTCTTTTCCTTTTCAAGATGATAGGAACTTTGAAATCTATACGGTTGAAATTGAAACAGAAGGAAAATTAAGTTCGGAAGGCCATAAAGAAGGGACTGAAGAATTTATAACGGTGTTTGAAGGGGAATTGATAATTGAAATAAATGATTGTCAATATACATTAAATAGCGGAGATGCAATTCGCTTTAAGGCGGATAGACCGCACTCTTATTATAATTACGGAAGTACGCTAACACGGTTAAGTATGACCATTTATTATCCAGCTGCATAAACTTACAATTGCATCAAGAATATAAAGAAATGTGTGTTGATAAACCATCTATAAGAGATGGTTTTATTTTATTAATTCATAAAAAAAGACACTCTTTTGAGTGTCAACATAGTATTGCTCTCGCGTATAGGATTGGAGTATGTTTCTCAAATACGTTTTGAGATGGTTCGCATTTGGGAAACTGTCTTCTTATTCAATGTAACATTGGCAGAGAGAAGTGTAAATTGATAATGTATATACGGAAAATTTAGTATAGATGCTTACTACTATGAATATAGTACAAATTATTTTTTTGCTTAATCACTGTCGTGAAATTATTGAAATATTATTAGCTTTAGGAATGACGTAATAGTTACTACTTTAGCAGCTAAGAAAGTTTATTATAAAAAAGAATGAATCATTTATTAATCGATTCGTATAATTGTTAAAGAGGCACCTGTTGAACCACCTCCAACTAAATTAACTATGGATAATACGCCGAATAGTTGAAGGGAAATTGTATTACCGGCAAATAAATTGGTTATTAAATTATTATTATAATTTGAAGTTGATATTGCGGGTGAAAAAATAGATCCGGGAAGTGGAGTCGAAGAGTTTAATAGTAGCCTTGTACCAGCAAGTAGAGAAGTTGTTGTATTAATTTGATAGGTTAAATAATATCTTCCAGTAACAGGAATTGTATATATATCATTTGTAGCGTTCACTGTAAAATTACCGAGACTTTGGTTATTAGAAAGTGGAATATTGGTCCCACCTAATATGATTGAGATGGGACCACCTAATGTATTATTAGCGAACATAGAGTTTGTTGTAATAATGGGTCCAGTAATGCCTGTAGGTCCAGTAATACCTGTGGATCCAGTAATGCCTGTAGGCCCAGTAGGACCTGTAAGTCTGTATGGAAGAATAATTTCAAGAGCCAGTGATAATAGTTCTTTTTTCATTTTTTCATTCTTATCTTGAATATAAATCACCTCATTTTTAAATTAGAACGTCACCGATTTAGTATTTTGAAATGGAACTATCATTTTATTATATTATTACTACTAGTTATAGCAACGGTAAAAAGTTTACTATATGTAAAAATCATTTGAGAATGAAAAAAGTAGTTATGAAATTTTTCTAAAATGATAGATGTATTATTTTGCTAAGTAGTAAACAAAAATGTGGAACGAGGTATTAAAGTGAAGCGAGATAATAAATTATCAATAAATAAAGCTATGATAGAACCTGAAAACATTGGACCTACGTTTCCAGTTCTTCCCCCAATTTATATTCCAACGGGTCCAACGGGTTTAACGGGAATGACCGGTCCGACGGGTCCAACGGGTTTAACAGGATCACCGGGAGTAACAGGTGCGACAGGTTTAACGGGATCACCGGGAGTAACAGGTCCAACGGGTTTAACGGGATCACCGGGAGTAACAGGTCCAACAGGTTTAACGGGATCACCAGGAGTAACAGGTCCAACGGGTTTAACAGGATCACCTGGAGTAACAGGTCCAACGGGTCCAACGGGTTTAACGGGATCACCGGGAGTAACAGGTCCAACGGGTTTAACAGGATCACCGGGAATAACAGGCGCGACAGGTTTAACAGGGGCAACGGGTCCAACTGGAGTTATTGGTCCCATAACAACAACTAATTTATTATTTTACACTTTTGCAGATGGAGTAAAATTTATATATACAGATTCAGATGGGATAGCTCAATATGGTACAACTCACATCTTATCTCCTGATGAGGTTTCCTATATTAATTTGTTTATTAATGGAATACTTCAACCACAACCATTTTATCAGGTTAGTACTGGTCAGTTAACTTTATTGGATGATCAACCACCATCACAAGGTTCATCAATTATTTTGCAATTTATCATTATTAATTAAAAAAGACAGATTCTTAAATAAAAAGAATCTGTCTTTTTGTTTTACATTAAAGTAGTTAAACTAAGTGACGATAAATTCGATTGTAATTGGAATTCCGCCGTCTAATGCATCTCCGCCAGGAATTGTAATAGCACCAGTAGGTCCAGTAGTAATACTGGAGTTCACACTAGGTTGAAGAATGCCGTTTACATAAAAGTTGTAATACGTAAAAGTTGGAAAAGCAGTTGCAGTAGTACCAGCATCGTTTAAACAAGCTGTAGCAGCAATTGCAAAAGCTGCACCTGTTCCTGTTCCAGCTCCTAGTGTAGATGTAAATCTTCTAGATGCCATAAATGGTTGGATGATTGGCAATTCATTCTCACCCCCTATATTAATTTTTGGAACGAAGTATAGAATAACTTGTCCGATATATTGTATGAGAGTTTTCTATAATAGAAACGGCTTCTTAATTATTGAGAGAACATAATTTTAGTAAAGATATTGTTACTTATCTGAAAAGATGGTGTTGTTACTTATTGGTTATATGCAAATGCTTAGTTTAAATATTTAAATTAAAATGTGCTTTTGGACCTAAGAGATAAACGTGGAAAAATAAAATAAACTCGTAAGTTTAGGTGTTTAATCTAAGCAGTCAATTATTAAAAACATATAATTAATATGTGAGTCATGAACATAATTAAATAACGTTTTTTCAGTTTAATTATTATTCATGTTTCCTATTTTAAGTGAATGAAACCTATACACAATTTTATAGTTCTTATAATAGGAAAACACTCAAATATAAAATAAGTAAGGAGGAAATAAATGTCACATAACAATTGTTTTGGTCATAACAACTGTAATAATCCAATTGTTTTCACTCCAGATTGTTGTAACAATCCACAAACGGTTCCAATTACTAGCGAACAATTAGGAAGATTAATAACTTTACTAAACTCTTTGATTGCGGCTATTGCAGCGTTTTTTGCAAATCCAAGTGATGCAAACAGATTAGCTTTACTCAATTTGTTTACTCAACTATTGAACTTACTAAATGAATTAGCACCTTCTCCAGAAGGGAATTTCTTAAAACAATTAATTCAAAGTATTATTAACTTACTACAATCTCCTAACCCAGACCTAGGTCAATTACTTTCTTTATTACAACAATTCTTCAGTGCTCTTGCACCATTCTTCTTCTCTTTAATTATTGATCCTGCAAGCTTACAACTTCTATTAAACTTATTAGTTCAACTAATTGGTGCTACTCCAGGAGGTGGCCCAACAGGTCCAACAGGTCCAACAGGTCCAGGAGGCGGAGCAACAGGAGCAACAGGAGCAACAGGCCCAACAGGAGCGACAGGAGCAGGAGTAACAGGCCCAACGGGAGACACAGGAGCAACAGGAGCGACAGGCCCAACAGGAGACACAGGAGCAACAGGCCCAACAGGTCCAACAGGAGACACAGGTCCAACAGGAGCAACGGGAGCAACAGGATTAACAGGAGCAACGGGAGCAACAGGTGGCGGAGCTATTATTCCATTCGCTTCAGGTACAACACCATCTGCGTTAGTTAACGCAGTAATAGCTAATACAGGAACTCTTCTTGGATTTGGATTTAGTCAGCCTGGTGTAGCTTTAACTGGTGGAACTAGTATCACTTTAGCGTTAGGTGTAGGTGATTATGCATTTGTAGCACCACGAGCAGGAACTATTACGTCGTTAGCAGGTTTCTTTAGTGCAACAGCTGCATTAGCTCCATTATCACCTGTACAAGTGCAGATACAAATATTAACTGCACCAGCAGCAAGTAATACGTTTACAGTACAGGGAGCGCCTCTATTATTAGCACCAGCATTTGCTGTAATAGCGATTGGTGCTACAGCATCGGGAATCATACCTGAAGCTATTCCAGTAGCTGCTGGAGATAAAATACTGTTATATGTTTCATTAACAGCAGCAAGTCCAATAGCTGCAGTTGCTGGATTTGTAAGTGCAGGTATTAATATCGAATAACTTGTGGTAATGTATTCTGTATATAGCCCTTCCTAACTTTTTAGGAAGGGCTATATTTTATGGGAAAATAGGTGATAAATCAATTGAGAAATTTCTTATTGTTAAGTTGTTATAAAAGGAAAAACAAAATGTATGATTTACACTTTATTGTTTATGGAATAAGTTATGCAGTTTAAAAAATTACCTATAAATAAAAAAAGATGAATTCTATTAAAAATAGAATTCATCCATAAAATAAATTTATATACTAGGGAAGTAAATTATTTATCGTGATCATTGAAATATTAGTGTTCAAATTAGTAATAAACTATTTGTTTTTATTGCAGTTACATCCTTTTTTCTTTACATAGCCTTGCTCAGCTAAATCTCTTTGCGATTGGGAATTGGAAGATTGAGAATTCGAAGACTGAGAGGATGTTGATGAACTACTATTTTTATTATGAGAGTAGTTTTTTCGATAGTTATAATTACTCATAGTACTATCACCTCCAATTAAATATATAAATATTATATGTATGTACTCTATTAATTGTTACGATAAAAAATAGGAATGTAGGGTATACAATAAAAAATCTCCTACGTATTTTCCGAGGAGATAATGATGATCTTTTCATGATATAGATTAATATCCCCAGTAGAGAGGGAAATAATATGAATCTTGGTAATATAAATTTTGTTGTGGATTAGGAGGTTGAGTTGCAGGGTTTTTCGTTCCGCGGTTTTTATTACAATTTGCTGGAGGGCCAATTACTGTAGTGGATTGAATGGGGGATACCGCTTGTTTCCATTGTTGTTCATCGAGACAGTAAGTATGAGCCATTATATTAGCGGGAGTTAATCTTAAAATATCAGAACCAAAAATAACTTCTGGCGTTGGGGCGTCGAAAATAGCTAATAAATGAGTACCATCTGCTGTAGCAATTTCATAATGCCACCACGCTTTTGGAATGTTGGCAACTTGCCCTGGTTTTATCGGTAAGTTTAATATTTGATTTGTAAAAGGATTCAGTAAAGAAACAACAGCAGATCCCGAAATACAGTAAACAAGTTCAGCTGCATTTTGATGAATATGCGGCTCTACAACATTTCCTGTACTTAAAAAAATATCTAATAAAGAAGTACTTTCTAATGTATTTAATTGTTTTACGCCAAGTACGTTTATATAATTTTGGGCATCTTTCTTAAAAAAATTACTTTTACTTAAATCATAGGTGAAATTAGTTGAGGGAGAAGTGTAGTCGATACTAGAAGTCATTTGTATTACCCGCCTTTCTTATATTTTCATGCAATTTGAATTTAGGATATGAGTCTAGTTACTGAAATGTGAAAGCGTTACTGAAAGTGATAAAATTGTTCGTTGGTATGCAATATAATTATAATAGTTTCATTGCGAAAAAAGGTGCTGTTAATTACAATTAATGTAAAAGATAGCGCTTTTTTAATTTGTATTATAAGGGGAGTGCAGAAGATGAATCATACTATTTTAAAAGAGTTGGAAGTTGAATTAAAAAATTACTTTCAACCGTTTTTGAATGCGCCTGCAACAATAGAAGAAATTCAAGATGCTGAAAATGAAATGGGAATTGCGTTTCCAGATGAATTAAGTAATCTTTATCTTGCACATAACGGTGAGGATAAATCAGGACCAGGGTTATTTTTTGGTTTACCATTTCTTTCATTAGATCAAGTTTTGGATGAGTGGAGAATGTGGAAAAAAATTGAAAATAATGATTTTTTTAATTTTGATGCATTTTCAATACCAGCAGAATGTATTAAGGAAAGATATGTGAATCACAATTGGATACCTATTAGTAAAGATTATGGCGGTAATAATATAGGAATAGATGTTGACCCAGATGAAAAGGGGAAAGTGGGACAAGTTATTAATTTTGGACGAGATGAAGAAGTAAAATATGTAATTGCAAATAGAATTTCAGACTTGTTACTATTTATTGTACAAACGCTAAAAAATAAAAATTTCACCATTCACCAAGAAGAAGACTATTTATATTGGAGTTATGGCGCTAACGATAATATACATTTTTTAGACGCTTTATTTAATATTGAATTACCTGTTTTACATCCTCAATTAATATTTCAATCTGAAAAAAACATTAATGATTGGTACGATAGTTTAGATGAGAATTGGAGAAATATAGTGGGTCCACCTGAATGTGCAGGCAAGTTTATGAGGGAGAAGAGATTATATTTAGGTGGAAATGGATTAGTAGATATAAGTCCATTACTAATGTGTACAGAAGTGAGAGAACTAATTTTATCTGGAAATGAAATTCAAGATTTAGCAGGATTAGAACAAATGAATGCTTTAAAGAAGTTATATTTGGTTAATAACCCAGTTCAAGATTTAACTCCAGTATTACACTTGCAACACTTACAAGAAATGAGTATAAAGAATACGAAGATAAATACTCTATCGGCACTTGTAGAAATATCATCATTAAAGAAATTAGACATTTCACATACTAGTATTCAAGATTTTTCATTATTACCGAAGTTTCAAAATTTAGAATCTCTTACAGTACATATTTCAAATTGTGAGCAGCTCTACGCAATTTCAAAAGTAGACTCTTTAAAGTATTTATATATTTTAGGTTTAGAAAATGTTAGTGAACTGGATTTACTTGTTTTGCAAAATTTAAAAAAATTAATATCAATTGAATTTGAAAATAGCACCATTTTTAATTTAAATTGTTTACAACACAATTCATCAATTCGAAATATAAAGTTGACAGATACAAAGGTAAAGGATGCATCGGCATTAGGTAAAATGAAAGGACTAAAGGAATTAGAGTTAGATGGCGCAACAATTAATAACCTTGAAACGATTTGTTGTTCTCATTCATTAAAAATATTTACAGGATCGTTTGAACAATTTTATATGTTAAAAGACTCATTTGATAGAAAAATAGATTTTTCAAAAATAATAGGAGAAATGAATGAAGAAGAAAGAGAAATTTGGCATCAGCATGTAATGGATTAGAAAATAAATTATGTATTACTGAATGTCACATCCCTCGTTAATCGTTCGTCTTGTATGTAGAACGGAAAAGGAGGGATTTTGTTATGAAAAATTTGGATGTAGTAATTGTTGGTGGTGGGCTTGCTGGATTAACAGCATCGATATACTTAGCGAAAGCTGGAAGGAAAGTGATTGTATTAGAAAAGTCCAATCACTTAGGTGGTCGAGGGATGACTATAAATAAAAAGGGCATTTGTATGAATCTTGGTGCACATGCTTTATATAGAGGTGGAGAAGCGTTTAAAACTTTTCATGAGTTAGGTATAAATCTTCCTGGTGGAATCCCATTTACAAAAGCACATGGAATATGGAAAGAGGATATTTTCACCATCCCAACAGATTTTCGCTCAATTTTATCAACACCGTTACTTTCATGGTCTGCAAAAGTACAGTTCTCTCGTCTAATGATACATTTAGGAAAATTAGATGTAGGAAAAGTTCCGAAAATGAGCCTAACTACATGGGCAGAAAATGAAATTAAAGATCCAATGGTTCGAAATATATTTTATGCATTATGCCGAACAACAACATATACGTATGCTCCTACAATACAATTAGCATCTTCAGTATTAAAGCAAATACAGCTTTCTATGAAAGAAGGAGTACTTTATGTAGATGGTGGTTGGGAGACGATAATTACAAATTTAAGGGATATTGCAAGTACTAGTGGTGTGCAATTTCTAGCTAAAAAGAATGTGTTGAAAATAGAGTGTTGTGAAGGGAAACAAAGAATACAATGTTTTGACGATGAAGTATTTGAAGCAGGTGCGGTCATTGTAACAACTCCGCCGAAAGAAGCTTGTAAAATTATAAAAGGTGCAGAGGGAACAAGTTTGCAAAAATGGAGTGAACAATCTATACAAGTGACCGCGGCAGCGTTAGATATCGGTTTAAAACATTTACCGAATTCTTTGCATCATTTTGCATTGGGATTAGATCAGCCTATATTTTTCACAAATCAATCGAGAGCAGCTAAATTAAGTGAAGATGGATCAATTGCAGTGAGTCTAATTAAGTATCACAATCCTATGCTAGAGCTGAATCATATTCAAGAAGATAAAAAACAGTTAGAAAATACAATGGAATTGTTACATCCGAATTGGCAAAGAGAAGTTGTTACACAGCAATATTTACCGAAAATATCGGTAGTACATGATTTTCCTCATATTGACCGTGTTGAAAACCCTGGTCCTAATATACCTGAAATGCCAGGTGTTTATGTTGCAGGAGATTGGGTTGGGCATGATGAAATATTAGCTGATGCTGCGGTAGCAAGCGGAAAACGTGCAGCGTTACACATTTTAAAGCAATCCGAAAGTGAGGCAGTTCATCATGGAAGAGGAGCAATTATATGAAACGTATCAATCATTATTATTTTCGTTAGCATACCGAATACTTGGGAGTGTTATGGATGCTGAAGATATTGTCCATGACGTATTTATATCGCTTAATAATATGGAGGATATTCACTCTATAGAAAATATGAGAGCTTATTTATGTAAAATGGTAACAAACCGCTCAATTGATAAATTACGTTCGGCAGCACATAAACGGAACATATATGTCGGAATGTGGTTGCCAGAGCCATTTGTGGAAGAGATTGATGATCCATCAGAGTCATTTGTAATGAAAGAATCAATTTCTACAGCATATTTATTACTTTTACAACAACTGACTGAGGTAGAGAGGGTTGTTTTCATATTAAGAGAGGTTTTTAGTTATGATTACGAAGAAATCGCTTCAATTGTTGATAAGAGTAGTGTGAACTGCCGGAAAATCTTTCAACGTGCACGAAAAAGTATTTTGGATAAGCCGAAGCAGTCAACATTAAGTACGAAGAAGATGGCTGCTTATGTGGAGAAATTTGTATCATCATTGCAGTGTGGGGATACACAAGGCATGTTAGAAGTATTAAAAACAGATGTGATATTAAAAGCTGATGGTGGTGGTAAAGCTACAACTGCAATCCATCCAATCTATTCTGCGGATAGAATTATACGTTTATTCTTTGGAATTGGGAAGAAGTTCCCGGAAGAGTACAATGTTGATTATAAGATGGTAAATGGTGCCCCAGGGGTTATTGTTAAAGTAAATAATAAAGTGACTTATGTGCTTTCATTTTCATTTGAGAATGAAAAAATTTCAAACATTTATATGATGGTTAATCCTGAAAAACTTATGCACTTAAATGTAACAGTATAAAAAAAGACGCATTTCTTTAGAAGTGCGTCTTTTTTTTATTTCTCTAACATTTCAAGAGGTACATCTTTTTCGCCGGCTACCTCAAATTTAATTTCCCCATCTTCTTCATAAATACGTGAAATAATCGGTATAGTAATCATTAATTTTTTATGCTGTTTTCGTTTTCGAGCAGCATCTAAGCTAATCACGTTCATTGTAAGCATCCTTTCTTCTAGAAATATATAAACAAAAGAAAATGCGTCCGGAAAGGGCGCTTAATTGAATTTGAAATACCGATTCATTTAATTGGGGTTTATATGATTTAACAACTGCAATTGAATTAAAAATAGTATGAATGGAATAATTGCACGTAGAAATTAACTTTACCAAAAAACGAAACAATATGCTATAAAAAAATTTAAATCTTTGTCGTATAACGAGAAAAAGATTTTCGTTTCGCATATAATGAAAGTAGACGGGCAGCAAGAGCTTTTTCATCATATTGCTTTGGAAAGGCGATGAAAAAATGGATACGTTAGATTCATTATTATTTCAACTTGAACAATATGGAGAAGAGCATGATCGAAATAAAAAAACACGGGAAGAAAAATTACGGAATATTTCTCGTGAAATGGGGCAATTTTTATCAATTTTAGTAAAAGGATGTAGTGCAAAAAATATTTTAGAAATTGGAACTTCTAATGGATATTCTACATTGTGGTTAGCTAACGCGGTAGAAGAAACAAATGGAAATGTAACAACTGTAGAGCTTTCTTCGGAACGAGTTGGAGAGGCACTTGTCAATTTTGAAAAGGCAAACCTTTTGCAAAGGGTTGATGTTCATAATCAAGAAGCAGGGGCATTTTTAGATTCGCAACTAGATTATTCATTTGATTTTATTTTCCTAGATTCAGAGCGGACGCAATACATGTGGTGGCTTGAGCATATAAAACGCATTTTACAGCCAAAGGGTTTTCTTGTTGTTGATAATGCTACATCTCATGCGAGTGAGTTAGCCGAGTTTATAAACATGATTGAAGAAGATGAAATGTTTGAAACGGTGTTATTGGCATTTCAAAATGGAGCATTCGTAGCGCGCAAGAAGAAATAGGAGTGAGTGCAATATAATTATCACATTGAAAAAGGGTGAATGTCAAAAGATTGAGTACAGTAGGATAAGAAGACCATAATTTATATACGTAATATATGAAGAATCCGCCTTCAGCATGTTGTTCACTAGGTCTTAAGTCTGAGGAAAATTATGTTGAGAACAGGTATACTTATACTAAGAAACAGGGAATGACTGCATATGCAGGTATTTCTTGAAAAATCGGTTTCAAACAAGTGGAATTCGATGAATTCGATGAATGAGATGAAATATATAGTGCATATAAATTCGCACATATAAATAAAGGAGCGATTTTGTTGACTGAACTCGAGAAAAAAGAACCTGTATCGATTGTGAAAGATAATAATGTAGAAGTAGTGGTTGATACAGTTATAAAAGATGCAGAATTAGAGGAACTGAATAAAGAAGCTGATCTTTATGTACAAAAGTTAAATAGCGAGCAAAATACAGATTTATCAAAAGTATTGTCCCAGCTAGGAGATTTAGGGGATAAAGAGCAACAAGCAGCAGGACAAACGTTGTCAGCATTAAAACGTCCTGTAACAGCGATGATGAATGGAAAGAACGAAGAAATTCCAAATACATTGTTAGAATTACGAAAAGTGGTATCAGAGCTTGATCCGAATTCATTAAAAGCAAGTGGTATGAAGAAAATTATGTTTAAAGTATTCAAAAAAAATCCACTTGAAACATACGTGCATAAATATCAATCTATAGATAAGCAAATTGAGGAGATTATAAGATCCCTTCTAATTGGTCGTGACAACTTACAAGAAGATACAGTTGGTCTTGAAATGCTTAAAGAGCAATCGCACGATAAAATTCACGCACTTGATAAGCAAGTATATTTAGGAAGAAAACTCGCTGGCATGCTGGAAGCTGAGAAACAAAATCCAGAACGTCAAAGAGATATTCCATTAATTAACGATGCATTAGAAAAGATTCTAGTGCGTACACGTAATATGCAGCAAGCGAAAAGTGTATTATTACAATCTATCGCATCTGTAGATATTATTAAGAAAAATAATGAAAAGTTAACAGAGGCAATTCGTAATGCCATTACGATGACGCAAAACGTCGTAACAGTTTCAGCTGCTATTCAGCTAGCATTAACAAATCAGCGTAAAACAATTGATGCAGTGAATGCGACAAATGAAGCGATTGAATCTATGGTATTAAGTAACTCACAAGCATTAAAACAAAATACAGAAGAAACAACAAAACTTCTTGAAAATCCTGCAATTAGCATGGATAAATTACGCGAATCATTCCAAAATGTATTTGCTGCGATTGAAGCTTCTGAGAAATCATCAGAACGTATTATCGAGTCAAGTAAGAAGTTTGTTATTGAACTAGATACATTTAATGATGAAATGAAACAAAAACTCATTCAGCGTCCAAGGAAATAACAGACTTTTAGAGGAGGTGAAAAAATGAGTTTCATTCAAACCGTATTAGTACTATTAGGTACATTGCTTTTAATCGCATTTACTGTCGTTGTTTTAGTTGTATATTTCGGACGTAAACTGTATTTTTCATGGACGAAACCATATAAAAGAGCACATGATTCTTTAGATAAGTTATCGAATAAATCATTACCGTTTCTACAAGAATTTACACAACATCCGCTCTTTTATCGCTGGATTCGTACAGAAGGAAAGAAAGAACAGTATACATTAAACACTCTTTTCTGTGCATCGGGTCAACGTACGAGAGAGCAAGTATTCTCAATGTTACCGAAAGAAAAACAAAAAAAAGTACATGTAATGGCAAAAACAACGAAAAAACTTACAATTGAAGATATTGATGTAGCGGCGATGAAAGTAAAAGATTTTTTAAGACAAGAAACGCAGCAAACAGTAAAACCGACAGATTTATCGTTTTATAAATTGTATTTTTATGATCGATACCCAGATGCATTAAATACAATTCAAGCGTATAAGCGCTCAATAAATCCTTCATTACAACGAACGGTTGATGATATTACAATTTCCGTATTAAATGCCTTACCGTATTATCAGGAGCAGCGTATGTTTGAGCAACAACATAAACTTGAAACGTTTTTAATGAAAGATTTAACAGCTATGCTATCGTTAGTCGTACAGTTACCACCTTCACAACGACCAGAAAAAGAAGAAGAATTAAAAATCTACTTGCAAAATTTCCAAAAAGAAATGGAAGTAGTCGAGCGAGATATTCGTGACTCGATTGATCACGATTTGAATGTAAAGATGAGAGCAGCGACTGAGAAGTTTAAGAATAAATAAAAAAAGCGCCTTAAAGCTATAGTTCTTAGCTTTTAAGGCGCTTTTTTATTAGATGTTATTTTGCTGTAACGGTAGTATGACTAGATGCAATACTTTCATTATGCAATCGATCAACGGCAGTTACTACATACGTGTACGTTTCTCCAGAAATAGCTGTTTTATCTACATAAATTTCTCCAAGTTTTGCTTTTCTTACAGTAGTAAGTAAATGTTTTGGATTTTGTATATCCACTTCATTTTTGCCATTCACACGGTAAATGGCGTAATAAGCAGAGTCATTCTCTCTATCATCAATGATACCTACAGCAATACCTTCATCTCTTGGAATGGCCCCTTTTAAAGTAGGTTGTTTTGGTGGATCATGATCAAGCCAAGGCATAGGCGGAATTAGTGCAGGGTGCTTATATATGTCTTTTGCGAGTCTATCCTTAACCCCTAGTGGATTGTTATTAATATCTTTTAAGCTAAAATGCATACTTCCTTTTATTTCAGGATATAACCGGTTTAATGCAATTTGTCTTGGATATTCTTCTGGATCAGACCAAGCGGGGACAGAGTTGTTATTAATTTTATAAGCCGCCTGACCGATGTATAGGTGAATCGGTTTATTATTTGTTTCTTTTACCCACCAATCTACTAATATGTCATATGCAGCTGGTGTGAAACCAATATTCCAGTATATTTGCGGTGTAATGTAATCAATGTATCCTTTTTGTATCCACTCACGTGTATCAGCGTAAAGGTCATCGTAGTTTCTTTGACCTGCGGTAGTGTTAGAGCCAGTTGGGTCGTCGGCTATATTTCGCCATACGCCAAACGGACTTATACCAAACTTTACATATGATTTTTCTTGTTTTATAGCAGTATTTAAATCTTTGACAAGTTCATTTACATTGTCACGTCGCCAATCCTCTATATTTGTAAATCTACCGTTATTATATGTTTCGTACGTTTTTTGATCGGGGAATTCTTCACCTGCTACTTTATATGGATAAAAATAATCATCCATATGCAAAGCATCAATATCGTAATTTTGTACGATTTCTAAAGCACCGTCTGTTATAAATTTTTTCACCTCTGGAATACCAGGGTTGTAATATAATTTTCCGCCATAAGGTACAACCCAATCCGGATGTTGTCTTGCAGGGTGATTATCTGATAATCGATTTATATCAGTGTGATTCATTGTTATTCGGTATGGATTAATCCATGCGTGGAATTCTATATTTCTTTTATGTGCTTCTTCAATCATAAATGCGAGCGGGTCGTATCCAGGGTCTTTGCCTTGTGTACCTGTAATGTATTCAGACCAAGGACCGTAATGGGAAGGGTAAAAAGCATCAGCGGTTGGTTTTATTTGTACAACAACTGCATTCATACCAGTGTTTTTTACATCATCTAATAATCTAATAAACTCTTGTTTCTGCTTTTCGATGGGTAAGCCAGTTTTTGAGGGCCAATCAATATTAAGAACAGATGCAATCCATACAGCACGTAATTCATGTTTTTTATACGTAGTATTTACTTCAGCATAAGTAGAGTGAGGAGAAAGGAAAGAGAAAGGAATAAAAAAGATGACGATACAACATATCATTAATAAACGTTTAATGATCATTTATACGCCTCCTTATTATATGGTTAACTAATATGATATCCGAGGTGAGGTTGTTCTTACAATTGAGAAAAATACATATTGAAACATTAATTTAATAGGAAAAATATTTTTACTGAAATTTACTTTCATCATAACTAAATTCTTTCACTTCTTCATATGCTTGTTAGTAAAGTGAAACTTCCTTTCATTCGAAGGGGATAAATATAAGTATAGGAGGATTAATAAATGAAGGTCTTATTCGTTTGTTCTGGAGGGATGTCCAGCGCGATTGTTGTAAACGCTTTAAAAAAAGAAGCGGAGAAAAAAGGGGTAAACATGGAAGTGCATGCGATTGGAACAAATGAGGTGGAAGAAGAAATGAAGAATGGCTGGGATGTTGTAATGGTTGCACCTCAAATAAGACATCGATTTGATTCAGTTAAAAAATTTGCAGAAGAGGAATCTATTCCGTGTGGTATCATTCCGCCGCAAGCATATACACCGCTTGGCGGACCGACTTTATTAAAAACTGTAAATGAATTAATTAGTTAGGGGGAAGCGTTATGAATAAGTTTGTCACGTTTCTTGATAAAAACTTATCTGGACCGATGGCAAGGCTTTCTGAACAGAGGCATTTACAAGCAATCCGTGATGGAGTTATTTCAGCGTTACCATTTATTATAGTAGGAAGTTTCTTTTTAATCGTAGCATTTCCACCATTACCGAAAGATAGTTTCATATCCATATGGGCATTAAAAAATCAAACAAGTATTTTAATACCATATCGTTTAACGATGTTTATTATGTCTTTATATATAGCATTTGGAATAGGATATAATTTAGCGAAAAGTTATAAGCTAGATGCTTTATCAGGGGCACAACTTGCCGTATGTTCATTGCTATTAACATTAACGCCTGAATTAATTGATAAAAAAGGGTTTATGCTTCCGATGACAAATCTCGGAGGTCATGGATTATTCGTGACAATGATTGTTTCTATTTTATCAGTTGAGATTTTAAGATTTTGTAAGAAGAAAAACGTAACGATCAAAATGCCAGAACAAGTACCACCGTCAGTAGCGCGTTCGTTTGAAGCACTTATACCTGCGGCTTTCGTTATTATTATTATGAGTCTTATTACTGTCGTTTTTAAAGTAGATGTACATTACGTTGTGGATAAATTAGCAGCACCATTAGTTAAAGCTGGTGATAGTTACTTTGGCGTTATTATACCTGTATTTTTAATTACATTTTTCTGGTCTTTCGGGATACACGGTGTATCCGTTGTAGGTACTGTGGCGAGACCACTTTGGGATGTATATTTAGGGAAGAATGGTGAAGCTGTAGCAAGTGGTGCGAGTCATTTTCCATTCATTGCACCGGAGCCGTTTTATCAATGGTTTATTTGGATTGGTGGTTCGGGAGCAACGTTAGGACTTGTGTTAGCTATGATTGTATTTGGCCGATCAAAATATTCGAAAGCACTATCGAGAACTTGTATTGTGCCCGGCATTTTTAATATTAATGAACCGGTTATATTCGGTTTACCAATTGTCCTAAATCCAATCTTAATTATTCCATTTGTTATTACACCATTAGTAACAGCTACTATAGCTTATTCTGCAACTGCAATGGGATTTGTAACGCCAACGCATATTATGCCGCCGTGGACCTTACCAGCTCCAATTGGGGCATATTTAGCTACAGGAGGAGATTGGCGTGCAGTTGTATTAGTATTAATAAATATAGCAATATCATTTCTTATTTATCTACCATTCTTTAAAATGTACGACAAAAATATGCTTGAAATTGAAAAGAATGGAGACGGAGAATCTATTAATTCGTAAGCTTCATACTGTATTTATGAGTGATAGGTATTTTGCCTATCACTTCTTTCACATGAAGTCCAGAGAGGGTGAAATGGGATGAATATAAAATTTAGTTATAAAGGTGTATTTTTATTATTATTTGGAGTGATATGTGCAAATTTACTTTTTGTACCTTTATTGAGAATGTTACATCTGTCACAAATGTATAGTATATGGCTTGTTACAAGCATTGCGGCAAGTATTTTGCTTACAATAGTTGTTTCTTTCATTGATGGATCATTTGCATCAAAAGCTCAGTTGTTTTATAGATTTATATTATTTTCGATTGGTTGTACATTTGTAACTTATATGATTGTTTTTTAGTAAAGGGGAGGTTATGCATGTTATGTATGTTGCAGGGGTAATGTCCGGTACTTCGTTAGACGGAATAGATGTAGCACTCGTTCATATAGATGGAAGCGGTGTAGATTCTAAAGTTGAACTCATCCATTTTACTACTGTGCCATTTTGTAATGATATGAAAAATGATATCCAGCAGGCATTATCAATAGAAAATTCAAATGTACAACTTATATGCAGTTTGAATTTTAAACTCGGTTTACGCTTCGCAAACGCTGTAAAGGAAGTTTGTAAAGAGGCCAATTTTCCTTTGAGACAATTAGATTTAATTGGTTCTCACGGACAAACGATTTATCATCAGCCACAGCAAGATGGAAGTATGATTCCTTCTACATTGCAAATTGGAGAACCAGCAGTTATAGCGTATGAAACGAATACGACGGTTATTTCTAATTTTCGAACGATGGACATGGCAGCAGGGGGACAAGGTGCACCACTTGTACCATATTCAGAGATTATTTTATATCGTCACCAAACTAAAAATAGACTACTACAAAATATTGGCGGGATCGGTAATGTTACCGTAATACCAGGTCATATAAGTGATAAAAGCGTTATAGCTTTTGATACAGGTCCAGGGAATATGATAATGGATGAAGTATGTCAAAGATTATTTCAGTTGCCATATGATCAAAATGGTAACATTGCAAAACAGGGAGTAGTTGTAGAAGAAATTTTAACATATTGTATGAATCATCCATTTTTGAAAATAAATCCACCGAAATCAACAGGTAGAGAACAGTTTGGAGAAGAATTTGTCAAAAAGTTATTGAAGCGGTTTGAAAAGCATAGTAAAGAAAATATATTGACGACTGTCACGATATTTACTGCAAGTTCAATTGTATATCATTATAAGGAGTTTATTTTTCCGTATTATGAAATTGATGAGGTGATTCTAGGTGGTGGCGGAAGTTATAATGATACACTTGTAGAAATGATACGGCATGGATTGAAAGAAGAAAACTGTACATTATTCCTTCAAGAAGATATAGGCTATTCTTCAGAAGCGAAGGAAGCAATCGCCTTCGCCATTTTAGCAAACGAAACATATCATCGTAATCCGAGTAATGTGCCGAGCGCAACGGGTGCAAAGCAATCTGTAGTTTTAGGGAATATAACATTCCCTACAATAAGATGATGAAAATGAGGCGAACATATGAAGTATATGATTGGAATAGACGGTGGGGGAACGAAGACAGAAGCAATAGCATTTGATAAAGGCGGAAATGAACTTGTAAGAGCTACAAGTGGTTTTGGAAATATATTAATAGATTTTGAAGAGGCTCTTGTGCATATTATGGAGGTGATTGATCAATGTCAGAAAGGTGTATTAAATGGGCATTGCGTTTGTATTTGTTTAGGATTAGCAGGTGTAAGTGGAGTAAATACGAATGAATTAACATTACGTCTAATAAAGAAGTACGGAACACCAATTGAAGTTTTTAATGATGCGATGATTGCACATGCAGCTGTTTTAAAAGGGAACGATGGAATTTTAACAATTGGCGGTACAGGTGCAATTTGTATTGGAAAGAAAGGAGAAGTGTACGAGTATAGTGGTGGATGGGGACATATTTTAGGAGATGAAGGAAGCGGATATTGGATTGCATTACAAGGTTTAAAAAGAATGGCACATCAATTTGATCAAGGAGTTGCCCTTTGCCCATTAAGCTTAAGGATTCAAGATGAGTTTCAACTTTTGACGTCGTCTCATATAAAAAGACTAGTTTATAGTTCTTCAAAAGATAAAGTTGCAGCAATTGCACCGCTAATTATTGAGGAAGCGAGAAATGGGAATGATGACGCACGTGAAATTATCTTGCAAGCTGCTAAGGAATTAACAAGAATTACGGTGAATATTTACAATAAAATGAAGTTTGATGTATCAACTTCAATTGCAATAAGTGGCAGCATTTTGCGTTTCGTTCCTAAAATATATGCTGAATTTAAGAAATGCTGTGAGAAAAGTATAGGAAAAGTTACATTTGTATCACAATCCGAACCAGCAGTGAAAGGAACATATTATTTAATGAAGAATTTATATTTAAATAAATAGCTGTATGAGAATTTTTGTATGATTTGTAAATATATGATGTTAAAATGTATAAAGGGAAGTGGATAAAAAAGTACAATATACATAGTTCATGAATATTGTATAAGTACTTCCATGTAGAAAGTGAATGATTATATGATTAATAGTATGCAGTTTTTGTATTTGGTCGCTTCTTATTTATTTGGAAACATATTGACCGCTTATATAGTAACGAAATGGAGATATAACGTTGATATTCGAGATGAAGGAAGCGGGAACCCCGGCGCAAGAAATATGGGGCGTGTATATGGAAAAGGGTATTTCATCGCTACATTTTTAGGTGATGCAATAAAAGGGGCGATTGTAGTTTCTATTGCAAAATACCTTTTTGGAGATTCTACATTTGTAATGTTAGCTTTATTAGCTGTTTTACTTGGACATATTTATCCAATTGTATTTAAAGGTAAGGGCGGAAAAGGTATATCAACATTTATCGGAGGATTAATCGCATTTAATTATTTGATAGCGCTTACCCTTGTTGCTGTTTTCATTATATTTTATTTAATCTTTAAAGGATTTACTAAGCCAGGGTTAATTACAATCGCTTGTTTACCAGTTTGCATGATTTTATATTCTTACTCAATTGTTACGACGATTTTAAGTGCTCTTATCATTGTACTTATTTTATATGTAAATCGAGAATGAAACGTACTTTTAATAAGTGGAGTAAATCTCCACTTATAATTTTTATTAAATGCATAAAGGAGATACAACATGGGGTTAATATATAAAGTTGCTGATCAAGCTTGGGAATTTGAATGTATACATAAATTGAATTATAAAACATTTGTAGAAGAAATCCCGCAACACGAAGAAGCGAAAGAGCGTGTTCGTATTGATCGTTTTCATGATGAAAATACATATTTAATTTGTTTAGATGACGATAAGTTAGTAGGTATGGTTGCATTGCGAGGAAAACGACCATTCTCATTAGATAATAAAATTTCTAATCTAGATTTTTATTTGCAAGAACATGGAGAAAATGTATATGAAATTCGTTTGCTTTCAGTAGAACGTGAATACCGAAATGGAAGAGCATTATTAGGTTTAATTCGCTTTTTACATCGTTATTTGCTTCTAAATGGATATGAATTAGCACTCATTTCTGCTACAACACGTGAACTACCTTTATACGAACAAATGGGATTCAAATCTTTCCATACGTTAGTTGGTACAGAAGAAGCAGCCTTTCAGCCAATGTATGTTACTCCTGCTATGTTTGAAGCATCGAGTGTTGGGGGTATTATGACGAAAGAATATACGTTTTTACCTGGTCCAGTAGATATTGAAGACAATGTTCAAAAAGCATTTTCTGCAAAGCCTATTTCGCATCGTTCTAAGTCATTTCAAGTGACGATTGAAAATGTGAAAAAACGTTTACTGCAAATGACAAAAGCGAAACGCGTACAAATCATGTTAGGAACAGGGACGTTAGCAAATGATGCTATTGCTTTACAATTACGCTCTTTAGAAGGAAAAGGACTAGTATTAACGAATGGGGAATTTGGCAATAGATTAGTTGGACACTCAATTCGTGCGCAATTACATTTTGATACGTATAAAAAAGAAATGGGACAACCATTTATTTATACAGAATTAGAAAAAATAATGGAAACGGGAAATTATGAATGGATTTGGTTTGTTCACCATGAAACATCAACCGGAATGTTAAATGATTTAGAAGAACTAAATGTTTTATGTGAAAAGTATAAAGTGAAACTATGTGTAGATTGCATTAGCTCAATTGGAGCGATACCGATAGATTTAAAGGATGTATATTTTGCGAGCGGCGTGAGCGGAAAGGCAATTAAATCGTTTACTGGATTATCTCTCGTTTTTCATAATCATAATGTGAAAGTAAACGAGACATTACCGGCCTATATGGACATTGGCATGTACGAAGAAAATGAAAGTATTCCATATTCACATTCATGGAATTTAGTTTATGCATTGCAAGAAGCTTTAAGGAGATTTGAAGATGAAAAAGCATTTGAAAAAATAAAAGAGACGTATGCATATATTGAACAAGCTATTACTACCATAGGCTTAAATCTAGTTTCACCGAAAGAACATGCTGCGCCAATTATACTTACCATTCAATTAAATAAAGGTCTTTCTTCTAAATCGGTAGGTGATGCGTTAGCGTTACAAGGATATATCGTCCATTATGAATCAGCTTATTTACAAAACAATAACTGGATCCAAATTGCATGCCTGAATCATTACAAAGAACGTGATATGAAAAGGATGTTGAATTGTTTACAACTGTGTGTATTACAGAGTGAGGTACATATATAAAGACTTTTTCTTAATATAGATGGTTTCGTATAAAGGAGTTGCTACATACGAAAACTTAGGAATAGATCATTGGAAGAGGTGTTAGTATGATAACTAAAAAACTACCGTTACATATAGACGATATTAAAAAAGCTCAAAACATTTTAGACAGAAATGCTCGTAAAACGCCATTAGTAAAATCATTTTATTTGACTAGTAAAACAGGCGGAGAAATTCACTTGAAATTAGAAAATATGCAATTAACGGGTTCTTTTAAATTCCGTGGTGCATTTAATAAAATGTCACAGTTAACAGATCAGGAAAAAGAGAGAGGAGTAATTGCTTGTTCTGCTGGTAATCATGCACAAGGAATTGCTTTATCAGCTCATTTACTTGGTATTAAGAGTAAAATTGTTATGCCAATTTCTGCACCTCAGGCAAAAGTTGAAGCAACTAGAGGATATGGATCAGAAGTGATTTTATATGGTGAAACTTTTGATGATGCAAAGGCAAAATGTGAGGAGATTATTAAGGAGACAGGTGAAACATACTTACATCCATATGACGATGTAGAAGTAATGGCTGGTCAAGGTACAATAGGATTAGATATTCTTGATGACATGTGGGATGTTGATACTGTCATTGTACCAATTGGCGGAGGTGGAATTATTTCTGGTATTGCTGTTGCATTAAAATCTTTTAATCCATCCATTAATATTATTGGTGTCCAAGCAGATAATGTTCATGGGATGAAGGCTTCTTATGACAAAGGTACGATTGTAGAGCATTATGAGGCACCTACAATAGCAGATGGTTGCGCAGTTAAAATACCTGGTAACTTAACTTTTGAAGTTGTAAGGGAATTAGTAGATGATATTGTTACAGTATCAGAAGGTGAATTAGAAGTAGCGATGAAAGACTTATTACAGCGTGGAAAAGCTGTTGTAGAAGGTGCTGGCGCATTAGCTACTGCTGCCCTACTTGCAGGGAAAGTGGATACATATATTAAAGGGAAAAAAGTAGTAGCGGTTATATCTGGTGGGAACGTAGACTTGCAGCGCATTTCAAGTGTTTGTGAGCAATTTTTTGTAGCCAATGAAGTGAAATAGTATTTAAAAAACATAAAGTGAAACTTTAATCAGTGGGTTTTTCTTCATCCCCCACTGATTATTAGCCCTCACCAATCGGACTTTTATGGGCAGCCCGCCCCCCACCTAACTTCTTTGCTTTCGCTGAATTTTGAGATGGGGGTCTTACTGCCCATTAAAGCGGGATAAATTTTATGGAAGAAGAGCTAAGACAACTAATCTTAGCTCTTACTTTTTGTCTACCGTGTAGGGCATGTTATAATACACATGTTTTATTTTCCGTATAGTGAATTATTATATTTTATCGTCTACTTTCATAGATAACTCAAAAAATTATATTAATATTGTCGAAACGGAAACAGAAATTTAATATAATGGTTTTAGCGTATGAATGAGCTGTTAGGAGGATAGAACATGAACAAGGAAGAACAGGTCATGAACGGTTTCAGGGAATTATATAATAAGATGGTTTGGCTTAATAAGGATAAGATGGAAGAAGGTCTTAAAGGTTTTAAGTCTTCTGAAGTACATTGCATTGAATATATTGAAAATAATACAGATTCTAACGTTACACAACTTGCAGAAGCTTTTTATGTGACTCGCGGTGCAATAAGTAGAATGACTAAGAAGCTCATAAACAAAGGCCTTATCGAAAGTTATCAGAAATCAGAGAATAAAAAAGAAATCTATTTTAAGCTTACTGAACAAGGGAAAGAAATATATAAAATTCACGAAGAATTGCACAATGAGTTTCAACAACGGGATAAAGCTGTATTTGAGCAAGTAACCGAGGCAGAATTCGACAGTATTATTAACTTCGTGGAAAAGTATAGTAGGCATTTGGATGCAGAAATAAAGAAACAAGGTATACATATTAAGTCGTAAATTTGCCTGTTAATGCGAGATATATTTAAATAATAAAAAGGTAGCCTATTCACGGTAAGGCTACCTTTTTATTATTTTATTTTTGTTGACTAATCAACAAAACAGAGTTATTATTTTTGTTGACAAAGCAACAAAAATTTGAGAGGAGAAGTTAAATGTCTATATTTAACTCAAAAAATGAAACTGAAAAAAACATAGATAAACATGCTTTAATATTCGGTCTTATTTCTGTATTTCTTTGTGGTATAGGTTTCAGTATCATTATGCCTGTAGTGCCATTCTTAGTGGAGCCTTATATAAGTAGTCCAGAAGAACAGGCTCTAGTTGTTACGCTACTGACCTCTGTTTATGCGGTCTGCGTGTTTTTCGCTGCTCCTGTACTCGGAGCTTTGAGCGATAAATATGGCCGTCGTCCATTACTTTTAATATGCCTTTTCGGTTCTGCAATCGGGTACTTAGTTTTTGGTATAGGAGGGGCTTTATGGGTACTATTTGTTGGACGTATAGTAGAAGGAACAACAGGCGGGAGCATCAGTACAATTTTTGCATATTTTGCAGATATCATTCCCTCAGAACAGAGAACGAAGTATTTTGGGTGGGTGAGTGCAGTGGTAGGTGCAGGAACAATTATCGGACCAACTCTTGGGGGATTACTTGCAAAGTTTGGTCATTCTGTACCTTTATATTTCGGAGCACTTATAACTTTATTAAATGTTTTATATGGGATGAAATATATGCCTGAGAGTCTTGACAAAAATAATAGGTTAAAAGAAATTACTTTTGTAAGGTTAAATCCTTTTGCACAGCTGGCAAACATACTTTCCATGAAAAACTTAAAATGGTTACTTGTCTCAGCGTTTTTACTTTGGATACCTAACGGATCTTTACAAGCAATTTTTACACAATTTACGATGGATACTTTTAGCTGGAAACCTGCACTAATCGGACTTATGTTTTCAATTATGGGCTTTCAAGATATCATTTCACAAGCTTTTATAATGCCAAAGCTTTTGATCAAGCTTAGTGATAAACAAATAGCTATGCTTGGAATGGCTTCGGAGATTATTGGCTACAGTTTTATTGCAGCATCTGCTTTATTTTCCTTATATCCTCTTCTAATCGTTGGGATGTTACTGTTTGGTTTTGGTGACTCAATTTTCGGGCCTTCATTCAATGGGATGCTTTCAAAGTCTGTCGATTCTAGTGAACAAGGAAGGATTCAAGGCGGTAGCCAATCTATTCAAGCTTTGGCAAGAATGATTGGTCCAATTATTGGAGGGCAAATCTATGTATCACTTGGTCATACTGCACCTGCTTTTATGGGGATGATTCTTATAGTAGTTGCATTAGCAGTTTTGTATAGGGGGACGCATGTAACTGCATAAACTACATGCACTAATATTGTCTATATTCCTTTATTGAAATCAACTGAATAAGAACGAATAATAGGGTGTCGGAACTTAAGAATAAGTGCTGGCACCCTAATTGTCTAAGGTTAAAGAGTTAAGAGAATTTCTGTTGAGTCTGATAGGATTTACCCTGTAAAAGCGCAATTAATGCTACCTTAGTTAAAGATTGGTTGTAGTTGAAACTATAAAAGGTAGGGTAAATGACTAACTATTTTAAGTTACGCCTGAGCTGAGGTAAATAATGACTCCATTTTCATTCTACTCTTCTCGCGAATTTCAGCGTCTGCATGGCGCATTACAAATTTATGCGCAATAGCGATTGCTAAAACATCATCTAATAAGCCAATCCCAATAATAGCAGCTATATCTGGAATGAAGTCGATTGCTAATACGTAATAGGATAAAGCGGCTAATATTATGAATTTCGCTTTAGTAGGTAGCTCTTTTTTTCTCATTGTGTAGTATAAAATAATACTTTCATATACGCTGGATTTCCCGAGGTTTGCTGAGCTTTTTTTGAATTTTTTCCAAAGTGTCTGTTTCTCCATATAAACACTCCTTTTACAAAAACATAGATTTTTTAAAAGGATAGACAAAAAAGTGAGGAAATAATCAATTTTATTGTTTTGCTTATTGTATATTTCCATAAAAATAAGGAATTACCTGTTTAAATTAATAGAATGTTGGTTATGTAACGACTTACAGTGTATGTGTTCGTTCCAAGTAAAGGCACTACGCAGATAACGTTTGGTGGTAATACGTATTAAAGTTCATTTTTTGCATTAATCTCTGTATTCGGACAATGTTGAATTACTTCTAAATAATCAAAGGGTACATCTATTAATGAGAACTTTTATTATTCTTGAATAGCCCCTTTACTCGCTGGTGATTCATAAACTTCTAATGTGATTCTGGTATTAATTGCACGGTTGGCCACTTCATCTAGCAGTTCAGGTGTTACTTTGTTTTTGAACCATTTTTTCTCACTTTTCTCCCATCTTTTTGAAAGTGGTCGCTTCGGTGATGGCTTTTTTATTTTCTTGGATAAATCCGATGAGTTTGAGTTTTAGAATTTTATCGTGGTATTATTTATGTAACAAGGGGATGTTGTAAGAAAAAATACAATTTTTGGGGGAAATAAGAATGGGAATCTATAACTATGAAGCGAAAGAGGATTTGCAAGTAGGAGAAGTTTTTTTAGAACGGGATATTTATGAAATTATAAATTTTTACAAGAAAGGGTCAATAGTTTTATGTGATTCAGTATCTCGTTTCAGTGCGAATTCAGACAGAATGTTTAAAGTGATAAATAGGATAGAAACATATATGCATAAAAATGAAGACTATACATATCAGGTTTCGGATAGGCCCAAGTTGATTTATGTAGTTGAGCAGGTTAGATAAGGAAGTATCCATAACGGATGCTTTTTCTTTGTTATATGGAAATTATACATTAAACGTGAAATTGAACAAAATGGACATTGGATGATTTAGTTATTATTAAACATTTAATAACAGGTATGGGGGAGAAAAATGAAGATAATAGAACTACCAATTGAATTTGAATTTAATGGGGCAAAACAATGTATTTATCCGAGCTTAATTAAAGTAAACAATGAATTAACTTTAGTAGATACAGGCTATATAAACTTTTTGCCTTTAATTGAAGATACAATTGTAAAACATGGGTATGAGATGAAAAACTTAAAAAATATAATTATTACTCATTATGATGACGATCATATAGGATCTTTATATGATTTCAAGGTGAAATATCCTCACATTAATATTATTGCTAGTGAAATAGAATCCCACTACATTAATGGTGAAATAAAATCGGAGAGACTAGTTCAAGCTGAAGAAATGTTACAACGTATGCCAATTGAAGAGAAAGAATTTGGTGAGTGGTTTATACAACAATTAAAAAATATAAGACATATTTCCGTCGATGAAAAAGTAAGTGATGGTCAAATGATTTTGAATGACACATGTCAAATTGTAGCGACACCAGGACATACTTCGGGGCATATTTCATTATATTTTCCGGACTTAGAATGTGTAATCACAGGGGATGCGGCAGTTCAAGATAATTGTGAATTAGTAATAGCTAATCCGAATTTTTGCTTAGATTTAGAAAAAGCGGAAGAGTCTTTAAAGAGAATTAAAAACCTTAAAGCAGCAACGTATTATTGTTATCATGGAGGAAAACTCAATATATAAAACATTAAAAAACCGATCTTTCCCATATCGAAAAGATCGGTTTTTTTAATTCATAGATTCTGCAATTTGAATTAAATCTTTTACGTTATATGTTCCTTTTATATAGCGTTTGTTACCAATTGCAATTGTATATTGAAAACCATTCTGCTGAAAGATAAGCTCATATGCTGAATCAAAATGAGGATTATATAATGCTTTTATATTATTTTTTAAGCTGTAGAACTTAGCTCCCCTAAGTACATAGAAGCCTAATTTGTTTTGAACTGGTGAAACAGTGATTTTAAAAATCCCATTAATATCTTCATTGTAGTATTGGAGGTTTAAGTAATCGTTATAGATGTACCCTTGAAATTCGTGAATTTCGAACGGGAATTTTGTAGGAGTAAGTATATGTTCCTTACACTTCATTTCAAATTCTTTTACAATAGTAGCTTCTTTCATAAATGGATTCGTTCCATCATAAATTTGATTAATTTGAGATATTTTATTATTTTTTGTTACTATTTCTAAAATGTAACCGATAGTAAATTCATCATCAGTGTCTTTGAAATAAGAAATAAGAATTGTAGTAGATTCTTTTGGAGACGGTATTATTTTAATTACATGATTTTGTTTATTTGTTTGGAAAGTAGGTAGTTCAACTCCATCTGTTACATATGACCTCATTAATTTTTTATCATTTTGGAGTAAAGCATGTTTGAATTCACTTATTACATCTGTTTGAGATTTCGCCATTATAATTGTGTTGGATTGAAAATATAGTAAGAAAAACACGCAAAAAAACTTTATGAATGTATTGGTCAATTTTATCACCTTGTAACTATGTTTCCTTAACATTGAAATATATATGTATAGGAGGGGAGAAGATGAGTTTATTGCTTGATGTAATATTGGCTATAATTACATTTTACCCTCGAAATGACATGAAACTAAAACATCATATTGCAAAGTTAAGTGAATTCGAGTGGTTTCGAAGGCTACACGAAGATACAAAGTATACAAGTTTAATTTGGAGTAATAGAAAAATTTAAAAGTTCATTTTGTCTTCTACTAACAGGGAAGCATTAATAAAATCAGAGAAAAAACAAAAAGAATTTATCCAACTAGTACACGATGAATATAAAAAAAGAAGATAAGAATTTTTTTATTTTTCATATTTGGCGAAACAAATGGTACAATGAAAGCTAATGTGAAAAATAAGGAAAAGAAGTGGTCTATTTGAAAAACTTTTTAGAATTAGGAATTAGTGAAACTTTTAATCATACATTACGTGAAAATGGAATTACAGAAGCAACACCAATTCAAGAGCAGGCAATTCCTGTTATTATGTCAGGTAAAGATATTATTGGGCAGGCGAAAACAGGTACGGGTAAAACGTTAGCATTCGTGTTACCGATTTTAGAAAAAATTGATCCAGAGTCTAGTGATGTTCAGGCTTTAATTGTTGCACCAACAAGGGAACTAGCATTGCAAATTACAAATGAAATTAAAAAAATGCTTGTTCAAAGAGAAGATATTAATGTACTAGCGATTTATGGCGGGCAAGATGTAGCACAACAATTGAGAAAATTAAAAGGCAATACACATATTGTTGTTGCGACACCAGGACGATTATTAGATCATATACGACGTGAGACAATTGATTTAAGTAATCTTTCAACAATTGTACTAGATGAAGCGGATCAAATGCTTTATTTCGGTTTCTTATATGATATTGAAGATATTTTAGATGAGACACCTGGTAGTAAACAAACGATGTTATTCTCAGCAACGATGCCAAAAGATATTAAAAAATTGGCGAAGCGTTATATGGATGAACCGCAAATGGTTCAAGTACAAAGTGAAGAAGTAACGGTAAATACAATTGAGCAGCGTGTCATTGAGACGACAGATCGTGCAAAGCCAGATGCCCTTCGTTTTGTAATGGATCGTGATCAGCCATTTTTAGCTGTTATTTTCTGTCGTACAAAGGTTAGAGCAAGTAAGCTTTATGATAATTTAAAAGGACTAGGTTATAATTGTGCTGAACTTCATGGTGATATACCTCAAGCGAAACGTGAAAGAGTCATGAAGAGTTTCCGCGAAGCTAAAATTCAGTACTTAATTGCGACTGATGTAGCAGCTCGTGGACTTGATGTAGATGGTGTAACGCATGTATTTAACTTTGATATTCCTGAAGATGTAGAAAGTTATATTCACCGCATTGGCCGAACAGGACGTGCAGGTGGATCAGGCCTTGCAATTACGTTCGTTGCAGCGAAAGATGAAAAACATTTAGAAGAAATTGAAAAAATGCTAGGTGCACCATTGCAAAGAGAAATAATCGAACAACCGAAGATAAGACGTGTAGATGAAAATGGAAAACCGGTACCAAAGCCGGCTCCAAAGAAATCAGATCAATATCGTCAAAGAGATAGCCGCGAAGGTTCAAGAAGTGGTTCAAAAGGTGGCTCAAGAAATAGTTCGAGAAATGATAACAACCGATCATTTAATAAGCCAAGTAATAAGAAAAGTAGTACAAAACAAGGTCAGCAAAGACGTGGCCGTTAAATAGTTATTTTTGAGAAGAGTCGCAGATCGTTGCGGCTCTTTTTTTGCTTGTATACAACAAGGGTGATGCCGAGAAAAAAACTAAAATTTCATTCACCGTATTTAAAATAAATTTTATAGTCCAAAACTAATAGAGCAAAGGTATTACTGCCATGTCGCAATTCAAGAACAAGTGCAACTTATGTATGAAGAATATTTAACCGAAAAAAATCGAGGGAAACCAATTTGTACTAGCGACCCTGATGAAGATACGGATTATGAAAAATCAATTGGTATAACAATACGAAAACATCTTTTACTAACAAAGAATTGGACGATTTGGTGAAAGAAATTCGTAACATATTCAAACGGTACTGGAATGTTATGCTGTAGTAAAAGAGAACGAAGCTTATTATGTTTACTATTTCGGCAGAATAATTTGGTTGAAAGAAAAGATATTGAAGCGAGACCGTATTTTCATTACACATTCTGTAATTATCGAAATGGAACAAGAGAAGTTTATGAATGATTTAACTCAAATTGGTAGATCGAAAAAATAAGGGCGTGCGAAGATTGAGCTTTCTTATTTACAAATTTTAAATTAAAAACCATTTTCGAACATTGGCCGAACGAGAAAATTATTGTTGCTGAAATGGAAAGTAAAGCAAGTTATCTGTATTGGCAGCAGTTCAGAACAAAAATGTATAACAATGTTGATGGCGAAATTTATGAAGTTTGTAAAGTGCGAGAATGAAGATGTTTTTGACATCAAGCGCATGTACAGTGAAGGGTTTCAAGAAAATGTAAAATTATTATAACCTCCATTTTGCTTACACGGGCGAGCAAATGTAGCTGGCATGTGGGGTACAATCGTTTGGAACTGGAAAACTCATTTGTTCGTTTTGTTCGATGGAGAAATTGAAAAGCACAACTGTCATCATTTTTGGGAAATTGCTCATTACGATGATGAGGGTAATGTGGTCCGAAGCTACCAGATGGGGGAATATGCGGTATAAGAAAAAAGGACTAGCAGTCGTACCTGCCGTCCTTTAATAGGAGAAAAATTATTCTGGATTAGAACTACGAATAACCAGAAAACGCGCTTTAAATCAGTGTTGTCAAAGATGTAATAATCTATGCAACAAAAAGCTTAGTCGGAATTCAAAACACCAAAATGGCTTGCATTGGTAACAGGCTCAAAACTAGTATATGTAAAATGAAAAATTCCATACAAAAAGCAGACAACAATTTGGGTTGTCTGCCAGTGAGTCGAATGAGTTAGCTAATTGTGATAAATTGCATTCCCATTACGAGAAGAGTGAAGCTGCTAGTTCAAACAGCTTGTTGGTATTATCTTCGATATTTAAAAAAATATACAGAGAAAGCAGATAAGTGAAGAACCTACTGCCTCCTACTGTAACAAAAAAAGAAGTACCAGCCGTGGATTAAGCGGCTTGAAAATAGTATGTATTGATTTTTGAAAAATATTCAAGGGGGGATGTAACATGGAATGTTTGATAAATGGTCTCTATGAAATTAATCAGCTAATAAGTAAAACAAAAGAGAAAAACAATGAGTAAATATAACAATAAAAAGGTTGAGCTAGATTGTTGTATCTTTGATTCAGAAGCCGAGTCTAAATATTATGATTTGTTAAAAGAAAAGCAAAGTGCAGGTGAAGTACAGGCAATCGAATTGCAACCAACGTTTGTTCTACAACCTGGTTACAAAAAGAATGGCAAACGGTTTGATGCAATTACATATAAAGCGGAATTCATGCTCTATTTGCCAAACGGTGATGTAAAAGGTGAAGTAACTGACACCTTTAGTATTGAAAAGAAAATGTTCGAATATTATTTCCTACATTTGTCGCTTGTCGCATCTTGCTTGTATAACGTTATCAGAACAAAAAGTGTGAATGACAGCAATCTTAACAAGTTTTTACGTTGCATTTATATATATTAAGTTTCTTATAGACGCCTGAATTAATGTATAGGAGGAGTTACGATAGGTTCTGGCTAGGAAACGTTATAGGATCCGTATTAGGTTCGTTTGTTACTTTTGATTTACTCTATTTTGGTTTTAGAGCAGAGGAAACTAAAATAGCGGTTATGCAAAAAAATATGATGGTAATAAAGTTTAATACAATTTGTTTATAATGTATATTAATTTTCAGTTTTCAGATTTGCTTAGTAACTAAAAAGTCTCTCCAATCAGATTTGAAGAGACTTTTCTTTTACAAATCATAGCAATGTAGCTCTTGTAAAATTAGGATTTAAGTTCATTCTAAGATGTTTATGGCGTACCAATAGTTACTGCCAGCAATGCGGCAATTCTATCTAAAGCTTCCTGTACTGTAGTAGGAGGAAGGGGTGCCCAGTTTGCTGGATTATTAGGTGTGTAAGCTAGATCGAAAGCATCATCAACTCTAATTAAAGATGTATTTGTTCCTATAAGATTTATTCGGGAACGAATAGGTAATGAATCAACTGTCGCTCTGACTCTTGTAATAACGTTATTAGCACCGTTGACAAATAAATTTCCTGAATTAGGGCTGGGATTGAAGATGTTTTCTGTAATAGCAAAGCTGGTTAAATTTAAGGGGTCAATTGGAATATGACCAGGTAGCACATTAATAATGACATTACCATTTATTCCTCCACCAACTAAGTTGACTTGGGTATCTGTGGTTGCTTGCGAATTAATAGTAATATTGCCACTAGAAACGAACGAAGCAAACATTGCCATATTAATTCCATTTTGAGTATAACCAGCGGATAACATTGAATCACGGATATTCACTTGATTCACAGAAGTCGATAAAGCTGTAAATATAGGAGTAGGGGTTATATTAACGGTAACAAAGAATAATTTACCTGAAACACTTTGTGCCGTTTGAAAGTTAAAATCAAGAGGTGCACTTAGTAATGTCAGATTAACAAACCCAGATCTAGGATCTTGGGAAAAGTTCAAATCAAACCAAGACGGATCATTTATATCGAAAGGAATTTGTAATCTAGTCAATAAAGTACTAGTTCCTACTAATTGAACGTTAGCTTTTAAATGAATTAATGGTTCGATATAGTTGCCAGGTCCAATAGAGATAGCATAACGTTTCGTTATATTTAAAGGATCCGGAAATGGTGCAATAGCATCTGTTATTGATGCCATTGCTGCAGTCACTGTTAAAAATGGTGCGCATTCAGAACCATCAGCAGTAGCGTCATTACCAGCTTTGTTTACATAAACAATTTGAGTGAAAGGTGGTAGGGGTTCTATACATCCAGGTCCAGTAGGCCCGGTACTTCCAGTAGGCCCAGTGTCCCCAGTAGGTCCGATGCCCCCGATAGGCCCAGTGTTCCCAGTGGGTCCAATGCCTCCAGTAGGCCCAGTGCTTCCAGTAGGTCCAATGCCTCCGGTAGGCCCGGTACTTCCAGTAGGTCCATCGGGTGGTCCAGTAGGCCCAGTAGGTCCGGTGGGTCCAGTAGGCCCATCGGGTGGTCCAGTAGGCCCGGTAGGTCCAGTAGGTCCAGTATCGCTAGTAGGCCCAGTAGGCCCGGTAGGTCCAGTAGGTCCAGTATCGCTAGTAGGCCCAGTAGGCCCAGTAGGCCCAGTAGGCCCAGTAGGCCCAGTAGGTCCGGTAGATCCAGTAGGCCCAGTAGGTCCGATAGATCCAGTAGGCCCAGTGGATCCAGTAGGCCCAGTAGGCAGTGTGAATGGTGGAATAGCTGGTAAAGTAGGTCCGAGTAAATCAGGATTTATTAAAGCGGAAGATAATAACTCGTCCATTATAATTTCACCTCTAATAAATTAGTATTTCTAATAATAAATGTGGAAATAGAGAAAAGTGAAATGGACAATTGAAAAATTAGACAATGGAATTTTCGCAAAAATAATATTTAACTGAAAAGAGCACCAACAAAGAGTGTGGTGCTCTTGGACCAAGGACTATATTTTGTATTTTTTAAGTCTATATAAGTATATGAACTTTGCAAATAAATAGTGAATTTGTTTTCACTAAAATTCTTATTTAAATAAAGAAGCCCTAGGATTAGGGGTTCAAACCTTGGTATATTTCACAAGATATAAAAAAAGAAAAGAACTCTCTATATAAAGAGTTCTTCAGGTGATTTAATCTATTAATTGCAATCATGGTAATATTCATCACATGAATCGTTATTATCGCTACAGCAAATACAAAATGTTTTTTGAACAAATAAACTAACTATACTAGTAGGACCTTCCTGTCTTGTAAGAGTAAGACTTTGAAAATCTTCAACTTGAAATATTTTTGTTTGAACGGGTTGTAATGTAGTAGTAATTGGTATACTAGATTTTCTTGTTAGAATAGTTACTTGAACGGGTGCACTCATACCAACAACAAATAACTGGATTAATGTTTTATTGTGATTGTTTGTAAAATCCTCAAATACAGTTTGTGGAGTGGTAGTTTCAAGGAAAACAGATACAGGTATATTTCCATTTGCATTTTCTTCAGAACCTGCAATTGTATGCGTCTCAATAAAACAGTTATTTTTTTGATTGCTCGAATGTGACTGTTTTTTATAATACTTTTTACCGTCTTTATAAAAGTAATCAGCCATATGAATGTAAAGCTCCCTTCTTTTAGATGTCTATATAGTTTATTTAATAAAGCGAAGTAGTGCTTGTACAACATTATAAAATCCGCTCTCGTTTTTACTAAAAGGTGTTATTTGAAAATTAAAGAGCGCCATCTAAGGCGCTCACGAATAAAAACTAATATTGAAAAAGAATACCACATGATATCGTATGTATGCTTCTAAAGGGTGTGCGGATTTAAAATAAAATAGTCATTGGAATGAAATGAAGAGTAACCGATAATGGATTAATGAATATATAGTGAGTGGAGTCAAGGGTGAGGGGCCAGATTATGGTGATTTCGAATATGAAAAGAGAGCCAGAAGGCCCTCTTTAATAGTTATTGGATTCGCCAGTAAACCAAAACATTCAAATGCATTAATTTATTAAAAATTTTGTGAACATGAAGTACAAGGCCCACCAGTAGGTTGAAATACGACATTGTCAACAAAAGCTGTTGCACCTTCTCCACCTGTAGCAGTATTTTGGAAAGAAATACATGCTATAGTCACAGTGGCTGGTATGCACACAACAAGAATATAATGTTGGAAAAGAGATTGCGGTTGATTCATAACTGGTACAATATGTGGAATGTTTGATGGACCAAGAGTTACAGGGGCAGGAGGACATGCTTGCCCGAGCTCTGGAAAAGATACAGAAGCAATAAGAAATGCACCATCCCTTACATCTGCAGCAAATGAAAATGTATAACAACAACCTTCGTCAACATCAACTGTTTGATTAATACTTCCACCTGGACCAATTGATGCAGCTAAGAGACTAAATGACCCATCTGGCAGAAAACGACCACTATGAACATTTGGAAAACCTACTTCTGAAACCGAACCGGCTTGATTCCAACCTGGAACTGGATCTACTCCTACAGGTGGTATGTCAAATCCAGGGTTGTTAAGAACATTATTACATGGACAACATCCTACAGCAGTAGGTCCAGTAGGTCCAGTCGCTCCTGTCGGCCCAGTAGGTCCAGTTGCTCCTGTCGGTCCAGTAGGTCCAACTTGAGGTGGGGGTACTGGGGGAAGAAAACAATCACATGGAATATGAAATTTCTTTTTAAATTCACTCATTTTTACACCATCCTTATCATTCACCTACTTACACACTACAACTTATGAATTGGTTAACACACAAGTATAATAAAAAAGCCCTTGAAAATTAAAATAAATAAAAAAATAAGCCCTTATGTCACAAATATAAACCCATTCCATAATATGTAAAGAACGAGTGTTCGCTACGAAAAGTAATATATATAAGGGAGTTCGCTTCCTAAATCAACACCGTTGAACCTGTTACTTTTGTTGCTTCTGCTGGTAAAGTGAATGACGAAAAATAGATAGGAGTATTGAATCGATTAAAATTGATTTAATAGCAGTACCATGTAAAACAATATTTTCTTTATTCATATCTTTACCTCTTATGATTGCTCGTCATAGGTGGTAAAGGTAGCAAAAAGCAATTATATATAAGTGTAAGGATAGTTAAGGGAAATTAAAGAATATATCGAAGTGAATGAAAAATGTAAGAAGAATTATACGATCATAGTGGTTAGATAATATTCAATGGTGAATGGGTTGAAGTGGACAAGCAATTGTATTTTATAAATTAAACAAAAATTTCATTTAATAAGTATTCAAAGATCAAAAAAGAGCACTTAATAAAGTGCTCTCGTGACGAGATTCATTTTGTAATGACTATTTCAATTTATAAAGAAAGGAACACAGAATATTATATGTGCGTGCAGTCAATTGAGTTCGTTATTTACAAACAAAGAGCAGCTAGCAAAAGCTAACTGCTCGGTTTCAAGGTGATAATCTAGATGCAAATACAGTTTGGCCAAGATAAGGAGTAACTTTCAAGTAATTAGATTGAATGGAGGAGAACCATATCATATGAATCAATTGTCATTCTTTGAAGCTATCGATGAAAAGGAGATGTGTAGACTTGTGGTGAAGGAGCTGAAAAACTACAGAGCATTGTGCGTCCGGATGAAGAATTAAGAAGAACAGGATCAAGCGGGGGGCAGCGTTCTTTTTCTTAAAATAAAAGGTGACGATAAGAATCATGAGATACGTTTTAAACAAATTAAACGGACATTAAAATATGACCTTGATGAAGATGAACGCAAGATAATTGAAATGAAGTACCTGGGGAATCAGAAAGTTAAAGATTCGTTTGTGTACAATGAATTAATGATAAAGCGTGATCCGTATTATCAGAAGAAAATAGTGCTATTCAGTTGATAGCTACGGCTTTAGGAATTATATAAAACTTGCTTTTGAAGCAACAGAAATGGAATTCTAGTGTTTTTTGGTGTTGATATCGATAAGAAAGGATGTGGTAGTTCTACTATACATGTTTTTATGTTTCTTTTATTTTCAGAATAGTGAGGATTATTGATTCTATTAAAAGTAATAATAGCTCGTCCAAACCTTTTAAATCTATCTTACATAGTATGTAGTAATAAATTTAAAAGGGGGAAACTAGTATGTCTTATTCCTACTATGATCATTGTAAGGATTACAAAAACAAATATCATGATTGTCTTAAAAGCAGTAAGAGTTATGACAAATGTGATAAAAAACATGATGAAAAGCCTTGGATTAATGTAAAAGTGAATTGTTGTTCTGATGATAACGAATACAATCTTGTAAGAGCATCTGCTTTTAGAGCTGTAAGCACAGTTAATCAGAATGTGCCAGCAAATACTTTTGTAAAAGTCTTATTCCAAAATGAACAATTTGATTTAGCAAATGAATATAACCCTGCAACATCCATTTTTATACCAAAGACAAGAGGTGTTTATTCTGTTATTGGAACAATCGCGTTCATTCCTAATAATCTAAACACAAACTATAGAGCGCGGGTAGAAATTCGAGTTAATGGAAATCCGGCAATTGCAATAGATAATGATTTTTTTGGTCCAATAAACTTTGCTAATGTTGTTGCCGTTTCATCAATAATTCAATTGAATGCAGGGGATGTAGTCGAGGTTTTTGCACAAAGTAGCGTAGCTGGAGTTATTTCAAATGTAGAAAATAGTACGCATTTTGAAGCTGCAAGATTCCCGTCTCCCAAAGAATAAGTGATATAAAATCTCGTCAATAATTTTATCTAAGTAAAGCCACTGATTTATATTTGACTTGCATAAATGCAGGTCTTTTTTCGATAAAAAGGGTGATGAAAAAGGGGACGTTTCTGGGGATTTCTCAAAGTAGAATTAATAATACGCTATATCAATAAAGTTCTTTGAAAAAAGAATAGTGTGGGGATAGCGTAGCCCCTTTGTTAAAAGGATACCGGAAAACGAGCAAGGGCGGTAAGAATCTGCAAAAAAGGAAGAAAAGACCAATTGTATTTAAATATTCAGCCACGGTGCATTTGTATCGTGGCTTTTGTGTTTCTTATTGAGTATAGTATTTTCTTTACTAAATTCATAAGTGACATAAAAGAAATTATTAAAAAAGATTACTTCTCCCCAGAGGAGCTAATGGCTGAAGAACAATTAAAAGTCGAGTTGCAGAAATTTAGAGAATTTAACTCATTAAAAGAAGCAAGACAGTTTATTTACCGTTACGTTCATAGGAATCCTGAATGGTTCAATGGAAATGGTGATGTGAATGAGTACAATAACAAGCAGTCAAGGCCAGACGCAGATGATGCATGGCATGAAAATGTGTTTGAAAACGAATATACAAGGTAATATAAAGATCTTGAAGATTGGAAAAAATAAAAAAGCATTTTAAACATTTCTTATAGCATCGAATACTTATGTAAATATGGGAAACAGATTTAATTTTTGGAATGAGGGTATCGATGTGGATATAACACATATTATGGCGAGAATAGTGGTTAATGGGAAAGATCTTCCGTTTACTTCAGTTAGAACCTCTGCGTGGATTAATGGACCTGCGAATGATTTAATTGTTACGACTAAGCATAGAGTGAATGAGCTTTATCGGTTTATGTGGTCACGGGTGCCAGTTATGCTGACAATGTATTTTCTTCAGGGTGCTGACGTGATGAGATTTGCTAGGGTTGCTGGAGTTGATGAAAGTGTGACGGGAGAATATATATATCATTTTATTTGGTGATAAGACAAACTTTAAGTAGCCTAACAGCTGCTTTTTTATTTTGAACAGAAAAAACCTGTAGTGGCTCCTTTTCACAATACTACCTTATATTTATTGATTTTCCGCTTAACATCCATAAAAACTAATAGTGTTGCAATAGCGCAAAGACCTTTAAACCAAAGGAATTCAGAAGAAAATAGTCCGCCAAAGAAAGCAACCAAGTGTACAAAACAAGTAATACCAAATAACCAAAGCATAAACTTAAATTTTTTTGATAAATATGTATAGTTTTTAAATCTTTCCCACATATGTATCAACTTCTATTCTTAAGATGTTCTGTAGTTTTACTTGATGTTATCTCGCATGTTTCAGACAAAGAAAAGTAGGGATTTTTTCTTTGTCTGAAGGTTCTAAAAGATATATAATAATTTTCTGACTATTAAAATTTGGAGGGGTACAAATGACAAATGAAACGTTGCACACGCAAGAAGATATTATTCAAATGCTTGATTCATTATTAAGACCAGCAGCACCATTTTGGAATGAATTTTATGCGAATAGAGAAAAAAATGTTCCGTTTTTTGAAAATGTTCCAGATGAAAATCTAGTTTCATATATAGAAACAGGATCGGTTTCCAAAGGGGAAGTGCTGGAGCTTGGATGTGGTCCAGGAAGAAATGCAATTTATTTGGCGAATGAAGGGTTTGAAGTAACAGCAGTGGATTTATCTATAGAAGGTATAAATTGGGCGAAAGAGAGGGCGTTAGCAAAAGGAATAGAAATTGAGTTTATTTGTGATTCGATTTTTAATTTAGAGGGTCAAAATGATTTTGATTTTGTATACGATTCGGGCTGTTTACATCATATTCCACCACATAGAAGAATACATTATGTGAATTTAATTAAAAACTCATTGAAATCGGGTGGTTATTTTGGATTAACATGTTTTGCAGCAGGCGATTTTGATGAGCGAAATGGATCAGAAATAACAGATTGGGACGTATATAGAGGATGGAGTTTACAAGGTGGTCTTGCATATTCAGAAGAAAAATTAAGAGGGATATTTAAAGAATTTGAAGTGATCGAAATTAGAAAGATGAAGCAAATTGACCAACCAAATACTATGTTTGGAGAATCATTTCTTTGGACAGCATTATTTAAGAAGAAATAAACAGGTATTTAATTGACAAACTCATCTTTTTTATAGACAATACATTTATAAGAATATACGTTCGGTTTTTGCTTGCCAATGTATGTTTTACATAAATACATAACAAGGGGCTGTCTCTGTATGAATAAAACAAATCAAAAAATCACTACGTTTTTAATGTTTGAAGGTAAAGCTGAAGAGGCGATGAATTTTTACACGTCGCTATTTGATCAATCAGAAATTGTAAATATCTCTCGTTACGATGAAAATGGACCTGGTAAAGAGGGTTCTGTCATTCATGCAACTTTTACGTTACACGGGCAAGAGTTCATGTGCATCGATAGTTATGTAAATCATAATTTTACATTTACACCAGCAATGTCTCTTTATGTAACTTGTGATACGGAAGAAGAAATTGAAACTGCTTTTAATAAACTAGCGCAGGATGGATCTGTACTAATGCCTTTAGGTTCTTATCCATTTAGTAAAAAATTTGGTTGGTTAAATGATAAGTATGGTGTGTCTTGGCAGTTAACGCTTGTGGAATAAATTGTAATTTATTTGTTTAATGGATGTAGTTCAGAGGTTGAAAATTTAAATAAATTTTAAAAAGGTGTTCCAACCGTCAACAGGTTTGGAATGCCTTTTTATTTGTAATTGATTAGTTTAAATGAATTTATATTTTTTCTATTTAGAATATTTTATTTTTCTCACTACTTTTTATCTGTTAATATAAATATAGAAAAATATGTATTAATTATTGGTTACGTTAATAGAAAAAGGAAAGCTTACATAGTAAATGATCTTACATTTAAAATGTAACAAGATAGCTAGGGGGAATAGTTATAATGGATACAACTCAACAAAACAATAATGCATGGGATAAAAAGGTTGAAGAAGGCTCTAGATACACGCAGCCTGTAAGTAGCGAGGTTATTGAGAAAAGCAAAACAGGTGAATGGGAGATTACAGTTACTACGGAAAAATTAGTTCCTAGAGAGTGGTTTCCAAAGTCATTAGATGGATTAAAGATACTTTGCTTAGCATCAGGTGGTGGACAACAAGCACCTGTTCTAGCTGCTGCTGGAGCAGATGTAACAGTTACTGATATATCAAGAAAGCAGTTGGAACAAGATAAAAAGGTAGCAGAACGGGACGGGTTAACTTTAAAAACAGTTCAAGGAGATATGTCAGACCTTAGTGATTTTGAAGATGAATATTTTGATATTGTCGTAAATCCCGTTTCTAATTTGTTTGTAAAAGATGTTCATCTTGTATGGAATGAGGTATCAAGGGTACTAAAGAATAGAGGAATTCTTATTTCAGGATTTACAAATCCGTTACTATGGATTTTTGATGACAATCAAGAACAAAAAGGTATACTTGATGTTAAACATTCTATACCTTCATCAACACTAGACTACTTACGAGAGGATGAAGTTCAAGATTATGTAAATTCCAATCAGACAATAGAATATGCCCATACTCTTGAAGATCAAATTCAAGGTCAAATTGAAGCTGGTTTAGTCATAACCGGTTTTTATGAGGATGATTTTGGTGGAACTAGAATATTAGATAAGCATATTAAAACTTTTATTGCTACAAAAGCTATAAAGTTAAAGATGGATTAAAAACGTTTGCTTGTTATACTGGGCGTTAGTTGAAGAGTGCTCTTGAAAAATAAGGGGAAGTTCAATATATGTCAAAAAGGATGGCACTTGCCATCCTTTTCCTTGTGTATTTGGAGTATCAAAACAAGTTTTACAACTCTCAGCTGAACCTGATATTATTTATAGCTACGCTTTTCTTATTAAGAATTTTGCTTGCCGAATCTTTCACCGAGTTTAGCTAACAATTCAGGCTGATCCCCTTGATTCATTACAACTTCAATAAAGATAAGTTGATTCTTATTTAAAGTTATATCCATTAAGACTTCTGCTAACTCTATTTCATTTTTCACTTTAAATGTTTGGCATTTTTCTTCTGATCCGAATGCGTTTGCGAGTTTTGTGTAATCCCACATTTGTATGTCATTATACGGTTGATTTTGACCATGAATTGCACGTTCAACAGTGTATCCATTGTTATTAATTAAAAATATAATCGGTTTTAAATTTTGACGGAGTATAGTCGATAACTCTTGAACAGTTAATTGGAAAGAACCATCACCAATAATTAAAATGTTACGCCGCGATAAATCAGCGAGCTGTGTACCGAGTAGAGCAGGTAATGTATAACCGATCGATCCCCATAATGGTTGTGCTACATAAGTAGTGTTATTTGGTAAAGGGATAGCAGCACTACCGAAGAAAGGCGTTCCTTGTTCTGCAATTAAAACATCGTTTTCTTGTAAGAAATAGTATATTTGTTGCCAAAAACGTTTTTGTGTGACCATTTGTGCTTTGGGATTAAACTCTTCAGTAAACGATAGTGATTCTGAAATAAAGGGCTTAATTTCTAGTGTTTCCTCTATGCGATGTTCGATTAAATCAGTTAATTGTTCTAAAACATCTTTCATTACAACTGGTCCATATGTTTTATCTATAATTTTTACAGTATAGGGATGGATTTCTATTACTTGCTCTTTCGTAAAGCCTTGTGTAAAGCCGCCAGTAATAGTATCAGTTAATTTCACGCCAATACTAATAATACAGTCAGATTCATCAATTCTTTTTCGTAAGTATGGAGAACTAACATCACCAGTATAAACTCCTATAAATTGAGGGTGTTTTTCAGGGAAGACTCCTTTCCCCATACTTAAAGTTGCGATAGGAAATCCAGTTTTTTCTACGAATTGATGCAAATATTCTTCCGCATGAAAACGAGCGACTTCAAAATCAGCTAAAATAACAGGTTTTTTGGCACTGTTTATTTTTGAAGTTGCATGTAGAAGCATTTTATCTAGCGCATCTTTATTACTTACAACTGGTTTATGTAAAATTGGTTCCGTAGGTTTATTGATTGATTTATTATACACATCAATCGGTAATTGAATATGAACAGGGCGTTTCTCAATCCAACATGCACGTAACACACGGTCTATTTCCTCGGTGGCATGCTCAGGTGTTAATTTTGATTGTGCCACCGTGATTTCTCTATACATATTGGAAAAATGATCGAACTTTCCATCACCTAACGTATGATGAACGAGTGCTCCATTTTCCATTACTTTAGTTGTTGGCGTACCAGTTATTTTTATAACTGGTACGTTTTCTGCGTATGACCCAGCAACGCCGTTAAGTGCGCTTAATTCTCCAACACCGAAAGTGGTAATAAGAGCGGCGATTCCTTTTATACGAGCATATCCATCAGCAGCATATGCCGCATTTAATTCATTACAATTACCAATCCACTTTAGCTTTTCATGTGCTAGTACATCATCTAAAAAAGCCAAATTATAATCACCAGGGACACCAAAAATATGTTCAATTCCTAATTCGCTTAGTCGGTCTAGTAAATATGTACTTACAGTATATTGCGTTTTCAAGTGAATCATCTCCTAATTTTGCAATGAATATTTCAATAGACTAAGTTCCAATGCGTTCATTAAAATATTGATTACTGGATTGTGGTATAATTTACATACAGGGGGAAAGTAGATGACACAACATAAAGAAGAACAGATGAATGAAGCATTAGCATTATTTTACTTTGCATATAAAACATTTACTGAAAAGCCAGATGAAATTATAAAAGAGTATGGCATACAACGAGTACATCACCGGATTTTATTTTTTATCGCACGATTTCCAGGGATAAGTGTAAATGAGTTATTATCACTGCTAGAAATAAGTAAACAAGCTCTTCACGGACCATTACGACAACTTGTGGAAAAGGGTTTAATTGAGAGCAATGAAGCTACACATGACCGTCGTGTGAAACAGTTATCTTTAACAGAAATAGGCGTAGATTTAGAGAAAAAACTGAGCGATGTTCAAAGACAACAAATGAGTGCTATTTTTTCAAAATTTGGTGAATCGTGTGAAGAAAATTGGCATCAAGTTATGAATGAAATGGCAAATAGTCGATCAGGTTTTGATGCTTGGATATCAAAACGAGAAGTTGTAATCGATCAAAAATAATAAGAAATATATCTGTTTTTATAGTTTGAAAAAGAACAAATTTTATCCATACATTTGGCAACTATGGTTTGATCATAGAGTGAATGGATAAAAAGATACATTACTAGATACTTTATACGTGTACGCAATGGAACAATAAAATTCACATTTCCGAGAGGGGAATTATTATGATAAAACTTGTACTTATTCGTCACGGACAAAGTTTATGGAATTTTGAAAATCGATTTACAGGATGGACAGATGTAGATTTATCAGAGAATGGGTTAAGTGAAGCGAGAGAAGCAGGAGCGATATTAAAGAAAAATGGATATACGTTTGACGCCGCCTATACATCTGTATTAAAAAGAGCAATCCGGACTTTATGGATTGTACTTCATGAGATGGATCTTGCCTGGGTCCCAGTACATAAATCTTGGAAGCTAAATGAAAGACATTACGGTGCATTACAAGGGTTAAATAAAGATGAAACAGCGAAAAAATATGGTGAGGAGCAAGTTCATATTTGGAGAAGAAGTATTGATGTAAGACCACCTGCTCTTACTGAAGATGATCCTAGATTTGAAATGAATGATCCAAAATATAAAGCACTTAAAAAAGGTGAGTTTCCATTGACTGAATGTTTAGTGGACACGGAGAAAAGAGTTCTTGATTATTGGCATTCAGAAATTGCGCCGTCATTAAAAAATGGAGAAAAGGTGATAATTTCATCGCACGGTAATACAATACGTTCGCTAGTTAAATACTTAGATAACCTTTCAAGTGATGGTGTTGTTTCATTAAATATTCCAACGAGTATACCACTCGTGTATGAATTAGACGATAATTTACGTCCAATTCGTCATTATTACTTAAGTATGGCTGGAGAAGTACCTGAAGGGGAAATTCCAAAACATATTTCTTTTTAACATGAAAATTTGAAACGTATGCTTGTCTACATATACAATGTAGATTCAAGATAAAAGACGTGGTACCTTCTAATGTATATGCGATATTGCTAAATTTAGAAGCTTGTCCACGTCTTTTGTCATAAAGAGAGCTGCTTGTGCATGTAATGATATCGTGAGTAGTTTTTGAATGGAGGGTGATGTCATTGGTGATCTCTAACATTCGAATCGGCTTATTTATTTTAGCAATCGTTTTTCTAGTTCTTGTTTTTTTTTACTGGAGAAATGAAGAGTTGTACGAAGAGAAGAAGCAACGGATTAGAAAGACTTGGTATGGGTTGTTTATAGTATCAGTCACCGTGTATTTCATGATAAAAGGAATAGATTTAACCCTCTGGAAAAATCTTTTAATGTTCACTGCAATGGTTATTTTCGTTGATATTGCATTTATTTTAACACCTAATATTTCAGAAATATGGGGAGCGAAATTTAGCGATATCGGCAAGACTGTTCAATCGATTAAACGATCATTAATTGCTTCTAAAGCAAGAGGAGAAATATACACAACTATCATTCAAACTGTCAATCCAGCAGTATTCGGTACGATGGAGTGGCATACGGAAGAAGAATATACAAAAAGCTTAAACGCATTTTTAGATTCGTATGGAGAAAAGATTGGAGCGAAAATTGTTGTATTTGAAGCGACAAAGGAATTAAATACAAACTTTTGCGGTATCCGCTCGCAATTTAGTACGATCGTTCCGTTAGAGTACATGGAACAATTAAATGAGCAGAAAGCGGTGCAAGTAGAAAATGTCGGAATTATACCAGCAAAAATAGTGAGTGATGTTTTCATTGTTATTGATGGGAAGAAAAATAATCTGCAAGATCGGGATTTTGAAAATGTATATAATTTAACAATACATCATAGTTATTTTAGTAAATAAGGACAGGATTTTCTTCTGTCCTTTTCACTTATACATAAAGGTAATGCGAATTTAGACAAACTTGTATAAAATCGGACAATCATTCCTACACTAGCACGTAGAGGTGATTGTAATGATAAAAGATTATGACAATGATTTTTTTAAAGAAGATAATGAAGATACAACAGATTTCTCGTTAATAAAAGGAGATACATTACAACAAGTAGAAGAGTTAGAAGAAGAATTAAAAAGAAAATGATACTTGTACACGCTGTCTACATTTACGATATAATATAAATAGAAGATTGTATCTTTTTGAAAAGGGGGAGAGGAGATGACTGAAGTAAATGTACAAAAGTCTTCATTTTTTAAAGAAAAAAAAGAAGAACCAAATACAGATTTCTCTCTTGTGAAAGGTGCATTGACTCAAAATGTAGATCAATTAGAAAAATTTATAAAGGCGACTCCATATAAGTATACAAAAGAGAATGCGTAAAAGCATTCTCTTTTGTATTACACTCTTTATGATTTGCTTATCTGCTATTTCTTTTTTTGTTTAAAAATGATTTTATACATATAATACCCAAGGGCTGCAAAAAGGAATCCAATAGCAGCACCAACTACTTCTTTCATAAACAATAAGTATAATGAAGCAATAAGTAGGGCAAATAAGATTAAAAGTAATACATACTTTGAAATGAATTCTAACCCTTTGTATACTAATAGTATTACACCTGAAAGAACAGTGAGGATAGGTAATATCCTATTTTCGAAAAAACCTTCCTTTTTTTTGCTAGAATGCTGTCGTTTATTCAATATAAATATACTCCCGTCTTAAAGGATTAATGCTTTATTAGTTTTGCTATTTCTTTTTCGAAAAGATTTTTGGTTAAATAGGTTATATCAAAGGAATCATTTATTATATTTCGAATTAATAGCCATTGGATGTTTGGTGATTCAATAACAAAGAATCAAAATTTACTTTTTTATAATATCAAATATTATTATTAAATAGTAGATTAATGTTGGTAATTTTATGATAATTAACAAAAATAAAAAAGAGAGAATGCCAGGTAGGAGTTAAAGGTATATCAGATTTCTCGTTAATAAAAGGAGATACATTGCAGCAAGTAGAAGAATTAGAAGAATTAAAAAGAAAATGATACTTGTACATGCTGCGTACATTTGCGATATAATATAAATAGAAGGTTGTATCTTTTTGAAAAGGGGGAGAAGAGATGGCTGAAGTAAATGTACAAAAGTCTTCATTTTTTAAAGAAAAAAAAGAAGAATCAAATACAGATTTCTCTCTTGTGAAAGGTGCGTTAACGGAAAATATAAATCGTTTAGAGAAACTGATGAATAATAGCAGTTCAAAATATATACGAGTGAAAAAAACAAAAGAAAATGCATAGAGCATTTTCTTTTGTTTTTTATTTAGCATTTAACTTTTCTTTTACTTTTGCGGGTAAGTCAGCTTCCTGAACCTCTTCGTATGACCTCACTTCAATTGATGATATTTCATTTTTGCTCTTATCATCTTGATCTACATAAAGACATAAAAATGCCTTTTCATTTAATTTATGTTCGTTTGATGCTTTCTTACTTCTAAATGTAATTTGTTTTTTTACTCCGTCTTCGTCATATGCGGGCAACGTGTAGTTTCGTAAGCTTATACCTTCTACTTTTTCAATCGTCCCTTCGCCTTTTATCTGCACGTAATACACATCCTTACCAATTCGATTTAGTGATGCTCTCTCACAGCCAATAGTAAAACTAGAAAATAATAAACATAGTGTAATAATCGCTAAAAACTTTTTCATTTTCTTTATCTCCTTCAATTTGTTTCTTTACACAGTATGCGCCTATTATGAAATGAGAAAAATCGATATAGATTACAATACCCTTACAGTGTTGTAAGAAGTTGTCCATAAAATGAACAATATAGATAATATTAAAAAAGTTAAAAGAAAGGTAAAATAATGAATCATGGTATAATGATAAAAGACTTACATATTATTTTGTCATTTTGAGAGGAGCTTAAAAATGTATTCTACTTTAGAACAATTAACAAAGCACCCTGTATTTTATCATTTTGCAGAAATTTCAAAGATTCCTAGAGGATCGGGTAATGAAAAGGAAATTAGTGATTATTTAGTTGGCTTTGCAAAAGAGCGTAATTTAGAAGTGATTCAAGATGAAGCAATGAATGTCATTATTAAAAAAGAAGCAACTACTGGTTATGAAAATGTACCAGCTATTATCATTCAAGGTCATATGGATATGGTATGTGAAAAAAATCAAGCAACCGTACATGATTTTGAAAAAGATCCAATTGAATTACGAATCATTGGGGACATGTTATATGCAAATCAAACGACTTTAGGTGCTGATAATGGTATTGCAGTTGCGTATGCAATGGCTTTATTAGATTCAAAAGACATTCCGCATCCAGCACTTGAGGTAGTTATTACTACTGAAGAAGAAACAACAATGGGCGGGGCTTTCGCTGTTGATGCAAATCACTTTGATGGTAAGATTTTTATAAATATTGATTCTGAAGAAGATCATAAATTACTTGTAAGTAGCGCAGGTGGTGCGAAAGCTGTTGAAACAATTCCAGTAATATGGGATGAAGCGCCAGCTAATACGGATGCATACCGTCTATATGTTGGTGGTTTAAAAGGCGGACATTCTGGTATGGAAATTGATAAACAACGTGGTAATGCAAACAAAGTATTAGGACGAGTATTACGTGATTTATCAGCAAATATTCAATTTGATATAAGTGAAGTTCACGGCGGATTAAAAACAAATGCAATTCCGCGTGAAAGTGTAGTTACAATTGTATTACGTACAGAAGATGTAGAGAAAGTGGAAGAAAAACTAGTATCTTGGACAAGAGTATTACAAGAAGAAATGCGTGCTGTTGATCCAGATGTTCATGTTACACTTACAAAATTGGATGAAAAAGTAGAAAAAGTATTTGCTAAAGAGACACAAAAGCAACTTATTTCATCATTATTCTTAATTCCAAACGGCATTCAAAGTATGAGCTTGGATATTAAAGGTCTAGTAGAAAGTTCAACAAATTTAGGTGTTATTGAAACGTTGCAAGATGAAATTAAATTACGTAACGAAGTGAGAAGTTCTGTAAGTAGTTTAAAACAACATGTTGCAGATGAAATTAAATGTATTGCCGAGTTAGTTGGTGCAACATTTGAAATAGAGTCAGAGTATCCAGAATGGCCATACAATCCAAATTCACAAATTCGTAATTTGTTTGAAAAAGTGCATCAAGAAAAATACAATAAAGAGATTGAAATCTTCGCTGTACATGCAGGTATCGAATGTAGTGCATTCGTTCAAAAGATGCCTGACTTAGATGCAATTTCATTCGGTCCAGATATATTCAATGTTCACACTCCAGATGAACATATTAGTATTTCTTCTGTTGTGAATAACTGGGGATTCTTCGTTGATGTAATAAAGGGTACAAAAGAATTAGCTAAATAATATTGATGAAATGAAAAGTAGCCTATAAAATTTTATAGGCTACTTTTTTGTATAGCGTTTTATTAGAAATTTATTTTTACGTTAGCATTTAATTTTTGCTTTTATTTCTAGCGGATATTGTACCAAAGGCTGCTCCAGATATTGCTCCGATTAAAGTCATAAAAATTGCACTCCATGCTGCAAATGACATTATTACACCTCCAAGTAATTAATTATTGTTTCTTAGCCTTTTGAATAGAAATGATAATTGCAACAACTATTAAGAAAATAAGTGGAGACCAAGAATAGAAAGACATGTAATATTCTCCTTCCAATATTAATTTTAAATATTTTTATAAACAAATTATCGCATTTTTAAAGAGTGAACAAATAAAATATGCACTATTGCATATTTTATTTGTAGAATTTAAAGAACTCGAAATAGTTATTGAATAAAAATGCTAATTTATAAAGAGAGTAAGCATTTTTTAACCTTAAAAAGGGCAAATAATCAAAAAGCTCCTCTATCTTATATAAGGTAGAGGAGCTTTTAAAATGGTTTTTGTCCAATAAAAATAGTATTAAATATTTTTTGATGAGATTTAATTATTTTGAGATTTTAAAGCTACCTCCATAATAATAATTTTCTCCAAGTTTCATAACAGCTACATATGTTCCAGGATTATAAGCCTTAGTAATAGGTGTTACAAATCTACCATAATTATGTTTCAAACCCGAGTCATAAATGGTTTTATATCTATGCAAGTTTATTTCATCATTTTCATTTCCACTCAATTGATATATTTTTACAATACCAGTATCTTTACCACCAGTAAATATAGTAACATCGAATGTATCTCCATGTTTTAAGTCACCAACTGCTAACTCTTCTATAAAATCTGCATTATGATGTAATAAAAAATAGCTTTGCCACCGCCAATTATCTGAATATCGTGATTCTTTTTGTGTAAGTTGCGATTCAGCAGACGCAGGTGGGAGTGTACCAATTGTATTTGAAAATAAAAATCCTCCAACAGTTAATGCACCAATAATTGTTGATTGCCTTAAAAGTTTCATCTTCTAAACCTCCTATTTACTTAAGGATTCAGAAATCGTTTTTGTGAAATCTAATGGGTGATAATATATTCTATAACCATATTAACATTTATTGATTTATCAGACAAATTAATAAATAATAAAATTATATCGAGGGAGTGAAGGCTAATATAAGAAAGAAGTTAGGTGTGTGTATAAATAATAAATCTTTATTATAAGTAATTGTGATTTATTATTTGAAAACTCGTTTATTTTAACGCTGAAATTTAAGTTCACACCATTAATTTGAGTACATAATTTTACAATTTGACTTATGTAATTTATCACGTTATGATTTTTTTATTATAAAAGAAAGGCTTGAATATAATGATTCGTCGTTTGAGAAAGCTAAAAAATGTAGCAGTCGTAGTAAGCTTCTAAGTGAATTACAAAGATCTACAATACTTAGAAGCGAGGAATAAAGTTATGAAGCATCCATTATTTAATCATTGGTCAGAAACGAAGTATTTAAAAGATATAGTAACAAATCCACTCATTGAAGTAGGAGAGTACTCCTATTATTCAGGGTATTACGGTCATCAAAATTTTGAAGATGGCTGTGTAAGGTATTTGTGGGGGGATGCTAAGTCCCGTGCACTTTTTAATCCAATTGAACAGATGGGATGGCATCTTGATAGACTTATTATTGGGAACTATGTTTGTATTGCTAGTGGAGTAGTCATTTTAATGGGTGGTAATCATAATCATCACTCAGAATGGATTACAGTATATCCATTCGCTGAGCAAATTGAACATTCATATGAACCGAAGGGTGATACAGTCATTAAAAGTGATGCTTGGATTGGAATGAATGCTATAATAATGCCTGGCGTTACAATCGGTGAAGGTGCAATCGTTGCAGCAGGATCTGTCGTAAGTAAAGATGTTCCGCCGTATACAATAGTTGGTGGAAATCCTGCTAAGGAGATAAAGAAGCGGTTCACTGATACAGAAATGAATATGCTAATGGAGATGCGTTGGTTTGATTGGGATAGAGAGTTGATTGAGAAGGCAATTCCTCTTTTATCTAGTCCAGCCATTGAACCATTATTTGCTTTTTATAAAAATGAAGTAAAAAAGAAATAGATCAGTTAGAGAAACTACATCCTAAATAGGGTGTAGTTTTTTATTATTTGTACTAGAAACAATTATGAAATAATCTCCCCGTTATGGTTTAGTTTTTATAAATTATCTTAAGAAAAATTAAGAAATATAACCAGTAGTTCTTAATATGTTTTATTTATAATTCAAATGATTGCGCAAAATTGTTTCTTCATTTTCCCTGCAAGGTGTTCCATCATGAAATCTTCGCCAGGAAGCAGAAAAAAGGTAGCTCATATATTAGAAGTTTCAGCGATATTCCAAAAGTATTTACCTGAAGTATTTGGTCGACAGCAACATTTGTACTTATATATAAGCTGGGTATTATACAGTTTATAAAATCTGCAGCAATGATTCTTTTTTTGAGATAGCGAAAAGGGATTTTTTTATGCAATTCATTTTGTTTTCTTATCTAAATAGGAACAAATTTATTACTTAGATTGTCTATTACGTGTATTCCTAAAAATGGATGTCCAAATTGAATACAATTTATCCTGTTTGATATCTATTTTTATGTATTGCAAAAATATGAAAGGCCTTATTATTTTGAAAAATAAAAAGATATATATTGGTGGGGTACAAGTTTAATACTTTTACAGATGGGGCATTGCAAGTGGAAACGAAAAAAAACAACCAGAACGGTAGCTTATCAATCATAGAGACGTAGGAGGATATATATGATAAAACCAGTCGTAGACGTAAAAAACATTCAAAAAGTGTACGGTAAAAAAGGTGAGAATCAATCACACGCATTAAAAAGTGTTTCATTCTCGATTCAAGAGGGGGAGTTTGTTGGAATCATGGGGCCATCTGGTTCTGGCAAAACAACATTATTAAATGTAATTTCGACTCTTGATAAAGCGACAGGTGGCGTTATTGAAATTGCAGGAACGGATATTACGAAAATGAAGCATGGTGAGCTTTCTGATTTCCGTTCGCAAAAGTTAGGATTCATTTTCCAAGACTTTAACTTATTAGAGAACTTATCTATTTATGAAAACATCGCACTTCCACTTTCCCTTCAAGGTGTTTCATCACGTAATATTGGACCGAAAGTAGAAAAAGTAGCGGATATGCTAGGGATTACAGAAATTCTTCAAAAGTACCCATCTGAAGTATCTGGTGGACAAAAGCAGCGTTCAGCAGCAGCGCGTGCTCTAGTGCATGAGCCTGCAATTATTTTAGGGGACGAGCCAACAGGAGCTCTTGATTCTAAAAATGCAACAAGTTTACTTAATGCGATGACAAACTTAAATAAAGAACAAGGCGTATCAATTATGATGGTTACGCATGATCCATACAGTGCAAGTTACTGTCAGCGTATTTTATTCATACAAGATGGTGAATTATATAAAGAAATTTACCGTGGTGGTAAACGTGAAGAGTTTTATAAAGAAATTTTAGACGTGCTTGCAGATTTAGGCACACAAAAAGCGTAAGAAAGGAGGTTTGGGCATGTTATTTAAACTTTCCATGTCAGGGTTAAAAAGTAAGTTGCAAGATTATATTGTATTACTTATTGGTCTTATTGTATCTATTTCAACTTTTTATATGTTTCAAACGCTATCACTAAATAAAGCGTTCCTTGAATCCAATGCAAACGTTGGTCCTATTGTATTAATATTTCAAATAGGTTCCACTTTATTAGCGATTGTAACATTTTTTTACATTATGTATGCAAACTCTTTCTTATTATCTCTACGCCAAAAGGAGTTTGGTATGTATATGATGTTAGGAGCAAAAAAGTATAAAGTTACATCACTAATGTTCCTTGAAACAATCATATTAGGTGCGGCGTCACTTGTGATTGGGATTACAATTGGTGTAGCACTTGCAGAAGGTATCGGGCAGTTATTAATGAAACAATTGGAGTTAACTGGAGAAGGTTACCAAGCTTTCTATATTCCGTCTATGGCCGTTACTTGCATCTTCTTCTTTGCATTATTTGTATTATCAGCAAGCATGAACAGTATTAAATTGTCACGTATTTCTGTATTACAGCTTGTACATGCAGATGCACAAACAGAGCGCGTCGCGGTAAAAGGAAAAATGACAGCTGTAGTTGCCTTACTTGGTCTAATTTTGTTAAGTATTGGTTATGCTTCACTGCTTTATATACCACAGGCAAAAAATCTAGGAACAGTTCCTGCATTAATGGCCCTTGGATTAATCTCAGCAACTGTTAGTACTTACATGTTGTTTGGATCACTTCTCCCAGTTATGATAAAAAAAATAAAAAGTAATAAAAAGCGTAGTGAAAAAGGGCTTAATGCTTTTACCTTTGCTCAATTAAACTTCCGCATTAATGGCCTAACAAATGTGCTTGCGACGGTAGCAATCTTAGTAGCCCTTGGAGCAGGTGGAATTGCGTGTGGTATGGCATTTAAAAACGACGTTTTAAAGCAGACTGATAAAGGAACAATTTACGATTCGGTAGTTCATAATCCAACAGCAGAAGAAAAGAACATTTTGAGTAGTATTTTATTTCAAGAGAAACTTGAATATCGCTACAAAGTAGATGATAAGTATGTTTATTATATAAAAGAAGAGCTAGAGAATAATCGTCCTTTAGTAAAAGATAGAAAAAATGAGAAGATAATAAAGGTTTCAGAGGATATCCCCATGGATGCATTTGTATTGTCAAGACTATGGGTTAAAAATGATGGGAAACCAAAACAATGGAGCGACGCTTTCGAAACAATTCAGCCCAAGTATATATATCCTGATCATAAAATAAAAATTGTAGATCAAAACATATACGATAGAATGAAAGTTAAAGAAAATATTATTTTTATTGGGAAAACAGATGTTTTTGGAGCATACGTAAAAGAATGGAAAAAAATTGATGAATTACAGGTAGTTAAATATAAAAATGTGAAAGTGGAAGAACTGGATAGTAAGTATCAAACATATAAGGCGAATCAAAGTTTTTCCAGCGGACTAATGTTTATGGGGTTCTTCGTTGGAATTGCGTTTTTAGCAATGATGGCCAGTTGCTTAATGTTTAAAATACTATCTGGTGCATCTAAAGATAGTATACGTTATCAAATGCTTCGTAAAATTGGTGTTCGTCGGGAATTATTAACACAATCGATTTATAAGGAGTTATTCTTCATATTCCTAGTCCCAGCAATTATCGGTATTACTCACATATTAGTTGGCATGAACATGTTTGGGCCTCTTTTAATTGATCCGTATTTTCAAATTTGGTTACCAATTGTTATTTTCATAGTCATTTACTCGATTTACTACTGGATTACAGTTCAATTATATAAAAAAATTGTACTTCCGAAAGAAGGTTAATGTAATCATATTATGTATACTAACTATCAACATAATTAGTCCTCGTTATGATGAAATGAAAAAATACCATGTAAGCAAAATAGAAAGTGAATTTGAGATGCAAATATGCAGTAATGAGCGGCAGAAAGCGTTAGAAAGAAGTAAATACAAGTAGGGGGCGCATTTCATGTATAACTTACAAGAAGATATGTATGAGCAATTAAAAGAGAAAAATATCATTCTTTCTATATCTTAATTATGAATAGGCCAGATAGCATCGTTCCTACATTAAGTACTACTTTAACCTCATTTGTAGGAATGCTTGTACTATCCCCTTACAATAAAATTAAATAATCATCCAATATTAATTGATAACTATAATCGGAATTTTAATAGGATGGAACAATTATCAAAATAATATCTTGTACCCATTGTATTTATTATAGCTATTATATAAAACTTGGTCTGCACTAAAAGAGTGTTAATAAACATAAAACTTGTACACCTTATTCATCATAAGGATTATCGTTTTAGAAAAGGAGTGTATCTTGAAAAGATTTTTAAAGTTAATTTTAATTTTATTAGTAATATTTATAGGAATTATGTTGGGAAGCATAATTTTAAATAAAACATATCATACTGAGTTTAAGTCTTTGGATAACACAGATCAAAACATGTTAAAAGAATTATCTACTATTTATAAGAGCTTCGAAGAATCGAGTGATAAACTTTGGAATGAAGATTATCGCTTCGAAAAAATGCCATTGGTTCTGATACGTAGTAATAAAGACGGGGGATTCTTTAGACAAGAAGCTTATGCAGTTAATGTAACGGGACTAGAAAATAGTATTTTTGCAAAAGAGATAAAGGTCTCAAATTCTCTGCATCTGCCTAAAGTCTATCGATTAACTCGTTTTGATTTTAGAACAATTTCTACCTGGATTCCTTGGAACTTTGGGACAATAAAAATGAACGATATGGATGTGTTTTATTTAAAGTATTATCCTAAAATGTTTAGTAATCCAGATTTATATTTTGATTTTTCTTCTTTCTTATTGCATGAAGCTTTTCATGCATATAAACAAAAAGATTGGACATTTGATGCAAATGGTGGAGAGTTTATTCATGAATATCCGATTAATAAAGAAAATTACGCGCTAATGGGATTAGAATTTAAGCTATTAGATAAAGCGATGATTGATACGAACCCAGAAAGTATTAATAAGGTATTATATGATTGGACAATTGTACGTAACTATCGCGTGAAAAAATGGCCTCAATTAATTGGAGAAACAAAAACGGAAGCGATAGAAGGTTCAGCACGATACTTAGAGTATCGTTATAGTAAGTTAACTGGTGGAAATCTTATGGTACTTGCAAAGAAACAGAAGCCATATCATGTTACTTTTATGGAGGCGTTTAACTTTATTGCTAATGGACAGGCAGAATCTCCAAAGTTTTTAGAACGGAATATGAAATATGAGACTGGTTCAGCGCTTGAATTAAGCATGGATAAAGCAAATATACCATGGAAAGAAGCTATTGAAGATAGTGCAATCAAACAAGGAAAGACACCATATGAAGTATTAAATATGTACTTTAATATAAATAATACAACCACAATTGAAAATAAAATTAAAGAAATTAAAGAGAATAATGACTATGAAACACTTTTAGAAAAAGGAGAAAAACTGGTGAAAATAAGTAACAAGTAAAAAATGAGATTTGAAAAATAATGGTGTAATAAAAATTAATTAAAATAAGGATTCATAAAGCAATTATTTGTTATTAAAAGTTAAACTTTATGAAGAAAAAATATTAATTGTAAATGGATCTTAAGAAAATTGTAAGACGTTATCTTTTATACTGATTATATTATTTTTGTTCTTTCGATTACAGGTTTACAAAAGGGCGTATAAAAATGTACCACTTGCTTATGCTTTTAGTTGTTCAATATGAGAAAATTGTGGAGGAATTAAATGGAGTCAAAAATTCTTATTGTTGATGATGATAAAGAGATTAGAAATCTTATCTCTGTATATTTGGAAAATGAAGGTCTGAAAACTCAAAAGGCTGAAGATGCTATTGAAGCGTTAGAACTGTTAGAAGAAAAGCGATTCGATCTTATTATTTTGGATGTTATGATGCCAAATATGGATGGTATTGAAGCGTGTATGAAGATTAGGGAAGAAAGAAATATGCCTATTATCATGCTTTCTGCAAAATCAGAGGATATAGACAAAATTCAGGGTTTAGCCTCTGGTGCCGATGATTATTTATCAAAACCGTTTAATCCGTTGGAGTTAATCGCTAGAGTAAAATCCCAATTAAGGAGGTTTAAAAAGTATAATACAAATACAGATAATGATAAAAGTATACTAGAAATTGGTGATTTGACCATAAATACAGATACACGTCAAGTATGGATAAGAGGTACGGAAGTAAGGCTAACTCCAAAAGAGTTTGATATACTCGAACTACTTGCTCGTAACAAAGGGATTGTTCTGAGTGTTGCAAAAATATATGAAGCAGTTTGGAAAGAGGTTTTTTATAAATCGGATAATACCGTCATGGTACATATTACGAAAATAAGAGACAAAATTGAAGAAGATTCTAAACATCCAATTTATATTAAAACTGTTTGGGGGATTGGGTACAAAATATGAAGAAGGTTAGGTTTAGAAATAAGATAATTATAAAACTTCTTGGTGCTGTTGCAGTTAGTTTTTTTGTTTCGTTTGGTTTAACAATCCTCACTTTTATATATATCATAATTCCATTAACTCTAAATCACTATCTTGATAATCTTAGTGCATTTGAAAATAATATGCTTACATTTCTTATATTCGCGTTAGCAATCTTTACTTTTATAATCATTTTTTTAATATTGGTTCGAAAGAAAATAGTATATTTGAAGCTCATTTCTGATAATGTGAATGATATTGCCAATGGAAAACTGGGTTTGACAATTGAGATCGAGGGAAAAGACGAATTGACTCAACTTGCTCAAAATATTAATTACATGTCCAAGGAATTGGAGAATACATTTGAACAGGAAAGACGATTGGAACGTACAAAAAATGAACTCATAACCAACGTATCTCATGACTTACGCACACCATTGACATCTATTATCGGTTATGTAGATTTATTAAAAAGAGGGCAATACGACAGTAAAGCACAATTACAGGAATATCTCGAAACCACTTATTTAAAATCACAGAGATTGAAATATCTAATTGATGAACTATTTGAGTACACCCGTTTATCAGACAACGATGCCAAGTTAAACTTTAATGAAGTTGATTTATCGGGTTTGTTGGAGCAAATAGTTGGGGAATACACTCCTATATTCGAAAAGGAAAGTTTAATTGTTCAAAAATCAATAACGGAAGAAACAATACCTATTTTCATGGATGTAGAAAAAATGGTACGTGTTTATGAAAATCTGTTTATGAATGCGATAAAGTACAGCATGAAGCCATCCAAATTATTAATATGTCTTGAAGTAATTGATAATAAGGCAATTTTGAAAGTATCAAATAAAGCTGAGAAACCACCTGTTAGCGATCCAAATAAATTATTTGAGAGATTTTTCAGAGGCGATAAGGCAAGAAAAGATAATCAAGGAAATGGATTGGGACTCGCTATCTCAAAAAGAATTGTTGAACTTCATAATGGTAATATACATGCAGAATATAAAGAAGGTTGGATATCTTTTATTGTTGAACATCCGATCATATAGAATGGCTTATGGAATGAAAAGTTCCATAAGCTTTTTTTAAAACTTAAGAAACTATTTAAGTTAATAATTCAAATAGGTCATTCATAGTAGACATGATACTAACAAGTTAATTTATTATTTTTATAAAGTAATTAATAGAATGAGGGGGGAAGTTCAATGATATGAATAATGGAAGAGACGATAGTAAGTTTAGCAACCGGTGTGCTTCGAAATTTAATCGGGACACACTGGTTTTATTTTTTATAAATGTGGAACAAATGTATTACTTATATTGTCTATTAAGTGTAATCCGAATAAATATGAAAGTACGAATCATTTTGAAAAATACAAAGGTATTAAAAAGAGGGATATGTGTGGGAATACTAAGTGTCAGTGTGCCTAATAGGGTGGGATGAGATGTTTTATATGAAAGTCGTCCTAATGTCATATATGTATATAGAATTTGATAACACTGTCTATTTTTGAAGGATTATGTTAGAATAACGCTTTTTTGAGTACAAAGATATTGGAGGTAAGAGAATTGAAAGGTATGTTTTACAAAAAAATCATTGTAATAGTAACAGTGCTTACAATATTTTGTAGCATAGTTGTTACATCTGGAAGAGCAACAGCAGAAACAGTTTCTGCTATAGATGTAGAAGCAGGATCGGCAATTTTAGTAGAAGCAAATTCCGGGAAAATTTTATATGAAAAAAATGCAGATGAATCATTAGCAATTGCTAGTATGACAAAAATGATGAGTGAATATTTAGTTCATGAAGCGGTGGATAAAGGGAAACTTAAATGGGATCAAAAAGTTAAAATCTCTGAATATGCATATAAGATTTCGCAAGATCGCTCATTATCAAACGTTCCATTAGAAAATGGTGGCTCTTATACAGTAAAAGAGTTATATGAGGCAATGGCAATTTACTCTGCGAACGGTGCGACAATTGCTTTAGTTGAAGAAATTGCTGGAAAAGAAGCCGATTTCGTGAAAATGATGAATGATAAGTCAAAAGAGTTTGGAATGAAAAATTATAAATTTGTAAACTCTACAGGCTTAACAAACTATGATTTAAAAGGACATCACCCAGAAGGGACAACTCCAGACGAGAAAAATAAAATGTCCGCAAGAGATTGTGCGATTTTAGCACAACGTCTGATTCAAGATTTTCCGAAAATGTTAGATACTGCAAAAATCCCTAAAAAAACATTCCAACAGGGTGGTAAGTATCCAATTGATATGACGAACTTTAACTGGATGTTAAAAGGTTTAATTAAGCAATACGAAGGTGTAGATGGGTTAAAAACAGGAACTACCCCAGAAGCTGGTGATTGTTTCACTGGTACAGTAGAAAGAAACGGTATGCGTCTAATCTCTGTCGTGATAAAAGCAAACTCTCATGCAGCACGTTTTGATGAAACGAAGAAATTATATGATTATGGATTTGCGAATTTTGAAATGAAGAAAGTTTATGGAAAAGATTCAGTAGTATACGGGCATGAAACAGTGCGAGTAGCAAATGCAAAAGACAAAGATGTAGTAGTTCAAACGAAGCAAGCTGTTTCACTTCCGATACCAAAGAACAACAAAGACGTATATAAAAAAGAATTTAAAGTATTGAATGAAGAACAAGAAGCACCTATTAAAAAAGGTGTAACAATTAGTAAAATGATTATCTCGCCTAAAGATAGTACAGATCCTGGGTTCTTATTAGGTAAATCATTACAAGTAGACCTTGTAACAAAATCTGATATAGAACAAGCAAATTGGTTTACACGTTTTATGCGTAACATCGGATCTTTTTTTAGCGGTATGTGGTATAGTGCGGTTGATATAGTAAAAAGCTAGTTTTATAGTTTGAAACAAAAAGTTTCAAACTATTATAGATTTTTATGTTGATGGCTTGGAATTGAAGAGGGCATTATTTTTTCAAATTTGTCCGTCGGAACTTTTCGTATTGCTATCAGGCTAAAATAAATTTGTATCCATATAATCAAAAGGCGCTATTCTTTTTGTAGAAATATACAAAAAGGATGGCGTTTATTTTGATTTTTTGATTCAAAGCACTCTAGTACAAGGATAGTTTAATAAAGTTACACAGCATAAAAGAAGATTCATTATTCAATTAAATTACAATGAAAATAGATATACGCTGTGAACTATTATATAGTATAGATATGAATAATAAAAAGGGGGATTACATATGTGGAAGCGATTTGTAGCGATTGGTGATAGTTTTACCGAGGGCATAGGGGATGAAGTTGAGGGAATTGCATTAAAAAGCTGGGTAGATCATTTTGCTCAAATTTGTGTAAACGATTTAGAATATGCTAATTTTGCAAAGCGTGGGTTAGTAACGAAAGAAATTCGCTCACAGCAATTGGAAAAGGCATTAACGTTTAATCCAGATTTAGTTAGTCTAATTGCAGGTGCAAACGATGTTTTAAAAGGACGTTGGAATCATCAAGAATATAAGAACGATATGGAATTTATGATAGATACATTAAGTAAAACAGATGCTGATATTATTATAGCAAACCTTCCAGATTTTACAGTTCGGCTTCCATTTTCTTCTGAAAAAAACCAAATGTTAAAAGAACAATTATTAGAGGCAAACGAAGTTATACTTTCACTGAGTAGAGAGTATAAGTTTCATCTTGTTGACTGTTGGAATCATCCATTAGTTAATGATAATTCGCTTTGGTCTACGGATTTAATTCATCCAAACTCAAAAGGATATGTAAAAGTTGCTGAATTAATTCATAGTAGTTTACCTGTACATGACTCTTCTAAATAAGCTTATAGAGTGAACGAATCCCCAGTCGCATACAGTACAGGGATTTTGATCCGAAATAGAAGGATATACAGCATCTATAAAATAAACTTTAAGTAAATCTTTTTTATTGTATACAATTTGTTATTTTTTGTTGAAGGACCCTTAGAATAAGGGTCCTTTTTTGTATTAAATATCTACAAAAGGGATAAGAACGGGGAACCTAAACAAAAGGATAGTTTAAATAATAGTGTTAAATTGATCCGCTACTTTTGTTTGTAAGAATCTTAAAATCTTCTCTTTCGAATGTAACTTGATCATAAATTAAATTTTTTAGTAAATGTGGAACAATTTCATTACTTACACTGTCTATTAAGCGTTACAACATTTTTTATTTAATAAATCAAGAAAGGAATAAACATTTTTAACTAAGGGAGAAGATTGAATTGAAAAAATTATGGATGCTGCTTTTCTTTTGTTTTGCAGTTATATTAGTAGGATGTAATAAAAACGAACCGCCAAAACAAGCATTTGAAGAATATATCAATTTATGGAATGATAGAAAATTTGCAAATATGTATGATCATTTATCAGAACATGCCAAAAAAACAATTTCTAAAAAGGAATTCACAGAGAAATATCAAAAAATTTATGAAGGTATTGGCGTTAAGAATTTAAAGGTTAAAACGAAAGCAGAGAATGCTAAAGATAAAGAAGTTTTTCTTTTTGAAGTTAAGATGGATACGGATGGAGGAAAAGCTTCATTTATCCATGAAGCAAAACTTGTGAAAGAAAAAGAATCTTGGAAAATAGAATGGACACCAGATTTCATTTTTCCAGGTATGAAAAAAGATTACAAAGTACGTATGCAAATAGAACAAGGAAAACGTGGAGAAATATATGATCGAAATGGGAAAGGCCTTGCAACGAATGGTAAAGCGACTGAGGTTGGAATTATTCCAGAGAAACTAGGTGAAACGGCAGCGCAAACAAAAGAAATAGTGGCACAGTTACTGGATATGTCTATAGAAGAGGTCAATCAGAAGCTTACAGCGAAATGGATAAAACCAGATTCCTTTGTACCAATTGGTATTTTAAAAGAGGGAACTAGACAGAATGATTATATTGAATTAGAAGGAGTATCATCTCGCCCGGTAGATATTCGTACGTATTTATTAGGAGAAGCAGCGGCACACTTAACTGGCTATATAGGAAAGGTGAATGCAGAGGAGTTAAAATCACTTCAAAAAAGAGGGTATCAAGCTGATGATTTAATAGGTAAGACAGGTTTAGAGAAAGTACTGGAGAATAAATTGCGTGGTGAAAAGGGTGGACGTGTATTTATAGAAGATGAGAATGGGAAAGAGATTAAAAACGTAGCAAAAAAAGAAGCGAAAGCAGGGGGAGATGTTACGTTAACAATTGATGCTGCAATTCAAGAAAAAATCTATAATGAGATGAAAAATGAAGCGGGCTCTAGTGCAGCGGTCAATCCTAAAACAGGTGAAACAATCGCACTTGTAAGTAGCCCTGCTTATAATCCAAATACAATAGTTAGAGGGGCATCAAAGGCCCAACGAGAAGCATGGAATAACGACTTGAAACTACCAATGATGAATCGTTTCACACAAGCATTTGTACCAGGTTCCGTATTTAAAACGATTACAGGTGCAATTGGTTTGGAAACAAACACAATAAAACCTAAGGAAGAATTTAATATTCAAGGATTAAAGTGGACAAAAGATTCCTCTTGGGGAAATTATTATGTAACACGTGTGAAGGATGCAAGTCCAATTGATTTTGACAAGGCAATGAAGTACTCTGATAATATTTATTTTGCTCAACAAGCCTTGAAGATGGGAAAAGATAAGTATGTAAATGAATTTAAGAAATACGGATTTCATGAAAAATTACCAATTGAATACGAATTTCCTATTTCAATCATTGCAAGAGAGGGGATAAAAAATGATATTCAACTGGCAGACACAGGTTACGGACAAGGACAAGTATTAATGACACCACTCCATTTGGCATTAACATATGCACCGATTGTGAATGAAGGGAATATTCCGTCGCCTCATCTTTTAAAAGAAGCAAAAGTAGCGGGGAATTGGAAAGAAAATGTGGTTTCTAAAAAGAATCAAGAGATATTAAAGAGCGCATTAATAAAAGTCATTAATGACCCTGATGGCGCGGGGAGAATTGCTAAGGTTGATGGTATAACTCTTGCTGGTAAAACCGGTACAGCAGAACTGAAAGAGTCGAAAGAAGCTAACGGAAAAGAACTTGGATGGTTTGCAGCTTTTGATGCAAATGAGCCAAACATGATTGTTACCATGATGATCGAAGATGTAAAAGGAAGAGGGGGGAGTAACGTACCAGGTGAAAAAATAAAACATATTTTCCAAAAATAATAATTAATTATAAAGTAAAATCTTTTACTGTATTCATTGTTTGCTTAACACAAAGGTATAAATCATGCAAAACAAAGTATAAGTAAGCTTCGAAAAAGCATTCTTCTTAATCGAGAATGCTTTTTTGTTGTGGGTGTAGAAAGTTGATACCTCATCTTAATTTTCATTATTGAAAGGGTGACATTGTTGATAGTAAATAGAAGAGGTGAACAAATTGAAATGGACAAGTTTTAGACTAAAAAACCAGTTGTTTAGTAAAACATAAATAGAGCACACAAATAAGTATGCTCTAAGAAAAATAGGTGATACAAGTAGAGTGTTGCGTGAGACTCCCAAATAATAATCAGATTTTTACGAGTGTATTTTTAACATTGTATGTGTTACTTCTTTTTTAGGAGCCTGTCATGTGAGAGAATATATAGCTGATTATTTTATGAAAGTAATTACACGCCTTTACATTTTGGGGCGGATCTTTATCAAAAAAAGATAAACAATGGAACAAATACAACTTGTATCTTGTCTATATATTGAAACCATAATAAAAGCGAGGGTAGTTTTATGTTTATTCAAATAAGTTCGAGGTGTGGAAATGGAACAGAAGTTTATTGAAAAATGTAATCATGATGAGCTTGACTATGTTATAAACGATTATTGGCAAGATGTATGGAATTATTCATTTATTATTACGAAAGATCCACACTTATCAGATGATATCACGCAAGATGTATTTATAAAGGTATTTAAAAACTGGAATTCATTTCGAAAGGAGTCATCTATTAAAACGTGGATATTAAAAATTACAAGAAATACGGCAATAAACTATTTGAAATCCTCCTATTTTAAAAGGATATCTTTAGTAGGATTTTTTAGTGATGATAAACAATCTCCATCGGCAGAAAAAGAATTTTTTAATCAAGAGGAAATGAATGAAGTGTGGGATGTTGTATTAAAACTACCTAAAAAACACCGTGAAATAATAATTTTAGACGCGAAATATGAATTATCTTATGAAGAAATGGCCGAAACACTAGGAGTATCCATTGGAACTGTAAAATCTAGATTAAGCCGAGCGAGAAGTAAGGTTTCAAAATTAATAGGGGAGGGTAGTAGTGATGAACAATAAACAAAATCCTGACTGGTATAAACAGTTAAAAAAAGGCCCAATGGAGAATCGTAAAGATGAAGAAGAGTTTATTTTTAAAATAAAGCAGTCTATATATGAAAATAAGGAAGCGGATCTTGTAATACATAAAAGGCCGTTTCGTAAAAAAGCACTGCCTATTGTAGTGGTTTTGGTTTGTACAATGTTATTTGTTATTGTTCAACAACCTTGGCTTAATGATAATAAATCACCGGTCCAAAGCAGCACTCAAATTAAGCCTAAAACTAAAGATGAGTCTGCTCAAGATCCAACATTAAAACAATTTATGAATGAATTATATCAAAGTACAAATTCAAAAAATGAAAATGACTTGTATAGAGCGTTAAATGATGAAGTTCTATTTAAAGGGAAGAGTTATAAGAAGGATGAATTGAAATTTGATGAAGATATTTTTCATGAGTTGCAAGTTGCTCTTACCATGGGGGGAGAATTTACAAATGATACAAAGCAATCATACAAAGTACCAAGTGGATTGACAGAAGGTAACCAACCAAAGCAAGCGCATTATATATATGCAACGGTTACTGGAAATAAAACGAAAATTTTAGCTGAACCAAAGCGAGAATCACAAGTTTTATATGAAGTATCTAATGAAATGGTAAAAGCTTGGATTCCAGAAAAAGTGCAGAATAATGGATATATAAAAGTATCGACTATTAACGGTAATACTGGATATGTACAAAAAGAGTATGTTTTAACTGATATTAAATATTCATTTATGTTCGAAAAGAGTAATGAAGGTATATGGAAAATAATAAATATAGATTCTATATGGTAAAGAGGAAGGTTCACTTTAATGAACCTTCCTCTTTGTTTTTATTCTCTTATTGAAGAGTATTCCAATACTCTAAAATTTCTGATGTAACGAGAGCTGCGATGTTTTTTTCTGAATTACTACCAGGAATAACGACAGAAACGGCAATTTGTGGATCTTCGGTAGGAGCATATGCAATGAAAAGAGAATGGTTTATCATTCTTTCTTGCTCATTCGGAGCACCTGTTATGCCTGTTTTACCTGCGACATGGAAGGGTAAGTTTTTAATTTCCTCTATATTTTGGCTCATCCCACCTTGCACGACACTCCAAAAGTCCATCGGATAATGATTTGAACTTTCTAAAATTGGTTTAAACTTTTTTGTTTCCTTACCATTTTGATCAATAATAGCACTTACGATTTGAGGTTTATATTTATCACCTTTACTTGCTAAAGTTGCTGCATATTGAGCAAGTTGAAGAGGAGTGTGTACTTCATTTCCTCCCCAAGAGGCATTTAATAAGGCGGAGATACCATTTTCAAACTTGTTTGTTGGATGAAATTCATATTGTCCGTCTTCTTCAAAGGGTAAATCAATCCCAGTTTTAGAACGAAGGCCGAATTGCTTTAAATACTCTGTCCATATATGTGCAACTTTTTCTATATTCCCATTATTTTGGTTGAATAAGGGTAGAGCTACTTTTGCTGTCATAAATGTGTTAGATGAATTAATAATAGCCTGCCTCGGTGTAATCTCACCTGTGGGCGTTCCAGGTGCATTCGTAATGTTATTTTGATTATCATATTGAAAAGTACCTTTATCTAAATAAGTATCTTCAGGTTGAAAAAGCTTTTCGTTTAATCCAATTAAAATAGTAAGTGGCTTTATAGTTGAGGCCATATTTACATAAGATTCACCATACTTTAATTTTTGAATTGCTTTATTTTGCGAAAGTGATTTGAGGTTTTCTTTTTTAGATGATACTTGTTCATATAATGTATTTGGATCAAACACTGCTGAGTTGGCCATAGTTAAAATTGCGCCAGTTTTCACATCGGTTACCACAACATAACCAGCATTAACATCAGTTATTTTCTTGATTTGAGATCTTAATGCTTCCTCAGTTTTTTGCTGCAACTTAGAGTCTAAAGCTAGCCGGACATCTTTTCCTTTTTGTACTTTTTGCATGTTCCATAAGAACTTTTTATTATTCACTTTAAAAATAAGAGTTTTTCCGGGTTTTCCTTTTAAATCATTTTCATATTGTAGCTCAATCCCGCTTTTTCCAACGGGTACATTAAGGGCATTTTCTACATACCCAATTACTTGTGAACCAATTCCACGCTTAGGATAATATCGAATCACTTCATCTTTGATTATTACATTATTGGGTTTGTTTTTGTTTATGAATGCAAGTTCATTCTCAGTTATGTCAGAGTATAACGGTATATCATTCATAGTCTGCTTTTTACAAGATTGTTGTAATTGAAATTTTATGTCCTCTGTAGAAATGTCATGTTGAAACTCGCTTGAAAATTGATTGAAAAAAGCCAATGTGTTTGCTGCATCTTGTTTCGATAGCTTCTCATCATTAAAAGTGCAATATAGAGACTTAACTTTCTTATTTGTAGCTAGTATTACACCATTTCGATCAAGTATTTGTCCTCTTTCGGTCGAAGAAGTTTCGATAGTAATTGAAAAGAAATGGCTTTTTAACAAAATTATTAATATCAAACCTACAATAGAAAGAATCGCTATAAATCTCCATCTTTTTATTTTTGTATGTAACATAAAACCCTCCCTTTTTAGCTTATTTCATCTTATAGTTAATTATTTTTTTTGTAAATGTGGAACAACTTTATTATTTAGGTTGTCTATTAAGTATTACAGCATGAAGAAAGGAAGAATTAGTATGAAAATTTACTATTAAGTCTATGTGTAAGTTTAATATGAGTCATTATACAGTGTAGCATTTCTAATGCGAGCTACAAAAAAATAGAGAGAAAACAAGACGGGAGAGTTATGAATTACGTAGCTAAACGAAAAGGGATGGGTGCTAACAAGGATTTAGCAAAAAAGTCGAAACGATATTTATAATCAGTCATCGGTATGTAACATAAAAGGAATTAAATGGAGGATTTATGGGAAAACAAAAAGGAAAGAACAAGACGTATATATCTATACGATTAAATATAATGTTCCTTTGCATATTTTTACTATTCTCAGCTATTATTGTTCAGCTAGGAAAGGTGCAAATCGTAGAGGGAGAGGCTTATAAGAATCAAGTAGAAAGCAGTCAAAACGCAACTACTAGCATTCCAGTTCCACGTGGACAAATACTAGATCGAGAAGGGAAAACAGTTGTTAATAATAAATCTCTTCGTACGATTACGTATACAAGGGTAAAGGGAATTACTAGTAAAGATATTTTAAAAACAGCAAAAGACTTAGCGAAAGTGCTTGAAATGCCTGAACAAGATATAAATAAATTAACAGACATCGATAAAAAAGATTTTTGGATGCAGTTGAATACGAAACGTGCGGAGACAATGATTACGAAAAAAGATATAGAAAAGTTAAAAGATAAGGGAGTAGAGGGAAAAGAGTTAGATAAAAAAATAGAAGACTTAAGACGAAGTCGTGTTACAGAATTAGAATTGGCAGAATTAACAGCACAAGATTTAAAGGTGTTAGCTATTAAAAGTAAAATGAGTTCTGGTTATCAACTAACACCACAAATTATAAAAAAAGATGTAACAGATCAAGAGTATGCGCGAATAAGTGAAAACCTTGCTGAGTTTCCAGGAGTAGATGCAACAGTTGATTGGGAACGTAATTATGTAAATGGTAATTTATTCCGTTCTGTGTTGGGTAATATTACGAGTAGTGAAGAAGGGTTACCGAAAGAAAACTTAGATTCTTATTTGGTACGTGGATATAACCGTAATGATCGTGTAGGAAAAAGTTATATTGAACAACGATATGAAGATGTCTTACACGGTACAAAAGAAGAAATGAAAAACATTACTGATAAATCAGGAAACATTATAAACACAGAGATAATCTCTAAAGGAAAAAGTGGTAATAGTTTAACATTAACGATTGATATGGAATTACAAAAGAAAGTGGAAGAAAGTATAGAGAAAAATTTGAGAGCGTTTAAGAGTTCAGAGCCACTGTTGGACCGAGCTTTTGTCGTCATGACGAATCCAAATAACGGACAGATTTTATCTATGGCAGGCAAAAAGATTGTAGAAAAAGAAGGGAAATTAGAGATTGAGGATTTGGCATTAGGTAATATGACGACGTCGTATGAGCTAGGGTCAGCTGTAAAAGGTGCAACTGTATTAACTGGATATGAGACAGGGGCAATACAGCCAGGAGATCAATTTTATGATGCACCTATGAAATTTAAAGGTACACAAGCTAAGAAATCGTGGAATGTATCCGGATTTGGTAATATTAATGATTTACGAGCACTACAAGTATCTTCGAATGTATACATGTTCCAGACAGCTTTAAAAATTGCGGGCGTTAATTACGTACCAAATGGTTCATTGGATATAAAACAAGGAGCATTTGATACGATGCGCTATTATTTTAAACAATTTGGATTAGGAGTTCCAACAGGTATTGATTTACCGAATGAAATAGTTGGACAAACTAGAAAAGTAGATAGTCAGCCTGGGTTTTTACTAGATTTTTCTATCGGTCAGTATGATACGTATACGCCGTTGCAATTAGCACAATATATTTCAACGATTGCTAATGGAGGTTATAGAATGCAACCTCAAATTGTACAAGAAATACGAGAGCAATCAATAAAAGAAGAAGAGGTTGGCAAAGTTATACGCTCTATAGAGCCTGTCGTATTAAATCGAATTGATATGAAGACAGAACATATTAATCGAATAAAAGAAGGGTTTAGATGGGTATTCCAAGAAGGTGATGGAACTGGCGTGAAATATTTCAAAAATGCTCCATATAAACCAGCAGGAAAGACAGGGACAGCTCAAACTGTATATGGTGGAGATGATCCAATTGGTAGAAATGCGAAAGGGGAACGTATGGAATGTTACAACTTAACGTTAGTTGGATACGCCCCATATGATAATCCAGAAGTAGCATTCTCAGTAGTAGTCCCATGGCTTCATGATGATAAAAATGGTATTAATTCTATAATTGGAAAGGAAGTTTTAGATGTATACTTTGATTTGAAAAAGCAACGTATACAAGGTGAAACTACAAATACAAATAATCTGCATCAAAATCAATAAAACTTGTACATTTCTCTAAGGGCAAGAGATTCTGTTTATATAAAGGTCTTTATAAATAAAAATAAGATTTGAAATAAGAGATAGCGACGATGATTGTTGCTATCTCTTATTTTGTTAATGACTCTCATACTAGTTAATAATTTTTAAAAGTTTATGGAACAAACTTGTTTCGGTGATTGTCTATTATGTGTACGTAAAAAATGGTTAAGAACTTGAAAGGAATGATGATTTTGAAAAATAAGAGGATGCTAAAAATAGGAATATGCATTGGTATATTAGGTATAAGTCTTACAAGCCTAGAAACTTTTACAGGTGGGGCATTGCAAGTTGAAGCGAAGGAAAAGACAGGGCAAGTTAAACATAAAAAGCATGCGACATATAAAGAATTCTCTCAACTTGAGAAAAAATTTGATGCTCGATTAGGTGTGTATGCTATTGATACGGGTACACATCAAACAATAGCTTATCGACCTAACGAAAGATTTGCCTTTGCATCAACCTACAAGGCGTTAGCCGCAGGAGTATTGCTACAGCAAAACTCTACTGAGAAATTAAATGAAGTTATTACTTATACGAAAGAAGACTTAGTGGAATATTCACCTGTTACAGAGAAACATGTAGATACTGGAATGACACTAGGAGAAATTGCTGAGGCCGCCGTTCGTTCCAGTGATAATACTGCAGGGAACATTTTATTTAATAAAATAGGTGGACCTAAAGGATATGAAAAAGCGCTTAGACAGATGGGTGATCGGATTACTATGGCTGATCGCTTTGAGACAGAGTTAAACGAGGCTATTCCAGGAGATATTCGTGACACTAGTACAGCGAAAGCAATTGCTACGAATCTGAAAGCTTTAACGGTCGGAAATGCGCTTCCAGCTCATAAACGTAACATTCTTACAGAGTGGATGAAAGGAAATGCTACAGGAGACAAACTTATTCGTGCAGGCGTACCAACTGACTGGATAGTTGGAGATAAATCAGGAGCTGGAAGTTATGGGACACGAAATGATATTGCTATCGTTTGGCCTCCGAATAGAGCGCCTATTATCATCGCAATTTTATCTAGTAAAGATGAGAAAGAGGCTACCTATGATAATCAACTCATTGCAGAGGCAACTGAAGTTATAGTTAATGCTCTTAGGTAATAGTATCTCAATCCTTTATGGAATGTAATTGAAAATAAGAATGTGGAAAGCGATTCTTTTTAATGTAAAAAGAATCGCTTTTTGTATTTCTATAATGAATAGTAAGTATATAAGTAAAAAATTTTATTACATAGACATTCTATCCCCTAGAGTGCATGAGGGGAGTTTTCTCCTGTGGTGTTCGTAGTAACAATAATATTATTGGCGTATGTATGCTAGTTACTCCTAGATGGATATGTAATTTTACATATTCATCTAAAAGACACATATGTGTCAATCACTATTAAATTATATTAAAATTATTTTTGGATGAGGGCTTGATATAGGTTTTGGTGAATAAAAGGATTTTTACGTTTAATTATCATAGTATAATTATTTCACTTTATGAAATGAAATTTAAATTTAACTTTTTTAAATATAATATTTTATAATTTGAATAATAAATATCTGAAAAATCAAATTTAATAAAAGCGATTTTCTGGTTTACTTATGAAAAACATAGTGTTTAAAATGAGGGGGAAGTAAGGTCCTTATATTCTATCAAAAATAAATAAAAAACGAGATACGATTACTCTATCGAAAAAATTTCTCTCCTCAAGTGTGTGTGATGAAATCCTAACGTTAGGTTGTACAACATTTACGATTAAAACTGTAAAAAACAATAGTGAAGAGGTGTACGGAATGAAGAATAAAATTATGACAGGATTTTTAATAACATCAATCGTTACTGGAGCGACTATTCCTATCAATACTCTCGCAATGCCAATCGTTCAGGCAGAAACGAAACAAGATAATATAGATATTTCCTCAGCATTACGAAAAATAGGTGCACACTCCAAATTAACACAAACCTTTATAGATGGAGCCTTAGCAAGTTCGAATGTGCAACTTGAAGAAGTTCCATCTTTAAATACAACTCAATTTCTAATTAAACAAGATATGAAAGAGTGGTCATCAGAACTATATCCAAAATTAATTCTATTAAATTCAAAAAGCAAAGGATTTGCAACCAAATTTAATAGCTATTATCCAACATTAAAAGGATTTGTAGATAATAAGGAAGATAAAGAAGGATTTTTAGATAGACTGGAAGTTCTTCAAGATATGACTATAACAAACCAAGAAAACGTGCAACGTCAGATTAATGAGTTAACAGATCTTAAACTACAGGTAGATAAGAAACTGAAAAATCTTGATACAGATGTGGTAAAAGCACAGAGTGTACTTAGTTCAGAGGGAACAGGAAAAATAGACAAGTTAAAGAATGAAATGCTAAATACAAAAAAATCAATTCAAAATGATTTACAGCAAATAGCATTATTACCAGGAGCTTTAAATGAACAAGGGCTAAAGGTATTCCAAGAAATTTATAGTCTATCAAAAGATATCATTGAACCGGCTGCTCAAACAGCAGTAGTAGCGTATAACAAAGGAAAAGAAATAAACAATGCTATTGGAGAAGCAGAGAAGAAAGCAGAGCAAGAGGCAACAGAAAAGGGAAAATCAGCTATAGAAATTGAAGTTGCCAAAAAAGAGGCACGTGAAACGATAGAGAAAAGTAAAAAAGGTGAAATTGCTGCAGCTGCAGTTACGAAAACGAAAGAGTATGATCTTATGAAAGTAATTGATCCTGAAAAAATTAAAAAAACATATAGTACTTTTGCGGAAATTAATAAACTAACAGCAGAGCAACGAGCGCATTTAGATGATCTAGAGAAACAAAATCAAAAATTATATGACTTAACAACTAAATTAACAGTAGCAGATTTACAAAAATCAATGATTCTTTTCATGCAAAATGATTTGCATACATTTGTTAATCAAGTAGATGGAGAAATTGAGCTATTGAAACGTTATAAAGAGGATTTGAATCTAATAAATAATAGTATTACAAAATTATCGACTGAAGTTGATACGAATAACATTCAGTCTCAAAAAGATACATTAAGACGACTAAAAAATGTAACAAATCAACTCGAAGAACAAGTTAATAAATTTTAATATTAAGAAATAATATTTAACGAAAAAATTATAACGCAACTGAAAATAAGGAGGAGAATCAAAAAATGAAATTTCCATTTAAGGTCATAACTTTGGCCGCTTTAGTAACGGTTATAACTGCTACGAATGGCAGTACTATTCACGCACTTGCACAAGAACAGACAGCACAAGAACAGAAAATAGAAAATTATGCGTTAGGACCTGAAGGGTTAAAGAAAGTGTTGGCTGAAACAGGCTCTCATATTCTTGTAATGGATTTGTACGCAAAAACAATGATTAAGCAACCGAATGTAAATTTATCCAACATTGATTTAGGTTCAGGAGGTGGAGAATTAATCAAAAACATTCACCTGAATCAGGAACTGTCACGAATCAATGCAAATTACTGGCTAGATACAGCGAAGCCAAACATTCAAAAGACAGCACGTAATATTGTAAATTATGATGAACAATTTCAAAATTATTACGACACACTAGTAGATACTGTAAAAAAGAAAGATAAGGCGGGCCTCAAAGAAGGAATAGGGGATTTAATCGGTACAATTCATACAAATTCAAATGAAGTTACGGAAGTTATTAAGATGTTAGAAGCTTTTAAAACAAAGTTGTATACAAATACTGTAGATTTTAAAAATAATGTTGGAGGTCCAGATGGACAAGGGGGATTAACGGCTATATTAGCGGGAAAACAAGCACTAGTCCCACAACTTCAGGCCGAAATTGAGAATTTACGTTCTACGCAGAAAGCACATTTTGATAATGTATTAGCCTGGTCAATTGGTGGTGGATTAGGAGCAGCTATTTTAGTTATTGGAACGATTGCAGGAGCGGTAGTAATTGTTGTGACCGGTGGCACAGCGACACCAGCTGTTGTTGGTGGTCTAACAGCTCTAGGGGCAGCTGGTATCGGTTTAGGAACAGCAGCTGGTGTTGCGGCATCTAATCATATGAACTCTTATAATGAAATTTCTAATAAAATCGGAGAATTAAGTATGAAAGCCGATCTTGCTAACCAAGCAGTTATTTCACTTACTAATACAAAAGACACGTTGACATATTTGTATCAAACAGTGGATCAAGCAATCATGTCTCTAACGAATATTCAGCAACAATGGAATACGATGGGAGCGAATTATAAAGATCTATATGATAATATCGACCAAATGCAAGAACATAAACTTTCTTTAATACCTGATGATTTAAAGGCTGCAAAACAAAGTTGGAATGATATTCATAAGGATGCAGAATTCATTTCAAAAGACATTGCTTTTAAACAAGAAAAAACAAACTAAAAATCAATATATATGTATAGGAGGAATTATAATGAATAAAAACTTTCCTTATAAACTACTTGCTGTATCGACGTTTTTGACTCTGACAACAACTACTGTAGTTTCTCCAGTGGCAGCCTTCGCAAATGAAAGTAAAATGGAACAAACTAGTACCGAAGATATATCTCTTTCTGTAAACAGCGAAAAGATGAAAAAAGCTTTGCAAGATGCTGGGGTATTTGCAAAATCTATGAATGATTACTCTTATTTGTTAATTAAAAACCCAGATGTTAACTTTGAAGGAATTGACATTAAAGGATATACAAATCTACCTAGTCAAATTCTACAAGATCAAAAGAATGCAAGAGAGCATGCTACGAAATGGGATTCACACATAAAAAAACAACTTTTAGATACACTGACGGGGATTGTAGAGTATGATACTAAATTCGACAATTATTATGACACATTAGTAGAAGCGATTAATGAAGGGGATGCAGATACATTAAAAGAAGGCATTACAGATTTACAAGGTGAGATTAAACAAAATCAAGCGTATACACAGAATTTAATACAAGAACTAGCTAAGTTAAGAGATAGTATTGGAGAAGATGTCCGGGCATTTGGAGGTCATAAAGATATTTTGCATTCGATTCTGAAAAACCAAGCATCTGGAATTGATGAAGATGAAAAGCGCCTAAATGAAGTTTTAGAGCAAGTAAGACATTTTAAACAAGTAGAATCAGATGGAATTATAACTGTATCAATTCCCTCAATTCCTACGTGGATTGCTGGTGGTGTAATGATAGGGGTAGCAAGAAATAATTTAGGTACGTTAGAGCCATTGTTAGCACAATTACGTCAGACTATAGATTATAAAGTGACATTAAATCGTGTAGTTGGTGTTGCGTATAATAATATTAATGAAATGCACAATGCGATTGGATCGGCTATTAATGCACTTACCTATATGTCTGCACAATGGCATGATTTAGATTCTCAATATTCGGGAGTGCTTAGTCATATTGAAAAAGCATCCCAAAAAGCGGATCAAAATAAATTCAAATTCCTAAAACCTAACCTGAATGCAGCGAAAGACAGTTGGAAAACGTTAAGAGCAGATGCGTTTACATTAAAAGAGGGAATAAAAACATTAAAAATGAATCCTGTTTCTTCAAAAAAATAGCGGAATACGGTATTTGTTGTAAGGGCATTTATACAGTTATAAAATGATTTTTTGTTCTTTATAAATTGAAAAGACGGAGGTATAATCAGGCCTCTGTCTTTTGTTTTATTGAAATGTTTTTATAATTCCATCCTATATGTAGAAAGTAGTTATACAAGTTTGAATTTTTAAGGTGAATAATTTTTATGAATTTTTCCGTAAAACCTAATCTATGATTAGTGAGCTTTATATTCTTATTTTCCTAATTGAATACTTTTATACAATTAGATGGAAGTTAAGAATACTAAATCAAAACATAATAGGTTGTTATTGATGAGTTTATCGTAAAGTTGTTATTTTATGTGTCATCAAATAACATTTATAAACAATTAGAAATAAAGAAAAGGAGACTATTATGAGAAAAAATAGAGTATTAGATACAACATAAATAGCGTAAATAGTTTTTGATGTAAAAACATGATAAATAAAATAATAGTCCTTACATGTACTAAGGGAAAATGAGGGAGATAATATGGGGAATAACTCAAAATATAAAACTAGAAAAATACTTGCAGCCACCGCTACAGTAACTATGCTTGCAACTGCAATGATTTCTACAACAGATATCATTGCAGAGGAAACAAAGCAGCAAAAAAAAATATCGACATCACTGCAAGAGGGAAAGTTAGTTAAATCAGAAAACAGAACATATACAGTCCCAGGAAAAGGGGATGTTGAGGTACTGAAACAACAGGAAAGAAAAAGTATGGCATTTAGTCCATATGAACCCACTGGTTTATATGCAAAGCCAAATGAACAAATAACGATTAATGTAGAAGGAAATCAAAATATTCAAGCATACATTGGAACGTATTCGTATGATGCTTCTTGGAGAGAAGATTCTAAAATAAAATCATTTACATTAAAACCTGGTATAAACACAATCCAATCGCCAAATGGAGGAATGATTTATTTTTACAATAAACAACAAGGTGGTACCATTCGAACAACGGTCACAACTGGTGGAACGACTACTCCTCTCTTTGAACTAGGCAAGCATACAAAACAAGATTTAATAAACATGCTGGACCAATATCCCAATGCACATGCAGTGGAGTTAAAAGGAGAACGTGTATTAATTACGGCCAGCCCTGCACGTGTTAAGAAATATTTGTTAGGTTCTAATACAGATCCTGTACAACTTTTAAAAAAGATGGATGAAGCTACTCGAATTCAAGACAAAGTAGCTGGTTTATCTGAGGAACAAGTAGATAAACATTATATTCATTACGTAGAAGAAAATCATTCTCCCGATTATTATATGTATGCAACTTCTTATCGAACCGCATATGTAGGGGATGCAATCCAATACGTGTTAGATATTAATAAATTTATAAAAGATGGCTGGGGTCCTTGGCATGAGGCAGGGCATTTGAGACAGCAATCACCTTGGAAGTTTTATAATATGACAGAAGTACAAAATAATATTTATAGCCTTTCTGTAGAAAAAGCATTTACATCTAACCAATCTTTTAGATTGCAACAGGAGGGCGCTTATACTAAGGCATTTCAATACTTAGAACAACCTAATAAAAATTATGATGAAGTTAGTGATGTTTTTGTTAAGCTTGTTATGCTTTGGCAACTACAGTTAGCATATGGAGAGGATTTCTACCCTAAATTGCATCAATTGTATAGAGACATGCCTTCAAATGAACTTCCACAAACTGATGAAAATAAAAAACAATTATTTATGATTTCGGCATCAAAAGTAGCCAAACAAAATTTGATACCTTTCTTTGAGAAATGGGGATTACGTCCAAATAACGATACCATTCAAAAAGTAGCTGCATTAGGGTATCCAACTTTAACAGCAGAGATTTGGAAGGGGACAGATTCTAATCCAATTAAACCAGATATACCTAATGTAAATAATATTTTAGAAGGAAACAAGTTTGCATGGTCATTAAAAGGGATTAGTGATTTCGAATTTGCTAAAATCAATTTCAATAAGTCGACAGAAGAAGTGCATATTGACTTAAAAGCAGGCGTACCGCATCATTATTTTAATGAAACATATGCGAGTATTAAAGTACAAAATGCATCAGGCAAAGTAGTATACAATAAAGACATTTATGGAAACAAACAACAAAATGCTGAATCGCAAAAAGTTCCAGTTAAAGTAGGAGATTATATTGAGTTAACACATTTAGAAGGTGTGCATAGAGCTACTTTCACAAATGTAGATAATAGTAAACAAGAAAGCTTTGGAAAAAAAGCAATGTACGAAGTTACAAAAGAAGGCCTGAAAAAAGTAGAAAAAATGCCAGAATCAACAATTTTAGATGGAAATCAATTTGCATGGTCACTAAAAGGAATAAGTGATTTTGAGTTTGCTAAAATCAATTTCAATAAGTCGACAGAAGAAATGCAAGTTGACTTAAAAACAGGCGTACCACATCATTATTTTAATGAAACATATGCGAGTATTAAAGTACAAAATGCATCAGGCAAAGTAGTATACAATAAAGACATTTATGGAAACAAACAACAAAATGCTGAATTGCAAAAGGCTCCAGTTAAAGTAGGAGATTATATTGAGTTAACACATTTAGAAGGTGTGCATAGAGCTACTTTCACAAATGTAGACAACAGTAAACAAGAAAGCTTTGGAAAAAAAGCAATGTATGAAGTTACAAAAGAAGGCATGAAGAAAGTAGAAAAAATGCCAGAAACAACGGTTTTAGACGGAAATCAATTTGGCTGGTCTTTAAAGGGATATAGTGATAGAGAAATCGCAAAAGTAGATTATAATAGGGCAACAGAGAAAATGCAGGTGAAGTTAGAAGCAGGTGTACCACATTCTTACTTTAATAATACGTATGCAAGTATTAAAGTACAGAATTCATCCGGTAGTGTTGTGTACAATAAGGAAATAGTGGGAAATAGACAACAAACTGCTGAAAGTCAAGCCGTGCCCGTAAAAGTGGGAGATTACATTGAGTTTACCCATATAGAAGGGGAAACAGTAAAGGAAAAGACACGCGCTACACTTATTAACTTTGAGAATAATAAACAAGAATATATAGGTAAAAAAAGAACATATCAAGTTACTTCTACGGGATTAAACAAAATAGATTAACATGAAAAGCATTCAAATTATTAGTTAGATGCCAAATAGTCGTTCATTATGAACGGCTATTTGGCTTTTATTTATATAAAAGTGAAATGAAAATACACTCTCTATTATATATACTCTTGTTTTCATCAACAGCTATATTTTTTAATATAACTTGTAAAAAATAACTCCAATGAGAAAATTTGTCAAATAAAAGAATAGGCTAATCTAATTTCTAATGGTCCCAGTATCTTTTATTTTGACGTGTGTCTTTACATTTATTTTAGCCTCTGCTAACGCTTGCAACCAATCTCCTTTTACTTTTTTCCACTCTTTATATTGAAAGGCTCTAGCATATAGGGATAATCCAATTGGGTCAATTTTATTCTGCTGTATTTGATTTAATATATTTTGTAAATTATTATTAATTTCTTTTTCAATAGCACTTTTTAAATTATTTATATTTTTTTTATTATCATAGTGCCCCTTAACTAAATTCGTATTGGTTTTTTCTATTAAAGCTATATTAGCATGTATATTGAAATTAAATACAAACTTTCCGTTTTGAAAAGTAACATCTACCTTCCTTGTCGCGTTCTGTACGAAGATAGAAGCGTTTGTCTTTTTGTTTGCTTTTTTAGGGGGAAGCGCAAGGTGTAGTATCATTCGGCCGTTACTTTTTGGCTTATTTATAAGATTGAAAAATTTAACATCTTTTTTAGGGATATAAGTTAAATATTTCCCTTTTCGATTTAAAAATGCAATTCCTACTGTGTCGATTTCATTCATTTTTTTTTTGATAATTGGAACAGTTTGCGTCATTCCTTCTTCATTTTGTTCTCTCATTAATTGTTGAATTGTAGAAGAGACGGATTGGTTATTTTGAATAGAGGATTCGATTACACCATTTATATAAGATGAAAGTGATGGTTTACTAGGCTTGTGAATTTTAAAGATTTCTTCTGCAGGTCCATCTACAAGTACTACTTTAGCATTAATGGTAGCGTAAGGGTCACGGTAAGAAGAATCAAGCTCCTGCAACCAATTTGCTTCTTGCGCTAATTTTTTCCCAATTAAAATGATTTCAGCTTTGGAAGCTGTCATAAAGCCAGTTAACTTCGTATCTATCTTACTGAATCCAGTATATACAGTTGATGCTTGTGTCCAATGTTCTATAGTACTTTTTGGCTGTTTATGATGAAAGAGTGGTATACTTGTTCCAACTTTTATGTCTCCATTAGAGCTTCTATCCAGGCCAATTAACAGGATTAATGAAACCTTTTCAAGAGGAATTCTCTGACTACAACCAATTATATATACACAACAAATTACAATCCATATCCATTTTCGAATCAAAATTGTTTCCTCCTAGTAACCCAAGTAAAAAGAATACTGTAAGCGAAAAATAAGATCGGTAATAGAATAAAGAAAATGACATTTAAGATATCCATAAGAGAATATATAAACAAATATTGATCTACATCGGGATTTAGGAAAATAAATAGTCCAACTATAAATAACATAAAAGCGAGCAGCGCCCAATTGCGGGCGTTTTTTTGAAGTGAAATGGTCACAGATTCAAAACTGAAAAATAAATACGGATATATTGTAGTAGAAAATACAATCAAATAGTAAGCGATATATATAATTTCTAATCGTTCTATGAATGAAAAACGAACCCCTTTTAACAAATGAAATACTGGCCAAATTACGTCTTTTATCCCCTCCGGACTAAAGTATATGTAAGAAAGAATAGTCACATATAGATAGAAAAACATGGTTCCAGTATTCGCTATTAGTATTCCTTTTATGGCTTTTTGTTTTTTTTGTAAGAACGGATAAATAAAATATGCAATTTCTAAGCCAGCATAAGGGGTAATTGTTTCTTTTGTTGCCTTTACAATAGGGTATAATCCATCTTTAATAATAGGTAGTAGGTGTAAAGGGTTGTAGTTACTCTTTAGTGAAAAAAGAAGAAATAGTGGCATCCAAGTAGTGAAGAAGAAAACAAGCATAGAATAACTAGTAAGAGCCCTTAAACCACTCAGGGCCAAAATAATAAAAGGTAATAGTAATAATATGGTGATTTGATAAGCAGGAGTGGAAGGGAATATCCATACTTTTACAATATCAGTTGCTTTTAATAAAGTATTAAAGCCAACAAAAAATAGATAAAAGGCATATAAAAGAAAAAGAATTGTCCCTATCCATTTACCAAAGTATGTTTTTAAGATTTGTGAGAAATTTTTATTAGGATTTTTTTGTAACATTAATATAATAAATACGCCGATTATAGAAGTAGTTATCCATCCAAGGATGATAGATATCCAACCATCTGTGCCAGCCGTAGTAGCAAGTGGACTTGGCATAATTAACATACCTGATGCAAGTTGCAGTGAATGGATGAAAACAATAAATTCAAATAAAGTTATGTTTTGAAATTTAAGATTCCCCATGCGAACCACCTTCTTTTTTCTTTTTTTGTTTCGGTTTTCCTGTACTCGAGCGGGTGGTTATCATAGAAATAGGAAATCTTACAAAAGAATCTTTTAACTCTTCAAGCCGAAATGGTGCTATTGGCAATCCGTATGGTGAACCATACGAAGTTAGTGAAACAAAATGAGCAAATAAAAGCATTAATCCACTAACAATACCTACAATCCCATAAAAGTATGCCAATAACATCATTGGAAAACGAATAAGGCGTATAGAACTTGATAAGTCATAATTAGAAACAATAAATGATGCAATGGCGGTGATAGATACGATAATAACCATAACGTTACTTACAAGACCAGCTTGAACAGCCGCCTGCCCAATTACAATCCCTCCAACAATTCCAATTGTTTGTCCAATCGGTTGTGGTAAGCGAATACCAGCTTCACGTAGCATTTCGAGTGTAATTTCCATTATAAAAGCTTCCAATAGGGGAGAGAAAGGGACTTTGACTCTTGACGTTGCAATAGAAGTGTATAAATCTATTGGAATGATTTCAAAGTGAAAAGAGACAATAGCAATATAAAATGCCGGTAAAAAAATGGCGATAATAAATCCTGCAAATCGTAATAAGCGAAAAAATGATGCAATGAGCCAATGTATATTATAGTCATCTGGAGTTTGAAAAAATCCAATTAAATTCATTGGAACAATCATTGCACCAGGGGATCTATCCATTAACACTGCTACTTTCCCATCAAGTAAATGATTTGAAATTGCATCTGGACGTTCGCTTAAATAAGCCTGTGGAAAAGGAGTCCAATTTTGATCTTTTGTATAATTAGATAGTTCTCCAATGCTCAATACCGCATCCGTTTTAATTTTACAGATTCTAGTTTCTATTTCTTGGACTACATCTGCGCTCGCAACATCACCTAAGTAAATTAAATAGACTAATGAAGTTGCTCTTTCTCCAATCGTCAGCTTTTTGATTTTTAACTCTGTAGAAGGAATATATCGACGAATTAAGCCTATATTTTTTGTGGCATTCTCAATAAATCCATCATGTGAGCCTTTAATAGTAACTTCTGAAATTGGTTCTTGAATTGTTCTTTCTGCCCAACCTTTTGTATTTATTAAAAGTGACCGCTTTTCTCCTTCCATAAATAGAACACATTGACCCTCAAGTAATCCTTCTTTAATTTCATTCCACGTATATACTATTTTGGTATGAGTAGCAATAATATTAGAATTAAATATTTGACTGTCTTCATTTACTTTTTGTAATAATGGTGTAACAACATTGCCTTTTAAAGCGACACCATCTGTAAGGCCTTCAAAATAATATAGTAAAATATTCGTGTTTGTTTTTAATTGCAAAGGATGTTCAATCAAATCTGCACTAATATTAAAGATGTTATCTAATGTATTTTTAAGCTCTTTTAAGTTACTTGTTTGGATCTTTTCAATGGTTTTATCTGTCTTTGTTTCTAGGGTCTTTTCATTTAAGGACAAAATTGACACCTCTTTAATATATAACGATTAGTTGTAGTTATTATTTTTATATGTTTGAATTTTATTCACTAATTTAAATGGATTGAGATCAAGAATAACTAAAATTGAAGTACTATATTATAAATTCAATAATTGAGAGTAAAAAAGTAGATGTAATTTGTGTAGAAATCTAAATATAAAGATAGAAGTGAAATTTGAATGATTATAATAAAAAAGAACCCTTGATAGGTTCTTTTTAATAGTTGATAAATATGTTGTCAACAATAGATGGCGATAAAGGTAGTAATTTAGATGTCTTTATGTTACTCAGCTGAATTTTGTAGGAAGAATTATTTTTTCATACCTCAATGCTCAATAAAAAAAGGACATTTCATTTATTTGGGTGTTTTAGTGTATTTGAATTTTGCACGCTAACAAATTTTGTTTAGGGACAAAATGTGAAGTTTTATTCTGAAATAACAGAAAGTTAATGCGGCAAAATTCCTATTGGTAATTTGGATAGGTATCAAATATTTCTTTGGCCTTATTTTCTTGATATGATCGTACGTTTATATGTTTCTAAGGGAAAGAAATATTTTCATTTTTATTACCAACTATTGTTTGATTAAGATGGTAACACGAAAATGAAACGTTTGCAACCAGAAAATAAAGAAAAAATATTAAAATGCGACTTTTTTCGACAAATATTCCTATAAAACGTTTTGTAGGAATTAGAAATAACTAAATTAGTAATAATAGCTTAATATATTAAAGTGAAATTCAATGAATAAGAGTCCAAAGGCATGAATTTAAATGATAAAGTTATAATTTTCTTTTTTGAACTGTAAGTGTTTTACAAGTATAGTCAAACTTTAATCCAACTAGCATTTCTTCCTTTTGTCACTAGCTTAATATGGCCAAACAATTGCAAAGAATTTAAAGCCTTACTGATTGTACTCTCTGCTATGTCTGGATATGTGTTACGAATACACTCCTTAGTAAAGGGTTGTTTTTGTTTAAGTATAAAATCCTGAATTCTTTCCACTTTAGTATGCTTACATATAGAATCTAGAACTGTATTATGAAGATCTTTGTACGCCTCTAATATAATAGTTAAAAACGTTTTTAACCAAAAGCTACTATTATGTTCCTCGCAGTACCAATTTACCGAAGATTTATAAATCGAATTGTAATATTCAGATTCATTTTTCTTAATGTATTTATCCAGACATACATATTTTACAAATGTATTTCCACTTTTAATTAATAGCAGTTGCATTAACATAAGTGCCAATCTGCCGTTACCCTGATTAAAAGGAACTATGCAATAAAAATTAAATATAAAACGAGCTATTAATAAAAGTGAATGATGGCCCTTACTAGAATTTAATGAGTTATATTGATCACATAATCGTTCCATTACTTGTGGAATAAGCTCATGTGGAAGAATGCGGTAACTATTTAAGTGCATTCCGTTTTCAGGAATACCTGGAATAGTAAACGGTTTTTCGCGCCATTTGGCACTGTCAGAGGTAATGTAATGTATTAATTGAAAATGTAATTCCTGTATAGTCTCTGGATTGATTAATAAATCACAGGAATTCTTATGTACAAAAGTAAGTGTTTGATAAAAGCAAAAGATAGCATCTTCCGAAATATTTTGAGGTAATATATCATCTAAAATAAGTTCTTTTAATCTTTTATTTGGGACTTTTATATCTTCATAGGTAGTAGTAAAGTTTTTTATGTAATGAAGTGGTATGGTTTTTTCTAAGCTAGTAAATATATCAGGATTTTGTTCCTGATAAGCAGCTAATTTTCCTTTTAATTCACTAATTTCACTGATTATATTTAATAGTCTCCTTTTTAATTCAATATTTTTATACTTGTCATCGAAAAAATTTCTCATTTTTATTCCCCCTGTAACCCCTTAACATGCTGTTACATAAATCTTTCCATTCTAAAGATAGTTTACAACATTATTTTGAAATAACAATATATTTATTTTGATTTTGAACTTATTTTAGAATCAAAATTGTTATTTAAATTTGATTAACGAGTTAGAACTTATAATTAATCATGTTTGAATAAAAATTGAATATACACAGATAGAAAATATAATTTTAGAATTATTATTAGTGTAGTTTGCTGTATTATTGCTGGGAATTTACTAGAAAGTAACTAATTTTCACAAATAAAATAAAGAAATTTTAAAGAGGAATCAATAGGATCTAATTTGAATAGGCATAATCCTAACATTAAATGTGCAAATGTACAATAATTAAATGAAAAAAATATGAAAATATCGACTTTTTTCGACAAAATAAATTTAGATAGAAAAACAATCTAATGTAAGAAAATTGTTGCTTTAGATGGTCTCTGCATTTTATAAATTAATATTGAAGGAATTATCAAATGATTTTTACGAGTAATAAAAGAGTAGATATATAGATTAAATTGTGACAATTATAAAGTTAGTATTCTCCATTTTCATTATTTAATTTAACAAATTTAATAATAGTAAGGTAACTTTTCTATATTTAATATAAGTATTTGATGGGTTATGCTCATAAAAAGTGTCATTTTCTATATATCCATGTAGCATTTAGTACTTGTATTGCGAAATGTTTTGACATAAGTTAATTTAAATATTAGGTACAGAAACATTTTAAGGAAAAGAATCAGTATAAAAGTACCCTGAAAAACGTTTCACCCTAAAAACGTTTTTCCTCAAGAGGTTTTCTCAGGAGCACTAAAGGTTTTTAATTTGTTTCTGTGCCTTATTAGATAAAAATAATATAATAAGTTATTTAGAAAAGGTGAAAAATTCCCCCATTATAAAGAACCTTTTATATCACTTAAAGTCCGTATGGTCTAGTTAAAGTAGGAATTTAAAGAAAAGGAAAGGGCTAGCTCTAGTTATAATTAGTGCAATAAATAGGGGGCTACTCAAATTTTTTTGTTTGATTTGGTAGGATTAATATTAACGTTTGTTGGACTAGGTGTATTAAAGTGCATACCTTTTTGATTCAACCGATGAGGCGCTAATCAAGGATTTAATCATCTAGAATTTAGAAAGGTTAAATGTGGAACTGAATTTTCTACCAAATTAGTAGTGACTAAAACAATCCCCTTAAATTGAACTATTCACTACTTAACGTCCTGATAGATTGTTTGAAGTGTTAGTAGGCAAATCTAAAAATAAAAAAGGATATTCTACTCTTCTTTTATGTATATAAAACAAAGTGTAAGGTAAGTTCCAGATCCAAAGTGTTTTATTTAATATTCATTCAATTTCATGCGTACTACTTTTATTTTCTTAAGAGCATGTATTTGCGTGGATGCTCTTAAGAGAATAAAATGTCTAAAAAAATAAGTATAAGCATACATTTTAAAAATTGATATATCGTATATTATAAAAAACTCATTGTTCTTCAAATAACGAACAATACAATGTGAATGAAACTCTCAGAAGAATTTACATATAGAATTCACCTTAACTTAAAAAACCACATTTTATGCAAAATTATATTTGCTGCTATATAAGGCTGGGGGTTAACATGACCAAAACTTGGTGTAGGTTCGTATTCCTTGTAAAATAAGTGATTCTTTACTGTTTTCTCTAGTTGTATCTATTAATGATTCATCAGGTTTCCTTCCAGTGGAAGGGACATAAGTTGTTACTATCCTTGGAAATATATTAATAAACACCCATTCAAATTTGTCGATATTTCTATTTCCAAATTCTAACGTTTCAATTGGCTTAATTGTATTTTCACTATCAAAAAATTTTATTATGTAAAACCTTTATGAGAGGTCACTACTATGTTCAATAGTCCAAATTAAATTTTCCATTTTCTTGATTTGCAACAAGTTCATTTCCAAAAATCCTTTCATACATAAATATAGCGAATGTTCCTATTCTATACTATATATCTTTAAATTTAAATAGTTATCTTATACGATAAAATAAAAAAAAGTTAATACTCTAAAATTTATCTTAGAAAAGGACACACCTACGCATACATATGCTATAGGTGTGTCCTTTTTTAGTTGTTTATAAGTTTCCTACAGAGTTATTGAAGTAAAGTTTCAACAGTTTCTCCATAGTGAAGTGGGATTCATTATATAAGATTCATTTAAACCGTATATTAAGTTCATATGAATCGTATATTGGAATTGTACAATATGTGTGTAAGGCGTTTCTGGAATTATATTATTTTGAAAATATAAACTTCAATATATCAAAAAGTAAGAATATTAAACCGTAATCGATATTTGGATTTTTTGTGAATCTTTATTGGTTTTTTATAAACTCTTTACTACATAATGTTACAAAATAGAATTAATTTGCTTAATTTAGCCCCATATCAGGTTAATAAATAAACTAAATGTGTTTATGTTATTGAACTATTAATATATTAGTAGGTGATTTGTTCGTTTATCCCTATATTGCTATTATATTAGCGTAAACAATATATTGGGGGGACAAGTATGAATTTGAAATTAACATCTAAGTTAGAAAGATTAAGAAAAAGTAAAAAAGGAATGGGTGCTTGTGTTTTAGCTGCAGGAGTGACGGCAATTACAATGATTCCTCAAAGTGCATATGCACATGGGTTTGTTGAAAAGCCGAGTAGTCGTGCTGCTTTATGTAGTCAGAATTATGGAGTATTAAATTTAAATTGTGGAAATATAATGTACGAACCTCAAAGTTTAGAAGCACCTAAAGGATTTCCAGATGGTGGACCGATTGATGGGAAAATCGCTTCGGCAGGAGGACTGTTTGGAGGAATTCTTGACCAACAAACATCAAATCGCTGGTTCAAAAATACGATTAAGGGTGGAGCAAATACATTTACATGGAAATATACAGCTGCACATCTTACAAGTAAATGGCATTACTACATTACAAAAAAGGGGTGGGATCCTAATAAACCATTAACACGTGCTGAATTAGAACCAATTGGAGCTGTGAAACATGACGGTTCGGCCGCATCAAATAATTTAACACATACAATTAATGTACCAACTGATCGCAATGGTTATCATGTTATTTTAGCTGTATGGGACGTAGCAGATACGTCAAATGCATTTTATAATGTAATTGATGTAAATCTAGTAAATAATGAAACTCCCGATATAGTAGCTCCAAGTCAACCAACAGGTTTAAGTGCGTCTAAAGTTACTGCCAATAGTGTTGCACTAACGTGGGAGGCCTCTACGGATAATTTAGGTGTAAAAGAATATCAAGTGTTACGCAATGGAGAAGTAATTGATACGGTACCAGGTACAACATTTATTGATAAAAAACTAAAGGGAAATACGGAATATACCTATACAATAAAGGCATTAGACTCGGCTGGAAACATATCAAAAGAAAGTGAAGAACTAAAGATTAAGACAACAAATGAAACCCCAGATAAAGAAGCTCCGACTCAACCGAAAGGATTACATAGTATGAGTACAACAGCGACAACTGTTGATTTGATGTGGAGTCCGTCTGAAGATAATGTAGGAGTAGACCATTATATTGTATATAGAGAAAGTGCTGGAGTTATGAATAAAATTGGGACAACGGATAATACATCCTTTATGGATAAAGAATTGAAGGCTAATACATCGTATAAATATGTAGTAACAGCGGTGGATTTAGCTGGAAATGAATCTAGTAGAAGTGATGTATTAAATGTAACAACAAAGGCAGAGGATTCCACATATGAAAAATGGGATGCGAGAAAAGCATATACTAAAGGTGATAGAGTAGTATATGAGGGGAAAGTGTATGAAGCAGTTCAAAATTATCAAGGTAATGGTGACACAAATTGGATTTTTGCCCTATCGCTTTGGAAGCCAGTTTTGAATAAATGATAAGTAGGAAAATATAGTTAACATTTTTGGGTTTTCTTTGGAAATAAACGGTCGTTCTAAATATAAATTCTTTAATGGTTTAAATGATATAGAAATAAATTCAATCTCCATCTAATGCTTACGAAAGGAAATCAAAAAAGAATCCCATTGGGATTCTTTTTTTCTAATTTGTAATAGCGTATATTTTCACAGTGAATTTCTTAGTGGCACCAATTGGACTTGCGATATAATATTTTGTATTTGTGTAAGCTTCAGTCCTAGATCCCTGTGAAATATTTTTCCAACGAATAGAATCGGTACCTAGGGAAACATCAATCATTACATTGAAAGAGATAGTAGAATGATGATCTATTTCTGAAGGCTCAATAACCCACTTTAATTCTTTGGTACCTGCAGGTAAACTATCAATTTTAAAGTTTTGACTGGATCGATTTTTTTGTCCGGATAAAGGATTAGATTCGGATGAAATTTGCGAAATTAATATCTTTTTTTCATTTGAATGTACACCATTTAATTTAATGATACTATCAATTAAACCTGGCCCAGGAAAATCAGCTGCGATAATACCAGAATGTCTAATTCCACCTTGTTGTAAGAGTTCGGTCCCAAGTGTATTCATCCCACCATAATATACTTGTCCATTTTTATCGCGAGGGAAATCAATCCAAGCATGAGTCGAATTCGTTTGAATCAACTTAGGGTTACTATCAGTATTTCTATTCTCTTTTCCGCTTGCAACAAACCAAGGATATACATTATTTAAAAATGCGGCTGCACCACCCGTACCACTAAAATGATTAAGGTATATTTTTCCATTATTATAGTTAGTATTTGCACTTTGTAAATGATTTTTTATCGCATTCCATTTTTCATATATTTCGTCTGGTCCGCTTCCAATTTCAAATTTATCTTGAATATTCAATCCATCGTAATCAATCCCGTACAATTGAGGGGATGTAAAGTTTTGTAAGATTACAATTTTCCCCCGGATATCTCCTAAAGTAGGGTTGTTTCTGTCTATAATTGGTACGGAATTAGGATCCCAAAAATATGAAGCATTACCGTTTTTATATTTTAAAAATATCTCCTCAAATGATAGGGATCCACTTTCGGGAGTAGTTTCTTCTTTTAAGCGCATTAAAATTGTTTCTGTCGGATAATCTTTCAAAAATTGGATTGCTTCTTTTAATACATCTTCAAATACTGCTTTTTGATTGACAATACCATGGTACATTGCAAAAGAATCTTTTACACGTTTAACGCGCATATCTACATATCGAATTCCAGAATTTAATTGTTGGGATAGACTCATAGTTTGATTTCTTGTTAAATTTTCATCAAGAAAACTTGCTCCATGTAAAGCCATTGTACCATGAGTGCCTGGAATAGATATTTCACTTAATTTTGTTGAATCTGCTACTTCTGACATCCAAGATGGATTTTGATAACCTATATTGGATTCATAGGAATAACCTGGATGACTATCAGCTGAAATTGTAGATGGTGTACTTAAACTTGCTAGTGTAAAACAAGTGAGGATGCTAACTTTAAAGAAATTTTTTATTTTTATTTTGTTCATTTTATCTCTCCTAACCTTTAAACAATAGCTATAATAAGATGTTTTTTTACTATATTTATTGTTTTCTATTCCTAATGTAATGAATTTTTGTAATTGAAAAAGGGGTAGTGAGCTAACTTGAGATAGTATTAGTTTATTGTAATAACTTATATCTAATAGCCAAACAGAGTTTTAAAGAATTGAAGCATAGATAGGTAAAAAATAAGCTTTTTGCTGTATTGTATACAAACAAAACAGAAGCCTTAAAAAGACTTCTATTTTGTGACATATTATGAATGATAAGGTGGTTAACAAATTAAGATTATGTGAGTGAGCGGTAAAAATCTATTTATAGCTGTTTCAGGAATTTCTTAAAACAAGTCTATTCAGGAAAAGTGGTCCCTACAATGGTAATAAAAATTAAAAGATTCTACTCATTAAAACTTAGACTAACTACAGTTGCGATAGATTGAGCTGCATGTTCCCAGCTTCCATCTATAACTTTCCCAAGCTGCTGACCAAGTGCATTTAAATCATTTGGATTAACTGGAATTCCATTATACGCAGCAAGAATTGATAAAAGTGGAGCAGCAAATGGTGTCCAACCACCTCTATCAATATTAAATACAGGCTTATCTACTACTTTTCCATCTTGCACAGTAAACTCATAATAAAATTGATCATCTGGACGGAAACTTAAATGATGAGAAATTTGTCCTTTAACATATTTTTTTCCTCCACCTAGATTTACTACTTCTATTTCTTTTACATTAAATTCATGCTCAAATACTTTTATTTTTTTGACTTCTGGACCATTTAAGGCAGCATTAACAGCTGTTTCTAAATTATTTTGTGCTAATGGTTGAATACTCATTTGTGCCTCTTTTTGTTGGATAGGAGCCTCTTTTTCTGCAGCAAACACTGACGTAGAAGGTAGTGCACCTGTAGCTAACGTAGCTGCAAGTGCTGTTGTCATCATGATTTTTCTTTTCATCTTCATAGTTTATCTTCCTCTCTTAAAGTTTTGATATATAATCTTTTAAAGACTGACATTGTGTAATATTCTATTTAATAATGCACAAAAAGCTGGTTTAAGAATTATGTGGAGTTATGTCAGAGAATTAAAATTAATTATATATGTATTTAAGATGATATCTATCTACACATATTTTTTCAATTTTTCGACAAATATAATGGTAATGACTTCTTAAGAGTCAATTTAGTACCTTGTTTATCTATAGAAATCCTATAAATAAACTAATTTCATAGTGGATGTAGTATATTTGATATCAAATGTCTTACATAATGCTATAAAATTTCACAATTCTTTATTTTAAAGAATGAAGCGATAAGGCTTCAAATCGCAAGGGATGCGGGGATAGTCAAATAAATTAGAGTTTGAAAGAATCTTTACTTAGGAATGCCTCATTTTTAAATGAAGTGAAAGTGGGGGGAATTCAGGGGGAGTACGCTTTTGAACGATTTTTTACCTGTAATAATTGCTCCATTAACTAGTTCTATTCTTGCTAAAATGGTAGCTTTTATAATAATGAGAAAGAATCAAAGTTAAGATGTATTGAAAGAAAAGAGCGTAATAATTTTACGTACCTTGGTTAATTGTCAAAAGTTCGGAACAATCTTCCGTCCCTTGAAATAACAAGTGAAAAGAATAAGCACTCCCGTGAGTGCTTATTCAAATTCGATTTCTGTTTTACCATCTGATGTGAAGTATCTTATGGTTGTTTTGTCGTATTCTTGCAAGCCACTCTGCGCAACGGCGTCTTTTAACTTTGTTCTTGTTCTATAGCCAAAATTTTTCCGTAGGCCTTCGTCAGCATTTGACAATGCTGTTTTATCAACGAAAACATATAAGACATACAAGTTATTTTCTTTATTTAATTCAACCGCTGTTACAATACCACCGAAATATTCTATAATCTCCTTGGTTCTACGTTCAAGACTTTTCACCATTCGTGTCTGCTCATCTTTTAGTTGTTCTGTTTTCGCCGTTGTTAGTTGTGTTTTTGGTTGCTCCTTTTGAACTATTTCTTTTTCGCCGCACGCTGCTAACATTACAACAGATAAACTAACTGCTAATACTGATTTCTTCATCATCTAAATCCTCCTAATATCAATATCTAAATATTAGCATACTATAAGATTTCTTGCTGGATATGGAGTGAAGATGCCAATTAGGGCATCTTCACTCCATATCCGTAATCTTTTCCAGTAAATAATGCAGTAGGTCTACCTTTTAATTCTATCTAACTTCTCAAAAAAATTAGATCGATCATTAATAGTACTCGCATCACAAAATAGCCAATTTTTATTGATTATAAACGATGGGTGTTTTCTTTAAGTAGGATGTTATGAAAAAACTGCTGGGAAGTCCTATATTAAAGACTGTCTAGCATTTTCTATAACTAAGACCTAATAATATATAGACTACTTCTAAAAGAGAAAAGTTAATAAATAACAGAATTGAAATAAAATTAGAAAAAATACTGATGAAATGGTAGAATGTGGTTGGTTAAACTATAGATGTATAATCAATAATCTAGTATTAAAGGGGGAGTTAATTTGGGTAATAGGAATAGAGGAATGAAAATTTATTTTCAAAGGTTAGTAGCTGTAAGTGTATGTTTTTTGTTATTTTTTCTGGGGAGCAATTATTCAAAAGCCGAAACTGTTGAACCTATAACATTAAATCCTAAAGATGTAGAAGCATTTACCAATAAAGTAATTCCAGGGAAAATGAAAAAAGAAAACGCAGCTGGTGTAGCTCTTGTCGTTGTAAAGGATAATCAAATTTTATTTCAAAAGGGATTCGGATTTTCCGATAAAGAAAAGAATACTCCCATCGATCCTAAAAAAACAGTTTTTCGATTAGCGTCAATATCAAAAGTTTTTACTGCTAGTGCTGTCATGCAGTTAGTTGAACAAGGTAAAATTGATATAAATAAAGATATAGTAAATTATATGGGGGGATTAAAGTATCAAAATAAAATGGGTGAACCAGTTACAATGGAACATTTACTTACCCATACAACAGGTTTTGATTACGTAGATCCTAGACCAGAGGATATCCATTATCAAGAGAATGATTATACTATGCTTAAAGATTATGTAGAAGATAATATGCCCACAGTAGTGAGAAAGCCAGGAGATACATATACATATGATAATTTTGCTTCTATGCTTCAAGGGTATATTGTTCAAAGTCTGACAAACACACCTTTTTACAAATATATGGCCAAGAATATTTTTTACCCTTTAGAAATGCATAATAGCAGTTTTGTTATGACTAATTTTATTAAAGAAAAGCTTGCAACAGGATATGACGCTAAAGGTAATGCCATTCCATTTTATCAAACAAGACCAACAGATATGCCACAAGGGAGTATGTTTTCTACAGGAAGTGATGTAGCCAATTTTATGATCGCTCAATTGAATGATGGTAAATTTAAAAATAACCAAATACTACAAAAAGAAACCGTAGAAGATATGCAAAAAACAAAATTTGCTTTACATCCCAAATACCCTAATATGACATATGGGTTTGAGTTCTTTTCACCGCAAAGCCATAATGGGCAATATGTGTTCGGTAAAGGGGGAAATATACCAGGTTTTTCATCTTTAATGTGGTTAATTCCAGAGCATAAAATTGGAGTTTTTGTAGTTACAAATAAAGATAGTTCGGCACTTCCTGTTGAAGTATTTGATGATTTTATGAATCACTATTTCCCAGATAAAACAAAGCCTGAATATTTAACCCCTAATGAAGAAGAATTAAAGAAATTTGAAGGTGTTTACCGTGATTTGAGATTAAAAAACCTAATGTCACATGTAAACATAAGTGAAGGAAAGTTATATGTAAGTGATAAAGTATATGGTAAACAGGAGCTAAAACAAATAGACCCTTTACTATTTGAGGATGAAAAAGGGAATTATATGGCATTTAAACTTCACAAAGATGGTACTGTGAAAGAAATGATACATTGGAACTCTGGCAGCTCAGCGGTGAAGTTAAGTGAGCCCGAGAGATTTAAAGACGTAGATGAAAATCATCCGTATGCTAAGTTTATAAATCCTTTACATCAATACGAGGTATTACAAGCAAATAAGGAGGGGAATTTCAATCCAGAATTTTCTCTTACACGGGCAGAATTTGCATATTGGTTATCTCAAATTGCTTACTTTACGCCACCTTCAAAAAAAGAACCAGTATTTTCGGATGTGAAAAATCATCCGTATGCACCTCATATTCAAAAGTTATATGAGATTGGTATTTTATATGAAAAAGATGGGGAACAATTTCATCCAAACCGTGCAATTACTAGACAAGAAGCAGCATGGATTACCTGGCAGTATTTAAAAATGTTAGGAGCGCCATCTGCAGATGCAACATTAAAGGGAGACACTGATGAATGGGCAATAGAATCCGTGAAAAACATTGTAGGTCATCGTTTAGTGGGGCCTGAGGTTATATATAATGAAGATGGATCAGCAGATTATCTATCAAAACAAAGTATGAAACGACAAGAAGCAGCTGCATTGTTACTTTATGTTTTTTTATCTAGTTAATTTGTTTTGAGGTGAATTTCACAAAAAGAAAACATCTAAAGAGCTTGAAATAATACACAGAAAAAGAATAGTCATCGACCAATGATTTATCGTAACAAACAGGGGTGAATAAGTTATAACCATGCTCCAAATCTTAAGTAGAGCTGGTAATAGAATGATTTCTTAAATGTTTTGTAAGGTAAGGAGCTCCTTTCAGGGGAGCTTTTTTTATTTTATTATTAATAATTTCACATACCGTAATTATTAATAATAAAATAAAATCTACAACAAGGAGATTCATTCCTAGCTAGGTCACAGTAATACACTAGATACCAACAAATATGATGTATAAAAAATTGTGTTCATCTTTTTTAGTGAAGGAAAATAATGTTAATCGATTTGATTGTTTATACAACAGTTCAATTATTAAAATTACCGACTGCTCACATTATGAAGGGACTGGAAAACAACAAAGACGTTCTTGAATGTATATATAAACTTTAATAACAAAGATAAAAAAGAATAGGTAATCGGAAATGTCGAAAGGTTTAAATTGATATTAAAAATTGAAGGTGATACCATCAATTAAACAATGTTTAAAACATTGTTTAATTGATAAATTTTAGAGGAGGAGATAAGTTGAGTGGAAATGAAAACATATCTACGAAAGAAAAGATTTTAAATACAACATTAGAGTTAATTAAAGACAAAGGCTTTGAAAGTGTAACAATAAGAAAAATTGCGGCATTGTCAGATACTAATATTGCGCTTATAAATTACCATTTTGGCTCAAAAGAAAAATTGATTAGTGAAACAATTAAAATATTATTAATTAGCTTTCAAGACACTTTTTCTATTTTAGATGATATTAAAGTGCCAGCAAAAGAAAGATTAAAAATATTTTTACTTGATTATGTAATAGTAATTCGGCAATACCCCGAGTTAGTTAGGAAAATTATTGCAATGGGAACTACGGTATTTACATCTCAATACGAATATGGAGATTTTTTGAAGAGGCTCGGTTTTAGTAAAGTGAAGAATATATTGAGTGAAATAACAAATGAAAAGGATCAGGAAATTTTAATGATGATGACGGTGCAAATATTCGGATCCATTTTTCTTCCAGCATTAATGATGCCAATTCTTGAATCAGGGGCAGATATAAGAATACAGGCTATAGAAAAGCAAATTGATTTCCTATTTGAACGCTATTTTTATAAAAATTGAGATAGTGGGTGATAGAGATGATTAGTTTCTTTAGAAAGCAATGGTGTGATGTAGGGTTAGTTATGGCTATTGTTGTTTTAGGTTATTTAATCGCGAATTTTGGAAAAATGAGTGAAATAAAGGTACTGTTAGCGTTAAGCTTTGTAGCCATTTTAGTGCATCAATTTGAAGAGTATCGTTGGCCAGGTTATTTCGCTGGTCTGTTTAATGTAGTTATATTTAAAAGTGATATACCAGATCGCTATCCATTAAATACACAATCTGCTATGGTAATAAATATTTTGATTGCGTATGTTTTTTATTTACTTCCGTTTTTCTTTCCAAATATCATATGGCTTGGGTTGGCACCTATTTTAATGGGATTTTTTCAATTCATATGGCATGGTATTTTTGCGAATATAAAAGCTAAAACAATATACAACCCAGGATTAGGTGCGGTTGTATTGCTACATGTTCCGATTGGTTATGCATATATGAGATATGTTCTTTTACACAATTTAGCAACAAATTTGGATTGGATATTAGGGACAATCTATTTTCTAGTAGCTACCTATTTTTTAATTATAAAAGGAAATATGTTACTGAAAAGTAAGGAGACAATTCATTACTTTTCTAAAAAGCAATTAGGTCCGTACAATGATTCATTAAAGTGATTCAGAAGGAATTTTGGATGCTGACGAGAGTACAAGTGAATTAAAAAAGAAAGGTGCATTGGCACCTTTCCTTTTTGAAGGATATTTTTGTATTTCAGGGTATCACCACATCACCATCAAGTTAAGAAATTCATTGTTACTCGAAACGAAAAAAATGACCTGAATTCGCATAAATAATGGTAGTAGTTATATGGTTTTTTTTAGCGACACCTCAAAGTGTTAGCTTAATAAGAATAATCCTTAGCCTCCTTTAGATAAAAAAGGGGCTTTTTTACATATGAAATTACATGGGTCTTTAAAGATAGCTTTGAGCGTAGAGAGAAACTGTAGTAAAGGCTAGTATTGAAAAATATGAAATACGGAAGTAGCGTAGAGGATTTATGCATAAAGTAATATTGATGGTAAAATTAACAAAATTTTCATTTAAGTCAGATAAATGGGTGGTGTTTTTAACTTATAATAATGTTACTACAAGAAAATAAGGTTATGTATTAGTGATTTTAAAAATCAAATTTAGATGGGAAGAGGATAATGAATACCAGGGATAGTTATAAAATTATTGTAATTGGTGCTGGGACTGCAGGAATATCTTCTACTGCACATTTGTTACGAAATGTACCTCTATTAAAAGAAAGTATAGCAATTATTGATCCATCAAAAAAACATTATTTCCAACCACTATGGAGTTTAGTGGGGGGAGGAATTGTTTCAAAGGAAAGTACGATGCGTGATCAAGAAGAGCTTATTCCAAAAGGTGCAACGTGGATTCCTAATAGTGTCGTTAAGTTGTTTCCGGAAGAAAATAAGCTACTTTTAGATGATGGACTGCTGCTTGAGTATGAAATTCTTATTGTAGCAGCCGGTATACAAATAAATTGGGATGGTATTAAAGGCTTGAAGAAGTCTATTGGGACTAATGGGGTTTGTAGCAATTACTCTTATAAATATGTTGATTCTACTTGGAGAGAAATTGAAAAATTTAAAGGAGGAAATGCGGTTTTTACCCACCCCAATACTCCTATTAAATGCGGTGGTGCTCCACAAAAGATTATGTATTTAGCAGAAGAGTATTTTTGTAATAGCGGTGTAAGGAACAAAAGTAAAGTAATGTTTTACACGGCTAACGCTAACATATTTCACGTTCCACGTTATGCTAATACATTAGAACAAGTGTTAGAAAGAAAGCAAATAATAACAAATTATAATAAAAACTTAGTAGAAATTATCGCGGAGAAGAAAGAAACAATTTTTGAAGATACGCAAACACTAAAAAGAGAAACAGTACCATATGGTATGATCCATGTTGTTCCACCTATGGGGCCACCTAATTTTCTTAAAGAGAGCAAGATAAGTGATCATCAGGGTTGGGTAGATATAAGCCCTTATACTTTGCAGCATGTAAAGTATAAGAATATTTTCGGACTTGGAGATTGTACCAATTTACCGACCTCTAAAACTGGAGCAGCAATTCGAAAACAAATACCGGTCTTAAAACAAAATATTATGGACGTACTTAACGGAAGAGATATACAGGCTAAATATGATGGGTATACATCTTGTCCGATTATTACAGGATATAAAAGCCTTATACTCGCCGAATTCAACTATGAACATGAGCCTCAAGAAACGTTTCCGTTCAATCAAGCGAAAGAACGGTATAGTATGTTTTTACTTAAAAGATATATGTTGCCCTATATGTATTGGAACTTCATGTTGAAAGGGATCCTATAAGGGAAGAGAGAAAATGGCTAAAAAGATTGAAAAGTAATTTGAAATAACTATATGGAGGGAATAGCTATGCTTTTAAAATATTTTTATGATGAAAAATTAGCGCATGCTTCTTATTTAGTTGGTTGTCAGAAGGAAGGCGTAGCAATTGTAATTGATCCAGGTCGCTATATAGAACAATATATAGAATTTGCTAAGAAAGAGGGGATGGAAGTAATTGCTGCGGCTGAAACTCACATTCATGCAGATTTTCTTTCTGGGTCTAGGGAACTTTCTAATCTTTATCATGCAAAGCTATATGTATCTGATGAAGGAGATTGTGATTGGAAATATCAATATCTTAATGAAGGCCGATACAAATTGGTTAGAGAGGGCACAGAGTTTAAAATAGGTCATATAAAATTTAATGTAATTCACACCCCAGGGCATACGCCTGAAAGTATTTCTTTTTTAGTAACTGATACTAGTCAAAATAATTATACGAATGATAAGCCTATGGGAATATTCACAGGTGATTTTATATTTGTAGGAGATATAGGAAGACCGGATTTATTAGAAACTGCTGTAGGTATGAAAGATACTGCAACAATTGGAGCGAAACAATTATTTGATTCTATACAAAAAATAAAAATACTTCCTGATTATTTGCAAATATGGCCATCACATGGTGCAGGAAGCGCATGTGGAAAAGCATTAGGAGCAATTCCAACTTCTACCTTAGGTTATGAAAAGATGTTCAATTGGGCATTTCAGTGTAATGAAGAAGGAGATTTTGTATCGACTTTATTGACCGGGCAGCCAGAGCCTCCAAGGTATTTTTCATTAATGAAGAATTTAAATAAGTATGGTCCTCCAATCCGAAAGAAGAGGGAAGTTTTTGCTATTAAAACGGTAGAAGAACTTCAAGAAGTTATGAGGAGCGTTCAGCAAATAGTTGATATAAGAGATGTAGAGAGTTTTGCTTCTGGTCACATTGAGAAATCAATTAACATACCGTATAACAATTCTTTTACAACTTGGTGTGGGTGGTTACTAGATTATAAAACAGAAACTTTAATCATTCTAGATGAGGAAAAGGTTAGAGTGGAGGAAGTTATTAGAGACTTTGAATCTATTGGGCTAGATAATATTATTGCTTTTGTACCCTTACAAGTAATACAAAGACTTGATAGATTTGAAAATTACAAAGAAAAAACATCAATTGAATTATATCCGCATATAAAAGATGGGAAAATTAAGGTTATCGATGTACGAAGTGAAAAAGAGTGGGAGGAAGGACACCTTCATGATGCAGTACACATCCCTTTAGGAAACCTATCTAAGCAGTTAGATTGTATACCAAAAGATTGCCAAATAGTTTTACAATGTCGAACCGGATTACGTTCCGCTATAGCAGCTAGTATTTTACAAAGAGCTGGTATAAAGGAAGTAGTGAATTTAAAGGGAGGATTTCTTGCATGGAAAAAAGAAGAACTTCCATATATAATATGTAATCGCGATGCATAAGGGAATAACTTCCATTAATTTATCCGATAAGAAAAATTGGGATTACATAGGAGTATATCTATATATAGGAGCACCACATTTAGATAGTATATTAAAATAGGAGAAATAGATGATTTATTCTATAGACCTGAATTTTTTCAGAATTATGCTGATGAGCAAATAGATATAGTTTTATCAGCAAATTAGTCGCTCCGAATCAAGGACTATTGCCTACATATACAGCCGGTTTATATGAAAAACAAAATACGTCTATGGTAGTGAGTAGAGGATTAGGAAATAGTATCATTCCGCAAAGAGTTTTTAATAGGCCGGAACTTGTGGTCGTACAGTTAAATTGAACTGTACGATTTTTTGTACAGAAAAAATAAGCCAAATGTAATTTATTCCGCTTTAATGGGCAGTAAGACCCCCACCTCAAAATTCAGCGAAAGCAAAGAAGTTAGATGGGGATCAACTGCCTATAAAAGCCTGATTGGTTCAACTAATAATCAGTGGGGGATGAAGAAAACCCCCACTGACTAAAGTTTCACTTTATACAAGTTTACATTACAATTTTGTTAAAAATTTTCTACGTTACATAAAGTAACAAAATTTGACCCGAAGAGTTTGTTATAGTGTAAATAATCAAAAAACTTAAAATTTGTCGAGTGATAATTGTGATAAGTAATTCATGTAAAAAACTTAAAGGGGTGTACACATGCATAAAGAATATGAGATTGAAGAATATACGGCGATTGAGGAACAAATACATTATTATTGTAAATGTTTATTAGTTAGTCATCCTGATCAAATTATAAAGTATTTAGAGAAAAGGTTAGAAAAATATGCAGAAACATTACAATATGCACATTTATATCCTGACACAGTTATTTTACCGTTACAGCAGTTAGTTATCGAATATTCTTTAGATGTTGCTAGAATTAGAAAGTATATGAATTTAAAAACGTAAAGTAAAATATATAATGTAAATGAAACAGAGTCGACTTTAAGAAATGATATTCTAATGTCGACTCTGTTTCATTGTTTAAGATTGAAAATACATACTAATCAATGAAGTTTGACATATAATTACGCAAGAGTAAAATAAAAGTGAGTACTCACTCATTTTTAGAAAAGGGGGAATAAAACGTGCAGCAACCTTCCATTATTTTGCGAACAGTGTCAAAAAGTTTCGGAAAAAAAGAAGTGTTACACAATCTTTCACTGCAAGTTGAAAGAGCAGAGATATTTGGTTTAGTTGGGCCTTCAGGTTCAGGGAAAACGACTCTTATTAAATTGATTGCAGGTATTAATGAAGCAACGAAAGGTGAAGTGTTTGTTTACAACACGAACATGCCTAATTTAAATGAAATGAAAAAAATTGGTTATATGGCTCAGGCTGATGCATTATACGAAGAACTATCAGCATATGAAAATGCAGATTTTATTGCAACGATGTATGGATTAAAGGGAAAGCATAAAAAAGAAAGAATTGAAGAGGTTTTTGACCTTGTACAATTATCACAACATATGAAAAAGCAAGTGCAGCATTTTTCAGGTGGTATGAAGAAGCGTTTATCATTAGCGATAGCACTCATTCATGAACCTGAAATATTAATTTTAGATGAACCAACAGTGGGGATAGATCCGCTTCTTAGAAAAACGATTTGGGAAAAATTCTATGATCTTAAAAAGAAAGGCACTACCATTTTTGTAACAACGCACATTATGGATGAAGCTGAGTTTTGTGAGCGTCTCGGATTGATTAGAGAAGGAAAGCTAGTTGCAACTGGAACGCCTGAAGAATTGAAAAAGCGGGTATCATCAGGTCGGATTGAAGATGTCTTTTTGCTGGAAGAGGTGGCCCTATCATGAGAGTTACTGGTGTAATCATTCGTATTATTCGCCAATTTTTTCGAGATAAGCGTTCGTTAGCTATGATGTTTGGAGCACCAATGTTATTACTTTGGTTATTGTCGCTAGTGTTTACACAAAAAGACTATGTACCGCATCTTGCTCTTGTTGATATGCCAGCTCAGGTAGTAAAAGTGATGAAAAATCAAGAAGTGTCAATTTATGAATATAGTAAAGAAAAGGCAATGACTGAGTTGGAAAAACAAAAGGTAGATGCGGTAATTTATTTAGAGAATGGGAAAATGCACCTTTTATTAGAAGGAAGTGATTCATCAAAAAATCGAGCTGTACTTCAAGTTTTACAAAAGAATACAGTAAAGAATGATGTATCTGCTGTGAATCCTAAAGTAGATTACTTACATGGCACTAAAAATCTTACAATGTTTGATGGGCTAGGCCCCGTGTTGATTGGTTTCTTTACATTTTTCTTTGTGTTTATATTATCTGGAGTTTCTTTTGTAAGAGAACGTTTAAGTGGTACATTAGAGAGGTTATTGTCCACTCCAGTGAGAAGATGGGAAATAGTTGTAGGATATATTGTTGGTTTTGGAATCTTTGCATTTATACAATCCGTAATAATCGTAAGTTTTTCAGTTTATATTTTAGACTTATATGTAGCTGGCTCTATATGGCTAACGCTACTTATTACATGTATGCTTTCTTTAACCGCATTAACTTTAGGGACGTTTTTATCAGCATACGCAAATAACGAATTTCAAATGATCCAGTTTATACCGCTTGTCATTGTGCCACAAATATTCTTTTCTGGTTTGTTTCCAATTGAATCGATGAATAAGTGGCTCCAAATGTTAGGGAAACTATTTCCGCTCACATACGGCGCTGACGCAATGAGACAAGTGATGATTCGAAATCAAGGATTTATAGAGATTGCATTAGATTTAACTGTTTTACTATTTTTCTCAGTATTATTTGCAATAGGAAATGTATTTGCATTAAAGAAACATCGAAAAATATAATGATGATACAAAGGGGCATTATAAATGAAGAAGGATTGGCTAGAAGAATTAATAGCCGCAACAAATACGGATAAACGAAATGAACGTCAAATGCGTATACTAGAGGCAGCTGTTGATATGTTTGGAGAAAAAGGATATGCATCAACTTCAACAAATGAAATTGCAAAGCGTGCTGGTGTAGCGGAAGGAACAATCTTCCGCTACTATAAAACGAAAAAAGATTTATTGTTAGCAGTCGTCATGCCAACATTAACAAAGTTTGCTGCACCATTTTTCGTACAAGCCTTCGCAAAGGAAATATTTAAATCGGAGTATGAATCATACGAAGGGCTTCTAAGAGTTGTGATTCATAATCGATTTGAATTTGCAAAAAAGCATTTTCCAATGATAAAAATATTAATTCAAGAAGTGCCATTTCAGCCAGAACTAAAAAATGAAATACAACATTTAGTAGAAACAGAGTTATTTTCACATTTTAAAAAGTTGATTGTAAAGTTTCAAGAAGACGGGGAAATTATTGAAATGCCGCCATCTTCAGTATTAAGACTTACTTTATCAGCTGTATTAGGTTTATTATTAACAAGATTTTTATTATTACCTGAAGAAAAATGGGATGATGATTTGGAAATTGAAAATACGATTCAATTTATACTGTACGGATTAACGCCACGAAATTAATCGTCGAAGTATGAATTACATATGTTACATTTAAGCAAAATAATAAATCGCCTTTAAAAAGGCGATTTATATTTGTTATATTTTTGATAAATAAGTACTTGTTTACGAAAAACATTCTAGATTAACGTACTTCTTTGTCTCTTCTTCTAAGACCTAATAATCCTGCTAGTCCTAATAAACCGAGCCAAGCCCAATTATTATTTCTATCACGATTATCATTTAAATCATTTGTCGTATTTACATTTCGAGTTCTCACATCATTATTAACTCTGTCTAAGTTATTGTCATTAACTCGAGTTGAAATATCAGTGTTATTAACTCTATTCATATGATTTCCATCGTATTCAGCTTGGGCAGATGTACCTAAAAACATAATAGATAGTGCTAAAACACTTAAAATAGATGATAATTTTTTCTTCATAAAATTCCCCTCCTTTCTTACGTATTACATTCTCCAACTCTTTTGTGCATTATTCATTTGTGATAGTATCAAACCATGATTTTAAAGCGAACATCTTTACGTCGTAGAGCTAAATAACTGTTAAAATGGCATTGAATATGTTCATTAAAATATAAATAAAACAAACTTTGATTACGATACTAAACTTAGTACAATTTATATAGTACGGACTAGTGCAAAGGAGGTAATGAAATGCGACAATTTGCCAAACCGACAATCGTTGTAAGTAAATGTTTAGAATTTGATGCATGTCGTTATAATGGAGAGATGATTCCGGATGTAACAATACGAAATTTGCAGCCATTTGTTACATTTATACCTGTTTGTCCAGAAGTCGAGATCGGATTGGGCACTCCTCGTGAAACGATACGAATTGTAGAACAAAATGGTGTGAATAAGCTTGTACAGCCGTCGACGCGTGAAGATGTAACTGGAAAAATGGAACAATTTTCAAATGATTTTTTACAAACGATACCTGATGTGGATGGTTTTATTTTAAAGAATCGTTCACCGAGTTGTGGTACGCGTGATGTGAAAATTTATTCTGGTTTTGAAAAGGCGCCAGCAAAAGGAAAGGGATCTGGCTTATTTGGCGGAGCAGTAATAAAAAAATTTTCGCACCTTCCAATTGAAGAGGAAGGTAGATTGTCGAATTTTATTATTAGAGAACATTTCTTTACAAGGTTATTTACAATCGCCTTTTACAAAATGATTAAAAATAATAAAAATATGAAAGACCTTGTATCGTTTCAGTCAGACAATAAATATCTATTTATGGCATACAATCAGGTAAAACAAAAGGAATTAGGGCGTATTATTGCAAATCAAAAAAATGAAAAGATTGAAGTGGTATTTGATAAGTATGAGAAGACTCTATATGAATTATTTATGCGCACACCCCGCTATACATCGAATGTAAATGTATGTGAGCATATTTTCGGATATTTTAAAACAAAGCTGAAAAAACAAGAAAAAGATCACTTTTTAGATTTGATACAAAAGTATAAAGAAAAGAAAATCCCGCTTAGTAGTTTACTTGCAATTTTAAAATCATGGGCCCTTCGATTTGATGAAAAGTATTTATTAAGACAAACATATTTCGAACCATATCCTGAAGCCTTAGTAGAGATTTCAGATTCGGGTAAAGGTAGAGATTATTAAACAGTAAATTACATATTTCGACAAGAAAGCTCCTATGTTGTTGTAGAACAATGTAGGAATTTTTTTGTGCATTAGTACAGAATCTGTTTTAAAATTAAGTTATGACAGAATTATAACAATTATCTAACTAATATTCTTGTCTTTAAGTAGTAACGATTGTAGTAGAAACTCGCACGCTGTCGAAACTCAATATTCGATAAGGGGTGTGTAGCGGAATGGAATTTACTCTAACTCGCGAAAAACAAATGATTAAAGAAATGGTACGTGACTTTGCTGAAAAGGAAATCGCACCGAAAGCTGTGTATTATGACAAAACTGCGGAATTTCCATATGAAACATTTCAAAAAATGGGCGAACTAGGATTATTAGGCATCCCATTCCCTGAAGAGTATGGAGGTTCAGGTGGCGATACTGTATCGTACGCGTTGGCAGTTGAAGAAATTGGTCGTGCTTGTGGTGGGACAGGATTAAGTTACGCTGCAACAATTTCATTAGGTGCTTCTCCAATTTATTATTTCGGTACAGAAGAACAAAAACAAAAATATTTAGTTCCAATGGCATCAGGTAAAACATTAGGTGCTTTCGGTTTAACTGAGCCGAACGCTGGATCTGATGCAGGCGGCACACAAACGAAAGCTGTATTAGATGGGGACGAGTATGTTATTAGTGGTGAAAAGTGTTGGATTACAAATGCAGAGTATGCAAATACAATTATTGTAACCGCTGTCAACGGTGTTGAAGATAATGGTAGAAAACGTATTTCGGCATTTATCGTACCGACTACAAGTGAAGGATTAACGATCTCAAGTCCTTACGATAAGATGGGTGTTCGTGCTTCTAATACATGTGAAATCGTACTTGATGGTGTACGTGTACCGAAAGAAAATATTCTTGGTGATGTAAATAAAGGATTTAAACAATTCTTATATACACTTGATGGAGGACGTATTTCGATTGCAGCATTAGCGGTAGGTATTGCACAATCTGCATTTGAACGTGCACTGCAATATGCGAAAGAACGTCAACAATTTGGAAAGTCAATTTCTAATTTCCAAGCGATTCAATTTAAATTAGCTGATATGGCGACTGAAGTAGAGCTAGCTCGTAATTTAGTACATAAAGCAGCTTGGTTAAAAGATAACGATAAACCTTTCGGTAAAGAAGCGGCTATGGCAAAACTTTTTGCATCTGAAGCAGCAAGCCGTATTGCAAATCAAGCGGTACAAATTCACGGTGGATACGGTTATATGCGTGAATATGAAGTAGAACGACATATTCGTGATGCAAAACTATTAGAAATTGGTGAAGGAACTTCTGAAATTCAACGTCTCGTAATTGCTAGACATTTAGGATGTAGATAAAAGGGAGGAATCACTATGTTTCAAAAAATATTAATTGCTAATCGCGGGGAAATTGCAGTTCGTATTATGAAAACTTGTCAAAAACTTGGCATTCGCACTGTTGCTATTTATTCTGAGGCTGATGAAAACGCACTTCATGTAAAAATGGCAAATGAAGCTTACTTAGTAGGTGGGCCGCGTGTTCAAGAAAGCTATTTAAACCTTGAAAAAATTATTGAAATAGCTAAGAAGACAAACGCTGAAGCAATTCATCCGGGATATGGATTATTATCAGAGAATCCGTCTTTTCCGGTTCGCTGTAGAGAAGAAGGGATTGTATTTATCGGTCCATCAGATGAAATCATTACGAAGATGGGAAGTAAAATCGAATCTCGTATTGCAATGCAAGCTGCAGATGTCCCAGTAGTTCCAGGTATTACTACAAATATTGAAACTGCTGAAGAAGCAATTGAAATTGCTAAACAGATTGGTTATCCATTAATGTTGAAGGCATCCGCAGGCGGCGGAGGCATTGGAATGCAGTTGATGGAAACTGAGCAAACGCTCACCAAAGCGTTTGAAAGTAACAAGACAAGAGCACAAAACTTCTTCGGTAACGGAGAAATGTATTTAGAGCGCTATATTGCAGATGCACATCATATTGAAATTCAACTTTTAGCAGATACACATGGTAACACAGTGTATTTATGGGAACGTGAATGTTCAGTACAGCGCCGAAATCAGAAAGTAATTGAAGAAGCACCTTCACCATTTTTAGATGAAGGTACGCGAAAAGCGATGGGTGAAGTTGCTGTACAAGCTGCCAAAGCTCTAGGATATACAAATGCTGGTACAGTTGAGTTTCTAGTTGATGATCAGAAGAACTTCTATTTCTTAGAAATGAATACGAGATTACAAGTAGAGCATCCAGTTACAGAAGAAATTACTGGTTTAGATCTTGTAGAACAACAACTTCTAATTGCATGTGGTGAGAAATTATCGTTTACACAAGATGATGTAAAACGTAGTGGTCATGCCATCGAGGCACGTATTTATGCAGAAGATCCGAAGACTTTCTTCCCATCACCTGGGAAGATTACAAATTTAACGCTGCCAACGAATGTTCGAATTGATCACTTTTTAGAGAATCAAGTAACGATTACACCTTTCTATGATCCAATGATTGCGAAAGTCATCGCTCATGGTGAAACTCGTGAAGAAGCAATTTCTAAATTACATGATGCTTTAGAAGAATTAAAAGTAGAAGGTATTAAAACGAACACGCCAATGCTAATTCAAGTATTGGAAGATGATGTGTTCAAAAGTGGTATTTATACAACGGGTTTTGTAACGAAACAACTTGTTAAAAAATAAGGTTTAACAATATTAAGGGGGAAAAAATGATGACGAAAGTATATGCATCGATGGCAGGAAATGTATGGAAGATTGTTGTAGGAGTAGGAGATACAGTAGAGGAAGAGCAGGATGTCGTCATTTTGGAATCTATGAAAATGGAAATTCCAATCATTTCAGAAGAAGCTGGCACAGTTATGAAAATTAATGTGCAAGAAGGCGACTTTGTAAATGAAGGAGATGTATTACTAGAAATTGAATAGGGAGATATAGGGGGAAGCGAATTGAAACTACCTAATTTTGCTGTCATTAAAGAAGTCGGGCCACGTGATGGCTTACAAAATGAAAAAAAGATTGTTGGCACAAAAGATAAAGTACAATGGATTCAACTACTTACAGAGGCGGGATTATCGTACGTTGAAGTTTCCTCATTCGTTCACCCTAAATGGGTTCCTGCATTAGCAGATGCAAATGATGTGTTTTCTGAGCTGAAAAGGGATTCAAATGTTACGTATGCAGCGCTTGTTCCAAACCAAAATGGTTTGGAACGAGCTTTTTTGCAAAATGTAGATGAGGTGAATGTTTTTTTATCAGCAAGTGAATCTCATAATAAAAGTAATATTAATAAATCAATTAAAGAAGCATTAGTTGTCATTGAAGATATAACAAAGCAGGCATTATTCGAAGGGAAAAAGGTAAGAGGCTATGTTTCTACTGTATTTGGATGTCCTTATGAAGGAGATATAAGTGCTACAGCAGTTGACGAATTATGTAATCAACTATTCTCATATGGCATTTATGAAGTCTCTCTCGGTGACACGATTGGTGTAGCAAATCCGTTACAAGTAGAGCAAGTATTAGAACATTTATTAAAGAAATATGATGCTTCGCAGTTTGCAATGCATTTCCATAATACGTATGGAATGGCTCTGGCGAATGTAGTTAAGTCATTAGAATATGGTATTACAACATTTGATAGTTCTTGTGGCGGCCTTGGTGGATGTCCATATGCACCAGGAGCATCAGGCAATGTTGCAACTGATGACTTAGTTCATATGCTCCATAAGTTAGGTGTCCAAACGAATATTGATGAAGAGAAGTTATTGAGAGCGAGTCAATTTATTCAAAGTAAATTAAATATCCAATTACCGAGTCATGTGTATAGAGCGCTTCAACATAAAACGATAAGTAGGTGAGAAGATGCTACAATTACAAAACATTTCAGTTGATTATGTAACACCTCATATTGTAAAGATTACATTATATCGTGAAAGACAAGCAAACTCATTATCTTTAGCGTTATTAGAAGAGTTACAAAACATATTAACTCAAATAAATGAAGAGTCAAATACTCGTGTAGTTATTCTAACAGGTGCTGGTGAAAAAGCATTTTGTGCCGGAGCTGATTTAAAAGAACGTGCTGGCATGAATGAAGAACAAGTTCGTCATGCTGTTAGTATGATTCGTTCTACTATGGAAATGGTTGAACAATTACCACAGCCAGTTATCGCTGCTATAAATGGAATCGCACTTGGTGGTGGTACGGAATTAAGTTTAGCTTGTGATTTTAGAATTGCTTCTGACACTGCAAGTCTTGGTCTTACTGAAACTACACTTGCAATTATACCAGGAGCAGGTGGTACACAGCGTTTACCAAGATTAATTGGTGTTGGTAGAGCGAAAGAATTAATTTATACAGGCAGACGCATTTCGGCGCAAGAAGCGAAAGAATATGGTCTAGTAGAATTCGTTGTACCAGCCCATTTACTTGAAGAGAAAGCGATTGAAATGGCAGAGAGAATTGCTAGTAATGGTCCAATTGCTGTTCGATTAGCAAAAGAAGCAATTTCAAACGGTATTCAAGTTGATTTACATACCGGATTACAAATGGAAAAACAAGCGTATGAAGGTGTAATCCATACGAAAGATAGATTAGAAGGATTACAAGCATTCAAGGAAAAACGCACACCAATGTATAAGGGGGAGTAAATATGTTAGACCAAAAACAACAATCGAATACATTTGAAGAACGAGTTGAAACGATTAAACAAGGCGGCGCACCAAAATATCATGAACAAAACAAAGCAAAAGGAAAACTATTCGTTCGAGATCGCTTAGCTCTTTTATTTGATAATGGTGAATATGTAGAAGATGCATTATTTGCAAATTGTGAACAAACAGGATTACCTGCTGATGGTGTTATAACGGCAACAGGTAAAATACATGGTCGTACGGCATGCGTGATGGCAAATGATTCAACTGTAAAAGCTGGATCATGGGGCGCACGTACAGTTGAAAAGATTTTACGTATTCAAGAAACGGCAGAAAAGTTACGTGTTCCGTTATTTTATTTAGTTGACTCTGCTGGAGCGCGTATCACTGATCAAGTAGAAATGTTCCCAGGGCGCCGTGGTGCAGGAAGAATCTTCTACAATCAAGTGAAATTATCAGGTAAAGTCCCGCAAGTATGCTTATTATTTGGACCTTCTGCAGCTGGTGGTGCATATATTCCAGCCTTTTGTGATGTTGTTATGATGGTGGAAGGAAATGCATCTATGTATTTAGGATCTCCTCGTATGGCTGAGATGGTTATCGGTGAGAAAGTAACTTTAGAAGAGATGGGCGGAGCTCGTATGCATTGCTCAGTATCAGGATGCGGAGATGTTTTATGTAAGACCGAAGAAGATGCGATTACACAAGCAAGACAATACATTTCATATTTTCCAAACAACTACTTAGAGAAGACTCCATTGGTTACACCTCAAGAACCGAAACAATTCGAAAAAACGTTAGAACAAATCATTCCAGAAAATCAAAATGCTCCTTTCAATATGAAAGATCTCATTAACAGAATTATTGATGAAGGTTCTTTCTATGAAGTAAAAAAATTATTTGCTCAAGAACTAATTACAGGCTTAGCACGTATTGATGGTAAGCCAGTTGGTATTATCGCAAATCAACCGCGTATGAAAGGCGGCGTATTATTCCACGATTCAGCTGATAAAGCAGCGAAGTTTATTAATTTATGTGATGCATATCATATTCCATTATTATTCCTTGCAGATGTACCTGGATTTATGATTGGTACAAAAGTAGAGCGTGCTGGTATTATTCGTCACGGTGCAAAAATGATTTCTGCAATGAGTGAAGCAACTGTACCGAAAATTTCTATCGTTGTTCGTAAAGCGTATGGTGCTGGTTTATATGCGATGGCAGGTCCAGCCTTTGAACCAGATTGCTGCCTTGCATTACCGACAGCTTCTATTGCGGTAATGGGACCAGAAGCTGCGGTCAATGCTGTATATGCAAATAAGATTGCAGCTTTACCAGAAGAAGAGCGTGATAGCTTCATTGCTGAAAAACGTGAAGAGTATAAAAAGGATATTGATATTTACCATTTGGCATCAGAGATGGTCATTGATGGTATTGTTCATCCAAACAATTTAAGAGAAGAGTTAAAAGGACGATTCGAAATGTATATGAGTAAATATCAAGTATTTACGAATCGTAAACACCCTGTTTATCCAGTTTAAAAGCCCTATTTAGGGCTTTCTTGCTCAAAAAGTCAAGGAGGGGAAAACATTGAAACAAGCAGTTTGGTTTCCAACAGAAGAGTATAAAGAAAAAACGCGTTTATATGGTTGGATGAAATCATTGGGATATGAAGATTATGAAACGTTTTATAATAAGTCAATCGAAGAAACAGCTTGGTTTTGGGGAGAAGCTGAGAAAGCGGTAGGCTATCAATGGATGAAACCTTATACAGACGTGCTAGACCTAGAGAATGGTACGCCGTTTGCACAGTGGTATAATGGTGGAACATGTAACGTTGTAGAATCAGTTTTATCACGCTGGCTTGCAGATGATGAAACAAGAAAACAACCAGCACTTCAGTACGAGGGAGAAAATGGAACTTCAAAATTATTTACATATGAAGAACTTGACAACTGGGTAAGCCGCGTTGCAAACGGTTTGAAACATGCTGGTATTGAAAAAGGCGACCGTGTAACAATTTATATGCCGATGATTCCAGAAACAGTTGTTGCGATGCTAGCTGTTATGAAAATCGGTGCAATTATTTCACCAATATTCTCAGGCTTTGCGTCTGATGCAGTCATGACACGTGTGCAAGCTGCAGGGTCAAAAATGATCATTACTGCAGATGGTTTTTCACGTCGAGGTAAAGTTGTTTCATTAAAAGACGAAGTAGATAAAGCTTGTGAACATTGTCCGACTGTTGAAAAAGTCGTTATCGTGCGTCATGCAGGAAATGACTTTACGCCACATAATTATGATTTTTCATGGAGTACGTTAGAAAAAGAAAAGCCATTTGTACATGCAGAAGAAATGAACAGTGATGACCCATTAATGCTTATATATACTTCTGGAACAACTGGAAAACCGAAAGGAACAGTACATACACATGCTGGTTTTCCTTTGAAAGCTGCATTTGATGCAGGATTTGGAATGAATATCAAGCAAGGTGACCGTGTATTATGGGTAACTGATATGGGCTGGATGATGGGACCATTTTTACTATTCGGTTCTCTTATTAATGGGGCAACGATGGTTATGTACGAAGGTGTTCCAGATTTCCCGGAAGCAGATCGGTTATGGGAGACAGTTGATAAATATGAAATTACACATCTTGGTATATCACCAACATTAATTCGTGCGTTAATGGCAAAAGGTGATGAATATGTGAATAAACATTCACTCAAGAGTTTAGAAGTATTCGCGTCAACAGGCGAACCTTGGAATCCAGATCCTTGGATGTGGCTATTTGAAACAGTTGGAAAAAGTAATGTACCAATTTGTAACTATTCAGGCGGAACTGAAATTTCTGGTGGGATTTTCGGAAACGTCCTTATTAAACCAATTGCACCAATTAGTTTTAATGCATCTTTACCAGGAATGGCAGCGGTTGTGCTCGATGATCAAGGTAATCCAATTCGTGATGAAGTTGGAGAATTATGTTTAGAAAAACCTTGGGTTGGCATGACGAAAAGCTTCTGGGAAGACGATGAGCGTTATGTGAACACATATTGGTCACGTTTTGAAAATAAATGGGTTCATGGTGACTGGGTGATTTATGATGGTGAGCAATATATTATTACAGGACGCTCAGATGATACGTTAAACATTGCTGGAAAACGTATTGGACCTGCTGAATATGAATCTATTCTTGTGAAGCATAATGATGTCATAGAAGCTGCTGCGATTGGTGTACCTGATGATGTAAAAGGTGAAGTTTGTCATTGTTTTGTAGTACTAAGGGATAATGTAACATTCACAGGAGAGTTAAAGAAAGAATTAATGAGTTTAGTAAACTCTCATATCGGAAAAGCATTATGCCCAAAAGATATTCACGTTGTAGAAGATTTACCGAAAACACGTAATTCTAAAGTAATGCGACGTGTCATTAAAGCTGCTTACTTAGGAAAAGAATTAGGTGATTTATCATCACTTGTAAATCCTGAAGTAGTTCCATTTATTCAGGGGTTACAGTCTAGTAAATTATAAGATATAAAGTATGTATAATATGAACTGACCTCTAATTGATAGAGGTCAGTTTTTATTTTTTTGCATTTCACTGATTAGAAAAGAGTAGTTATTAATGCGAGGATTACCAGTATATTCACTGGGAGTTCATACAGCAATGTATTTGTTTTTTTGTATAAGTTTAATTTAGTACAATTGTTTGTTTTTTCTTTTCTATGTTTTTGCCTCGTACACTTTGAAGCTAGTGAACATACTATATTAATAGAAATGATTAGGGGGTGAGATTTTGGGATATCGTTATAGTAATTCTAGAAAAAAGTGTTCATGTAAACAGGATGATTGTTGGGACGTTTTTGAAGAGTGTAAAAAAGAACATGAAGAACAAAATAAGGCATGTGACTGTTGCTGTGTACAAGGAATTAGAGATGAGCTGAGAAAGTTAGTAAACAGATCAGTGCGCATTACAACAGGAAGTAATAATTATGCAGGAACTGTTTCTTCAGTCACTTGTGATGTTGTAAGGCTTGCTAATAGTGCTGGGGTAGTTACAGTAATTATTTCAGTTTGTAAAATTGAAGCGATTGAGCCATTGTTGACATAGGGAAAAAGAGTAATTTCGCTTTTTTGTAAAGCCATTCTTAAGAATGGCTTTATTTTAATTTCATATAAAGGAGAATATATTCTTTGTATAGAAATAAGTTTTGGGCTATAAAGTATGATGTATGAAAGGAGCATAAAAGTGATTAAACTAGAGACCTTTAAAAAATCTGATTTCAAGCAATTAATAGATTGGATTGACTCCGAAGAGTTTTTAATACAATGGTCAGGAAATGCATTTGCATATCCCCTAAATGAACAACAATTAGAAAATTATATAGAAAGCTCAAATACACTTGCATTTAAAGTAATAGATGAAGAGTCTAAGAAAGTAGTTGGTCATATTTCACTTGGGCAGATAGACAATATAAATAAATCTGCAAGGATTGGAAAAGTGCTAGTTGGTGATACGAAAATGAGAGGACGTTCTATAGGGAAACATATGATGAAGGCAATACTACAAGTTGCATTTGAAGAATTAAAACTACATAGAGTAACTCTTGGTGTTTATGATTTTAATACGTCGGCCATCTCATGTTATGAAAAAATAGGATTTGTAAAAGAAGGTTTATTACGAGAGTCAAAAAAAGTAGGTGAAACGTATTGGAATTTATGGGAAATGAGTATGTTAGAATATGAATGGAGCGATAAAAAATAATAGTTATCTGTAATTATATTATGGTAATTAAATGGGGTATGGTGGGGAATTATGAAAAAAACGAAAATCATTACAATTGCAGCTGTTTCAGGGGGAGGTAAAACTACTGTTACAGAAAGATTAACGAATGAGTTGGAAAACTCAAAAGCTCTTTATTTTGATAGCTATAACTTTGATAACTGTCCTGCTGATATTTGTAAATGGATTGATGATGGAGCAAATTATGATGAATGGGTACTTACACCATTAATTCATGATATTCAGTATCTTATACGAGATAGTAACGTAGATTATATTATTGTAGATTATCCTTTTGCATACTTAAATAGTGAAATGCGACAATTCATTGATGTAACTATATTTATCGACACGCCTTTAGATATTGCGATGGCTAGAAGAATTTTGCGGGATTTTAAAGAAGGTACAATAGATGAAATACATAATGATTTGAAACATTACATGACATTTGCGAGAAAAGCTTATTTAGAGGCAATCCATACTGTTAAGCCGAATTCGGATATTGTATTGGATGGATCTTTATCTGTAAGTGAAATAATGAATCATGCTGTAGAGGAACTTGGCCGAAGAGAAGTGATTGTAAATGGTTAAATGTATAGAGGAATATGTACAAGTTGACGATTTTAAAATGTATACGAAAAAGTTCCAAGGAAAGAAGCTGCAGCCAGTTATTATAATGGAGGCAGGTTATGGCGATTATTCAAAGACATGGGACCATATTGCTGAAGAGTTGACGGAATATGGGACGGTCCTTACATATGATCGAGCGGGATTAGGGAAAAGTGAGAAGAGTTCTAAGAGGCGTATTAGTTCTGAAATGGTAAAGGATTTAAGGTGTTGCTTGGAGCAAATACAATTGAAACCACCTTATATTTTTGTAGGGCATTCTTTTGGCGGTAGAAGTGCACGTTTATTTGCGACTTTTTATCCTGAAGATATGTTGGGAATCGTTTTGGTGGATTCGACACCAGAAAATTATAAAGAAGCATTTTTACCAATCATGTCTCCAGAATTTCAAGATGCTTACAATAAACAGTTTGTATATGAAAGTTCTTATGAAGAGTTTATGTTTAGTCTAGGTGAAGTAGATAAACATTGTCAGTCAATGGGGAATATTCCACTTGCCGTGTTAGCTGCTGGTAAAAAAGCTTTTTATTCGCCAGCTGCACAATTGAAATGGTTACAATTGCAAGAAGATTTATTACGATTATCAAGCAATAATAAATTTGTAATTGCAGAACAAAGTGGTCACTATATTCAAAAAGATGAACCATATTATGTAGTAGATGCTATTAAGTGGATTATTGAGGTGGGGGAGAGATAAATATGTACACTTTATTTCAATACAATTGGCAAGTAAGGGATGACTGGTTTAAGTGGTGTGAACAACTTTCAGAGGAAGAATTACTCCGCAAGCGTGTAGGGGGTGCTGGGAGTATTTTAGAAACATTATTCCATATTGTCGATGTTGAATACAGCTGGATTAGCGCACTTCAAGGAAAAGAAGATAATGAACCGCAATTTAAAAGTTATCAATCAATCCAAAAAGTGAAAGCGTTATCTGATTTATATAAACGAGAATTAGAAGTTTTTTTGCAGGTGTGGTCATCTAGCCTAGAATGTAAGATATTAAAAGCTTCGTGGACAGATAAAACATATACATACGGTGAAGTTTTAAGACATGTAATTGTACATGAAATTCATCACATTGGTCAGCTATCTATATGGGCGAGAGAGTTAAAGCTTCAGCCTGTTTCAGCGAATTTAATTGGAAGAGGACTATAGATGTAGAAAACGGCTTGCACTATAAATGTAAGCCGTTTTTTATATATAAGAAGATTTCCTAGTTGAAATCCTCGGATTTTTTTTGGCGTATATGTAAAAACATTAAAAATGTAATAATGAAGAAAATCAACAATGTTTGTATGATTAAATTTTTAAATTGAAGCAATACTGTCCAAGATGTAACAGCATCTTTAAAAGCTTGGAGTGAAGAGTACGAGGATGGATCAAAACCGTACTGTAGTAGCTTTTTTGTTTCAATAAAGGTACTGTTTTCTTCATTTGATTCTAATATTACAGAAATAAGTCTAGTATCTCCTCGTTTTGCTGTACTGACAAAACTATAATTACCATTAGTTGAAAAACTAGTTTGTAAGCCGTCAACACCTTGGAGATTAATGTTTTTATTAAGGGAATAAATCATTTTATTTGTGTTGAACACTTTTGAATCTTTGAAGGTAAATTGGTAAGAGGTTAGTTTCGTAATATTCAATACATCTGGAAAGTCTTTTACTAATTGTGTCGCTAGTTTCGCTACATCTATGGCTGTTGTATTTGTTTGCTTATTTGTATCGTTATTCATACCAGTAGCATTTAGAAACGGGGATGGTTGTGATAACTTTAGTTGTTTTGCTTTTTCATTCATTAAAAGTGTAAAGTTATCTTCGTTTCCAGCAATGTGTTCTGCAAGGGCAAGTGCGGAACGATTATTCCCTGTCAAAAACAATGCATGAAGTAAATCACGAACTGTCGTTTTATCTTTCGAAGTTACTTGTATAGGACTTGTTTCTGCTCGAAAAACTTCGTTACTTATTTTTACTAATTCATCTAATTGTATTTTTCCTTCATTCAGTTGTTCCATTGCGATATACTCTGTCATTAATTTAGATAAAGTAGCTGACTGTATAGAAATATCTTCATTTTTTTTAAAAACAACTTCACCTGAATTAGCATCTATTAAAATAGCTGATTTAGCTTGAATAATTGGACCATTTACATAAAGATAAAAATATAAAACGATAAGTGCTGTAATAACAAAAGATAATAATAAAATTGTGAACTTTTTCAGGAATTGCATAAGCGATCCTCCTATTATGACATCGATAATACTATTGTAAAAAGGAATGCTTAATTAGGAAGAAAGAAAAGGTAAAGAATTTCTAAAGAATTATAAAGGATTATTAAATTTTGGATGTTAATGGAAAATAAAAGGTCCAATTCCTTTTATGATAAGGAATTGGACCTAAAGTTAAGCTCTATTAACATTTATATTGTTGTAGTTTTACAGTGAAAGTTGTTTTTTTATCATCACTATATACTTCAATTGTTCCTTTATGCAATTCAACAATACTTTTTGCTATTGCTAATCCGAGACCAGATCCACCAGTGTTCGTAGAGCGAGATTTTTCAACGCGATAAAAGCGCTCAAAAATATGAGGTAAATCTGTACTAGGAATAGGTTGGCCGTAATTTGTTATATCTATAGTAATCATATTATTGCTTTCATAGGCAGCAAGGTCGATATAGCCACCGTCGTTTCCATAAGCGATAGCGTTTATAATAAGATTTTCAAACACACGTACTAATTTGTCTCCATCAGCTAATACCATGAGTTTTTGAGATGGAAAAGAAGGTCGACATTCTATATTAGCTTCTTGAACTTGTATACGGAATTGAACAGTTAATTGTCCAAGTAACTCTACAATATCAATGGGAACAGAATATAAGCTTAACTCTTTATTCTGAACACGTGTATATTCAAACAAGTCATTCATTAATGCATTAAGACGTGTTACTTTATCGTAAATGACTTGTATGTAATAGCGTAATTCCACTTCATCTCTATAATTATCATGGTGGATTAAATTTACGTATCCAACTATAGAAGTAAGAGGAGTACGTAAATCATGTGATACATTTGTAATTAATTCACTTTTAGCTTGTTCGGCCTGTCTCTCTTCATCAATTGAGACTTTCAATTGTTCAACAATTTGATTAACCCCGGTCGCTAACTCTTCCAGATAATTATGATTTACGATAGAAACTTTATGATTGAAGTTTCCATCGGCAATATAACGAATCTCTTCTATCATTTTTTTAATACAAGTTTCATAGTAAAGCTTTCTTTCATGACGATAAAAAATATATAGGTAGGATGAGAAAATAGAAAATAAAAACAAATAAGATACAATCATCATCCATAGAGATTCCCTTATTCCTTTATATTTTTCATATCCAAAAATTCTAATGAATTCTTTGCCGAGTTCACTTAACGTAAGTGAACTTTCAATTACACTTGTAACAAGGCGATATATAATTAATTCAGTAATAGGAGTAAGTGTGATGGCTAACATAAACCAAAAAATCAACTTCCATTTTGGGATATCTTTTAATATATCAAATGCTTCATTTCTCAATTTTATAGCCTACTCCCCAAACGGTATGAATAAACTTCTCTCCATTCATACCTGTCTCAAGTTTATCTCGTAAATTACTAATGTGGACCATTACAGTTTTATTTGAACCATAACCATCTTCATTCCAAACGCGTTCAAAAATTTCTTCGGAACTAAATACTCTTCCCGTATTACTCGCAAGTAAATATAAAATATCAAATTCAATAGATGTAAGTTTAATGTATTCTCCATTGACTTTAACTGTATGATTATGTTTGTGTATTTCAGCAGAACGAATACGAATAATACCATTTTCATTTTTAGAGGAAGTGGCATTTTGGAAAGATGATCTTCGTAGTAAAGCTTTCACTCTAGCTACTAATTCTAATGGATTGAATGGTTTAATCATATAATCATCTGCACCAGTCATAAGACCTAATATTTTATCCATATCTTCTGCTTTTGCACTTAGCATAAGAATAGGTACAGTATTATTCTCACGAACCTCTTGGCAAACTTCTAATCCGTTTCGTTTTGGCATCATAATATCCAAAATCATAAGGTCAACTTCATATGTAGAAATCATTTGTAATGCTTCATCGCCATCATATGCTTTATAAATGTTATAGCCTTCATTTCGCAAATAAACAGCAAGTAATTCAACAATTTCTTTATCATCATCAATAATTAATATATTTTTATTCATTATGTAGTTCCTTTCCTAACAAATCATTAACATTACTATAATATCAAACATTTATGTATTTTGTAGCAATGATTCCACATAAAATTTCATGTAACGTATAAAAAAGGGATTAAAACATTCATAACGAATACAAATAAAAAGGATATTTGAATACAACGTTATATCGAAAGTTTGGAATAAGGGGGACTGACTTACGATGTTATATAAAGATATTTATTCATTTACTCCGACTGGGAAAATTGAAAATGATATAAAAGTTTTTCTATTAAAATACAAAAAAGAGCTTACATATAAACATTCAATTCGGGTGGCAAATGAAGCTCGAAAAATTGCGATTAAGTATCATGAAAATGAGGAAAAGGCAGCAATGGCAGCATATTTACATGATATTAGTGCAATCTTTCCGAATGAAGAGCGGGTTGCGGTTGCTGAGAAATTTGGAATAGAGATATTACAAGAAGAACGAGAATTCCCGATGATTATTCATCAAAAACTGTCGAGAATAATTGCAAAAGAGATATTTAAAGTGGAAGATGAAGAGATTTTAAATGCAATTTGTTGTCATACTACACTACGTAAACATGCAACGAAAATGGATTTAGTGTTATTTGTTGCTGATAAAATAGAATGGGATCAAAATGGTACACCGCTATATTTAGTAGAAGTAAAAAAAGGATTAGAAAAATCTTTAGAACATGCTGCTTTCGTATATATTTCATATTTGTGGGATAGAAAAGAAACGTTGAAAGTTGTACACCCGTGGCTAGAAGAAGCATATTGGCAGTTAAAAGAAATTGTAGAGTAGAAAGGATATGGGGATGCAATTACAAGAGTATATGAATCAAATATTTCCTGGAGTTACATTAGTACCACATATATACTTTCAGTGGGGAAATTATTTGCATTTTCATTTTGGGAAAGGGAAATGCCCAAATGTCGAAAGAACTGACGATTTAAATATGGAATACTTCACTCAACTTTATACATATAATAAATACTTGTTTGAAGATATATTTTCAAAAGAAGATGAAGTGTTTTTAGTAACAAATGTTTATCGATTTAAAAAGGAAAATGTGAAAAATCCGCAGAAAATAAATGTATACAATAGTTTTATTAAAAAGAGGGATTTAAATTTCAAGTTAAGACAAGAAACATTACCTTTTCTATTTGAAGATGAAGAAGCTGATTTATATTGTACATATCAATTTTCGTTAAAATGTTTTGCTAGCGATATAAAGTATAAACAGCTTATTCAAGCTGCAAATCATGAAGATTTTCCAGGTCTTTATCCTCGTTTTGGATGCAAAAAAGAAATTTCTTATCCAGATGTATTTCTCATAAATACAACAAAAGATATTATCATGTATATTTACGATGATAGAGGATGTGAAGTGATTGCGAAGAATAAAGAAACAATACGAAACTTATATGAGAAATATAAAAAGTGGATTCCAGATTATGAACGAGAAAGCATAGATAACTTATTTAAATGACAACAATGGGGGAAGTGAAGCGTGTAATGAAACGTATTGCAATCGTATCCGCATGGGAACCAGAACTTACGTATTTGCATCAATATTATCCAAGTGAACGCATTGAAAAAAGAGCAGCTTGGGAATTTCATTTTCATTATATAAATAATTTGGAAGTTATCTCTGTTATAACTGGAGTTGGCAAAGTAAGTTGTGCAAGTTGTGTACAATTATTAATTAGTGAGTTTCAGCCAGATGAGTTGTTTATGACAGGGATATGCGGAAGCTTATCAAATAAGGTGAAAAATGGTCATATTGTAGTAGCCCTTAATGCAATACAACACGATGTTACTGCAGCTGGTTCGGGGGAGGATGTTTTTAATTTATATAATGGTAGAACAGCACCTATTGAAACAACAAAGTCAATTGTAAGAAGAATAAAAAAGATCCGATCATATGAACCGATTCATTTCGGTACATTTTTATCTGGAGATCAACGTATCCGTAGTTCAGAAATGAGATATTTACTCCATACTGTATATGGAGCATTAGCGGTTGATCAAGAAGTAGCAGCATTCGCTTATGTATGCCAAATCAATAACAAGCCTTTTCTATGTTTAAAAGCTGCTTCAGATCAAGCAAATGATAAAACGAAAGAGGAACAAAAAATCTTTAAAATGTTAGCATGTGAACGAGCGTGCGAACATTTAATTGCTTTTTTACGAGTGTATGAGATTAATGTAGTAAATAATAGATAGTTAGAGGGGTTAATATTGGAAAGTACAAATAGAATAGCTATTCTAGGTGCAAATGGAAAAGCCGGGAAATTCCTTGTAAACGAAGCGTTAGAAAAGGGATATCAAGTAAAAATATTAACAAGAAATCCTAATAATATCAAAATAACAAATGAAAATTTAGAGATTATTAATGGAGATGCACGTAATTTTTCTTCAATACGGAAATTACTTAAAGGTTGTCGAGTTGTAATTAATGCGGTTGGTCAACCAAAAAATGAATCTTATATTTTTAGTACAGTAACGAAGCATATTTTAGAAGCAATGAAAGAATTTGAAATAAAAAGATATATACTGATTTCTGGAGGTTCTTTAGATGTTACAGGAGATCAAAAGGGTATTATAAATAAAATAGGAGCTACCTTGTTTAAAGTATTTTTATCAAAGATGATGCAAGATAAATATAAAGAATTGCAAACTATTCAAGGTAGTGATGTAGATTGGACAATTGTTAGATTACCATTTGTTATGGAAGGAAATGGAATTAGAAATATAAAAGAGAGTTTAGTAGATATGCCAGGAATCAAAATTCAAAATAGTGATATTGCACCGTTTGTTATAAAACAAATTAATAGTGAGAGATATGTAGGAAAATGCCCGTTTATTTCAAATTAAATGGTAGAACTAAAAATTAAAGAATGATGGGTAGAGTGGAACTAGTACATTTTATGTATTTGAATGTTAAATTTAACACGAGTAAGTGAGGGATAATTTTATATGATTCAATACAAAAGATGCAGTGAAGTAAGTATCGATTTAGTGTATGAAGCTTTTAAAGATGGATTTTCAGATTACATTATTAAAATGGAAGTTTCAAAAGAAGATTTTATAAAAAGATTTTTTGGACCAGAAGGGAATTCACTAAAACATTCCTTTCTTGCTTTAGACGATAATAAATCTGTTGGTGTAATACTTGGCGGGATAAAGGATTATGCAAACATAAAAACAATGCGCTGTGGAACATTAGCGGTTCATCCTAATTACCGCGGTATTGGTGTGAGTCAAAAGTTATTTGAACTGCATAAAGAAGAGGCGCTTCAAAATGAGTGTAAGCAACTTTTTCTTGAAGTTATTGTAGGCAATGACCGAGCGATTCATTTTTATACGAAATTAGGCTATGAAAAAGTGTACGATCTATCTTATTATAATTTAAAAGATATGACTGAAATAAAAAATAAAGATTGCAAGGGAATGGAAGTAAAACAATTAGATTTTCCATCTTTTAAACTTGAAGTTCAGAAATGGTTACACTTCCATATAAATTGGCAAAATGATATGGATTACATCGAAAAAACAAATAATACATTTTACGGCACATATGTCGATAATGATTTAAAGGGTGCTATATGTGTGAATGAACAAGGTAAAATTAGTTTTCTTTTCGTAGACAAAGACTATAGAAATCGTGGTATTGGATCAAAATTATTACAAGTAGCAAGAGATGAGTTGAATGTAACAAGTTTATCAATGGGGTTTCCAAACAACAATTTACTAGAAGGATTTTTAAAGAAAACTGGATTTGAAAAGAATTCTTTAGCACAATATGAAATGTATGTTTTGATATAAAAAGCGGAAGGAATTATTCTTACGCTTTTTATTTTTGTACTATATTGATATTTTACTTTGTATAATATTCTTTTTTTATGTAGAATAGATAGGGTGGGAGGGGATGAAATGAATAATGGATTAAAGTTTAAGATTTTTGAATTACATTGTTTCGTTCAAAAAACTTATTCTGATATTAAAACAGCATGTGATATTGCTATTTATCAAGAAAACACTTCTAAATATTTAATTTCATTAGGATTTTTAAATAAATCATATATGACTTATATAGAATCAAAAAGATTTTATCGTGAAAATGAAGAACTTGTAAGTGTAGAATTTGATAATTTCTTTGATACATATGATAAATTAGAAGAGGAATTAAAAAAAGTTATTTCAACTGAAGATAAGAATCCTTCATTGCTACATAGCAGATTTGATCAGTTTCAGCAGAAAGTTGAAAATATAAATGACCTAATAAAAGTAATGCAAAACGCTCGTTAATGAATGCTTTTTTCTTTTTATATAGAAATTATGCATTAAAAAAATATTAGAGATATTACATATTGAAAGGATGACTTTTGTTTGCTACAGAAGTCATCTTTTTATAATACAGTTTTGCGTAATGTGTCGTACTTTTTATTCTTCTATTTTTGATAGGAATACATTTAAGCAGTTTCATATTTTAGGGAATTATACGAGGGAAATAACATGAAAAATAAAAAAGAAATAGCTATAGTTGCATTAACAACAGGATTAGCCCTAACAACTGTAACACCATATGGAGTAAGTTATGCAGAGGAAAAGGATCCAATGCAAGTTGAAATTCAAGAGGATTCGTTCCGTACAGGTGAACTTACACAACCATCACAAAAGGCGCCTGAGAATGTAGTGAAAGATGCACTTAAGGAAAAGACGGAGCATGCTTTGTCTCCAAAACAAGTTAGTGGAGACAAAGGGGTAGATTACAAGGTTGTTCAAAAACGTGGGGCTTATGATGGGACTACACTTGTTCGTATGCAACAAATATATGAAGGAAAAGAAGTGTATGGACACCAATTGACTGCTCATGTAGATAAAAAGGGGATTATTAAAAGTGTTTCAGGAGAAAGTGCACAAAATTTAACACAAGAAGATTTAAAGAATCCAATTAATTTATCAAAAGAAGATGCAAAACAAGTTATTTATACGAAGTACGGGAACGATATTAAATTTATTTCTGATCCAGAAGTCAAGGAAGTTATTTTTGTAAATGAAAATAATGGGCAGGCTAGCAATGCATATCAAGTTACATTTACAGCTGCAACACCAAACTATGTATCTGGAACTTATTTAGTGAATGCTAATAATGGTGATATGTTGAAAAATATGGTGCAAGAGTCAGGTTTAAAAGTAAGTGAAGAGCATGTTGAATCTATTGAGGCGAGTAAAAAAAGCAATGTCAAATCATTAACCGGAACAGGTAAAGATGATTTAGGTATAATTCGCACATTCGGTATTTCTGAACAAAGTAATGGAACATATGCACTTGCTGATTACACAAGGGGGCAAGGAATTGAGACATATGATGTAAATTATAGAGATATTAGTTTTGAAGACAGTTATTATCCTGGTATATTAGCAACTAGCACTTCAACAATATTTAATGATCCAAAGGCGGTAAGTGCTCATTTCTTAGCAACAAAGGTATATGATTTTTATAAAGATAAATATAAACGTAATAGTTTTGATAATAAGGGGAAAAAAGTAGTATCAGTTGTACATGCATGGGATTCTGGAGAAACAAATGATCCTAAAAATTGGGGGAATGCATTTAGTGCTAATATTAGCAATGTTAGTATGCTAATATATGGTGATCCAATGGTGAAAGCGTTTGACATAGCGGGCCATGAATTTACACATGCGGTTACATCTAGCGAATCTAATCTTGAATTTTCCGGAGAATCTGGGGCAATTAACGAGGCGTTATCTGATATTATGGGAACGGCTATTGAGAAATACATAAATAATGGGGAATTTAATTGGACAATAGGAGAACAAACTGGATTAGTTCTTCGTAATATGAAGAATCCATCTGCAGTCAAATTTATTAATGGATTACCTTATCCAGATGATTATAGCAAATACAGTGATTTAAACGGAGAAGATAATGAGGGCGTTCATTTCAACTCAAGTATTATTAATAAAGTCGCGTATTTAATTGCACAAGGTGGAACTCAGAACGGTGTAACTGTAAATGGTATTGGTGAAGATAAAATGTTTGATATTTTCTATTATGCAAATACAGATGAATTGAACATGACTTCTAATTTCTCTGAATTAAGAATAGCGTGTCTGAAAGTTGCAACAAACAAATATGGTGCGAACTCAATTGAGGTTGAAGCGGTCCAAAAAGCTTTTGATGCAGCAAAAATTAAAGGAACAGTGAAAGAAAACGAAAAAACTGCAGAAAACCAACTTCCTGAATTAACTGTACCACTTACAATTACACTGCGTGTTGGAGATACGTTTGAACCGATGAGTAATGTAAAAGCTGTTGATAAAGAAGATGGTGATTTAACAAATAAAGTAAAATATAAAGGCGATGTAGATACTTCTAAACCAGGTACATACATTGTGGACTACTCGGTCGTTGACTCTCAAGGCGGGAATACAATGGCTACACAGACGGTAATTGTAGAGAGAAATGGAGAAACATTAGATTTAAACCCCACATTAACAGTGCCTACTGCAACGACAATTCATGTAGGAGATTCATTCGATCCTATGGCAAAAGTATTAGCTATTGATAAAGAAGACGGCGATCTTACTTCTAAAGTAAAAGTTAATGGTGAAGTAAATACCTTTAAAGCCGATACTTACGTATTAACATACACAGTGACAGATTCTAAAGGTCATGAAGTAACTGCGAAACAAACTGTAACGGTCAAAGTTAGAGATGAAGTTAAAAATGAAATACCAATACTTAAAGTACCTGCTACAACTACAATTACTGAGGGAGATCAATTTGATCCAATGGTAGGAGTATTAGCTACTGATAAAGAGGACGGTGACGTTACTTCTAACGTAACGTATGAAGGAACTGTAGATACCTCTAAAGCTGGTACTTTTGAAGTAATATATAGTGTCAAAGATTCCGTAGGTAATGAGGTTCATACAATACAAAAAGTATTGGTGAAAGATAAAGACATCAGCAAAGCTAATGGCCTTACTAATAACAATAATATCCCGAACAACAGTAATTCCGATAAAAAAGAATCTACATATAAAGAACTTCCAAACACGGGCGCTAGTACAACTAACAGTGCAACAATGGGCATTTGGATGGTTATTGCAGGTACCGTACTCACTTTCGTTCGCAAATTTAGAAAGGTACAAAAATAATAGTAGGAATTATTTCTCACACAATAATTATTAGATGAATTTTTTACTTAATAAGATTTTAGTATTTAAGTGGTGTATTTTGCTTCTATAAAACTTTGCATTTGGACGCTATTTTGCCTACAGACCTACATTACATATAAAGCACGTTACTATTCTCATTCAAATAAAAGAATAGTAACGTGTTTTTTTGATTTAAAAATAGCCTAAATTCAAAAGGTCATGAATGTGGAAGTAATTTTAATCTGCCATTGATAAGTTACTAAAAACACTTTGTTTTAATGAAAGTTTAACTCTATATGACAACATGAGATTTTCGGTATTTACCAGGTGTTTCGTTAGTGAATTTTTTGAAAATTTTAGTAAAATAGCTTTGATCACTAAAGTTGAGCGAAGCACATATGTCTGATAAGGGATAGGTTGTGAAAGTTAATAATTTTTTTGCCTCTTCAATTCGTTCACGTTGAATGTACTCAATTAATGAAATACCGACTTCTTTTTTGAATAATATAGATAAATAATCTGAATTTACGTTTGCAAATTTAGCAAGTTGTTTAACAGATATTTGATTGTAAATATTTTCAAAAATATAGTTTTTGCAAATAACGATAGTCTTTGAGTATTTCTGTACTTTTTGTGCTTTTACACGGTCTGCAAAAGTACAGAAAACATTTCTTAATAAATCCCAAACAGATTCTGTGTCTTTTAAACCCTCTGTCTTTTGGATGTGTAGATCGTAAATCTTGTAAGCAATCCCGGAAGGAAGTCCTCCTTTTATAGCATATCTAGTAGCAAGTGTGATGGATGAAATACAAATGTTTTTATGACGTCTTAATTGATGGAACGAAGATAAGGATGAAAAAGTCTCTTGTTGGAATTCGTAATAATATTTGAGTACGCTTTGTTTATCCCCGTTTTCTATAGCTCCAAGTAGTTGGTTCTCTATATACAAATTATGACAGATAGATTCGTTTTTTTGCATTGAAATATATACATCCTCGTTTAAGATACTGCTATGACTTACATGAAATGAGTCACTGTTATTTGAAAAGGTACTTACATTTGAATTTTTTTTATAGAGAATGTTATAGAACAATATTGCTATATTCACAAAGAAGTTTTGATCTTTGACTGACAATGAAAAATAATGATCTCTTGTTCTTTTATAATTCGAAATAAAATTAAGGTTACTATCCGCTTTACTTGTAGAAAAATTTACATGTGTCAAGGGCCCAATAATAACAGTACCGTTCACCATATAATGGCTCTTTATGTGAATTAAAATGAAGTGCCCTAAATATTGGTGAGTTCTGAAGATAGGTGAATTATTTGAATCATTTTTTTGAAAAAGCACATGTAACTGTTCTATTTTTGATTTATAGAACGAATGTGAATCATCTTTTGATGTAAATTCTAAAAGAATATTTTTGTTACAATCTAAAAAACAAACTGGAATTTCAAAAGATTGGAAAAACATATTACAAATGTACTCTATCTCAACTAGACTGCGCTTTTTAGTCATATTATTCCTCCTTACAGTTGTGTGTAATAGTTGAATGTTTATATATTCCCTTTTTTCATAAGTAGAAACGGAAAAACTTTATCCATAAAAATTATAAACTTCTAAGAATAATACCATAATTTAACATGAGTAGCACATATTATTTGAATATACAGGTAATAGTTTTAGGGAGTAACGTAAAATATGAATTGTCACACTTATTCGTTGTTCATTGCTTATATGTATCAAAAATGATTAAGATTGGATTTTAAATAGGGATAGGAAGGGAGCGATTAATGAATTAAAGTTAAGTTAAGTAATTAATGGAAATTTGCGATAGAAGTTAATATGTAATGATTTTTGAAGTAGAGATATAAGTGTAATTCAGGGGGGAAACTACATAAATCGTACGGGGAGACAACGTAATAATAGAAAATAAGAAGAGTGAATAAGTGATTGTAAACAATGGATTGTTGGACGGCTATGTTTTAGGTTACTCGTTTAAATCTGGTACTTGGCACACTATTACTTTTAAGAGGGTAATAGTAATAAAGAGATTATTAAAATGATAGAAGTAGTAAAGGGGATAAGAGAAATGAAAAAAATATTTAGTGTGCTTTTAATATTTTTCTTAACATTTTCTACATGGTCTAGTGTATTAGTAAAGGCAGCTTCACCATCCAAAGGTACTTTAACGATCCATAAATATGAACAAGAAAAAGATGGAGCACAGGGGATAGAAGGAGATGGCTCTGCAAATCAAGAGGTACCAACAAATGCGAAGCCGTTAAAAGGTGTAACGTTTGAAGTGAAAAGGGTTGCGTCGTTTGAAAATATTTCAAACGATGGGAAAATCGTGAAAGAAGATGTGAAGCCTGTAATGGGAGCAACTCCAACTCAAGTAGTAACAGATGATAACGGACAAGCTGTATTAAAAGATCTTCCGCTAGGACGTTATGAAGTGAAAGAAGTGGCAGGACCTCCGCATGTTAACCTAAATCCAAATACGTATACAGTGGATATTCCATTAACGAATCAAGAGGGTAAGGTGCTAAACTATGATGTTCATATGTATCCGAAAAATGAGATTAAACGTGGTGCGGTTGATTTAGTAAAGAGTGGTGCAAATGAAAAAGCATTAGCAGGTGCAGTATTCTCTTTATTTAAAAAAGATGGTACAGAAGTGAAAAAAGAGTTAGCAACAGATGGTAATGGGCATATTCGCGTGCAAGGATTAGAGTATGGGGAATACTATTTCCAAGAGACAAAAGCGCCGAAAGGGTATGTACTAGATCCGACTAAACACGAGTTTTTTATAAAGACCTCCGGAACTATTAACGAAGATGGAACAATTACTTCTGGTACAGTAGTTAAAGTAAAAGTGAAAAACTATGAAGAACCAAATATTGATAAAAAGATTAACGGTAATTTGGAAGCGTTACCAATTAATCCGTTAACTAATTACAATTATGATATCAAAACATTAATTCCAGAAGACATTAAAGAATACAAAAAATATGTAGTAACAGATACATTAGACAATCGTTTAATGATTCAAGGAAAACCAATCGTGAAAATTGATGGAGCGGAAGTAAATGCAAGCATTGTAGAGGTCGCTGTAGAAGGCCAAAAAGTAACAGCTACAGTAAAAGATTTCACAAAGTTAGATGGTAAAAAAGAATTTCATTTACAAATTAAATCACAAGTAAAAGAAGGAGTACTATCTGGTTCAGAAATTTTAAATAGAGCAAAAATTGATTTTATAAATAAAAATAATGTAATTGGAGAAAAGGAATCTAAACCTGTAGTTGTTGTTCCGACAACTGGAATTATCGAGTTAACAAAAGTTGATGGTGCTGATAAGAAGAAATTAAAAGGTGCGGAGTTTGTACTTAAAGATAAAAATGGAAAAATAGTTGTTGTGGCAGGTAAAGAAGTCACAGGTGTATCAGATGAAAATGGTGTTATTAAATGGATTAACATTCCGTATGGAGACTATCAAATTTTTGAAACGAAAGCACCAACTTATACAAAAGAAGATGGTACAACAGCTTCATATCAATTATTAAAGGATCCTATTGATGTAAAGATTAGCGAAAATAATCAAACGGTTAAATTATCGATTGAAAATAATAAAAGTGGATGGATTCTTCCTGTAACGGGTGGTATCGGAACGACTCTATTTACTGTACTAGGCCTTGCGTTAATGGCTACAGCGGTATTTGTTTTCTTTAGAAAAAAGTTTGCTAATAATTAAGGCTTTAGGAACATGTAACCAAGTGATGTAAAAAGGGGAGAAGCAAAATGCTTCCCTCTTTTCGATATTTTAGTATATGCAGAGGTGGAAATATGAAACGAAATCTTGCTTTAGGAGGTATTTTTTTATTAGGATTAGGTATTTTTTTATATCCTACTATTAGTAATTGGTTGGCGACTCGTGCACATTATTCTGAGATTAGCTCCTACGATAAGAAGATCAAAGCACTACAAAAGAAAGAAGTTGAACGTAGGGAAAAAGAAGCAACCGAATATAATAAACAAGTTCAAACTTCCATGAAAACATTTGCAGATCCATTTTCTGAAGAAAAAAATAATCATCAAGCGTATGCCGATGCGTTAAATTTAAGTGATGTAATGGGGTATATTGAAATATCGAAAATTAATATAAAACTACCAATCTATCAAGGGACCTCTGAGGAAGTATTAAGTCGCGGGGTAGGTCATTTAGATTATTCTTCACTTCCAGTAGGTGGAGAAAATACGCACACTATTTTAACAGGGCATCGTGGTTTACCATCAGCAAAATTATTTACAGATTTAGATAAGTTGAGTGAAGGAGATCTTTTTTATATTCATTCTTTAGACAAAGTTCTTGCTTATAAAGTAGATCAAATTAAAGTAGTGTTACCACACGAAACGGACGATTTAAAAATTGTGGAAAATAAAGATTATATTACATTAATTACATGTACGCCTTATGGAGTAAATACAAATAGATTACTGGTTCGTGGTGAGCGTGTGGAGTTTAATGAGAAAGAAAAACAAAAAATGCGTAAAGAGATATTTATGTTTAATAAGTGGACCGTAGTAGTCTTAATCCTATTATTATGTGTGTTTCTAGTCGTAATTTATAAGAAAAAATTAACTCGATAGAATGAATTTATTTATCCTGTTTTAATGGGCAGTGGGACCGAAAATCCAGAGATAAGCAAAGAAGGTATATAGAGGGTAAAGTAAATCCTCACTGAAAAAAGTTTCACTTTATTCGACTGTAGAAAAAATACGGTAAAGGTGGGAACAAAGAAATTGAGGTTACGATTAAAGTTGGTAAGTATTCATTTTATGGTTTTGTTAATGTTATGTGTAATTTTTGTCGTATATGCACCAAAAGAAGCATATGGCTCCACGACTAACTTAGAAGGTCTAGGGGATATATCGCGTTATAATGCTGTAGTCTTTGGTAACCATAAAGCAGTAGGTGGCGACATTGAAGGAGCAATTGCAGTTCAAGGTGATATGGATGCATCTGGTTATACGATTGTAGGTGCAGCAGCGGGAACATCTAATATAGTTGGGGAAAAATGGGACGATGAAGGATATCCATCCTTGTTATTGTCTGGAAAATTTAAAAAATCAAGAGAGGAATCCTTTATCATTCAAAACGGAATAGTCGTAATGACAAAAGAGAGTGATCCAGATCGTATCATACAATCTTCTTATGATCGTATCGTTTATAAAGAAAAACTAGAAATTGACGCGAAATTTAATGAATTTCACAACATAGTGAACCAAGTCAGTAAAAATGCAGGTCAATATAAAACGAATACCCCAATTCTAAATATGAGTTATGGAATCGGAAAAGATATAAACAATCCTAATATTTATGTTTCATCAGAATTGGTAGGGAAAATCAATTTAGATATAAGAGATGTCTTTTTACCTAATGCGAAAGGAAAGGATTTTATCGTTATGTATTCAGATGCAATAGATGTTACATTTAAAAATGGGTCTATTCTATATGACACGAACAATATTGGAAGGGCTACAGATATAATTCCTACATCACAACCCTATTCTCCTAATTCACCGTTCACTGAGTTATACGGGAAGGTGATTTGGGTTTTTCCTAATGCAAAAAAAATTACAACAGAGGGGTATGGTGTCGTTGGGAGTGTGTTTGCTCCAAATGCTGTATTAGAAACAAAAGGCGGTTCAATTAATGGACAAGCATTTGTCGGTGCGGTACAACAAACTGGTGGATTTGAATTTCACAATTTCAAATTTAACTGGCAACATTGGAACAAGCCTAGTACAGGAAAAGTAAAGATAAAAAAAGTAGATAGTAATAATGATAATAAAGAATTAATGGGGGCAAAGTTTCATATTGAAGATTCAAATAAAAAAGTAGTTGGCGAGTTAGTAACAGATGGACAAGGAGAAGCGATATCAAAAGAATTACCAATAGGTAACTATACCCTTGTGGAAACAGAAGCGCCTAAAGGTTACGAATTATTAAAAGATAAAATAGCTGTAAAAATAGAAAAAGATGTAGTGGTAGAAATTAAAATAGAGAATAAGAAATTATCAGATCCAATGGGGAAAATGAAATTAGTAAAAATAGATACGAGCGCTAAAAATAAAAAGCTAGCAGGAGCAAAGTTTAAAATTGAAGATTCAAAAGGAAAAGTAGTTGGAGATCTAGTAACAGATGGACAAGGAGAAGCGATATCAAAAGAATTGCCAATAGGTAACTATACTCTAGTGGAAATAGAAGCGCCTAAAGGTTATGAATTATTAAAAGATAAAATAGCTGTAAAAATAGAAAAAGATGTAGTAGTAGAAATTAAAATAGGGAATAAGAAATTACCAGATCCAATGGGGAAAATGAAGTTAGTAAAAGTAGATACGAGCGCTAAAAATAAAAAGCTAGCAGGAGCAAAGTTTCATATTGAAGATTCAAATAAAAAAGTAGTTGGTGAGTTAGTAACAGATGGACAAGGAGAAGCGATATCAAAAGAATTGCCAATAGGTAACTATACTCTAGTGGAAGTAGAAGCACCTAAAGGTTATGAATTATTAAAAGATAAAATAGCTGTAAAAATAGAAAAAGATACTGTAGTAGAAATTAAAATAGGAAATAAGAAATTACCAGATCCGACTGGGCAATTTGAAATTGAGAAAGTTGATGATAAGGATATTAATCTAAAACTAAAAGGTGCTGTATTTCAAGTCTTAGATAAAGAAGGTAAAGAAGTTACTAGATTAACAACGGATGAAAAAGGAAAGGTGATTTCCAATCAGTTAGTATTTGGAAAGTATACGATTAAAGAAATAAAAGCGCCAAACGGATATATGTTACTTAGAGATCCAATAGAAATAGAAATTACAGAAGCGGTAAGGACACAAAAACTAACAGTGAAAAATGTGAAAAATAATTGGGTAATTCCTAATACTGGTGGCAGCGGAACAACAAGTTTTTACGTGACTGGTTTTGTGCTAATGTTTAGTGTGTTATGTTTATGTAAGAAAAATCGTATATAAATAGTATAAAAACAGTTGTGTATTATAAACTGATTCCATAAAGTTAGAAAATCGTTGTGTTAGAAAAATTTCCAGCATGAGTTCGGTATTGTACTGGACTTATGCTATTAAATTTGGTCGAAGAAGGAAGGATAATAGTAAACATAGAATATACTAATAAATTAAAATGTCTATGAGGTGAAACTGATGGCAATAAAACAAGACGAAATTAAAGTAGTAGTCGGAGCTGGAATGTTTAATAATAATCCAGGTTGGATTCAAACGCAGGAAGATGAACTTAACTTATTAGATAAAGCTGCGTGGGAAGAAAGATTTGAATACAATTCTATTTCAGCTATTTTAGCTGAACATGTATGGGAACACCTTACATTTGAAGAAGGTGTAAGGGCAGCAGAAATTTGTTATGAATTTTTAAAGCCAGCAGGGCACATTCGGTGTGGTGTTCCTGATGCGTTTTTCCAAGATGAAGCGTACCAAAATATAGTTCAAATAGGCGGACCAGGTCCGAAAGATCATCCAGCAGCAAGTCATAAAATCGTTCATAATTATAAAACATTAACGAAAATGTTTGAAACTGCTGGATTTGAGGTAGTTTTACTTGAATATTGTGATGAAAATGGTCAGTTTTATTACAACGAATGGGATGCAAACGACGGTGTTATTTTCCGTTCTAAAAGGTATGATTCTAGAAATAAAGGCGATAAACTTGGTTTTCCATCGCTAATTGTCGATGCGATTAAGCGCTAAATCACTCAACAAAAACAAGAGTAAATTTTATCATTTCAAAAGTCGCAAATGCGGCTTTTTTTCTGCGTAAGTTTATATTTAATAAGGAAAGGGACATACTTGATATTTCATTCTCAACATAATATAACTTGATTTAGAAAATATTTAAGTTTTTGCAGCGCTATTAACTTTAAATTAATACTTCCGTGATATAAATATTTATTTTATATTTATATTCGTGTAAAATGAAGTGAGAACATACATTCTGTACAAGGAGGCAATTAACATGATAGCTGAAATTGGGAAACTAACTGATGGATACATTGTAAAATTTGAACGCACATTTCCATATACACTAGAGGAAATTTGGTCTGTTTTAACAGAAAACAGTAAGCTTAAAAAATGGATGTCTAATTTACAGATTGAAAGCCTTAAAACAGGTGGAATAATCAAGTTTGACATGATGGACGGTTCATTTATAAATATTGATATTTTAGAGTGTCAAGTAAACGCAGTGCTTGAATTTACTTGGGATAAAGATCGTGTCCGATTTGAAATACATAAAGAGGAAAATGGTACTCTTTTACTTCTTAAAGAATACATTTATGATTTAACAGATCATACACCAAAAGATATAGCAGGTTGGCATATTTGTTTAGATCTTTTTTCTTCCGTTCTAGAAGGAGAAGAAAAAGAATTTTCTAAAGATGAATGGCAACAGTGGTTTGAAATATATAAGGATAAGTTCCTTGAAGTAAGAGGGTAATTACGTAAAAAATTATATTTATTGTGTAATTATTATACTGTAAAAATGACTTTTATGAAAAATAAGAATAGAGGTTAATATGAAAGTAAATCAATTAATTGCTAATAACATAAATAAATTAGATACAGCTATTCCATTTAATAAGTCGTTTGGAATCGCTGGTTTATCAGGATCGGGTAAAACAACTTTTTGTCAAACGATTGGCGAAGAATCAAAAAAACGATTAGTTTCTTTATTGCCAAAGGCTGAATATCAATATTTATTTCCTAATATAATGGAAACAAATTTTAGTGCTATTAAGATGGAAGATATGCCTTTAGTACTTTTTCTAGGAAAGTCATCGATTTCTTCCAACCCACGTTCAACGATAGGTACTCATACTGGTGTATTTACTGAAGTTCGCGAAAAACTTGCCGAAGTATTTCATATTTCCCCTGAGGTTTTTTCGTTTAATAATCAGTTAGGTTGGTGTACTGGTTGTAAAGGCCGTGGTACTACTAAAAATATTGAATGTAAAAAATGTAAGGGGAAACGTTATAACGAAGAAATCGAACAACATACTATAGATTTATTTGCTAAACCACATACAATTTCAAATATTAATGATTTAAGTGTTGAGTCTATTCTTTCGTTAGCGGAAGAGTTAAATATTAGTGATGCAAAGCAACATATACTGCAAAATATAATTAATATGAACATTGGTTATTTAACATTAAATCGAATTATGGGTACGTTGTCAGGTGGAGAGTTAACAAGACTTTATTTGGCTGAATTTATGGCAGTAAGTGAAAATGCTGTAATTATTATTGATGAGATTTCAGTTGGACTTGATCACGAAACATTATTACAAATATTAGAAGAGATTAAGCAGTTAGGTTGTAAAAATCAAATTTGGCTCATCGATCATTCAGATACAGTATTGGATACAACAGATGAGCAATTGTTCTTTGGACCTGGTAGCGGAAAATATGGTGGACAAATTGTGAAAGAATCACCAAGACCAAAACCAATACTGTGGGATTTAAATAAAGAAATACCAACAGAATATTATACATTCCAAGAATTATATTGCCGTAATATCCAAATGGAAGAGTTTCAAATTCCTAAAAATAGGCTTGTAACGGTTACAGGAGAATCTGGATGTGGGAAATCTACACTTGTCAATGAATGTTTAGCTACAGATTTCATGAAACGATATTCAAAAGATAAATTAGTTATGGTAGGACAAGATCGAAATCAATCTATTACAAGTCGATCAACTGTAGCCACTTTCCTAGATATTAAAAAGAAACTAACAAAGTATAGCGAAGAAATTGATGATATTTTTGAGCGTTCGATTGAGGATATTATAGATGAACTCCCAAATGAAGATATTGCGTATAAACGCTTGAGTCTACTCATTAAATTAGGACTTGGTTATTTAACGTTAGAACGAAAAACACAAACATTATCAACAGGTGAGTTTCAATGTGTTCATTTAGTTTCGGAGTTATTTGCAAACACAAGAAATCCACATACATTATTTATTTTTGATGAGCCTTCAAAAGGTTTATCACAAAATATTTTAAATCAATTTATAGATAGTGTTAGAGGGATATTGCAAGATGAATCGGTCTCTATCATTATGATTGAACATAATAGTTACATGTTAGAAAGCTCTGATTATATTGTAGATTTCGGGAAAAGACAGCCCGAACCTATAAAGCATCTTGATGTAGTAAGTCATGAAGATTATTATCGTCAAAAAAGCAGTGTGAATAATGCTGAGCAAATACATATTTCTTCAGCACTTAAGCAAAAAAAAGGCGTTCACTATTTAGAAGAAAATCATATTAACTATTTTAAAAATGCGGAAAACATTTATAAGGGTGGTATTTTAAAAAGTTTATCATCAATGGCCCGTTTAATTTATGGCGAATATGAATCTGATACAATTGCACCTGTTATTGCTATTGATCTTGAAAGACATTTATATAGTCAATATAGTTTCTTATATGAAATTGGTGGACTAATTAATCATATTGTAGCTGCTCATCCAACTAATAAAGACACGAGAAGTTTTGATTTCTATTCACAGGACAATCACTGTCCATCTTGTTCTGGACGTCTTCAAATTGAAGTTTTCGATAAAGAGATTACAATTCAAGATAAAAACATTCCATTTTGGGACGGTTTATTCCATCCGGAAATCATGAAAGTATTAAAATTTTATCAATATGAAAAAATAGAATTTCTATTTGAGGAAATTAAAAATGAGCTTGGTCACGATTTATCAAAGAGCTATAACGATATGTCAGAAGAAGAAAAGCATACGTTTTGGTACGGATATTTTGAAAAATCATTTTATGATAAAAAAGGAAAGACACGCAGAACATGGGTAGGATTTAATACAATCATCGGTGGGTATATTGTTATTTCAAAAGCAGCTATTAAAGAAGAAATTAAGTCTTCTAAAGAAATGATGACCTGTCCAATTTGTGAGGGAACAGTTTTAAATCATCATAAACCGCTTAAATTTGGTAACTTCGATATTCGTGAAATTATCAATCAACCAGTTGATGATGTGTTGAAAGTAGTCGGTGATTTACCAGCACTTCATAAATTGAAATCTATTGTTGGTGGAAATATGAAATTGACAGAAGATGTTTCTTTATTGCCAAGAAAAGCACAAGTTGCACTGAAAATGTTTGAATTAGAACAGGCAAGCTTTTCAAACTATGAAATGGTGTTACAAAATGTTTTACCATTCTGGGATGAAATAAAAGGAAATATCGAATTCATTAGTGTTAATAATCGAGTAACTGTTTGTGATTTCCCTAATGTTTATGAAACGAGAGAAAACATTATAGATAAGTATTTCACAAATGGTAAATATAAAAAACTTACGTATGTATACGAAGCGTTTGGATACAAAAAGTTAGTTACCCAAATTAATAAAATTAAAAAAGGTAATCCATGTCCATTCTGTAACGGAAAGAAAGTTATAACAGAAGATAATTTGCATGATGGTGTCTTTAAATTAACAATCCCATGTGTAACTTGTAATGCAACTGGTATAAATGACGAAGGACTAAAAGAAGTTGTTGAGGGCGTGGATGTACAAACATGGTTAACTGGAAAAGTTAGTGATGTTGTGGATGAGAGCTTATTAACAGAAGCTGTTTCGCAAATACCAATTTTTAATCGCATTCGCGAATTGGATAAACGTGAGATGATGGCGGTTTATGAATGTCTTGAGAGTAATCAGTAAAGTTATATTAGTTTATGTGTTATTAGCATAACTTATATAAAACGTATATTCTTTATAATGTTTATAATAACGCAGTATGAGTATTACAAGGTAATGAAAGAAGATCCAATTTCTTAATGTGAGAATTAAGGAATTGGATTTTTTAGTATTTTTATGTCCCGTATACTACATTTTCAACTAAGATAATATGGAGGAGAGATAGAAATATAAAAGGGACGAACAGTTAATATATTATGTAATTATTATATTATAAAAGTGATTGTTAGGGGTAAAAACAGTTCGCAAGTAATATCTTCGTTATGTTGTCTGATTTTTCGGATTTAACAGAAATATATACTTGAATGAAGTATATATTTCTGTTAAATTTATCCTATGGACAGAACAAGTTTAATTAAAGGTCATTTAGAAATGTGTGTATTATCTATTTTGTCGAAAAAGAAAAGTTATGGTTATGAGATTATGAAAGAACTCGAAGTAAACAATTTAAAATTGAAAGGAGTAGGAAGTATTTACCCCATATTAACTAAGTTGAAAAATCAAGAGTGGGTTAATACTTATCAAGTAGTAACAGAAAGTGGTAAAGTTAGGGTTTATTATGAAATTAATGAAAGTGGAAAAATACGTCTTGAGAAGAAAATTAATGAGTGGTTAGAATTGCAATCAGATATTCAAACATTATTAAAAAGCGGTTTGAAAGGAGAGCTTCTGAAATGAGGAATAGATTGATAGGTAAAGAAAAGCAATTTTTAACAGACGTACTTAAGGAATTAAAGCAATACGATATTAGTTTAGAAGAAAGGAAAAATATTAAGCGACAAATATTAGAACATATTCAAGAATGTCGTGAACATGGTGAAGATAGTATAGATGATTTAGGTACACCTCAATTATTTGTTCAAAATTATTTAGAAATAAATGAGATTGATTTACAAGTTAAAATGAAACAACTTAAAAATGAAAAAGGGAAATTAAACACACCTATCTTACGCGGCATATTCATCGCAATTATTACTTACCTCATCTCGCAAACTACATTCACAATATTTTTAACTAGATCATTTAATAATAGTAAAAATACATTTCAGTATAATCTTTTATATCGTATTTCAGAAAATCAATGGTGGAATTTATTATTAATAATGATTAGTTTTATGTTCTCTGTAGTAGTATTTATTAGTTTAGTAAGTTATAAAAAACGAAAGCTGTCAAAGCATAATGAAGAATACGATCTATAAAGTGTCTCTATTTTATATTATTTGTAATATATTAATATTATGCATTACAGATTCTAAAGTTTATGCTCAGCAAAATATTAAAATTGCATTAGATAAGTATATTGAAAAATTTATAAAGGAGCAGAACATTCCAGGAGCTTCTGTTGCAATTGTACATAATAAAGATGTATTTTTCACAAAAACGATGGGGATTACTGGAGAATCTGAAAAAAAGGTAACTAGTAAAACCCCATTTGCAATCGGCTCAATAAGTAAATCTTTATCAGCTTTAGCTATAGTGAAATTAATAGAAGATAAAAAATTAAAATTAGAGGATCCAGTTCAACGGTATCTTCCTTGGTTTAAACTAAAATATCCTAAAATATCCTCAACTATAACAATCCAACATCTACTAACTCATACAAGCGGAATCAGTACATATGAGGGCTTAGCATTATCAGATAAGCAATCCGAAAATTCTACAGCATTACAAGAAAATGTAATGAAACTATCAAATGTAAAATTAACTGCTCCACCAGGTGAAAAATATCAATATAGTAATGCGAATTATATAATACTTGGTGCGCTTATTGAGGCCGTCACAAATGAAACATATTCATCATATATGGAAAAGCATGTTTTTCAGCCGTTAAATATGAATAGCGCGGCAGCAAGTAAAGAAACTGCATATGAAAAAGGTTATTTAACAGGTTATCAGTCGTGGTTTGGCATACCAAGAAAAAGTGTAGTGTCCTATGATAATGCAGGGGCACCGTATGGCTATATTACTGCAAATTTAGAAGATATGATTCAATATATTATGTTTTTGAATCGGCCAGAGGATGCTCAATTTTTAAAGCAAGAAAACATGGATCTTTATCTGTCCCCACTTTATAAAATAAATTCAGAAAAAAGTTATGGTTTTGGATTAAGAACAACAAATGTAAATGAAAGCGAAACGATGATTTGGCATTCAGGATCAACGCCTGATGCTCGTGCAGAATTATTTATTTTAAATAAAAGTGGCTGGGGTGGAGTGATTTTAACAAATAAAAATCATGTTTTAGAAGAACCAGCACTATCGGTATTGAAAAATGGGCTTATTAGTATTATGAATGGGGAAGAACCGGTTGATATCCCTAAAAATATACCATTAACACAAATTATTTTATTGATAGTTACACTTATACTTTTCATAATGTCATTTATGTTACTTAAAAAGTATAAACATAGGAAAACTGCAAAAAAGGTAATTTGGTTATCCATAGGGATTCTACCCTTACTATTATCTATTATGTTCATCCCAATTCTTACTTATAGTACAAGATCACCGTGGCGTGCGATTAAAATATTTGCGCCAGACGTAGCCTTATTTACAAGTATTATTGTAACTTTATTAGCTGTGAACGGGCTAATATCAATTCTTATAGCCTTAAGAAGGAATAGAGTATAAGGAGAAATTTGTGAAGGCAATTTATGAAGCATATTGATGCAAGAAATTCATATTAAAAATATTAGTATGGAAAATCCGAGTTATTGTATTTTTGTCTTCCTTAATCAAGAATAGAAAATGATGTAGATGTAGGAATACAGCTAAGTATTTTAGGTAAACATGAAAATACAAATGATGTTACATTTAAAAATATTGAATCAACTCATGTAGCGTCTATAACAGTTAATGGAAGTTATGAACAAATGACAGCTGCAAAATGGATTGAGACAGAAGGTTACGAATTAGCAGGCCCGATGTTTAATATTTACCATGTGAGCCCAGCGATGGAATCGGATCCTAATAAGTGGGTTACAGAAGTTTGTTATCCAGTTAAATGATGATAAAGAAAAAAGGCATTAATTATATGCCTTTTTTCTTTATGGTGTACCGTCACGGAAATGAGGATTTACAATACTTAGCCAATTTTCCTGACGATTCTCCCGTTTTGAATAACGTTAAGAAAGTTTCAGTGGTCTTAAAGAATCTAATGAGATCACTTTCTTGGAATTAAAATGGTATTCTCCTAGCAAATTAATATGTTCCCAGATTTAAGGTGAACTATGGTGCAATATTACGGTTATGGCGGTTGTAAACCAATTAGAACGTGATCTTATCCATATGCGATAGCGTGTTGAATTGGCTAAAAAAGAAGGAAATTGTAAAGGTCGGTTAAAGAAGTACCATAAAAATCATGCAGGAATGAATTATGCAGTAAAGCTTTATAAAGAGGGAGATATGACTGTAAATCAAATTTGTGAAATTACAAATGTGGCTAGGGTCTCATTATATAGAAAGCTATCGGAAAGGAACAGTTGATGAGTTATACTAAAAACAGGAAATATATAATAGAAAATAAATTTCATATAGAGGTGGAATTATATGCCTAAAATTGACAATATGTTAGCAATTCTATGGATGCTTCGTTCAGGTGAAAAAATTACTGCAAAACAAATTTCAGAAAAGTTAGAGATGAATATAAGGACTGTGTATCGTTATATTGATACAATTTCAACAAGTGGCGTACCTATCATTTCAGAACCAGGACATAACGGTGGTTACACTTTATTGAACAATTTTATTGAGGCTCCTCTTTTTTTTGATTTTGAGGAGCAAACTGCACTATTTCACGCTGCTGTTTTTGCAGAAGAAGCCGGATATTATGGAGGTAAAGCACTAAATAGGGCCATTTCAAAACTAAGTAAATACTCAAATCAAGAGCAGGAAACAAAGATAAACCAACATTTAGCTAGTCTTGAAGTAATAAGTCGATTAAGTTCACTCTCTATGGAACCTTTTTTGAAGGAGTTGGAGCAGGCTGTAGCTGACGGCTACTCAGTAAAAATTCTTTACCATAAAAGTGGTGAAAAGCAATTAAATTATAGATTGGTCGATCCGTACAAAATTATCTATTGGAATAATAAGTGGTATGTGATTGGATTTTGTCATCTTAGGAATGATATCCGTAGTTTTAGAGTAGATCGAATTGAAAGTTTAATGCTAACAGAAAATAAGTTTAACCGACCGGAAAATTTTTCAGCACGTGACTTTTTTATAAATGGTCTTCTTCCAACTATAGAAGATAAGGAAGGGACTATTTCTTTGGTTATTAATGGGGATAAAAGTGTATTGGCTGATATTTGCCAACATTGGTTTTTAGGACATTATTTACAAGAACGGACTTCAAATCAAGCAGTTTTTCTTCTTGAAAAAGATATATTACATACATATGTACCTTATTTACTTTTACCGTACAATAAATCTATTAAAGTTATTGAGCCAATAAGTCTTAAGAAAAGACTTATTGAAGTTCTTTCGGAATTAATAAAATTTCATCAAGTATGATAACTTCCCTGACGTTAACTGTCAGGGAAGTTATATTATAATAGCTATATAAATTGTGATTGGAGTGTTACTGGATGCAAACAAAAAAAGCATTTCTATATGTATTTAATACAATGTCAGACTGGGAATATGGATATTTAATTGCTGAATTAAACTCAGGAAGATATTTCAAAAAAGATTTAGCACCTTTAAAAGTAATTACAGTAGGAGCTAATAAAGAAATGATTACTACTATGGGAGGACTGAGCATAAAACCAGATATTTCCCTTGATGAATGTACTCTTGAGAGTAATGATCTTTTAATTTTACCAGGAGGGACTACTTGGAGTGAAGAAATTCATCAACCGATCTTGGAAAGAATTGGCCAAGCTTTAAAGATTGGTACTATTGTTGCTGCAATTTGTGGTGCAACTGAGGGCCTCGCGAATATGGGATACTTAGATACTAGAAAGCATACAAGTAATAACTTAGAATATACTAAAATGGTATGTCCTAACTATAAAGGAGAAAAGTTCTATGAGTTGGGATCTGCAATATCTGATGCGAATTTAGTTACTGCATCAGGAATAGCTCCTCTGGAATTTGCAATGGAGGTATTGAAAAAAATAGATGTATTTACACCAGATACATTACATTCATGGTATAACCTAAATAAAACTCATAAACCTGAATACTTCTTCCAGTTAATGAATTCAATAAATAAATGAAGTAACTGAAAAGCTCAATTTCTCTATTGTGACTTGTAGAGAAGTTGGGCTTTTAAATTTGGAATTTCCTTATCGTTGTAAATTCGTATTTTCCTGACGCGCCCCCTTTATCAACTTATCCGTAAATATCAAGAGAAATTACTTCTTGATTCGATTCGTCAACTACTAGTACAATTTTATTTGCAAATGTACAAAATGAGCGGAGTGTAATGGAATCCTTTAATGACTCTTTTAAAAACCAACCTGTTGGTACTAAAGAAATGCAATTCTCTTTTTGAAAGAATGAATGTTTGAGGAAATATGCTATTTCTTGAGTTTCTTTTAAGAACATCGGAGCAATGCAATCGAATAGTACAGAATAATATTTTAATGTTCTTCTACCGACAATTCTATTAAAAGAACAACTTCGGTATAAATCAGGCACTACGGGATATATACCGTTAGTTAGAAGTGCTTTTAAAGTTTGTTTTGATTCTTCCTTTAAACCTATCATGAAAATTTCATGTAATTCATTATTAATAAAAACTTGTTTCACATCTTTATAATGAGGGATTAATTCATTTTTAACTATATTTAAAGTAATGTCATTTGTAATGGGAAAGGACGTATAAACGTCCTCTTCAAGTATGACAACCATGCCACTGAAAAGTTGGCAAATTGGACTGAGAGAAGTATTTGAAGATACAGGAGGTGCCTTTTCTATATGAAAATCTTCATTTATAGTAGGTGCTGGATATTTTTGCTCTTCGATTTCAATTAACCAATCATACATAATTATCTTTCCTTCCATCATAGTTTTCGTATCGGACTATATAGTGCAATAAAAACTTCAAGTAGCTTCGTGAAAGCAGCTAAAGCAAATACAAGTACTGGATTATAGGCTGAAATAATGCCTCCTACTAATGCCCCGAGTGGCATAGCTAATCGTGTGAGTACACGTGAAAATCCTAAAACCCTTCCTTGCATATTTGATGGAACGGTTTCCTGGCGAACTGTGGCTACAATTATATTCCATGCAATATTGCAAGTCATTGCAATACCGAAAGCAATGCCAGGAGCAAACCAATATGTACTCCAAAGTGCGAAAGTTAAGCCAATTGCTCCAGTGAATAGGAGTGAAGGAATTAGAAGGCCGCGCTGTAATTTCTTTTCTAAAGGAACTGCAATTAAGCTCCCTAAAATCCCACCTATGCCAATTAATGAATAATTAAAGCCACTTTGTTCCGGGGTAAGTTGCAATGTGGATAGTAAATAATACATGAATACACCTAAAACTGCACTGGCTCCAAAGTTTCCAATCATAGCTTGAAAAGATAAAGCTAAATTTAAGCGGTCATTTTTAAGCCACTTAAACCCATTAAACAAATCAGATAGTACATTTTGATATGTATTTTTATCCTTATTTTGACTGTTTACAGTTTTAATTGATGGTAGTAACATCACAGCAACTAATGTTGCAATAAATGAAAGAACATTAATCCAAAGTACTTGAAAGCCGCCAATAAAAGATATGAAAATCCCAGCTATCATTGGACCAAACAAACTAGCCAATTGATTGATCATTTGATAGAAAGAATTAGCCTTCGTTAATGATGCTCCTGCGATGTGTGGAATGACTGTAACAGTGGTTACATCAAAAAGCATAGACATAACTGCTAAGATAAAAGTAATTACGTATAAATGCCAGATTTCTAATAGATGTAATGCATGTAGAATGGGTACAAGACTTACTAAAATAATATTGGTAATATCCGCTATCCAAAGTAACTTTTTTCGATCGGATCGATCAATTATTACACCAACTAAAGGGCCAAATAAAACAATTGGCAATACATTAATAGCAAATAAAGAACTTATAATTACAGCTGAACCGGTTAATTGATAGGCAATCCAAGGAAGCGCAAAAGTATATAGTGAATCCCCAATTCGTGAAATGAGTAAACCAAAAATAAAAATCTTGTATTCTTTAGAAAAAATTGTCTTTACGGTAAACTTGCGTTCTAGCATAAATTTCACAACTGTTTAAACCACCTTTATTATAGAGGAATTTGAAAATCATCCGTCCAATATTTGTTATGTATAGAATTCTGTAATTTTTAAATGAATCCTACTTTTTAGAGGTATTTTAAAACTTAAAGGAGGAAATAAAAATGAAGGAAGTATTATAAAAAAGATTTTAGTACGAACAGGATGGGGAGAAAGCTCATTAACAAAGTATAGAAATTCGTGGAAAGAAACAGTACCTAAGTATATAGCACAAAACCTACTTGATGCTGCGAGTTGGATTGAAGATAATTTAAATACATAATAAAATTATAGTAAACTATTTTGTTCAAAGGTCGTTAGGAGGGAAAATGTTGATACAAATAGATAAGAATGTGCGAACAGCTGGTGCGTATGTAGTGTATAAAAATTTATTTGTTTTTCAAGTTGGTCCAACGAATAAAGGTGATACATTAGGTGTAGTAAGGCTCGGAGGACATAAAGAAGGGGATGAAACAGCAGTAGAAACTGCTAAAAGAGAAGTGAAAGAAGAAGCTGCTATCGATATTATCATTTTGAGTTCGCCAAGTATATATTACAAAGAGAATTGGAGTGCACAATCAAAGAAAATAAAAGTAGAAAATGAAATCAATCCAATATTAATTATTGATAGTCCAGATGAAACTTTATCTACTATGTATATGGCACATGCAGAAAATGAACCAACTCCATCTTCCGAAACGAACGGGCTCTTATTACTTTCAGTAAGTGATATTAGGCTTATTTGTAGTAAGGAAATAACACTAAACGATTATATTAAGCAAGGTGGAATAGCTAAATTAAAAGAAAACATGGATAAAGAGTTAATCTTACAACCTTTTCCGCAACTTTTGTTTTTAGCAGAACTTTTAAAAGAGGATCCTGTATTGCTTCAGCAGTTTCTAAATTAGTAAGAAAAAGCCACTTTTTTAAATAATCTCTTCTTAAATGTATCCTACATTATGAAACAGTACATTGCCTATAGTAAAACTATTTTGCATTAAATATTATAGTTTATGTGAGTATGTAAAAACAGTCCGTGCTGTTTTAGATAGTATGTGTGATTGGGGAAGAAGACATTTATATTATAAAGAAATAAACTATAAATTTATTATGTAAACTGTTTATGCACGTGAAATATACTTTCCTTATAATTTTTATTTTATAATATATAATAGAAGATAAGAATATATTGGTAGTTATTGAATGAAATTAAGGGCCTTTATTTGAAAGGAGTGATGTTTTATGAATAAACAGAAGAAAACAAAGTATGAGGTAAAAATAATTTGAGTATGCGTATCATGCCTCTATAAACTACGTTCGCTCAAAGTTAGGAGCAGCGCATGATAAATATTACAATAGGAAAAAATCAATACTCTATAACATTAGCTGAGGATCATAATTTTGATTGGTTAAAGGGTGTAGAAGTATTTACTGTTTTTGATCAGCAAGATTCAGGAAATATTAGCTTTGGTATTATTGAGAATGGACAACGCTATTTTTTGAAGTATGCTGGTGCACGTAATTTAGAGTATAAAGGTAATGTAGAGGATGCAATTCAACGATTAATGAAAGCAAAGGAAGTATATGAACAAATTCAACATCCTTTACTAGTTCCATATATTAATTCGATTCAAATGAAAAATGGATTTTGTTTAAGTTTTCATTGGATTGATGGGGAATGCATGCATAATCATTGGGACTTTACAACGTTTGAAAAGCACCATGCACCAAATTCGCCTTTTGTGAAGTTAAGAAAATTATGTGTGTCGAATAGACTTAACATATTGACACAAATTTTTGAGTTTGCAGCATATGTGGAGTCACTAGGATATGTCATGGTTGATTTTTATGACGGTAGTATTTTATATAATTTTGAACAATCAAAACTGACGATTTGTGATATTGATTTCTTTCAAAAAACACCTGTATTCAATGAAATTGGGGAGGATTTTTGGGGAACAACTCGCTTTAAAGCACCGGAGGAATATGAACTGCATGCACAAATTACAAGCGAAACGAATGTGTATGTGTTAGCCGGAATTGCTTTTTACTTTATCGGCGGGAAAAATGATAAAAGCTATGAAAAATGGGAAAGTACACAAGAATTATATAATATATGTAAAAAAGCGCTACATAAAGAAAAAAGTAACAGGTACCGTACTGTTCAAGCGTTTTATGAAGCTTGGCTTGCATATATAGAATAAATAATTGATGGCTCATTTTTATTAAGAAGCTGTGGAATATATAAGCATCAACAAAGGGGAAAGCATAAAATGAACGAATTAGAGTACAAAAACTTTTATGATAAAGTAGGAAGAATAAATGGATGGGATTTTAGTAAAGTAAAATGTGAAACTGTAGGAGATACATGGGATTTTTATAGTGAGGTAAAAGAAAGATGCAAGCTATCACAGATTTTACTTGATGTTGGTACAGGTGGAGGCGAAAATGTACTTAACATAGCATCTGCAGCTAAATTTTTAATTGGAATCGATAATTCTAATAGCATGATTGAAACAGCACATTCCAATTTGAGAAAATCAGATGTAAAAAATGTTGAGTTTCTTCAAATGGATTCTGAAGCTTTAACGTTTCTATCGTCGTATTTTGATATTGCTTCTAGTTGCCACGCACCGTTTATAGCATCCGAATTAGCAAAAGTAATGAAAAAAGGTGCTTTGTTTTTAACACAACAAGTTAGCGAACATGATAAATTGAACCTGAAAGAGGCATTTGGAAGAGGACAATGCTTAGGCGAAAGAGATGGATCTTTAAAAGAAAAGTATATGGCTGAACTTATAAATGCAGGATTTGAACTCGTGCAAGTACGTGAATATGATGTTACTGATTATTACAATACGCCGGAAGATCTTATTTTCTTGTTAAAACATACACCTATTATTCCTAGATTTGGAGAAGAGGAAGAGGATTTTACTATTTTACAAAAGTTCATTGATGCAAATAGTTCTGAAAAGGGGATTCGTACGAATTCAAAAAGATTTATGATTATTGCTGTAAAATCATAAAGTATTTAGTGTAAAAGCTACTTTTCGTATAAGGAAAAGCAGCTTTTTTGTATGGAAACAATACTATATTAACAATGAAAGAAGCTAACTTATTCATACTAAAGTTGTAGTTTTTTTTTGAAAAATCCACCCTTCTGTTTGATTCTATCTATTTATAAATGTAATACAATACGAATAGATAATAAGAAACAAGGGGGAATGTAACGTGATTACACATATATCAGACATAAAACTACAAACGGTTTCCATAGAAGGGGTAAAACAAGTATATAAGGACATATTATCTTTTCCAATAAAAAAAGAAACGGCATCTTTTATTCAATTTGAAGTAACACCACACACAACAATTAGTTTTCAAGAAGTATACGAACCAATCGCACCTGCACATTTCGCTTTTGAGATTCCATATTCAAAATTTCATGAAACAGCAAGGTGGTTAAAGGATTCTGGATTACTCATTGTGAAATGGAAAAATGGAAATGTAATTGGTGAAGAGAATGGTTTATTCAATGTATACTTTAAAGACGGTGATGGAAACCTTCTCGAAATTATCGCACATAGTTATGTTAAAGAAGGTGTATTAGTACCGCATTCGCCTTTAAACATTTTATATGTAAGAGAAATCGGACTTCCCGTTAAAAGTGTACCTGTATTTACAGAATGGTTGAAATCAAATCTAAATATGAAAACGATGGAAGATGGGGATATTTTCAACTTTGTTATAGGGGGCACAGCATATATTGTTGCAACATGGTGGCAACGACCTTGGATCCCAATTGCAATGAAAGCTTTACCACCGAAAGTAAACGTATCTTTCGGAACACCGAACCCTGCATTTTTACAGCAAATCCAAATTAATTTTAAGAGAAATAGTGTACCATTTCAATGTAAACATAATGAAGTATCATTTATTGAGCAAGGATATGCATTTTCAATTGTGTATACACCACATTTCCCTTCCGATATTCCTAGTAAATTAAACTTACCACTTTCTATTTAAGGATAGAAAGTGGTTTCCTTGTAGTTAAACAACAGCATTTTTAAACATTGATATAGGTATATTTAGTTTCGATCTTCATCCTATAAAGGTTCATTATCCGTACTTGTTCCTCAGTTAATTTTTCTTTATCCCAATACATATGCATTAAGCTATATTCAAAAATCTCCTTTAATTTAATAAACATAGGCAACTTGTCTATCATCTCTTTAGGTAGTTCATTTTCCTCTTGATATCCGTCAAATATTGCTTTTGTAATAGAACGCTCATAGTCTGCGATATTCCCATTTCCAGCAAATGAATATTCTATCGCGCTATAAATAGGAACTGCTAAATCAAATATGTAAAAATGTTTTTCACAGTCTTGAAAATCAATCATTGTTAAGTTTGAATTGTTTTCAACTAAAATATTTTCTAACCATAAATCACCGTGAATTAAGCCGTAATTCGAAGGGGATTTTTCTACCCCCTTTATAGAAGTTAAAACGTCAGAGGCAATTTCTCTTATAGTAGTTTCATCTTTAGGGATATACTTAAGAAAATTATACTCTTCATTTTCATACCAATCGTTTATATGTTTAACTGGATTAGTCTGTTCAAAGCTTTTAGAAATACGATGTAATTTTCCAAGTTGTTTACCAAGCTTTTTAAATATTTTAGAATTCCATTCGCACCTTGGTAAATGTATACCAGGCGCAGCTTTATATAATACGACAAAAATCTCTTTGTCTAATGGAAACTTTTCTACAAAATTCCCTTGTAAAGAAGGGATTATTAGTGGAACACCTAAGCCATTTTGATATAAAAAGTTCGTATATGTAACTTCTTCTAGCTGTTCTTCATATGTTTTATAGTTTGTAATTCTAATGAAGTATGTATCTAGTTCTGTAAGACATTGATACATTTCATTCGTTATAAGTTTCATGTTAATAAGATTTAATGGATATCGTTCATTTATGAATTGGAGTATTTCTTTTTCTAGCTCTTTCATTGTAACGTCCTTTCCAACCTTTTATTTTTTACTAGAGAACGAAAAGAATCTTAATTTACAACATTCGTGTTTTATTTTTGATATCCTTTAAAATGAAGCATGATGTCATGGATGGGGCATGTTATAAAACACAAGAAATATCAAAAGAAAGAAACGAACCTCTTTTATACTTATAAATAAGGAGTGAAGGAAATGAATGAACATATACAGCAGATGATTAATTGGATTGAGAGCAATTTAAAAGAAGAATTTTCATTAAATGAATTATCGCGTTATATGGGTTATTCTCCGTATTACTGTTCTTTTAGATTTCACCAAGTAACAGGCATTAGTATTAGACGTTATATTCTTTTGAGGAGATTATATTTATCTACGCGGGATTTGATGAATGATAGAAAGATAATAGATATTGCATTGGATTACGATTATTCTTCGCAAGAGGCTTATAGTAGAGCTTTTAAGAATGTTTTTGGAATGAATCCAAGAGAATTCCAGCTTAACAAAATGCCTATTCAGTCATTTATTAAACTAAAAATAGAAGGGGAGTTTAAAATGAACGTTTCTAGAAAATTAGAGGTTGAGCAGTTACGAAATGCGAAAAGAGAGCTGTTTGATAAAGATGTACTAAACATATTAAATGGTCAAATGATGTATGAAGACTTTAAAAATGAAAAGCTAATGGGTGATTCTGAATATGCACCATTTAATGAGGCAATGTGTGTGAACCAGGCTACTACACAAGTTTTTAATGATGAGTTTATTAAAACAAGAGCAGAAGGTCATAACAGTTCAATAGAAAGTTATACAAAAAAGGTTATAGACCCGTTAGAAAACCTTTTTACGAAAAAGTATAAATGTATTGTTTTATGGTTTGGTGAAGATATGTTTTGCCAAATGAACCTACTTACCATACTTTCTTACCTTGAACAGTCTTGTTATGAAGGGAAAGTATACTTAAATAGCTTCAGAGAAGATGAATTTAAAGTAGATCAAATTGAACTTGAATTGGGGAATTATTCTTCTATATACAATGAAGTATTAGTAAACCATAAAAAGACTTCGTGTAAGGTACCACCTGTAATGTATCAGGCTATAGACTTATATTTAGGAATGCTAAAAGAAGATAATATCGTAATGAAATTCATCTCTAAAAATCAAGGCTTATCAAATCGTGAATTATTAATAAAGTTGTTTCAACTTTTTCCTACAATCGGATACGGTGATTCTCAGTACATAGAATTGATAAATAAAATAAAAAAGAAAGCTGAACCTAAAATATAGGAACAGCTTCCTTCTTACAATTGTTCAAGTAACGCCAATTCACTCTCTACAAATAACATTAGTTCTTTAATCGTTTCTCCAGAAAAATCAAAACGAATACCGGCTGCTTCATATACTTCCGTTAAAGATTTAGAGCTACCTAATGATAAAGCTTTTTTATAATTTTCTATTGCTTGTTTAGGATTTTCTTTATATTGTTTATACATTTGCAACGCACCAAGTTGTGCGATAGCATATTCGATGTAATAGAATGGTAATTCAAATATGTGTAGTACAGGTAACCAGCCAGTTGCAATCCAATTTTCATACCCTTCAATATTTACGACGTTCGATTGGTATGTTTTATGTAATTCTAAATACTTTTCATTTCTTTCTTTAGCGGTATGATTAGGATTTTCATACATCCAATGTTGAAATTGATCAACGATAAGCATTTGTGGTAAGTACTTAACAATATCTTTAAAGAAATCTAATTTTGCTTTTATAAATTCTTCTGTATTCTCATAAAATGTATCCCAATACTCCATCGAAAATAATTCCATTGTCATGCTAGCGAGTTCAGCTGATTCAGAAGGGATTTCTAAATATTTTTGTAGCTCTAGCTGATTCATACACTCATTATGAATACTATGACCCATTTCATGAAGGAAAGTAGTAACGTCATAATGTGTATGATTGAGATTCATGAAAATAAAAGATAGTTGCGAAGCAGGTAAGTATTCACAAAATCCTCCAGGTCCTTTTCCTTTACGACTTTCTAAATCTAAGCAATTATTTTTATGCATACGGCTTAATAATGCAGAAAATTTCGGGTCTAGTTTGTGTAAAATGCGAGAACTTTTTTCGACTAAATCACTCGCATCTTCGATAGGTTTTAATACTTTTTGATTTGGTGCGGTTGCTTTTAAATCCCATGGACGAAGACTATCTACTTGAAGTTCAGATTTTTTCTCATTAAACATTTTATCGATAAGTGGTACTACGTATTTACGAATAGATTCAGCAAGCTCATAGCAGTCATCAGGCGTATAATCAAAACGTTCATGTTTTTTAAACATATAATCACGATAATTATCTAATTGAATATTTTTCGCCTTTTGGTGACGGATTGCAATTAATTCATTTAATATGTGTTGTAATTTATTTTCAACAGATAAAAACTTTTCAGCAATGAGCGTTTTTGCTGTTTTTCGTATATGACGATCCGGATCTTGTAAGTAAGACTGTAGTTCAGTAATTGTTTTCTCTTCACCGTCCCATAGTGCAGTTAAACCACCTGTAATTTCGAAGTACTCGGTTACTAATTTGTCTTCAGTTACCTCTAGATCAATGTTCTTTTCACAAAACAATGTTTGCGCATTCTTAATTTTTTTATCTAGTAAGCTATACGTTTTTGGATCAAGTTCCATTCGAAAAGGAGACTCTAAATATTTATTATCAAATGAATTTTGATAACGTTTCAACAGAGGCCGTACAAATTGTTGATCATATTCAAAAGTATCTTTTATTTCTTTATTCTCCGTATTACATTGAAAGGCGATATAGTGTGATCTTAATTGTTCTTCAATTTCCCAAATGACTGTAGATTGTTTTTTTAACCAGTTTTCAAGCTCTAGTTTTGAAGAAATCGCTTCATTTAATAAAGTAGAAAAAGCATTTTCTAATTCTAGAACGTTACTAATATCAATCGTATTTACACGTTGCAATATATATCCCTCACTTTTTATTTACTTAAGGAAGTATTCTTCTTCTTTACTACAATCCCTTTTTTCCTAAGAAGTTTGTGCCCACTACTCCAAGAACAATCAAAATTGTTCCGATGATGTGATAGTATGTGATTTGTTCATGTAAGAATACAACACCCGCGATAATTGTAATAAGTGTAGATAAATTGCTGAAAACACTTATTTTAGCTGCTTCAATATAAGATAAGGAATAGTTTAATAGCAATGCCGTCAGCAAGGACGATAGTAACCCTAAATATAAAATAGAGATAAGAAATGTTCCATTCGTAAAAGGTTTAAAGTATACCGTTATTGTACCTTTACTTATATGGCTGGCGATTGCGATTAAATTAAAGCTAATAAAGCCGATTACTGTCATAGTGTAAGTTAAATCCATTAGTTTGAATTTCTTCGTCATTTTTCGAGCTAACACATTATAGAAAGCAGATGATAATGCCGATAGCAAAATAAGAATAACACCTATGAAACTAGTTTCATGAGTCCCTATACCATTCATGATAAATATATAAATGACACCGATGACAGAAATGAGTACAGATATTTTTTGCCGTGTATTTGTATACTCTTTTAAAAAATAGGAAGCTAACATCATCGTAAATATAGGAATCGCCGCTTGTATAATTCCCGCCTCAGAGGAACTTGTATACACTAAGCCAAAAGCTTGAAAAGCAAAAAAAAGTGCTGGATAAAAAAACGCAATTGGTAAAAGAGAAAGTATGTTTTTTAATGATATATTTAACTTTACGAATCCAAAAATAATCGGAATATTTGCTGCTATGAAAGCAACTGTAAAACGATGAGCCAGAGTATCAAGAGGGCTTGTAATGGTTAGTGTTAGTTTCACGAATAAAAAGGAAAATCCAATAATAAATGAATAGAGTAAAGCTGATAAATATGCCTTTGTTGTAAGTTTCATAATTTCACCTCATAGTAACTGATTTTTTACTGGCCAGTATACGTACATAGTAAACCTTCTGATCTAGTGCTACAATGTGAACAAATACAAATTGTACCGGTACAAATTAAATAATGAGGTGGTAATGATGTATAAGTATTTAGATGTTTTCAACGACTTAGAAAGTATGATTCAAAATGGGGAGATAAAAGAAGGTAAGAAACTACCGTCTATTCGGACACTAGTTACGCAATATGAGTGTAATAAGGCAACGGTTATACGAGCGCTACATGAATTAGAAAAGCGTCATATTATTTATTCCGTGCCTCAAAGTGGGTACTACGTTGTTAAAAAATCTGGGAATACCATAGAAAATAACGAGATAATTGATTTTGCTTCCTCAGCACCAGATCCAGATGTTTTCCCATATTTAGATTTTCAGCATTGTATTAATAAGGCCATTGATACGTATAAAAATGACTTGTTCGTATACGGAACGCCGAAAGGTTTACCGTCTTTAATTCCGGTCATTCAAAAACAATTAGCAAATTATCAAGTCTTCACTAAAGAAGAAAATATTTTTATAACGTCAGGTGTACAACAAGCACTAGCTATACTAACTTCTATACCATTTCCAAATGAGAATGAAACGATATTAATTGAACAGCCAACATATCATTTATATATTGAGTATCTAGAAATAAATAAAATTCCTGTAATCGGTATTAAACGTACGAATGAAGGTATTGACTTGCATGAATTGGAGCGTATATTTCGAACAGGTAAAATAAAATTCTTTTATACGATACCGAGATATCATCATCCGCTTGGAAATTCTTATTCTAAAGATGAGAAAGAAAAAATCGTGTTATTGGCTAAGAAATATAATGTATTTATAGTGGAAGATGATTATTTAGCAGATTTAGAAACAGATTCAAAAGCAGATCCGTTATATAACTTGGATAATTGTGATCATGTAATATATTTAAAAAGTTATTCGAAGATTATTTTTCCAGGTTTACGGGTTGGAGTTGCGGTCATTCCGCCATCCATCGCAAATGATTTCCATAAATATAAAAAGATATTAGATATTGATAGTCCGATGATTTCTCAGGCGGCTTTAGAAATTTATATAAAGAGCGGTATGTTTGAACGTCATAAGATTAAAATTAAATCTTCCTACTATAATAGATCAATAAAATTAGCGGAAACATTAAAAAAAGTGCAAAATGAAAATCCATCATTATTTGCATATAATAGACAAAACACATTGGGAATACACACTTGTTTAGAAATACAAAAAAACATAGCTATAGAAACATTCATAAAAACATTAAGAGAAAATCAAATAAGTATCGATTCAGTTGATAGAAATTATTTAAATGATTTTCATAAAGAAAAGTTGCTAAAGTTAAACGTATCGAATGTAAAAGAAGATAAAATTGAAGAAGGTATTCGTAAAGTAATTGAGGAAATCAAACAATCAGGACAGTTGAATTTTCAGTTTAGAAAAGAATAATTTAAATTAGGAGGTTGGTTGTGAGGCGCAAAATAATTCTCTTGTTTGTGTGTATCGTTATATTAATTGGAGCCATTGTTGTGACTAAATATTATAAAAAAGATGATCAATGTATTGCAGTTGGTAAGTATTCAAGAGGTATTATCGTAGATCAAAATAACGAACCTATATCTAATGTGAAAATTTATGAAGATTCAATTGAAAGTAAGGAACGTAGTATTTCAAATACACAAGGTGAATTTGAAATACCAAATGGTGTTTGTGGTGAGATTGTATTACAATTTGTTACTCCAGACGGAGAAATCTATACGAGGAAATATGATAGTAACCATATACCGGAAGTGATAGACCTCGGTTATAAAAAGTAAAAGAAAAGTGTTACGTTAATACTTTTTAGAGCACTCAATTGCTGAGTGCTCTTTTTGTATAGAATATAATCGTTTTAAATGGAAATAAACTACCAATAGATGATAACCTTAAAGTATAGCATTTATTTTGAATAGGAGGGTGATGGAGTCAATGGCGGTACGTATAGTCGATGATTTACAACAACTATCATTGTTACTTATGTTTTTTAGTACATTTATATTTTATAGATACTTAAAGAAAGTTAAACGAGAGAGAAAATTGACTGGTTTTGAATGGACAATGTATTTTGTCACTCAATTTGCGACATTAATTTGGGCAATTACTTATTTTATAAAACACTTAGCTGAATCGTAATTTCTATTCATTTCATCTAGTTTCATGTTATCTATTAGGAACATAAATATAGTCCGTATCTAAATCAATGACAACATCGCTCGTGACGTCTTCTCGTAGTAATTTTTGGTTTTTTTCATAATGGTAATGTACACAAAATAAGCTTAGAAGCTCTTCGTTAGATATCTCTTCATTTTTCACATTTAAATACATTGTTCTTAATTCGTTTAGAGAACAGTTAAAGCCAATAACATACTCATTAATTCCATATCCATCAAATTCAATTATCATATTATCACTGTTGCTAGCCAACATTATAGCTTAAATTTTAGATGAATCTATTATACATTGTTTAAAATCTAGTGAGAATATATTTTTATAAAATGTGAGGGTCATAGATGGAACAAAATAAATTAGTTTTAGAAGGACCAAAACGTCTTAAGTGGGAAACTTGTAAAATTAAGTCCATACAGGATGAGGAAATTATCGTTAAAACAATTGCAGGTGCAATAAGTATTGGAGCAGAGCTACCACAGTATAAAGAATTGGATGGTTCAGATACAAATCCTATTTATCCAAGAAAAACTGGATATGAAAGTTATGGTGAAGTTATTCAAGTTGGTAATAAAGTAACAAATTTAAACGTAGGTGATAAAGTTGTCTCTTTTTATGGGCATAATACGATAGGAGTAGTTAAGGGAGATAAAGTAATCCGAGTGCCTAGTTATATAAAATCTAAAGTTGCTTTATTATCTATTCTTTCGTGTGATGCTGCTAAAGGGGTATTGAAGCTAGACCCGCGACAGGATGAAAAAGTACTTATTACTGGAATGGGAGTTATCGGTTTACTCGCTTGTTATTTTTTAAAATACTATGTAGGTGTTAAGCAGGTGGATGTTGTTGAGCCTAATAAAAATAGAAGAGAAATTGCAAAGAAGTTTGGTGCGAAAAACCTCTTTGATTCAGAAAAGCAAATAATAGAAACATATAATTACGGTTTGGAATGTTCTGCTACAAATAGAGGGTTTCACACATTGCAAAAGGCTATTAAAAGTAATGGGGCTATATGCATTCTTTCTGATGGTAATATAGAAGACTTAACATTAACCGCCGACTTTTATCGAAAAGAATTGCAAATCATTGGTTCAAGTGACGGATATGATTATCAAAAACATGCAGATTGGTTTTTTAATCAGATAGAAAGAACACCATGGATAGAAGAGATTTTTCAACATGAGATTCATTATACTGCTCTTGAAAAATGTTTTTAAGAATTGAGTGAAGGGATAATTACCCCCTTAAAAGTATTTGTCTCATATGAATAAAATGATCAGGTACATGTCACATAGCTCACGTATGTTTCGTCATTAACATGATAATAAAACGAGGGATAACAACTATAGGGATTTTTTACAGGTGCAACGTTTTGTGTAAACAAAGAAGTTTTTTTGCTCTTTCATTATGAACAAATAGTATATTATCTTTCTCAATGTACATATTAAGTAAAGTGTTTAATATCATGTACATAAAAGGCGGGGTAATATGGATGAAAATAAGAAAAGTGAAGAATTGAGTAAATTTAAGAAACAATGGTTTAATGAAGATAATCAGCCAGTAGCTGGAATAGAGTTAGCTTTACCACCGGATATAGGCAGCATGTTAGACTTGAAATCAGTTGATGATAAAAGTGAAGAAAGTAATAATGAATAAGTTTAATCAATGCATCCATTTGGGTGCTTTTTATTTTTTGGACAATGGATTATACAATTCTTATTGAAAAAAGATCGATTAAAATAGGTTATTTCCTAGTATATGTAAGTTTGATTTTTACAAAAAAGTTTAATTAATATTCATTTAGAATGCTATATGAAATGGGAATGCTAATAACATTTACCATTAAAGGATTGGGCTATTATGCATATTATTGCTGAAAGCATTATTTTAATTCTCACTGGGATTCTTGCATTAAAAATGACAGGGAGTAAATCTGTTAGCCAAATGACAAGAGCAGAAATCATTATAGTAGTATCAATTGCACGTATTATTGTAGAGCCTGTATTAAGTAGGAAAGTGATCCCATCTATATTTGCAGCTGTAATATTTGCAAGCGTACTTCTTATCATTCATTTCTTTGAACTGAAATCAAGGAAGGCGGAACAATTCCTAAATGGCAGTAGCTTTGTAATTGTTGAAAACGGTGAGATTATTAAAGAGAACTTGATAAAGGCAAAAATGTCAGAACAACAACTATATATGCAATTAAGAGAAAAAGGGATTCATGATTTAAAGAGTTTACAACAAGTTACAGCCGAACCGAATGGACGTATTGGTTATCGATTAATAGAGAAAGCTCAACCGATAACTTTAGAAATGTTAGAAAAAATATTAGATCAGCACAAAATAAAAAAATAATTTCTCTTTAGAAAAGCCAATACTACAACGGAAGTATTAGCTTTTTTATATTTTCTCTAAACGTAATGGTTAATAATTAGAATAGATATTCAGCCAATCTTTAAATTAGATATAGGCCTATTAATATGCTATATTCAATGGACCTATAGTGACTGTGGGGGAAAAAGTAGCGTAAAAAATTAATAGGTCTTTCATGTGATGCTATACATGAGATAAGAATAAGGAGATAAAAATAAAATGGAATTTTGGGAATCAAGTTTTATTGAGAAACAAACAATGTGGGGATTTGAGCCTACAGAATCTGCGATTTTGACAAAAAAATTTTTTCTGGAAAAGAACATTAAGGACATATTAGTTCCGGGAATTGGATATGGAAGAAACGCAAAGGTGTTTATCGATAATGGTATAGATGTAACAGGTATTGAAATTTCAAAAACCGCCATTGATTTAGCAAAACAAAATGGACTAGAAGATGTTAGTATATATCACGGTTCAGTAAACGAGATGCCTTTTGATAATAAACAGTATGATGGGATATTTAGTCATGCACTTCTTCATTTGTTGACTGAGCAGGAAAGAGAGAAATTTATTAAAGATTGTTATAATCAGTTAAAACCAGGCGGGTATTTGGTTTTTACAACAGTTTCTAAAAAAGCGCCAATGTATGGAAAAGGAAAACAGTTGGATAAAGACTATTATGAGGTAATGGAAGGCGTAAAAATGTTCTTCTATGATTCTGAATCTGTAAAACAAGATTTTAATAAATATGGACTAGTAAAAGTTTCAGAAATTGACGAACCAAATAAGAACATGGTAAATAAGCCTTCAATTAATTTCTTAATGATAAAATGTAAAAAATAACTATAATTAATAGTTATTAAATATTATTAAAGATGTTTATATATTGATAATGCACAAATAAAAAGGACAAGCATATAATAGAAATACCTATTAACTTTAAGTAACCTTAACTTTCTATAATAGGATATCTCAAAATCCCCAAAAAGAGCACTTGCGGAAACAAGTGCTCTTTTATTTATGTATATTGAAGATAATTAAAATTCGTTCGACTGATATGGAATTTTAAACCATTATTTTATATGAAGTGGTAAAATAAGTAGGGTAAATGTGTAAGGGGGCGAGGGATTTGAAATTAAAAGAGCTGGCGAATTTGTTATTGATTAAAGATACCATTGGGAATATGAATGTAGAAATTACGGGATTAGAAATGGATTCTAGAAAGATTACAAGTGGAAATCTTTTTATATGTGTATCAGGTATTGATGGTTTTCTTGAAGATCGACACCAATTTGTTGAAGATGCAGTGAAAAATGGCGCTGTGGCATTAATTGTAGAAAGAGATGTGGATATTCAAATACCTAAAATAATCGTTAAAGATGCTAGGTATGCTATGGCAATTATCGCATCACATTTCTATGGCTACCCATCTAATAAAATAAAGCTCATTGGAATTACAGGAACAAATGGTAAAACGACTACTTCCTATTTAATTGAAAAAATTTTAACTGACTATGGATTTCAAACAGGGCTTATGGGGAATAACGGAGTGAAAGTTGGTTCGAAATGGTATCCGACTGAAATTAATACGCAAGAACCTCCAACACTTCAACGGAATTTGCAGACGATGAAAAATCATAATACAGATTATTGTGTTATGGAAGTTACGTCACAAGGCTTACATATGGAGAGAGTTAAAGGATGTAACTTTAAAATAGCTGTTTTCACAAATTTAACGCAAGATCATTTGGATTATCATGGTACATTTGAGGAATATAAGCATGTAAAAGGTCTTCTTTTTTCTAGATTAGGAAATGATTTTTCTACTACAGATAAAAAAATTGCTATTTTGAATGCAGATGATCCATCAGTAGAATACTTTAAAAAAGTTACTTCTGCTGAAGTGATTACGTATGGGATACATAATGGAGCGGATGTTCAAGCGAAGAACATAACTTTAAGCCCAAAAGGAATTCAGTTTTTAGTTTCTACATTTAATGGGGAAAAAGAAATCAATCTAAATCTAGTAGGCCGCTTTAATGTTTATAATGCATTAGCAGCAATAACAGTTGCATTGGTTGAAGGTATTCCGCTTACAAACATTAGTGACAGTTTATCTCATGTAAAGAGCATTGAAGGTAGAATGGAAATCGTAGACGAAAATCAAGATTTCCTTGTAATTGTGGACTATGCTCATACACCCGATGCGTTAGAAAATGTCCTCTCTACAATTAGCGAGTTTTCAAAAGGTAAAATTATTACTGTTTTCGGTTGCGGTGGAGATAGAGATACAAAAAAACGATCTATAATGGGTGAAATTGCTGGAAGTTATAGTGATTTTGTTTATATTACTTCTGATAATCCACGTTCGGAAGATCCACAGGCAATAATGAAAGATATTAAAAAAGGGTTTTCACAGAATAATAATTTGAATTATAAAGTAGAAGTAGATCGTGAACTTGCTATAAATCATGCAATAAACATGGCATCTTCTAATGATATTGTTTTGATTGCTGGGAAGGGGCATGAAACGTATCAAATTTTAAAGGATTCGACTATTCATTTTGATGATAAAGAAAAAGCTCGACAAGCAATTATTGATAAATGAATGAATTCAATTAATAGCTGAATAGTATTTCTAATAAAAATAATGTTTTAGAAGAAGCTAAAACTAATAACGAAGCAATTTTATAAAGAATTTATGATTGAAAGGTAAGGGTGTTTCTATGAATATATCAGGGGAAAACCTTACCTTTTATAATTTTATTTCTGAAAAACAAATGTTATAGCATTTGTTTTTAATTGAATATGCCTTTCATCGCGAACAATATCATAGACTAATTCTTTTACTTCAACTTTAATTTCTTTCCATTCCTTATAAATGCTTTTTAATAGATATATCATATCTTCAGTAGGAAGGTTAATTTCAATTAAAGCATCTAATTTTTCATTCGTATGTAAGTCTATTTCTTGTATGTTCGAGTTAATAATGAAACAATTGATACCACCAGCTTTTGTACCTTTTTTCATAGAATGGAGCACGTTTGTTAAATCTTCTTCTGATTTGACATGCTCTAAACTTGATACTGCAACGATATAATCATAAGTATCAGGTTGGATGTAGTAGTTTTCAATTGCTGCTTGTTCTGTTTGTATGACTTGAAATACATCATGCTCTTTACTATACGTTTGTAATTTTGTTAAAGCGGAATCCAGTAAGTCCACACAAGTAACAGTACCACTACCATTTTGTATCTTTTGTGCAATTGGAATACTATTTCTTCCAACGCCAGACCCGAGATCAAGTACTTGTAAGTTATTTTGTCCTTCAAAGTACTCCATTAAGTCCATAACTGTTTTAACCGGTTTGTAAAGCCAAGAGCCAGTTTCGAATAGTTTATATTGTTCATAGCAAAGGTCATGATATTTCTTTTCTTCGTGTCTTATGTAATCGATACGGTTCATATAGTTTCAGCTCCAATATTATTATTGCGAAATGAATGGGTAGGACAACCTTTTATATTCGTTTGAATTCGAAAAATACCACCAGCATGTGGATATTCTTTTAATTCGTTATTTGTCATTCTTGTTCTGGCTGTTGTAACATATAAATCTGTTAAATTAGGCCCTCCAAATGTACACGAGGTTACATATAACGCTGGGATGGGGATACTTAATATTTGCTCTCCAGTTAAAGGGTTCCACCTAGTAATCTTTGAACCGCCCCAATGTGCAATCCATAAACAACCTTCTTCGTCTATTGCCATACCATCAGGTAGACCGTCATTTTCGGGGAAAATGATTACATCATTTGGATTGCGAATTTCTCCAGTACAAATATTATAATGAAATCGAACTACTTTTTTAGTAGGTGTATCAATAAAGTAAAGGTATGTATAATCAAGTGACCAAGCAATGCCATTTGATGTATTTACATGTACAATTTTTTTCTCGACACTTAAATTATTATTTAAACAATACAAGGAACCTGCAGCATTAATACCGTATGTATCTGTAGTGCCTGCCCAAAAACGTCCTGCTGGATCGCATTTTCCATCGTTAAAACGATTTTCAAATAAATGTGGTTCAGGGTCAAAAATATGTGTCAGTTTTTCTGTTTTTACATTAATAGAATAAAAGCCATTTTCCATAGCTAGGAGTAGTACGTCTTCTAAATATGGAACAACACAGCCGATTTGTTGATTAAGAGCGATTACTCGGTTTGTATTAGTAGTAGGATTAAATATGCATAATTGTTTCTCCATAATATCAACCCAGTATAAAAGTTGTTTATTTTCATCCCAACATGGTCCTTCAGCTAAACTTGCTTTAGCATCTAAAACTAATTCTATATTACTGATCAAGATGTTCACCTCGCTTTATAAGATATTTATATAATTCGATAAGAATAGAGGTAAACCTTTAGTTAGAAGATATTAAGATTTGTACTTTGGAAAACTGATTTTCTCAAATGATTAAAAAATGTATAAACATGGAGAGGAAAATGCATATGATGTTTTATGAAATTGTTTGCTTTTCTTGTAAAAATATATTCCGTGTATACGAAGGAAGCGAAAAATATAAGCGATTTAAAGAGAAACCGAAAGGGACATATTGTTGTGATGAATGTAGTCATAAAATTCAATTAGAAGCAATAAAGCATTTATTTAGATAGCCTTTTTGTCCGGAAAAGTTTGACAATAAAAGTATTATAAATTATCATATGAAAAAACTAATATTTAAAATGGCATGGAAGAGAAGAGTAGTTAAGAAAGAATACGTACAGAGAGCTCTGGTAGCTGAGAAAGAGCGGTATACATCTTAATGAAAAAAGACTTGGAGCTGCGCAAGGAACTAATTTGTTTAGGGATGGTGCGACGGGTTCTCCCGTTATCGAGATAGGGTATAAGCATATTTTGCCGTACCTGAAGAGGTTAATATGGCGACGTATTGACAAACTGAGGTGGTACCGCGAAGCTAACAACTCTCGTCCTCAAGATGAATAATCTTGGGGGTGGGAGTTTTTTTATTGCATAAAACTGAAAATGTGAAAACAAAAAACAATTGAGGTGAGTAATATATGCATTGGGCGTATGAAGTAGCACATGAATTAATAAGGAAACATCCAAACAAAGAAACGTTTGTTTGCGCATCTGGAATCAGTCCATCTGGCTCTGTTCATATCGGGAACTTTCGCGAAATAATAACGACTTATTTCGTTGTAAGGGCCCTTCAAGATTTAGGAAAAAAGACTCGTTTTATATTTTCATGGGATGATTATGATCGGTTTAGAAAAGTTCCTAAAAATATTGATTCATCTTTTGCAAAATATATTGGTATGCCATACAGTGATATACCAGATCCATATGGCTGTCATAACTCCTATGCAGAGCATTTTGAAAAAGAGTTTGAGAAATCGCTTCAAGTATTTGGGGTTGAGGTGGAATTCATATATCAACATGCTGAGTATAGAAGCGGAAGGTATAACAAAAATATATTAGAGGCTTTGTATAAAAGAAAAGAAATATATGATATTTTAATGAGTTTTAAAACTGGAGAGTGTAGTGCAAAAGAGCGAGAGAGTTTTTATCCGGTTACATTATATTGTGAGAAATGCGAGAAAGATGAAACAACGATTACACATTTTGATGAAGTATTAAAAACAGTACGGTATGAATGTGAATGCGGAAATCAAAATGAATTATCGGTATTAAATACAAATAAAATGAAACTGAATTGGAAAATCGATTGGCCGATGAGATGGATGATAGAGGATGTTATTTTTGAACCGGGCGGAAGAGATCATTCCTCGGAAACGGGTAGTTATAATGTATCAAAGGAAATTGCAATGAAAATATTCAATCGTGAAGCTCCTCATTATGTTGCTTATGATTTCATTGGAATTAAAGGCAATCATGAAAAAATGTCTAGTTCTTCAGGAAATAGTATTACACCTAGTGAGTTGTTAAAAGTATATTTACCAGAAGTAATTCTTTTCATGTTTGCAAAATATAGACCAAACGCAGCTTTTCATATCGGTCTTGATGAAGATGTGATTCGCAATTATACAGAATATGAGCGATTGAAAAGTAGTTATGAAAATATAACGCTCAAAAATGAAGATTTACTCGATGTAATTAAACTTTCTAGAGTTGATAGCGGTTTTAAAGAATATCCGAGATTTAATCAAGTAGCAGGAACGTTACCGCTATTAAATTTTGATGCATCTATTTTACAAGATACATTAGAAAAAATAGATAGAGGTTATACATTAGATGCTATGATAGCGATATGTAACCGCGCAGAGTATTGGATAAGAAACTTTCAATCTGAAAAATTAATTGCTGTAAATCAAGAGAGAAATATAGATTTTTACAACACATTAGATGAAAGACAGAAAGAATGGTTAGTAGAAGTTTGCAACATACTTCGTTCTAACAAAGATTACTCTAACTTAATGGAACAATTGTATTCGATTTGCCATCATGAAAATAAAAAAATAATGAAAGAAAATCAAAAACAATTATTTATTATAATTTATAGGCTCATTATGAATCAGACTAGCGGCCCGCGTATACCGCTATTAATACATGTTGTGGGAGTTGGAAAATTCATCACATTATTAGATTTCTAAAAATAAAGGAAACGCAAGTACTCAGTGGTCTAAGTACTTGCGTTTCAAATTTTGCTACCGTGAATATATTTTCGGACATTCATCACCACTAGGTTCATAAAAACAATGGCTTTTAAACTGTCCTACAAACGGCTGATTATACCATTCAGGTGGACAAGCACCAACTGGACGGAAATACCAAAGAGCCCATCGTGCTGGCCAGCGCCATTCACCTTGTAAAACTTTTCTAGCGATATCTTTTTCTGATTCACGAGCGCGTTGATAAAAATATCCGTATTGCACTGCTTCAAATCCGCCGGGACTTTGATATACTGCATCACGTACAGATCGAAGTTGTTTAAAATCTAAGCAATCACAAAATACACGATTAACTACTACGCATCCAACAAGTTGTTCACCTTGTCGACCTTCTCCTTCAGCTTCAGCACGAATTAAACGAGCTAGTAAATCAACATCGCTTTCGTTATATGGAATAAGGGGCATAGTGCTACCACCTTTCTTTACCTGTTATAGTAAAGAGTGTATGTATGAAAATAAGCTAGGTGCTTTTCTATATGTAAATTCATAAATTTTTAAAAGGAGCTTTTATAAAAAACGCTAATTAGTAATTGTAGACCAATATAAAAGGGGAGAGATAAAATGCATCGCATCTATAAAGAACATATTATTTACGCAATGTCACCAGATAATCAGCCTTGTATGGAAGTAGAAGTAGGGAGTCGTGTTGTATTTGAAACATATGATTGCTTTGAAAATCAAATTGATTCTGAAGATGTTGTGTTTCAAGAATTAGATTGGAACCGAATTAATCCAGCGACTGGACCTGTATATATTAAAGATGCAGAACCTGGTGATATTTTAATCGTAACGATTGAAAAAATTAAAATTGCTGAGCAAGGTGTTTTAACTACAGGGGCGAATCTTGGTGTCATGGGTGAAGAGCTAAACGAAAACACAGTGAAAATTGTCCAAATACATAATGAACATGTTTTGTTTTCAAATGAATTACAAATCCCGATTAACCCAATGATCGGTGTTATTGGTACTGCGCCGAAAGAAGAGAGTATTTCATGTGGCACACCGCATGATCATGGCGGAAATATGGATTGTAAAGAGATAAAAGAAGGGACGACATTACTATTACCTGTAAATGTTCCTGGCGCTCTATTAGCATTAGGTGATTTACACGCAGCGATGGGTGATGGTGAAATTGGTGTTAGTGGGGTAGAAGTTGCTGGTGAGGTAACAGTAACAGTTCAAATAATAAAAGGAAAGAAATGGCCACTACCAATGGCTATCCAAAAAGAAAAAATAATGATGATTGCTTCAGCGAAATTGTTAGATGATGCAGCGAATCGCGCTGTACGTAATATGGTAACATTTTTACATGAAGAATTAGAAATGTCTAAAGCTGATGCAACACTTTTATTATCAGCTGCCGGCAATATAAAAATATGCCAAGTTGTGGATCCGCTGAAGACTGCTCGAATGGAACTAGGTATGAATTATGTGGAGAAATTGGGATTTACTTTGAGTAAATTTCATATTAAATAAGAAATAATAGAAGAAGGATGCTGTTGTATAAAAGTATCCTTTTTTGATTTACGGATGATATAAAAAAAGGTAGTATTTATTTTATATAAACGAATATAAGATTGTGGATCGAAAAAGGAGTAAACATATGGTTAAAATTATGATTGTAGAAGACGATATGAAAATTGCAGAACTATTATCAACACATGTCGCAAAATACGGGTATGAAGGAATTATTGTATCGGATTTTCAAAATGTATTAAACATTTTTTTAGAAGAACAACCAGAGTTAGTTTTATTAGATATTAATTTACCAAGTTTTGATGGATACTATTGGTGTCGTCAAATTCGCGGAGTTTCTACATGTCCGATATTATTTATTTCGGCTCGTGAAGGCACAATGGATCAAGTTATGGCGCTTGAAAACGGTGGCGATGATTTTATTTCAAAGCCATTCCATTACGAAGTTGTAATGGCGAAAATTCGTAGTCATTTAAGACGTGCTTACGGAGATTATGCACCGAAAGTAGAAGAACGGATGGTTGAGCAACAAGGTCTTTGTTTATATCCCGAAAGGCTTGTATTGAAGCTTAAGAATCAAGAGATTGATATAACAAGAAATGAAGCTATTTTGTTAGAGATGTTAATGAAAAATTATCCGCGTGTTGTGGGTAGAGAAGTGCTATTAAATAAATTATGGGATAGCGAATCTTATGTTGATGATAATACTTTAAGCGTAAATACAACTCGTGTGCGTAAAAAGTTAAAAACATTACAGATTGAAGATGCAATTGAAACGATTCGTAGTGTCGGTTATAGATTACATATAACTTGGGGTAATGGTATGGAGAAATGATAAAATTATTTATTCATGATCATATACCACTTATTTGTTTTACAGTAATCCAGCTACTAGCCATATTTCTTGTATATTGGTTTGATGGGCATAACCATATTGCAACGGCATTATATGCAATGTTTTTAGGTGTCTTTTTTATGGTAGGTTATTTAGTATTTCGTTACTTTACTCATCGTACGTTCTATGAAAGATTAGCAAATCCGTTGCATTCTTTGGATGATTCTGTTCAAAAATCTGATTTTTCAGCTGTATCTACTGCGCTTCAAGACCTACTTGAGGTGCAATATCGCCATTATCAAAATCAGCTGCAAATACAAGAGAGAAAAAATAATGATCATTTAACTTTTATGAATCAGTGGATACATCAAATGAAAACACCTTTATCTGTAATAGAATTAATTACACAAGATGAAGTCGACCCACGTTTTGAAAGTATAAATGAGGAAACAGATAGATTGAAAAAAGGGTTAGAGATGGCTCTGTATGTCGCACGTTTAGAGGCATTTACACAAGATTTTTATGTCGAAAAAGTACAGCTATATAAAATAGTGAATGATTCCGTGCATGAACATAAACGCTTCTTTATCCGAAATTTTGTATATCCTGAGCTTAAAATTGATAAGGGCATTATTGTAGAAAGTGATGCAAAATGGTTACAATTTTTAATTGGACAAATACTATCGAATGCGATCAAATATTCATCTGGTAGTCGAGAGAAGATTAAAGTAAATGCTTGTAAGGAAGGTAATAACGTTATACTTGAAATTATCGATAGTGGTGTGGGGATACCGAAGCAAGATTTACCTAGAGTATTTAAACCTTTCTTTACAGGGGAAAATGGCAGAGATTTTAAAGAATCAACTGGAATGGGGCTATATCTTGTATATGAAATTACGAAACAATTAGGACATAGTGTAGAAATCCATTCAGAAGTTGGTAAAGGTACCGTTGTACGAATTATATTTTTTAATGTGTAAATAAGTGATCAGGGCTAAAGAACTTTGGAGATAAGTTTTTTAGCCTTATTTTATCCCGCTTTAATGGGCAGTCCGATTGGTTCAACTAATAATTAGTGGGGGATGAAGAAAACTTCCATTGATTAAAGTTTTACCTTATAGCAATTATATGAAATGGTATAAGGTCATCTTAGTATGTATAATGACACGCTATTAAATACGATTGTTAAATTAGAAGTATTTAATAAAAAGCTGATAAATAGTTTTTGTAAGAAAAAAGCCACCCCTTTGAAAGAGATAGCTTCATGAATCCATCCTATGAATAAGTGTATCAACATTAATAAGTATAATGTTCGAATTCGTGATATGTTTTGTAGATTATAATAGAATTTGTCTTTTGTTTTTTCATGATACAGTATTGTAATTAAGTAAACAAACTTAATAGTTTATATCCAATTAATCCTAAAATAGTGATAGGGACCATCATTAAGAAAGAAGAAATTCGATTAGCATTAGAGCGTTCTAATACAAGAATCAAGATAATCCCGACTATCACTTCGGTATATCCAACAGGTAACATGTGACTATAGTCTTCAAAATTTAAAAGAATGTGAAGTCCATCCGTTACAAAAACTCCACTTATAAGTGCGCTTCCGAATTTATGAAGTGGATTTGTAGTATCTTTCCATAGAAAACCTGCAATTCCAAAGATAGTTCCTCCTATAAATGCACATACAATCCATACAGATATAAAATAAATAGAGTGAGCTACATTTGTAATAACTATTGCATAACCATAATAGCCTAATACCATACCGAGTAGTGCAAGGATACCAGAAAGTATAGCTGTACGCTTAGAATAACTAAAGCTAGCCACAAAAAAGGATGGAACTAACCAAACACTTCCTAGATTAGCTAATGAATTCCAATGTCCTGGAAGTATACCTTGCCCTAATTTAGTTAGTATACCAACAATTATCCCTACTATAATCGGGATGAGAAAAATCCTTAAAAACATATTTAACTTTGTGATTTTTAATGTCCTGTCCATAAAATCAATCCTTAGATTAATATTTTCTACAAATATATAATAGCTTATTACAGGAGAGTAATCAATAAAAGTTTATCGAAAAACAATAAGTTATTGTTGGATAACGAATAATATTTTATTTTTATAATTGGGTGAATAAAATATTATTCGTTACTCAACCAAATAGTAAATCAAATAATATATGTAAGTAATGAAATTTCCCAAAACATGTAATTCAACTTAGTATAAATCTCTCGTATTTTCATGAAATGATTTATGATAAAAAAGAAACGAAAAGGGATTGATATAGTGTCCTCCTGTTTTTATTAATAATTTATTAGAAGGAGGGCTTTTTTGCTAGTTGTGAATGTTAGGGGGATTGTAATGGATATTCGTAAAATGAAATATTTCATAGCAGTGGCAGAAGAATTAAACTTTAGTCGTGCGGCAGAACGTCTTATGATGGCACAACCGCCTTTAAGTCAAGAAATTCGAAAGTTGGAAGAAGAATTAGGTGTTCAACTTCTTCACAGGACAAAAAGGATGGTTGAACTTACCGATGCGGGGAAAATCTTTTTAGAAGGTGCGCGCCAAACGTTACTTCAAGTAGATAGAACCATTAAAGAAACACAGCTCGCGGATGAAGGGAAGATCGGGCGTTTAATCATCGGTTTTGTCGATTCTACAGAAACAGTTATAGACATATTAAAAACGTTTCGAGAACGGTTTCCTAAAATTCAGCTTATATTACGCGAGATGACAACAGACCAGCAAATAAAAGCACTCTATGAAAAACAAATTCATATTGGATTTATTCGTTCTAAGCAGAATAATGAAATATTGTCTTCCGAAGTTTGTTCTAAAGAACATTTAAAATTGGTTTTACAAGAAGATCATCCATTAGTTTCGTTACCTAATATTCCTATTAAAGAACTAGTGGATGAACCATTTGTTTTATTTCCTCGTCATTTCGGTACTAACTTTTATGATTTAATTATTAGTTACTTTTGGGAACATGGAGTAAGTTTAAATATTGTTCAAGAAGCAATTCAAATGCAGACGATTGTAAATTTAGTTGCAGCAGGAATGGGGATTTCTGTCGTTCCATCATCGGTAGAAAGTTATAAAAAATCGGGGGTTATGTATAAAGACATTCAGGAACATACACCGGAGATAAACTTATACGCTGGATGGAGACAAGATGAAAAGTCTGTCGTACTCGAGAACTTTTTAGCAGTTGTTAGAGAGATTTATAAGACTCCACAACTTGAATTTGAAAAATAAAGGCCCATCTTGATTGGATGGGCAGTAGTTAATTTAGAAAGGTACTATATTTATTGTTAAGTCACTGATGATTTAACCTGTTTTACTTGGATCATATTCAATGAAACCTTTTAGCACACTATCAATTTGATCCATAATTTCAGGTGACAATGTAATACTAGAAGCAATTACATTTTCTCTTATTTGCTCCGGATTGGAAGCACCAATAATAGCAGAGGAAACAGCTGGATTTTGTAGTACCCAAGCAACTGCGAGTTGAGGTAGGGTGAGATGATTTTCTTGTGCAATAGGATTAAGTTTTTGTATAGCAGTAAGCACATTATCAATCATCCAACGTTGTACGAGTTTGTTAAAAAACGGTTTTCCCGCATCTGAATTAGCACGTGATTGAGCAGGAATTGGTTTACCTGGTTGGTATTTTCCAGTGAGAATACCTTGTGCGAGGGGAGACCAAACAACTTGACCAAGTCCTTCACGTTGACATGTAGGTATTATATCTGTTTCGATCACTCGCCATAACATCGAATATTGAGGCTGGCTAGCGATAAGAGGGATGTTCAATTCTCGGGCAAGTGCTGCACCGCGTGTAATTTGCTCCGATGTCCATTCACTTACACCTAAATAAAGGACTTTACCTTGTCTTACAAGATCTGAGAAAGCTAACATTGTTTCTTCAAGAGGAGTTGTTGTATCGAATCGATGTGCATAATAGATATCAATGTAGTCTGTATGTAGCCGTTGTAACGATGCATTACAATTTTCTATAATATGTTTTCGTGATAATCCACGATCATTTTTTCCAGGTCCGGTCGGATGGCATACTTTTGTACAAAGTTCTATACTTTCTCGGCGTATTCCTTTCAAAGAACGACCAAGTATCTCCTCGGCAATAGTGTCCGAATAAACATCTGCAGTATCGAATGTTGTAATTCCAACATCTAATGCGGCTTTCACACATTCATTTGCAGTATCTTCATTTACTTTTCCGCCATGGTTTATCCAGTTCCCGTATGCAATCTTACTTACTGTTAATCCACTGTTTCCTAGTTTGCTAAATTCCATTGGAGAATCCCTCCTTAAAAATGATAACTTTATTATAAAAACTGAAATGTAGTATGTATAATATAAAATTAATCATACAGTTATATAAAAATTATATAAGAGGGCATGCTTAGAAGGGAATTATTAGGGGAATCTTAAAATAAAGTATGCTTGTTCAATTTGAAGTTAAGAAATGATAAATAGACCTAGAAGAAAACAATCTTTATAATTGCATTTACTCATACAGTACTATCATGGTACAATATGGTTACTAACGACGGAAAGGAATGATGGGTGGACGATGATTAACTAATCTTATTTTTAAATGTTGAAATTAAATAAATTTCAATTTCTAAAAAATAGGATTAGTCTGCCCAATTTCCATACAACGGTATTGCTATTTATGTTGCGCAATAGCTTATTTGGGTATAAATATTTTTACGACTAATCCTGCCAAATTTATTTGGGAGGATTTTTTTATTCTCCCTTAATGAAAGGGATCGGTAGTATGAAAGAACTTTTAAAATTAAATGATGTTTATGTTGAAATAAAGGAAAACACTTTGTTAGAGAAAATGAATGTGACAGTAAGACAAGGGGATGTTATCGGATTAATTGGTAAAAACGGGGCTGGTAAATCAACGTTACTTCAATTAATAAATGGGAAGATTGAACCATCAAAAGGTACTGTTGAATGGATGCAAATGAATATGACAACAGCATATGTTGAACAAGAAAAAGAATCATTTGTTAGTAAGGATATAATTGCAAAAGAAGCGGAACTCCTTGCAAAATGGGGCGTGCCAACGAACGATTTTCTAACTTTAAGTGGTGGTGAAAAGCTAAAAGTTCGATTAGCAAAAGGGTTTGCTGAAAATCCTAATGTCTTAATATTAGACGAACCGACAAATCATTTAGATGAGATGAGTACGGAATTTCTCATTAAACAAATAAAAAATATGAAAGGTACAGTAATCGTCGTATCGCATGATCGATACTTTTTAGATGTTGTTGCAACAAGAATATGGTCAATTGAGGATAAGAAATTAATTGACCATAGCGGGAATTATACGAGTTATATGAAAGCACGGGAGCATAAACGAATGACGCAGCAGCGTGAATATGAAAAACAACAAAAAAAGATAGAACAAGTAGAAACTCATATAAAAGAATTAACTTCATGGTCACAAAAGGCACATGCACAGTCTACAAAACAAGAAGGAGTGAAAGAATTTTATCGTGTAAAAGCAAAGCGAATGGACGCGCAAGTTAAATCAAAACGAAAACGCCTCGAAAAAGAGCTGGAGAAAACGAAGGTGGAACGTGTGAAAGAAGAGTATTCAGTTGAATTTTCTATTCAAGCGAGTAAAAAAGTAGGAAAACGTTTCTTAGAAGTAAAACAATTACGAAAAGAATTTAATAATCGGATATTATTTGAAAACGTTAATTTTACAATTCAGCACGGTGAAAAGGTTGCGATTATTGGACCAAACGGTAGCGGGAAAACAACGTTACTAAAGATGATTATGGGAACAGAAACTGTCGAAGGAGAAGTATGGATTTCACCATCAGCAAACATTGGATATTTAACACAAGAAGTATTTGATTTACCGCTTGATAAAACACCAGAAGAGTTATTTTATAAAGAGACGTTTGAGAAGAGAGGAAAAGTCCAAAATTTAATGAAACATTTAGGATTCCAAGCTTCTCAATGGAAAGAGCCAATTGAGCATATGAGTATGGGGGAAAGAGTGAAATGTAAGCTCATGGCTTATATTTTAGATGAAAAAGATGTACTTATTTTAGACGAACCGACGAATCACCTTGATCTACCTTCACGTGAACAACTTGAAAATACATTAGCTGAGTATAATGGAACACTCGTTATCGTTTCTCACGATCGATATTTTCTGGAGAAAACAACTAACGCAAAGCTCTTGTTTTTAAACAATACGATACAAAAACAGCTTGAACAACCTACGAAAACAAGAGATGAAATTGAAGAGCTACGTTTAACATTAGAAACAGAAAGACAAGAAGTATTAGGGAAATTAAGCTTTTTAACTTCTAAAGACAAAGAATATAAAGAACTAGATGAACGGTTTATGGAGCTTACGAAGCAGATTAAGGCGCTTTAACGTAAGGAAGGGGGATTATGATGGGAGAAGAGAATTTGACTAAGTTATTTAGAATAGATTGTGGTGATATATATCTACAAGAGTTTACGGTCAAAAATGCAGATAGTATTTATGAAATAGCAAATCAACCAGAAATAGAAAAGTTTTTACCAGACTGGAAATCAACGAAAGAACAGCGAGTTAATTGGATTATAAATGAAGAAATACCAGAAAACAAAGCATTTCTTCATGCAGTGACAACTACGAGTAACATAGATGATCACATATTAAGACTAGGAATATTTAAGAAAACCACAAATGAATTTATTGGATGGTGCTGCACAAGCATAAAAGAAGAACTCCCTGCACCGAACAGAGAAATTATGTATGCTGTTTCAAGTGAATATCATAATAATGGTTATGCAACGAAAGCGACAAAAGGTTTGATCGATTATTTGTTTGAAAGTACAAATGTAGATGTCCTAAACGCAATTGCAGTAATAAATAACGTATCTTCAAATAAAGTTATTGAAAAATGCGGGTTTACTTATTTGAATCAACAGACGATAGAAAATCAAACTTATAATCATTATGTATTGAGTAAATCCGAATGGATAAAAAATAGTGCTCTTTAAAGGGGATCATGCAATGCAAAAAGCTTAGAGTTAAAACTCTAAGCTTTTTGCATTTATATAATAAAGTTTTGATATACAATTGTATTTCCTGCCACTATACAATTATTATAAGATAATGCGTTAATATTAATTTTCAAAAAGTTTATTGCTAGTTTTTTCAGAAATCTTACAAGCGTGTAAGATAAATGAAAGATGAATCAATATGAGATAAAGGGCAATTCATTTACACTCTATTGTGAGAAGTGCAAATGAAGGGAGAATAAAAATGGAAATTTTACATGCGAAAAATATTAGTAAAGTATATAAAGGGAAAATACCTTTTAAAGCATTAGTGGATATTGATTTATCAATTCAAGAAGGTGAATTTATAGGGATCATGGGGCCATCAGGTAGCGGGAAAACAACGTTATTAAATATGGTATCTACTATCGACTCTCCAACATCGGGTGAAATAGTAATAAATGGTACAAATCCTTTCCAGTTATCATCTGAAGATTTAGCTTTATTTCGTAGAAAACAATTAGGATTTGTATTCCAATCATTTAATTTGCTTAGTACGCTTACAGTGAAGGAAAATATCGTATTGCCGATGACATTAGATGGTGTTACTGTGCAAGAAATGAACAAACGAGTAGAAGAAATTGCAGCGAAATTAAATATTACAGATATATTGAATAAAAGAACGTTTGAAATATCAGGGGGACAAGCTCAAAGAACAGCAATCGCTCGTGCAATTGTTCATAAGCCGCAATTATTACTTGCAGATGAACCGACAGGGAATTTAGACTCTAAATCTTCAAATGATGTAATGGAGATGTTAGATACTCTAAATAAGGAAGAAAAGGCAACGATGATGTTAGTTACACATGATCCGTATGCAGCGAGTTTTTGTAGCAGAGTTATTTTTATAAAAGATGGTCAATTATATAATGAAATTTATCGTGGTGAAAGCAGGCAAGCATTTTACCAAAAGATTATGGATGTCCTTTCTTTGTTAGGAGGGAAAAGGCATGACTTTTCGTCAATTCGCATTTAATAATATTTTTCGCAATAAGCGTACATATGCAGCTCATTTTTTAAGCAGTGCATTTTCGATCATGATTTTCTTTACGTATGCTCTTTTATTATTTCATCCTGATTTACAAGGTGAGTTGAAATCGACAAGTGCAACAATAAGTGCATTTGGTACATTGGGATTTTCAGTTTCGCAAGGATTGATTTTTGTATTTTCATTTTTCTTTATTTTATATTCAGTTAGTTCGTTTTTAAAAACACGTAAGAAAGAATTTGGCATTCTAATGATGCAAGGTATGTCAATGAGGCAGCTTAAGAAGTTATTATTAATTGAAAATATGTTGATTGGACTTGGTTCAATTTGTATAGGGATTTTCATTGGACTCATATTTTCTAAACTAGTCTTATTGATAAGTGCAAGTGTATTAATGATTAATAATGGTTTACCTTTTTATATACCAGTGCGTGCTGTATTATTAACAGTTATCACATTTCTTTTCTTGTTTTTAATTGTTTCATTATTTACATTTAAAATGATAAAAGTAACGGAACTTGTGGAACTTATTCGAGCAGAGGAAAAGCCAAAACCTGAACCGAAATCTTCAATTTTATTATCGCTACTTTCTTTAATTAGTATAGGGTATGGATATTTTTCAGTATTTCGCTTCATACCAAGTACCAATTTTATTACACTTGGAATAGGTGTGCTCCTAGTAATTATAGGAACGTACTTTTTATATACACAGTGTAGCGTTTATATATTGCACCTTGCTAAAAGGAGAGAATCTTTCTTTTTAAAGAGAACAAATATATTAACATTTTCTGAATTAATTTACCGTATGAAAGATAATGCAACGATGTTTTTTATAGTATCTATTATTTCAGCAGTGGCATTTACAGCAATCGGTACAACAGCTGCCCTTGGGAATAGGAATTTAGTATGGATGACAAATCCATATACATTTCTGTATGAAAGCTCTGAAAATAACAAGTTGGCAGATAAACATCTCTCAATGATAAAAAAACATCTCGCGGATGCAAATATTCCGTACCGAATGGCTTCATCTTCAAATAAATTTACAGAAAGTAACGTAAATGTATTGAAGTTAAGTGAATATAACGAACTTGCGAGAGCACTCGGTTATAAACAAGAAACGATTGAAAAAGAAGATGAAATGTTACTAATCCCTGGGAGGGTGTCACAAAAACAAGAATTTAAAAATGGTGACTATAAAAAAAATATTGAAGTCATTCAAGGAGATTGGACAAAGACATTTCGTGTAAAAAAAACTGTGGGGGATTTAGTTTTACCACATGATTCTAGTAGTATTTATATTGCTGTTCAAGATCATGTATATGATGAAATTCCTCTGACGAATAATCCAAAAGATGAAAATATTCAACATCGTACTTACGGATTTGTTGTAGATGATTGGATAAAAACGAAAGAGATTTCAAATCAATTAAAGAGTATATTCGATAAAGATCTTAGGGACAGAGATTTCTACTTTGAAGCTTTAACATTAAACTTGTTGGAGGCAAAGCAAAAGAATGGTTTATTACTTATGGCAAGTGTTTTAGTCGGAATCGTTTTCTTTACATTTGCTGCTAGTTTTATTTATTTCCGATTATATACTGATTTGGACCGTGATCAACAGCAATATAAAATGATTTCGAAAATGGGATTAAGTAAACGAGAATTAAAAAAAGTTGTAACGAGACAGTTAGTATTAATGTTTTTCTTACCGATTGTTATTGCAGTGATTCATACTGTAGTTGCTTATACCGCATTACAACAATTAGTCGATTTTTCTATTTTAAATAGCTCTATCGTTATTTTAATTTCATTTATATGTATACAGGTTTTATATTTCTTTATAACACGTTGGTGTTATTTACAAAAGCTTTATAAAACTATGGAGCAATAGAGTATATCAGCTTGTTAGATTACTCAAAAGTATATAAAAAAGAAGTGAATTAAGAAAGGAATTGTGATGAAAAGAACATTAACCATTTTTATGTTAATTATAATACTTTTAATAAGCTTTAGTGCTTGCTCTAAAAATGAAAATAGACTTCCAGCCAACGGTGTATTAATTTTTGGAGACGAAAATTATACTTCACCAATTATTAATCGTTATAAGGAGATTACGAAAGAAAATGAAGTGTTTTCTGTGAAAATAGATACATTCGGAATAGGACAAGTAGTAATTTTAAATGAATCTACAGCGCAAGCGTTGATTAAAACAAAGGTTTTTCGTGAAAGAGAGAATGGATCCAAATTTAGACCTTTAGATACGTTACCTAATTTACCAAAAGAAGGATCGCTTTTGTTTGCAAGTGAAGATGAAAAAAAATTGAAAAGTATTGAATTAGAAGAAACGGAGATTGCTGTTACATACGGTAGTGATGCTTGGATAGGTAACACTCGTAAATATCCAACCCAATCGTATGTAATTGTAGCAAAAGATAGTGTATATAAAGAAATAAAAGCAAATGAAACGAAAATGCAACTTCTCCATCTGAAAAAGTCTTTAGGTGATGAAAAACCTAAAATGTCGACAGATAATACATTGATAAATGAAAAAATAAAAGTAGAAAAGTTAATTAAAGATCATAAAGGGGAAGTTTCATTTCAGTTTGTAACAGTAGGAGAAAAATCTTAAAAAAGAGTTCGAGGTTGATAGAAACTTTATCAACCTCGAACTCTTTTTAATACCATTTAAATAACTTACATTACTTCATTTAATCGTGTTTCATTCGTTTCTTCAATACCATTTGCATATTGAACCGAACTATCTTGAGTTTCCTTCTCTTTACGGGACTTTTGTAGCATTTCAAGTATCACCCATAAAGGAACACCTTTATCTTTTAACATTTTCCATAAATCTAATTCGTTAAATTTATGCTCAGGTTGTTTCATCTCTTTTTCAGATGAACGAATATCAAACTTGATTAAATCATTTGATTTTTTATCTTCAAGTTTAGTAGAAGAGATAGTATTATGCTCAAGGTTAGATGGAGTTATTTTAGTAGGTTGAGATAATGTATGAATATTTAATCCGATTTGCATGCCTTTTCCTCCTCCTTAAGTAATGGAATTAGTTTTCTTATGATTTTTAAAGTTATTTAACTTGAGGAAACTAAATCTAATTATAAATTCAAATAATAAGATTTACAAGTCGTATTCTAAAAAGTAAATGCTTACTTGATTTAATATTTATCAACATTTGTGTATGTTTTCTGTATATACAATGTATATAAAATACTTTACATTATGTTTAAGTTAAGAACTCTTTTTTAATAGAAATATGTAAACGTTTTATTAAGGGGGGAGAAAGAATGGGGAAGTTAATTTTAAAAATATGTTTTTTCGCATTAGTGACTGTTTTTTCGTTCACAGTAAAAACAACATACGCTGAAGAGAAGCAACAAAATAATTATCCTATCATACTAGTGAATGGATTTGCTGGCTGGGGTAGAGAGGAAATGTTAGGGGTTAAATATTGGGGTGGTGTTCATGATATACAAGAAGATTTAAAAAGAAGTGGCTATACAGTACATACTGCTGCTGTTGGACCAGTTTCTAGTAACTGGGATCGCGCATGTGAGTTATATGCGCAAATTAATGGTGGTACAGTAGACTACGGTCCCGCACATTCTGAGAAACATGGACATAATCGTTTTGGCAGAACTTATAGTGGTTTTGCACCGAATTGGAGTGAAACCAATAAAATTCATTTAGTTGGGCATAGCATGGGTGGACAAACGATTAGAACATTGGTACATCTATTAAAAGAAGGTAGTTTTGAAGAAAAAAATTATGTGAAAAATCATTCGAACACGAATATATCACCACTATTTGAGGGCAAGAAATCATATGTTCATAGTGTGACAACATTAGCAACTCCTCACAATGGCACGACACTTGCGGATGGTAGTCTTCTAGTACCGTTCGTTAAAGATTTGCTCATTACAGCTGCAAGTTTTGGAGGGAATAATAATTTATCGTTATATGATTTTAAATTGGATCAATGGGGTATAAAAAAGAATGCTGGAGAGTCTTTTTTCCAATACACTGATCGTATTGTAAATAGTTCACTTTGGAAAGATACAAAAGATATAAGTCAATGGGATTTAAGTACAGATGGTGCAAAGGAGCTTAATAATTGGGTAAAGACACAATCTGATGTGTATTACTTATCCTATAGTGGACATGCATCACAAGCAGCACCTATTACAGGCTTACATCTACCTCATATAACGATGAATAAAGTGTTAATGGGTAATGCATTTTTCTTAGGTTCCTATGCAAGATATGAAGTAAACCGTCCATTAATTGATACTTCTTGGTGGCAAAATGATGGTGTAGTAAATACAAATTCTATGATCGCGCCTTCTTCTAATACTGTGGTAAATAATAATGAGATTTTACAGATGGGAAAATGGAATCATATTGAAACGAAAGCAAATTGGGACCATCTCGATATGGTAGGACTTAGTGTTTCAGACACGTTAGGTTTTTCTAATATTCAAGAGTTTTATAGAACAATTGCAGAAAAGCTATCAAGTTTACCGAGATAGGTAATAATAAAGCGCTCTCGATGGAATTCGGGGGCGCTTTATATTATATTGAAAGAGGGATTTGGTAGAAAAATATGGGGGGATATTATGAAAGTTCAAGTTGTATTATCAGGATATGGGACAGTAGGAAGAGAGTTTATAAAATTATTAAATGAAAAATATTTATATATAAATGAAACATATGGAATAGATTTAGTGGTAAGTGGCGTATTAGGTAGAAATGTTGCAATACATAATGAGGATGGCTTATCTATTCATCACTTATTAAGATATGGTGGCGGTAGCTCTGCAATTGAAGAATATATTGAACATCATCCGAAGGAACGAGCAATAGATAACATAAGTGGTACTGTACTGGTGGAATCGACTGTTACAAATCTTAAAGATGGAAATCCAGGAAAACAATATATAAAACAAGCGATTGAGAAACATATGGATATAGTAGCAATTTCAAAAGGTGCACTCGTTACAAACTGGAGAGAAATAAATGAAGCAGCAAAAATCGCAAATGTACGAATTCGATATAGTGGTGCAACTGCGGCCGCATTACCGACACTTGACATTGGTCAATTTAGTTTAGCTGGTTGCTATATTGAAAAAATAGAAGGGATATTAAACGGGACTACAAATTATATTCTTTCGAAAATGAATGAGGAAGATATTACGTTTGAAGAAGCACTGAAAGAAGCGCAAAGTAAAGGAATTGCTGAAACGAACCCAATATTAGATGTAAGTGGTTCTGATAGTGCTTGTAAATTGTTACTTTTGACAAACAGTTTAATGGGAACAGAAAATACGCTTGCAGATATACATATAAAAGGAATCGAACATGTTACAAAACAACAAATTCGACATGCTAAGGAACAAAATAAATATATTAAATTAATAGCTTCAGCATATAAGGATCAAGAGGGTAAAATAGCTCTTAAAGTAGAACCGTACGAAATAGATAAGGATCATCCGTTAGCAAATGTAAATGGGACAGAAAAAGGGATTACGTTCTTTACAGATACGATGGGGCAAGTTACTACAATTGGTGGCGCTTCCAATCCACGCGGAGCCGCAGCAGCAGCTTTAAAAGATATTATTAACTTATATCGTAAAGATTTGTACCGTATTAATGAGGAGTAAAATCCACCATTGATTATTAGCCTTTATTTTATAAGACCGTACCGCCCTTTATAAAAAATACATATGTAGTGGACCTTTTGAGAATGAAATAAATATGCAAAAATAATTGTAGGGGGTAAGGAATTGTTTAAAGATTTTAAAGTTGTCAAAGATCGTCCTGTTTATATTCAATTGAAAGATTATTTGAAAAAGATGATTATGAAAGGGCATTTGCTCGGTGATCAAAAAATTCCTTCAACGAGGGAACTTAGTGAATTACTAAGTGTGAGCAGAAATACGGTGCTCGCTGCTTATGCAGATTTAGAGCAAGAAGGACTCATTTATGCAGTTAAAGGAAAAGGGAATTTTATTGCGAAGGTTGATATTTCAAACACTTCGTCTGTTGAAATAGATTGGAAAAATAAACTTAATACAGTTACCTTATTAGCGGATGAATTAGATTTAATGAAACATGGTGTTCGCTGGGAAAAGGGAATGATTGTTTTTAATAGCATTGCTCCAGACGAAAAGCTATTTGATGTGGAAAATTTCAAAAGAGCTTTTCTTACTCGTATGTCCATTGAAGGTGATGTCGTATTAAATTACGGATATGCAAAAGGTTATAGACCGTTAATGAATTATCTACTTCATTATATGGAAATGAAAGGCGTAGATATTTCGAACAAAGACATTTTAATTACAAATGGATTTACAGAAGGATTAGACATTGTACTATCCTCGTTATCAAAAAAATCAGGGCGGGTTATTTGTGAGAATCCGACCCATCATGCTGCACTCAAGCTTTTCCGCTTACATGGACTTGAAGTTCATGGAATGAATATGAATGAAGATGGCATCGATACGAACGAAGTGGAACAAAGTTTACGTGAAAAGGATTTTGATTTCGCGTATTTAATTCCTTCTTATCATAATCCAACCGGTATTGTCACGAGTTCAGAGAAAAGAACGGAACTGATGAGATTATTTTCAAAATATAAGGTTCCTATTATAGAAGATGGGTTTAATGAAGAGTTACGTTATTCAGGTTCACATTTAGCACCATTATTAACTTTTGCTGGTGCGGGTAATAATGTGATTTATATTAGTAGCTTTTCGAAAGTACTTTTCCCTGGTTTACGTGTAGGATGGATCATTGCCGATAAAGAACTGATTCATTATTTAGAAAGTGTAAAAAGAGCAAGAACAATTCACACATCTACTTTAGATCAAGCTGTTCTTTTTCAATATTTACATGAAGGATATTTTGAAAAATATTTAAAAAAGGCAAGGTCTGTTTATAAGAAAAAATATGAGTTAGCTGTTGGGGCGTGTAACGAGTACATTCCGTTTCAAAGAATGACCGGTGATGGTGGACTGCATTTATTTATAGAGTTAGAAGAAAAAATTCATGCCCGCACACTTTTGCAAAAGTGTTATGAGCAAGGGGTTACATTTTCTCCTGGAGATGTTTTTTACTCTGATGGAGGAGGAGCGAACACGTTTCGATTAGGATTTTCACGTTTAAAAGAAGAAGAAATAGTTCGGGGAATCAAAATAATTGGTGATACAATAAAAAATGAAATTTGGAGTTGAGGAAATGAGAATTGGCGTTATTATGGGGGGAGTATCCTCTGAAAAACAAGTATCAATTATGACTGGAAATGAAATAATTGCAAATTTAGATAAAAATAAATATGAAATCGTACCAATTACGTTAAATGAAAAAATGGATTTAATCGAAAAAGCGAAAGATATTGATTTTGCATTGCTCGCATTACACGGAAAATACGGAGAAGATGGGACAGTTCAAGGAACACTTGAAAGTTTAGGTATTCCTTATAGCGGCAGCAATATGTTATCTAGCGGTATATGTATGGATAAAAATATTTCGAAAAAGATTTTACGTTATGAAGGAATAGAAACGCCAGATTGGATTGAACTTACAAAAATGGAGGATCTAAATCTTGAGGAACTAAATAAGTTAGGATTTCCGTTAGTGGTAAAACCAAACTCTGGTGGCTCAAGTGTCGGGGTAAAGATTGTCTATAATAAAGACGAATTAATTTCAATGCTGGAAACTGTATTCGAATGGGATTCTGAAGTAGTAATTGAGAAATATATAAAAGGTGACGAGATTACATGTTCTATTTTTGATGGAAAACAGTTACCTATCATTTCGATTCAACATGCTGCTGAGTTCTTTGATTACAATGCGAAATATGATGATACTAGTACAATTGAAGAGGTTATCGAACTTCCAGCTGAACTTAAGGAACGTGTAAACAAGGCTTCACTGGCTTGCTATAAAGCATTAAAGTGCAGCGTTTATGCAAGGGTGGATATGATGGTGAAGGATGGTATTCCATATGTAATGGAGATTAATACATTACCAGGGATGACGAAAGCGAGTTTACTACCAAAAAGTGCAGCTGCAGCGGGAATTGAATATAGTAAACTATTAGATATGATTATTGAAACTTCATTAAGAGTAAGAAAAGAAGAAGGCTTTTAAGTAGAGGTATCATGAATAATTTTTGACAGTTACATGAAGTATGTTATGATGAATACAATACGAAAATTAAATATTTTATCCACTAGGGGGGCCTATTATAGGCTGAGATCAAATTGGAATTTGAGACTCTTAGTACCTGATCTGGTTAATGCCAGCGTAGGGAAGTGGGAAAGACATTGCTATTTTATGAATAAAAACTGTCAATTTCACTTTCTTTACGCCTGTAAAGAAAGTTTTTTTGTTTTACAGATTTAATAATGGTGGGTAAATACTTAAATTTCATACATAATTGGAGGGATTCAAATGACTTTTTCACAATCATTACGTAAAGAAGTAGACTCAATTTGGGAAGCTAGTTTTCATCATCCTTTTGTAAAAAAGCTTGGTGAAGGAACGTTAGATTTAGCTAGTTTTCGCTATTATGTGCTTCAAGATTCGTATTATTTGAGTCACTTTGCTAGAGTACAAACTTTAGGAGCTGCAAAAGCATTGGAATTAGAAACGACAGCTCGTATGGCACACCATGCTCAAAATACATATGAAGCAGAATTATCCTTACATGAAAATTTTGCGAAGAAACTAGGGATTACACAAGAAGAAAAAGATAATTTTATCCCTGCTCCAACTGCATACGCATATACTTCACATATGTATCGTGCTGCGTATGAAGGGCATTTAGGTGATATCATTGCAGCAATTTTACCTTGTTATTGGTTGTATTATGAAATTGGTGAGCGTTTAAAAGAGTGTCAGCCAGAAGAACCAATTTATAACGAATGGATTTCTGCTTACGGATCTGATTGGTTCCGTACATTAGTTGAAGAGCAAATTACACGGTTAGATACTATCGCTGAAAAAGTAACAGAGGCAGACCGAAATCGAATGAAACAACATTTTATTATTAGCAGTCAATATGAATATTCATTTTGGGAAATGGCTTATACATTAGAAGAGTGGCCAGCGAGTACAGAAGAGAAAAACGTAATAGGATAAAGAGAAGAGGTATCGCAAAAGGCGCATCAATCTAAGTGCGTCTTTTTTTAATTTATCCCGCTTTAATGGGCAGCCCGATTGACGAGGGCTGATAATCAGTGGGGGATGAAGAAAACCCCCACTGATTAAAGTTTCACTTTATAAAAATGAGCCCGTGGAAAAATAACCGAAAAATAGGTACATGAACAAGGTGCATCATCTAGTGATAGGTCATATTTTGTAGGTGTACGTATTGAACTTAGTTTATAGCGCTATTTCTACTTAGATTTAACGAACAGAAATATAGGAAAGCATTGAAAAGGTTGAAGTTTATAAATGGAGGTCATAAAAATGAATAAGTTTCAACAAGAACTACAAGCGTTAAGCCTTAATGATTACCAGTCTGGAAATATTGTGTATTGGGACCAGCAAAACCAATATCCATATTACTATATTGAAGATGCTGTTCGTCGCTGTGGAGGTTGTGGTGGTCGTTGTGGCGGTTGTGCGGGTCGCTGTGGTGGATTTCGTTGTGGTGGGTTCCGTTGTATTGGTTGCTTCGGTTGTTTTGGTTGTGGAGGCTGTGGCGGTTGTGGAGGCTGTAGTAGCTGTGGTAGTTGTTCTAATTGTTTTGGTGGTTTTAATGGTACTACTGATACAACTGGTACTATTGTAACATATGAATATTGATAGGAGAAAAAGGAATCCATTAGTGAAGCATTATATAATTTTTATAAAAGAATTTAATTAAAACACATATAGCATTCAAGTGAAAGAAAGATATTTAGATTTTTAGTTGTAAATCAAGATAAAATCGAAAAAGCAATGACTAGATTTAAAACCTAATCATTGCTTTTTCATATTTTTATCATCAAATAAGAAATCTGTTGCTTCTAGTTAGTGGGTAGCGAAAGAAATTATTACAACTATGTAAGGTTAATGTAATGTTAATCAATAGTAAAAGAATATACTTGAGTGTATTTTAAATAAGATTTAAAAGTACTGTTTATTTTTTTAATATTGGGGTAAGTAAAATTTTATTAGGAAGTGTATTAAAATGATTGAACTTAAATCTATTATCCATTCGTACAAACTAAAGAGAAAAATAGCAAGGGATTTATACGGAAACAGAGATGAATTGACACTGTTATTAAATGAATTTAATAACATGAAACACACAGTAACATGTGAAAAAAAGAAAAATAATATATTATCTCGTTTACAATTAATTTATCAGAATATGAAATTAGATAAACGGTATCCTCTTCCAATTACTTTTAATAGTAAATTATTGAATCGATTAGAAAAAGAATCTCTTCATTCTATTGAGGAAGGTATAGCATGTCTACAATTAATGTTAGATATAAATTATGAGAAAATAAAACAATATGGATCGAGTACAAGTAGGTCATTTGTTCCATTATCGCAGTCTTCCATTTGTCTTGCTGATTGTGTTTGTATAACTGGATTTGCATTAGGATTACTAGGTGCAATTACATTTGGAGGATTTATGGTATCTGTATGTTCAATTACATAATGGTTGATGTTTGCAAGAAGGGCACTGAATTAAGGTGTTCTTTTTTATTTCTATTGTAAAATTATTGTAGAGGTTAATACATTACATCATTCCTGTCGCAACAAAGGAGTTCAGCCCCAACGGTGCGTGTCAAGGGGCTGAACTTTGAGTGCTCTTCTTTAATAGATAAATATAATTATCAATCTCTCGCATTATACTAGGTTAATTAAATATATAGCTTGATATTTACATGTAGTGATGTAAACAAATCTGAATGGATTATTGCGATTCTAGAGATTGTAAAGCCATACATGGATGAAAAAGATTTTGAGCAAGTAATATTTAAAACTGTAGTCCTTATGCAAGAGGAATTGGATAGTAAATAAAATTGTTATTTCATTGTAAGTAAAAAGAGCACACATATAAGTATGTTCTTCGATAAGAAAGGTAGATCCCTATGAGCGGAGAGACTACATACAATATCGTATGTTTGTTTCTTTAAATATGAAGAAAAATTCAGCAAAAGGTCAACGTAAAGTCAATGAAAATTCAACAAAAATACTATTTGGTAAGTACACGTAAAAAAGAGCAGCTAGCAAAAGCTAACTGCTCATGTAAGAAAATAGGAGAAAAATAATCATGTGTTTACATTATTTACGGAATTTTGAGTTTTATTCAGGGGGAGATATTCATAAATTTTTAATAAACGATAATATCTATGCAATACACGGAATATTTAAAGTTTATAAGTGTAAAAGGAGGTATAGGTGGTATGGAAAAAAAGAATACAAGAGTAGTTAGGGTATTTATAGCAAGTCCATTTTTTAATGATGAACAACTTAACAGGGTAAAGAGACTAGAAAATGCGCTTAGTAACAATCCTTTTGTTGCAGATATTTTTTCAGCTAGGTTTTATCAACATGAACATTTAACTTTTGGATCTATGGAGTGGAGAACTGTAGTTTTTCATAATGATTTAAAATATTTAAGAAGAGCGGATGTAGTAGTGGCAATTCATGATTTCGTGAATGGGTGTGTAGATAGTGGCACGGCTTTTGAAATTGGTTACGCATATGCATTTCAAAAGCCTATTATTTTAATAAAAGAAAAAGAAAGTATACCTAACCTTATGTTAGTTGAAAGCTTACATGCCTATCTGACAAATGTAGAAGATGTTGCCACGTATGATTTTATTAATATGCCACGTATTCCATATAAAGGGCCACTGGAGTGAATTGTAGCGGCACAACATTCCTTTTGGTAACTATGCATTTTGCCGCTTTGTTTCCATTGCTGATGCAAAGAAAGAAGCGCAAGACTTCTGGGGATGGGGTAACAAGAGTGCTACGGTTTGTGTTGCAGATGTAGAAGTGAAAACAATGAATGATATGAGAGTGGGGACACAAGCGTTTATCGATGAGTTATACCGTTTAGGTGCTAAGAAAGTTGGTTTATATGTCGGTCATCATATATATGCACCTTTCGGTATGGCGAACGTAAAAATTGATTTTGTATGGATTACGCGTTATGGCGGTAATAAGCCAGCATATCCTTGCGATATTTGGCAGTACACGGAAACAGGAAATGTACCTGGTATTGGTAAATGTGATTTAAATGAATTAATCGGAAGCAAGCCGTTGTCTTGGTTTACCGGAGCAGAACAGAAACAAGAGCAAGTACAAGCGGGGGTACCTAAACAATACATTATCCATTCAGGTGCTTTTTCACCGTATGAGGTTCAAAATGTTATGCAAGCTTTAACATGTGTTAAAGCTTGCATAACATGTGTTAAAATGACAGCGAACTTCAAATTACAATCTGATGGCTTAACGTATTGTGTTTCTGAGCCAACATCAGATACACAACTTAATGCAATGAAAGAATACCTTGACCGTAAAGGTTGGTGGTATGAAGTTAAGTAAAAATAAGAGCCGTCCTGTTTAAATTGGACGGCTTTTTTATACAAGTTTACTTTAGCTATATCTTACTACATTATAACGACTATGCCATAGTTATTGTATTTGGTTTCTATTATAAGTTGTTATTAAATAATTTAATTGAAGTGTACTGCATTTCTACCCATTCATTAGCTATATCTTGCTCGATTGCTTCTATATCAATTAGTGCTATACTATCATAGACATTTAGTATCGCTAAGTTATCCTCACTGTTATAATCTAGCTTAGCGATGACTTTAAAGCCTTCATCATTCTGAATTATTGCATTTGCCTTTTCATCTGAAAAGGCTATATTTGTATTCCATATAAATTCATCATCTATATCTATTACTACATTATAGTTTTCATTTTTTTCTGGCTTATCGCCATCCCACTCAGCGATAAATTGACTGCTATCAACTTGAACTAATACTGTATATCCATCTAATAACTTTTCTGATATATCTACTATTTTTACATCCATTGTTTATTACTCCTTTATTATTTTTTATATGGTACTCTAACTATGTAACAGCAAATAAAGCCTATGTGTATGTGAGATAAGGTGAAAAAAGGCTCTCAGTTAAGAGAACCTTTTTATCTATCTTCAACGCCATTCTATTTCATTTGAATCAAAGTAGCAGCAGGTATTCCAATTCCTTTTAATTAATTATTTTTAGACACTACAAGCCAATTGTTTTCACAATTTAGATTTTCGTTATTCCCCACATACTGAATTCATAATGATATTCCGTTCTTTCGATACATACGCCGAATTCTAAATCATCACCAACTAATACAAAATCGATATACCCAGTTAGAAATCTTGATATGGTTGATAACTCTTCTAAATTATCGAATACTTCAGCAATGTTTAACTTAACTGCTTCAATTTTACCACCCTTAGAGAAAAAGAGTCTCCCTTGCTTAAGTGGAAATTGAATAGTTTTAGCTGTTTCTTTTAACAGCGCTATTGATAGTCTTCTGTTTTCTTCATAATCAGTGCTACCAAACTTTTTTATGTTTGAATTTTGTTCTAGCGTATTAAATAATTCTTTACAAAATAAATCATTAGATTCGGCATCCATAAATGAGTCTATAGAAATAGTAACAATATTAGAAAGTTTGTCTATCAGTTCTTTTCTATTAGCGTTTCTTTTTGCTTTCATTTTTAGAATTTCAATTCGGTTTTTATTCATATTACTCAAAATTTTTCACACCTTTAGTTTCTTAATTTTTTTCTTTTATCCTTCTAAATCTTCCGGATAATGTCTAGGGTGTTGATTATATCTTCCTTTTTTCCAGTGGGTTTCCTTTTTCATTATCTGCAGTATGGAAATGGGAACCTCTTCCCATCTTATCTTCTCTATGCTCAATTATATATACTTTTTCATTTTTAATATTAGAATAGTCGCCAGGGAATACAGAAGCGAAAAAGGTGATAGGATAGCGAAAAGAGGTATTGATATACATATGTATGGTCAATACCTCTTTTATAATCTTTTGTAAAATTATTGTAAATACCAAATACAATATGCAATGTATATTGTATAATTCTAATGTAGTGTAATTAAGATGAATAAGGGGGCTATGTATGATAATTTCTTTTAACTTTTATCAGAGTCATGTCATTAATATGTAAGTCGGATAAGCGGTATTTGCTTTTCTTTTAAATAATTAAATTATGTGATGATACTTTAGTTTTTTGTGATCAAGAAAAATGTAGAAAGGAAGTAATCATCTTATGGAAAAATTAAAGTTGTTAACATTTGAAAATATAGTAGAACCTCTTTTAAACGAAAGTGTATCATTTATATATTTCCCTATTGAATGGCTTGATATTGTAGAGATACATTATAAGACATTTTTATTAACAAGTAAGTTGAAACGGTTGAATGAAAGATTATATGATATGTTTTCTGATATATTATTTATTCAGCATAATCCATATGTATTAAATGAAAATACACCATGGATTGTATCCAAAGAACCTATTAGAAAAGAACAACTAGAGTATATTTTCCAAAGTTGGTATGAGGTGATTCATGATTGGAAACCAAATAAATTAATAGAATTACCAAAATATGAATGGCATTATGATTTAATTTCTAACTTACCAATACTACATGATAATGAAATATATTCTAAGTGGGTGCCTGCTTTAATTTCACATATTTTTTGTGAACAACCTATTCGATTAGAGAATATCAACGAAGAAGATATATACTTTTCTCCTCTTAGATCACAAAATATTTGCGAATCTATGTCAGACCCTATTAAAGACGAAAAAACACAAGATTATTTTGCCTATGTATATCGGTTTGAATGTATAACGCGCGGAGGCGAAAATATTCCGTTATTAAATGTTTCAATAGGAATTCGGAGGTTTTATCAAGAATATAACCATCCAGATATTCCTTTGCTATTAAGACGAAAACGGGGCATGATATTGGTTTCTACTCCAGAATTTGTAGCGAATAATAAGAAATTACGGTTTGTAAAACTAAAAGTTCAACAGGCTACAAACGGCATAAAATGGATTAAGATATTTAGAAATTTAAAAGATGATTTTCGTATAGGTGGAGAAGTTGAATTAGAGCATATTCTTCAATATCCGAAAGATTATATGATAGGAACAAATATTAGGGTGTTGCTTCCGTACAATGAGAGAATATATAAAGTTCAAGGTACTAAAATAAAACCTGGTATAAAAGTAAAAGAAAGTGAGTATCTATTTAAAAGGTTTCAGCAAAAATTCTCTTATTTCACATTACTACCAGAATGTAAAAAGGTAGCAACAAATAATGAAAATGAATTATTCCCTTTAATTGCACCAAAAGGATTAGAGACTATAACATTAGAAATATGGTCTGAAAAAATATCGTTAGAAGTTGAACAAGCGTTATTTGAAAGTGAAATTGTGTTAGCTCAAATCGGTGAGTCATTATATGTATTAAATGCAGATTCTCCAGTATTGTTAAAAATAGTAAGATATAATGTTGAAAAAGTATTGCAAAATCCATATAAAATGCAATATTGCCAGAAATACAAAACAAATTTAGTAGAGGATGTTATGAAAGCGGTTTATGCTACTGCAGGTGAGCGCAATGATGCGACATTGGCGTTAATCGCAATGAAAAATTGTGATGGGCGTGAAAAAATTGATCCAAAGCAAATCGTTAGAGAAGGGTTCGCACGTACAAACCGTATTTCAGCATTTATTAATTTATTTATAGGTCAAAGTGTAACTCGTAAAACAATTACAAATTGTATTCTTAGTTTATTAGAACAAAAAGGATTTTTGAAACGTAGTTGGAATAAAATAAATTTACCTTGTATATATGTTAATTTATCAATTGAACGAATCTCGAAATTTGATTTTTTACCTATTATTTCACAAATAAAAGGAAAAGAAATTTCATATAAATTATATGGGAATACAGAGTGGCAAACGATCGATTGCTTATTATTAAATGTAAATAAACATAATACTTTTTTACCGCAGCCTTCAAAAAGAAATGATATGGGAATTCAATTTAAACAATTTATTTTTGAAACATTAAAGGGGATTTTACAACGGGCAAAAGAGAAAAATGAGCAAGTGTATTTCATTGTAGATGCGAATTTAAGAAAATATTGGATAAAAGAGTTGCAAAATAAAAAAATTGATATAGATATTTTACCAGAGATTGTTCCTGATGCGTTAAAGGTTCTTAATTTAAACGTTATAAGAATAAATACATCTTTTGATACACCAAAATACGGTGTGATAGAATGTAATGATGTTCCAGAGGGCGCAAATTTATATGTAGATCAAAAAGGGATGTATTATAGCACTGGCGAATATTCGCTAAATGGTAGTGAAACATTGCAGCGATACATACTTGAAATATTAACGCTAGGTGTAAAACCTGTAGAAAGGAATTACATCGCTAAAATGATACACTATATGTGCTGTAATTCAAGTGTGCTTCAGGAAAAAAATATACATATGCCGTATTCTATGCATATGGCAAAAGTAATAAAGAGCTATATGACTGATATAGATGCAAGGGAGTTTAAAGAATTTGATGATGAATTGGATGTAGATATTATAAAAATAAAAAAGAAAGATTCAATTAGTCTACTTTAAATAATAGACAAATCGATGGAGGATATGAGAGCCCGCACATAAGGCTTTATCGATGAGTTATACCGTTTAGGTGCTAAGAAAGTTGGTTTATATGTCGGTAATAAGCCAGCATATCCTTGCGATATTTGGCAGTACACGGAAACAGGAAATGTACCTGGTATTGGTAATTGTGATTTAAATCAATTGATAGGAGGCAAGCTGCTTTCTTGGTTTACTGGAGCAGTGCAAGAGCAAGTTCAAACAACTAAACTAAATATCATCCAATCAGGAGCATTTTCAAGAGAGTATATTGAAGATGTTATGGGAGTATTGACATCGTTAAAAATGACAGCTAAGTTCATTTTACAACCTGATGGGTTAGCATATTTTATTTCTGATCCAACTTCAGATGCTCAATTAAATGCGATGAAGGAGTACCTTAATCGTAGCGATTGGTGGTATAAGTATTTGAAGTAAAACAAAAGGATAGCTTAATCAAAAATAACAGCTGACTCGATATAAATGAGTCGGCTGTTATTTTTTTAACTATGACAACAATTCCTCTACTCCGACACCATCTATTAACAATGCTTTTAATGAAAGAGCTATTTTAATTGCTTCTTCAATATCTAAATCTCCAAAATCCACTGTATATAATCCGAATCCTTCTTTTCCATCTACATATAATAATGCTTTTCCGCCTTCATCATCACCGATTGCCAGTGAATTTGGTATATATTTTTGAATATCATGTGCTTCATTCATCTCTATGCAATCAGTAGGGCCCCAAATACGTATGTAAAGTTCATTTTGTACATTAATCTCTGCGTTTGTACAATTTTGGATTACTTCTAAATAATCTAATGGTACATCTATTGATGAGAACTTTTGTAATTCTTGAATGGTCTCTTTACTCGCTGGTGATTCCTGAGCTTCTAAAGTGAAGGAATCGTTTGATTTTTCTAGAATATTCATTAATGATCAATCCTTTCATACTCTTGGGTGGTATGAAGTTAAGTGAGATTTACTATGTAATAGCAAATGAAACCTATGTATATGTGAAGTGAAAAAGGTTCTCTTAACTGAGAACCTTTTTATTTATCTCCAACGCCATTCTATTTCATTTGAATCAAAGTAGACGGCAGGTATTCCAATTCCCTCTAATTGATTATTTTTAGATACAAACCAATTGTTTTCATCCAATAGGATTGGATTTACATCATCTAAAGGCGGATTATTTTCATCTACCATTTTGTTAAGAAACTCTTTGAAATCAGAAATGTTATTAGTGAAATTAATATTTCCATACATCCAAAAACCATCACCATTTGCATTTGAAATGTCTCCTAAATATATATCTTTAAAGTATAGTTTCATAGCGAATATCCCTCTCATTTCTTAATGTTAAAATATTTACCAGGAATTTCTCCTCTAATAAGGTATTCAGTATCTCTTTTAGTCCAATTTAAAGCGAGATTTTTCCAGTGATCTGTAGTTGCGGAATCTTGTTTTATTAAACGCTCTATTTGCTTAGGGCTTAAAATAGCAACATCTTTTACTTCACCTTCCCTAATTTCCTTTCTTAGAGCAGGTAAATCAATATCAATAATATTTTTACCATAATTACTTGCAACCTCAGGTTTTATCAAGAAACTAGTATAAGGACTATTATGTTTTGCTCCTCTGCGATATCCACCTAAGTTATGTTCAGTTACAGTTACTTGTCGGCCTTTATACATCCCTTCTTTATTTGCTGGGATTAAATTTCCGTTCTCACCAATATGTGGTTTACCGATACCATTTGGTCTTGTTGCTGCTTTTAAGTAATCTTCTCCTCGTAAAAGGTTTTTACTTTCTATTGCAGCATGCGTCATCTTAACGCCTTTTCCTACTTTAGCAAGTTTCCCGACTGGTGTAAGACCAGCTACTGCCATCCCACCCGCAAAGATTCTATCCCAGGTTGATAGTTTTTCACCAGTAGATGGATTAACACCATCCCACGCTCTTTTAATATCATACTCACCACTTATTTCACCAGCTATATCTCGAGCTAGTTTACCGCCATCAAAACCTTTTTCTTCAGAGGAAGGTTTACCACACATTGCACCTTCTTCCATTGTAACATCTTGATTATCTGCATTGCGGAATTTTTCAGCAATCCGTTTCAAGTCTTCTTCTATTTTTACAAGTGAATTGATAGATGTAAAAGCTTTTGGTCTCGCATCATTGAACATTTGAATGAACTGTTGATTAGAGGCACCCATCCATTGAAAACACAATTGATCTATTTCGTTACATAAATTATTATGTATAGATTCTAATGCGATTCTGGTATTATTTGCACGATTAGCCACTTCTTCTAGCATTTCAGGCGTTACTTTGATTTGAACCATTTTTTCCCTCTCTTTCCCAAAAATATGAGATAAAAAGAAAAAAATGTAAACATGGAAATTTTAGATTAGTATAATAATATTTATGTGAACTAAAATCTGCTTAAGTGTAAATAAAGCCTATGTGTATGTGAAATAAAAAAGAGCCGTCCTGTTGGGCGGCTTTTTTAATATCTATCAATTTTCGGTGAAAAGTTCAAAAGTAAAAATGATGATAAGAAAAAAATACAGGTGTTTTTTGAGGTATCTGGTATTGCGATTAAAAGAAATAATGAAGAAAAATTGCAATATCCAAAGTTCCAAAAACAAATTGATGATGATCGTAGTACGACTTATGTTTACACTTTACCGCTTGGCATGCCGAGTAAAATTATTCAGAAGGTAGAGGATGTGGTAAGTGAGGGACTAAATAAACCAGTACGGATCCAGTACGATAATTATAAATTAAACATTCGTGTATTCCATCGGGAGATACCGAAGAAGTGGGATTGGTCAACGGGATTAGTAAAAAAAGGGAAATGGCGCGTTCCAATGGGGCAAAGTCTAGAGAGAATGATTTACCATGACTTTGATATAACTCCGCACATGGTGCTAGGTGGCCTTACACGAATGGGGAAAACAGTGTTTTTGAAAGTATTACTTACCACTTTAATTGAAGCAAACCCTGAAAATGCACATGTATATTTAATTGATTTAAAGGAAAAAGGATTGGAATTTAGCGAGTTTAGTAATTTGAAACAAGTGGTTGAAGTAGCTGATTCAGTCGAAAAGGCACATCGTGTACTCGGAAAAATCATGGAGAAAATTGAAGAGCGCGGCAAACTCATGAAGGAAAATGGTTATAAGAATATAGTTGAGACAAAAGAAAAAGACCGTTTTTTCATCATTGTTGATGAAGGTGCTGTACTCGCTCCGGCAAAAGGGTTGCCGCGTCACGTTAATAAGATTCGAGAAGAGTGCCAATACATGCTTAGTTATATCGCGACTGTATCGGGTGGATTAGGATTTCGTTTGATTTTGGCTACACAGTACCCAACAGTAACTTCAATTCCATCAGTGGTAAAACAAATGTCTGATGCGAAAGTAGGATTTCGGTTACCGACAAGGGTGGCATCTGAAGTTGTTCTTGATGAATCCGGATTAGAAACATTACCATCCTTACCTGGTAGAGCGATTTATAAATCAGACCGACTCACCGAAATTCAAGTTCCTTATATTAGCGATGAAATGATGTGGGAACATCTAAAAGAATATGAGGTGGAAAAACATGAACATCCAGAGTCACATAAAAATCAACCGTCAGATGGCGATACTTGCGACGATTAGAAAGCTGCAGTTTGCCACAAGAAGACATGTGATGAGTGTACATGATATGGGTGGTATTCGAAATGCAAACAGACTTATGGGTGATTTAAAGCCGTATTTGAGTAAGACAATGCAAGGGAAAGAGTACGTGTACTATCTTAATAAAGAAGGGCATGCCATGTTTGGCGATGACGGTAAGGTTGTTTCGAGAGGAAAGCTTGCACATGCATTATTACGGAATGAAGCATGGTTACATTTATTTTGTCCGGATGAATGGCAGATTGAAACGGATATACGTTATATAAAGAATAAAGAAAAAAAGAAAATAGTTCCTGATGTAAAGTTTCGGGATGAAGAAAGGATTCTCCATGCGGTCGAAGTAGATCGCTCGCAGAAAATGAAAGTGAATGAAGAGAAGATAAAAAAATACGAAGAACTTACGCAAATTTATAAACAGAAGCATAATGGGAAAGTGCCAGTTATTCATTTTTTTACAGTGACCAAATACAGAGAAAAGAAATTAGAAGAGTTAGCAGCTAAGTATGATGTTTTTGTGAAGGTGAATGTGATTACAATTATATAAGAGCAAAATAAAAAGGAACATCACTTCTGTGGTGACATATATCGTTACAACTCTTTAGAAAAATAGTCATTCACATCATTAATATCGGATATTCAGATTGTAACTATGAAAATTTGATTCTACGTTCACTTTGTGGAAAATAAAGGCTATAATATGAACAAGTTGCATTAATAATAAATGAATAAATAGATAAATCGAATTAAAAAGGAAATGCATATGAGGTATAAATAATACCTTTGGGGAGGAATCGGATATACATGAGAAGAAAAACACGGTCAAATTTGATCTTGTTCAAAAAAAGACCAATTCATAGAAAAAGGAACAGAAAATTAAGATTGGTAAATTCGCATGAAAATGAATATACACAGAAAAATTCAGGGAAACATTTGATGCATAGAGTTTTCAATTTTCTTTGTTTTGTTAGTGTGATAGCGGGAATTATATATTATGCAACCGATGCCGACTTTCCTTTAGTAACTACTGGAGTAACTGACGAAGAAGCTGTAACAATAACACAAGAAATTGTTAAAACACAAACACAATTTATCTTACAAGATCTAGGTGTTGGAGATGATGGGATTTCAAGTGAAATTACAATTCATAATACCTTGAATGATAATGGGTATGCTGGCCTATTTAATAGTAGTTATGTGACTTCAAATGGAATAAAAGCATATGCTCAAAAATCCGGTGTAATTGATTTATATCCGATGACTTATCTTGTAGAGCGGGATGAGAGGGGGGACTTAGTATCAGCTCCCGCTGATCGACGTCCTACTAAGGATGTATTCCGTAAAGCTATGATTGAAACGCTCGCTCATGAATTACGACATTATTGGCAACATCAGACCGGCGAATATTTCAAATATCCGTATGATACTAGTATTCCATATGATGAACGTTGGGCTGAAAAAGATGCAAAGGATTATATGGGGAGATATTACAAGTCGATTCAACATAAAAACTAGTGTAAATGTTGAATATGAAATGGTGCACTGTTTTACAAGTGATAATAATATGGAGATTTGCGTCATAATGGCAGTGAGAGTGATGTGTAATAGAAGAAATAAAAAAATAGTCCTTCTATGGTCACATATATCGTTGTAACTCTTTAGAAAATAATTCTAGTTCATCAAAAATCGATAAGTTCATATATAATCACCCCTTCAATTATAAAGTGCTGCGATATGTTCTAATTCTATAAGTTTTCATAAAGAACCTTTTTGATGTGTTAAAGTTAAGGTTTTTGTAAGAAAGAAGCGATACGTTACCAAAGAAATGTAGAAATTTCTATAACAGTTTCCTTCATTTCTTTATCTATCTTGAGTTCATCTGGGAGCAGCACCACATTGCTATCAAGTTAAAAAATCTGTTGTTCTCCAAAACGATAAAAATAAACTTCGGTGCTATAAAAACACAAAATTTCCATTTAGGGGGTACTTTAAGATCTTAGCTTGATGGGCATGTGCATGAAACCAACATCTCTAGCAAGATCGCGTAAGATATTTGGAGGTAAGAAGCTTTGAATCTCTTGAGCAAATAGTTGTAATTCGTCAGACACAGAAACAGACATAAAAAAACGCCATCCTTTCCTATGATTCTACAGAAAGAATAGCGTTTTTTTTGTATTTAAGGGTATTAAAATCTCTTAAGCTGAGGCACATATAAGGTTAATTTTGTAAAAATGGATTATAATGAATTTTGGAAATATAAAACATATTAGAGGGGAGATATATTATGACAACGTTTATACTTGTACACGGTGCATGGGATGGTGGATATGTTTGGAGGGAAGTTGCAACACAGTTGAGAAAAGAGGGGCATGAAGTATATACACCTACATTAACGGGACTTGGAGAAAGAGCGCATCTTGCACATCCGGGTGTAGGATTAAAAACATATATTCAAGATATTGTGAACGTTATTCACTATGAAAAATTAAAGGAGGTTATTTTAGTAGGGCATAGCTATGCTGGAATGGTAATAACGGGGGTTGCAGAAATTATTCCAGAATGCATTAAAAATATTGTGTATATTGATGCGATGATTCCAAATAACGGGGATTCTGTAATGGATATATCTGGTCCGGAAATATCTTCACATTTTATAGAAGAAGTAAAGGTTCATGGAGATGGATGGCGTATTATTCCAAGAAATGCATCAGATCAAAGAAAAGTTGCTATGCCGCTTTTAGCATTTACACAATCAATTGAAATGAATAATTCGATAGTGAATGAGATTCCGCATACATATATAGAAATTCTTGATCATCCTGCAAATTGGCCAATGGCTCCTATTTTTCAAAGATCAGCTGAAATAGCAAAGGAGAGAAAATGGGACGTATATTCTATTCAAAGAGGTGGGCATTGGGTTATGCAAACAAATCATGAAGAATTAACTCGTATCTTAGAAAGATGTATTTAATAACATAAAAAGAATGTACATAAGAAATTTACTTAGCGTATATTTTCATTAAAATGCTGGTGGTACGTCTATTATGGATAATATTAAACCGAGAATATCGCTAACCGTGACTGAAGTAGTTATTAAAAGTACTCGTTGGGCTTATATAGTTTTGAAGGCTAAGGCATTTATGAAGATAAGTTCTCACCGTTTGTAAAGGTTGTTTCAACTAATTAATAATTAAAAGACTATCCCTGTGCACAAGCCAGAAGATAGTCTTTTTTTGAAAATTAAGTAACTGAGAAATAACGAAAAAAACAAATTAAGCTTTTGGAATTCATTAACTTTAGAAAATAACGTTTTTTTACACTTGGGGATGCAACAAAAACTTAAGTCGATGGGTGTGTGGTACTGCCCTGTGTCTAACAATCGGGGGGAAGTTCACTTTATGATTATATGCGTATAAAATGAAAATTCACATTATTTCCTTGCGGAAATAGGTGGACTCGTTAGAACTACGTCATGATCTTTTAACTGTACGCGAAAGATATATACTGGTTGAGAAAAACCTTTTGTATCCGTGACGCGTTCTAAACTATATTCCGTAATGACTAAAGTCTCGCCTTCAAATTCTTCACCCGCTCCGAAAGCTCCCATAGGATAAATATCTCCTTGTTTCAGCTTTTGAAATGCTTCTTTTGGAGAAATAATTTCGACGTCTCGCACTTTTTCACCTGTAGAATCGAAAACAGGCATTTTTTTACCTTCATCGCTTAACTCTAGTGATGTTTTTATAGTGACATGAGACATATCTGTTTTTCTGTAAGGATCAAATGGCATATTACCAAATTCCTTCATTTCATACGAAATAATTATTCCAAGTGCGAAGAAGCTTACAGCAGCTGGTAAGATTAAATATTTGACTATATATGTGTGTGATTCCTTTTTTTTGAGAAGAATAAGAACTATATTGAATATACAATACCCTAGCATCATTCCAATAGTATTATGAAGTAAATCGTCTAGTTCCGCACTTCCACGAAGTGTTATAAATTGAAGAGTTTCAATAAATAAAGATGTTGTAATTGAACTGATTAACATCCATTTTACTTTTAAAAAAACTTCATTAAATAAAGGTAATAAAATCCCTAACGGAAACAGCATACCTATATTAACAAATATATGAAAAAAAGAATTAAATGAAAATTGATTCCATGCTTGTTGATACTGGCTTAGTACATCGAAATCAATAGTTCTTACAAAGATATTCTCAGCTGAACGCCCAAATGTGGTAGCTATCATTAAAAGGGAATAATATCCTATAATTAATATAAATAATATAACTTGTCGTTTAGTAAATTTCTTTTCTAGTTTATTGATAAAATTCATTTTACACCTACTTTAGATATTTCGCCTAGTCCATTGATAAATCTTGCATAGCCTGGGATTACTTTTCTAACAACTTGGGATTCTAATTCTTTGATTCTCTTATTCATAAAGTCTACTCCTTGTAAATTGTAAATTTTGCTGTTCATAAAGAGTGTAGTGCGAGAGATGTACACATATACATATAGGATATAAGGAACTGTTAAAATAAAAAGTAGGGTAAACTTTTTATTTTTATTAAATATTTGAAGCCTTTTCTTTTGATAACCTAACTTCAAATGTTGTTCTTATCACATTAATTTTCAACAGAAATCCCCCTTATGCTGTTTGCCTATATTTTTAGGAATACACTTAATAGACAATCTAAGTAATAAATTTGTTCCACATTAATAAGGAATCAAACCAGTGTGTTTCGATTGAATATCGAAATACACTGGTAATTTAGTCTTTTTCTTATTGTCTACTTAATAGGGGGAAGACCCCATTGCTATAAAGCTAAGATTTTGAGACCCTTATAATAAAATTTTAGCTTTTTACAGTTATTTATGAGAATTCAGCTCAATTTTCTCGTTTTGGGGTATTTGCTTTTCTTAGGTTGGTGGGCATGGGGTAGTACCAACAAAGCACGAATTTTACAGCCTAAGAAGAATTTTTTGAAATTTGCAAGTTATGAACGCGACTATTATTATTTTTTTCTTTAATTAATGACTTTGGTCATAGTGGCAGTTTGATTGATGTGTAAAGGGAAAAATACAATGAAGATTTTTAACAGAAGAAAATAAAAAAGTGCTAACAAGTTTGCAAACGAACTTGCTAACACTTATACAGAATAGACATAAATTATCGCTGATATGTCTTCTTTAAAACAGCTCTAATTAAAGAGATCACACTTATACGAATTGCTTATAAAAATATTCGCGATATGACTGATATAGATGCAAGAGAGTTTAAAGAATTTGATGATGAATTGGATGTAGATATAATAAAAAGAGAAAAGAAAGATTCAATTATACTGCTGTGAACTACTGGCTAATTAGAATAGCTTGGAGTGGGAGCTTCTCAGTTCCAAGACGAAAGTAACCTTTCATCTCCCACCTACAGCGGGGCTATCGCCCTTCACGCGCCCCTGGAAGGAGAATTCTTTCGGTAAATTCGTTAAATAATAGTAGACAAATCCTACTCGTTATATTGATCAGGATTTGTCATTTTTTTATGTAAATAAGGATATCCTTTGTCATGTATCTTTAATTTTATGTATTTACTTTATTTACATACAGGATTAAGATGTTTTTTAGAAATACAAAATCTAAATCGTATGGAAAAGCAGGATGAATTGATTCTAAAGAAATTTGAAAGGAATGAGGAATTGTGAAGAAATTAGATGTGTTATTAATGCTATTAAGCGGCCTCTTTCCAGTTGCAGGTATTATGAAGCAAATCCCACTAGAACAATCTTTATATATTGGAGGCCTATTATTTTTTACTAGTTTCGGTAGCTATTTTGCGAAAAAAATATATTCACGTATATGTAGTTGGATAGCGTACGCGCCATTTATAACACTACTGTTAGTCATTTGGAATCAGGATATTTCAACAAGTTCAATAATAGCGAATGCAAAAATTGCCGCTTGTATCGCTTTAATTCCATGTTTATTCCGTTTTCGTACATATGGACTAACTTTAGGTTTATTGTCATTATGGGCCGCTTTACTTTGGGATATTAAAGAAATACAGTCGTTGGTTATACTTGAACGTATGACGAGTTTAATGACAAGTCATTATTTATATCTTCTATTGTTAGTTGGAGGACTAATAGTAGGTGGATTACTTGCAATGTTAATTCACCGTAGAGAGAAAAATGATAATAAAGAAAATATAAATCTTTTTCAACAAAAAAAGAAACGCAAAAAATTATCATTTAAGATTCCGCTTCCAAAATTGCCTAAAATCAAGATGGAATTATTTAAATTTGGTGGGAAAGGATCAAAACGAAAAATGCCAGAAAACATACGTGAGCATAATTACGAAGAACCAGCTTCAGCTGCAACATATGAAATGACAGAGCCAATACAACAATATAAAGAAGGTACTGTTCAAGGACAAACGAGGATGGAACGTCGTAGGAATAGGTATAATGCATAAAATATTTCAGTAAACCCTTTAATGATGTATCATTAAAGGGTTTTTATATAATTAAATATAGATTGCTAATGTGGAAATTGTAGCATACTCTAAAGCTAGCTGAGGACTTAAATAAAATAATGGGAGGAAAAAATGCTTATTATTACATACATTTCGGTCTGTATATTATTTTTAGTTAGTTTTTTACATGTTTATTGGGCTTTCGGAGGTAAGTGGGCGACAAATAGTGTCATTCCAACAAAATCTGGAGAAAAGGCGTTTACACCAGGTACAGGGATGACATTGTTCATTGCGTTATTATTAAGTATGGCAGCAATAATTTTATTACATCAAACAAATGTTGTTCATTTTGCATTTCCTAATATTATTGTTCAAATGGGATCCTGGATTTGTATGATTGTGTTTTTCATAAGAGTAATTGGTGAGTTTCATTATTTTGGTATCTTTAAGCGAAAAAAAGATACACAATTTGCTAAAATGGATACGGTTTTATATATACCACTTTGTGCATTTTTATCTTTATCATTCTTACTAGTAATAATATCGTGAACATAAAATAGTACCTGCTGTCTTTAAAATAAATAAACGTGAATTAACAAGGAGTAAAAGTGAGAAATCTAGTAGGAAATAAAAAGGATGTAAGCGTCTTCTTATCGAAATATAGATTATTATGAAAGGCGGTGACACTATGAAGTATGTAAAAGTATGTATGAATGGCGGAAGCGAACACAAATTCTCGATGACTTTAGATCGCTTTGAAGAACTTATTACTACAGAGAATGGACTATTAGAAAATAAATTAGTTAGTATTGAAAATGTAATGATTAATCCTACTAATATATCTTCTGTAGTTGAAAAAATTGGTGTGCCGGCTAAGTTTATGGAAGCTTAAAAATCGGTACATAAAAAACATCCATAGGGATGTTTTTTTATTTATAAATATGATAATTGTACAATAAATATATGAGGAGGATTTTTAGCAATACGTATACATTTGATGTGTAATAGGTGCACAATAAAATAAGTACAAGCATATATTATCTAGTAGGGCAAAACTTTCGTGTCCTACTTAATACTCAGAAAAAACCTCTATCACATGAGAGCATCCAATTGCAGGGTGCTCTTTGTTATTCAGCGCTTTAACTTTCAATTTTAAACATATCTTTGATGTTAATAAATATTAAAAATAATATAATAGCAAAAATTAAGTTAGATAAATAGAAATTTTGATGAAATAGTAGTTCAAAAATAACATCAAAAACATATAATATAGCGATGGTAGGTAATATACAAATAAATATAAATCTCCAATTTTTTAGATAATGTTTATAAGTAGTAAATACTTTATTCATACATATATCTCCTGTATTTTTTATTTTCTATATAATTATACATTTAAATAACAAGATTTATAAAGGGGTATTTAGTAATTAAAAATTGTAGTTAACTGTAGCAATCTGAATAATAAATGCTTTTACTTTAAAAAACTTTTAAAGAACGATACTAAAATGATACACTATAATCTACGTTATTTTTGAAATGAATAGAGGGATTTGTGTGATAGATAAAATCAAAAATGTTGTAGAGGATATGTATGAAGATGAAGCAAAGCATTTACTTCAAAGTATTCTGATTCAGTTAAGTGTATTAGAAGAAAACTATAGTGAAGATGTAATTAAAAATTTGATGGATATTCCGAAACAACTAACAAGTAATACATCTTATAAAAGAACTCTAAAAGAAAGCTCACACGTTCATATTGCTTTTGATGATTCAACAGCTGGATGTTTAAAGCATATGCTGGGTCAAGAAGAACGATTAGATGAGAGGGTTGTTGCTTTTTCTGAATTCTTTTCAATTGGACCGATAAACAAGTTACATATGAATGAGGGACAACTTGCAAGACAGAAATGGTTAGTAAACAACTTAACCGCTTATGAAAATTATTTTGAAGAAGAGTATTTACCAAGTTTTTTAGAAACAATGGAAGAACTACACGCTATTCCTTGCGAAACGCCTATTACAATTTGGAAAGCTAATAACGCGCATGAACATGTAGGCCTTTGTTTTGTAATGGCACAATTACAAGATAAGAAAAACATTCGCGTTATTAATACGTCTGAAGCAAGTGAAGGAATATTAAAACAAGAGTATGCTATTCGTGGAACGGGAGAGTTACCAACTGAAAGTTTAGCTCTATTACAAAGAAGTTTTGCAGAATTTCCACATGTAACGGAAGAGAAGCGAATGCAGTTTGAATATGAATGGGATAGATTATCGAAAAGTACGGAGTTTTTAAGAGTTTGGAAAGAAAATGAAGTGCGTTCGGTACAAAATGATTATTTTGATCAGTTTATTATTGAATGCGCGAAAAGTATAGGTGCTGATCGAGAGTTCTTAAAAGCTCCTAGAGTAATTGGTGAAGCACTTGGTCATGTAGAGCAGTTAGTTGGCGATACGTTTTTAGAATATCGCTTAAAGGAATTAATTAAACAAGAAGTATTTGAATTTGTGGGTTCACTAGATGAAATGCGCTTTTATAGTGTGAAGTTGAAATAGAATTTAAACAAAAAATCCTCTTCTATTAAAGAATTAGAAGGGGATTTTTTTGGGGGAATAATAGAGAAGTTTTTCCTCTATGTAAGTTTCATATAAAAATAAATTTCATATACTATATAGAATTTACTAATAATTAAGAGGAATAGTTCATTGAACAATCAGTTCTGTTCATGTCAATCAGATGATGTTCCAAACTTACTTCCTCCATCTAACCCTCCCAATGTACCTTCTACATTTGCTAATCCTATAACAACAGGCCAAATGAAATCATGGATGTGTAATTGTCTAGGAAGATGGGGTTATTTAAGGTTATATATACCTGGTACTTTTGGAAGAGATTTATGGTTTTTTCCAACAGAAGTTCGGCGGTATGATGTATCAGGATATACTTGGCAAGATGGCCATCGTTTTAAAGTAACTTACCAATATAAACAAATTAGTAATTTTATGTGTTTTGCTTAATGCACATAGGAGAGATTTAATATAGATCTCTTCTATTTTTATTTTGTAACACTTTTATATGAATTTGGGCTATACATAAGCTACCTATAGAGCGCTTATCACATATGAATGTTAAAGGTACTGAATGAAAAGTAGGTGATTTGTTAATATGTATAACCAGCAAAATTATCCATATGATCAAGGGATGTATTATAATCCACAAAACTACGGGTATGAACCTGTAAATGAAGTGAGAGATATGGAACAAGAAGATTATAGACCAGATGATGCGGAAGATGCTCCAACGTCACCACCACCATCTCAAGCTCCATCGTTACCATCTACATTTGCTTCTCCAGCACAACCAGGCAATATGAAATCATGGATGTGTAACTGTCTAGGAAGATGGGGCTTTTTACGTTTACATCGTCCAGGACCTTTCGGAAGAGACTTATGGTTCTTTCCGACTGAAGTGAGAAGAAACGGTGTATCAGGTTACACTTGGCAAGGTGGTCGTCGTCGTAAAGTAAGCTACCGCTATCAACAAATTAGTAATTTCATGTGCTTCGCATAAAGAAAAGTGAGAGAGTAGAAAGATCTTACTCCCTCACTTTTTTATTTTTCAATATATGAAGTAAGATTTTGATTAAAAATTTACAATTTTCACGTTTTTATTAGAGTATAATGCATATGTTGGTTGGTTTTCAAAAACAAATGAGAGTGAGGGAATACGATGTCAATGAAAAACAAAGTTGGGTTAAGAATAGAGGATGGCATTAATTTAGCTTCAGCTCAGTTTAAAGAAGATGCATATGAAATTTATAAAGAATCTCGAAAAATGCAACCTATCTTATTTGTGAATAAAACTGAATTAGGTGCAGAATGGCTTATTACAAGATATGAAGATGCTTTACCACTATTAAAAGATAATCGCTTAAAAAAAGATCCGGCCAATGTATTTTCTCAAGATACATTGAATGTCTTTCTTACTGTTGACAATAGTGATTATTTAACGACACACATGTTAAATTCAGATCCACCTAACCATAATCGTTTACGATCACTTGTACAAAAAGCTTTTACACCGAAGATGATCACGCAATTGGAAGGGAGAATACAGGGTGTTGCAGATGATTTGTTAAATGAAGTCGAGCGCAAAGGTTCATTAAATCTTGTTGATGATTATTCGTTCCCTTTACCGATTATTGTAATAAGTGAAATGCTCGGCATTCCAAAAGAAGATCAGGCGAAATTTAGAATTTGGTCTCATGCTGTCATTGCTTACCCAGAAACGCCAGAAGAAATAAAAGAAACCGAAACGCAACTATCTGAGTTTATTACATATCTCCAATATTTAGTTGATGTTAAAAGACAAGAACCAAAAGAGGACTTAGTGAGTGCTTTAATACTTGCAGAAAGTGAAGGGCATAAACTTAGCGCTCGGGAACTATATTCAATGATAATGTTACTAATTGTGGCGGGACACGAAACAACGGTAAATTTAATTACAAATACGGTATTAGCGCTTCTTGAAAACCCGGACCAATTACAGTTATTAAAAGAAAACCCAAAATTAATTGATGTAGCTATTGAGGAGGGATTACGATATTATTCTCCGGTTGAGGTTACAACTTCAAGATGGGCAGATGAACCCTTTCAAATTCACGATCGAACAATTGAAAAAGGAGATATGGTTGTCATTGCATTAGCTTCGGCAAACCGTGATGAAACAGTATTTGAAAACCCAGAAGTATTCGATATTACTCGGGAGAATAATCGTCATATTGCCTTTGGGCATGGTAGCCATTTCTGCTTAGGCGCTCCACTTGCTAGGTTGGAAGCAAAGATTGCTATTACTACGTTGTTTAAACGAATGCCTGAACTACAAATAAAAGGGAATCGTGAAAATATTAAATGGCAAGGTAATTATTTAATGCGTTCTTTAGAGGAATTACCTTTAACATTCTAGAATATTTATTTTTAGACATGCATACATAGAAAATGATTTACATAGAGTATGTATGTATTATTTAAATTCGAAACGGAAGGGTGAAAACATCCCAATGATCAACTAATTCTATTTCTAAGAGATCTTCGTTAAAAAACGAAATATTCTTCTGAATAGGATTAGTCTGTACATTTATAGAAAAGGGATGTATTTCGCTCTGCGAATATATAGTCTTTTTATATGATTTGTGCTGCCTCCTGTTCAGAACATGAAATAGGGGGCTTTTTTATGTCGACAAATGTAGAAACGAAACAAAATACTGGGGTATCACAAGTATTGAAAAATCGGTTTGTGCAAGGGATTTTAGCATCAGCATTATTTTTACAAGTAGGGATATGGGTTCGAAACTTTGCGGTATTACTGTATGTAATGGAAATGACGAAAGGTGATGCTTTTGCTATTTCGATGATTTCAGTTGCAGAGTTTGCTCCAATTTTTATTTTTTCTTTTATTGGTGGAACTTTTGCTGATAGGTGGAAGCCGAAGAAGACAATGATATGGTGTGAAACGTTAAGTTCTATTTCAGTATTTGCTGTATTAATTACACTTATGTTAGGTACGTGGAAAATTGTGTTTTTTGTCACACTTATTTCTGCAATCCTTTCACAGTTTTCTCAGCCATCTGGCATGAAATTGTTTAAACAGCATTTATCGGCGGAACAGATCCAATTAGCGATGTCTATATATCAAACAATATTTGCGATTTTTATGGTATTAGGGCCGATTCTTGGAACATTTATTTTTCATAGTTTTGGAATTTATATTTCAATTATCATAACAGGTATCGCTTTTTTACTTGCAGCAGCTGTGTTGTTATTCCTTCCGAAAGATCTTGAGAATGATAATGAGAAGAAAGAAATCACGCTACTACAGGAGATGCTTGATGGTATTAAATATGTGAAAAAGAAAAAAGCATTAACTTTGCTAGGGCTTTGTTTTATGGCGGCAGGACTAGGTATAGGATTGATTCAGCCATTAGGTATATTTATCGTAACGGAGCAGTTAGGTTTATCAAAAGAGAGTTTACAATGGTTACTAACAGTAAATGGTGCAGGAATGATTGTTGGTGGTGCTTTAGCGATGGTATTTGCGAAGAACGTTGCTCCGCAAAAGATGTTAATTATCGGTATGCTTGGTCAGGCAATCGGTATAGGTATTATAGGTTATTCCACAAATTTATGGGTAACACTCACAGCACAACTTTTTAGCGGGTTAGCTCTTCCTTGTATCCAAATAGGGATTAATACGCTCATTATTCAAAATAGTGATACCGATTTTATTGGTCGTGTAAATGGTATTTTAAGTCCACTATTCACCGGTTCAATGGTAGTAACAATGAGTATTGCTGGTTCGTTAAAAGATATGTTTTCATTAAGTACGATGTATGAGGGCACAGCTCTATTATTTATTATTGGATTACTGTTTATTTTACCGATATACAATTTAAAACCAGTAATAGCAATAGAAAATGAAATAAGTGATAAAGGAAGTGTTGTACAAAATGAATCCTAATCCAAATGTTAAGTACCCTATTGAAGGAAATCAAAATGTCCAATTTATAAAAAATACAATAACAAAAGCTAATATACTCATTGGAGACTATTCATATTATGATGCGAAAGATGGAGAAACATTTGAGGATCGAGTATTACATCATTATGAATTTCTTGGAGATCGCCTTATACTTGGAAAGTTTTGTTGTATTGCAAATGGAGTTACCTTTATTATGAACGGAGCGAATCATCGGATGGATGGATTTTCGGCATTTCCATTTAATATATTTGGGAATGGGTGGGAGAAGTATACACCTAATTTGTCTGATTTACCCTACAAAGGGGATACAGTTATAGGAAACGACGTATGGATTGGTATGGATGCAACAATCATGCCTGGAATAAAAATAGGGGATGGTGCAATCATTGCAGCTAAATCTGTTGTGACTAGAGATGTTGCACCATATACAATTGTTGGTGGAAACCCTGCAAATAAAATAAAGGAACGATTTACAAATACAATAATAGAAGAATTATTGCAAATTCAATGGTGGCATTTTGACATTGAAAAAATAACTGCAAATATAGACGCTATTGTACGAGGAGATATTGAACCTTTAAGAAAGCTAAAAAGGGAATAAAAATGCATAACAAAGAGTATCATACCTCCGAATTTTGTGAATGATAATAGAACAAGGAGGTGTGATACTATGGCACAAGACGTTTTATGTGAAGTAAATAACTGTAAATTTTGGGCAAACGGCAATAAATGTAGTGCAGATGCAATTTATGTAGTAAGTCATAAAGGGAAACAAGCATCTACTACGGAAGAAACAGATTGCAAAACATTCGATCCAGAAATATAATTTTTTGAAGGGTGGCCAAATCGTGGTTGCCCTTTTATTAATTATAGTATTGATAATAAATCTCATTTTCATTCATAGTTTTTAACGTTTCTTTTTATTTTTTCATATTTTCTTCATAAGTGATGTAATCCAGAGCAATTCATGTTCAATACGTGATTTACTAAATTCAATGACTTCTGTAATGAAAAATGAGCTAACATGTAAAGATTGAATAGCAGTAAGCTGTTTATGTAGTGCGGTTTGGCGTATTGTTAAAATTTCTTTTCTAGATTCGTAATCAAGTTTTTCAAATAGTACGATACGAACAAGGAATTCTGCATTGTTTGTCGCGAGTTTTTCGGGAAACTCTCGTAACATTTCAGAAAAAATTTCTTCACCTGTTTCAGTTATGTCGTACATATTTCGATTCGGCTTTCCGACTTGTTTATGTATTTGTTTAATTATAGCCCCCATATTTTCGAAGCGCCGAAGAGCGGGATACAGTGTATTATGGGGTTCAGCCGAGATACGTGTAAAAACGGGTCATAAGCTATAATATATTTCCATTATTGGTTTTTTAGTTAAAAATATCTACCTCATGATTAACAAAAAGCTGATTACCTATGCGCTATAAATGAACTGCCCCCAATTGTTAAACAAAACCTAGCAATTGGGGGCAGTTCATAGTTATCATTTGACTCTTCTAGTGACTTTCTCAAGTAAAGCACCCTTTGGTTGAATAAGATTTATTTATTCATTCCCATCAATCGCTTAATTGTTCTTATTTGTCCATGATGATTAATTTCGTCTTCCATAACGTGAAACCACAAGTAGTAATTATTATAAGGCACATCATTATCCCACTTGTTTTCCTCGAATAACCAGCTATCTTGTTTTGATTTCAGATATGTTAGTGTATTTTCTCTAACTTGTGATAATTCATTCAAATAATAATCTAAAGATTGCTTTTTTATTCCTTCCCTTGCTTTGTCTCCAAATTCTAAAGAAATTCGCTACTTTAGACATTCACTTTCAGTTAAATCTCTTTTTTCAAACGAGATAACTTGATGAACAAACTCCATCGCTGCAATATGTGATAAGAGAGAACCAATAGTGTTTGAACTACCGTTTGGTAAGAAATCTAAATCACTTTGGTTTAAATTGGAGATTTCGCTCAATGTAACATTTCTTGTATGTTCAAGCATTGTTACAAGCTCTCCAATCTTATTTGAATAGTTTTCTCTTGAAATTATTCTATAATCTATCATATATATCCCTCCAATTCATGCTCAGCATAAGTTTACCAATAAAATAAAAAAACAAAGTCTGAAAATTCATGTAAAATAATGATATAATTTAATTGAATATAAAGAAAAAGGAAACCTGTTTTTATCAGTGTTACCTTATCCAAGACTAAATTTTACCCATACATCATTTTTTTGATGTAGCTCTTGAAGATAAAAACTATTTAATTTTCAAGGAACAGTTATTAACTTAAAAATTATTATACGAGGAGGGTGTATCATGAAAAAAATATGCTTTGTATTAATTGTCGACGCTGGTATAAATTATGGTTCAATATTTTCTCTACCATTTTTAAGGAATCAGGATGATTTGAAGGAATATTTTTCTAAGTATTATGATGTTTCGATTAATTATATTAGGGATAAAAACTCAGTTGACTATTTGGTAGTTCCCAAACCGTGTCCACCTTTTGATAATGAAAATAATCTTCCAATAATTGAAGTACCAGCAATCTTATTTATGGAAAAGGATTTTGAAAAAATAAAGACTTATATAGACAATTATTTTTCTAATAACTCATAAAGAAAATAAAAGTACAGTAAAAAGAAGTCCGATAAAAAACGAGTGGCGTAGAATATTTCTATTAATCATTCGTTTTTTATTATATTTACATATCAGTCTATCGCAAATGAACTTGTACAACATATTGGAAAATATAGTGAGGTTAATATCGTTGAAGAGTTTGCTTCCCCTTTACCTGTTACCGTCATATCCGATTTATTAGGAGTGCCAAAAACTGACCGTAAAAAAATTAAAGCATGGTCTGATATTTTATTTATGCCGTATAGTAAAGAAAAGTTTACTGATCTGGATGCGGAAAAAGGAATGGCACTAAATGAATTTAAAGCATATCTTTTTCCGATTGTTCAAGAAAAGAGATACCATTTAACGGATGATATTATTTCGGATTTAATACGAGCTAAATATGAAGGTGAACGATTGACCGATGAAGAAATTGTCACTTTTTCTTTAGGTTTATTAGCGGCAGGTAATGAAACAACTACTAATTTAATTATTAATAGTTTTTATTGTTTCTTAGTGGATTCACCTGGAACATATAAAGAATTAAGAGAAGAACCTAAATTAATTTCAAAAGCAATTGAGGAAGTATTACGCTATCGTTTTCCCGTTACATTAGCTAGGAGAATTACAGAGGACACAAATATATTTGGACATTTTATGAAAAAGGATCAAATGATTATTGCATGGGTAAGTGCAGCAAATTCAGATGAGAAAAAGTTTTCACAAGCCTCTAAATTTAATATACACCGAATAGGAAATGAAAAGCATTTGACATTTGGTAAAGGTGCTCATTTTTGCTTAGGGGCACCGCTTGCACGTTTAGAAGCTGAGATTGCATTAAGAACTTTCATAAATGCCTTTGAAAAAATAAAGTTATCTCCATCGTTCGATTTAGAAAACTGTCTATTGGAAAATGAACAAACGTTAAATTCCTTACCTATTCTGTTGAAAACTAGGTAAATCGTTCAGCAAGGTACAAATTTACTGTACCTTGTTTTTTATTTCTCAATTGTAAATTTTTGGTTGGTTATTTAGTATGGAGGTGTGTGAAATAGAATGGAGGAGGACGCTTATGTTAACGTGTAATGGAAGTAAAACGTTTCAAACGTTTATTAAAGCTGTAACGGATTTAATGGATAGTAATTTATTAGAAGATCAAATTGTTTGTGCGATTGAAAAATTACTAGAAGACCTTTTAGAAAAGAAAACATGGCTTCCGTTAGAAAAACAGAAGGCGAATTCGGCACAATACGCACGACACTTGTTATATGAAGATCCTTTTAATCGTTTTGAAGTATTAGCTCTTGTATGGAGAGATGGACAATCTACACCTTTACATGATCATGATGGTACATGGGGAGTAGAAGGCGTTTTTACAGGAAGGATAATGGTGCGAAACTTTATACAAACTAAGCAGCTTGAAAATTCACTTGTTTATTTAACACATACAGGAAATCTTTATTTGGGAGAAGGAGAAACAGATAAAGTCATTCCACCAGCTGATTGTCATATTCTTGAAATAGGAGAATGTGAAAGCGTTGTCACTATTCATATTTATGGAAAACGTTTAGAAAAGTTTAAAATATATGTCCCAACTGAAGAAAAGAATGTGTACATGAGTGAGACAAAATATATTAGTTATAATTCATAGATTAAAATCAAAAGCTTTTCTTTAAAAAGAAAAGCTTTTGATTTTATTTTTAATTATTTCTTGACCTGAAACGCTTTTCATAAATTATAAATAAGGAGTACTTCACGAAATCAGTATGAAAACGATACCTTTCGTTTAATATAAATTCGTGTATATATAGAAAGTGGTGAAGAAATAATGAAATTAATTGCAATTGATTTAGATGGAACTCTTCTCTCGGGGAATAAAATGATTAGTAAAGAGAATGCAGATGCAATTCGAAAATGTCAGGAAGCTGGCCATGTTGTAACAATTTGTACAGGGCGTTCTATCGTTGATATTGAAAGATTGTTGTTAGAAGTTAATTTAGAGTGTCCAATTATTGCGGAAAATGGTGCACTTATATATAAAGATAATAAAATGATGAAAAGATACCCAATTCAAAATATGCAGGCACTTGAGATTGTGGACTATCTTGAAGAGAATGGCTTATATTATCAGCTCTATACTAATAAAGGTGTATATGTACCAGATTATGGAGTAGAGAGTGTGCGTAATGAGATCGAATATGTGAAGAATTCAAAAGAAAATTTTGATTTGAAAGAGTTAGAAACGATTGCAGCATTATATCTTGAACATACAGCATTTCATAGTGCAGAAAGTTGTAAGCCAATTGTAGAAACTGATATACATGTGCATAAGCTTTTACCATTTTCTTATGACATAGAAAAATTAAAAAAGTTAAAAGCAGCGTTTCTGCATAATACTGATTTAGCAATTACATCTTCATATTGGCATAATTTAGAGATCAATCATCGAGATGCTCAAAAAGGAAATGGATTATATACTTTAGCAGAACATTTGAATATACCGGTTGAAAATACTGTAGCGATAGGTGACGGGCTAAATGATGTTTCCATGATGGAAAAAGCAAACATATCAATTGCAATGGGGAACGCAGTCGAAGAAATAAAAGCGATGTGTCAATACGAAACCTTATCAAATGAAGAACACGGTGTTGCACACGCTTTATATAAATATGTAATGTAATATAATATAAAAAGAAAAAAAGAATCCAAATAGATTCTTTTTTTCTTTTTATTAGGGGTAAGGTATTCTATGAGATTCATAGAAGCCTTATTACTTTTTATTATATAGAATATATTGGAATAAATGTTTATATTTTTCATGTTAATTGTGAAAATTTTATGAACTTTATATTTTTTTGTATTTTTATACTACTAAAGATGATGTATATTACTCTCATATCAATACCATATATGAGGTGAGTAAATACAAATGGATTAACAGTTCATTTTACATGCGAATTCTTTTCTGTTTTTAATTGAAAAATAAAATTTGTTCGAATAATTATTCTACAGCTATATACCTAAAGGCACATTCTTCGTATAATGGAGAAGTATAAATTTTGAATTTGTATTAATTTTACATATTGAGGTGAAAAAGGAATGAATGCGCGGCTAATGGAACTTATTGATGTGAGTACAATAGAAACCATGGCAGAACAGTTTTATAAATTAACCAACATATCACATCAACTTCTTGATGCTGAAAAAGAATGTATATTTTCATTTGGAATAAATGAGACGAAAATATGTAAACTTCCCAAAATTGAAATCCCCATTTTTTTATACAATCAACATTTAGGATCTTTTGTAGTATGGTCCAACAAAAGCGAAATTTACAATTGCCAAAAATACTTTGAAATGCTTTCAAATCTAATTATAGATGGAGCAACAAAAGTATTTCAAAGTAAAAATACAACGTTGTTTTCTCGAAAAGAGGAGGAATTACATACGATTTTACAAAACATGCCTGTTATGGTTGATGCGCTTGATTATAATGGAGATTTTGTTTTGTGGAATCGGGAGTGTGAAATTGTAACAGGTTATACCGCTGAAGAAATAATAGGAAATCCAAATGCCCTTCAATTATTGTACCCAGATCATAATTATCGTCACCAAATACAAACGAAATTTTTAACTTGCGGAAAAAATTTCAGGGATTGGGAAATGCACTTAACATGTAAAAATGGTGAAATCAAGACAATCATGTGGTCCAATATATCAGAACAGTTTCCTGTAACAGGGTATAGCTACTGGGCTGTCGGTGTAGATATTACACATTTAAAAGCGATAGAAGAGCAGTTAAAACAACAAACGTCTGAATTGGAATTAATTTTTAAGGCTTTACCAGATTTATGTTTCTTAACAGAAGATGATGGCACAATTATAGATTATAAAGCAGGATCCCCTTCGAAATTTTACGTACCGGCAGAAGCTTTTATGGGAAAAAAGTTTTTCGAAGTATTACCATCTCCAGTAGCACAGCAGTTTCAGGAAGCAATTCATCAGGTGAAGGAAAAAGGAACGAATGTAATTGTTGAATATCCACTTACAATTAATGGGGGTATCGATTTCTTTGAAGCTAGATGCTTACCATTATTACATGATAAAATAATGATCATTGTACGTGATATTACAGAGCGGAAAAAGACAGAAGAATTACTAAATAAATCAGACACACTTGCAGCAATCGGTCAATTAGCGGCGGGTGTAGCTCATGAAGTGCGGAATCCATTAACTGTCATTAAAGGGTTTATACAGTTATTCCAAATTAATAAAGAGGATCAAGAAAAATATTTTGATCTAATGCTTTCGGAAATTGAAAGAATAGAAGCGATCCTCCAAGAGTTTTTGTCAATTGCTAAAACAGATGAAGTGAATACAGAACAAAAAAATATTTATCAAATTTATAAAAATGTCGTATCGTTAATGAATACAAAAGCAATTATGACAAATATTCAAGTCGAATTATATGCAGAATCCAACGATATAAGTATTGAATGCTCAGAAAATCAATTGAAACAAGTATTTATTAATATTTTGCAAAATTCTATCGAAGCTATGCCAAATGGTGGGAAAATTACAATCCACATAAAAGAAATAAACGATGATGGTGTCATTATTCATGTAATTGATGAAGGAATAGGAATACCTGAAGAAAGAATTAAGAGATTAGGTGAGCCTTTTTATAGTACGAAAGAAAAAGGTACCGGTATTGGATTAATGTTAAGTTATAAAATTATTGAAAGTCATCAAGGAAATATAAGTATTATGAGTGAGGTTGGTGTCGGGACAACAGTAACGATTTACTTGCCGAAAATTCAGAGTAAAGAACATCTATCAAATTGTGACGATAGATGTATATCGATGAGTTCTAGCATTCATTCTTAAATAAATGATTAAATACCCAATGAAAAAAAGCTAAACTTTTTCATTGGGTATTTTTATATTTAATTTAGTAAACTTTACCTTTTCTTTACCTTTGTTTTAAATTCTATTTAGTTTTTATCGATATATTAATATTTGTATAAAGTACTGTATAGAAAATGTGCATTACTTTTAATATATAGATTCTATTATTATGAGGAATACTGTAAGGAGGAGATTATGACAAAGTGAATAAGCAAGAGAAAAAAAGTGGTAGAGCAATACCGACGCGGTTAAATATTTTATTTCTTTGTGTATTTTTATTATTTTCTGCAATGATTATACAGTTAGGGAAAGTGCAAATTCTCGATGGAGAGACTTATAAAAATGAAGTAGAAAAGAGAGAGAATGCAACTGTGAGTCTTTCCGTCCCACGCGGGAAAATATTTGATCGAGAAGGGAATCCGGTTGTTGATAATAAATCTTTACGCACGATCACGTACACAAAGATGAAAGGTGTAAAATCAGAAGATATATTAAAAACTGCAAGACAACTTGCAGATATTATTGAAATGCCGCAAGAAGATATTGCTAAGTTAACTGAAACAGATAAAAAAGATTTTTGGATGCAATTAAATCCGAAACTGGCTGAAAATCTAGTATCTAAAAAAGAAATAGATACATTTAGAGAGAAGGATATTAGCGGTAAGAAGCTAGATAAAAAAATAGAAGAGTTAAAAAGAAAACGAGTTACAGATAAAAATCTTCAGGAATTAGCAAATACAGATATAAAAGTGTTAGCTATTAAAAGTAAGATGACTTCAGGTTATCAAATGGCTCCTCAAATTATTAAAAAAGATGTTAGTGAAAAAGAATTTACTATAATTAGTGAAGGTTTAGCGAATCTCCCAGGTGTAGATGTATCGGTTGATTGGGAGAGAGTGTATGTAAATGACGGATTGTTCCGATCCATTCTTGGAAATGTTTCTAATTCCGATGAAGGATTACCGAGTGAACGATTAGATTACTACTTGGTACGTGATTATAGCCGAAATGACAGGGTTGGAAAAAGTTATATCGAGCAGCAATACGAAGATGTACTGCATGGGGCAAAAAAAGAAGTAAGAAGCGTTGCTGATAAAAAAGGTAGTACAATTAGAACGGAAACAGTGTCTGAGGGGAAAAGCGGTAAGAACTTAACTTTAACAATAGATATGGAGCTGCAGAAAAAAGTAGAAGAAAGTATTGAAAAAATATTAAAAGCATATAAAGGTTCAGAATCGATGTTGGATCGTGCTTTTGTTGTAATGATGAATCCGAAAAACGGACAAGTATTATCGATGGCTGGGAAAAGACTTGTAGAAAAAGACGGAAAAACAGAAGTTGAAGACTATGCATTAGGCACAATGACTAGTTCATACGAACTTGGATCAACAGTGAAAGGTGCGACAGTTTTAACTGGATTTGAAACGAAAGCTATAACACCAGGTACTTATTTTTATGATGCACCAATGAAGTTTAAAGGAACTAAGGAAAAAAAGTCTTGGAAAGAGTTCGGAAATATTGATGATTTAAGAGCGTTACAAGTTTCTTCAAACGTTTATATGTTTCATACAGCATTAAAAATTGCAGGTGTGGATTATGTGAAAAATAGCTCATTAAATATTAAACAGGAGTACTTTGATAAAATGAGGTATTATTTTAGGCAATTTGGATTAGGTGTTCCGACGGGCATTGATTTACCAAATGAAACAGCTGGACAAATTGGTAAAAAAGATAACCAACCTGGTTTCTTATTAGACTACTCAATTGGTCAGTATGACACGTATACACCACTTCAACTTGTACAGTATATTTCAACAATTGCAAACGGTGGATATCGAATGAAGCCGCAAATTGTTCAAGAGGTTAGAGAGCAAACGTCGCAAAAAGATGAAATTGGAAAAGTGGTACATGCAGTAGAGCCAATCGTTTTAAATAAAATAGATATGAAAGAGGAATATATAAATCAAGTAAAAGAAGGATTTAGAAGGGTATTCCAAGAAGGTGATGGAACTGGGGTAAGGGCTTTCCAAAAAGCATCATATAAACCAGCAGGTAAAACAGGAACAGCACAGACAGTTTATGGTGGTGAAAGTGATATTGGAAGAAATGAAAAGGGCGAGAGAAGGGAATGTTATAATCTAACGTTAGCAGGATATGCGCCATATGATAATCCGGAAGTAGCGTTCTCTGTAGTTGTACCATGGGTTATTAATGATAAATCTGGCATTAACTCTGATATTGGAAAAGAAGTTTTAGATGCTTATTTCGAATTGAAAAACAAGCGTTTAAGTGGAGAATCGCCAAAAATAGATGATCCTAAAGAGAATTAACATGTACGAAGCGTCTCTAGCAATCATGTGAACTAGAGGCGTTTTTTCATAGGAATAAATTAGAAACGAGGAATAATAGTATAATAGATAAAGTAGAAATGGTATGTTATCTATTTAATCGAATAAAATGGGTAAAATAATTCTATCAATTATTCACGTTTTATAAAATAAATCATATATTGATAGCATAGGACAAGCTGAAAAGCTTATTCTAACCTCACAGAACACTCCTTATCACAGTTAGGCATCTACTTATGTAGATGCTTTTTTTATGTTATTAACTGACAATTATTTATCAATTTAAAGTAGCGAGCATAATAGGACTATTAGGTGAAGATTGGCGGTAATATTTACAGTATGATTAATAAGAGTATTTAAATGTAAGGAGTGAGAAATAAGTGCTAAATATTTTGATGGTTAATTTTCCAGCAGAAGGACATGTAAATCCTACATTAAGTTTAGTCAAAACCTTTACTGAACGGGGTGATCACGTACATTATATTACAACAGAACGCTTTAGAGGCAGAATTGAAGATTTGGGAGCGACTGTATATACCCATCCAGATTTATTAAAGGAGATTTCTATTGATAATGAAACTTCATCTGGGCTGAATTCTTTCTTTCATGTACATGTTCAAACTTCTTTATATATATTAAAAATTACAAAACAATTATGTGAAAGAATAAATTTTGATTTCGTAATTTATGATATATTTGGTGCTGGAGAGTTAGTAAAGGAGTATTTACAAATTCCAGGCGTAGTTTCTTCTCCTATATTTTTAATTCCTCCAGAATTTTTGGAGACGTTACCTTTTCATCCAAATGCAGAAATACAATTCCATCCTGATGAACTTTCTGAAAAATTATTATATCAAATGGAACACGAATTTGGAGTAAAGCCCAAAAATAATCTTCAATTTATGCATAATAAGGGTGATATTTCTCTCGTTTACACAAGTCGTTATTTTCAACCTAATAGCGACGCGTTCGGAGAAAATAACATTTTTATTGGTCCGAGTATTTCAAAGCGTAAAACAAATGTAGAGTTTCCACTTGAATTACTTAAAGATAAGAAAGTTATTTATATTTCAATGGGAACACTGCTTGAAGGACTCGAACCTTTTTTTAATACTTGCATTGATACTTTCTCAGATTTTGATGGAATAGTTATAATGGCAATTGGTGATAGAAATGATCGTTCTAAAATTAAGAAAGCGCCAGACAATTTTATAATTGCTTCATACGTACCCCAATCAGAAATATTAAATGAAGCAGATGTTTTTATTACACATGGCGGTATGAATAGTGTGCACGATGCTATTTATTTTAATGTCCCATTTGTCATAATTCCACATGATAAAGACCAACCAATGATAGCACAAAGATTAACTGAGCTGGAAGCAGCACATAGATTATTGAAAGAGCATGTTAATGTGCAAACTCTAAATGAAGCGGTAATAGATGCTCTTTCAAATGAAAAGTATAAACATGGTATACGAAAACTGAATGATAGTTTTTTAGAATGTGGTGGTTCAAAAGAAGCAATCAAAGTTATTACATCTCTTTTAAATAAATAGTTTGGACAATATAAAAGCATAGAGGCTTAACCTTTATGCTTTTATATTATTATCCTGCAAACTGCACAGCAGTATTTGCATGTATAAAAGCAGTATCAAAAACAGGTACAGTAAGGTCGTTTTGAGAAATAAGCAAAGGAATTTCAGTACATCCTAGCAATATACCTTCTGCACCATTTTGAATTAATGATTTTGTAATTTGTAATAGTTTTTCTTTTGATGATTCTGAAATAATCCCTTTACTTAATTCATTTAAAATAACATAATGAATAAAATCTCTCTCCTCTTTAATAGGGGTGATTGTCTCAATGTTATAGTTCGCTAGACGTGATTTGTAGAAGTCTTGTTCCATCGTTTGCCTCGTTCCTAATAGTCCAATACGTTTTATATTGTGTTCTACTATTTCTTTAGCACTTACATCACCGATGTGAAGGAATGGTATTGATATTTCCCGTTCTACTTCTTCAGCAAATAAATGGACCGTATTGGAACACATTAATAAACATTCAGCCCCGGACTTTTCAACTTTTTTTGCAACTGTTACTAATTCGTTTTTCACTTCTTCATATTGATGATTTTGTAATAAAGTAGTTACCTCACCAAAATCCATGCTATATAAAACAAGCTTTGCATTTTGATCGTATTGAGAGAGTGTAAGTGTATTAATATGTTTATAGTATAACGATGTAGATTCCCAACTTAGTCCACCAATTAAACCAATTACTTTCATCATACATTCCTCCCGAAACAATTGTGAGTTCATTATTTCATAATTCCGATAAGAATACAATGATTTAAATGTATCATTTAACAAAAAATAAAAATAATCAGAAAAGTATTGAAATTTATTCTTCTTAGTGCCATAATACGAATTACAAATTAATACTTATCCAGAGAGGTGGAGGGAACGGCCCTATGAAACCTCAGCAACCCCTAAGTACATTTATAGGAAGGTGCTAATTCCGCAGAGGACACGATGTGTTTTTTGGAAGATAAGGGGATTCTTGAACGTGAAAGAAAATGACCTCTTATATAAGAGGTCATTTTTTGTTGTATAGAAAGGGAGTGTCGATGCATAATTCATTTTTAAAATAAATATAGAGTAATTAAAGTTGACTAATATGAGAGGGGAATTGTAATGAACAAATTATCAACGAAGTTAGTAGTGGCAATCGGAATTGGAGCAGCATTATACGGGATATTAGGACTTTGGGGATTTTCAATTGCACCAAATACATTTATTAAACCTGCATTAGCTATTTTAACTGTTTTTGGAGCGTTATTTGGCCCTGTGGCAGGACTATTAATAGGACTTATCGGTCATACTGTAACGGATACAATCGCTGGTTGGGGTATTTGGTGGGGATGGGTTATTAGTTCAGGTATTATCGGATTTGCAATGGGACTCATTCAAAAAAGAGCTGGCTTTAGTGTGAAAAACGGGACGTATAATAAGGGGAATATTTCTTATTTAGCTATTGCGGGGTTACTTGGTATTGTCATTGCTATTACATTTGCTGGTGCATTCGATATTATTGTGATGGGAGAACCGTTTGACAAAATTGTTATACAAGTATTAGGAGCAACAATTGCGGATGTTATTGTATTTTTAGTACTTGGGTTACCAATTACAATAGGTCTAGCTAAGTCTAATAAGAAACATACACATTTAAAAATTGAAAAGTAGGGATGTTAACATGCAACCAGTTATTTCTTTTGAACAATTTAGCTTTCAATATGAGCATGCGGCGCAGTCTACTGTAAAAGACATTACTTTTCATATATATCCTGGGGAAAAAGTATTAATTGCTGGACGTAGTGGTTCAGGGAAGTCAACGTTAGCTCATTGTATCAATGGGCTAATCCCGTTTTCTTATGGGGGGAGTAGCACTGGAAATATTTTAATTGCCGGAAAAGACCCAAGGAAAGGGAGTATTTTTGAACAGAGTAAACAGGTAGGAACAATTTTGCAAGATCAAGATGCTCAATTTATTGGTCTTACAGTAGAAGAAGATGTAGCATTTTATTTAGAAAATGAATGTGTAAATCAAAACACTATGAAAAAAATTGTTTCAGACTCATTAAAAAAGGTAAAGCTGCATTCTTTTCATAAACAAAGTCCACATGAATTATCAGGAGGTCAAAAACAAACTGTTTCTCTAGCAGGTTTGTTAACAACGAATGCCGATATATTATTATTTGATGAACCTTTAGCGAATTTAGATCCAGTAAGTAGCTTACATACAATAGAACTTATTAAAGATATACATAGACAATATAATAAAACAATTGTAATTATTGAACATCGTATAGAAGAAATGTTAAATCTGGATTTAGATAAAATCATTTTAATGGATGAAGGGGAAATTGTTACGATAGGCACTCCAGAAGAGATTTTAACGTCAAATATATTACCATCTATCGGCTTAAGAGAACCTATGTACATAGAAGGATTAAAGAGATTACCTTTTGATAGTAATAATGCTGGAATATATCCATTTGAAAATCTTCAAAGAGACAGTGTAAGTAGCGCAATAAATGAGTGGATGGAGAAGCAAGTTTTTTGTAAAAGCACTCCTACCAACAAAGAATTATTAAAAGTAGAAAATTTATCGTTCTCCTATCCTAATAAACAAAAAGTATTAGACAATGTAAATTTCTCAATAAAAGAAGGGGAAATTGTAGCACTTTTAGGTCATAATGGCGCTGGAAAATCAACATTAGCTCATAGTCTTATAGGCATAAACAAAACAAAAAATGATAGGATTTTATTTGATGGAGTAAATATTAATTCTTGGTCTATTCGTAAACGTGGTGAAGTCCTATCTTATGTGATGCAAAATCCAAATCACATGATTACACAACCTACTGTTATAGAAGAGGTTTCATTTACATTAAAACTAAAAAAGGTTTCAAAGGAAGAAATTAAGCTTAGAGCGGAAGAGACGTTAAAAATTTGTGGTTTGTATCCATTTCGAAACTGGCCAATTCAGGCATTAAGTTATGGACAAAAAAAGAGAGTAACGATTGCATCTGTACTAATGACAAATCCGAAACTGATCATTTTAGATGAACCGACAGCGGGACAAGATTATTATCATTATAAACAGTTTATGTCGTTTATTAAAAAACTAGCCGCAAAGGGAATATCTTTTATTTTTATCACACACGATATGAATCTCGCATTAGAATACGCAGATAGAGCAATTGTTTTACATAAAGGGGAAATTATTGCAAATAATACTGCGTCTATCGTATTAGGTCATTCAAGAACGCTGCAAAGAGCGAACCTAAGGGAAAGTTCTTTATTCAAGCTAGTTAACTTTAGTGGGATTTCCTATCCTGAAAGGTTTATAGAACTTTATTTTGAGGTTACTAGGAGGGAGGAACTTGTATAGTACATACTTTCATCGTATGGATGGAGCAGTGAAATTATTGTTATTTATTTTTTGTATGACGCTTACTTTTTTGTTTTTTGATTTTCGTATATTGTTTATTGTATTTATGATTGGCTGCATCGGACTTCTAATTGCAAAAATTCCATTTCGTAAAATTTTAATTGTTTTTAGTGTAATATTTACATTTAGTTTATTAAATTCTGTCATGATTTTATTTATTACACCAACCCATGGGTCTGAATTAACTGAATCATATACTTCGTTTTTACAAATCGGATATGCGACAATTACTTATGAAACATTATTTTATGCGGCTACACTTTCATTAAAATATTTTACGTTATTACCATTTACACTTATTTTTATTTATACGACTGATCCAAGTGAATTTGTAAGTAGCTTAAGTAAATTTCGAATTCATTATAAAATAACCTATGCAATAAAAATTGCGTTACGTTATATACCTAATATTCAGTCCGAATATAAAGTTATTAAACATGCTCAAGAGGCGAGAGGGATAGCTTTTGAAAAAGGAGAAGCAGGTTTATGGACTCGTATGAAAAACCGTGTCTTAATTTTCTGGCCTTTAATTATTCATTCACTAGAGAGAATCGATACAGTTTCAAATGCAATGGATTTAAGAGGATTTGGAAAGAAGGATAAACGTACGTGGTTTTATACAAATAAAGCAAAAAGCAGGGATTTCATTGCTTTATTTGTAGGTGTTTTTATTTTAATTGTAGCAATATATTTAAAGTTACATGTATTTCAAACCTTTTGGTATCCATTTTAAAGCACTCTCAAATGAGTGCTTTTACTTATTTTTTTGTAGACATGCTCAAAAAAGGGATATTTACATAATGTATAATACGAACCAGTTAAAATGATCAACTACCTATTAGTTTTCAAACCAAAAGGAGGAGAAATTATGAGTTACGGTGGTTCTTGTGGTTTTGGTGGAGGTTTCGCTTTATTAGTTGTGTTATTTATTTTATTAATTATCGTTGGATGCAGCTGCTGGGGCGGAGGATACTAATTTCTAATTAGTATCCACAAATGTAAACTAAAAAAACATAGAAGATACTTATGTATCGAAACAAATAAAAAAGGAGCATAAATGCTCCTTTTTTATTTGTTTTTAGATGAGTTCGTATTCCATTTTGGGAATGTAATTGTCAAAGTTGTACCTTTATTAATAACGCTTCGGATTTTTAAACTACCTTGCATCGTTTCAATGATCTTAACAGCAACCATGGTACCTAAACCTGTACCTTTCGTTTTTGTACTAAAATATGGTTCGCCAAATCGATTTATTTGCTCTTGTGACATACCAATGCCACTGTCCTCAATTCGTATGATAACTTTATTATTACTAATAGCTGAAGAGATATTTAAAGTACCACCATTAGGCATTGCTTCAATACCATTTTTTATTAAGTTTAAAAAGCATTGTTGAAAGTGCTGTTTATTACCAACAATTGTCGCCATAGAAAAATCTTTTGTAATATGTATTGTATTCATATTACATAATGGCAAGATCATATTAATAACTCGATTTAACTCTTGTTCTACTGAAATATGATCTAATTTTTCTGAAGCAGGTTTGGCAAACGTTAAATAATCATCAATAATGCCTTGGGCGCGGTGTAATTCTTCAAGTATATGTTCAATATACTTGTCTCTTGATTCTGGAGTTAAATTTGGTGTTTTTAAAAGTTGAGTAAATCCTTTTACGACAGTTAAGGGATTTCTTACCTCGTGCGATATACTAGCAGCGAGTTGGCTAACTATCTCCATTTTTTCCATTTTAATTAACTTCGATCGCATACATACTGCATCTTTTAAAACTTCATTAAAATAAATGACAAACAACATCAAAAAAGTTGGTAATAGTATGAAATAAATAATGTATAAATTATTCACTTCAAAATCCGATAAAGTTAATACAATTACAGTTGTAAATATTGCTAGAAAAAATGTTAAAAACATTCCATAAGCTACTTTAACTTTTCTATTATACTTATTAAATTTTGCGGATGCGAATGCTGTAATGATAAACATTGTGCCATAAACGAGTATGGTTAACATACTAAATCCATAAAATGCAATTCTTGTAATTAATAAAATAGCCAACAATGTTATACCGACAGGGAATCCACCATAAAGTGTACCAACTATAACTGGTATTTGTCTTAAATCATGAATACAATTTTCATCCATATAGATCGGATAGCGCATACATAAAATAAGAGGGATACTCGTACAAAGGATAATAAGTAGCTTTTTATATTTCTTTAAATAGCGCCCGCTATCATATATAAAATAGAAAATAAATATACTACTTAAAATATAAAGAAGATTATTTAGTACGTTTTGATTAATATAAACAAAGTTCATAATATTTGCCTCATTATTTTTAATTTCTATTTCATATGTATTATACATAATTATAGTATAAACTATATATTTGTTTTATAATATAGATTTATATCTTTTCAATATTTGACACGTTTAACCATTCCTCATAAAATTCTTCAACTGAGGCATATCGTTCCGTACGGTTTTCACTTACAGCACGAAAAGCTATCTCATATAACTCCTTACTTGCTTCCCATTTTATAAAGGAACGATCTTTTTCACCACCTAAAAGCGCAAAAGCCATTGCCCCCATATTAAATACATTTGTTCTCTCATCAATCATAGCATTTAGCTGAAATTCCTCAGGGGACATAAAACGTGAAGATCCCCATAGTCGTCCCATTGTATTTACATAGGGTTTCTTATTGTATAAATCTATATCACAAATCAGCGTTTCATTTGTATGGAAATTATATAAAATACTACCGTCATAAAAATCTATTGCTACATAGTTTTTCTTTTCGACATATGTATGGAAAGAAAAAATAGAATTTAAGGATTGAATTCGTTCCATAACTGATAATTGCTTAAATTTATAAAATGGAGAGTTTGGATTTCTATATTTCTCAAGGGATGGAAAACTCCAATGCGAATGGAGACATTCGCCATCAAACCAATCGAAAATTAATACATATCCAGAGTGAACTGGAAAGTGTTCAATTAGTTTTATAAGTGAGTCATGCTTTAATGTCTCATATAGGGAAACTGAATTTTTTAATTTATCAATAGCATCACTGATTTTGCCGTTATATGCAATTGTATTTGCTCCTGCATATTTAATAAATTTCTTATGCCCATCTTTTTCTACACCGAAAGATAGATTACCTGAATCTTGCTGGTCAAAAATTGCAAATACGGTTCCTAATTTCGTAAGCCAATCAAAATTATGATGTTCTTTTAATTGGAATGTTAATTGATTCAACTGAATTTCAACTGGATTAGCTTTCATAATATACCTCACATTTATTATAATTAAGTTGTATATTTCAGTATTCGACATATTCTGTGAAAATCCTATGTTAATCACATGAAATTTTATAAATATAATAATAAATAATTATAAGAAGGTGGCTAAAATGGAACAACAAATCGTAATTACACCATATCAAAATGACTGGCATGATGAGTATGTAATAGAAAAAGAGAAATTTATTTCTTTACTCGGAGGAGATTATATTGCTATTGAACATATAGGAAGTACATCCGTAGAGGGATTAGGAGCGAAACCGCTAATAGATATGATGGTTGGTGTAACAGATTTGCAAATTACCGAAAAGTGGATTGAAGCACTAATAAAAATTGGATATGAATATGTTCCAAAAGAAACACCTAATTGGCGTTTTTTTAGAAAGGGCAAATGGAGAGCTGGTACACATCATCTACATGTCTATATTTATAATAGTGAGGAGTGGAAGAATAACATCTTATTTCGTGATTTTCTTATAGAACATAAATGGGCACAAATTGAATATAGAGCATTAAAAGAGAAGCTTGCAGCTACATATCCTTTTGATCGTGCTTCATATACAAATGCAAAAGCACCGTTTATTCAAAATATATTAGAATTGGCCAAAACCCAAAAAAATTAAAGATTGTTATTTGAAGAAATTTAAAAATCCCTTCCAAAGATATTTATAAGGAGGGGGTTTTTCTTTTGTCATAATGATATACATTATTTCTAATTATTGGAGGCAAATTCTTTTATTTATTTCGATATATCTAGTACATTGAAAATATTAAGGGGGAATGAAGCAATGAAAGCTATTGTACATCAATATAAAAAAGGGGTAGAAGGATTAGAATATAGATTGTCATCTAAAATAAACCCTAATGCTGGTGAAGTAAAAGTAAAGTTAAAAGCTGCAGGATTAAATCATAGGGATTTATTTATTATAAACAATAGAAAAGAATTGGATCTGCCATTAGTAATAGGCTCAGATGGTTCAGGAATTGTTACAGAAATCGGAGCAGGCGTTTCAAATCATTTATTAAATAACGAGGTTATTATAAATCCTAGCATTGGATGGGATAATATTGCCAAAGTACCAGAGTTACCAGAGGTGTTAGGTGGACCGAAAGATGGAACGTTTGCTGAATATGTCATTGTGCCAGCTGAAAATGTAGTTGCAAAACCGTCATATCTTAGTTGGGAAGAGTCTGGCGTATTATCTTTATCGGCATTAACTGCATATAGAGCGCTTTTTACAAAGGGTAAATTGAAGTGCGATGAACATGTTTTAATTCCAGGAATAGGTGGCGGTGTAGCGACATTTGCCATGTTATTTGCGAAAGCAATTGGCGCAAAAGTCAGTGTTACTTCAAGAGTTGAGAACAAAAGAAAGTTTGCCGAAACATATGGCGCAGACTTTTCTTTTAATAGTTCTGGAAATTGGGAAGAGAGTTTACGCGGAGAGAAAGTAGATTTAATAATTGATAGTATAGGAGCAGCAACATTCTTAAAATACTTTGATGTATTAAAACCAAATGGGAGAATTGTTAATTTTGGTGCAAGCTCAGGAGATAAAGTTGAATTACCTTTACGGGCATTATTTTATAATCAAATCGATATTATGGGGACATCTATGGGTAGCCGTGAGGAATTTGATGAAATGATTACGTTTATAGATAAGATTAAACCAATTATGGATAAAGTTTATTCGTTAGAAGAGGCTACTCAAGCATTAAAACGTATGGAACAGGGAGAACAGTTTGGTAATATCGCTCTACGGATGGAATAAAAATATGATTTAATAACCTATCTTTTTATATGGTTATGTTATGTAATATATACACTTATTGTTTGTGAATCATTTAATTTAAAAGGTTTTTTAATATTATATATCTTTAATTCATGTAAATAGTTACATAATTGTCAAATGAAAAATAGTACAATGAATAAAGTAAAAATCTAAATATGTGTAAATGTTGTATACTGTGTAAATCAAGTAATATAAGAAATTATAAGGAGAGAGTAACGTGAATTACACAGTATTTCAATGGATAAACAATTTAGCGGGTACATCTGCGCTCTTAGATAAGATAATGATTGCTATTACAAATAGTGCTGCATATGTGGCTATTCTATTCATGTTTATCTTATGGTTTCATAACGGAAAGAAAGAGAATGCGATAAGGAAACAATATACAGTGTTGTATACGACACTTTCAGTAATAATTGCATTACTAGTAAATGTTTTTATTCATGCAGTATATTATCATCCACGTCCTTTTGTATCATATGATGTGAATCAATTAGTACCTCATGCAGAAAACTCATCATTTGTTAGTGATCATTCTGTACTTGTATTATCAATTGCATTCATCTTTGTTCTTAGAGGAGAGAAGTTAAGATATATTGCACTTTTATGGGCGGGTTTAGTTTGTATATCACGTTTGTATGTAGGTGTTCATTTTCCTTTAGATGTAATAGGTGCGGCTGTAATAACAATTGTAACAAGCAGTTTATTGTTGCAGAAAAAACGTATATTTGAACCAATCGCAAAATTTGTTTTCAAAATGTATGCACTCGTAGCGAAACGAATTCCCTTTTTAGAAAAATATAATCATGTAGCTTAAATTTCATAACTAGCCTTTCGTAGATTAGGTGAAAAACCCCTCCTTTGGAAATCCAGAGGAGGATTTTTTATTGTATATAATTGAATGGATTATTTCCAATAAGAATTTGAATGTTATGGAGCAGGATCAAAAGAATGAATATTCAAAATTTCACGTACTGTATTTTAAGTATATAAATAAACTAGCGACAACAATAATTAGTTTCACATTGTTTTAAAGGAATTAAAAGGAAAAGTTCGAAACATATAGTATTGAAAACAAAAATTACATAAATTTATAGCAAACTACCGCAGTAATGAATTGCGAAAGAAAGGGGATAAATATGTATAAACTTCAAACGAATAAAGGCGCGCGGTATTTTATGGTTGCTTTTATTATTTTGTTTCTTATTATGCTTTTGCGTTTTTTCTATATTCAGGCAGTAGGAGTCTTGCATAATGTGAATGTAAAGGATCTAGCAAACGATCAACATAATAAAAAGGGTGTTTTGGAAGCAAATCGTGGCACGATATATGATCAAACTGGAAAGGTGCTAGTACAAGATTCCACAACGTATCGCGTTGTTGTAAATTTGAAAGGTACAGATAAGGTGAACAATAAAGAGAAAACTGCAGGACAATTAGCTGATGCGCTTGAAATTGATAAAGAGGACGTATTAAAAAATTTTCATGAGGGGCGTACTCAAGTTGAAATTGGAAAAGTTGGTCGGAATTTATCTAGAGAAGTAAAAGAACAAATTGAAAAATTAAAAATTCCAGGTGTATCTTTTATGTCAGAGAAAGCAAGAGTGTATCCAAATGAAGATTTTGCATCTTATATTCTTGGTTTTGCTAGACCTGACGATAAAGGAAATACTGAAGGAAAATTCGGACTTGAAAAGAGTCTGGATAAATATTTGCGCTCGACAAATGGGAAAATAGAATATGTGGGAGCACGAAAAGGTATCCCCCTTACAAATGATATAGGAAAAATAGAACCCGCTAAAAATGGAAATAACGTGTACCTTACGCTTGATAAACAAATTAATAGTTTTTTAGAAGAAGCGATGAATAAGGCACAAGAGCACTATGATCCTTCTATGTTAGTAGGAATCATAGCGGATCCAAAGACAGGGAAAGTTTTAGCAATGTCTAGTAAACCTAGTTTTAATCCTAATAAAGGCGATATCGAATATTTTTTAAATGATCCAATCGCAAATGCATACGAACCAGGTTCAACAATGAAAATATTTACGCTAGCCGCTGCAATTAATGAAGGTGTATATAACGGGAAAGAATATTTCCAATCTGGAAAATATTCAGTTGGTTCATCTGATATTAAAGATCATAATGGGGGATTTGGATGGGGATCTATTACATTTGATGAAGGTTTTGAAAGATCATCAAACGTAGCTTTTTCTATTTTAGAAGATCAGTTATTGAAACCGGATAAATTTAAGCAATATATGAATAGATTCGGATTCAACCAAAAAACCGGAATAGATTTACCTGGTGAAAGAAAGAATACTTTATTATTAAATACACAAATTCAACAAGTTACAACTTCTTTTGGGCAAGGTTCTACAGTAACTCCGATTCAATTAATTCAAGCAGCTACTGCTATAGCTAATGACGGGAAAATGATGCAACCATATATCGTTGACAAAGTTGTAAATTCAACAAACAGACAAGTTATTATGGAAAATCAACCGAAAGAAACTGGAAATCCGATAAAAAAAGAGACAGCGGACAAAGTAAGGGACTTAATGGAGCGTGTTATTACGTCTTCAAAAGGTACCGGTACAATGTATAAAGTGGATGGTTATCCAATAGGAGGTAAGACAGGAACAGCACAAATTCCGAATCCTGAAAATGGACGATACATGGAAGGAAAAGAAAATTATATTTTTTCATTTTTAGGAATGGCTCCGATTGATGACCCAGAGTTAATTGTATACTTAGCTATTAAGCAGCCAAAGTTAAAGGGAGACGAGTATGGAGCTCAGCCGCTTGCTGAAATATTTAAACCAGTTGTGAAAAATAGCCTTGAATATTTAAAGGTGAAACCATACACGGAAAAACAAATGGCAGATGCAACGAAACGAACCCAATTACAAGTAAAAAATTATGTCAATCAATCAATGGATACCGTAGAGCATAATGTGAAAAAAGAGAAGTTCCAACCAATAGTTTTAGGAGAAGGAAAAATAAAAAAACAATACCCGCAGTCTGGTGAAGTAATGAGTGAAGGAGATCGTATCTTTTTATTAGGAAACAACGCAAAAATGCCTAATTTACAAGGTTGGTCCATGCGTGATGTTATGTATTTCTCTAAGCTATTAAAATTAGATTTAAATACTACAGGTACGGGCTATGTAACGAGTCAAAGCATTGAAAAAGGACAAGATATACAAGAAGGCGATGCATTAGAACTGAACTTAGAACCACCTTTACAACCGTTAGCAGAGGCGAATACAAATTAATTTCAACACTTTGAAGAACCTAGATCCAATAGGTTCTTTTTAAAGTTATAAGTAATTTCACGCACCGTATTTTTTTGAAAAAATAATAAATAAGAAAATTAACAGAAACAGTTTATTAAATATCTGATTATTTTTTATTTACAGCTAAAAATAATTGTGATAATATGGAAAAAATCAAATGCAGTGAAGAGAAGAGTAAATAAAATGAATTTTTCACAGAGAGCTCCATTTAGCTGAAAAGGAGTAAAAATTCTTTATTGAACCAAGCCTCTGAGCAGCACATCGGAACCTTTTATTAGGGGGTGGTGTGACGGGAGCTCCCGTTATAGAGCTATGGTATAAGCATGATTTACAATGCAGTACCTGATAAGGTTAATATGGCGACATATTAACAAACTAGGGTGGCACCGCGATAATAAATCTCGTCCCTAAGACAAAAAGTCTTGGGGGTGGGATTTTTTTATTGTTTAAATACAATTTGGAAAGCGGGGGCCTAAAATGAAAAACTTACTTAAAGATTGGAAATATCCTTTATTACTACTGTCTGGCGTTGGTATTGCGAATTTAGGGGCATGGATTTACTTAATAGCACTGAATGTACTTGTCTATAATATGGGGGGCTCAGCCCTAGCTGTTGCTACTTTATATGTAATTAAACCATTAGCCACCTTATTTACAAACGCTTGGTCAGGAAGTATGATTGATCGTTTAAATAAACGGAAGTTAATGATTCACCTTGATATATATCGTGCGATATTTATCGCTATTTTACCTTTACTTCCATCACTTTGGATTGTTTATGTATTTGTATTCTTTATAAGTATGGCCAGTGCGATTTATGAGCCAACTGCTATGACGTATATGACGAAATTAGTACCAGTAGAGCAAAGACAACGTTTTAACTCATTACGTAGTTTAATAGGATCTGGTGCATCTTTAATTGGTCCAGCAATAGCGGGACTATTGTTAATAGCAAGTACACCAGAGTTTGCTATATATATGAATGCTATAGCATTTCTCTTATCAGGAGCAATTACTTTGCTGTTACCTAATCTTGATAAAAAATCCGATATTCATACATCAAATGAGATGTTATCTTTAGCTGTACTAAAAAAAGATTGGAACATCGTTTTAAATTTCAGTAAAAAATCTTTGTATATCGTTTTTGTGTACTTCTTATTTCAAGGAATGATGGTATTATCTGCCGCAAATGATTCACTTGAATTATCATTTGCGAAAGAGTTTTTATTGTTAACAGATAGTGAATATGGCTTTTTAGTTAGTATCGCTGGAGCCGGGTTTATTTTAGGATCCATAACAAATACAATTTTATCAAAAAAATTAACACCTTCATTTTTAATTGGAATAGGATCATTATTCATTGCAATTGGTTATTTAATTTATGCTTTTTCAAATGAGTTTTTAATAGCTGCTATTGGATTCTTTATTTTATCTTTCTCTATGGCATATGCAAATACAGGATTTTATACCTTTTATCAAAATAATGTCCCTGTCCAAATCATGGGAAGGATTGGGAGTATATATGGGCTTGTGATTGCAGGAATCACCATTTTAATTACGATTCTATTCGGAGTTGCAACACAATTTATTTCTATACAACTTGTGGTTATTGTAGGCTCATTAGTAATGCTACTTATTACTATCATATTATGTGTATTTACTTTATTGCCATCACAGTCTAAAATGCATTCCTCTGAGTCAATCAATTCAAAATAGTTCTCATGGTTTTGATTTACGGTATTCAATAGGAGGGTTCCCCCTCCTATATATGGAAATATAAGAAGGGTGAACAATTATTGATAAACGAGGGTGGTTTTTGTAATGAAAACAAAAGATCAAATAGAAAGCATTGTAAAAGAAATGCATCGGCATATAGATTTCTCTGGGGTAATTTTAGTAAAAGAAGAAAAATGCTTAGTCTATGAAGAGGCGTTTGGTTACGCAAATCGCAATGAATGTATAAACAATAAGCTACAAACAAGGTTCGGAATCGCCTCCGGTTGTAAAATATTCACTGCTATCGGTATCTGTCAACTTGTTGAAAAAGGTGTAATTACTCTTCAAACAAAGTTAAAAGAGTGTTTAAGTATTAAATTTCCAAACTTTAATGAAGATATTACAATACATCACCTTTTGACGCATAGTTCAGGTATTCCGGATTATTTTGATGAAAGTATTATGGATAACTTCGAAGAACTTTGGAAGCAAATTCCTATGTATCTATTAAAAAGTTTAAAAGACTTTTTACCATTATTTCAAAATAGAGATATGATGTTTGCGCCAGGAAGTAAGTTTCACTACAACAATGCTGGGTTTATCATACTTGGATTAATAATCGAAGAACAGACAGGACTTAAATTTACGGAGTATATAGAAAAAAACATATTTAATCCAATTGGTATGAATGATTCTGGGTATTTCTCTTTAGATAGATTACCAAGACAGACAGCTCTCGGTTATATAAAAGATGAAATAAACCAAAATTGGAGAACAAACGCCTACTCTATACCCATAATAGGAGGTTCTGATGGTGGAGCTTTTATTACTGCGCCAGACATGCTGAAATTCTGGGAAGCGTTATTTAACTATGAAATCATAAGCCGACAATATACAAACATGCTTTTAACTCCTCATATTCAAGTAAATAATAATCAGTCTTACGGCTATGGAATATGGATTGAAACAAGAGAAAACAAGATATTCAAATATCATGTAATGGGATATGATCCAGGAGTCAGTTTTCGCTCAGCCGTATATCCAGGCTTAGGAATTACTTTGGTTATTCCATCAAATAAAGGAACAGGACCCGAAAAAATAATGAAAGAATTAGAAAACTCTTTTTCATAAGGTTAAAAGAGTTTATGAATGCACTAATAAATGCAAAAAAGACGTACTATTTATTTGTGCGTCTTTTTTGTATAAATAATGCTTAAAACTGATGGGAATCACATTCTATATTTTATGATTTTTAGTAGCTAGTTTATTTAAAGTATGGAATAAAAAGAAGCGAATATAATTTTCAAATGTAAACAAGTAAATAGGAGGACTCTAAATGGAAACTCTATTTGTTATTCTACTTGTTGTTTTTATAATCATACTAATGCAAGGTAAAGAATATAAAGTGAATATTAATCGTATTTGGCTCATTCCGGCTTTGCTGTGCTTTGTGACAATCCAGTCTATTATTCATATGGGACAATTAACTATATTGAAAGTATTACTATTCGTTGTAATGCTAGGGATTGGATTGGTTCTAGGAGTAATTAGGGGAAAAGTTTTAACATTTCGATTAGATAGTGAAACAGGTCATGTATTAAGAAAAGGAAATTGGTTAAGTACAATTATTCTACTTGCTATTCTAGGTACGAAGGTTTTGATTAAACAAAGTATGTTGTCTGGCAGTACTCACTATACATTAATGGTTATAACAAATACCTTTTTATGTATCACATTAGGTACTGTAATTAGTAGACGATATTATATTTGGAAAAAATATAATGAATTAATACAAAAAACATAAAAGTATTCATCCATTGTTTAACAGCGCCGTGAACGGTAATACTAAATAACATTGAACTTTTACAACAAGGGATGATAATATGATATTCATTTACACAGATTTTGGTGGAACGCATTCAACTGCACTCGCTGCAGCTTATCATTTAAATAAATTGCCAACGAATCGTAAGTTAACGAAAGAAGAAATATTAAATGTAGATTACTTTAATAAATTGAAAACAGAGGACATGGGAAAGATTATTTTCCATGGACAAGATGAATATGGGAATCCTGTATATACAATTGGGTGCGGGGCATCCAAAGTCGTTGTACCTGCGATGAAACATTTAGGAGAGATTTTACAAAAACATTATCATAGCCATGAAAAGATTATTTTTTCAAATACATCACCAACAGTACCTTTACCGATGACTTTCGGTGGTCTGTTTTCTAGAAGGTTCCACATTGATTTTATCGGCGTACCGTTACTTGTATGGGGAGCGAAACTAAGCTGTGATAACATACAAAGACTTGTTAGTTATACGAAGGAAGCTGGCCGATTGACAAATGATTATGTAGTAATTTTAGATAATGAAACTTTTAAATAATGTATGATAAGAGAAAATTGGGAAAAACTCCGATTTTCTTCTTTTTTTGGCGAAAATGACAAAAAATATTCACATTTAATATTCATCTACTATAGCCAAAACAATAAAGTCCTGTTACTATTACAGGGATATTCTCTTTTCGTAACATGAATATATAGAAAAGTCAGAAAAGAGGAATTGAATTAAGGGAGGAACAACATGAAGCGTGTTGCTTGGATTACTGATAGTACAACTGCGAGTTTTAAAACAGAAGGAGATAACTTTGTTATCCCAATTGAAGTTATTATTGATGGTGTATCGTACAAAGATTGTGAAGAAGGTGTGCGTGAGCGCGTTTATAATGCTTTGAACGAAGGTAAAACTGTCACTACATCACAGCCTAACATAGGGGAAATGGTAGAGTTATTTTCGAAATGCAAAGAAGAATATGAAGAGGGATTTGCAGTTGCTATTAGCGGAAAAGTAAGTGGAACCTATCAAAACATGAAGTTAGCTGCAGACATGGCAGGTTTCCCATTAACGGTATTAGATAGCGAAACAACAAGTTATCCAATGGATGAACTAATTAGAAAAGCAAAATCGTTATACTATGATGGTATGACTTTACAAGATATACACAAAACATTAGTAGATGAAAAAAGAAGACCTTTCCACGTATTCCCGAAAAGTTTAAAAGGCCTTTACGCAAGTGGACGTGTAAAAGGCGTTCAATTTTTACTTGGAAGTTTATTAAGTGTTAACTTAATATTAGAAGTAAAAGGTGGAGAGCTTTTACTTGAAAAGAAAGTTCGTAAAATCCAAAAATGTCGAGAATATATTAAAAATGAACTTGAAAAAGAATTACCAAAAGTACTTCATATGTTCCATGCTAACGATAAAGATGGAGCTGAAGAATGGATTGCAGATATTAGACAAGCATTCCCTGAAATGGATTTCAAATTATACCCATTACCAATTTCATTTGCGGTTCATGCAGGTGAAGGTACAATAGCAATTAGTTATTAAGAGGAAAACCCGTGAATGATTCGCGGGTTTTTTATTTAATTAAATTGAAAATGGAGGCATATTACGTCGCCATTAAGCAAGAAGTCTCATTTTATCGTTTTTAGGAGCAATAATCCCTCAACTTGATTTGAAATTAAAAATATAAACCTTTGCCTACTGGCTGAACAGTTTCTAGTACAGTATCGACCATTGTTTCATTGATTAGGGTTCTTATAATCCAAGCTGAGAGATCTTGAGCAGCGAAACAACCTGCAGCAGTCGAGATATTTCCTTCGTTTACGAAACTTTGTTCAATAACATCTACATCGAATTCTTTAAGCTGTTCTACTACGGATGGATATGTAGTCGCTTTTTTACCTGTTAGCAATTTTTTAGCTCCTAATAGTAATGAACCAGAACACATAGATCCTATTAATTGTCTTTGAGGATCTACATGAATGCTATTAATATATTCTTGGTTTTTATATAAATCTTGTACACCCTTACCGCTTGCAAATATTACTGCGTCAGCAGTAGGAATATCAGATATGCTTCCTGTCATGGGAATACGTAAACCAGACATGGATATATGAGTTTTTTCCGTTCCTAATAGTTGAACGTTCCAATCAGAAACACCGCCAACTAAACGTACACGATTTAATAAATCCCATGGTAAAAAAACATCTATATCAGTAAAGTTATCGAAACAGACTATTGCAATTTTCATTTTCTAATCCCTCATTCCGTATGTATATCCCCTTATTTAGAATATAAACTTCTCCTTTTTATGTTCTATATTAAGTTATAAACTCCTGTATATTCCATGCGATGGAAATTTAATTAAATAAAAAGATTATACACCTATAAAATATGTGGCATCCAAATATCCCATACATAACGTAAATAATGTTGTTTCGAAAGTTTAAAGGGTTTTTAAATATAAAAATAGAAATCTATATAAAAAAATATATAAATGGTAGTGATGCTATGAAAATAGGTAAATTTGGAGAATTAAATAACATAAGTATTGATACAATTAGACATTATATGGACCTGGGTCTCATTATTCCTGAAAAAAAGGGAGGGCATTATTTTTTTGATGAGTATTGTCAAACAGATTTAAAACTTATATTACATTACAAAGAGCTAGGGTTTAGCTTGAATGAAATTAAAGAACTATTTTTTTATAAAAATTTAGCGAAATCTATGAATTACGAAAAAGATACTTTTTACCAATCTTTATTTAAACTGAAATATGACAAGTTGGAACAGGAAATAGAACTTTTGAAGAAGAAACGGGATAAATTAAAGGAAGTGTTACATGATTTATTATTAACAAGTGAAACCTCTAATTCAATTATAGGGATAGATTTAAGTGTACTACATTTACTTACATGTTCTAAGTGTAGCAAAAAGCTAATTCTTCAAGATGGGATTATTACTAACAATCAAATTACTGAGGGGAAGTTAATTTGTAATTGTGGTGAAGAATATATTATTACTTCAGGAATTATAACTGCTGGTAAATCATTTAAAGCAAATGAGCAAACGTCACTGGAAGATACTATTTCAGATTATATTCATGAAACTGATAATGCATATTTGGAAAATATGCTTAAAGAAGGGGAATGGGCGAAAAAGAAACTAATACATTTAGATTTAAATAACAAATTAATACTGGATATAGGATCGGGACTTGGATTCTTTTTGAGAAACATTTATGAAGATCTACCCGAAGATTGCCTATACATTGCAGTGGATCGAGATTTAAATAAACTTATATTTTTAAAAGATGTATTAGCAAGAAGAAATCCGACAAGAAACATACTTTTTATCTGTGCTGATTTTTTGAACATCCCTATTCAGAATCGGTCTGTTGATATTGTAATTGATCATTCTGGTACGAGCAATTATAGTTTTGAACATGAGAGTTTTTTACTTCACGAATTAAATCCGCTTTTTAAAATGGATTGCTATTTATTAAGCTTATTTATTTTATTTAAAAATTTTAGCCCAAATAGCCAAATTACAAATAAATTTCGAGCAAATTTTACACTTTCAAAAGTAACGAAAGAAATCCAAAATCTACAGTTTCAATCGATTGATGAAAGTACTTCAAACTATTTAAAACGAGGAGGTAAGTACGAGGATTTCTTTGTTCAAGGAGAAGAAATTTATACATATTCATTTTTCGGAAAAAGATAAGGGCAACTCCGTCAAAAAAAAGTCCGGTTTTATAACTGGACTTTTTTTGATGATTTATATTTATACTCTTTGCGATTAATAGACAAAGAGGATGTTAATCTACATGTTTAGCACTTACATGACACTCTCTTATCGGTGTATGTCTAGTAAGAGAAAAGATAGCCAAAGCTAAAGACAATAGAACTAGAGATCCACCAACCCAAGCCATATTAGCGACATTATGCACTTGTTTTAAAGCTATACCTCCAACTGCGGAACCGAGTGAGATTCCTATTTGTAGAGCTGAATTATTAAAACTTTGCTGTATATCTGACGTATCTGGGGCGGTTTGGATTAAATAACTTTGTTGAGGTGGTGCAAGTCCCCAACTTAATGCAGCCCAAACTATCATAACAGGAATAAATAGACCAATAGAAACTGTCGTGAACGGTAATATAAATAAGATTAGAGCAAATAAAGTAATAACTATCACAATACTTTTTGGAGCCCCTATTTTATCTGATAATATACCGCCGAACGCTCCGCCACTTACTGCAGCTATACCAAATACTAAATAAAATATGCTTATCCAATAAGGGCTTAGGTGAAACTTTTCTTCTAAGAAAGGAGTAAAATAAGCATATAAAGTATAGTGTCCTGCTAACATAAACATGGTAGCTAGATGAGCAGCGCCTAGTTTTGGACTACACACGGCCTTTAATTGGATAGATAAAGGAGTTCGATCTTCCTCTCCAGGTATTTTCTCTAAAAATACCGAGATTAATATAATAGATCCCAATGATAAAATAGCTATGCATAAAAAAATAACTCTCCACCCAAATGTGTTTGAAATTAATATGCCTAGTGGTACTCCTAGGACAAGTGAAGAACTAATACCCATATAAATTAATCCTAATGCTTTTGCTCGGTAAGAGGGATTTACAATCTTTGCTGCAATTGTAAGGGAAAGTACGACAACTAATGCTGTACTCATAGCAGTTAAAATTCTTGCTATCATCATAAAAGTAAAGTTTGGACTAAAATAAGTAAGTATATTACCAATTAGAAACATATAAAGTGAAATAATATACAATTTTTTTCTTTCTACTTTACTAGTGAAAATTAATAATACAGGACCTGCTATTGCATAAGTAAAGGCGAAGATTGTAATTAATTGACCAGCGGAACTTAATGAAACATTAAAATCTTTAGCGATGTCTGGCAATATCCCTCCAACAATAAGCTCTACAAGCCCTACTGCTATTGTTGCTAAAGCTAATATAAATACTTTGAAATTCATTTTTTGTATTCCCTTCTCGTCATTATTTACCTTAAAACAAAAAAACTCCTGACCACAAACGCTAAAATACGCATTTTGTAGTCAGGAGTTATTGGTTCCTGGTAGAGACCCCCAAGCCATATTCTTGGAGTTATACATGATTCTCATATGTAATTAATCAATGTAATAGAAGATACCATATTACTTTTTACATTTCAATAAAAAAATTTGCATTTGTACACGTGTACCCATATGAAAGAGATAAAATGGGCTTTCTGAAACTCTAATAATTTTACCTTTCGATGGAAGTGCGATCTACATGATTCAACTATTGCTAACTTTTATTCATGAAGATTATATAAATAACAAACGTAAGTATTAAACGGCTATATAAAGTAAAAAAGCGACATCCTTTCTGTAGAATTAATTATAGAAAAGGGTGGCGTTTTTTATATGTATATTTTTGTATCTAATCAATTACAACTATTTGCTTAAGTAATTCTAAGCTATTTATCTTCAAATTATTGACGGTAGATGAGATTAGTTTAATGGGCATGGGGTTAACCCAATCTTTTTTTATTTCTTTGTATTAATTTTTAAACACAATGTATTGATATTGGGTTAACCCAAGAACGTACACTTTATGTAATACAAAGAAAAGCGAGGGAAATGTTATGGGAAGTTTACGATTACATATAGAAAATAAAAAAAGAAACCAGGAACTAAGAAATATTTGTTTATATTCAATCGCAAAAACAGTATCAATATTCGGTACCTCTATGTATAGTTTCGCATTAGGATTATATGTTTTACAAATAACTGGATCTGCGTTGAATTTCGCGATTACGCTCATATTAGGAACGATTCCAATGATTGTTATGAATCCATTTGCTGGTGTAATTGCTGATAAAGTTGATAAAAAGAAACTCGTCGTCTGTATGGATCTACTAATTGGCTGCTTATTAATAGCTGTTTATATATTAAGCAGCCATTATGGATTAAACTTATTCATCATTTATACTACTACCTTTCTAATGACGGTCTTTACAACCTTTTTTGGAATAGGGTTAGAAGCTGCGAAACCGAATATCGTCCATAAAGAGAGGCTTATGAGTATTAATTCTATAAGTAAAATTATCGATTCTGTATCTTTAATTCTTGGCCCTATGTTAGGTGGTATCGTTTTTTCAGTATTTGATATTAAAACTTTTATCATTATAAACGGTATTTCATTTATTCTTTCAGGGATAGCATTACTATTTATTCACTTTAAACTGTTTGAGTGTAATATAAATGAGGAAAATTCAAAAAGTAGAGTTAATTTTATTAAAGATATAAAAGAGGGGTTTTCTTACTTACTTGAAAAGGAAAGTTTAAAGAATACGTTTCATATTTTAATTTCGTTTAATTTCTTCTTAGGCTTTGCTGTTACCGTTCCATTGCCATACATTATTAACACAGTACTCAATCTTAGTTCTAAGCAATTTGGTATCATTCAAGGGACTTTTCCAGTAGGGATGATAATTGGTGCAATTGTAGTAAAAAAGATAACTGATCGTTTTTCTTACTCTTATCTTTTGAAAAAGCTAAGTTTTATGTTGTCAGTTATTATGATTTTTTCAGGGATTCCAGTTTTATTCAAAAACTTTGAAGTGAATGATTTTGTATTCGTTATTACGTATTGTGTTGTTATGATCTTTTTAGGGATTATTATAGCGCTAATTGATATTCCTTTAATTTATTTCATGCAAAAAGAGATTCCTGATGAGTATAGGGGAAGAGTGCTTAGTATTGGATTAAGCTTAGGGAAAATGATGCAGCCAATAGCACTCGCAATATCAGGTCTATTATTAAATTATATCCCAGCCTACATCATTCCAATTGCAGGTGGAATCTTATATTTAATAGTAATTAAAATTTCATCAAATCGTTTCACATTAGAAGTTCATTCGAAAGATTATAGTGCTTCGTAGAATCTTAGGTTATTTGTAGAATGTATATTGCTACATCTTTCAAGGTAAGAAAAGTAAATACTATAAAACGAAAAAATGGACGGATTTCCTATGAACAATGTTGAAGAGATTACGTATTCGTTTTAGGGGGCTAAATACAAAAATAAAATTTAGCTTTATGGATTGACCTTCCCCTTACAGGAAGCAATATATTTAAAATAATTAATAACAGGAGGTGAGTGGTATGCTTTCAATTGGGGAGTTCTCAAAAATATCGCATCTTACAATGAAGACGCTGCGCTACTATGATGAAATTGGGCTTTTAAAACCGGATTTCATAGACGCTAAGAATGGCTATCGCTTTGTTTGGTAAATCAACTTCATAAATTATAAAAAGCGCAGGATACATATCCTGCGCCTTTCTATCGTAATTCAGCTGTTTTTCTAATAACAATCTTATCAATATCATCTTCTTCATCACCGATAAATAACCCGCGTTCTTTTAAATACGCCTCAAAATATAAATCTGCTTCTGCACGTTCATCATACGGTTTTACAGATAGAACGAAACCTAATTTGTTTTGTTCCTCTAAATGAGAAGTGGAGATGTAGGCCGGTACATTGTGGCGTAAAAAGAGTTCTTTAACCGGAATAATCATATCTTTCATTAATTTCGTTAACATACCCATTTCAAACTCGAAATTAAAGCGATCTATGCTACATAAATCAGCGAATACTACACCGATAAAACCTGTATTAAATACTTCTTGATATTCTACATCTTCGTCATTACCATAAAAATTCTTTTCGATTAAATAATTTATAAAGTAAGCAACACCGTCACTTTGTTCAAATGGTTTCGTTGAAAGAACAAAGCCGATTTTCTTTTGTTTATGTAAATACACACATGACATGTATGCTGAAATGTTATGTTCTTTAAATAGAGAACTTGTTGCCCCAGATAGGCCATCAAGTACGTGATGAACAATTTGAAGTTTTTTACGAGCGAAATAATAGGATTTCTTTTGTAACTCCAATGTATCAATAAAGACAGAGCCGATAAAGCCTGTATTTGAAATGATAGGTGTTTGCTTTTTTCTTCCTCTGCGCTTTGCTTGAGCCATTGTAAAAATCATCCCTTCATGTACAATTAAAATAAAAAGAACGTTTGTTCGTATATTTATATTGTACTATTAAAACGCTATAAAGTAAAGGGTTTTTGACGAAAAAAACAACAAAAAAGACACCTGTAAAAGGTGCCTTAAACGCTGTAGGGAAGAGGGTTCATCCGTACAATTTATATTATGATACAGAAACAATCTCTTCTGTATCTTCTACATCTAAATGACAGTCCATAGTACGAACATCTTGATCTTCATGACTTCCGAAATAAATAGTAATTTTCATATGTATCGCTCCTTTATTCTAGGAATACCTAAAATAATTACTAGTAATGTTAATATTTATTATATACCACTTTTTTCATTCCGACAACGTTATATCATTTTTAATTCTTTTAGGGTGAATAGAGTGATGTATAGAGCTATTTTTATAGAAATAGGCACATTTCATATATGTTATATTTAATACTGAATGATTCGAATACGAATTTTTATGAAAGGAGAAAAACGAATGAATTATAAACAGTTATTAATAGATAACTTCACATATAAAACGTCATATATTGCACGACAGGCACATGGAATGAATGTAAAAGAAACGAAGGATTATATTGCTATCGACTGTGGTTTACCTGCAGATACATTTAATATCATTACTTTACTAAACAATGATGTAATGGAAGGAATTGAGAAATTATATAAAGTGGTAAACAGCTATAATCAAAAAAAAATTCCAATGAGTGTTTGGTTTTGGGATGATAGGCATGAGCAAACTATAAAAAACGAATTAATAAAACTTGGCTTAAAAGAAGCAGAACAAAATATCGCGATGGTAGCAGACTTAAAAGTAATACACCCAACAATAAACATGCCGGAAGGTTTTACGATACAAATAGCATCTTCGTCAGGACAAATTAAAAATTTTGGAGAAACGTTAGCTAATCTATTTGGTACATCAGAGGAAGGTATACATATACAAACATTTTACAACCAAACTGCTTCTTTCGATTTATGGAATAGTGAAAATATGAAACTATATTTAGGGATTTTTAAAGATGAAGTCGTATCTGTTGGTTCATTAGTATGTACAAAAGATAGTATTGGTATTTATGATATAGCAACTAAAGAAGAAATGAGAGGGCAAGGATTTGGCTCCACTATGTTTAATTACTTGCTGCAAGAAGCAAAGGAATTAAACGTTGCTCAATGCGTATTACAAGCTTCACCTGATGGAATTAATATTTATAAAAAGGCTGGCTTTCAATCTGTTGGACAAATGACAGTATTTGAAAATCGACATTTATTTGAATAAATTATCCAAGCCAAATTGCTTTCATGTAGGAGTTAATACATCATTATGAAAAGAATATATATCGTTACAATCATTTGCACCTTTATAGTAATAAGTACTTTTGTTTTTCATAAAGCAAATGAACTTAAGTACACGAGAGCTATTAATCAATTAAATCATATAAAAAACATTGCACATAGAGGCGCTTCTGCGTATGCGCCGGAACATACAATAGCAGCGTATAAATTAGGACAACAATTAAAAGCAGATTATATAGAAATTGATCTTCAAATGACAAAAGACGGACATTTAGTAGCTATGCATGATGAAACAGTAAACCGCACTACAAATGGTACGGGTCTAGTTAAGGAACATACATTAGAAGAAATAAAGAAACTTAATGCAGGTTCTTTTTTCAATGAAAAGCATCCAAGTTTAGCAAAGAAAGACTTTGAAGATGCTAAAGTCCCAACACTAGAAGAAATTATTGAAACGTTCGGGAATGGTGCAAACTATTATATTGAAACAAAATCACCAGATGAATACGCTGGTATGGAAGAGAAGCTATTAGAAATTATAAAGCACTACGAAATGAGTGATAACGTTATTATTCAATCATTTAGTGAAGAAAGTCTGCAAAAAATTCATAGTTTAGATGTTCATATACCTCTTGTACAATTACTCCCTTACAAAAAGGCAGTTCTATTAACCGAATTAGAGATAAAAAAGTATAAAACATACTGCATCGGTCTTGGGATGAACTATAAATATATTGATTCAGCTTATGTAAAGAGAATAAAGAAACACGGATTAGAAGTTCATCCATTTACTGTAGAGAATGAAAAAGATATGAAAAAGTTACTTTTATGGGGCGTTGATGGGATGTTTACGAATTACCCGGATCGTTTACATTCGTTATTACAATCTTAAACTATAATGGTGTAATTATCACTGAACCAATAAAACAAGTACCCACAAGTATATAAAGATGGTTTTTGGTCCAAATGGTAACATCATTGAATGCATAGAGCCGATATTGAAATGAAATCCGAAAAAGAATCCAATATTTTTATTGGATTCTTTTTATTTAGCTCTAAGTAATTAACTTAAAGCAATATGAATTTGAATTTGTTAATAAAATATTACATTGGGTATGATTTTTTATATTAATCATCAGAAAGTAATGAAATTGTAATGAATTTTAACTACGCTTTTTATATTTTTTTGATACACTGGCTACGAGAGGAATACCGATTAATGTAGGTAAAAACCAAAACCATATAGGTGGCAGGAAATTTATTAAGGGAATATGAATACCAACGTTTACTAAAAGTGCAGTTACCGCACCTATATAAGAACCTAACATACCTCTAATATGGTGATGCAGCCAATTTTTCCAACGTTTTTTTCGTGCCAGGTAGCCATAAATCGCAAATGAATAAGAGAAAATTGCTACATAAAATAAATATGCGATTTTATCCCAGTTTATAATGGATAATATAATTGCAGTAACGGTGATAACAACATAGGATGCATGATATATTTCACCCCATTCTGTATGTTTTCCTTTCTTCTTTTGAGCAACCATCGCTATAATACCGGTTATTAAACATATTGTTCCAAATAATATGTGGATGGTTAAAAGAACGTTGAAAATGCTCATAATAATTCCTCCTTTTTTATTTTTATAGTATTGCAGTATAGGAGAAAAGTTGAAACGTATTGTTTATTCGCCTTAATATATTGAAATAAAGGTACTCCTAGAACAAATATAAACGGACAAATTTTTCTTGAACTTAGAGAGACACGTATTACGCGAAAAGAAGGAGAGACTTCCATGTTTACATCTATTACATATTTACAATCTGGGAATGAGAAGCAACAAAAAGTGTATGATGTTTTGAATAAACTAAACATTATGGAGGATTTAACTTTGTATAGTCCGGTTCTTTGTGGGACAATTCCTATTAGAATTGATACTCTTCGATCTGACTTAGATATAGTAATGGAAGTACATAACTTTGATGTTTTTGAACAGGAAATGAGATCTTTATACGGTTCTTATAAAGGATTCAAAATAAAAAAGAAAAAAATTAAAACTACAGAATCGATAAAAGTAAACTTTGAATTTGAAGGTTTTGAATTTGAATTATTTGCTCAGCCTAAGCCAGTACGTAACCAAAATGCATATAGACATATGATCGTAGAGCACATGTTATTAATGCAGCATCCCCATATAAGGGAAGAAATTCTTCGCTTAAAAGAGGACGGTTTAAAAACAGAACCTGCTTTTGCTCAAGTATTAAATATTGACGGAGATCCTTATGAGGAACTTATTGTGTTAGGGCAGGAAATGAGATTGTGGTGAATACAATACACAAAAAACTCCTCTATTAATAAAAGAGGAGTTTTTGTTATGTCATTAACTTACGGATTAATTCGCCTAACAATTTAATCCCGTTAGTCATTTGCTCTGGAGAAGCATATCCATATGATAAACGAATGTACTGATCTGATTCTTCTTCATATATACGCCCTGGGTTTAGTAGAATTCCTTTTGAAAGTGCCTCTGAAAATAATTTTTTCATCGGAATGTTAGGTACAACCTTTAGCCATATAAAAATTCCGCCAGTAGGAATATCCCACGCCGCAACATCTGCACAATACTTATTTAAAGCTCGTATCATGATTTGTCTTCGTTCTTTTAATTGAATTCTTACGTTTGCAACATGTTCTTCATAAAAACCTTTATGTATCCATTCAGCAGCAACTCTTTGGGATAATGAACTCGATCCATAGTCTGTTTGCATTTTTATATCTGACAATCTATCAATTACAGGTTCTGGTCCAATAATCCATCCAATTCTAAGACCAGGAGTAAGTGTTTTAGAGAGACTACCAACATATAATACATGTCCATGTTTATCTATCGACTTTAAAGGAGCTGGAGGTGGTTCATCAATCCATAATTCGCGGTAAATATCATCTTCAATAATAGGTAACTGTTCCTTTTTACATATTTTTAATATTTCTTTTCTTCGCTCTAGAGACATTAATATCCCTGTTGGATTTTGAAAACAAGGGATAGAATATAAAATATTTTTCTTTTGACTATATTTAATGCGTTTTAACAACTCGTTAGGTAAAATACCATGATGATCCATACATATACCAGATAGATTTATATTTGCTGATTGAAACACATGAAGTGAATATAAGTAAGAAGGCTGCTCAAGTAAAACGGTTGATTCTCTATGTAATAGACCAATTGATATTAATTGCAATGCTTGTAACGCACCAGAAACGATTAATATAGAACCGGCTGATGCATGTATTCCAAATGATTTTACGTATTTACTAATTGCTTCACGTAACGGTAAAAACCCTTTTTGTTCTTCGTATCCAAAATACTCTAAATCCTCACATACGCTTTTCATAATGGACTGCATAGTTTCTACCGGAAAAAGTTGAGGCGCAAGTTCACCTTTACTAAGGTGGATAAGTTTTTTATTTGCTTCTGCTTCATTGATTTCTCGTACCATTAACTTGCTTGGTTTGTGAATACCAGCTTTTACATACTCACTCCAATCAGGCGGAGGATTCGTCGCTAATAAGGACCATGTATTATTTGTTACAATTGTTCCTGCTCCAATTTTCCCTTGAATCAATCCATCTGCCATAAGTTCATCTAGTGCAGTTATTACAGTACTACGATTTACTTGAAATAATTTAGCTAACTGCCTTTGGCTAGGGATCTTACTTCCAATTGGCCATTCTCTATTTTCAATTTTTTCTTTCATATAGTCTATTATCTGCCGATATTTAGGCAGTTTTTTATTAGTTGTCATAAAAAAACTCCCTCGTTCACTTTAAAAATGCCAAGTGGTTGGTTTTTACGATAAATAACTGGTTGAAGACATTGTAACAACTATTAAATATGATGAAAAGAAATAATTGGTAATTTGAAAATGGTTGGTTTATTAGGGAGGGAGAGACAACATGCATAATAAAAAATGGGATTTACGCATCATATGTGCTCACGCTTTTACGATTTTAATATGGGGAACCGCTTTTCCAGCAATTCGTATGGGACTCGAATCTTATACACCTGAGCATCTTACTTTACTGCGTTTATTAATTGCTTCGTTTATACTTCTTTTGTTTTCCTTTATATATAAGTTGCGGCTACCAGATTTAAAGGATATCCCAGCAATTTTTATATTTGGTGCTTTAGGGTTTACTATTTATCACATTGCATTAAACTACGGCGAAAAAACTGTAAATGCTGGATCTGCAAGTTTAATTGTTTCAGTAACACCTATAGTAACGGCAATTTTTGCTTCTGTTTTTTTGAACGAAAAGATGAAATTAAATGGTTGGATTGGTGGTGTAATTAGTTTTATAGGAATTGCTTTCATATCATTTAGTCAAGGAGATGCTATTCAATTGAATAGCGGAGGATTATTTATATTATTAGCAGCCGTTTCAGAAAGCCTATTTTTCGTTTTCCAAACTTCTTACTTGAAAAAATACGGCTTCTTGCCATTTACCATATATACAATTTTATCTAGTACTGTATGTATGCTTATTTTCTTACCGGGAATGTATACAGAAATACTAGCAGCTCCTCTTGAAGTGAATATGAGTGTTTTATATTTAGGTTTATTTCCAACTGTACTCCCATATATCGCATTGGCTTATATCATCTCTCATACTGGTGCTGCTGAGGCAACAAGTTCTCTATATTTAACCCCAGTAACTGCATGTTTTATTGCGTGGTTATGGTTAGGTGAAGTACCGACATTTGTTTCGATAATTGGCGGGGGAATTACTATACTTGGGGTTTTAATTGCACATGTATCATTAAAAAAAGAAATGCAAAGTGAAGAGTACCGCAATACAGCAAGGTAGTTTGGTTAGTATTTGCAAGAGATGTAATTGAACTGTTTATTAGATTTCTTATTAGTGGAAGGATTAGCATAATGTTAATCCTTTTTATTTATACAATTCTTACTAGTAACATCCATATAAAATTGTATAGTTTAATTATTTTTTTACATATACATAGTTATAATCTGCTATTTACTATATGAAAGGAGGCATCCTTTGGAAAAAGTATTATTTTTCGGAGACCCAGGTATTGATGACTCGTTTGCCATTATGTTTGGTTTACTGCATCCTGAAATTGAAATTGTCGGTATTGTAACTGGATATGGAAATGTTGAACATATACATGCTGCGCATAATGCAGCGTATATTTTACAGTTAGCAAATAGACAAGACATTCCTGTGATTAGCGGTGCAACAAAACCACTTACAGAAGAAATTACTACATATTATCCTGAAATTCATGGACCAGAAGGATTAGGGCCTATTCATGTGCCAGAAAGTGTATTGTCTATCCCGATATACAATTTTGGTAGTATTGCCTCGATTCTTGTAAAGTACGGAAAGGACTTAACAATTGTCGATGTAGGAAGATCTACCTCGTTAGCGATTGCTTTTAATTTATGGAATGATTTAATGCTAAATGTAAAAGGAATATATTTCATGGGTGGTGTCTTTTTAGAAGTAGGGAACGTTACGCCATTAGCAGAGGCAAATGTGTATGGAGATCCTATTGCAAGTAAAATTGTTTTTCAGCAAGCGAATAATTTATTTATATTTCCTTTAAATGTAACAAACAAAGCTGTGTTAACACCAAATGTGTTTGACTATATTCAAGCTAATTCAAAGAATCCATTCCATACGATAATGAAACCAATGTATGATTACTATTTTTCTGCATACCAAAAACTTAATCCATCTATCGAAGGACCATTACTTCATGATGTGGTTGCTATAAGTGGATTAGTAAATCCAGGTTTTTTTGAATTTGTAAATCGTACAGTGAATGTAGATACATACGGAGATACGAAAGGACAAACATTTGCTGATTTTCGACCTAGTTCTATATCAGAAGGAGCCTGTGTAGCTTTAGAGATAGATGAAGAAAAATTTATTCAAGATTTTATTAAAACTATGCTATAAGTCGCTATCGAAACAGGGATTTATTTCACTACGTTGAATATATAAATACATTCTCTTTATAAAGGAGCTTAAAATAGTGAATGTCCAGTTAAAGTTTGTTACGAGAGAGAATTGGGAAGATGCCTTAAAGCTACAAGTTAAAGAAAATCAGACGAAATTTGTTCCATCTGTAGCAGTTTCACTAGCTAAAGTATATATAAAACCAGATGGTGACAATGTGGAGTACATACCATTTGCAATATACGATGGCAATCTAATGGTTGGTTTTATTATGCATGCTGTTATAAGAGAAACAACTGATATGTATTGGATCAATGGATTTATTATTGATCAAAAGCAGCAAGGAAATGGTTATGGAAAAGCGGCGTTACAAGAAAGTATTTACTTAATAAAAAATACATGTAAGGCGTGTAAAGAAATAAGATTAACCGTACATAAAGAGAATCTCTCTGCAAAGAAACTATATGAACATTACGGTTTTCAACCATTGGGACATGATTATGATGGTGAGCAAGTATATCGTTTATTCGTTTAAATATTATGAGGTAAAGGTGTGAAAAGAAAGATGCAATTTTCGGAAGTGAAAATCGAAGTATTTATTCCTGAAGAATACATTGAGACATTGCGGAATGAGCTAAATAGAATTGGTGCTTGTAAAACGGGAAAATATGACCATTGTCTTTCCTATAGTTCCGTGAAAGGATACTGGAGACCATTAGATGACGCATCACCTTTTAATGGAGAAATAGGCCAAATATGCGAAGGGCAAGAATGTAAAATTGAAATAAAGTGTAAACGGGACCTTGTAAAGGCTGCCCTTGAAGTGATTAATGAAATTCACCCGTATGAAACACCTATGATTTATATTATCCCAATATTAAATGGCTATTTTAATCAAATATAAAGTAAAAAGACTAGGCGGAATAACAATTGAAAAATAAATTTCATCATATTGTACGAGCGGTTATATTAAAGGAAAATAAATTATTATTGGCTGAATATATCGGCCATCATTATTTTTTACCAGGTGGTCATGTTGAAGTTGGCGAATCAGCTGAGAATGCATTAATAAGAGAACTAAGAGAAGAACTCGGAGTGAATTGTAGCATAAAACAATTTTTAGGCGTGATAGAAAACCAATGGCAAGACCGTGAAGTTCTTCATCATGAAATCAATCACATTTTTGAAGTAGATTCGCAAGAGTTACATATTGATTTCATACCAGTATCTAAAGAATCTCATTTAGCGTTTCACTGGATAGATTATAATCAAGAAGCTTTACATGCATATAAAATCATGCCAGCTCCATCAGTTAAAAAGTTATTAGAAAGAAAATTAAGCGATGAACTACTAAACTGTTGGATTAGCAATTTTTAAGCACCTCTATTAATAGTAAATACGTCCACTAAAAGGAGATTAAGAAAATAGGCTAAAAAACAAGGTACATCACCTAGTGTAAGTTCATATTTTGTTGATGTACGCATTTAGTCTATAGTCTTATTTCTACTTTGTTTGCAAAAATATATAAACTTTAACATTTGGACGGAATTTATTTTTATAAATGGAGGGTTTCGTAATGAATCAGTTTCAACAAGACTTACAATCATTAAACCTTAATGATTATCAATCTGGTAATGTTGTGTATTGGGATCAACTACAACAAAATCAATATCCATACTATTACATTCAAGACGAAGCACGTCGTTGCGGCGGATGCGGAGGTTGTGGTGGACGCTGTGGTGGATGTGGCGGCGGAAGATGCGGAGGTTGCGGTGGACGTTGTGTAGGTTGCGCTGGATGTTTCGGTTGTTTTAACTGCTGGAACTGGTGGATCATTTAATTATAGAAAGAAAACTATTTTACTTGAAAGAAAGGTGTGAAAATAATTTTGCACTTTTCTTTCAACTGTAATTGTTATGTGTATTAAGGGGGATTTATTTGTATACTTACGATAAGTTAATTTCTTGGGTAGAAAATATAAAAGAAAAAAATCATAGTTCTGCAACTGCACTTTGTATTATAAAAGATAACAAAATTGTACTAGAACATTATAGTGGATATCACTCAAATACATCGACTAATAAAAAAGTGAACGCATCTTCACAGTTTAATGTTGCTTCTGCTAGAAAAAGTTATTTAGGTTTAATGGTAGCATATGCGCTTTACGAGGGAAAAATAAACTCTATTGACGATGAAGCGATAAAGTATTTTAAAGACTTTGATCCTGAATTACTTGGTAAAACAACGATAAGACATTTAGTAACTCATTCGCACGGTTTAGGAGAAACGAATGACGGGAAGATTTTTCGTGAATTTGAACCTGGACAATCATGGGCGTATAGAGATATAAATGTAAGAATGATAACACGTCTTATTTATCAGCTCTATAGTAAAAGTTTTCCTGAATTATTAAAAGAGCGTGTGTTTACACCTGCTAAATTTCAAGAAACAGGTTGGAGAATTAAGCAAGATGAAAATTTAGTTGAAGTTGTTAATGACCCAAATAAAGACGCAATCAGTGAAATTGGTACAGTAGATGATGGTACTGAAAAAAATCTATTTGTCTCAGCTAGAGAATTTGCGCAGTGGGGCAATCTTCATTTAAATCAAGGTGTGATAAACGGAAAACAAATTGTTCCAAAAGAAGTTATAAAAATTGCTACGAGTTTGCAAAGTCCAACATTTACTAACAAAGAATTACCACAAAACGGGTTATTTTGGTTCGTTCAAAATGAACCTGCGCTTTTAAGTGAGCTTGGTGAACGAGTTCCAAAAGAATCGTATCAAATATTAGGAATTACCGGACCGACTATATTAGTAATACCTGAATATAATGTAGTTGTTGCGAAGATGTATAATAAAAGATATAACTACGGCGGTGATAATTATTTATATTATTTACGTGAATTTAGCAATTTAGTCGCTGATACATTTCGTAACAGTAATAGGGCATAATGACTCCTATAATGAAAAGGAGTGAGAAAATTGAAAGATAAAATGAATAAAAATAAAAAGCAAAACATTGAAGATGTAAATACAGAACAAAATGCAATTTATAGCGATCCAAAAGACGCAGCTAATATGCAGACGGTACCGCAGCCGAAGGATTTTGATGAAATCGAATATTAATTTTTATCCATCCGACTATATGATGATAAAAAAATACATCTTAAGTCCCATCACATGAAAGAAATCTTTTGGTATGCTATATACATAAGCATTTGAAAATGTCTTATCTTAACAAAGCTTTCTTTAAGTAAATCTAATATAACCTGCAAAAAGACACTTCATTATGGAGTGTCTTTTTGTGTATATGAGCTGAATTACCATTTTCCGTACAGTATTTTGTAATTTATGATGGATATACTAACTGTGAAAATTCATGTCATGATTAAAGAAGGGGACAGTTAGTATGAAACAAACTTCTATAAATCCGTTACTAATTGTTCTAGGTACAATCATTGTTCAAATTGGCCTTGGAACAATTTATACATGGAGTTTATTTAATCAACCCCTTGTTAGTAAGTTTGGATGGAACCTCAATGCCGTTGCGATAACTTTCTCCATAACAAGCTTTTCATTATCATTTTCAACCTTATTTGCCGGAAAGTTGCAACAAAAGTTAGGACTTCGCAAACTCATCGCTACGGCAGGGATTGTTCTGGGACTTGGGTTAATACTTAGTTCACAAGTTTCTTCCTTACCATTACTATATTTATTAGCTGGTGTCGTTGTTGGTTATGCAGATGGAACTGCTTATATTACATCACTATCTAATTTAATTAAATGGTTTCCAAATCGGAAAGGACTTATTTCTGGCATATCTGTTTCAGCATATGGAATGGGTAGTTTGATCTTTAGATATATAAACGGAAGTCTTATTGATAGTCTTGGTGTATCACAAGCATTTTTATATTGGGGTATCATCGTTTTATTTTTAGTATTAACTGGATCGTTCTTTTTACGTGAAGCAATCGTAAGTAACACTGTAACTGAATCATTACACAATGACTATACGCCTCGTGAAATGATGCGAACGAAACAAGTCTATCTCTTGTTTTTTATGCTATTCACATCGTGTATGGGCGGTCTATATTTAATCGGTATGGTAAAAGATATCGGTGTACAGCTCGTTGGACTTAGCGCAGCAACTGCAGCTAACGCCGTCGCAATGATTGCCATTTTTAATACAGTAGGTAGAATCGTTCTTGGAACGTTATCAGATAAAATTGGTCGAATGAAAATTGTCTCTGCAACGTTTATTATTATTGGATTGTCAGTCTTTACTTTAAGTTTCATTCCTCTAAATTACGGAATTTATTTCGCTTGTGTAGCAAGTGTCGCCTTTTGCTTTGGTGGTAATATCACAATCTTTCCAGCCATTGTCGGAGATTTCTTTGGATTAAAAAATCATAGTACAAATTACGGGATTGTATATCAAGGTTTCGGGTTTGGTGCACTTGCAGGAGCATTCATTGGAGCGTTACTTGGTGGATTTCAACCGACATTTATAATAATCGGTGTATTAAGCGTTATTTCCTTCATTATTTCGATTTTAATTCGTCCACCAAAAGCGGAAAAGAAAAAAGAAACACGACATTTATATCGGAAAGTAGCTTAATTAAAAAAAGAGTCCTTGTATAGGGCTCTTTTTATATTACAAAATAAGTGAAAATGATTTGAAAAGCAATAAAGTATTTTATTTCTTTAGCAACTAAGTAGCAGATTAGTAAAATATTCATATTGTTTTATAAAGGCACTGAAATCATGTTATAAACCTACATTAATCACCTTTGCTATTAGATATGCAATTCATTTGTACACCATTATTTTATTATAAGGGTAGTTGGCTTATATTGGTTACAACTATAATTTCTTCTTTTATCGCATTCACTTCAACAAATATTGATGACATTTTTATACTCCTTGTTTTATTTTCACAAGTAAGGACAGGAGTAATTAAGAAAGAAGGTAGAACGATCCGAGGAAAAAATAAAATGAAAGAACTTTATATTGTTATCGGACAATATTTTGGGTTTAGTTTCATTATTTTTCTAAGTATCATCGGTTCTTTAAGCTCTTTTTTCATTTCTGTTTCGTGGATCGGATTATTAGGATTCGTGCCAATTTATATGGGAGTGAAAGGACTATTGTCACTTCGTTCTTATAAAAATAATGAAGTCATTGATAACGCTTCTAGTTCAATATTTAAAGTAGCTTTAATTACATTAGCTAATGGAGCTGATAATATTTCGATTTATTTACCAATGTTTGCCAGTCAAAATCTTAATGCCAATATTGTTACATTAGTAATCTTTTATTGCATGATAGCAATATGGTGTTTTATTAGCTACAAATTGTTAAGGACTCCTATTTTAGCTAAAGCACTTGAAAAAAATTGTCATATTATCGTTCCAGTAGTTCTAATTGGTTTAGGAATGTTCATTCTTTTTCGCAGTAATACAATTGAATTATTTTACTAATATGTTGAAACTAACGGATGTATTAATTAAAAAGAATCAAACGTCGTATAAAGCCTTTCTACAGATAAAATGTAGAAAGGCTTTTTTTATTTTAGTGAAATAGTGCTCTACGACTATTAAATTAGACAGGATATTAGAATTATTAAATTGAATAGATACTTTTAAAGGAGCGTGATAATTAAAATGAAAATAGTAAAACAATGGGTCCAAGAAGATAGTGATTACATAAGAAAAAAAGTAATTGAATATAACCAAAAACATATTTCGGATGAAGAAAAAAAGCCTTCAGAAAAAATTAGTTTTATAGTAAAAAATGAAAAGGAAGAAATTGTAGGCGGAATAACTGCAATTACATTTTGGCACCACGTACATGTCGATTTACTTTGGGTTTCTGAAGAGTATAGACACGAAGGCTACGGAAGCAAGTTATTAAAACTTATTGAAGAATTTGCAATTGAAAAAGAGTGTAGGTTAATCAATTTAGATACTTTTAGCTTTCAAGCACCTGATTTCTATAAAAAGCATGGATATAAAGTAATTGGAGTAAGTGAAGATCATCCAATAGGGCACAATCGATATTATTTAGAAAAAAGGTTAGAAAATATATAGAATCCCAAAATAAATCAAAGCATAAAGAGCGTACATTGAATAATTACTTTCAAAATACGTTCTTTTTTATATAGCAATGAAAGGTTATCGATTATTAACTTTACTAAGAGTAGATAAATGAAATACTCTATTAACTTTTTTATATTTTAAAACGATTAAATGGTAGAATGTAACAAAGACAGAAAATTCTCGTTATTGAAGGTGGACTTAGATGAAAAAAGTAAATGTTACATATGCACTTTTATACGATAAAACAAACGAAAAAATTCTAATGGTAAAAAACAAAGGGAAGAATGGTTCATATTACACGCTACCAGGTGGCGCAGTTAAATTTGGAGAAACTTTAGAAGAGGCAGTAATTCGGGAAGTGAAAGAAGAAACCGGACTCCATATAACTGTAAACGGCATTTGTTACATTAGCGAAGCTTTTTTCGAAGAGAGAGGACACCATGCAATTTTCTTTAATTTTTTAGGTGAAATAATTGGCGGAGAGACAAATATAACAAGGCCAAAAGAAATTGAAGAGATTACTTGGATGGAATTACATAGAGCAGCACCACATTTACGTATACCAGAACACTTATTAAATATATTACAAAGGAAAGAAACAGTACCTTACTTTTTTAACGGAACAATCGTTCATCAATCTTCATAACATTATCATTTCATGTAAGGCGGGGGAAGAATGGAGTTTATCGTAAATCATAAATATTTCACTCAAGCACTTTCAGAAGTAAGTAAAGCTGTATCTACTAAAGCTATAATACCTATATTATCTGGTATAAAAATAACTGCAGATCAATCTGGAATTACTTTAATCGCAAGTAATTCAAATATTTTCATTGAAAAATTCATCCCTAGTTCCAACGAAGACGACCAAATTACAACTATAGTAAAAGCAGGAACTATTGTAGTACCTGCAAAATATTTCATTGAAATTATAAAGAAAATGCCAAGTGATGTATCAATAAAAAGTACGAATGAGCAAATCATTACGATACAATCAGAAGAAATTACATTAAACTTAAACGGACTTCCAGCATATGAGTTTCCGAATGTACCACTTATAGACGGTCATACAAAAATAAAAGTGGAATCAGAACAATTAATTGAAGTATTTAAACAAACTGTCTTTGCAGTAGCTAAAAATGAATCAAGACCGGTTCTTACTGGCGTTCATTTAGAGTTAGATCATAATAAATTAATTTGCGTAGCAACTGATTCACATAGACTTGCTATACGCGAAACGATGATATCTACAGATGTGAAAGCAAGTTGTATCGTACCAAGCGCAACTATTAATGAACTTCTAAAATTAATGAGTAGTAATTCAGAATTCGTATACATCTACCTTTCAGAAAGTCACATTATTTTTACATTTGGCACAGCTACTTTATATTCAAGACTAATTGAAGGGAAATATCCTAATATATTTAGTTTAATTCCAAATGATTTTCAGACAGTCATTAATATAGATAGAAAAAAGATTTTACAAGGTGTAGATCGATCAAACTTATTAGCAAGTGAATGGGCAAATAACAATGTCAACTTAGAAATCATAGACGCATCCACATTGAAAATTTCTTCTAACGCTTCTCAGATTGGGAAAATATCCGAGACACAACAAATAGATGCGATTCAAGGTGAAAAAGAATTAAATATATCTTTTGATGGACGATTTATGATGGATGCTTTAAAGGCGATAAAAGAAGAAACGGTTACTTTGAGTTTCAGCGGTTCTATGAGACCAATATTAATTGAAGCAGGGACGCAATCTGCAGCAGTACATCTTATATCACCAGTAAGAGCTTATTAAAAACATAGGAAGGAATCACATTATGTACAAGCATACTTTATGTTTTATAAAAAGAAATGAAGAGATACTTATGTTAAATAGAGAATATGACCCTGTAAAAGGATTGTGGAATGGAGTAGGAGGAAAGATTGAAAAGGGAGAAACACCTTTAGAAAATGCAATTCGTGAAATAGAAGAAGAGACTAATATAAAGGTTACGTATGACCAAATTCGATTTAAATGAATTATTAAATGGGAGGACTCTTCTTATTCTGGCGGCATGTATGTTTATATAATAGAGGTAATGAATGAATTTACATATCACACGCCAAAAAAAGTCTCAGAAGGCATTCTAGACTGGAAAGAGATTTCTTGGATTCTAAGTGACTATAATTACGGCGTAGGAGAGATGATACCTAATTTTTTACCGGAATTACTCCACAATGAATTAATATTAGAGCACAATTTTGTTTTATCTAATCATAAATTAATAGATTATAGGAATGCAGAATTGATTAAGTAGGATAGTTCTATAGAGAATATAATTCGATTGTAAAAAGCAGGAATGCACCTCTGTACAAACAAGTAGAATACAGAAAAAGAGCGAATCACGTATAAGAAGGTTCGCTCTTTTTTATTTATAATTAGATTTCGTTCCACCAAGTTGATGATGGATAGTTTGTAGATTTTAACGTAATCGATTCACCAATTTGCGGCGTTGCGATTTTAACTCCTAAACGCTTAGCTTCTTTCGTAACTCGTTCAATTGGATCACTCCATTCATGTAATGCCAATGTAAAAGCACCCCAATGAATCGGAAGAAGTAGATCTCCTTTCACGTCAATATGAGCTTGAACCGTCTCTTCAGGCAACATATGAATAGCAGACCACCTCGGATCATATTGTCCGCATTCCATCAATGTAAGATCGAATGGACCGTACTTATCACCAATTTCCTTAAAGTGAGGAGCATAACCGCTATCGCCACTAAAGAAAACTCTAGTCTCTTGACCAAGAATAAGCCATGAACACCATAACGAACAATCTCTATCTGTCATACTCCGTCCAGAGAAATGCCTTGCAGGAGCACATACCAACTTAATATTATCAAACATAATTTCATCCCACCAATTATGTTCACTAATTTTGCTAGGTGAAACACCCCATTTAATTAAATATTGCGCAACTCCAGTTGGAACGTAAAAGTGTTTTGCACGATCTTTTAACAGCATAATACTCTTGTAATTCAAATGGTCATAGTGATTATGAGAAATGATAATCGCATCAATTTCTTGAAGATCTTCACGTTCTAAAGAAAAAACACCACTATAACGTTTACTAGTAAAGACAGGAAATGGGGAAGATGTATCTCCAAACATCGGATCTAATAACAATTTTTTACCTTCTATTTTCAAAAGGGAAGCAGAGTGCCCAAACCATGTCACACTCTCTAAAGGCTCATTATTTTTATTCGATAAAACAATAGGTAAATTTTTTAAAGGACGCAGCTTTGATTTCATTTTAAAGTAATCAGTCATTAAACCCATAATATCTTTCGGTTTAAAACTTACATCAGTATGAATTTGATTTATATATTTCTTTTTCATTCGTTCTCCTTTTTACGTTTAACAATATACGTATGTTGTTATTGTAGCTAATTGTAGTGTAAACGAAATTATCTTACCTTTCATCTTAAATACAGTACATTTCATAAATTTGTCAAATTCATTATTCTTATATATAAAATAAAAATCATATAGCAGCAGATGAAACTAATATGAAGTAAATGTAAATTGTTTTAATTTAGTAAATTCATTCTTATACGCAACAAAGAACATACGTTTCGTTGTATGTTATAGAAGAAAGCATGTCTCTAATTAAGAGTTGGAAGGAGAGGATGTAAGTGCAAATAGAGAGAGAAAAGCAATCAAAATGTAAACTATCAAAATCTGAAATAACGCAGCTATATGCAGAAGGGAAGAGTACCTCAGAAATCGCTATACTTGCTAATGTGTCTGCTAGGTATATACGTATGGTTTTAACAGACAATAACGTACCAAGACGCGCTATAGGGAGTTGGAAGAGAAAGTATGTTATAACAGAAGATTATTTTAAAACGTGGTCAAACAATATGGCTTATATTGTAGGATTTATAGCAGCAGATGGTGTTATACAGAAAGAAAATCAATGTGTCAGTATATCTCAAAAAGAAAATAACTCTAGAAAACCTTAGTATTGGTATGAAGATATCTATACTAAGGTTTTTAATTTGAAATCATTAAAGGATTCTTAGTTTTATTTATGGAACATAATAAATACATAGATTTTACAATTAATTTACTAAAAAAGGAGAGAGACACCTTGCATAAGAAATTTATCAATCCAGAAATGATGCCACCAATCTGGGCAAGTAGCAATCAATACTGATGGTCACATAGTTGGCGTTGGTGATTTAGCTACACAAACGCGACAAGTATTCGAAAACATAAAAAGTGCATTAGAAACTTTGGAATTACAATTTAATGATGTAGTAAAATTAACATTTTTCTTAACAGATATTTCTCAAATGGCCATTGTTAGAGATATACGAGATCAATACATTGATACTAAAAATCCACCAGCAAGTTCGGCTGTAGAAGTTAGAAAGTTAATTAACGATAACTTATTAATTGAAATCGAAGCAATTGCTGTAGCAAACTAATTTTAAAAACTTATTCGTAATCATATCAATACAATTCGTTTAATGCGTTCATTTAAAACGAATTGTATTTTTTATTGCCTTAAATATAATTTATATCTGGAGACAATATCATTATCAACTCATAAAACAACAACAAATAAGCACACAATTGATCACACAGAATGAATCCAATGAAAAGGGGAGCCTAACAACATTAACTAACATATAATAAGTTTATTATTTTTAGTTAGTTAACATAATATATATTATAGGCAGTTAAAGAAACGAAGCAATCTCAGGTATCAAAAACCAAGTAAACTATACTTAATGAGACGAAACAGAGATTTTTAGTGAGATTCGCATAAAACTTTATCTAAACGAATTTCTACAGTTTTTATCGTTTTTTTGTTATAAATCCATCACAGCAAATCTTAAGCGATTATCGATTAAGATTTAACGAATCAAAAATATTTTTAATCGGCAAGAAATTTTTATACAGAAAAATTATTTCTATACAAAATATAAATCAATAATTTTATTTTATGTTTTACTTTATGGATTTAATGCTATTTACACACGTTTTATAACTTTAGATTATTTGTTGTTGTTTCTGTTATTTACGCTTGACTTTCATTACATACGTTGTTCTTTATTCTAGTTAACATAATGTTTATTTTTAACATAAAAAAATCTCCCTTACCTTCAGGAAGATTTTTTACCTTGCTAGTATTTCATTTATATATTTTTAATAACAATCCCAATTATAAATAACATTGGAAAAATCTAGATTTAACAAATCGTCTTTCTTTATAAAGAAATTAGCAACACCAGAATCTCCCCACATAATATTTAATGAATCATCTGTATCGATTTGCAGCAATAATACATCATGTTGCTGGTATTTTTCTTCCCATTCTCTCGGATCTGTCTGTGTGAAAAATGGATAACCACCAATTTTATGCCCTTGATCTTTACATAAATCATCATACAGTTCGCCTAATTCGGTATTATTTTCTTCATCAACAATTTCTTCCCAATCAATTTCCTCACTAAACATCTTTTCAAATCGATAATCCCTTGGTGTTACTGGTTGATAACCTAATTCAAATTTTAATTTTGCTGCTTCAGGTATGATAAAGTCCTCTAATTCTAAAGTATTTAAATAACTAAAATCAGTAATAACCTTATTCAAATCTTCTATAATTGTAGAATGATAAATAATTCGAAAGTCTTTTTGGGTTGTTGGATGGTCAAAATCTGCTCCAAAAAGCTCATCATCAGCACTTACGAAAAACTGTAACATTCCCTTTTGAGGCATAAATTCAACGTACGGCATTTCTTCAAAGTTTAGCTGCGCAAGTAACATCATAGGTTGTCCATTTGAATCTTTAGGATGCTCTTGATCTATAGGTAAATACGGATAACCACCAAACTTACTCTCAAAAAGCGTTGTCTCTGCTAATGTTCCAGACACATTTATATACGGTTTCACACTCTCTTCTAAAATACTACGATACTGCTCTAGTTCTTTCGGAATTTGAAGTTGATACGTATTCTTCATCACAGTTGCCTCCCTTTAATAATGAATTGAAAATGCCTCACTTAATTATATAGCAAGAAATGGTTTCATTGAAAATTGTTAAAAGTCCGTTTTTACCCTTGTTTTTTGCGCACTTGGTGGACAAAGTAAGTTATGTTCTAAAACCTTTTTATTAATAGTTCGAATTAGATCCGCTGCTTCTGCAGTATTTGTATTTTCTTTTAATCTTTCTTTTAAATCATCAATTTCCTTTGAAAGCTCAATCCACCTAGGTAAAACATGATTATTCTTTAACGTTCTATACAGTTGTTTTTCAGGATTGTACGAAAGGTCTTTATCTAGATTTAGAGGTTTCCCTTTACCAGGCATATTATCAAAAGACCCTTTCTTTTCTGCTTCTTTAACGATAGAACTAATATGATCCTCATACGTATAGGACCAAACTTTCTCATCTTTTACTAATATCTCTTGTTTTTTTAGTTTTTTATCTAGCTCTTCTTGATTCATAGATTCTCTCCCCTTTTTATTTTATAGTGTGTTTTTTGTAAGTTTTAAAGCTTTCAACCCGTCAAATAACTTTTCTCGCCACCAAATGCCGTCATGACCACCTTGGAACTCTTCATAAGTAATTTGGTATCTATTTTCTTTTAAAGCTTTATATAGGCGTCTATTAGCCGTTAAAAGAGGTTCGTTTCCAATCTCTCCGGCTGCAATGTAAAAATTTGGTTGAGTTCTATTAGAATGTATAGATGAAATTTTATTTTCATAAGCATCCTTTTTCCAATGTTCGGATCCAGACATTGACAAAACGTTCCCAAAAATTTGTGGATTTTGAAGCGCTGCATAACAAGCTGCTAAGCCACCAAGACTGAAACCGGCAATTGTTGTATGTTTCGCTTCTTGATGCACACGATACTTCGCCTGAATCCATGGAAGTAATTCCTCCGTTAAAAATGCATTCATTTTATCGTTATAAGTTAGCTCTTCTAGCCGATTAACTGGTTCTATAGCAACAGCAATACAAAGTGGGATTTCTTTTTTGTAAATTAAATAATTTAGTGTTTTTGCAATTGAAAGGTTATTAATGAATGAATTTCCATCAAATACAATGAGAAGTTCTTGAAGATATGAAGTGTGAGAATAATCATGAGGCGTATAAATATGAATTTTACGTGTGTTATTTAAAATCGTACTATGAAAAGAATATGTTTCAATTCTACCAGATGGATAATGGTTTGAAGGAAAACGACTGCTATACTGCACTTCCATGCCTATGTTTAACACAGACGCTTTATGGGCACCTTCTCCAAATGTATTTCTATTAAATTGGCCTAGTTCGTACTGTTCACTACGCTTTATCCAATCATTTTCGAAAACATCGTTTACTGAAAAATAGTACGTTGAAATAAAACTCTTATCCGTCCTAAACGTCGCATACCAAATATCTGTCTGTAACAATCGTTTTAATTGATTTACAGACAGATCCCTACCAGGAAAACTACCGAATACATAAACATTTTCAGTTTTTCGGTCCCCTAATCATATATACGTTATAAGCCTATACTGACTATCTACAGGGGATTGTTCTACTAGTGGCGTACTATTCGACTTTATTTCATGCAAAAAAGTATAAAAAGCTTGCTCGTTTCCATTCTTTAATTGATTATAAAGCTCCTCTAACTTAGGACTAATTATTGAAGTCACCCATCTTCCTCCTTTGTATTTCTTTTCACTAGATTGCTTTTATAAAATTTAGGATTAGGATGTTATGTATTTAGGTGAGTTATTTATTAGAAAGTTTATCAATTGCCTGAATAGAAAGTTCCAATGCTTTTATCCGTCTTATTAAAAGTGTTCTTTGAGGACTTCCAGCTTTAGACTTATCATAGGCCTTCTTAATTGATGGAAGTAAACCAGCAAGGACATTTCGAGCTTCTGCTAACTCTTCTTGACTATACTGGTGACTTTCTTGATTCCACACGTTTTCTAGCACCGCTAAACCTACGCAAACGGCTTTAAGTCGTTTTTTTACTAATGTAGTATTTGCACCTTTTTCAGTCATCTGTGATAGTGCATTTTCAAGTTTATGAATTGTTGATTGTAATGATTTTATTGATTCCAATTTATCTATATTTGATACGTTTTCCATTTTAATGTTGTCCCTTCTCGTTTTGTTATTGATAAAATAAGCACTTAATTTTACTCGAAATATTTTAACATAAATAACAAACTTTATTTGAGTGGACAATGCATTAAAGGAAAACAATCGCTAAATCCCGCTCTCCTCTCTTACATCATTCTATAAGTACTTCTTTCTGCACTTAAAAATCCCTATTTAAACAAGGTATAAATAGGGATTTTTTATGAACAAAAAACGCACAAGAAGCATAACTTGTACGTTTTTATTTTTATTCAGTAAGATAATATAATAATAGTTTTCGGGTCTTCTCATAATTCATGAAATCTCTATACAAAACGGGATACTTCACAATTTCTGTTTCTATAAAATGATATTGTGGAAACCATTCATAAAATGATTTCCTTAGCCATTGTATTTGCTGATACGTAATGTTCTGTTCGTTTCCAGTTATTACAGAACTTAAAGTACCTGCTATATGCATCCAATAATGATTAAAATCAGCGTTTATATAGTCATCTTCGGTAAATTTACTTTTTAAATATCGCTGCAATTTTCCTGTATCACGATACGGAAACGGTTTATGCAACGGGCTATGCATTTTCTGCAATTCATTAAAAATAACCTTTTTACCTAATAGCAATTTTCCACCCCTTTATTTCACTATCCAACTTAATAATTTTTCATAATGATATTGAGCATCTGTATAGCCAAGGTTATATAAATTGACAAGTTTTTCTTTATTTCTTTCTATTCCGCTTATAGGAAGCTGTACGCTAGGCTGAATGACATAAAAGTTGTCTTTTTGTTCTATTTGATTCATATAAGATATCGTCTCATTATAAAAACGATAATGTTCTACTAAAGACTCTGCGATATTCGGATATTTTCTATATAAAATTTTAGCTAGTCCAGATAATTTATTTCGCTGTTTCTCATATCCTTCTGGCTTTGTCATAATAACAACGTTCTTTTCATAACCATCCGTTTGTGCTTTTAAAACCGGTATAGGATCTATAATCCCTCCATCTAGTAATTTTCGATTGTCATAATCTACAGCAGGTGCTATAAACGGGACAGAACTTGATGCACGAATGATTTTTAAAATATCATTTCCGTGTTCTATTTTATTGTAATAAACTGCTTTTCCTGAATTACAATCCGTCGTGCCTATAACAAACTGTTCACTTGAGTTTAAGAATGTTTGAAAATCAAATGGAACAATATTATTAGGGACCTCATCAAATAAAAAGTCCATTCCAAATAATTCACGTTTTCGGATCAAATTCCGATAAGATATATAACGGTGATCTGACACGAGCTCTGTATTCACTTTCTTATTTCTCCCTTTTTGACGTGATATATAAGTGGCTCCCATACATGCTCCAGCGGATACGCCGACTACATAAGGAAAATATAAGTTCTTTTCCATAAAATATTCGAGTACTCCCGCAGTATATAACCCTTTCATTCCTCCGCCCTCTAATACTAAACCGATATTTTTCATGCTATATCCCTCTGCTTCTTTTTTCTTACTTACATGTTAGCATAAGATTTTAAGATGAGGTTATATATGAGGTTATATAAATGAATTGCAACTATAACCAGAAACTACTAAAGTAATGTCATAACCTCTTAGTAAATTGCATGGTACAATGTAATTAACACAATCCACAAATAATGGAGGAGGAATTTCCTATGGGTTTATTTAGCGGTATTTTAGGAAATGCATCAAATGCGAGTACAGAAAGTGTAGAACGTGATTTAGAGAAGATTATGTTAGATGACGAGAAAGTTGAACATGCTTATAAATTAATTCGTGATTTAATCGTATTTACAAATCGTCGTCTTATTTTAGTAGATAAACAAGGGATATCAGGTAAAAAAACTGAGTATCATTCTATTCCTTATAAAAGCATTACACAATTTAGCATAGAAACAGCTGGGCATTTTGATTTAGATGCTGAGCTTAAGATTTGGGTATCTAGTTTGAGTACGCCAATTACGAAAGAATTTAAAGGTGATGATAGTGTTTTAAGCATTCAAAAAGCGTTAGTAACATATACGACAAAATAACGTCTTTTCGTATGTTTATTCATTTCGGAAATTACTAACCCGAGTATTTTGGAAGAATATGCATTGATTTTGTATATTTAATCTTAAATAACATAAAAAGGTAAAGCGTATTTCAAATGCTTTACCTTTCTTTTTTGTAATAAACAAGTGTAGTTTTATTATTTAATTTCTTTATTACTTCTGTTCTTATATACCCCATCTTTTCGTATAGACAACAATTTCTTTCTTCTTCTAAAATCGTAGCAAGTTCAAAGCTCCGTGCTTCTGGAAACATCGCTTCAATTAAAATAAGTACCTTCTTAGCGATTCCTTTCCCTTGATAGTTTGGATGAATGAACATTGGACTAATCCAAAATTTATAGGGTATTTCTTTTTGGGATATACATATTGCTCCAACAAGGTTAGAATCTATTATCATCTTATAATAGTTACTGCTAGGATTATTTATCCTTAAAATAGTTTTTTCAATAGATTCATTTGCTGGATTTGTTTCATAGTCTTTACATTTATTTAATAAAGGATTAAACGTGTCTATTTGCATTTGAAATAAAACTGCTGCATCATTTTCTGTCGCCTTCTTTAAAGTAATCTCCATGTTACCAATTTAGTCGATTTCTTAATGAAGTTATATGAGCTGTATGATGACGTCCGTGCCATGCATATAGTCCAATTGCAGCAGCAAGTTTTGTTTCGCCAGTATCCGGATGGTTAAATGTCTTTTCTAAATCTTCTAGTTCTAGAGAATATAAAAGGTTAACCCATCTTTTATGTAATGAATCTAACATTACTAGTGAAACATCTACAGGTAATTTAGAATCAGGTAGTTCGGCCCACTTCTCTTCTTTATATGGTTTAATCGTTGGGTTCTTTTCTGTTAGTGCTAATTTAAAGCGTATGTAGCTGTTCATATGGCTATCAACAACGTGATGTACAACTTGACGAACTGTCCATCCACCAACTCGATACGGTGTGTCTAACTGCTTCTGATCTAAATCTTTAATTGCCTTTGTTAGTTCATTAGGTAAATCTTCAATTTCTTGAATCCATGTATCTATCATTTTTTCAGTTATAGGACGTTTGTATGTAAATTGCCCAATTGGATAACGTAAATCATTCATGTATAAGTCCCCCTTATTATAAGCGCGAAGTATTTCTCCATATATAATGTACAAACTTCACATCTTCCCCGTTTAATTCTACAGAATTTGTATCTGCTTCGTTATGATAAGAAGAAAATCCGCTTTTTTCTAGTACAATTTGTGAAGCGAAATTATTAGTAGTTGTTTTAGCAAGAACCTCATTAATTTCATTATTTTTCGCCGCGTCTAATACTAATTTTACAGCTGCTGTTGCAACTCCTTTTTTAGTAAACTTTTCTCCGACTCGATAACCTAACGAACTGCTTCGAGTTTCCGTATCTATATCTACTAAATTTATTCGTCCTACAATTTCTTTTTCTTCATTACGAATTAAATAAAAATAAGAATCTCCATCTGCCTGTTCTATTAATAAATCATCTAGTAGTTTTTGAAAATAATCAAAATCATAATATTGCGAGCCACGATTTGGTACCATTGTTTCAAAAAAAGATTTATTCGTAAGTTCAAACGTAAATAAATCTTTCGCATCGTGTTTCATTAATTGTTCTATGTATATTTTCATCTCAACTACTCCTTCTATATCTACTAACTGTTATATATTCTTTTTTAATCAACTATTTTCCTTCTATTTCTTTCGCTTCAGTAACACAGCAAGTAGTACTTTCGGATGAAATAGGTGCAATGGACTACGAATTAAATTCATCACTCTTACTAATCGAATATAAATGTCAGAGTCAGTCGCAGAGAGTTGATATATTTGTTTCGTATACCATAGCTGAAATTTTTGCTTTATCGTTAATTCTCTTTTTAGCTGAGGATGACGTGATATTTCCGTTGTAGTCATTTCCCAAGGCGTTTGTATGATATGAGCGGTCCTTTTATAAAACTGCTGTGTAAATGCTTTATCAAGCTTTTGTCTCCTTTGTAAAAGTAACTGCAATTGGTGAGCTTCCATAGCAGCAACTGAAACACCTTGCCCGAATACAGGATCAAAACGACAATGTGCATCCCCAACTACTAACAGTCTTTCGGGTAGATTATTCACTAAATCAAATCGCCGACGTACTTGATAAGGAATTTTGTACGTTTTGATATCTGAAATGGCTTCTGCTTTATTTAGAAAATCTGTAACATTAGAAATTGATAGGTTTTCAGCAAAATTATAAAAATCTTCATCAGTTTGTGGTGCTTTCTCATTTGCATACCCGCTGAAAGTTACAAAATAACGATAATCCTCGATTGTTTGAATAAGAACACCATACGGATTGTCAGGGAAACTTGGAGACATTAGCATATTACAACAGTCTAATTTCTCATTTTCTTTAAGTTTAAACATTCTAGTTGCGTAAAATAAATCAATACGCACTTTCTCTTCTCGTACTTCGATATTGTGTTCGCGTAACCACGCTATACTTTTTGAACCAAATCCACTCGCATCAACGACAATATCTGCCTGAATTTCTTCTTGCGTGCCAGTCTCTAAACATTTAGTTTTTACTCCACATACTCTGTTGAGTTTTCTATCTACTAATAACCCTTCAACCAATGTTCGATATTTAGTGGTAACATTTGAAATATCACCAATTCGTTTTTGGATATGCCATTCAAGCAAAAACCTACTTTGTTGAACCATATGTACTTTTCCTATGAATTGCTGTTTCCATAAACCAAATTGATGCCATTTTATATCACGAGTAAAATTATTTACGATACTACCTGCTTCAATTAATTCATTAGTGATAGTAGGAAACAATTTCTCAATCGCTTTTTCTCCACCTTTTAATAACACATGAGGATGATTACTTTGTGGGACTCTATTTCTCGTGGCTTTTCCATCCCATCTTTCATCAGCTTCTATAATGATTACTTCTTTAAAAGCAGTTGATAATGCTTTTGCTACGAGTTTTCCTGCGATACTTCCGCCAATAACGATAGCTTTATTAAACATATTTTCCTCCTTAATGAAAAAAGACCCTGCCTTGTATAATTGAAACAGGATCTAAACGAATTGTTACTACATTAAAACACATTCGTAAATTGCAACGTTAAAATTAAAATACCTAATCCCCATACGTAGTACGCAAATACTTTTAAAGAGTGGCGTTTTAAATATTGAATCATCCATGAAACGGCTATGTAACCAAAAAACGCAGCTGATAACGTTCCAACAATTAAAGATGTACTAGAAATAGATTCTGCTTTCCCTTGATAAACATCTGCTAATTGCAAAATGATAGCTCCGACAATAGCTGGAGTTGATAACAAGAAAGAAAAATAAGCAGCAGTTTCACGGTCTAACTTCCTCCATAATGCAGCGACGATTGTCATTCCAGAACGAGAAATTGCCGGAAAAATAGCAGCCGCTTGAAAGGAACCGATAATTAATGCATCTTTATATGTAATGTCCTCCATTTTTTTACGACCATTTTTTTGTTTATCGGCCATATATAGAAATAAACCTGTTACTAAAAACTCCCAGCCAATCGTAATACCTGTTTTTGAAATATCCTCAAAGAAGTCTTTAAATAACAAGCCAATTACAACTGCGGGTATCGTCCCGACAATAAGTAGTAGCATTAGTTTTGAAAATGGATTTTTAATTAAATAAATAAATTCTTTTTTGTAATAAATAAACACCGCAAGCAAAGTCCCAATATGCAGCATCGTATCTAAAAACAATCCAGCTTCATCTAATTGAAACAAATGTCTTCCTAAATAAAGATGACCCGTACTACTTATCGGCAAAAACTCTGTTAAACCTTGTATGATCCCTAAAATAAAAGCTTCTAACCAATTCATGATAGTCCCCTTTCTCGTTTGCTTGTACCAATATATGAAGGTTAAATTTTCGATATGAAAAAAACTATATTTCTCTATGAATTTACTTTCATTTTGTGGATATATATGTAAAAAGGGGTCGGGAGGGTTACTATGTGGCAACATACGAAATTAGGAAATATATTACTGTGGTTAGGACCTATTCTTGTGTTTGTTGGGTTATGTATGACAAATGTTATTTCTGATATTCCTTTCTTTGAGGGGAAACATAAAACGATTGGAATTGTACTTATTTGTATAGGTGTGTGCTGCTTTATTGTTGCGAATCATTTGAAAAAAGGAGAAAAATATGAGGACTAAATTTAAATAAAAAAACAATCCCAGTATATGTGCTAGGATTGTTTTTTTATTACTTATTTATAGAACACTTTATCAACGTTATATTTTGCTTTATATTCATTAATAATGTATGTTTCGTAAATTTCTCTTTCTGTTGGATCTTCTACGATACATGCATCAATGCGGTATACTTCATCACGGTGATTTTTAATTGGTGAAACATTGTCTTCAAAATGCTTCTTAATACGTTGTCTAATTTTACGAGCTTTACCTACGAAAAGAAGTTCGTCATTAATATTGTAAAACATAAAAATGCCGCCTTTATCTCTAGGGAACAAGTGGAAATCGATAAAACCATTAATTGGAGTAATGATTGGCTCGTCTCCTTTAATAACTTGTTTACGTTCAGTAATTGAAACATCAGCTTCAGGAATATTAATTTTAATCAAGTTCATTCACGTCCTCTTTTATTATAAAGATAAATAATAGCATACATATGTAAGAAAATCTACGTTCATAGGCATATTTCATTTTATAATTCAAATATTATAGGTGTATCATGTAAACTTTTCTTCCAAATGAAATGATCACTTGATTCTCCCCAATAATCCTTCAGTACATAACTAGGCTCTCCAAACTTCTTCGTCCATATACTTTGCGCTTTTTTGTATCCACTATCTAAACAGTATTCTGTTATTCCTCTGCTAAGTAATGTAATATACATTGCATTTAGTAACACATTACCTATGCCATTTCGTTGATATTCAGGTAGTACAAATACTGTTCCTATTTCATATAAATCTTTAAGAACACCACCTGTACAACTATGAATCAATGTACTCGCTGGACCGATTTCAATTGTTCCAATGATTTTATCGTTACTTGTATCAATCGCTAATAAAAAGTAACGACTTTCTCCATTACTCTCCAAATCATTTTTCAAATACTGCTTTTTCGTATGTATTTCATTTTCTATGTCATCCAATAATTGTGATAACCCTTCATTTTTAAATGTATGAGTAATAACAAGACGAAAAAGCAAATTAAGTTCATCTAAATCATCCGAATTTGGCCTTCTTATTTTAACGTTATACACGACTTAAATCTCCAATCTTTGAAAATATATAAGAAATTGTTAAGACCATACTTTATATACTCTATTCAACATTATTCTACAAAGGCCTGCATAGATCCAACAATATAGAAAGCTCAGTATAAATATCGATAATATAATTTTGGTATCCATAGTTGTATGAACAGTAGGACCTAATACAGGAAATCGAAAGACATCAAGAACAACCATAATTCCTATAAGTAAACATATCGCCGAAAAGGAAACAACAAAAATCCTTCTCTTGAATTGTATAAAAGATATTCCTAATGCTATACCTAATAAACCTGTAGTAAAAGGAAAGACAATTAATTCACTTGGCTCAATAATAAATATTAGGAAAATAGTTAGAATATAAGAAAACATTCCCTCGCGAATAGAATAACAAATAGCTAGAAAAATCGGTAGCGTAGCAAAAGGACTAATAAATAAGCCAATACCAGGGATTAAGTTCCCCGCCGATTGAAAAATAGCAGCAAGTGAACCGAGTAACGCTGTAATGACTAACCTCTTTGCTGCCGTCATCTTTCTTTTGTGGACAAAATTGGTATCATGCGCGATCATCGGTTGATACCAATAGTTTCTAAAGTGATTCATCAAAATCCCCCTAAAGACATCTAATTTATCACTTTCTCTTCTTATTCATGCACTTATTGATTATTTGTTACCTTCTTCAAGGAATCGATCATTATACAATGGATAATTGTATTAAGAATGAATCTGAGAGTTTATATCGTATTAAGGAACAACTTCAAAAATAGTACCTTTGTTAAAATCAGTTACTTTCATAGAACCATAAACTCCTAAATATAATCTAGTTTGATCTAAGTTTGTTCCTAAACTCATAAAATAAGCTGCTTGCTCACCAAAATCATAATTAGTTCCAATAACTTGAAAATCGTTATGTGTCCCGTCTATACCAGCTCTAGAATAAGCTAACGCACCCTTTACTGGAGACTGAGATTTTTCTTTCTTAGCAAGATCAGTAAACACGATACTCCCCGTTAAACTAGGTATTGCGGTTCCCATATATGGCTGGACTCCTGTAAGTGAAGTTCCTCCAAATTTATCGGGTCTGGAATCTTTATGAAAATAACTGATTAGAGGCTGGATACGTTTTGCGGATGTTTCTATTGTTTCATTATAATAAGCCATTATTCTCTCATCTAAAGTAGGATTCTCAGAACAGTGCTTTATAAAAGAAGTAGGTAATTCTCCTTCCCATCCTCTCCACCCAAAATTAATAAATCCATATTGATCATGTGTATCTCTCATTAAATGGGTTTGAACGATTTCGGTAACTGGTATTGGTTTATATTGAACAAAAGAAAAAATAGACTCTACAATATCCTGGCCCACATTTCCGGCATATTTAATATATTGATTATAAAACCTTTGAAATGAAATACCTGTTATATTACGAACCCCTTTTGCAATTACCGTAAGTGTTTCTTGTATAGATAAAGGAAGTTCATTAAAGCGTGTAACTACTGGAGGATTGGTTATGAATGTATCTCTACTTACATCGATTTCAACTATTTTACCCGCTACTTCTAAATCATCCTGGCTTAAATTAAATGGATCATATCCTGAACCGCCATCTCCATTTGTAAAAACAAGTTTTCCTGTTTCTGGTGAAAAGTTTAAACTATTTACGCCGTTATGATTAAAAAATGGCCTTCTTATATTAAGTAAAGTTCTTCTTTTTTGAGGTTTACCATTTGATTGTAAAATCCATTCTTCAATTGTATCAATATGATCATATTGAGTATCTCTATTTGTCCACTTTAAGTTTAAAGTTTTCTCGTCACAAGGATTCGGTTTAAATTGTTCTGAAAGTGCTCCTGGTCCTTGAGTCCCGGCTACTGAATGATGAAGATAAAATAAGCCATTATGATTAAATTGTGGATGAAACGCTAGTCCTAGCAATCCGCGTTCATCATAACCGCTACTAGAAACACCTTCTTCAAATGTACCTAATTTAATAATTCGGTGACGAATATTTAAAAATGTCTTTATAGCTCCGTCTCCTATGTAAAAAACCTCTCCTAATTGAGTTGCGATAAATAACCTTTCGGTCGATTCACCTGGAAGTATAGCTGTTTTTATTACAGTTGGTAAATTTAAGTTATGAACGATGGGCCGTAAACGAACCTTAACGTTTGTCAATTCACTGTACACCCCTTTTCATTCTTTTTAATAGAAGAATATGATTAGAGTAGTTCAATTAGTATTAAAACTATAGACCTGAAAGCGTAATATCCCTGTTCGTACTAGTCTGTTTTCTATTTAGCATCAATTAACTTACATTCCTTTTTATTGAATTTTTTTGATATAATGTAAGTATAAAATGTAAATTAGGGGGACAATCCATGGCAATCTTACTACAAATCATCGTACCACTTATATGTGCAATATACTTATTTACCCTCTATCGTAATGGAACGTATGGATCAGCTGCATTTCTTTTGGCGGTCATTATAGGGATTTTCGGTTTAGAGAATATCTTTCAATATGCTAGTTTAACAAATCATACTGTTTATCCATATTGGGGAAGTTTGAAGGCTGTAATCTTTATTTTATCAGTAGTGTTTTTATTCAAAAGAACACCCACTCCATATAATATTTAACAATTATTCATATTTATTTAAAGCTTTTTTCGGGAGGGGTTATATAATGAGAGCACCCTATCAAGTATTGATATTTCCTTATATAATAACTGGAAATTCTATTCAATACGCTATTTTTAATCGAAGCGATTATGGTTATTGGCAAGGAATAGCTGGTGGTGGAGAAGATGGTGAGTCTCCTATTGAATCAGCAAAACGGGAAGCTTTTGAAGAGGCTGGTATTTTAAGAGAATTTCCCTATATAAAATTAGATTCTGTGTCTTCACTACCAGTAGAGGATGTAGTTGGAGGATTTCTTTGGGGAGAAGATATTTATGTAATAAAAGAATTTTCTTTTGGGGTTAAAGTTCCTACAAAAAATATTTCATTATCCAAAGAACACTCCAATTATAAATGGTTATGCTTTGAGGAAGCAGTAATGCTGTTGAAATGGGATAGTAACAAAACAGCGTTGTGGGAATTAAACAAGAGGCTATTAAAACAATTACAGTATTAGCTAACAGAGCCGTTAGTGAAATAAGAATTAAACAACTTCAAAAACTTTGCTACGCTTCATAAGCAGCAAGGTTTTTAATTTTTCTAATTTCCAATTAGGTGTAAGTATAGAAAAAAATATGAGACATACTAAATAACTAACTATAAATTTTTTCATTTTCATCCCCTCTGTAATTTAATATGCTATCTACATTGTATGACAGTTACCCTTACTCTAATATGCATAAAAATCACCTTACCAGTATTTTGCGAAGGCTATATTCTAAGACGTTTTTCAAATCAAAAACCCTTGATTTTCTACTCAACGTAGATAAATCAAGGGTTTTATTTATATTCTTTTAATTTCGCTATTTTCATATAGAATATTGTTATCTGATCAGACTATAAAGAGACTGATATAGTCTGTTGTATAAAATTTAGTTATTTCACAGTTTCTTTGTATTATGAAACAAACTCACATTGCAAGGTATTTCGTTTTACTATGATATATTTACCTGTTGATTTATTCATTACTTGAGACACTTCCTTGGTATGTGTTACCTCAAACCAATCATTTTGTATATCCACTAATAATTTTATTTCCACATCACTTTTCCCATATTTCAAACCACTATAAGATACTTTCGTCATTGTGATCGTTCCTTTCTTAATGATTAATATGTGTCATTTAATCTCTTTTTATATTACTTATTTCTATAAAATACATTATTGAGATGCATAGTATTAAAAAATAATACAATTATTGAGGCACTAAATGACTTTATTTTTTTGCATTAAACCCTAATAAATTATTCAAAGGTAATTTAATCATTATGTCGTTTGTTAACTTCAATCGTAATGAACTCTGGCAAATAGCTAGGAGTACATCCTTTTGCTACTATTACATCTTTGTAAAGACCTGTTTTCTCACCAAGTTTAATACAACGCGCACGATTTTTTTCATCATAAACGCCTATCCAGCCTGCAGTGAAGTTCATAGCCCATTGAACTTCCGGTTCTTCCTGCGTAATATTAGCTTCTAATGCAGATAGCAAGTCTGCTGTGTTATTAGGCGGTGTTTGTCCAGTCCATCTCAAGCGCCCTTGATAATACCAGAAAGCTCGCCTTTGAAGAGCAGAAGGACTATTTTCCCATGACTCCATCAACGCAATTTTCTTCTTGTCTTTGGTAAGCTGATTAGCCATTAACCAATCCATTAAGTTATTTTGCTCATCAAAAGTGTGAGTTTGCATATCCTTATCAAGCTTATTTAGCACATCTTGTGAAAGAAGTTTTTTGTCCATAATTAAAATTGCTAATAGCCTGGGCAAAAACTCTTCGGTTGACCAAAGTTCCATAGCTAGTTTGTGATCTTTTTTTATGCCCTTCGCGATTTTTCGTAAGTCGCCTAGCTTAGTTTTACTATTGATCTGAGGTAGGATGTTTTCTGCTTTTGAAGAGCATTTTATTTCTGTATCTTTTTTTACATTCATTTTATACAACTCCTTTATTAAAGCATTGTTTCATTATAAGTCTTATTGCAAACGTTTTTTCATTTTTCGGGACAATCGTCTCCTTAATTTGATGGCGATGTATGGTGACCCCTAATAATTAAGAAAAAGCTGATTTTATATATGGAAATAAATATAAGTCTATGACCTATTTTTACACGTATCTCGGCTGTACCCCAATTATATTATCTCGCCCACTTTTTCATCTAAATATTTCAAAGACTCTTCCATTTTATCTTTTTTATATAAATTTCGCGATTAAAATCAATTGTCTTCAATTAATATAACCACCTTATCTGTAGTCAACGATGCATAATATTTTTATGGGAGTAATTAAAAATATAAGCTTGATGGGTATGTCATGCTACCCCAAATAAAAAAGATTAGGAGCGAATCCTAATCTTTTTTATTATTCAATTGCACCAGCAACGTCATAATCGTTTAAATCTAATTGAATTGGTTGTCCGAGTGCTAGTTTAGCTAATTCTGATCCTAAATATGGACCGGCAGTTAAACCAGAAGCACCTAATCCGTTTGCAACGAGAATGCCTTCAAAGTTAGGCAGTGGTCCGATAACAGGTAAGAACCCTGGAGTAAATGGTCTAAATCCAACTCTCGTTTCAAGCATAGTACTATCTTCTAAACCAGGCGCAACTGTTAATGCTTTATGGAATACTTCATGTAAACCACCTGCTGTTACACGGTGATCGAAACCAGTATCATTCTCATGTGTTGCACCAATTACGACGTGACCATTGTCAAATGTTAAAATGTATTGATCGTTTGGCGGCATAACAACTGGCATATTTTCTGTTGCTGTATTTTCAATTTGTAAATGAACAATTTGTCCTTTTTGGAATGTAACTAAGAAATTAATTCCTAATGGATTCAAGATTTCATTCGCCCATGCGCCTGCAGTTACAATTACCTTTTCTGCTACAATTGTTTCGTCGTTTACTGTAACTCCAGTAATACGATTCCCTTCGCGAACTAATACAGCATCTCCTTTTATAAAAGTAGCACCATGTTTTTTCGCAGCACTTATTAATGCGTTACGTAATAATCTTCCATTTACTCGTGCAGCGCCACTAATATGAACAGAACTGTATTTTTCTGATAATGCTGGGAATAATTTTTTCGTCTCTTCAGCTGATAAGCGAGTAATTTCTCCGATCTCTGGTGCATCTTCACGTCGTTTATAAGCTCGCCCTTCCATTTGATCTAGTTTTTTCTCGTCAGTATGTAAACTAATTGCACCTACACGGTTGTAACCTGTATCCGTTTCACCGTCGTCTTCTAATTGTTGGATTAACGAAGAATAGTAACGTGCACCGCCTTTAACGATTTTATACCACGCTTTATTACGACGCTGTGAAAGCCAAGGACATACAATACCTGCTGCTGCATCAGTTGCTTGACCTAATTGTTGGCGATCAACGATAGTAACATTTGCACCTGCTTTAGCAAGATGATAAGCAGTAGATGCTCCTAATATTCCAGCTCCAACTACAATATACGATTTCATTTCAAACACCTTTTTTCTTTTGCTAATTATTTAAATATAAGAACATACTTTAGTATACTGAAAGGAATTCTTTTTTCAATGTGCAAAGTGTAATTAATTGTTGCATCATTGTGACGTTCCTAACCATTATTTTTTCTTCTTACGGAATAATTCAATTGTTTTATAGCCTTGTGAAAGAATTTCAATCATTTTCTCCAGACGTTTATCACGTGTTTTTTCTTGTTTTACAGAAAATAAATTACGTGCCCAATCTTTTTGATATCCAGGTGTTAAACTTTGATAAAACTTAAGTTCGTTTGGATGATTAGCCAATAGTGCTTCAACATCTTTAATACGATCTGCATAATCGGCAACACATTGACTCATAGCAGGCGTTTTCTTCTCTTTTTTCTTTTCACGCTTTAAACCTACAACAGTAAAGACATCGTCCATACTTACCATTCGTGCAAATTTAATATCACTCTGTCCTACATACCCATCTTCCCCAACGTTTAATGCTGGAAACATTTCATCACGGTGAATAAACGTACTGTAACGAGAATTACCTTTTTTCGGATACGCGAAGAATATGTAGCCTTTTTCAATTAGTAATTCTTCATTACTAATAATATAATTCGTTTGTTTCACCATTTCATCAAGTGTTTCTACAAAAATAAAAATGACATCGTGTTCTTTTGAAAATGCAGTTTCTTTCCCTGTAAAAATGTCATAATCACTAGGTTCATTAATTACGACCATATTTGTATACTTATTAAGTTTCAATTTATCAATAATTGACATAAAAATCTTCCTTTACATTCAAAATTCATTGTTTATAATTTTTCATACTGTTCTAGTGTATTATATCTAATTAGAAAATCAAACTTTAATAGTAATTATAAATCAAAGTTAATAAAATAGCCGATTCTGCATAAGAACCGGCTAGCTATTCGTTTCATCACAACTCAATAGCAAATAAAGTATTTAATAGCTCTCTATATTGATTTTCTGTAATTACCTGTTTCGTTTTTTTCTCGTGTATCATTTCAGTTAAACTAGTATTCGTTAAAGAGACATAGCCAGAGTCCGACAATTTAACTGCAATTGGTCCCTTATTGAAAATAGATTTCTCATCTTCTATTACTCTTTTTTGAACATCATTCACTACTGCCTCATCAATGATACAATTATAAAATGCATGACAAACTTTCCACTCTCCGTTCGTATCTTTTCTTTCTAGAACGTAATTTCCTTTACTCGTATCTTTTCGTCCCACTCGATACGTACCGTTTTTAGAGGAGACAGACTCACCAGTAAAAGGTACAGGGACTAGAGGTACTAAGGAAGCAATACCTACATCCATTAAGTAACGTACGTTATCATGATTTAAAATAATTGTTATATGTCCATCCTCAAGTGCCCATGCGTTTATATCATTTTTATATACGGTACCAAGTGCAAGTTGTACATCATAACCACAATCTTGTAAAAAGTAGTAAAAAAGAGTATTTAATTCATAACAAAGTCCGCCGCGGGATGTATTTAAAATTTTATTCTGTAAATTCCCCATAGTAATTGTATTCGTATTACGTGCTATAACATCTAAATTCTCAAATGGTATAGTGTGTGCAAATGCAAAGAGAATTGTATTTAATTCTTCAAACTTCACTTCAGTACGGTTTGCAAGATTCAATCTTGTAAAGAGCTTATGTTGTAAACTTGTCATAGTCAGCACCCCTTAACATGTATAAGTTAAAATAATATATGTTGATTGTAAATTTGATGGGGTACTGTAACAATGTACATTTCATCTAACTGTACCGGTACAAAAAATATTCTACGAGAAAAATTAGTATCATACTCTGGCATTCGGCAACGAATTGACATTCAAAACTAAAACAAGAAGCTACGAATACAAATGTAATAGTTTGTCTATAGGTAAATTATTATGATCACTTAAATCAACAAAATATTGAAGTTGCCACGTTTGGCTCTTTTTCGCTTGATTGCTAACAGGGGTATCCCAAATTGGATAAACTCTCATAGCCATCTTCCCTTTTTGACTTTGCGTTTTTAATACTTTTTCTTTAAGAAGAATTTCTTTAGGGAAAATAAATTGTCCTAGTTTATTATCATCAATACAAGTAATAACTAATAAGTCAGGAGCAGCGTTATAAGAAAATGCTTGATTTTGCATATTGTCATCTTTCTCCCAAAAAGAAACAAATTGCCCAATTTTATTAGGCGTAATTTTTGATACTCTAAAACGGATAGTCTTGTTATTTAAGTTAAATAAACATCCTATATATTCTGCATTTTGCTTTTCTTCTTTTAGATTCGTAATCATTAAATTGTTAGGTTTGTAAACTAAATTGTTTACATTTCGGATTGTATCATTCAAATTGTTCAAGAAAACTCCCCCTTTAGTCATCTCTTAGTTTATCACAAACATCAGTTCTTATATGTTGTAAATAATAAGCGACGTGAAAAAGAAGGAGATTTTACTGGAGCATTATTAAAGCTTCGATGTACTTAGTTTTTCAATTGCTTGTTGTTCGGTTGCCAAGAAAAAAATGTCTTTTCCTTTATTACATTCATAAATAAAATCCTTTAAGCTTTTACTAGTATATATAGAGAAATCTCCAATGATAGCAATCTTTACACTGTAGTTTATAAACTTTTGAAGAATATCACCAGCAAAGCGTGTTTTTAAGTCAAAGAAACTTTCACTTATTAATGATTTGTCGATGATAATATGTTTCGCATCCACCTCATATTGTACTGTTGCCATAAGATCCAATGCAGTTTGAACATCGGAAATTAATACCTTATCGTTTTTTATGACCGCTATATTTATTCCATCGATAACTAATTTCTTTATTTCCATAGTCCCACCCCTTTTATACTTACAAAGTATGAGTAAATTTGTATTGCAGCTCTTCATAGTCATCATAGTTCAAATTAGATACAGTGAATAAAGTAGCCTCTTTTTGTTTCAAATATAGATTATTTATATTACTAATACGGTCAATGAAATTATTAAATATCGAAATTGGTTTTACTTGTTATAAAAATATTGTGGTGAAACATAACTTAACAAACTATCCAAAGTATGAATCTCGGCATATGGTTGTATTTCGGTAGTGTTCTTGATTATCTGAGGGTTAAACCATATTCCTTTTATATTTGCATTTTGACAACCAGCAATATCCTTTTCTAAGTCATCCCCAACAAATAAAGTATTTTGCGGCTGTGCATTTAGCTTATTTAATGCTAGTTCGAATATACGGTTATCAGGTTTACTTAATCCCACTTCTTCAGAAATAATGAATGTATCAAAGTAATTGTTTAAATTCGTATTAATTATTTTAGCCTTTTGCCTTTGAGTTGAGCCATTTGTAATAATTCCAACTTTAAAGTGCCTCTTTATATGATTTAAGAAATGAATAGTAGTTTGGTCAATTGAAAAACATTTAGGGAAATTTTCATTCCAAAAATCTTGGATATAATTGTGTGGTAATCTATATTTCGGCGCAAATTCATCAAATAATGATTCTAAAACTATCGTTTTATCACTATTGCCGTATTTTCCTTTATCGTATTCTTTGAATTTCAGTAACATATTGTTTTTGACCGTATCACTAACATCCTCATAACATTTTTCTAAAACTAATAAAAACAATTTATCTACTGCCTTATCCCTATCAAGTAACGTATCATCTAAATCAAACAGCATCGCTTTATAACTCATTAAATAATTTCACAACCTTTCTCACATAATTTAAATAATCCTTAGTTCGCACCTTAGGCCTTTACTAAATTAGCAAAAAAACTCCAAAGTTTGTGGTGTACGCTCTAGAATTTCGCTAGCTTCTTTTATATTTAAATTCATCTCACTTTCTCCCTTCTATTAAAGTTCCGAAAGTGTATTTTCAAAAAGTTTAAAAAACTACATACATTTTACATTATTATACATTAGTTTTTCGTAAATATTAATCGTTCAGTTTTTTTATATGATAAGTTTTTTTATGCAAACAAATATTTCTCCATAAAAAGGGAATATGGGTAATAATACTTTTTTACGGAGAATACACAATCTTGAAAAATAGAGTTAATATGTTAAACATCTTATGAAGTTTCCTACTGTATCTCCACATAAACTACAGATAGTACGGCTATAATGACTACCAGAGGTGATATTATGAAAAACTATCATATCCTCGTGGTTGAGGACGATCAAGAAATTCAGGAATTAATTAAACAATTTTTAATGACACAACAGTATACAGTGGTAGTTGCTTCAGATGGACTAGAGGGCATGACACAATTTAATAAGCAATCCTTTGATTTAGTTCTTCTAGATGTAATGATGCCCAATCTTAATGGATTTGAAGTTGCTAAAATGATTCGAAGTCAGTCAAACATACCAATTATTATGCTAACTGCGTTAGAAGAAGAGGAAGATCAAATGAAAGGGTTCGATCTTGGGATTGATGATTATATAACAAAACCCTTTTCGTTTCATGTTTTGATTAGACGAGTCGAAGCTGTACTTAGAAGAAGTTATGATAAAAATGTAAATAATCATTTGGTATTTAAAGAAGTGTGCATTGATATTGATGCATATCGAGTATATGTAAATGATGTTGAAATTTTGCTAACGACAAAAGAGTTCGAAATTCTACAACTACTATTTCAAAATGAGAGAAAAGTACTTACAAGAGAAAATATCGTAGAAAAGGTTTGGGGATACGATTATTTTGGAGAAACACGAATAATAGATACACATATTAAAAACCTACGTAAAAAACTAGCTATCCCCTATATTAAAACAATAAAGGGTATTGGTTATAAAATTGATGAATAAAATTTTAAAAGTCATGAAGATGAAGCAAATTACTTATAAACTCTTTATGACTACATCTCTCATTTTGTTATCCTTTGCAGTGTTGATTTATTTAACTTTATATTTCTTTCTCCCTACGTTTTATGAGCAATACAAAACAGATCAACTTCAAACAGGGATAAAAAAAATAATTGATAAATCCAAAGATCTTACGTTTCAAGATGCGATACCACTTTTTGATGAATACGCAAAAAAAAATAACGCGATGCTTTCGCTTCAAAATAAAGAAGGAATAATTATTTACTCGCCTTCATTTTCTTTTATTCAAAGTGGTACACAAACAACAGTAGTTACTAAAGCAGCACGATTTGAGAATGCAGGTACCATTAGCAATTCATATAATGTTGCGGAACCAATTCAATTCCAAGATGGTAGTTTAACGCTTGTAGTGTTCGCAACATTCCAACCGATTGATGAAGCTTCGCAAGTATTAGCGCGCTTTCTCCCCTATATTAGTATCATTGTGATCGTAATTGGTATAGGGAGTGCTTATTTCTATTCCAGGTTTATTACAAAGCCACTTATTTATATTAATGAGGGTGCACAAAAGATGGCAAATTTAGATTTCTCCGAAAAAATTGAGGTTCGCTCCACAGATGAGTTAGGAGAATTATCTAATAGTTTGAATGACATGTCTATTAACTTACAACAAGCTATGTTTGATTTAAAAAAAGCAAATGAACAATTAAAAAATGATATTGAAAAAGAAAGAGAAATAGAAACAAAACGCAGAGAGTTTTTTGCGATTGTAGCACATGAATTAAAGTCCCCTCTTACTGTAATGAAAGGATACTTAGAAGGGATGATATACAATATTGGCCCTTATCAAAATCGTGATCAATATTTAAAGAAAAATCATCAAATTATTGAAAGTATGGAACAATTAGTTCGTGAAATTTTAAGTATGTCAAAGTTAGAACAACACACTTTTAAACAAAAAATAGAAGAAGTTAATCTTTCAAAGTTAATAGGTACAATCACAAAAGATCTCGAATTTTTCGCTTCTCAAAAAAGCATCCAAATAATAAAAGAAATTGACTCTAACCTTTCTATTTATACAGATCGTGTACTTTTTGAAAAAGCATGTAAAAATATTATCCATAATGCAGTTATGTATTCACCACATAATGAAAAAGTCTATATAAAGTTAAGTAAGGATTCTAAACAAGATCAAATTAAAATGCAAATTATAAATACAGGTATCAATATTAAAGATGAAGATATACAACAAATTTTCAAACCATTTTATCGAATTGAAAAATCAAGGAATCGAAATACTGGTGGAAGTGGTTTGGGGCTATATATTGTTAAACAAATTCTTGAAACGCTAAATATAAAGTATTCTATAAAAAATATGGAACATAGTGTGCAATTTTGCATGAACATTCCTATATATAAACAACAAACAAACAAACTCCCCTCTTAGTAGGACGAGTTTGTTTGTTTTTGTAGCAAGTATAATCTTATTAGGAATCAATAAGGGGGACTTTTCGTTTTTTAAGCTCTTTATTTCTACAATCCAACTTTAAAATGAAATCAGTAGTTGTTATTACTTATTCTATCCGAGACGAGATTGTTATATATGCGATATCCAATTGAAATTCCCGTTACAAGAAAAACTCGATCTAAATCCATATTAAATTAAGTAGAGTTCAAAAAAATGGAGTTTGCGATGCTTAAAAATAAAGTTAATAGATATGTTAAAAATCTTAATCAAAAATGGAACAAATGTGTCACTTAGACTGTCTATTACGTATAAAAAAGGTGTTTTTGGTAGTTCTCTCATTTTGTAATGCAAGAAAAACATGAGGAGTATTATCTGGTACATTTGTTAATTGTATCGGTATGTAAAAAATATCTAAACAAAATCCATATATTCTTGAAAGAGGTTGAAAATGTATGATAGTTTCAAAGAAGTTTTTTCACATTGCACATTATAAAAAGATGCTACCTGTAGTATTGTTTTCATGTGTAACGCTTATAGGCTGTTCCAATAGTAATATTCAATCCGAACCATCGAAACAAACCAAACAAGAAAATACAAGTAGGCATTCTTTTGTAAAGCTTGAAAAAGAATATGATGCTAAACTTGGTATTTATGCATTGGACACAGGTACGAATCAAACTGTTACTTATCGTTCAGATGAACGCTTTGCATACGCATCTACCCACAAAGCCCTTGCTGTTGGAGCACTGTTACAAAAGAAATCAATAGAGGATTTAGATCAAAAAATTAAGTATACTAGCCAAGATCTTGTTAATTACAATCCAATTACAGAAAAATATGTAGATACAGGTATGACTCTGAAGGAGCTTGCTGATGCTTCCATTCGATATAGTGATAATACTGCACAAAATCTTATTCTTAAGCAATTAGGTGGGCCAAGTGAATTCAAAAAATCACTGAGAGTAATAGGCGATACTGTTACAAATCCTGTACGTTTTGAACCAGAATTAAACGAAGTGCAGCCAGGAGACACTCGTGATACAAGTACCCCAAAGGCATTAGCTACTAGTCTCCAAACTTACGCGCTAGGAGATATCCTTTCAATGGAGAAACGAAATTTTTTAATAGATTTGATGAAAAGAAATACTACGGGGGACAATTTAATTCGTGCTGGAGTTCCAGAAGAATGGGAAGTAGCCGATAAGACTGGCTCTGGGTCTTATGGAACAAGGAATGATATCGCAATTATTTGGCCACCAAATAAAAAGCCAATTGTTCTTGCGGTACTTTCTAATCATGCTAATGAGGATGCGAAATACGATGATAAACTTATTGCAGATGTAACCAAAATAGTGTTAAACGCTTTAAAAATAACGAATAAATAATTACTCCTACTTTACGGTACTTATATTTTGAAAGACATATACGTGTCTATACACTAAGAAGTATTAGTGAGTTTATCCGAATTAATCAATATCGAATAATAAATATCTCTTGGTAAAGGTTTACTACATTTTAAATGAGCAAATACTTTAGTATATATAGCTTTTGAGTAATCAAATTTTCGTTTTTTTGAAATATAGTATACAGTATTGGAAAAGAGAACCATCCACTATATTTGTCGAATCACTTTTATTTCGCCTAATATTCGGTATTTAGTTTTCTCCACACTGATATATTATACATACAACTATTCTAGAAAGGTGATGATGTTATGTATGAACAACAAAATAATAGGGATAGAGATCAAAAAATGATGTTTTCTATGCAAGGAGTTCCCACAAATAAAGTTAACATGAATCAATTACCTAAATGGATTAGAATCTTCGGCTATTGTGCATTTGGCTGGATGATAGTATTTAGTTTAATTATGATAGTAGGTTTAATTCTTCAATAACTATGCAGATAAACAATTTAACGGGACATTATTTAGTTTTTACATCTAATTAATGTCCCGATTTTTATATGTAATTCCTCAATAATATAGGTAACTGATCATAACAAAAAGAACCTGTAGAATATCCTACAAGTTCTTTTTCAAATATTGTTAAAAAGGAAGCAAAAATCTATCTTCACATTCAATACAGGGAGACCATTTTGATTATGACTTGATTTTATTATATATCAAATATAAACTTTCGAAATGGATTTTTTTGAAAATTATGTGAATCGGAAAACTAAGATGTTTGTATTAGATTTGGTTTACGACCAACTTTTTCTTACTTAAATACACTGCACGATCGGATTTTTTTGCAACTTCCTGTGAATGCGTTACAACAATAATACATTTATTCTCTTTATGTGCAAGTTCTTGAAACAGTTCTATAATATCCATTGCCGTTTCTTCGTCGAGGTTTCCCGTCGGCTCATCTGCAATAAGTAAATCAACATTGCAAGATAATGCTCGAGCAATTGCTACACGTTGTTGTTGCCCGCCACTTAGTTGCAAGACGTTTCGTTTCGCTTCTACTTCTGTGAGTCCTACTTTCTCTAATAATTCTAATGCCCTTACCGTCTTATTTTTCACTTTGACACCTGTAATTTCCATCGCTGTTAGGACATTTTGAAGAGCAGTCATATAAGTAATCAAATTATAAGATTGGAAAATTACAGATACATTTTGATTACGATATCGATCCAAACCAATTTTTCGAATATCTTTGCCATTATACAGTACATAACCATTTTTAGGGATATCCAGCCCACAACCTAAGCTTAGAGTTGTAGTTTTACCAGATCCAGATGGTCCTAAAATCGTGTAGAAATGCCCTTTTTGAAAAGAAAAGTTAACATTGTCTAGTATCGCTACATTTTTCCCATTACTTTCATAATAATAATCCAAATTTTTAAATTGTAAAATCGTTTCCATGTTAAGCCTCCTTATTCATCTTTTAAAAGAATTTGTTTTGGGTTTAAACGTAGAATAGATAATGCCGGAAGAAGCGTTGCTATTATAGCAATAGCTAGTCCAATCCCTCCCATTTTCCCTACATCTTCTCCTGTTACACTTACATCAATTTTATCAATTGGATCTTCTTTTTGATTTTGTAACGTGCCACCAGGTCCAGACACCATTACAGTTCCATTTTGCGGAGTGTCTGTTTCTTCGCTTGCTATAGCGATTTCACTCGAAAGCAAATTATCCCCTATATATTGAGAAACTTTGGCTCCTGTTGTTATGGATAATCCAAATGCCAAAATAGCGATACATACTACTTCTACTACGAACTGCGCCATCAGTTTCCACTTTTTCTCTCCAATAGATAACAGAATCCCCATTTCCTTACGGCGGCCTTTAATTGATAGCATAATGATTAACCCTAATATAATCGCACCTGCAATCGATACAATATAAATAATCATTTGAGAAGTAGAAGAGATATTTTCGATAGGACCAATCATTTGTTTGTACAATGAATCATGTGCATCTAATTTTAAATAATTAAAATCAATATCAGATTTTTTTGCTTCTTTTTTAAATGCATCAATGTATTGTGGATCATTCAAGAAATACACGACTTGAACACTATTTATACCTTGATCTACTTCTAATTTTTTCATAGTTGAATGCGGCATATATAGTTTATTAGCTGGATCCATTATAGGAGGGGCCTGTTGACCCATTGCTTGTTCATTCGTTTCGTAAATACCGATAATTTCAATCTCGAGGGTTTGCTTCTTATCCCCTGATTGCACTTTTACTTTGTCTCCTACTTTCAAATTGTTTAATTCCGCTAATCGTTTTTCCATTAAAACTACATTCTGATCTTTCATCTGTTCTGTAATTGGTTTTCCATCAATGATTTTACTTTTTCCACTTTTAAAGCTTTCTTGTAATGCTGTCTTGCGAACTCCCTCAATCGTAAAGGATGCATTCATATCTATTTCTGTACCTGAGCTTGAACCGCCTCGTACAGCCGCCATTCCCACTTTACCTTGCCCTTCTTCTTCATCTGAAGCTCCTACTAGTTTTAGTCCATCAGAGATTCCGAAAGAGTTGCCTATATAATTATAGTCTTTTACATATTTTGACTTCGCTAATTGATCTGCTTCTTTCGTGTTAAGCTTTGGTGGATTAGGCATCTCTCCAGTTTCACGAGCTTGTTGACCTAATTTATCAAAATCAAGTCCTAAAGTAACATCTGCGCCCAGTTTTTTTCTTGCAGCATCCGCTGCTTTTTTTGATGCATTTTGGATTGTGAACCCTGAAAGAACCAAATTTGTAACAATTAGAAATACTGCCATCAAAATTAATGATGTTCCTATCCTTTTTTTCATACTGAGAATTGCGCGTTTCATAAAATTCATTTTCTCTTACCTCCTTGATAACTTGTATTCTATATATGTTATCTAGAGTCTATATGGAGCTAATCGGTAGTTTATCTAGAGATATAAGGAGTTTATGTGTAGTTATTCATTGGCCTGGTCAAGAAAACCGAAAAACAAATCCAAAAGCGTAATCGGTCTTGAATATTGGTAAGAAGTTTGTCCATTTAAGTGAATTATAGAAAAAGAGAGAGGTTAAGCTTAATTTAATGTATGTAATACAAAAAATATTTATTGTGTAATTTATATACAATAAATATAGAGAACCTATTTAAATATCTAAATAGGGATTGTTAAATGTTCTCTTATATCGGGTAGTAGCACATGCCCATCAACCTAATATTTTGCACTATCCATAAAACAAAAAAGACGTTATCCTTTCTGTAGAATTATAGGAAAGGATAACGTCTTTTTTATACTTCTATACTCAAAATCCCTTTGAATTGTTTTTGAATGGTAAAACATGTTTCTCTACTTTTTCATATATCGTAAGCAATTGATTAATAAAAGAAAATTTCGGTACTAACCAATAAGAAAACAATGCTGAAACACATCCTATTAAAGCCCCTATTGCAACATCAAAAGGATAATGAACCCCTACCCAAATACGAGAGATACCTACACAAAATGCAAGTATAAGCCATAACCAACCAGCTTTATTACGAACAAGCCAAAACGAAAAACATATCGAAAAAAAGAGAATCGCATGGTCACTAGGAAATGAATTATCTACAGTATGGTCGACAAGTTTATTCACATCAGGCAATACTGCAAACGGTTGATAATTTAGATGGAATTTCCCTGCTATTTTTCCAATCACCTCAGCAATTACAAAAGCAACCATAGCTTGAATAACCATCATCTTATTTTTTCTGGGCCTAGTAAACCAATAAGCTAAAACAATTAAAGCGAAAATATATACCATATATTCTGCCAAAAATATCATGGCTGAGTTTAGAAATGAATATTGTTTACCTAAATCATTAATTGCTCGGAAAATATCAATATTGAACTGTGAAAAAGACATTTTCAAATACCTCCTTTTTGTAAGTTGTTTTACTGATTTTCATATGTCTTCATTACATGAATAGTTTTGGTTATTGTACTCGTCTAAATATCAATCTCTTATGACATCGCTTTCTTCTTTTTCACTTTAATAAAAAAAGAAAAAGGAAAACATCGAACTTCCTTACAAATATTCGTGCATTCTTACAGTTTTGTCATTTTCTCGTCACTTAATAAATGGATTCACCACCTTCTTTTTCGCTATTTTCAAAACTCTTGTAACTCTAGGTTTATATTGTTCTTTCGGTATGCAACGGTTAGTTCTGCAGCAATGATTACCTAATTACATAATAAAAAGGAGAAGAACCTTGCTGAGTTCTTCTCCTTTTTATTATGTTTTTTAGTGAATTGTAATAAAATTACAGTATGTGAAATTATATTACTTAAACTTTAAAAGCGAAGTGAAAACAACATTCACTCCGCTTTTTGCATTTTTTTGCATTTATTTAATCGGTTTCTCTGTTTTTAAAACTAATGAACTTAATGCAGGAACTTTAATTTTATTATCATGAACAACATAAAGCGTTTTACTACCTGCCTGCTTACCGTCTACTAGTACCTTCCAAGGACCTTTCGATGGAAGCGTTATGTCTACGGTTTCTCTATTTGCATTGTGAGCCACCATAAAGTATTCGTTTTTATTTCCATTGCCCTTACCGTCTATTGAATAAGCCACAATATTTTTGGGAGCATCAATAAAAGAGACTTGTTTTTTAATTTGTTCGGCAGATGTCATTCGAAAAGCTGAGTAGTTTTTGCGTAAATCTATTAAGCCCTTCATATATTCTACCTCGTTATTAAATGCTGCACGGCGCAACCAGTCCATTTGGTTAATTGAATCAGGAGATTTGTAACTGTTATGATCACCATATTTCGTGCGCATAAACTCTTGTCCTGCATGTAAGAATGGAATACCTTGTGATGTTAATAAAATCGAAGAAGACAATTTGTGCATTTGTTTTCGCACTTCTTCACTGTCACCTGGATTAGTCAACTCAAGTTTGTCCCATAATGTATGATTATCATGTGCCTCCACATACGTTAGCACCTGCTCTGGATCTTGATAAGTAGACGAATTTATATCGTAGTCAATGCCTGCTGTAATCCCTTTTTTAATACGGTCTTCCATGTTTTCCTTCCCATTTACAAAGCCATTTTCTTTCTCTTCAAATACACTACCTTTCAATCCATCACGTATATTATCGTTAAAATGAGCAATCCCGTTCATTTTCTCTGCATTTTTTTGATTTGCTTTCAACTCCGCTGCAAGAGGTGTATTTAAATCCCAACCTTCTCCATGCAATATAATAGTAGGGTCAATTTGATTAACAGCTTTACGTATTTCATTCATTGTTTCATAATCATGAATACCCATTAAATCAAAACGGAATCCGTCTAAATTATATTCTGTTGCCCAGTATGTGACCGAATCCACCATAAATTTTCTCATCATTTTTCGTTCTGAAGCTGTATCATTTCCTACTCCAGTTCCATTTGCAAATGTTCCGTCTTCATTGTAACGATAATAATAACCTGGGACTAACTTATGAAAATTAGATTCAGTAGCATTATACATATGGTTATATACTACATCCATCACAACACGAAGATTATTATCATGCAGTGTTTGAATCATTTGCTTTAATTCAGTAATTCGAACAGTAGGCTCATATGGATTTGTAGAATAGGATCCCTCTGGAACGTTGAAGTTTTTCGGGTCATATCCCCAGTTATATTGTGGTTCGTTTAAATTCTTTTCATTTACTGATGCATAATCAAATATCGGTAAAAGTTGAACGTGCGTAACACCAAGATCTTTTATATGATCAAGCCCCGTTTTCACACCTTGAGGCCCTTTTGTTCCTTTTTCTGTTACCCCTAAATATTTCCCTTTCTGCTTAATGCCACTTTCGGGCTGAATAGAAAGATCACGTACATGCAATTCATAAATAATTGCGTCTTCCGGATTTTTAAATTTTGGACTTTTGTTTGCTTTCCATTTTTTCGGATTTGTTTCTTCTAAATCAACAACTGCACCTTTATCTCCATTTACTGCAGCAGCACGTGCATACGGATCAACTGCTTCAGTCCACTTATCACCAATTTTCACCTTATACGTATAATAGAGACCTTTTTGGTTTCCTTTAAGTTTTGCTTTCCAAGTTCCTTTTTCACCTTGTTGCATGTTTATTTCAGTACCTATTTTATCGGTCCACTTTTTATATGTAACTAACTTCGCTTCACTTGCAGTAGGAGCCCATACACGGAACTTCGTATGTTGCGGCGTATATATATTACCTAAATCGTTACCACCATAATAAAATGAATGATCAAATTCCTCACTACGAATGACTTTACCGATTTCCGTATACGCATCAGCTACGTTTTCGATTTTCACTTTGTATGATTGTTTTAAATCAATTTTCTGCTCCGTAATTATTTTAAACTTATTCGTAACATTTCCACTGTTTCTATCATAAGGACTAATATCCTTAATTTTAATGCCTTCAATTTCAATGTTCCGTTCCTTAATATGAAACGGGACATTAGTCATTACAGTAATCTCATTGAAACTATCAATAGTTGCTTTTTGAATGGATAGATCCGAAGAAGGCTTAGAGTTATATACTTTATCATCACCAGAAAGAATCCACACTTCAGCACGACCGTCGTTTATATTCTCAATCCAACGATCGCCACCATCTTTTTCCCATTCATTTGTACGAATGATAAATCCTACACGATTATATTCACCATCTATATGAATCTTAGCGTACTTTCCAAATTCATCTTCACCAGTAAATTCATATGATTTACCATTTGCGTTTTCTCCCCATGTCCAAAGGTTCCAGTTCTTTGTATTTCCAGATTGCTCTTTGTAATGAATGATAACTTCAGTTGTTTTCGAATTTGAAACGGCCTTTACACTTTGAAAAGAGAAAACAGATGATAACATTACAATTATAGTAAGTAATAAAACTGATTTGTTAACTAATCTTTTTATCATTTGCACCACATACACCCTTTCTTTAAATAGTAGGCACAATTTATTATGCTCGTACTAAATTACACTATTTAAATTAATCTAGAAGTCTCTTTTACTTCACCCCCATATTGGCTAATTTCACATATGTATTTCAATGATCTTTTTAATACGAAAACGTTTGCATTGATGTTCAAAAAAATAGATTTGTTTATGTCTTCATATATTTGTAAATACTAAAAGATCAGGGAAATCATTTTAAAGCAATCGTTTGTTATCGCTTTCATTCTATAGTACTTCCTATCAATGGGTCAATATATTATTAATTTTCAGTTTTTTAATTTTAATCCTTATATATTTATCGCAACTTATAGAAGATAGATAGCTTTATTATCACTCATACACTGCTGCATAAAAAAAAACAGCTACTATCTTTAAAATGAAAGTAGCTGTTTTTTCATAATGTAATAATATATGAATAAAAACTATATTTCTAACTTACTTAATTTTTGCTGCATCAAATGCCTTTTGAACTGCTTGAACTTCAGCTGTATTTGCTCCATATTTATTCGTTGCCACTCGAATACATGCTGATCTCAATTCTTTGAAATTAGAAGTCATGTTTAACTCATCTGTATTTGCATAATAGAAGATATCAAACATTTTATCTTCACCAATCCCTTTAACAGTTACACCGTTATGACTTCCACCTTTTGCAATGAGATACGCAACTTTATTAATAATACTTGAATTAAAATGAACGCCACCTTGATCCCATCCATTAAAATCATTAAATTCACTGTAATCATCTGGATAAGGTACACCAAGTGAAGAAGGAACAGAAGCCGGGTTTTCCATATCACGGAAAACAGATCCAGTTTGTTCTCCCATCGTCCAGTTAAAGCTTCCATTATTTACGTATTTCTCAATAGATGTTCCCATAATATCAGATAGCGCCTCATTAATCGCACCAGATTCACCGTAGTATTCAAGATTAGATTCGCTAGAAGTAACAGCATGTGTAAATTCATGGCCAGCTACGTCATATGCTTTGACGATAGGATCTCCATATACAAGCATACTTCCATTATTCGCACTTAAAGCATTCTGCCAATTTTTCGGATCATTCGTATCTCCGGAATCCCAAGCATGTACAACTGAAACTACCTTTTGTCCTTTATTATCAAAGCTATTACGCTTGTATTTATCTTTATAAAAATCAAATACTTTTGTTGCTAAGTAATGAGCACTTACTGCTTTTGGATCGTTAAATGTTGTCGAAGTACTAGTTGCTAATGTACCAGGATAATAGCTTTCTTCTTTCGTAATATCTCTATAATTCACATCATATGTTTCAATCCCTTGCCCTCTAGTATAATCAGCGAGAGCATATTTTCCATTACTTTGTTTTGAGATACCAAATGTACGTGATATACCTAAATCATCTTTTCCTGTTCCAGTTAATGATGTAAGATTGCTTTTTTTACTTTTCTTTAATGCTCCAACTAGTTTTTCACTTGCTTTTAAGTTAGATTCTTGTACCATATTTTTTAACATATCACCATTTTGTGCATTTACTAAATAAGTTCCGGAAACATATTTTGGTGTTGCAGCTTCAAATGTAACCTGGTATGCATTGCTAGCTTGTCCATTATTTTCATCAACAAAAATAACTTCTTTAACTTCTGGCTCAGAAATAAAATTGATATCGTTCCCGTACTTCGTATAAATATATTGTGTTGCTTCATCTTTTGATAGATTGATAGGTTTTTTCAATTCTTCTTGTTTTAAATTTTGCGCACTATCGCCTGAAACACTTTTAATAACACCGTTATTATCTACGTGTGCAGTTAATTGATGGCCATATACTTCTTTTCCTTCGTATGTTTGTTGTATACGTACAAGTGTAGTCCCATCATATGAACCACGTTTTTGAAGAACTTTATAATCTACCCCTGTTTCTCCATTGACTTGTTTTGGAGAAAGAGCTTGTTCTGTTTTCTCCTTAAGAGCATCTTTTACTACATTCTCTGGTGCCTTTTGTGACGGTTGTGTAAGTTCACCCGAACGGAACGATTCTTCCTGAATTTGAACTTGTAGTTGGTCTGTTTCCTCTGCATGACCTACTCCGTATGGTGCTACAGCTGTTAAAGCTAAGCCTGTTGTTAAAGCTACCTTAGTTAATGTCTTTTTGTTTTTCATTTTTTCACCTCGTATAATTTTTGAAATAGAAAGCTTGTACAAAGTATACTTTTTGTTTCTGTCGAAAAAAAGGGAAAATACAAAATTTATGTAACATTATGCAAAATTACATAATATAAGGACGATGATATAAATAAAGAACAACTCATATAAGTGCATTAATTTCAATAAAAAAAGAGCTCCCTAAGGTGCTCTTTACATACGATTATAAATCATAAATGCATTGTGTCATTTATTAGTATATGCTCGTCTCATTCAATTGTTTATTTGGTGATTTCTCTACACATTAACCATTAAAAATCCGTTATCTAATACATTGAAATTCTCCGTTACTATTTGATTAGTAAATAAAAGAGATAGTTAAAATAATGTAAGAGATAAGCATTATAAAAGCAAACCAATAGATAAAGATAGCACTCGACATGTACTGTGTTATTCTTTTTTTCATATAAATTTGTTTTACTTATTTACTTTTTCAGGATTAATTTGAAATTGCCCTTTCCAAGTTCCAGCTATTTTTCCTATTTTATTTATGTTTACATCTAATGTTAAAGGTTGTTTAAAGGAACCTTTTCCTTCAGGACCTTCAACAAATGTAATAACACCTTCTGGTCTATCTTTATCACGTATGCCTACATGCTCTAACTTTTTTCCACCTGACATTAATTCGAATGGTAAATTGTCTTCACTTTGAATAAATGATAATTGTGAAAACATACCATTTCCTATGTTATATTCCGGATTTTCTTCTTGTTGTCCGTTTACTTTTCCATCGCTTTTTATATCTAATCCGTTTGTATCAAACTCAAATGGCATTAGAGTTCCATCGACTTTTTCAACTCTATAATGAACAGATATACGCGCATCTGCCACATATAATTCTTTAAAATGTACAGTTACCCCTTGATCCGTTATCTTTTCATCGATAGGTATAAACTGACCTTTCAACATACCTTCTTGTTGTACACCGTTTTCATCTTTACTTCCTTCATTCACAACCGTATCATTTAAAACCTCATTAGCAAAGTAAGAAGCAATATTAGTTGCTGCAACTTGAACTTGTGGGATCATGGATATAGTAAAAATACTTACCGCAGCAGCAGCCGTATATATGAAACGTTTTGATTTTTTATTCATATTTGAAAATACTCCCTGTTTTCTTTCTATCGTTTGATTTGTACTAAGTACATTATTAGACTGGTTATGACTTTTAAATGTTTTCCATGCTTTTTCCACATCAATATTTATTTCTGAACTCTCTTGAAGCTTCTCCTCTGCAAGTGTTGAATTTTCCCATTGATTTAATTCTGTTAGCTCAATTAATAAATTTTGACATTTCTTGCATTTGTCTAAATGCTTTATAAATTGCTTTCTTTCCTCACGGGAAAGTTCGCCATCAATATATGATTGAATGGATCCCATTTCATAACAAGTCATTTATTTTTCCTCCATTTGTTCAAAAATGTTCCGGAACTTTATTTTAGCTCGTGCCAACAACGTTCCAATAGAAGAGTCTTCTATCTGAAGTACTTGCGCGATTTCTTTGTATCGAAACCCTGAAAATTTCATTAATAATATCGTTCGTTCTTGTTCTTTCATTTGCCGCAACACCATTTGTACCCTTGTAATTTCTTCTTTTCTAATCCATTCATCATCTAGTGACGAATCAATTTGTACTTCTTGATACTGGGTTTCTTTTTCGATTCTTGCCTGATGTCTCTTTTCAGAGCGAATGTAGTTATAGGCGACATACGTAGAAGACCTTATAAGCCAAGCACGTAGATTTTCTATTGCTTTCCAATCTGAATGATATAGTTGTAAAAACACCTCTTGTGCCAATTCCTCTGCAATTGTCTGTTCTTTTATGATCCATATGAGTTGTTTAACAACATACGCATAATTTTGTTTAAACAACTCTTCAAATGTTATATGTGAAACATTCCTCTCTTCACGTTTTATTGTTTGCATGTAAGTAAAACCTCTCTCTCGTTTGATGCCTGCATTATAGAGAAACCAGAAAGCTTATTTTTGTGACAAAATTTTTTTATTTTGTACTACTACATCCGTTTATCTTCTAAATAAATATTTATATTAATTAAAGTAAACTTTTTTCTTAATAACAACATAAACCCCACTCTCAACTATATATAAGAGTGGGGTTTATACTAAAATAAATCAAATTCTATAATGGCAAAAACTTTAAACGAAACATAGATCGCTATTTTAGAATTGATATTACATCACTATATTTGTAGAAATTATAGGTACGCTATACTTTTATCTTAACTTTTAATAACATAATAAAATTCCTTTTATTTTCCTAGTAAATTACTAGAATACAATAATTAAAAGCATTTTTCATGCATATGTATGTACATTTGTTAATTTATTCGATATATTATGTGTATTGAATGATTACGAAAAGTTTATAGGTCGCTTATTTAACACCTTATATTTTATATCCATGAAAACTACAAAATGTATGTAAATCCATTTGTCAAATGAATTTAATGCGGAAGGAGGTTTGTGGTTACTTCATCGGGATATAATAATCAGTTTTGAACTGATAAAAATATAGGAGGCGACAAAATGTTTCGTACGATTTCAAATTTCATGAGAGTAGCTGAGATAAGAAACAAAATTCTTTTTACATTAGCGATGCTAATCGTTTTTCGAATTGGCACGTTTATTCCAGTTCCTCATACTAACGCAGAGGTATTAAAAGTACAAGATCAAGCTAACGTTTTAGGTATGCTAAACGTATTTGGCGGAGGAGCACTGCAACACTTCTCAATCTTTGCTGTAGGTATTACACCTTATATTACAGCTTCCATCATAGTACAATTACTACAAATGGATGTTATACCTAAATTTTCGGAATGGGCAAAGCAAGGAGAGATGGGCCGTAAGAAATCAGCTCAATTCACTCGATACTTTACAATCATTCTCGCATTTATACAAGCCATTGGGATGTCTTATGGTTTTAATAATATAGCAGGTGGACAATTAATAACAGATCAAAGCTGGACTACATACTTATTTATTGCGACAGTGTTAACTGCAGGTACTGCATTTTTACTTTGGTTAGGTGAACAAATTACCGCTAACGGAGTTGGTAATGGTATTTCGATGATTATCTTCGCAGGACTTGTAGCAGCAATTCCAAATGTTGCGAACCAAGTTTATCTGCAACAATTCCAAAATGCAGGCGATCAATTATTTATGCATATCATAAAGATGGTTTTAATTGGTCTCGTAATTTTAGCGATAGTTGTTGGCGTAATTTACATACAACAAGCCGTGCGTAAAATACCGATTCAATATGCAAAAGCTGTTTCAGGAAACACTCAATATCAAGGAGCAAAAAACACTCATTTACCTCTTAAAGTAAATAGTGCTGGTGTAATCCCAGTAATCTTTGCTTCCGCATTTTTAATGACGCCGCGTACAATTGCCCAGCTCTTCCCTGATTCAAGCGTCTCCAAATGGATAGTTGCAAATCTTGATTTTGCACATCCATTTGGAATGACACTTTATGTCGGTCTTATCGTTGCTTTCACATACTTCTACGCATTTATTCAAGTAAATCCTGAACAAATGGCTGAGAATTTGAAAAAGCAAAATGGATATGTGCCTGGTATTCGTCCTGGTAAGTCAACAGAACTATACGTAACTAAAATTTTATATCGATTAACATTTATCGGTGCGATTTTCTTAGCTGCAATTTCCATTTTACCGCTCGTATTCACAAAAATTGCTACGTTACCACCTTCTGCACAAATTGGTGGTACAAGCTTACTTATCATCGTCGGTGTAGCACTTGAAACAATGAAGACGTTAGAAAGTCAGCTTGTGAAACGTCATTATAAAGGGTTTATAAAAAAAGTAAATTAAGTAAAAAAACAGTTGGTTATTTTTCCAACTGTTTTTTTGATTCTACTACCTCTAATTTTCCCACTAATGTATCGATCACTTTTTCCATGTTCACAATTTTTTCTTCTAATGCTTGAATGCGTTTTTCTCTATTCTCTACATTATTATATTTTAACGCATCATTGGACGATTTGAACTGCTCCCCTAATTCGAAAATAGTATTTTCAGTAGGTGATTTTGATTTTTCATCATTACTGGTTGCATCTTTATTTGATTCTAATTCAAATTGAAGTTCATATGTATTTCCAGTTAACTCTTTAGCTATTTCCGCAATTAAATCTTTATAGGACTTTTCAACCCATCCTTGTTGGAATTCGTTTTCAAAATAAATGATCAATGAATTTTCATTTATTCTTGCTGTCGTTTCTTTAACCCACGTTTCATATGAAGGTCTTGAAATAATTAATTGCATTTTACCTTTTATTTCATTCCAAATTGTATTGGTTTCTTCTTGTCCGAAAGTGAGTGAATTATTTTGCATATGATGAATATGTGTGATAGAAGTGGTTTTTGATTCTATTTCGAACCAAATTTGATATTCTTCATTAGTAAGATTCTGTACGGTACTTGAAATTATATTTTTATACTCCCCTTCAAGCAAGTCACGATGAAACGCATCTTCACAATAGATTATTAATGTATTATCTTCTATCGTAGCATTTGTATTTCTAATCCACGTCATAAATGTTTTCTCTGCTAATTTTGGCCTTAATGCTTTCTTTACTTCATCCCAGCTACTAAGCCTTTCTTTTTGAATATTTTTCAACTTAGATGGTTCGCCATTACATAGATCAAACTGAATTTCAAATGTCGTATTAAACATTTCTCTTAATGTATGAAATACTAATTCTTTGTAATGAGATTCTAACCAGTCACGTGTAAATTCATTTGGACAATAAATTGTTAATATATCATCCTCTAAATAAACAGTTGTATTAGTAAACCAAGTTTCATATGATGGTTTTGAAATTTGTGGTCGAATTTTTTCCTTTACTTCAGTCCAATTTATTTTCATAATAACTCCCCCTCTTTTTTTGGTTTCTTTCATATAGCTTAATAATATTACGACTTTCCCATAAATAAAGTCAATCCGTATCTTTAATAAAATTAAAGCAGCCCTATTTTATACAGGGCTGCTTCTTTATACAACTACATTTCCTTCTCAAATAATCTCCCTTGTTTGAAATAAGACCGGAGTGTGGATCGATTAGCTAAAAATACACCAACCAAAATGAAACAAGCACCTATGCCGATTGTAGGATTTAAAGGTTCTCCTAATATGATATATCCTACAATAATAGCAATTAAGGGTGATACGTATAACCATGTTGACGGGAATACAGGGTTTGTTTTTGATAAGAGCCAGTAGTATAATCCGTGCCCACCAATTGATCCAATAAAGATAAGATATAAAATAGGCCACTGTACACTCCATGAAGCTAATACAGATACATTCGGATGTTCTACTATGACGGAGACGATTAGTAGTAAAACCCCTCCATAAAACATTTGAATACCATTAATGAGAAATGGTGATACACTTTGTAAATCCGAAAGTATTTCTTTTGAGCGAATAGAACCTATTCCATAAAATAACTCACCTATTATTAAAACAACACAAGCGATACTCCATATGAAACTTAATTCTTGATGCATTCCTGGTAAAGAAACAAAAATGACACCTATTAGTGCAATAATTAAAGCTAGTAGTTGCTCCTTTTGTAATTTCGTCTTATTTCTCCTTGCCTGTAATAACAAAATCATCATCGGTCCCGTAGCAGAAAGCACAGCAGCTAACCCTGAAGAAATATATTGTTCCGCCCAGTACAATGTAGCGAATGTCATAAACGTTAAGCAAAAACCAGCATACATAATACGCTTCGAAAATACATGTGGCATAATTTCTTTTCGCTTTAATTTAAATATAATCATCAAAATTACGCCTGCTAAAAAGAAACGAATGCCCGCCGAAAATAATGGCGGCGCTCCTGCCTCAATCCCAATTTTTATCGTTAAAAATGTTGTTCCGAAAATAATACATACTAAAATATAATTGAAAATGACCATTTTTCTTCCTCCTTTTTACTCTTACCATGAGTATAGAAGGTGTGGTGTATAACAGTGTAACTATGTATATAACAGTTACCTAAAATCGTAGTTGATTCTCTTTAAATTTTTCGCTTTAATTAAATAAAAACGAAAAAGGTGAAACCATGAAGATTGTCCTTCGTAAAGAATCCAACATACCGTATTATCAGCAAATATATATGCAAATTGTTGAAAGAGTACAAAGTGGCATGCTTTCGCATGGTGACGCACTCCCATCTTTGCGCTCTATGGCCGAAGATTTACAGATTAGCCTATTAACTGTTCGCAAAGCATATAAGCAATTAGAAAAGAAAGAATATATACGCATTGAGCAAGGGAAAGGTGCTTATATACATAAACATGGAAAGAAAGATTTCAAACCAATTCCGTATAACTGGCAACATACGAAAACGATAAATGTTATGCGATCTCAATATGCAATGAATCAGCACCGGAAATATTACGATTTTTCACAAGCGATTTTGTATCCTCGTTTATTGCCAAATCCATTCTTAGCTGATGAAATGCATAAAATACTGAATAAAGACCATATGATCCTTGCAACGTATGGGCCAATTCAAGGCGATTATGAACTACGAGTTGAAATAGCAAATTACTTAGATGAACACCAGCAATTAATGACAGACCCATCTCAATTATTAATTACAAGTGGAGCACAACAAGGAATTGATTTAATCGCTCAAACGTTATTAAAACCTGGTGATATTGTATTAGTGGAAAGTCCGTGTTACAGTGCTGCACTTGATATTTTTATTAATAAAGGCGCTCAAATCATTCCAGTTTCTCTTGATAATCATGGAATTCGATCCGACTTAGTCGATGATATTTGTCAAAGTAAAAATCCCGTATTATTGTATACGAATCCGACTTTTCAGAACCCAACAGGTACAGTAATGAGTAAAGAAAGGAGAATGGAACTTATAGAACTAGCAGAGCTATATCAGTTTTTTATAATTGAAGATGATTCTTTCGGAGAAATATATTTTGAGGGTGCGACTGTTCCCCCTCCTATCAAAAAATTTGATACGAATGGCCACGTAATATATATAAAAGGATTTAGTAAAACGTTAGCACCTGGACTGCGTATCGCCTCGCTTATTGCTGATGGACCTATTTTCGAATGGTTATTTGCTGTAAAAGGTTCAATGGATATCGGTAGTCCTTTATTAACACAAAAAGCACTTCTACCGTTTTTACGTGCAGAACGTATGAAAAATCATTTAGAAAAATTACGTACCGCTTTACAAATTAGACGTGATATAACGATTGATATATTATCACCACTTAAAGAAATACGATTTGAAATACCAACTGGTGGATTTAATTTATGGATTACACTTCCTGATTCGATAGATCCCTTTAGCTTATTACAAAAAGCAAATGAAGTAGATGTCTCTTTTTTACCAGGAACAGCTTGTCTATTAAATAATGATACAAATAATAACCAATTAAGGCTTAGCTATTCTATGTTAAATGAAAAAGATATGTTGATTGGTTTAGAGAAATTACATGATACAGTACGAAACTATAAGCTATAGAAGCATATGCACAATATCTTTAAGCTAAAAAGTAAATACCACAAATACTTTTGGTTTGTGGTATTTACTTCTTGAAGGATACTTAATCATTTTTATTCCACTTTCATTACAATCTTACCTCTAACATGTTGACCTTCACTCAAAATATGAGCTTCTCTAACGCCTGCTTCATTAAACGGAACCACTTTACTTATGATTGGTTTTATTTTTCCATGTACAATTAAATCTGATAATTCTTCTAGTTGCTTTCCATTTGGTTTTAGCCATAAAAAACCTGATTTTATCCCTTTTACTTTTTGAATTGGCTCATGAACAATCGAAACGAAAACACCACCAGGTTTTATAGTTTGAAAACTTTTTTCCTGTACTTCTCCACCAATTGTATCTAACACAATATCAAAATCTGATAGTAGTTCTTCAAATTTATCTTTTTTATAATCAATAACAAGATCTGCTCCTAAAGACTTTAAAAACTCTTCATTCTTACTACTCGCAGTTGTCGCAACATAAGCTCCAAATGATTTTGCGATTTGGATTGCTAAACTTCCAACTCCACCAGCTCCCGCATGAATGAGTACTCGGTCATGTTCTTCTATTTTTGCGTAATCTACAAGACTTTGCCACGCTGTAAGTCCTGCAAGAGGAATCGAAGCTGCCTCTTCGAAACTTAGATTTGTAGGCATATAGGATACTAAATCCGATTTTACTGTAATGAATTCAGCATAAGAGCCCTGTCCTATATTTTCAGGTTTCGTATACACCTTATCACCTGTTTTGAAACACTCTACCTCTTCCCCAACTTCTTCAATAATTCCAGCAACATCTAACCCTAAAATGATTGGAAATGAAAATCGTAACTGTTGTTGTAAGTCTCCTTTTCTTATTTTCCAATCAACAGGATTTATAGATGTTGCGAGAATGCGTATTAATACCTCGTTATCTTTAACAACCGGTTTTAAAACTTGTCTTTCTGTTAATTCTTCAACACTACCATATTGATCTATAACAATTGCTTTCATTTCCATTCCTCCTTGCTGTTTATTTTAATAACATACAAATATTTCTCAAAATTTTTTGCTTCGAATTATCATAAACTTATTTTTGGAGGTAATTACGTAAGAAACATTATGAATTCCAAAATGAACCTTACACACACATTAGAATCATTCAAAACTGTATTTTTAATTACATTAAAAAAGAAATGGGGATAACTTTATGACTGAAAAGATATTTAAAATAAACGGGATTGATATATGTACAGAAAGCTTTGGGAACCCTAAAAATCCAGCTATTTTATTAATTATGGGCGCTACGTGTTCAATGGTTTATTGGGATGAAGAATTTTGTGAACAGTTGGCTAACACAGGGAAATTTGTTATTCGTTTTGATAACCGTGATGTAGGGCGCTCTGTTGCATATGAACCCGGTACTTCCAATTATACAGTTACAAATATGGCAGAAGATGCACTTGGAGTACTTGATGCTTATCACATTGATCAAGCACATCTATTTGGTATGTCATTAGGTGGTATGATAGCTCAAATTGCTGCTGTAAAACACCCCGAAAGAATTTTATCGCTAACATTATTAGCTACAAGTGTAATAGGCTCTGACGATAACACGCGCGATTTACCTCCGATGGATGAAAGAATTTTAACACATCACGCTAATGGCACACATTTAGATTGGACAAATGAAAAAGTTGTAGCAGAATATTTAGTTTCAGGATCCAGGCTATTATGTGGATCAACACGAACATTTGATGAAAAAAGAGTCTATAAACAAGTGAAACAAGAAATAGAACGAGCTAACAATTTATTAAGTATGTTTAATCACGCTCTACTACAAGGAGATGATGCATATGAAGGTGTGCTTCACTCCATACAAGCACCTACATTAGTCATTCACGGAACAGACGATACCGCACTCCCTTTTGAACACGGTCTTGCACTTCTTGATGAAATCCCTAACTCAGCTCTATTAACCCTCGAAGGCGCAGGACATGAGAATCATCCTGATGACTGGAAAGACATAATTCATGCTGTTACTGAACACACTTCTAATATATAGATAAAAAACGTATAGAAGGGGCACACCACAATTTGTGCCCTTTTATTCGTTACATGAAAAAAGCCCATCACTGTATCCATATGTATAGTGATGGGCACTTCTTATATTTTTCTATGTTTAAAAAAACGGACAATCTAATTGATCAACAGATTCCCATGATTTTTTTTTTATATTTTCGGTGGATTTATTAGCTTCAAGTGGTACGTTTTTAAAAGGGTTTACTTCAACTTTTAATATGGAAGATGGCTCTACGTATAATGAGAAAACATGGCTACTAGGTATAGCTTTTGACACATCAATATCTCCTACTTGTTTAAAAAGTTGCTGCGCTGCAAAGAAAAAGAAATTCGTTGGGTTCGATTGTTTATTTAGCCATGCAAGCATTTCAGGTGATACCGACTTATGAATATTGATTTTTACTCGATCACCACGTTTATATCGCCTAGATCGCATGCTTCCACCAACTAACTTATCGTTAAGTTTGTAAACCCTAACTCTTTTTGCTTATGCTCTCTATATTTTGGTGAACAAGTGTATACTAATAATCCGCGTGCATTTGTAAATAACGGATTATCTACAAAAATTACATTTGTTAATCGTCCTTTTTGCTTTAAAATCATTTTCAAACTGTTTTTAATAATTACTGCGCCCCCGCCATAAATAAATACGTATGGATCGTCTTTCATATCATCAATTTTATTTATGATATCCGTTGCGACACGCGCAGCTAAACCTAATAATGCTGGTTGTGATTCTTCAACCAATAACGCATTTCTTGGATGCTTTTCCTGTAAATAAATTTGGTTAAATTCTGTAATGCTATCAATCGTTTTTGTGGGATACTTCCGGTTCCATCTCGTAATAATTTGTAGCAACGTTTCTTTCACACCATATGATAAGCCCTTACTAAGTTGTGGCCTAAAGTTGACGCCTAATGAAACTACCTCTTCTGTCGTCCCTGCACCAATATCAAAAGATAATAGTGTTTTATCAACAAAATCAATTTCTGAAACTTGATTTTGTTCACATTCTATTTTATGTTTCACAACATTTCCTTCTTCATCATATACAATGCCCCACGTCCCAGAAGCACCTTCAGGTAGGCATTTACAAAACTCGATAGATACATTAATCGTAACATCACGTCCGTTTGGATAATGGAACACAACTTTATGATTACCCATATAACGTTTCGCATTTTCCGCAGCTATTTCTTGTGTAATAAGCTGCATAGGAAGAGCAACAGATAAATCGTAACGAATATTAATATGACTAGAAGTTGGACTTTGACGCATAGCACTTACCGCTAAACCAGATAGAATTGTAATAACCATTAACTCATCAGTTGACTTATTCGATTTTTTCTCAACCTCAGTACCTTTTAATTGATCTTGAATGACTTTTTCTCCAACGATATACCGCACGTTATTTAACATTAGCGATGGAGAACTAATGGTCACGTCAATGTGATTTTCTAATTCAGATAATGAAACATCTCCCTCATCTAACAATCCTGTAGGCTCTCCTATATATAAAGAATATATACTCGGAATAAAAATAGGGTCTTGCCCTTTCACCATTAACTTCAAACCGTTATTTCCTGCATCAGCACCAGCTTTTAATAGAATAGACATAACTACCCCCTAAATTAATCTGACATCCCTTCCAAATATATGCGAGCCCATTCTTTTACATTCAAATGTAATGTAATTTTTTGTTTATCGTAAAAACAAAATATCATATTATTGCCCCTTTATGTAAAAAGTATTTGACATAAGACTTTTCCAATTTTATACTATGAGTGTAAATAGTTTTTTACATTATAGGAGGTGTCATTTCTAAATTGAATCATAAAAAAATCATTTTCATAATTATCGTTATATCATTACTCGGAATCCTCTTACATGGCGCATATAAATATGTAACAGAAGGTTCAATTTTAGGCGGAACAATATTCGCTTTTTCGTTAATACTTGGTAATTTAATTAATCAAATTACTTGGGGAGATCCAAACGGAGTATCGGAAGAAAGCCAAGATGAAATGGGACAACAAATTACATACAAAAGCTTTAAAATCGCTTATTTTGTACTAATAGGCCTTATGTTTTTTATTTTAATATTATCTCAAGGATTTGCATTCCTATTACTCAATGAAATTAAGAATCTTCCTCTTTTTATAGCCCTTTGTTCTTCTTTCTTTATTTATCCTATTATCGAACTTATAGTCGCAAAACAATATAAATAAAAAGGTGAGATTTTCTATATAAAGAAAATCTCACCTTTTTAAATTTACATATCCTCAACTATCGCATTTAATTTATTCACAGTCCGCCAATTTCTTACTGTAGCTGGTGTATGTAGCTTCTGAAATTGACTCATTAATTTAGAATTTCGAATGCTATTTTTGAAAAATAAATACACAATTTTTTCATGTATAAAACAATCTTCAGTCTCATTTTTTTGCATAAGTAGCTGATCCTTTTCTTTTTCAGAAAGTTCATTTGCTAAGAAGACCACATGTATACTTTCCCCTTCTAGCAAAGAATCGACTTCATAAGGACACCTTTTTATTATATTTATAAATTCATCATATGTTCTTAACATGACCGGAACATCAAAACCAAAAACGTTTTTAATTTCCGATTGTATTCGTTTATTTAAAAAATCAATATCTTTTTCAGATTCGAACACAATATTACCGCTTTGAATATATGTTTTTACTTGTTTTAACTCTATTGATTCAAACATTTGTTTTAAATCAGCCATTTTAATTACCTTATGCCCGCCTACATTGATTCCTCTTAGTAATGCAATATAAATTGTCATATCATTTCTCCTCGTTTAAATGTGTTTCAAAGTTGATGTGAAAATATTTAATATCCTATAAAAACCTTACTACATTTTATTATAGTAAGGTTCTTACAGCGGTTTAATTTTATTTAACAACAGCATCTGTTTGTTGAATAAAAAGTACTTTCGTTATAGATCCGTTGACTTTTTAAACAAAGGTATACACCCTCCACTAGGTCCATAAGCAACTCCAATTTTTTCCCACCCATATTTTTCATAATAGCTGTTAAGGTCTGAAGTAAGATAAAGAAAATGGTACCCTCTTTTTGCAGCTTCTAGCAGTCCATGATTCAACAATTTTTCACCAATAGAGTTACCCCTAAATTTTTCATCTACAAACAAACATGCTAGCCACGGGCTCAAATCCTGACGACTATTTAAATCATTGCGAATTAATGCATATGTTCCGATAATTTTATCATCTACTTTTGCAATGTAAAAACTCGGTATGTCATTGGGATTAGTTAAAGCATTAGTCATGCAATCTTTATAGAATGCACGACCACCTTCCTCACCCCATTCTTTCCAAAAAACATCTATTGCATTATTAAATAAGTCATCCTTCTTTAGTAATTGAATAATTTCCATAAAGGTACGCCCCCAAAAAGTATTATTTAATAATTGTAGAACTAACTAAATTTGATGTTTTGCAAGTATCTTTATTTTTTTATGTATCTAGCTATAATTTCTTTACTCTTAAATAAAGCCTTTTCATATATATTCTTTTATCGTTCTAAATAAAAAAACTTACTACTTTGTTATGCAAGAGTAAGTTTTTCTTCTCGTTATTTCATGATAGGTAAATGCATTATAATTTGTTGACCAATTGGTCCCATTCTTCTAATGCCTTTATCTTGGAAGCCAACTTTTTCATATAAATTTTGTGCCGGAATATTTTTTTCATTCACAGCAAGTACAACCCCATTTTTTATCGGAAAATAACGTTTTACAAACTCTTGTAATAATGCCAATGATTTTTTAGCATATCCTTTTCTTTGTCTATTGTGATTTATAGAAAATGAAGTTAAAAGTAAAGCATCTTGATTGTCTGTGAACTCCTGTACTCTATCCCCTGTTTGCAATGCAAAAAGACCAACAGGTACCCCGTTGTAATCTAAAATAACAATCACATTTTTTGTTCGATCATTTTTTGCTTTCTCCAATAATTCACCTGGGTCTGATGTAAATTGAACTTGTTCACTTGGTAAAGTAAATGTTTGTATAACTTCTTTATATTTCTCCTTATACGGAACTAATTGAATTTCCCCTGTATGTATGTTCATGCGAAACTCTCCCATTTTTCAACTTATTAACTTAAACCTTGCTGCTCTTTTGAATGCACTTTTCCATCTAAAAAGGTAATTTCAACTAATGAAGTTGGATTGCTTCCCTTCCAAGCAAAAATTTGTTTAATTTGTGTAGAATCTTCTACACCTTCTTCTATAAGCAAATTACCATCAAAACCAATTAAATCTTTCACTTCTGTATAAGTCATTCCTTTATTTATGTTCAAGAAATGATTTATATTGATAGAATCTTTCTGCTGCCTTTCCATCACAGTAGAAGAAGTCGCCGTTTGTTTTTTTACTTCTTTCTTCTGTTCACACGCTGTCATACTGAAACCTAAGCATAAACTACATACTATTAATGCGCTTTTTTTCATCATAACAGTTGTCCCTCCCATCATAATTAAACCATATATTACCTTAAAAATAAACTGAATATTTAATATTGTATTAAAAAACCCTGTACAATTTTGTACAGGGTTAAGGTTAACTCTTTTTATTCAAATGATTATTTGATTGGTCATTCTGTTCTTTTCTCAGTTCTCGTTCTTCATCTTTTGGTAATTGTTTATCATTATCTTTAACTGGATTCGTTTCTCGATTTTCAATCATGTCATTTGGAACTTGTGGCATTACTCGACCAACAATTGCTGCTAATTCATCAAGAATACCTTCTCCTGTTTTTCCTTTTTTAATTTGCTTTCCAATTTGTTTCAGTCGTTCATACGTATCAACATCTGCTACAACAACTGCATTAGCACCATCCGGATCATTTTTTAAACTTTCTGCAACAGAGTATTTAATAGACTCAACACGAGTTCGATCAAGTTTCGCTTTTACATCTATACCTACAATAGCATATTTGCCGACCACTACGGCCGTTGCATCATTTACACCTGGCACACTTGCGGCTAAAGATGCTAAATGATCCGCTGCTTTTTCATTTGGCTTATTTGATTTGTTCGTGTAATTAACATTTTTCGTCGAAACGTTTTTTTGCTCTGTTTTTCCGTTTGGATTGTCCTTTTTTCCAATACTGCATCCAGTTATTAAAAAGCAAAGCATCAACATATATATTAGGATCTTCATTATTCTCACCACTTTACTATTAAAGTTTAATCATAAATTTTTTCAACAGCTTGCATTTTCTTCACTTTTTCCTCTGCGCCGCTATTTGCATTAATGAAAATTTGGTACGTATCTTTCCCTAAAGTACCTACAAACTCATAGCAAAGTACTTCATTATGCAAATCATTTACTACGACAGCTTTTCGTTCTTCCATAACTTTAACATCTGGATTGATTTTCTTTCTTGCTTCTGCTGCAGTTAGCTTTGCTGATGGCACTGTTCGTTTTTGATGTGATGCTAAATATTCTTTTGCTGAGAATCCAACGATAGAACCGTCATCTAAAGCAATTTTCATTTGGATTGCTTCTGGATAAATTCGTATACCATTCTCATTTACTACATACGTAAATACACCAACATTATCATATTGCGAGCTATCAAAAAGCTCCATATTATTAAATTTATGGTCCTTTAAAAATTTCAAACCTTTACTTCCTGCATCGTTTAAACTAATTTTCTGTTCTTTAATTTCTCGATTATTCATTACCCAAATTGGATATCCGCCTTTGCCGGTAATATCCATATAAAACTCATTATTCGTTGCTTTATCTTTAATTTTCACACTATAAAAAGATTCTTTCGCACCTTTACCGCTTTTCTCAACATCTACTTTTTCATTTCCTTTTAAGTTCAAAAACGATTTTGCAATTTTCGCTGCTTCATCTTTAGAAATTGCTTTCCCTTCTGCTTCAAATCCGCCTTTTTTATTTTTTTGTGCACTAGTAAAGGTCGGTCCGAAGTTTGTAGACGAATACGATGTTACGTTTTTCTCTACTGTCTTTAATCCGTCAATAATTGTATTGTCTGCAGGATCACGATTTGATGCGAGTGCCATCTCAACATCCATCCAGCGTAAATTATTCTTCAAAACCAGATGTTGTACTTTTCGTAACTCATCTTGTATATTTCCCGCATTTGAATATAAAGTTTCCAACGTTTTGTACTCTTGATCATTTAACGGCTCTTTTTCTAAATCACGAATGGCTGCACGATAACTAAAATCACCAATATTCGCTAAAAATTCTTCCGTTTTATTAAATGGCATTAACGTTAATGGTAATTGCCCTACATCCGAACGAGCTTCAGATGTTAATCTCCATACATCTGCTAATGCAGGGGATAAAGATGCACGTGAATTCATCGCAAGCGTTGTTCCAATTTTGTCGTGCAATAAATCAACCTCATATGCTAAATCATGAAACGCTCGTTGATAGCTATTTTCTGCTCGAATTAATACCGCATTCTTCTCTTGGTGCTCTTTATAGCCCCAGTATCCAGTTCCAACTACACCGATTGTTAATAATACAATTACAATACCTCGTAACATAGTTCCACCTCCGCTCTATTTACAGAAAATATGTTTCCCAATCTTTTTAATTTGTGGACGAGTCCAGATCCATTTACTTGTTGCGGTATCAGGATTGAAGTAGTACAATGCATTTCCTGTTGGATCCCATCCATTAATTGCATCTAATACAGCTTTTTTCGCTGTTTCATTTGGCGTTAAATATATTTGTCCGTCTGCTACCGCTGTAAATGCTCTTGGCTCAAAAATTACACCCGAAACGGTATTTGGGAACGATGCACTTGTAACACGATTTAAAATAACCGCTGCTACTGCAACTTGTCCTAAGTATGGCTCACCTCGAGATTCTCCATATACTGCGTTTGCCATGAGCTGAATGTCATTTTGAGAATAACCATTTGGAACATTTGTCCCTTTATTTTGAGATGGTTTATTTTCTTGTGCAGTACCACCACTATTTCCTTTATTCGTTGTCGTTCCTTTATTAGCAGTTGACTTGTCATACTTCGTTGCCTTCACGAGCATTTGCTTCGTTTTAGCTCCAGCTAAACCGTCAACAGGTAATCCGAATTTCTCTTGAAAATTTCGAAGTGCCCAGTATGTACCCCATCCGAAAACACCATCCACTTTTCCCGTATAAAATCCGTTATATTTCAAACGAGATTGCAGTTCAATGACATCTTCGCCAGATGCTCCTCTTTGAATGACTTGATTAGAAAAAGCTTCTACATTTTTTAGTTGTATACTACTTACCATCAAAGATAGCCCGATGAACGCAAGTAAAACTGCTATTTTAAAAATAGCTTTTTGGCGCATAATTTTCCCTCCTTAATTATGTAAATGATTTCTTGGTTATGTTTTGTAAAAGCCTCGCTTTTATGTAAAGAAGACAAAAAAATCCAAACTCATATCGTTAAAAAAATATGTAAACAATATAAAAAAAGATAAAAGGAGTTCATCATGAAAAAATTCTTAAAGCGTATCGCACTCGTCATTCTGTTCATAACAACATGTTCAAATATATATATTGGCTCATCAATTGTTCATGCGCAGCCTCCGTATGCAAAATGGGGGAAACTTGCTGTAGAAAAGACGAAAGAACAATACCCCAAAGCGGAGATTATTGATTACCTTCATATAGGTAGAAAACCGAAAACTGTTCAAATAACGGTTGAAAAATTTAAATTGTGGCTACGTGAAGATGGAAAAGAATATGGTGTTTTTGTTGATGTAGAATTTGAAACGAAGACAGATAAATTTATAAAAATGTCATTTCAGAAGACGAGTAGATAAAATAAAAGAACCCGACTGTTTAAAATATAAACAGTCGGGTTCTTTTATTTCTAAAATTCTTTCCTAAAGTTTCGATTCCCTAAAAACCTTACCAATATACAAATAGCGCCTATTATAACTGCTATCCCTATACTGTATAAAAACACTTTACCATATCCCCCTATTCTCGGATCTAAAAACGGATAAGGATACCAATTCACAATCGTGCCACGTATTAAGCTGTACACAACGTAAAAGAACGGGAATAAGAGCCAACTTGCAGCTTGTTTCCAAGTGATTTTCTTACTAGGTGGATTTATAATCCAATCTAAAAGCATGGCAATTGGCATGATATAATGCAGCACCGTATTTACCCATGGTATTGCGGTTTGAAGCGATTCTTCTAATCCTCTTAATAGTAAAAAATAAATGAGCCCTGTCGTAAGTATATATACAGTTGCCGCACCACGAAGTATACTAAATTGTTCTAACCGACCAAATGTAGCTGTTCCAATGCTACTTAAAAGGGGAATACATGCAACTAAGATGTTACTTTCGATTGTAAAGAAACTAAAAAAGTTAACTGGATTGAACGGTTTCACTTGTGCCCTTATTATAAATTGCGTAATAACGGCGCTACATGCTAGAAGACTTAAACATAGTCTAAATAAAGATAATGTTTTTACACTTCTCATACATTCTCTCCATTTCTTATATCAACTTATCATTCTCTTGTACATGTTCAATAAATAATTTTAATGGAACGAGTCCACGTTTTGGCATATGACTACTTATTACAGCAACAAGCTCTAATTGAGGTATGATAACGATGTATTGTCCGCCGTACCCCATAGCAAAGTACATACAATACGGTATGTGAAATCTTTCATTATTCAATACCCACCAGTGATATCCATATGCCCCGACATGTTCATACGTTTCAAATAGAGGTGTACTTGATTCTTCTAACCATTTCGATGATACAATTTCATTCCCCTGCCAATATCCATTCTGCAAACATAAAATTCCTAGCTTTAATAAATCTTTAGATTTCATTTTCATACCGAAACCACCGACATGTATGCCTTGAGGATCTTGTTGCCACTCATATTCGGTAATTTCTAACGGATCAAATAAATATCTTTTTGCAAATTGTTCTGTCGACATTCCGGTAGCTTCTTGAATAATGTAACTAAGCAAATGCGAAGACCCTGAGTTATAATTCATTTTTGTAGCGGGTTTTTCAATTATTGTTTTTTCTAATATGTATTGCACCCAGTTTTCCGATTCTACAAAATCATTTGGGAACACTACTCCATTTCCGAACTCTTTCCAATCTTCACCTGTAGTCATCGTTAATAGATGATAAATTGTTAATTCGTTTTTTTCTTCTGGTATATTTGGAATCCATTTTGTAATTGGTGTATGTATATCATTTATATATCCTTTATCGATTGCAACACCTATTAATATGGATACAATACTTTTTGTAATCGAATTTATTTTATATAAATTACTTGAACATTCTATCGTTTTATAATATTCATTGGTTAGCTCACCTTTTTGATAAACGAGAAATGTATTTACTTTTTTCTTTTCAAATTTATTTTCTATTAGCTTGAAATCCAAAACTTTACCTCCAATTAAATCATTAACTTATTTATTATATCCTGTAGCTTTAATTAAAACATAAATGTGTTCAAATAAAAAACAAACCTGTCAGTAATAAACTGACAGGTTTGTTTTTTTATAATTTCGTACGAACATTCCAAAGCTCTGGGAAGAAACATTGATCAAGTACCCTTTTCAAATAAGATACACCAGAAGATCCACCTGTTCCCATTTTATGACCAATAATACGTTCTACCGTTTTCATATGACGGAAACGCCATTGTTGTAGCCAATCTTCAATATCGATTAATTTTTCAGCAAGCTGATATAAATCCCAATATTTCTTCACATCTGCATACACTTCTATCCATGCTGCTTCTACTGTTGCGTCTTCTTCATAAGGCTGCGTAATATCACGATTTAACACATCTTTATGAATAGGGAATCCTTCTTTTACAAGAGCTTGAATTGCCACATCATACAAACTTGGTGCATGTAGTGCTGTATGAAGTCGAGCGTGTAATTCTGGATCCTTTTCATAAATTTTTAATGCGTGCGGTGTTTTATAGCCAAGTGCATACTCAATCATACGATATTGATACGATTGAAACCCTGAGGCTTGACCGAGTGAGTCACGAAACTCAATATATTCAGATGGTGTTAATGTCGCAAGAATATCCCAAGATTGAATAATTTGCGACTGAATTTTTGATACACGTGCTAACATTTTAAAAGCCGGTTGTAATTTATCATTTTTAATAGATTCAATCGCTGCATTTAACTCATGTAAAATTAATTTCATCCAAAGCTCGCTTGCTTGGTGAATCACGATGAATAACATTTCATCATGATGATCTGATAATCTCTTTTGAGAAGATAGTAAACTATCTAATTGTAAATACTCCCCGTACGTCATATTCTCTTTAAAGTCCGTATGAATTCCTTTTTCCATAATTACCTTTTCGTTTTCTTTCATATTAGCCAAACGCCCCTTTTATATATTTCTACTTATATTGGTCTAATAACTGCTCGAACTGGACTTCCATCTGCATCTGTTAAGGCAAGTGGTAATGCGATTAATTCATAATCACCGTCTACTACATGATCTAGTACGACATTTTCTAAAATGTGTATGCCATGTTTAAACAATTGATGATGCGCTGCTAATTCTTTATCATCTAATGGATCAACTGATGGTACATCCACCCCGATTAAACGAATTCCCTTTTCAGAAAGAAATGGTGCAATATCAGCACGTAAATGCGGGATTACATCTGGGAATTCATTTGCTTTACCATGTGAAGATGTGCGTAACAACAATCTTTCTACGCCTTCTAAATGAAAGCTTTCTAATTCCTTTTGCCCAATGCTTTCAAGATTAGAAACATCTATGATGCGCACTGGACCGACATAAACTTGAACATCTAAATCTATTACTTTCTTTCCATCATTATCAAAATGAAACGGTGCGTCAATATGAGTACCTGTATGAATACTCATTGTTAACTTTCCGACATTTACTGACCCACTCTCTTCCTTTGACCATGAAACTTCATACGAGAACGGTGTATCTCCTGGCCAAGTGGCAATATCATTATTTAGCGGTTGTGAAATATCAATCCACTCTAAAGTTTTCATACTTATGCCACAACCTCTCGCTTATTTTCAAACTGCTTATATTCTTCATCTTTCATGATTTTCTTTAAAATTTGAACAGAATGCCACACTTCTTCGTATGTGTTATATAAAGCAACTGGCGCAAGTCTTACTCCATTAGGTGCACGAAAATCAGGAATAACTCCATTTGCTTTTAACGCTTTACAAATGCGTGCTGCTTCAGCATGCTCTAAATAAATATGGCCGCCTCGTTTTTCATCCTCTAATGGATTCCCAATTGTAAATCCAAAGTCTTTTAATTCATGATCAATTAAATTAAGCATGTATCTTGTTATATGTAACGATTTTTCACGTAAACGTTCTATCCCAGCATCTTTAAAGATTTCAAGAGAACCGATTAACGGTGCAGTACTTAATACGTGCGGTGTACCGATTTGATAAGCACCTGCATGATCAGCAGCTGTTAATGTATGTTCCATATCAAACTGCTTTTCTTTTCTAGAACTAAACCAACCTGATAATCCTGGAAGTCTATTAAAATGCTTTTTATTCACATAAAGCCCCGCAACTCCACCAGGTCCTGCATTTAAATATTTATAATTACACCAAATAGCGAAATCAACATCCCATTCTTTGAAATGATGCGGAATAGAACCGATTGAATGACATAAATCGAATCCGATATGAATACCACGCTTATGTGCTTCCGCTGTTAAAAGTTTCATATCAAGAATTTGGCCGCTTCTATATAGTACAGAAGGCAATAAAATTAACGCGATATCATCTGTCATCGCTTGAATAATATCATCTTCAGAAAGTGTTCTACCATCTCGGCTTTTCACTCGTACTAAATGCTCATCTGGATCTAATCCTTTTAAACGAATTTGACTTTGAAGTGCATATATATCTGACGGGAATGTTAATTCATCAGCAAGGATTTTTGTACGTATTCCTTTCGGCTCATAAAATGTCGCAATCACTTGGTGTATATTCGTTGTTGTGGAACCGGTTACAATAACTTCTTCCAGTAAAGCTCCAATAAGAGGCGCTGTCAATTCACCTAATTTCTCCGAAAGGAAAAACCACGGATGCTCTCCTTCAGTCCAGCCGTCAATTCCATACTCCTTCCATGAATCGAGCAACGTAAGTAACGATTTCTCTGCTCTTTTTGAAAGTAGTCCTAATGAGTTTCCATCTAAATATATTGTTCCTTCTTTTTTATAGAATTCAGTTTGAAAATCTTTCAGTTCATCATGTTTATCACATTCAAGCGCATATTCATAAGTTGATTGAAATGGTTCTTTATACATGGTGTCACCTTCTTTTAATTTTCTTTTTATTCTAACTAATTGAAATATATCACCATAGTTGATATAACGTCAATGATATTATGTCAGTTGACTTTATATATGAATTTCTTTTACAATACAGTTATATTTTCAGATATTTCAGTATAAAGAGGTGATTCTTTGAAAAACAATACTCTTTCATCAAGAAAACACCGCTCCTTAGAAACAAAGAAGAAACTATTACACGCTGGTTACACTATTTTTATACAGAACGGATTTCAAAAAACGACAATTACACAAATTATTAAACATGCAGAAACCGGTTATGGAACCGCATATGTATACTTTAAAAACAAAGACGACCTCCTCATCGTTTTAATGGAAGATGTCATGAATCAATTTTATGATATTGCCGAGCGCTCCTTTTCGCCTCAAACAAAAGAAGAAGCACGTAGCATGATTCAAAATCAAGTTAGAGCATTTCTACAATTAGCAGAGAAAGAACGAGCTATATTGCAAGTTGTAGAAGAAGCGATCGGATTATCAAAAGAGATACGTCAAAAATGGGACGAGATACGGGAACGCTTTATAAACAATATTACGCAGGATATTACATACGCTCAAGAAAGTGGATTAGCACAACCTGAATTAAATAAAGAAATTGTAGCTCGTGCTTGGTTCGCAATGAATGAGATGTTTCTTTGGACGATTGTGAAAAATGATAAAAAATTAGAGTTAGAAGAGATAGTACATATATTGACGGAAATGTATACGACGGGGTTATATAAATAGCACACTCATTTATATAAGTGTGCTATTGTATGGTCTATATGTGGGTATGGTTATGCTAAAAGTGTTGTTTTAAATAACAGGAATGTTTTAGCAATATTTCCAAGGTAAGAAAAAAGAATGTATTCTCACCTCTTCTGAACTTACTTATTGGATAACAGAAAGATTTTGTATTGTTAAAAATATGTACAAAACAGCTACTAGAATTTTAATGAGAAAAGTTTATTTTAAATATTTTATTAAAGATACAATGATACAAAATAACGATGTAAGTAAAAGCAACAGTCCCATATTCTTATTCTTTTTTTCATCCTTCTTAACATTTTGTATCCCCATACTAGCAAGCATAAAACCTAATAATAATTGCAAAATAAGCATGCTTTGCTTCGAATCATCATTCCAACTGTAAATAGAATAGCCCATTACAATAAAAGCGAGTATGAATGTGGTAATTCTAATCATAAAAACACCCCTATTTAATTCTATTGTTTTAACCTACTTACGATTCCAACAATAAACTTATACTCATCTCTACTTTTTCTTGCTTTCTTAAACCCTTCTTTCGTATCAAAAATAAAACACGTTTTCCGAAACCAAATTCGTACATATAAAGACTCAAAATAAATAGGTTTTATAATTCCTCTTTCCTCAAATTCAGTTCCATCTTTATTTTCAGTTTCCGTTCGAACGAACCACCTATTTCCGATGCCAATTTCAATATACTTCACATATTCCACCTTCCGGAAATTATTTTCTAACTATTCTATTATTTCCCCGGCAAGCGCACATTCCGACAGAACATGAGCCACAAAGAAAAAGTAGATTACAAAAATCTACTTTATAGCTTATATTTTTGCATTCGCTTATAAAATGTACTTCGAGGTACATCTAAAAGTTTTGCAGCTAATGAAACATTTCCGTTCGTCTTTTCTAGCGCTTCAATCATGCTATCACGCTGTATTTTTTCACGGAAATTTAATGTATGCTCCGTTTTATTTTCTACTTGCAATGCAAGTTGATGTTGATTTCTCATCATGGTTTGTAATAAAAAAGAAATTTGTTTTTCGCATATTTCCCGACCTTGTGACAAAATGTAAATGCGTTCTAATACATTTAATAATTCTCGAATATTTCCGGGCCATGTATGCTGAGAAAATTGATTACAAATACTTTTTGGAAATACAACATTCCAATTCTTTCGTTCACAAAAATGTTGTATGAAGTACGGAATATCCTCTTTTCTTTCTATTAACGATGGAACATATAGCGGATACACATGTAAACGATAATATAAATCTTGACGAAATTTCCTTTCTTCTACTAATCGCAGTAAATCTTTATGTGTCGCAGTAATAATGCGAATATTGACTGGTACCTCTTTTGAACTGCCGATCGGGGTTACTGTTCGTTCTTGTAAAACACGCAATAATGCGACTTGCATCTCTGGAGGCACTTCACCAATTTCATCTAAAAATATTGTCCCTCCGTCCGCTTGTTCGAATTTCCCTTTATATCCTTGGCGCCGTGCACCTGTAAACGCTCCTTCAGCATAACCAAATAATTCACTTTCCATTAATTCTTTTGGCAATGAACCGCAGTTAACAGCTATAAAAGGACCATTTTTTCTTGGGCTATTTTCATGAATCGACCTCGCTACATATTCTTTCCCTACACCTGTTTCACCACAAACATATACACTAGCATCAGTTGGAGATACAAGCTTAATTTCTTCTAAAGTATGTTTAAAAGCATGGCTTGTCCCAATAACTCCAGGGAAAGTAATTCCGTTTATAAATGGGGCAGTTGAAAATACATTTCCTTGTTTATTTTCCTTTATATAAATACATTTCCCGATCATTCTATCATTACTATATACCGGTACTTCTAATTTAGATTTCAATCCATTTTGCATTAAATCTTCAAGTTTCATTCGTGACCAATTCGAAACTCGTTCCCGTACACTCTTGCTTGCAGAAACAACAACATCACGATGATTACATATAACAACTTGTTCATCACTGTCAATTACATCTAAAAAACGATGGATTAAATGTAATTCATTTTGATGCACTCGAATACTACATTCACGTTCAATCGCATGTGCAATCGAAGTTACCATCCCGAGCATATACGGATGTGAAAATTCAATTGGACAGGAGAAATCTAGAACTCCAATTAATTTCCCGTCATCATTATGAATCGGAGCGGCCGCACAACTCCAGCTATGAGATGCGACAGAATAATGCTCTGTACCACTTATCATAATAGCCTCTTCAATCTGTAACGCCGTTCCTATCGCATTTGTACCAACAGCTGCTTCCGTCCATTTCACACCTTCAATGAAGTTAATATGTTTCGCTCGTTTTAACGTTTGTTGATTTCCGCTTAACGATAGAACGTAACCGTCTGGATCAATTAATAATGCCATCATTTGCAGTTCATCAATGGTTTTTCTCATATTTTGTATTTGAGGTATTGCTATATCTAGGAAGATTTCACTCTTTTTCTTTTGATCCTGAAAAATATTAGAAGACAAAATTTTCTGACCTTTATTCATATGAGGATTCACATTTGCTTGTTTACATCTATGCCATGACTCTGAAATTCTTTCGTTCATACGGTTCGAATCAAGGACACCTTCATCAACAAACTTTTTCCATGTATGTAAGTAAAATGGTGAAGCTAACATTGTATCATCTCCCTATTCATTGTTTTGGAGATCTGTAAAAACATACTTTTATTATAAAACTGTATAAAAGCGTTTTCAATAAAACTAGAAAGACGACACAAAAACGTTAATAATTTGAATATCTTAATGCGCTTCTTTATTCTTTTTTAGTAGAACTATATTTTGTATAATGGACGCAAAGAAAATACATAACCAAAACCACTTTTGTGGAGTATCATTTATAAAGAAAACTATTACAGCTATGGCAAATAAAATGGTGGATGCTAAACTAAAATATAATTTTGTTTTAATTTTCATTATCCCTCACTCCTCTATCGCTTTACAGTACATACTAACTCTTCATTTTTTAACTCTACTATGTACTTCTGAAAAACATATTCTTTCCCGCCATGTTTTTCATACCAATCCTGTATTCTTTTAACATGCATCTCGTCACTTCTAATTTTTGATTCAATTTCTTTATACTGTTCATAACTATCATATTCCCATATGGCGAATATTTCTGTTGTACCATCATTATTATCTTTCATCCAGCGTCCTATTAGCCTGGAACCATTCTTTAATTGATTGGGTAAGTTCGTGTTAGTAAAATGCTCATTCAATGTTTCTACAAATTCATTCTTTACTATATAGTACTTTCTTCTGTAAAACATCCCACTACACCTCTTTTATGAATCTTCCCATTACAACCGTATTATAATACTTCCCATCCGATAGTCTTTTATCATGTTTCAAAATACCTTCTACTTCAAAACCTAATTTTTTATATAGTTGAATGGCTTTTTCATTTGTCTCTAACACTTGTAATGATATCTTTTTCACTTCATTTTCATCAGCCCACTGAATAGATTGTTGCAATAGACTCTTACCGATTCTATATCCCCAAAACTCTCTTGAAATACAAACACCAAATTCTACTTTATGAGTTAATCTCTTCAAATTTGATCCTTCACATCTTGAAAACCCCACGATTCGATTGTCTACTTCTGCAACTAAAAAGAGATTTTTCGTCTCTTCACTATCTGTTTTTATTATTTTTTGAAAACCTACCTTATCTATAAATCCCTCTCCAGCTTCTCTATCCATATTTTCAGTTTCACCATCGATCTGAACTCTAATTTCTGATAACTGCTCCGCATCTGTTTCAGCTGCAGAACGAATTGTATAAGTTAATCCATTTATATGAAACTCTTGTCCTTTTATAATCATTTGAAACTCCTTTTAAATGTAGTCAGTCTATTAATGCTATTACAATTTCTTTACCTTGTTTCTCAAATTGTTGAATCGTTTCTTTACTAGCCTCTTCATCTGTTATTATAAGGTCAATCTCACTCATTGACTCTCCTTTTACAAAGCAGTCTATTCCGAGTTTCGTATGAGGAGCTAAACAAATGTTTCTTCGCGCAATTTTACTTACTGCTTTTCCAAAATAAACATCTTCCGGCGTTGTATTACTTATACCATTCAATGAAATACCACCACCTGTAGAGAAATAAATATCAATTGATAATCTACTGATCATTTCAGAGGCAAGTGTATCTGTCATATTTCCTGATGGTTTCACCTTTCCACCAATTAAGTATGTATCTACATTCTTATAATCCCGTAACTTACTAGCAATTTCTAAAGAATTCGTAATCACTGTAAATGACATTTCAGGTAAGCATTTTAACATGGCATAATGAATAGAAGCCCCGCCAATAAAAACGGAATCGTCTTCTTGTATGTAGGATACAGCAACTTTCGCAATCGTATCTTCCTCTATTGAACTATCACGATAACGTTTCGTTGGTTCGGCAGCTAAGTTTCTCACTCGCGTAAGTTCGATTGCACCTCCATGTGTTCTTTTTAATAGGCCGTCCTTCTCCATAATAGATAAATCTCTTCTTATCGAATCAATAGACATATCGAAACTTTCCGCAAGATCCTTAGCGATTACTCTTCCCTCTTTCTTAAGTAACTCTAAAATTTTCTCTCTACGCTCTTCAGTAAACATGTACCCACCACCGTCATTGAAGATTCTGAAATTTCATCTTTATTTTAATTATATGCATGCTTTTTCTGTATTACAATATTTTCAATTCTTATTTATTCAGTTTTATACCGTTTACTCCCACTTTCTATCCCATTAACTTGACAACTAAAATAAATGTACATCTATATATTACATAAATATACTTCCATTTCCTTTCCTATTGATGTAAAATTATTCCTATGCTTTACTTTTTAACGCAGAAAGGAATTATTATGAAATCTATAATTAAAGTAACTTGTACAGCATTATTATTTACAGGACTAATGGCAGGATGTAATGGGAATACTACACCGAAACAAGAAAAGAGCGCTCTTGAAAAGGATGCAATGCACTATGGGGAAATATATAAAAATGAATACTATAGAGCAACTGTTGAAAATGCAAAATTCGAGAAAATAGACAAAGAGTGGCGTCTCACAGCTCGCGTTACTATAAATAACGCTCGTGTTGACGGACAAACGATAGATCTTTCAGAAATAAAATACTTCATAAAAGATGAAAAAACAGGTGAAAAATACGAAGGTGAAGTTATACAAAATGAAAATGCTAAAAAGGTTCCATTTGAGTATTCTTTAACTAGCGATATTGTATTTAATATGAAGACTTCACCAAAAGATTTAAATTCTATGTATTTATATATAGATAGTAAAGCTGCGCCGTTAACAGATACATATTGGAAACTTGATAATTTAGCATCTAAATAAAAAACAGTCTTATAAGACTGTTTTTTTGTTTATAAAGTTATAAAGTTTACTAGTTACCTATCTCAAGCAATACGTCTTTTGCACAAATCGTCACTTCTTCAAATGGGCAATCAAATAAAACACCCAATTCGAACCCTTCATTAGTAAGATCTATTTCATGACATAACCACCAAGCACCTTCAAAATTTTCCGGAATTGAACACTTCGTTACGCCTGTAAAAGTTACTTTCAGTTTATCAAATTCACTGAAAGTCCCACTGCAATCTAAAATTATTATTAGCGTATCTTTTGATATTCTCTCTACTGACTTGACTACACTGTCATGCAGTGAGTATTCATGTAGTTGAACGACATTCTGCGCAAGCTTTTCTTTTATAGTATTATAATTATCTAAATACGCTTGTTCTAAATCACTCATTCTTTTCTCATAATCTACTGTCCACTCAAGCATAAGTTTCTTTAATTTTTCCGATGGGTATTCTGAATTAATTGTATTTTCATGAATGTATGGATGTAATGACTTAGGTAGAAACTTTAATAGATCTTCTTTCTTTTCTTCCGCGTCTTTTCTTAAACTTTGCTTGTAATCCATTCCTATCTTTTCGCTCTCTCGCAACAACTCTTCCCATTCTTCTACTGTTTCTGGGAAAATTAAAAATCCAGATACTTGCATTTCTTTATACCAATCTTTATTGAAATACTTCAATGGCTTTCCTCCTAAAACATTTTAACATCCAACAAAAGCGATATATCTATTTATTTTATCATTCCGATAACTATTTTTTCTAAAGAAAAAATGCAAAACTGTAAATATTCCGCCTTTTATTTCTAAAACTTCAGAATATTTACAATAGTCCTCATTTGGAATACATTTTACTAGTACAAAGATTCACCTGTACAAAAATCTAAACAAAAAGGGATGGTTATATGTTGAAGAAATTAGTAGCAGGGACATTAGTAGCGGGTTTTGCATTAACTGGAGGACTAGGAGTAGCAAGTGCTGAAGAAAAAAGTAATGTAATTAAATCATTTGATTATTTAAAAGTTGATGAACAGAATGTTACTTCCTTTGCAAAATTAAGTGATCAGGAGAAAAAAGACATCCAAATTACTATGGTATTACCTGAGCAAAATGAAAATGGAGATTGGCTAGCTTATGGTTTTACTAGCCGTGAAACATTAGATGCTTATATTGAAAAGGATAAAAAAGCACTTAAAAATAAAATTAATCCTTTAGGTAGCGGTGCTGGTAGTACTGATTTTTATGAACATAAAGATAAAGGTGGCCAATATATTTACTGGAGCAGCGGTTTTAAAAACTTGCCTTCTAGCTGGAATGACAGAATTTCTTCTGTAAGTACAGCATCGCCTTCAGCAAGTTATTCAACGACACTTTGGGAGCATACTTCAACACAAGGATATGGAAAAGGTGTTGTATTCAAACATGCTGATTGGTACGGTAAAACTGCTAATTTAGCTGCTGATTGGAACGATATTACTTCAGCGATTGACGTTAAAAAGTAAAAAGTTATTTAATTTCTTCTATAAAAATTCAAACCACTATTCTCTCATATATTTAGAGAATAGTGGTTTATTATATTTCTATTTAAGCATATACAGCATGTCCTATCGCTTGCAATAATGCTTCATGAATCGCTTCAGATAAAGTTGGATGCGCTGCAATATAATCTCTCATTATATCAGCGGTAACTTCTGTATGAAGCATTACGGTTCCTTGTCCAATCAGTTCGGTTGCACGAGGACCGATAATTGAAATCCCCATAATTTCTTGATATTTAGGTTCCACAATAACTTTTACTTTCCCCGTTTGTTCTCCAATAATAAGCGCTTTTCCGTTCGCTGTAAAAGGAAATTCGCCAATTTGTATGTCACCGTACTGCTCTCTTGCATCTTTTTCATTTAAACCTACACTTGCGATTTCTGGGGATGTGTATATACATCGAGGTACTGCATGATAGTTAACTTTCACATCTTCTCCACTCGCATGTAATGCTGCTGTCGTTCCTTCATGGAAAGCAACGTGAGCAAGCTGGATTCCACCAATCACATCACCTGCTGCGTAAATATGTGATACATTTGTTTGCATATGTTTATTCACAGAAATTCCTTTATTTGAAAATTGAACACCTGCTTTTTCTAAATTTAATTCTTGTACACGTGGTTTTCGGCCGACAGAAACGAGAACATATTCTGGATTTACCTCTTGAATACTTGCTTCATATTCAAATGAAGCCTGCTTCTTATAATTATTCAATCCTTTTAAAGCTGCTTCTGTAAATACTTCTACACCATCATTTTCTAGTTTCTCTCTTAAAATATGTGCGATATCTTCATCTTCACCAGGTAATAATTGCAGTGCCATTTCAACAATTATAACTTTCGTTCCAAGACGACTATAAATACTTGCAAACTCGCACCCTATTACACCACCGCCAACGATTAGCAATGATTTCGGTATATTTTCTAGGGACATTGCATGGCTACTATTTAAAATCCACTTCCCATCAAACGGAGCAAAAGGTAATTCAGTTGGTTCTGAACCTGCGGCTATAATGAATTGTTCTCCATCTACTACGGTTTCTTTATCACCATGTGTAACTCTCACTCGGTGATCCGTTTCAAATCTCGCTTTACCTTGTATAACTTGTATTTTATTTTTCTTCATTAAATATTGAATTCCTTGGACGAGCTGCGTTATGATTTGTGATTTCCTCGCCTGTATTTGCTTCCAATCAATTGATATACTTCCATTGTTAAGTGCAATTCCATAATGATTCGCTTTTCTCACAATGTCATGCACTTCTGCACTTTCTAACAATGATTTCGTAGGCATACAACCAACATTTAAACAAGTCCCGCCAAGATCCGCTTCATCAATAAGAATGACATCTTTCCCATTTTGGGCCGCGGTAATTGCTGCTACATAGCCAGCAGGTCCGCCTCCAATAACGACTAATTTACTCATTCTCTCACCTTCTCTTTATAAAAGAATTGTTACAGGTTCTTCTAAATAACGTTTAATTGTGCGTAAAAATGCAGCTGCTGGTGCACCATCTAATACACGATGATCGAATGTTAAACTTAAAGGTAACATACTTCCTTTTCTTAATTTTTTCCCTTTATATACAGGAACATGTTCAATTGCACCTACACCTAAAATACCAATTTCAGGTGTATTTAATACCGGCGTAAAATATTCAATACCGAAGCTACCTAAATTACTAATTGTAAATGTTGTTCCTTGCATATCATCACTATTTAAACTGCCTGCTCGTGCCTTTTGTGCCACATTCTTAATCTCTTTAGATAACTCTACTACAGATAGATTATGAGCAAAGCGAATAGCTGGAACAACTAATCCTTTTTCTAACGCGACTGCCATGCCTAAATGAACATGTTCAAATTGATGAATTGCATCATCTATATATGCGCTGTTCATTTCTTTATGCTCCCCAAGAGCTAATACTACAGCACGAGAAACAAAATCCGTAATGGTTAGTTTGTTATCGTATCGTTTTTGTACAGCTTCCGCTATGTCTTTATGTAAAGCCACTAAATCTGTCACATCTACTTTCATCGTTAATGTTAATTGCGCACTATTTTGTAAACTTGCATGCATACGGTTTGCGATTGCTTTCCGCATACCAGTCACAGGAATGACTTTACTTTCTTCTTGTTCAAGTACTTCTGGAATCAGCACTCTTTCTTCAAGCGCCTTTAACACATCTACCTTTGTAATTCTTCCACCAGGACCTGTACCAACTAATGCCTTGATATCTAGATTTTCAGACTTTGCAATTTTCTTCGCTACAGGTGAAATTTTGATTCTTTGCTTTGCTACTTCTTTCGCATATGGTTCTGGATGTTGTACATTTTTAGATTCTAAATTAGGTATTTTTTCTTCTACAACATTTGTACTTTCATAGACTTCTACTTTTTCATTGTGCTTACCGATGTAGCAAATTACAGTGCCAGGTGGAACTCCCTCATCTTCACTTACAGCTATATCAAGTACAGTTCCATCCGCTGGTGCTTCTATTTCAGTTTCGATTTTTTCCGAGTTAATACTAGCAATTAGTTCACCTTTTACTACATGATCGCCTGTTTTAATATTCCAGCTCGTAATAAAACCTTCTTTCATCGCCATACCTAATTTCGGCATTACAACTTCTACAGCCATGTTTCTCTCTCCCTTCTCATCGTTTCATTACACATGTAATAAAGATTGGTCTCCGATCATTTCTGATACAGTTTCAATTACTTTCTCCGGCGTTGGTAAATATAACTTTTCAAGTGGTGGCGAGAACGGAACTGGTGTATGTGGTGCTGTAATTCGTTTAATAGGTGCATCTAACATATCGAATCCTTTATCCGCTACTATTGCTGCAATATCTGTTGCGATACTACATCTTGGATTTGCTTCGTCAATAACAATTAGGCGATTTGTTTTTTCAACAGATGCTAAAATCGTATCTTCATCCAGTGGTGATAAAGAACGTGGATCGATGACTTCTACTTCAAGTCCCTTTTTCGATAATTGCTCAGCAGCTGCAAGTGCTGTATGAACTTGTTTTCCAATTGCGACGATTGTTACATCAGAACCTTCGCGTTTAATATCTGCTTTTCCTAAAGGAATTGTATAGTACCCTTCTGGTACTTCGCCTTTCATATTGTAAAGTGTTTTATCTTCAAAGAAGATTACTGGATCGTCATCTTCAATTGCTGCTAATAATAAGCCTTTTGCGTCATATGGAGTGGAAGGAACGACAACTTTAATCCCTGGAATGCTCGTAAATAAAGCGTATAAACTTTGTGAATGCTGTGCCGCTGCACTAAAACCAGCACCATGCATCGTACGTACTGTAACTGGCACTTTCGCTTTACCACCGAACATATAACGGAATTTTGCACCTTGGTTTAATACTTGATCAAGACAGCTTCCAATAAAATCATTAAACATTAATTCAGCAATCGGACGTAATCCCGTTGCCGCAGCTGCCATTGCTGCTCCCATATAACCTGCTTCAGAAATTGGAGTATCTAAAATACGATTCCGCCCAAATTCTTGTACAAGCCCCTTCGTAACGCCGAGTACACCGCCCCAAGCTTCATCATCTTGCAAGTGATCCACTTGTGCACCGCCTGCAACGTCTTCTCCGATTAAAATTACATTTTCATCACGACGCATTGATATTTTCATCGCTTCATTGATTGCAGTTGACATACTTACTGTTCTAGTCATTATTTTTCACCCTCCTCTTATTTGTAAGAAACGTATACATCTTTTAATAATTCTTCATCCTCTGGATATGGACTATTTTCACTAAATTCAATTGATTTTTGTACTGCTTCATCTACTGCCTTTTCCATATCCACAAGTTCAGATTCAGTTAATAAAGCTTCATGAATTAAATGCTTACGGAAATTCACAATCGCATCTTTTTCATTTAAATGTTCTTCTTTTTCTTCTGAAGTTTTATATGTTTGCGCTTCACCTTCGAAATGACCATAATTGCGATATGTCATACATTCAATTATTGTTGGACCACCGCCATTACGTGCGCGCTCCACCGCTTCTTCAGCTGCTTTATATACTGCAAGTAAATCTTTTCCATCTACTTGAACACCTGGAATATTATAAGCTTTCGCCCGATCGGCAATGGAATCACAACTTGAAGCATATTCAAATGTTGTTGCTTCACCGTAACCGTTATTTTCTGCAATAAAAATAACTGGTAACTTCCAAATCGCCGCTAAATTAACCCCTTCATGGAATGTCCCTTCATTATTTGCTCCGTCACCAAAGAAACAAACACTCACATCTTTCGTTCCTTTATATTTAGCTGTTAATGCTGAACCGCAAGCAAGTGGAAAACCTCCGCCTACAATCCCATTTGCACCAAGCATTCCTTTATTTAAATCGGCAATATGCATGGAACCGCCTTTACCTTTACATAACCCTGTCACTTTCCCAAAAAGTTCAGCCATCATCCCATTTAAGTCACAGCCTTTTGCAATACAATGCCCATGTCCTCTATGCGTACTTGTAATACTGTCACTATCTGTTAAGTGGGCACATACACCAACCGCTACCGCTTCTTCACCTGCGTATAAATGAACGAAACCTGGCAAAACGCCTTGCGCGAACAATTCATGTACCTTATCTTCAAACTTACGAATTTCTAACATTTTTTCATACATCCAACGAGCTTGTTCTTTCGTAATTTCATTCCCTTTACTTTCAGTTGTTTTTAACATGTCCAGCCCTCCTATTTTTTTGTTCATCTTTTATATCGCAAGTACTGTGCCAAATTCTAATCATTGATTTCATGGGTTTTCTCTTTCTTTTAAAAATAAAAAAGTGGACAAAATGAGACATCTGTCTCGTTTTGTCCACTTTTGTTCACCTATTTTGAGAATTATTATCTTATTCATTATCAAAACTCTTCTGTAACTTCCGGATATAAATAATTTGACCAATATGATAGGCATTATGAGTTGTTACATTTGCTAGCACTTCCCACCACTTTGCAGAAACAGGAAATCCAACTACATCGCTTTCAACTTTCTCTTCATTTATAAGCTTTTGCCATTGTAACAGTTTCTCTAGTAGTTTTTCTCTTAACTCATCGAATGATTGATTATCTGAAAGCATAAAACTTTTGTTATTATCACCAATAGCGGGCACGGCATTCACATTCGATTCTTTGTACCTAGTTTGCCACGTTGAGTTCCAATACAATAAATGTTGTACAATCTCAGCTATACTATTACTCTCTTCATTCGGTTTCCAGAAAGCCTCTCTCTCAGATAGATCTTTCACTGCATCTGAAAATGGCATATACCAACTAGGATCATTCGCATTCGCTAATAATTGATCTGCTAATACATCTTTCACATGAGTCATTTTTCCCCCTCATTTCATTAACGTATTTATACTCACTTCTTTATATACGCTGAGTCCGAATAATTCCCTCTTTTAAAATAGAATTAACGGTATTGCTCTCAAAACGAATGTAAGATTAATAGATTTTCTTTTCATAACTCGTTATGATAAAAGAAAAAGAAAGCGAGCAAAAAATGAATAAAAAAATCGCAGTTATTACCGGGGCATCAAGTGGTTTCGGTCTATTAACAACACTTGAGCTTGCAAAAAAAGACTATTTGGTCATTGCTACAATGCGAAACCTTAATAAACAAGAAGATTTAATATCTCAAGCTACTAAAATCAACTTACAACAAAACATAAAAATTCAACAATTAGATGTAACCGATCAAAACTCTATACATAACTTTCAATTATTTTTAAAAGAAATAAACAGAGTAGACCTTCTCATTAATAATGCAGGATATGCACATGGGGGCTTTGTAGAAGAAATTCGAGTAGAGGAATACCGTAAACAATTTGAAACGAACCTTTTTGGCGCTATTTCAATCACTCAGCTTGTTTTACCTTATATGAGAGTACAAAAAAGCGGAAAAATCATTAATATAAGCAGCATCAGTGGTCAAATTGGATTCCCTGGTCTATCCCCTTACGTTTCTTCAAAATATGCATTAGAAGGATGGAGTGAATCCCTTCGTTTAGAAGTAAAACCGTTCGGAATAAATGTTGCTTTAATAGAACCAGGTTCTTATAGCACAAATATTTGGGAAGTTGGTAAACAACTAGTTACAAACCAATCTAATACATCTTCTCCTTACAAAGAATATATGGATAAAATACAAAAACATATTAATAGCGGCAGTGAGACGTTTGGTAATCCGATAGATGTTGCTAATAAAATCGTAGAAATCGCTGAATCTAAGCGTGCGAATTTACGATATCCGATTGGAAAAGGTGTAAAATTTATGATCATTGCGAAGAAGATTCTTCCATGGAGATTGTGGGAATACCTTGTTTTGAGAACTTTCAAGAAAATGTAATAGACTTTTGAAAACCATTTTGAAAGAGGTGCGAATCAAATGTTAGGTTTACCGTATGGGAAAGTGTTTTTAGTTCCGTGGACTGAAGAATGGGAAATTGAGTTTATAAAAGAGAAACAATTCATTGAGGAACAAATTAGCGAACATATTTTAGCGATACACCATATTGGTAGTACCTCTATTCCACATCTAAGTGCAAAGCCAATTATTGATATTGCAATCGAATTAAAAGATTATAAGGACGGTTTAAAATGTATTAAAAAATTAGAACTACTAAACTATAAATACAGAAAAGATGTACTGCCTGAACGATACTATTTTAATAAAGGAGAGCCAAGAACTCATCAAATTCATATGTATGAACAAGGAAATACATATTTAATAGAACAATTACAATTCAGAGATTACTTAATAAACAACAAAACTTCTCGTATACAGTATGAACAGTTAAAGATTCTACTTTCACAAGCTAATCCTAATGATAAACATCGATATGCTGAAGATAAAACAAATTTCGTTACAGCCATATTAGCAAAAATAAATGATGAATTTAAATAAGAAACCATTTACTACTAAATGGTTTCTTATTTATTAGTTAACTATTGATTTGTACCATCAATAATCACCTTATTATGCAGCAGGTGGAACGAAATAAACTAGTATTGAGATCATCAATATAAATGCAACCATTCCCGTTATCGAAAGTATATATTCTTTTGATTCTCTATCATACTTCCATTCCATCCATGCTCTTAAAGTACATGATATCCCTAAATAAGTGAACATGACATAAGCCATTTTAGAGTTTTCAAATTTAAACATATAATAACAACTACCTATTATATAAATAATAATAAGCCCTATTTCTAATTTTACATGTAAACTATTCACATGCTTATATCCAAAGAAGCCCCTTATCTCCATATTCAATTTTCTTCTTAAAAACTGTTCTAAGAAATATCCACCAATACCCAGTCCGATAATAATCATCAAAATTGTAGAGGTACTCATTGTTGTTCCCCTCCTATTACTTTATTTATTTTTAGAAATAAAGTGGACTATATTTCGGTTATTCTCCTCTAAATAACTTACAATCCCTTCAGGATACGTTCGTTTCTCCTTTAATTCGTCTAGACTTTTCCAGATTAATATAATATCTTCATGTTCTTTATGTCTTATTTCATTTGTAATTATCTCTTCAACCGTTCCCCAATGTATCAATGTGCAATGATGTCCTTTTTCGTTGTTCCACTCAAAAATATGCTCATTTACAATGGCTAATTCTTGGACATCAATCTTCAAATCGTATTCTTCCATTAATTCTCGTATTATCAATTAGTTTCACCAAATTCGATAGAACCGCCTGGAAAACGATAAAATGTTTCACTTAAATCACATTGTACAAGTACTTCAGAACGATCTTCATTTAAAATCATTACTTCAGCACGTAATTTAGGTATTTTTATTTTGTCTCCCCATTCATTCCACATAGGATTATTAAATCCAATAACTATAAAAGAAAAGATTAATCATAATTCCTGTTATTATTAATAATGGAACTGTTCCTAAAGAAATGACATATTCCCTCGATTCTTTATCATATTTCCACTCCATATATGATTGAAAGCAGTATAAGGTTATTAAAAATAATATGGGTAAATTACTAATATAAATAGGATTTAAAGTTGCACATATCATCGTAACAATTATATAAGAAATAATAAGAGCTCTAGTGCCCCATTTATGAGCTTTATTTACATATTTACTATTCTAGCCAGTTTGTTTCGGTATATTTAATTTTTTTCTCACTACTCTTTCCAAAACAACTAAGAATATGATCCATAATACTAATAAAATCCCTTTAGCTAAAAGCAGTGATGTCTCCTCCTTTACCTTTTATCCGGCTGATCACTCGGATACGTAGCATTTTCTTTGTTTTCAACGTCCCAACTAATAATAGTCGCACTATCTCGTCCGAATTGATAATGAACGTGCTCTAATACATGATGAACACTTTCTTCAAGGTCTATTGTATTTCTGTTCATATCGTTATACAGATTTAATGGTGTTTCATAGTGTCTTTCCCCGCATTCTAATACCCCATCTGTAACCATGACAATTCGATTCTTTCCAGTACGTAATTCACGAATGCCTGTTGAGTAGCAAGGAACTGGTAAATGAAATGTATTTACATTTCCTATCCATTCGTAAAACTGACGTTGATTTAATGCATATTGTCCTAACTTATGTAGCTCTTCATGAAATACATAAACTAAACAATCACCAATAGATAACCACCATATATAATTTTCTTTTCTTACACATATTAAGCAAGCAGTTTCACCTTTAATTTTTTGGCACTTTTCTTTAAATGAAGTGGACTGAAAAATTGTAAGTATATGATTTTCAACAGATCGAAATACTGTATTAATCGATTCATTCATTATTACTTTTATATTTTCATATTCTTTTTGGATTGTATTTACTACTAAATCAACACTTTCCGCACTATTATGTCCATCTAAAATAGCTGCAAATTCCCAATCCCCATTCGACCAAACTAACGCACCATCTTCGTTCTTTTTAGCTCCAGCACTTATATTCCCACCATATGTACCGAGTACGATATCACCATATTGTTTTACTGAAACTTCGTCTAAACACATCTTCGTATTTCCAACCCATGAATATTGTCTATTATTTGTTGTATGCATATTCACTCACCATATACTTTCGTATTCTTTCGCATAGTTTTTTGATTTTCTCTGCGCCACCATATGGCGCACCAGTCCATTTCGCTACTTCAGTTGGTGACCAAAACTCTTTGGGTGTATTTGGATAACGCGGTATAATGTGCATATGCATATGTGGTACACCATTCCCTGAAACAAAAGTGTAAATATGTTCTGCACCTTCACTTTCTTTTAGCGCTTTACTTATTCTACTTGTTATAAGTCCGAACGTTTTCGCTTCGTCATCTGTTAATTCAGCAAGGCCAAGTACATGTCTTTTTATATCTATCATTACATAACCAAGGTATGTTTCTTCGCTATCCCAATGGACATGTCCCACGTAAACGAGCTCATCTTCGTAAATAGCTCCACCTGGAACTGTAATGTTTCCTCTATGTTTTTCGCAAATAAAACATTTTTGTTCTACTTGATTGTTTGTTGACATATCCTTCACCATCCTTTTTATTAATAATATCATAAAAAAAGGAAAAACAGGATTTATATTCCGAAAATTCATTCTTTTAATTAGGCATTTTTTGAAATAAATTTAAAACTTACTATTTCTTCAAAAACGCAATTCCTATTACTATTCCAATCACAATTCCTATTACTAAATTATTAGTAAAGAATCCTTGAAACACACCGATTACAACCCCTATACTGACACCGATTGCCAATGCATCATTCCTTTTATTATTTTTAGCCACAATTGCATCTCCTCTCATCATTTCTCCCTAAATAACATACATTTACTTGAATGTATTAATATATTCACTGTTTCACTTGAATATTTCTAAAAAATGTACTTTAACTTCACATATAATATTTTCCATTTTCTGTACATACTCCTTTTATAATGAAAAATTTCAAGTAACCATTAATTATATGTAGGCATTTAATATAAGAACGATTCGAATGCATACTCGCTGGAATCCAAATATAAATCAACAATAAGTGTATTTCCCCCATACTATGAAGAATAAGCTGCATCATGATTCTCAATATATGATGCAGCGTATCGCAAGTCTTGAAAACCAATTAGCGAAATTAATCTCATTAATCGAAGAAAATAATCATTTAATTAAGTCAATGGAACAGAAACAAAACCAAGTTTGTGCCCCAGCTGGCGGTTCTGTCATTGTTCGTATGTAATCTATTCAAACAAAAAAACACACTTTGTATAATAAAGTGTGTTTTTTCTTTATCTTCTTTTTTGATGAAAACCTTGTGTAATACGGTCTAATATAATCGCAATGACAACAATAGCTAGTCCAGCTTCAAATCCCATTCCGATATTTACTTGTGTTACAGAGCGGTATACATCAACCCCAAGACCTGGTGCTCCTACAAGAGATGCTGTTACTACCATAGATAAGGAAAGCATAATGCTTTGGTTCACACCAGCCATGATCGTTCCAGTTGCGAGTGGTAATTGTACTTTAAATAATTTTTGTGATGCAGTAGAACCAAACGCATTTGCTGCTTCTATTAAATCTTCTGGAACTTGTCTAATTCCTAAGTCAGTAAACCGAATTGTCGGTGGCATCGCAAAGATTACTGATGCAATAATCCCAGGTACTACACCTACTCCGAAAAATGTAATCGCAGGAATAAGATATACGAAAGCCGGCATTGTTTGCATAAAATCTAATGTCGGTTTTAAAAATTTTGAAAAGCGTTCATTTTGAGAAGCTAAAATTCCAATTGGGATTCCTACAATAATTGAAATAATAACAGACGTAAGTACAAGTGCTAATGTCTGCATCGTTTGTGCCCAGTAGTTAATATTTAAAATAAATAATAAACCGATCAGTGTAAAAATAATTAAAGACACTTTTCTCGTTGTGTACCAAATGAGGAAACAAAGGATAATAATCATCAATATGGCCGGTATTATTGTTAAAAAATTAGTGAGTAAATCAACGAATCCGCCGATAATATAAGAGAATCCTCGGAATAAGCCTTCAAGGTGCTCATATAAACTTGCAACAAATGAGTCGACCCATTCCCCTAATGGAATACGTGGTATACTACTCATCGTCTTTCACCTCTTCCTCAATATTACCTGCAAGAGCTTGAATGACACTTTCGCGTTTAATAATTCCTCTTAGCCTTTTCTTCTCATCGATTACTGGTAACGGATATTTCATCTCCGCCATTTTCGCATACGTTTCTTCCAGTAAAGTATCTACATACACGTGCGGGATATCGTTAAGCAATAAATCAGCAATTGGCCATTGCTTTTGTACTGCTTTACTCGCATCATCTGCAGTTAATATCCCTAAAAACTCATATTTTTTGTTAACAACATATACAGTAGAAACACCTGCATTCCTCATAATTTGAAGTGCTACACGAGGTCCACGATCAATCAATAACGTCTCTGGTCGTTTTAATATAGATTCCGCCGTAATTACTTTTCCTAAATTTACATCCGCCACGAATTTCTCTACAAATTCATTGGCAGGACTCATCATAATTTCTTCTGGTGTTCCAATTTGAACAACTTCTCCATCTTTCATTAACGCAATTCGATCACCAATTCGAAGGGCTTCATCTAAATCATGCGTAATAAAAATAATTGTTTTTTCCATTTTATCTTGTAATTCTAACAGTTCATCTTGCATTTCTTTTCGAATTAGTGGATCTAATGCACTAAATGATTCATCCATAAGTAAAACATCTGGATCATTCGTAAGTGCTCTTGCAATGCCAACACGCTGCTGCATACCACCACTAAGTTGACTAGGATAATTATCTTTATGATGGTCTAATCCAACTAATTTCAAAGACTCTAACGCTTTTCTCTCTCGTTCCTCTACTGGAACTCCTTGTATTTCTAATCCATATGCAACGTTTTGCAAAACGGTACGATGCGGGAATAGAGCGAATTTCTGAAACACCATACTCATCTTCGTTCTTCTCACTCTTCGTAACTCTTCTTTCCCCATTGTTGCGATGTCTTCACCATCTATGTATATATGCCCCGCTGTTGGTTTAATTAGTTGATTTAACATACGAACTAACGTTGATTTCCCGCTACCAGACAAACCCATAATTACAAAAATTTCTCCCGTATATACTTCGAACGTTGCCTTTTTTACACCAACATTCATTCCTGTCTCTTTCAAAATTTCCGATTTGCTTTTTCCTTCTTTTAATAAGGTAAGCGCTCTTTGCGGGTGTTTCCCAAATACTTTTGTTACGTTTTCAACACGCACCTTTGTATTATCCATGTCACTACTCCTTTTCTACCCATCTATTCACATAGTGTTGCGATTTTGCAAAGAAATATTACATAAAAATGACATTCATAAGATTTATTTAAAATTCTCGTTTCCGTTCATAATAAGAATGCTTACTTATACATTTATTTAAAAGGCAAACGTTTCTTAGGAGGTTCTCAATGAAAAAGAAAATATGGCTTATATGCCTTGCATTATTTATTACTATGATTTTCTCTTCATGTAATGCAACAAATGCAAATTCGAAAGGAAAAATTAAACTAGGTGTAACAAGTTGGAAAGAAAACATTGCAACGGCAAATATGTGGAAAGTTCTATTAGAACAAAAAGGCTACAAGGTTGAACTCATGTACTTAGAAAAAGCGGCAATTTGGACTGGCGTTGCTCGCGGTGATGTTGATGCTAATTTAGAAGTGTGGCTACCCGTTACGGATAAACCGTTAAATGCTCGTTATAAAGATGACATTGTCTTAAAATCCAAATGGTATGAAGGTACTGGACTTGGCCTCGTCGTCCCTTCTTATATGAAAAACATTAACAGTATTGAGGATTTAAATGCACATAAAGATGAGCTAGATAACAAAATTGTCGGAATCGAGCCCGGTAGTAGTCTTATGAATTTAACGAACAAAGCAATGAAGGAATATGATATTAAACTAAAACTTGTCCAATCTTCTGAAGCTGCGATGATGAGCGAACTAAAGAAAGCATATACGAAGAAGAAACCAATCGCTGTTACGCTTTGGAATCCGCATTGGGGCTTTTCGGAATTTGACTTAAAATATTTAAAAGACCCTAAGAAAGTATATGGTGAAAAAGATGACATTTATTACTCTGTTCGTAAAGGTTTCGAAAAAGATCATCCGGATATCATAAAATACTTTGACAAATGGCAAATGAACGATGAACAGCTTGGTACATTAATGGTCATGTTAAATAAAACGAAAGATCCTGAAGAAGCGGCGCGCAAATGGATTAAAAAGAATCAAGCGCTAGTTGATGAATGGGTAAAAGATTAATAAAACAGGCTAGAGGGTTAGCATATCCTCTAGCCTGTTTTATCTTATTTTTTCGTAACAACATCATCTACAATCCCATATTCTTTCGCTTCTTCTGCAGTCATAAAATAATCTCTTTCTGTATCATGTGCTACTCTTTCAATTGATTGCCCTGTTTTTTCTGCAATCATTTTATTAATATCACGCTTTAACTTTAGTATTCTTTTCGCTGTGATTTCAATTTCTGTTGCCTGACCTTGCGCACCACCAAGTGGCTGATGAATCATAATTTCACTATTAGGGAGTGCAAACCGTTTCCCTTTTGCACCTGATAATAATAACAATGCACCAAATGATGCTGCAAATCCCATGCATAGCGTTTGTACATCTGGTTTAATGAGATTCATCGTATCTAATATGGCAAAACCTGCTGTCGTTGAGCCGCCTGGGCTGTTAATGTATAAAAATATATCTTTCTCGGCATCTTCCGCTTCTAAAAATAATAATTGAGCTACGACACTACTTGCTAATTGATCATTTATTTCTGAACCAATAATAATAATGCGGTCTTTTAATAACCTTGAATATATATCATAGGAACGTTCTCCTAATTTCGTTTGTTCTACTACATATGGAATTGCATTCATTTTTAATCCCTCCAATAATTGTTATGCCGCGCAAAGCATACAACTGTAGGAAGAAGGTGTTTTTGCATGAAATAATAAGACTGGCTGTTTAGATGGTAACTTAGTAAAATCTATTGTCGGAAGAAGCTTTGTTAACAATTCCGGTTTTTCCTCACGAATAGATGTTACTACAACTTCAATATCATCTGTGAATTCTACAATCTCAATCCCTTCTTCACTTACAGTTTTCAGCCTATTTCTACTCCGAAATAAAGAAGCTTTTACTGCACCTTCTGTTACGGAACATACTTTAGCAATATCAGCGATACTATACTGAAAAACATCCTTTAATAATAAAATTGTGGATTGTTGTACATTGAGTAACGATAATACTTTCCCTACCATTTCATGCAAATCTGCAATGTTCTCTTGTGGTTCTTCAAAAGTAATTTGGTCCTTTATTTTTTCATGAACTGATTTTGATTTCATCTGGTCTATCCAACGATTTCGAGCTATTTTATATACAAGCGTCATACAAATATCTTTATTACTATATTTTTGAAGAACTTTACAAATTGTTTCTTGGGCAAGGTCTTCACCGTCCCATTTGTTTTTCGTTAAAAATGTACAGTACCTTTTTACCTCTTCGTATTGCTCAATTAAAAAATTTATATTTGAATGATTCGTATCGATATGATTTTTAAACATATGAGTTACTTTTGTGCACAAAATAACCACTCCTTTTCAGCGCTTACTTAATTAACGATTCAACAAATAAAAAAGTTACGGGGCATATAAAAAAATTATGTTTATGTTTAATAATTCGCGGTCATAAATATGTTATGTACAATTTTACTTGAGGAGGAACAATTTTGCCAAAATTAACAATTGAAGGTGCGGGAACTTTTGATGTAAAAGAAGGCACCAAATTAGTATTAGCGATTGAAGATAACGGTGTACACATTCTCCATCGCTGCGGCGGGAAAGCACGCTGCACAACTTGTAGAGTAGAAATTATAGCAGGTGAGTTTTGTGAAGCTGGTTCTAATGAAAAAAATGCGATTACGGAAAAAGGAATTGAAGATCACTTACGTTTATCATGCCAAATGCACGTACATAAAGATATAGTCGTTCGCCCTATACTTACAGTAGAAAATTCAGGTCTTGATGCAGGCCCGCGTCCAGCAGAATAATATGCTAAATTTAAAACAGCTCGCAGGTGAATATGCTGCTAACTTTGTAAAAGAAGGGATGAAAGTTGGACTAGGCACAGGTTCTACTGTATATTGGACGATACAAAAATTAGGTGAGCGTGTAAAGGAAGGCTTATCATTTCAAGCTGTACCAACTTCAAAAGAAACGGAATCTCTAGCTAAACAACTTTCTATTCCATTAATCTCCTTAAACGAAATTGATATACTCGATCTTACAATCGATGGTGCAGATGAAATTGATTCAAATTTACAGCTTATAAAAGGCGGCGGTGGCGCATTACTTCGTGAAAAAATCGTTGCCTCATCTTCTAAAGAACTAATTATCATTTCTGATGAATCAAAACTCGTAACGCATTTAGGTACATTCCCATTACCTGTTGAAATTACACCTTTTTCATGGAAACAAACCGAAAGGAATATTCAATCTTTAGGTTGTCAAACAACGTTACGTTTAAAAAATAATGAAATGTTTATTACCGATAACAATAATGTGATTATTGATTGTGTATTCCCTCAAAACATAACGCATCCCGCCAATTTACACACTAAATTAAAAATGATTACAGGCGTAGTTGAAACAGGGTTGTTTATTAACATGACTAATAAGGCAATTATTGGAACAAAAAATGGGATAAAGGAACTATAATGAAGGCTGACTCTTACAGTCAGCTTTTTATATTTTCTCTTTATAGCGCGGTATTATGATATACTATGAAAACAAAAGCACATCACGCTAGAAAGGGCTGAACAATTTGCACTCCAAACTCATAACAGAACTTACTGATTTAGAAACTGCCTTTCATATTCGAAAAGAAGTATTTGTAAAAGAACAAAATGTCCCTCTTGAAGATGAATTTGATACATTCGATGAAATCAGTGACAAATGTAAACACATTTTAGTTTATTATAACGAACTTCCTGTAGGTACAGGTCGTATACGATTTGTTGACGGTGCAGGAAAATTAGAACGTATTTGTATTTTAAAAGACTATCGTAAATACGGATTAGGAAAAGTAATAATCAAAGCGCTAGAAGAAATTGCTCGTGACAAAGAAGCAACAAAAGTAAAACTACACGGTCAAACACAAGCTGAAGGATTTTATAAAAAACTAGGTTATCAAACTTCTTCAGATGCATTTATGGAAGATGGTATTCCGCACGTTCTTATGACGAGAGTATTATCATAATAAAAAGGGTAGTATATGAATTCATATACTACCCTTTTTTATTAATAGAAAAGTGAATTCTCAAGATTTCCTTTTGCATCAAAGCCCATCATCTCTTAGTTCATACCTAGATAAAGCTTACACTGTTTTCCATAATGATAAGGCATAAATCCAGTTTGGATCCCCATTTCCTTTATAACTCTGGACTGCTTCATATACTTTACCCTCGTGTAGAACTCTATCTCCCTTTTCATATACTTTCTTTGCATCCCACTCTTCATATGAAACGCTTTCAGTTTTTGTAGTAATTGTGAACATATCACTCTGTACAGATTCATTTCCAGCTACATCAACAGCTTTCACTACATATTTATAAGTAGTATTAGGCAGTAAATTTTTATCCATATAAGAAGTCGTATTGGATGTTGCAATCTTTTTCATTGATCCTTCTGTTTCTCTATAAATATCGTAATGGTCTACACCAATATTATCGTCAGATGGACTCCACATTAAATCTACACTTGACGCTGTCGTTCCCATACTATGTAATCCTGTTGGTTGTGTTGGTACTTCTGTATCAGGAGCCTCAACTGTTGTTTTTACTGAAAGTGCTGTACTTTCTTTCGAGACATTTCCAGCTGCGTCAATTGCTTTTACAGTATACGAATATTCTGTACTTGGTTTTAATTTTTTATCAATAAAATGAGTTCCTGGGACTGTGTCAATCATCTCTCCGTTACGGAAGATTTGATACCCTTTTATCCCTACATTATCCGTAGAAGGATTCCATGTTAGTTCTATACTATTCGATGTTACTTTTTGTGCCTGAATTCCATTTGGACTACTTGGAGCTTCTATATCTGGTTTCACATCATTGATAAGATTAACATCAATTACATTATAGAATGCATTTGCTGTATCAGCTACATCCCATACTGCTAAAATCACATGGTATCCACTTCTATCAGTAGGTACATTAACTTTGTGAGTTAAATGATTTGAAGCTGCAGAACCATCATGTTGTACAGTTCCAATTGGTTCAAAATCTGCTCTTGTAAGCGATTTATTTGGGTTCCATCCTTTTTTGGTAATATAGTAATGCCATTTACTCGTTAAGTGAGGTGCTGTATATTTCCAAGTAAAACTATTTTCTCCGCCTGTGATTGTATTTTTAAACCAACGATTTTCAGTTTGTTGATCTAAAATACCGCCAAACTTTCCGCCTGCAGAAGCGATTTGTCCATCAACTGGGCCACCTTGCGGGAATCCTTTTGGTGCTTCTAAGCTTTGCGGTTCATACATAACACTTCCGCAGTTTACATTTAGTGCGCCATAAGTTGGACTACATAAAGCAGATCGGCTGGCAGGCTTTTCAACAAAACCGTGTGCGTATGCGTTTTGAGGAATAAGAGTCGTGCCAATAATCCCAGCTGTTAATGCAACAGCTCCTAGACTTTTTTTGTTCATTTTCATGTTTTGTAGTTGTTTTAATAATCGATTATTCATGTTCCTGTCCCCTTCTTGTTATACTTTGTAGTGTAATTTGGGCTTCGATGTAAAAGAATAACAAGAGACAATCTTGTATCGATGTATGTATTAATTATGCATACACCGCAGTGAAAATACATTTCATTTCTTGTGAAATATTTCACTTGATGAATATATCATGACATAGAAATCATCAAAGTATGTGCAGAAGTTGTGCAGAAATGATGAAAGCATTAGTAACACGTAAAACTATGGTCCGAATTTATAAAACAGAATATTTAACATTTCAAAACAACGAATTCTCCGCTTCATATAAAAGAAGAGTGTCTATATCATTTCATATAGACACTCTTCTCATGTATAATTTTCTATTTATAACTGACCTACAAATGTAGAAATTTCATCAACAGCTTGTTTATACCCACCGGATTTTCGGAAAGACTCCTTCAAATTCAAAGCAACTTCTTTAAATGAAGGATTATTTAATATGAGTTCTACACTTTCACGTAGTTGTTCTTCAGTTAGTTCCTTCATTGACAACTTAACCCCAGCTCCAAGATTCTCCACTTGCTTTGCGATAGCTGGCTGATCTGCACTTTGCGGAATTACAATAAGCGGAATCCCGTTATATAGTCCTTCATGTGTACTGTTCATCCCACCATGTGTAATAAATAACTTTGTATATGTAAGTAGTTTTGTTTGTGGTACATAATTTTTCACAATGAAGTTTTTAGGAATTTTACCTAAATCACTTATTTTCGTTTTATTGCCAATAGACATCACAATAGTATAATCACTATTCTCAAACGCCTTCATACATAGTTTATAAAAATCAAGGGATTCATTAAAAACAGTACCTAATGAAATGTAAATCGGGCTTTTTTCTTCAATTGCAGTAAAATCAAACTCTTCATTTTTCACTTGTGTAGAGATAGATGGACCTACAAATGTAAATGTTTCATCAAACATATCTCCAAAAGGTTGGAACTCCTTTATTGTATACACAATAGTAAGTGGCGCTGGATTACAGAAAACTTCATACGGCGAGTTTATTTTAACTCCGTATTTTTCCGCAATTCCCTTTGTTAAGCTTTCAAAATCATTATGTATCCTATCTTGATCTTCCACTGGGATATTTTTAGACAAGTGGGCTAACATTTGTTCAAATGCTTTTTCATCCTGTGCAAAAGATGCAGAAGAATTTATTGCTGGAAGCTTTAGAATTTGAGAAATTATATGGCCACAGCCAAACATCGAATCGTGAATAATATAATCAAAATGTTCCCCTTCAATTTGCTCTAGAACACTAGGTATCACAACATCCACTGTATGCAAAAGGCCGTTAATTCTTTCTAATAAATAATTTCGACCACCGGAAAGAAAAGCTTTTATAAACTTTTGCTCGTCAATTGTTCGTACAGTAGCACCTGTCTTTTCAATACACTCTCTAAAAGATTCTATTGAAAAATAAATTACCTCTTCCCCACGTGAAACTAATTCTTCTACGACTTGCAATGTTGGATTTATATGTCCTTCTGATCCAGTATTAATGAATAAAACACGTGCCATTATGAACACTCCTTACGTCAAATCTTGTCTATTATGTTAAGAATATAGATACTCTCCAAACACTTTGTTATATACCATGCTTTTATTAAATTGACCTTGCAAGCCTAAATCCAAGATCATCTATATGAAATGTAGGATGGCTACGCCGGCGACAAGTCGCCCCACAACCTCTAGCTTCTTCAGCCCAACTACCGCCTCGGAAAATTCGGTACGATCCATATACCTTTTCATCATACAAATCATAGCACCATTCCCAAACGTTTCCTAACATATCATACAAGCCCCATGCATTCGGCTCTTTTTTTCCGACCTCATGAATACGTCCATCTGAATTTTCATTATACCAAGCAATTCCTTTCAGATCTCCATATATGTATCCAGTAGTTCCCGCTTTACATGCATATTGCCACTCTGCTTCAAAAGGTAATCGGTAGCCAATTGAATCTAAATTACAACTAACAATTAGACCATCATCACTAATAGAATAATATTCTTTTAATCCTGCTTTTTTTGAAAGTAAATTACAAAATACAATGGCATCATTCCAAGAAATATTTACAACTGGTTTATTTTTATCTTTGAATAAATTTGGTTTATTATTTGCAATCGCATCATATAATTCCATCGTTACAACGTACTTTGCTAGAAGAAATGGTTTAACTTGGACTTGCCATTCTTTTTTAATTCGATCATCTCTTAATACTACTTTTCCTTCTGGAATTTTCACCATATTAGAATCAACCGGGCCAATGAATCTATTCAATCCTATCCCCCCATGTTACTTCTTTTTATAATCTAACTATTTATGGTATCGTACTTCTCTAAAAATAGTCTTACTTCATTTGAGGATTTTAAAATAATAACTTCTTTATCTTTACTCAATTGATTTAGCCTCTTTAAAATTGAAGGTCGTTTTGTTTTAGGATATTCCCATATCCATTTAAAAAATTGCAAGTCAAACCTTTCCTCACATCCAGCACCCCTATCCGGTCTTGTTTTATTCCGATATTGTACAACCCTTTTAAAAGCACGATAAACACATATTGTTCTATGAATATCAAGAAAGATAATTGTATCAGCTGCGTTAATTCTTATGTTCATTGTCCCGCCATAATTCCCATCAATAATCCACTCATCTTCTTTAACTAATTCATTTTGAACCTTTCTTTGCTCCTCTTTCGGTACACCCTCCCAATTTGGTTTCCAAAATAACGCATCAAGATGATGTACTTTAATATTTAATTTATTTCCTAATTGCTTTGCTAATGTAGATTTTCCTGAACCACCAGAACCTATTAATATGGTTTTTTTCATAAATACCCCTTTTTACATCTCTTATTTCTTCCGTAATATAAACTCAAAAAGAAATCCTACTCCAACACCAATTGTATAAGCAACTAAATCACTCCACAAAAATCCGTAACCTAATACAAGTCCACCTAAAGTCTTTGCACGAATACTATCTACCCATTCAGCATGATACAATTGGCTCACTTCAATCCCGTAGCAAAATAGCAAACTAATAAAAGCCAATTTCTTCGTTTCTATTTTAGGAAATAAAAATCCGAATCCAGTAAAAATCATCAATGCCCATAAAGCATCGCCTAAGTAGTCATTTAATAGCTGAGGTAACGCAAAAGCCAACTTTCTAGAGCTAAGACCTAAAATAATTACAACGATAGTAAACAGTACATATAATAGTCTATTTCGTTTCGTTTTCATCTCAAGATCTCCTAATATGTAATTTGAAATTGTAAATAGGTAGTAAAATATAAAAATTTTACTACCTATTTTTTAATGGCTTTCGTAATAAGAAAATGTGGATTTGTATTTAGATAATGATATGATTTTTCGTTTACTTCCCTCATCTTTTCAATTGGCCTCGGTTCCACCATTTTTTCTAACACGAAATAATTTGTTGTTTCATTAATTATGTCTTGAAGTGACCTTCTAAAAAAGCTAACTTCTATTGTAATATTTGGTTTAACCCAAGTATCGACTAATAATTGTTTTTCGAAATAATTTTCACTAGTAAACTTTGTAAAATCCATAAAAGGATGATGAATGGAGTATATAAATTCTCCACCAGGCTTCAATACTCGGCGAAACTCCTGAAATACTATATTCCAATTTTTCAAGTAATGAAGCGTTAACGAACTTACAATAATATCAAATGTATTATCTTCAAATGGTAATACTTCTTGTAGGTCCTGACAAAGAAACTTTGCTTTATCACCCATACTTTCCTTTGCAGCTTTTATCATTTCAGAACTTACGTCAATTGCAGTAACGTTTGCTCCTCTTTCTACAAATTGAGAAGTATACCATCCAGCTGCACATCCAGCATCTAGTATACTCTTCCCTTCTAACTTCTTTGGAATCATCTCCATCATCGCTGGTCTTTCGTAATAACTGTTATATGGATTTGCCACATCTAAATTTTCTTTATATGTACTCGCTAATTTATCATATGTACCTTTGATCGTGTCTTTCAATACATCCACCCCTTATACATACTAATCTAATAACTCTTGCTGCTTTTTCTTTGAAAATGATTGTAGAACTAAATCATATGACCAATCAATCATCTTATTAATTTGCTCCTGCTCTACATCTTTATGTATATACACTGTATTCCAATGTTTTTTATTCATATGATAACCAGGAATTATGGTTTCTGGGAAGTCTTCTCTTAACCTTAGTGCAAGTTCTGGGTCACATTTTAATGTAATCGCAGCTTTTTCTCCTTCTTCATGATTTACAATCGCAAATATTTTATTATTAAGCCTCATACATGTTGCATTCCAACCATCTGGTGAATCTTCTGTTGCTTTTCTTTTCGATAAACAATATGTTCTAGTTGCATTCATTCTTATTGGCACCTCTTATTCTTTCACGATTTGATTACGATGCATTACAATTTGTTTCGTCGCTTGAAATTGCTGTTCGCCGTAAAACTTTATTAAATTCTCTCCGCAAAATAGACTAACAATATGAACATGAGATATCTCTTGAAGTAATATTGTAAGCATCTTCTCCCCAATACCTTGATTTCTTACACTCTTATGTACGACAACATCTTCTATGTACGCTCGAAAAACACCATCAGAAATAACTCTAGCAAATCCGATTAATTCATTTTCTTCCCATACTCCAATCGCTATACTATTTTTTAACATATTTTGAATATCGATTTCTTTTCTTTCTGGCCACCAGCCGACAGAGTCATAAAGTTTTTTTATTTTGCCTACGCAGATTGGTTGTTCATGTTGCAATTTATACGTGTACATTTACTTTCTCCCATCAAACTGCTCATTATATTTATTTTATCTTACTTTCTTCAATATAAAACTATAGAATCCATCTTGTTATGAAAACCTACATAAGATTAATTTATAATATCAATTTTACAATTGCAATCGTTACTCTCCTTTTCACATTCCTTATACTAAATATACAGGATAAAAGAAAACCAGTGAATAAAATACCAAAAGCATTTCTCATATACTATTTAACTATTAAAGCTTGAATTTTTTTCAAGAACTAGTAAAGTTAATTAGGTGAAAAATACATAAAGTGAGGCGATTTTTTGAAAAAGTTTAGTTTATTACTAACAGCATTTGTCATAATCTTATCGTTATGCATCCCTAGTTTTACAAGTGCTAAAGCTTTTCCAGATGTCCAATCTAATCATTGGGCAATTAAAGAAATTAACTATTTATCGGATAAAGGTATAATTAATGGTACTCCAGAAGGATATTTTAAGCCTAGCGATCATGTAACGCGTGGACAAATGGCCTTAATGCTAGATTTATCCTTAAAATTAGAAAAGCCATCTAGTTATAATCATATTTTTTCAGATGTAACTAAAGGTATCTATTATTACGATTCTGTACATAAGTTAGCACACAATAACATTGTACAACGTGAAAAAAACTACTTCCCGGATCGCTCATTATCTCGTGCAGAAATGGCTGTAGTTCTTGTTAAAACTTTTGATTTGAAACCTACAGGTGCCGACGTCAATTTCCCTGATGTTCCATCTAATCACTGGGGTTACAATTATGTCAAAATTTTAGCTCAAAATAATATCACTGCTGGATTTCCTGATGGTACATTTGGTCCAGATGTAAAAGTAACTCGTGAGCAATTCGCTGCATTCTTGGCTCGTGTATTAGAACCAAATTTCCGTCCAGCTCTTCCTAAGCCTAAAGGTAATTTAGAGGTTCATTATATTGATGTCGGACAAGGTGATGCTACTTTTATTAAATCCCCAAGTGGAGAAACTATCCTTATTGACGCTGGTAACAACGGAAAAGGTAAAGTAGTAGCAAATTATTTAAAAGGACTAGGATTCCAAACTATTGATTATATGATTGCTACGCATCCTGATGCTGATCATGTAGGTGGATTAGATGAAGTCCTTTATTCCATGAATGTAAAAAACGTTTACGCTCCTAAAGTAAGTCATACGACACAAACGTTTAAAGACTTCCTAACTGCAGTAGCAAACAAAGAATTAACAATTAAAGAAGCAAAATCTGGTGTAACTTTACCAATCAATGGTTTAAACTCACAATTTTTAGCTCCCGTTAAAGAATACGGTAACGATCTAAATGAGTGGAGTGCTGTATTAAAAGTAACACACGGTAGCGAATCCTTCTTATTCACAGGTGATGCTGAATCTAAAAGTGAGAAAGATATGGTTGCAACACATGGTTCTAACCTAAAATCAGATGTATTAAAACCAGGTCATCACGGAAGTAAGACTTCTTCTTCTCAGCCATTTTTAGATGCAGTGAAACCAAGTATCGCTGTGATTAGTGCAGGTGCAGGTAACCGCTATGGCCATCCTACGCAGGAAACTTTAGAAAAGTTGAATGCAATGTCTGTTAAGGTATATAGAACAGATTTAAATGGCACTGTAGTTATTAATAGTGATGGTTCAAATATTTCTGTAAGAACGGAGAGATAATTATGAAAAGAGGTATTATTGACCGTTTTGAAGGCGAACTAGCAGTTATTGAAGTGAATAACGTAACAATTGATGTACCTAAATCCAAAATCCCTTCCACTGCAAAAGAAGGTGATGTACTTATAATCGAGAATGATAAGTATACAATTGATAAGAACGAAACAGATAAAAGAAGACGTGAAATCCAAGATTTAATGAATAAGCTATTTGAATAGAAAAAAGAGCCCTCCAAAAGGATGGCTCTTTTTTTTGCACAAATAGCAGCTAGTTATTTTTTATTATTTAACTTCATACCACCAACCCTTCCTATCAAGCCAACCTTTCATACCGTTTAATTGCGCATCGCTAGTTGGATCCGAAATAAAATACGTTAAGCCATCTGATTGTAAAATGAAGGTCGCAGTCATTTTTACCGATGTTAAAGCCCTCATAGCTTCAGGAGCCTCATATGGTGAAAAAGCACCCGATTGGATAATATTTTGTTTAGAAACTTGCGCTTGTATGTTTTCTTGTTTTGGTACCGATTCAGTAAACCAAGAAAGGGGCTTATTTCCTATTAATTGGTTTAAATCACATTTACCGATACCTGGTACATTACCTGTCTCAGTGTATTGCCAAATATCACAAGGATATGCTGGTTTATTACCGCCATACCTAGGAATCCATAAAAAATCACTTTTTACGTTCGCCATACCGAAAGGCTCATATACATGATGCCCAACATATAAGCCAACTTTCTTAGCACCTAATCGGCGTAACTCGTCGATAAAAGCTTGTGTACCAGCTCTCATATCATCCATTGTTTTCACTTCTACGTCAGCAGCCCAAACTGTAGCACTCTTATCACCGCGATTCCAAAAATCTTGCGCTTCCTTCTTCGCATCAGCAATTGAAATAAAGCGACAGAATCCATAGTTACCAAATGGAATATTTCTAGTTTTCATTGCTTGGACATAATTTTTATATAAAGGATCTACATAATTTGATCCATCTTGTACCCTAGCGATTACGAAATCTAGTTGTGGAGCGGCTACATCCCAGTTAATGTTACCGTTCCATTTTGAAATATCTACAATGTAACCCATTGCTTAACACCTCCTTTATTAGTATTATATTCAGAGCTCGTCTTATTGCTCTTCTGCTCTTAATAATTCAACAGCATTTGTTAGAAAAACCTATACTACAAGTGTCCTCTACAAAGACAGTAACTCATTTCAAATAAAAAAGAAAATCATAGTAATACGAATCGTACTATTTGTTTCCATAATTGCATCAGATTAAGTAATTGCCATAAACAAAAGTAAAAAAGCATCACCTTATTGGTGATGCTTTTAAAATCCACTTTTCTTCTAGGGTACGAACACGATTCCTATAACCTCTTTTCTAAAAAGTGTTGACTATGTCCTTTAGGGTGATCTTCAACAACACCGTATTCTTGGTAGCCGTGCTTTTTATAAAAATCTGGTGCTTGAAAACTAAATGAATCTAATAATATTAATCTACAACATTTTTCCTTCGCAATGTCTTCGATTTTATGTAACAGTTGACTACCATAACCATCATGACGAACTGTTTCATCAACCCATAAAAAATCTATATGAAGATGATAAAAATACATCGTTCCTGTTACCCCACCAAATATTTTTCCATCCTCATCTTTCACTACAAAACTTACTTGTTCCATCGGCTGTTTTGCTTCATCTCTTAAAATCGACATGTTATATTGAATTACTTTATTTTTTATGTATTCTCCTTCAGCGCGAGTACCATTTTCTATGTGTTTCATATATTTCTTCCTTTCAACTTAGTAAGCCACCTTTAATTTTTCCTTTTTAAAATACTAATAAACACGAATCCACCATAAGTAACAAAGCATGAAAAACCAATTATGCCTGGTATAGAGACATACCCTGTTCTTATATAACTAGTTACCGCAAAGCAAGCGATAGACAATAAAATAAATGGCCAAAATATAAGAGCTGTTTTTCTTCGTCTCTCTTTCGATATACTTACTTTCTCTTCAGAAACACGTGTGCCAAAAAGCAATACAATACAAATAAGGATTGCTGCAAAGTAAATCGTATCTAATGACAGATTATGATCATAAGTCGCAATTCCAACCTCAATAGCGATTATTGTTAAAATTAATATGATAATTGTTGGAGTTTTTAAGTTTCTTTTCAATCGCTCCCCCCTAGTATGCTTTTTGTAAATACATATTCTTACCTCTTTTTATATAGTTTTATCATCTTCTCAAAATTCGATATAGAATATTAAAAACCTTTTTTTGTTACATGATATTTATGTATACAATAAAAAAGATAGCATGAAATTTTTCCATGCTACCTTTCTAAAATACATAATTCGCATAATGCAAACATTTACTCTTCCGTAGGCTTTTTAGGACCATTAAGCTCCAATTGATAAAAAGCTAAATCTAACCACCTATTAAACTTATAACCAGCCTTCTTAATTGTCCCCGCATGAACAAATCCATAGTTTTCATGTAAGGCAATGCTTTTCTCATTTTCTGCATCTATTCCAGCAATTAAGGTCATATATTCCCTTTTTTTTGCAACTGTGATCAATGCTTTCATTAAAGAAGTTCCTATCCCATTTTTTCTATATTCCTTATGAACATACACAGAATGCTCAATTGAATATTTATAGGCAGGCCAAGCTCTAAATGGCCCGAATGTCGCAAACCCTACTACTTTATTATCTAATTCGTATACTAAAATTGGATAACCTTCAGCCTTTTTTGTTTCATACCAGTCTATTCTATTTTCAAGGGTTACAGGTTTATACGTATATACGGCTGTTGTATACAGTATGGCATCATTATAAATATCTAACATGTATGCTACATCTTGATTCCTTGCTTCCCTTATCATTGTTTTCTTCCTTTCCTAAAGTTTATCTTCTTTCCTTTCACTACTACATACGAATACGAGCTTTTCGGAAACCATCAAATATATTTAATACCGCAGATATAATGTAAATGATAATACCTCCACCCATTAACCACCTTTTAAATTCCTCTGGAGAAGTAGTAAACACATTTGCCACATACGGAATAAATCCTTCGTTAAATAAATGCGGATTTACTACAATTACAATGAATACTATTGTTCCAGCTATTTGGAGTATAGCATTTCCAATTGCCAACTTTTTCGTCCATTGTCCTTGTACTAACTTATAAAGAGATATACTTATTTCAAACACCATCATCATTACAACGATTGGCCAATACTGCAGTAACACATCTTGATTAAATGCTGGCGCGACAAACTTCAGTCCGCTTTCTGTACCATGATATACACCTACAAGATGATTCGCATAAAAATAAAGTGTTCCCCATATTGCCGTCCACATTAACCCTCCAAATACTTCGAACTTTGAAATCGACTTTTTCTTTGGAACATACGAAGTATTTTTTAAATCATCAGGCGTCCATTTTTTTAAACTTGTCGTCAACGGTTGGGTACCTTTGTCTTTATCTGTTCTTTCTAAAATTGCAAATACAAGTGTCAACCAGAAAAACACATGGAGGCCTACTTCGATAATTTCCCCAATTCCTTTACCTACCAAATTTAAAATAACGTTTAATACCGCCTGCTCACCATTATATCCTACAAAATTTTCTGCAACCATTGCAATGAGTGCGATAACAGCTGCAATTGGTATAATCATTTTTAATAACGTCGTATATACATCAAAATAACGTGGTCCAATTAAATGCATCGGTCTATCCAAATATCCATTTGCCAATGAAACGGGACTTCCCAATTTTTCAAGAACTCTTTTTTCGTCGTTTTCACTATAATCATCAGGTAACATATCCTCGATTGTTGACCGTAATTCAAGAATAATATCGTCACGATTTTTTTCAGGTAATCTCTTCGCTACTTCTTCTACATAAATATCAATCAAATTCATTTTTGTCCTCCTCCTTTAATAGGTTATAAAGCTCTTTCGAATCCTTTATCCATTCTTTCTTCAGCTGCAAAAATATCTCTAATCCATATTCACTTAAAACGTAATATTTACGAGGTCTACTCTCCGTTTTATCCCAACTACTCGTTACTAGCTCCTGCTTTTCTAATCGACGAAGTAGTGGATATAACGTACTTTGATCGATTGTAATCCCTGATTGTTCCAATAATTGGACAAGTGAATACCCATACTGCGGTGTTCTTAACTGGCTTAAAACCGCTAATGTTAATGTACCTCTTCTTAGTTCAGTAATTAACGAATTTAATAAAGCATCCATTCACTCACCTCATTTTCATTACTATATGTCATACAGTATGTGTTTTATACTATGTATCGTACAGTATTAATGTGATAAAAACAATAAGCATTTACAAAAAATAGAAAATAAAAAAGCACAAACTATATATTTTGTGCTTTTCTGGCCAATTTAAATGCTTATAACAATTTTAATTTTGTACCTCTTGTGATATAAACTCTCCTTTTTCTTTAATAAATGGGGTAACATTTACAACTGATTCAATATGAATTACTCCATATACATGCGGATATTCTTGACCATTAGAAGCAAGTTCATATTTTATTTCTGCTTTTATTAAGGATGGATCAATTGTCAGTAATAAAACATCTTCTTCATGACTAAAATGTTTTTCAGCAACTTCTAAAGCTTGTTTTAAAAATGAACAATGAATAAACCCCTCTTCTCTTAGTGAAGTTTCATTAATTTCTCCATTTATCTTTGCAATTTCCCAATTTCTTTTTGTTATTACCTTTGTAATCATAGTTAGTTTCTCTCCATGTCTTTATATAGAAAAACAAGAGGTTCTTCTTTTTGTTACTAGAAAATCCTCTTGTTTTTCATATTTATTTTAATCCTTTAATTAAAGGCGATGCTTCTCCGCTATGCAAAATCCATAAATCATGAAGCGATCTTGTACATCCGACATACAATAACTTCGCATCGTGTTTTGTATTTTTATAATGTTCTTCATCAACGTCCATTAATAGAACGGCATCAAATTCTAGCCCTTTCGCCAAGTATACAGGTACTACTGAAATACCGCCTTCATATTTACTTTGATCTGCTTCAATGACGTTTACAGCTAATCCTTCATTTGTTAATTTCTCATATATATCGCGGCATTCATCGTCTGTTCTTCCTATTACCGCAATTGTTTTCACATCTTCATTTTGTAGATGTTTTAACGTCTTCATAATCTCATTAAATTGATCCTCTACATGGATTACTTTAACCTCTTCACCACTACGAAAAACTGGTGTTGCGAGTCCAACTGGAATCTCTGCATTTTTAATTATTTCGTTCGCAAATTCTATAATTTCTTTTGTAGAACGATAACTTCTCGTTAATTCATAATAACCTGTTTCTTGAAATACTTCCTTAAAAGCACTCCAATCTTCAATCCCTTGATAATCATAAATTGCTTGAGATAAATCACCTAATATAGTGAAAGAATTACCTAGTGTAATTTCTTTTAATACATACACTTGGAATGGTGAGAAATCTTGTGCTTCATCAATAACGACGTGATGGAATTTCTGTCCGATTTCAATACCTGTTATTCGGTGATGTATGTAAATTAAAGCTGGTAAATCTTCTACATACAATTCTTTTTTACGACAATTCTTTTCAGTTTCTTTTACAAGTTCTTCAGGCAATACTTCGAGTATTTCTTTACCTTTCAATATTGAACTATATAGTGAAAGTGCACTCATTTTCGGCCAAAACTTCATATATGTGTTCAATCTCTTTGTTGCTTCTTTTTTTAGTAATTTCTTCTCGTTTGTTTCTCCATACTTTTTCAGTTCAATTTCAATCCAGCGCTTCATTCTGCCGACTAATCTTTCTCTTCTTTTCTTTAATGGATAGTGTTTATATTCAACTTGCATCCATTTTTTTATGTCTTCTACTGGAATAATAGCTTTGTCCCATGCCTCAAAATCACTTGTTGGTATTAATTCTTTTTCAAATTGAACCATTCTCTCTTCAATAAAGGACTTAAATTCCAGCGTGCCTTTCAATTTACCGAGCATAACCTTGTCTTCATCACGATTAATAGAAAATGCCTCTATCAACTTTTCTTCTGTTTGCTTTAGTTTCACCGAATCATCTAACGTACGTAATGCCCAATCTGCAAATGTTGTTTGACTAATATTCCCTACACCTAACTCCGGAAGCACACTCGAAATATAGTCTAAAAACAGACTATTCGGAGCGAATACAATCATTCTCTCTGCTTCTAATTGTTCACGATATTCATAAATTAAAAAAGCAAGGCGATGTAAAGCGATTGTTGTTTTTCCGCTCCCTGCAACCCCTTGAATAAGTAGTGGTAAGTTTCTTTCCGCACGAATAATATCATTTTGCTCCGATTGTATTGTCGAAACAATATCCTTTAGTTTATTATCTTTATTCTCACCTAATCGATATAGAAGAAAATCATCGGCATGCGATACATCTTCATTTCCTTTTACATATGTATCAACAACACGTTCTAGTTCTCTTTTTCGGATAGAAATGTTTCGCTTTAAATACACATCACCTTCTACTAATCCGTCTGGCGATTGATAAAACGCTAATTCGTCACCACCGGTAAACGAATAAAACATACTTGCGACAGGTGCCCGCCAATCAATTACAATTGGTTTCATCGTATCTTTATGTGAAACACCTACTTTACCGATGTAGATCGGCATAACATCTTCCTTGCCATCCTCCTGAAAATCTAATCTTCCAAAGTATGGCTCTTGCACTCCAATACGTAAGTTTTGTCTATTAGATTCTCTCATACTTTCTAGAATTTGTTCTTTAAAATCTTCCCCATAATAAACTGGAATTTTTTCAAGTTTTTCTAATTGATCATCCATCGTACTTAACGTATCTTTCATTTTTTGTAACTCTTCTTCAAAAATGTTGTTCATTTGATGATTCCCTCCTGTCCGTTCTAATTTTTTCAGTCGAAATACAATTGTATTAAAAATCCATTTATAAAGTCAATAGTTTCAATTTAAATTTTCCGAAAAAACTCACTTTTCATCTTTCTAATTTTGAAATCTTATCGTTATTTTTACATTATAAAAATATAAAACATCTAAATTACAACACTTTACATATAATAAAATAATGCATATAAATGCTATTACTTTCTATTAATAATATCGATTTATAAACTAACTTACTAAACTCTCATCTCCCTTTCTATCGATTTCCTCCTTTCACTTGTAAAATAATGAGAAGTGTCAATAGGTAAATACCAAAAATAAAAAAGGAGTTTATTCGAAATGACTACAACCAATAAAAAACATATAAAGTTACATTTAATTATTTTTGTGTTAATTGTGCTAGCAAGTGGCTGGATTGGTGTATTTCTTGATTCTCTTCTAACAGATCAGCCTGAAGGAAATTCTTTAGGCATGGGCTTATGGCTTATACTTCCTTTCTTCGTCAGCATATTACTTAGAGTTCTTAGCCGAGATTGGCATGATTTTGGTATCAAACCAAATTTAAAAGGAAACTTTAAATGGTATTTCGTAGCAATACTTATTTATCCATTCGTTACACTAATAACTATAAGCTTAGCTCTATCTTTCGGAGTCGTTAACATATCTAACTTTGAGATGTCCTCATTATGTTCACTCATACTCATGTCTACTATAGGTAATTTTATTAAAAATATTTTCGAAGAGTTCTCTTGGCGCGGTTATTTAACCCCAAAGCTTATTGAATTAAAGTTAAACGATTGGCTAATTTATTTAGTTTCTGGTTTTATTTGGGCTCTTTGGCATGCTGCTTATTATATAGTTTTTTTACCAAATGAATATTTCGAATCCATTTCAAGATTAAATATGCTTTTATCAGGCTGTATACTTATGGTTTGTTGGTCTATTATGTATGTCGAAATATATAGACTTACAAAATCAGTGTGGCCATGTGTGTTCATGCATGCACTTGAAGATGCCGTTCCTACCGTTTTAGTTACAATAACAGGTATTATTACACTTACCAACAGCAGTGATTTTTGGTTAAACCCTATTAGCGGAGTTGTTGCCACTGTTTTATTTCTTGGCATCGGGATTGTACTAAGATCCATAAGGATAAAAAAAGAACGACAATTAAATACGAAAGACAGTCAATTATTCACACTATAAAAGTAAAAAAGAGTAAGGAATTAATCCTTACTCTTTTTTACTTTTATACGATATGATAAACATTCATTTAATGACGCTTGCTCTTTATATCTACTCTCTTCAAAGTCATACGCCCCTCCTGGGAAAATCCCAACTATACTGAAGCGAGCCTCTGCACATAAATTATTAATCTCATCTATAGTATAGCAACGTAAAGATTGTGTCACAATATCATTTGAAGAATCCGTTTCCCACCAATGGTCCAGCATTCTAGCATTTTCACTATCATATTCATATTTTCGCATTGCAGAATAAATCGGCATTTCTTGTCCATTTGCTTTTTCCCAATATAAAGGTTGATAAATATCAATAAGTGCACACCCATCATCTTTCAACCAACTATGGATGCGTTTTAATAAAAATAATTGTTCTGCATCCGTTCCTACACCAAATCCGTCCAAATAAGTAACGACATCAAACTTTTCTTCAAAATTAATTTTATAAAAGTCAGCACAGTGAATAACAATATCATTAGTAGAATGTTCTTTCGCAAACATAACTAACTCTCGTACTAGCTCCACTGTAGTCATCTTTACATTCAAATTAGACATCGCTCTTGCAAATCCACCATTTCCGGCTCCTAGTTCTAACATCGATTGAAATGTATATCCAACTTGTTCTTGTACTTCTTTAGCAACTTCCTGTAACCAACTTTCATTATTTACATCATAGCTTAGTAGTTCAAATTGTTTTTTATAAAATTCTTTTACATTTAATTCGTTCATTAATATTCTCCTCCTGTATATTATTTTTCTGCTACAGGTGAGAAACTAAATTTCTGATACCCATGAAAAATCCTCCTTTTGATTTCCCTTTATTTGCATTTTATCAAAATAATCAGAATTTTTAAAGTATCAATTTAAAAGCAGATAATGGATGTTCCCACTATCTGCTTCTACGGCTTTATTGTCCTTGTTGATACTTCACCCAATCACCAGAAATGATAACTTTCTTTAGCATTTCTTTATCTTGAGCGACATACACAAATGCACGTATTTCTCTATCACTTAAATAAATCGTTTCGGTGATTCGGTCATATAGGTCACTCTCTGCATTACCTGTGTATTCTTCCAGTTCATCTAATTTTTGCAGAGTATCATCATTTACTTCGTAAACTTCTCCATATACTTTGTCTTTATTTGAACAAATCATCGCCGGATACCCTTCGTTTGTATCAAATAATTTTCCATACGTCCATGCTTCGTCTGCGATGCATATTACACCTTGCATAAAATGAGCATTCGTTTGCTCTTTTCTTAACGTACCATACACAAAGACGCGATACATATATCCCTATCCCCTTTATATGTCTCTACTTTCTAATTTGTAAATAAGCACGAATCATAAAGTAACTCACTTCATTTGGAAGTTGTTCCTTAATCGATTTCAAACCACCCTCTGCATTTTGCACGGCAGTTTCAATCAGTGATTCATATTCTGCAGGAACAAAACTGTTCCAGTCTACTTCCATTCCATCTTCAAAAGAGCGAATTAAATGATTTTCAATCGTTTGTCTTGATAAGCCACGTTCTTTCGCAATTTCATCTAGATCTATGCCTTGTTTATACATTTCATACGTTTCCAAATGAGAATTTGCTGAAGCTTTCCCTGACTTTTTCCGCTCTGTCACGACTTCTGTCTTAACTGTTTCAGCATAATTTGGGTTTTCCTCAATAAAGTGCTGAACTGCTTGTAAGAAGTGCGAACCATACTTCACAAGTTTATGTTCGCCAATCCCTTTTACAGTTAAAAGTTCAGATTCACTTTGCGGCATTTTCGCGCACATATCTTTCAATGTTTGGTCAGAGAAAATAACGAATGGAGGTACACCTTCTCCTTGCGCAATTTCTTTACGTACTTCACGAAGTACTTCAAATAAAGGATGATCTTGAACAATTTGTCTCGTCTCTACTCGTTCTTTACGTAAAACATTCACTTTACCAAGTAACACTTCTTTCCCTTTTTCCGTTACTTTTAATGTCGGATACGTACCATGTTCAACTGCAATTAACTCATCCGAAATTAGAAACTCAATAAATTCACTAACTTCTTTTACGCTACGATTTGATAGTAATCCGTATGTTGGTAACGTATGAAAATTAAATTCAATAACTTTCTTATTTTTAGATCCAGTTAAAACTTGTGCAATCATTTGTTTACCAAATCGTTGGTTCGTTCTAATCATGCAAGATAGAACCATTTGTGATTCTCTCGTCACATCGATACTTTCGCGGTCGTCCGTACAATTACCGCAGCGTCCACAATCTTCCTTCGGCTCTTCTCCAAAGTATTGCAAAATAAATGATTGTAAACATTGTTCTGTATGACAGTAGTCAGTCATATTTTGCAGCTTTTCAAGTTCATTTGAAAAACGAGATTCTCCAGTCGATTGATCAATTAAAAAGCGCTGTACTTGCACATCCTGAGAAGAATATAACAATATACATGCACTATCTAATCCGTCACGTCCTGCACGTCCTGCTTCTTGGTAATAACTTTCCATATTTTTTGGCAGTTGATAATGGATTACGTAACGAATATTCGATTTATCAATCCCCATCCCAAATGCAGATGTCGCTACCATTACACTCACTTCATCACGTAAAAAGAGTTCTTGCTGCTCATTTCGATCGGTATCACTCATACCAGCATGGTATTTTGATACCGAAACGCCCGCCTTCATTAAATCCTCATACAATTGATCAACTACTTTTCTAGTAGCTGCATATATAATCCCAGATTCTTTTTGATTTTGACGAATATAATCCGCTAAATATGCATGACGATCTTGTCCTTTAATAACAGAAAATGATAAGTTCTCGCGCTCAAACGTTGTCATAATCGTATTTTCTTGACTAATTCCAAGCGTGTTGCAAATATCTTCACGAACTTGTGGTGTTGCCGTAGCAGTTAATGCTAATACGAGCGGCTTTTTTGGAAGATAATCTAATATGCGATGTATATGTAAATAACTTGGACGGAAATCATGTCCCCACTGCGAAATACAGTGCGCCTCATCAATTGCAATCATCGGGATTTTCATATCAATAAGTTGGTCAACAAACTCCATTGAATCAAGACGCTCAGGCGCCACATAAAGTAACTTATAATGGCCTTGTTTCGCTAATTGAATTCGTTGATTTGCTTCTGTAATAGAAATAGAACTATTAATATAAGTAGCTGAAATACCGTTTTGTACTAATGTATCTACTTGGTCTTTCATAAGTGAAATCAAAGGTGAAATAACTAATGTCGTTCCTTCGAATACTAATGCGGGAATTTGATAACAAATTGACTTACCACCGCCCGTAGGCATAATACAAACTGTATCTTTCCCATCTAATACATTTTTAATTGTTTCATCTTGTCCTCTTCGGAATGACGAATAACCGAAATAAGACGCTAAAAGTTCTTGTGCTTTTGTAAACAAAAAAGAGTCACCTGCTTTTCTATATCTTTCATCTATTCCTATTATATCATCACTTAAGCGTCTTGAAAGTGATGAATACATGACTAACAGCTTGCTTTTCATTATTTTACGCTTCTCTACGTTTTAAAGGTTGGTTAGCAACGGTGTTTTAATGGCGATTTGTGTTTATAAATTTTAAAACATAAATAAAGCACATATAAAATGAATTACAAAATAAATATACATTTTATTACTCTTTCTTGAATACTACTAATCTTATACATATGAATTCAGGAGGTTACTATATGAAACAGCAGAATATTAGTTTCATCAAGCAGAAAACTGTACCGAACCAACTCCAATTCTCGAATCATGATGCGTGGAAATATGAATCGTATTATAAATACCAGCCATTATTTTCTTATAAAAAGCTTTTTCATTTTCTTTCTCAACTTTTTAAACGTTAATACGTGTGCGAAATATATCATTCACAAATATTTTCTCAATATAAACCTTTTAGACTTACTACAATACAGCTGTTATCATATGAAATATTCTGCTTTTATAAATCCCTTAAGTTGACCTCCCTATATTAGCAGGTCTTTTTTTTAATATTATATATTTCAGTACACTTATAAATGCTTGCAAGTTTTTTCTCTATTTTATTACCAAACTCCACTCGCCACAAATGGTGATAATCACAAAAGATAAAATGTAAATTCTTAACATTTAATTATTCAATTCTTTTTTTCTCAATACACAAAATGATTTTCACTTGTTACAATAATAGTACTCTAGATGAGTTTTTGCTCATCTACATTATCTAGTTAAAGGGATCTGCTGCGGGAAGCGGATTCCTTTGACTTTATTAAAGACCCACTTTGATTTGGACACATTTACCAGTTTTTTTAAAAAGAATTTTATGATAATATTACGTAGTCGAGTCCGACATCTCGGCAATACCCTTTTGAGGCTCTGCAACTTCCCTTGCAGAGCCTCTTTTACTTTATATTCATTTTATTTATATATACCACAATGAAATTCTTCATCTTTTTCCATATCAATTTTTGAAATTAATCTAGGACACGTAACTAAAAATAAATTCCCATCATACTTTGAGTTATACATGTTCAAAGGAGTGTTACCGTTTATGTATACTTATTGGCAATCGTATTACGCCCCCTATCATAACCCTTATGTGCACTTTGATACATCTGTCCGTAATTACCGAATTAGTAAAAACGAAAACTTTTTAAAAGGTTATATGCGTTCTTTATGGGAACAACACGTTGCTTGGACGAGATTAGCTATTATAAGTATTGTCTTTAATTTACCAGACGTTAACGTTACAGTTGGGCGACTTCTTCAAAACGCAACACATATGGGACTATCACTTGAACCATTCTATGGTGAAGATGCTGTAAAAAAATATAGTGCATTAATTAAAGATCACTTAGTCATTGCAGCGGATCTTGTTAAAGCCGCAAAAGCTGGTGACCAAAATGCAGCTGCCGCTATAGAGAAGAAATGGTACGCTAACGGTGATGAAATTGTGGCGTTTCTCACTAGCATCAATCCGTATATAGAAAAAGAAGCATTTCGAAAAATGTTTTATGAACATTTAGCCTTAACAAAAGCGGAAGCACTTGCCTTCCTAAATAAAGATTTTGAAGCAAGCGTAAAACTATACGATAAAATTGAAAAAGAAGCATTAGAAATGGCCGACATGATAACAAGCGCAATCGTAAAGCAATTCCCGCAAGTATTTCAATAACAATAAGCCGATTTGAAAAAACAAATCGGCTTATTAAACTTTCCTTCAATGAAATTTCACCTCTCCTCTTTACATTTAACGTATATCGATATATTTTATTTATATCCGTTTTTTATAGGAGGAAATCTTTTGATTAACGCAATTGGTCTCGTATTTATACTTACAAATAAACACGAGAAAAAAAAGAAAGTTTATCTAAATGAAAAATTCGCATTAATAGACATTATTGATTCTAAGGAAGTAATTGATGCTGAAGGTAACTCGTTAGTAGAACTAACATGTAAATACAGTATATATTTAGATGAAAAATACTACTGTAAATCTCTCGACGATTATACTGGACAAGTATTTCCATTCTTAAGCGCTAAAATAGGAAAAGGACTTCTCAGAAACTTAAATTACTATTTCTCTTACGTTGATGCCTATGATAAAAAACCACCCGTTAAAGAAATAAGACCACTTATGAAACAAGTAACAAACAGATAGTGAAAAATATGCAAAAAAGAAAGCATCCGAAGTTAGATGCTTTCTTTTTTTGAATCTAGAACTCGTTAAGTTCTATCCTTCTTCTAAAAGTATGTATCTAGGCATACTTTTAATTAAAAACATTGGAGGATTAAACTGAATGAAATACTCAGAAACGATTGTTAGTAAACGGCTTCGAACACTTAAAATATCTAGTATGTTTATTATGCTAGTTTTAATTGGATGGCTTGGATATACAAAATCACTTTATGAAAACGGCTTTCTTCAAGAAAAGAAAAATTCAGTTGAAGTAATGAATACTAGTATTACAGGAGAAATTGAACAGAATTTCCATGTGAACTTACAAGGTTATCGTAAAACAGACCTTGACACTATTATAGATACAAGTAAAACCGATCCGAGCGAACTATCACTAATCGAGCTAATTAATACATCTTGTGCGCGAGATTGCATAGGTGAACCATTAACATATGTGGATGAGAACAATGGATATATCTTTTATACGGAGTCTACCGGAACTAATGTAGCTATACAGATTAAAAAACAAGACACGTGGGAAATTGTAAAAAAATCTGTTCAAGCTGGAATTTAAAAGGTTCATACAAAAAAAGAGTACTTTACTTCAAAGTACTCTTTTAAAAATATTACCACTTACGACATTTATCATCATCGTCGTCACGTTTACGATTACGACGGCAATCATCACAATCACAGTCACGTTTACGTCTACAACCACAATCATCACAATCTCTGCGTCTGCATCGTCCAAACATTAAATCATCCCAAAATCTATTACAATCTCTACGTCTACAACCACAATTATTACACATGAATATGACTCTCCCCTCTATAGCGTTCATCATATTCTATGTTTAAAAACGAAAAAGGCTTGTTTACTAGTCTATTTTAAATGTATTCATTTGGTATAATTTGAATCTATATTACTAATTTATCCCTATACTTCCTTCTGCGCCTCCACTGCCCGCTTCAACCTCTGCAACATATATCCAATTCCTTTACACCCAGCTAATGGGTACGTAATGATGTCTACTGGATACAATTGTGTCACTACTTTCTTATGCTTCTGGCCTGCAAGTAAAACAATTTCATCATACTGAAGTAAGTCTTTTTCAATCAATTGTTGTTTTAATTGTTCCATACTAATAATTTCATCGCTCTTTGAATCAAAGGCAAGATCATAGTTTTCTAGTACAATATCATTTGGTCTTAAAAATCCATGCTTCGCTGATAATATAACCCAATTCTCAAAAAACATAGTTGCATACGCCTGACATGCTTTTCCGAACGGGCTAATATATACATCTTTTGCCTCCATCGGTCCGTAATCCGGATACTTATCCCAAATTTTCTTTTTTCCGCATGGAATTATGCATAACCTTTTCATCTTTATTTCTTACCCCACTTCTAACTTTTTAAATATAAAAATATAGAATTCCCTTCTTCTTCATACTCAGCTTCTATATCACCAATACCCACCACGTTCCAACCATTATTTGTTTCTATCGGCTTTTCCTTTATTATAATATGAACTTGTGTCATATTTTTAAAATCTTCTTCAAAAGATGCTAAAACAGGTTGATTTATCATATACGTTTTATTATGTATACGTACACTTAAAAAGGTTTTATGTAACGCTTTATTTTTGTTTAATTTTACATTCATTGGATTAAACGAATTTAATTGTATATTCCCTACAATATACAAATGATATCCTTTTTCCTTATAAAATTGTTTAAATTCCTTGTCTCTTTCGTTTTGAACAAAATGAAGGATTTGCTTCGTTTCTCTGCTTATTGCAAATTCATTATTTAAACTTAAAACAACATTCATATTTTGTTTTAAAAAAGCATATAACGATTTATCACTATTAAAGAAGTTCGTTTTCCATTCAGGATGGATTTCATCTAATAATAAACATAAAAGCATTCCTGAGCTATAGCAGCTCTTCCTAATGTTATAATTAGCATCATATGTATCTAAAATAAGTCCGCTATATTTTCGTAATGTTTCACTTTCATCATTTATACATACTTCAATGCGGGCGTTCATTTCAACATACCAAGCAGGCCCCTCTATACTTTCAACCATACACTCATAAGTTATAAACTCTTCTTTTATAAAATGAGTTCTTTGTTCTCTTAATTCGATAAATTGCTTAATATAATTATTTTTCTCAGCTTGTGACTTACAATGCACAGCATTATATAAACAAATTCGCTCTTTATTTCGCAACTCTATATTTTCTTCTGTTATAGGATATTGAAATCCTAAAGATTCATTTGGAAATCTACTTTCTTTATTCAAATATTGATAGCAATGAAAAAGTTCATGCACCACAACTGCAAGTAAACTTTCATAATCTCTATACCTATTCATATTCACGATGGCAGTCGGATAATCTTTTAATAAGATAAATGTATCAGCCTTAAATTGTTCATCCCGCTTTAAAACGGCATACTCACCATCATCTTTCAAAAATATTGGATGATGAAATACATACACATGTTCATCATTATATAATGCAAATGCAGTCCTATTGAAACCAGGCCATAGCGTATTCAATAATTCTATATTTACATCTTTCTTTATTCGATTTAATATATTGTTCATTATATGTAACACCCCTATATCATTCTACATACACCTATTCTATTCCACTTAAAATAAACCCTTTTATTTACATAAATGTTAGAAAAATATATATCTTTTCTAAAACTATAATGTATTATATAAATATACATGTGATGATTTTATGAAAAGGAGGTGAATAAATGAAAAATATAATCCCTGCACTAGTACTCTATATTATTGTTTGCATAATCGCTATGATTGCTCCAGCATCTGAAGGTTATAATCATATTGGCTGGAAATTGTTTGTTGGGCAAGCGTATGCCATACCTATTTTCATCATTGCGGCTATTATTACATTTTATATAAACAAGAAAAAATCTACGAATAAACAGTTATAAGGATAGCTAATGCTATCCTTATTTTAATTCGCTAATCAGATCCAAAATAACACTTGCAGTACTTTCAATCCTTTCTTCCGAAAAATCAAACGTGACACCTGTTTTTTCATATATTTCTTGTATAGTTAAATTCCAATCTGTACTCGCTCCCTCTTTAAAGAAAGCAATCGCTTTTTCTGGATCTTTCCGATAAATTTGAAACAATTGCATTGCTCCTATTTGTGCAATGGCGTATTCAATTTGATAAAAAGGAAACTGAATATAGTGAAATGACTCTAACCAGCTTGCACCGATTTCATTCTCTAATCCTGTAATTTCGACTGATGAATATTGATACCTTTTGCATATTTCAGCGTATTTCTTATCACGTTCTTCTGGTGTATGGTTTGGATTTGTATAGAGCCAGTGCTGAAATACATCTCCTGCAATTGACGACATTAATAAAGACAAGGCACGATATAATTGTACGCACTGTACTTCTTTATATTCATCCTCTTGCTTATAAAAGATATCCAGCTTATCCATTACTAGCAACTCAAGACTAAGGGAATAAAGCTCAGCCACTTCTTCACGAAGATATCTTTCCTGCATACTGCTATCATTGTTAAATTGTTTATAAAAATGAAAGGCATGCCCTACTTCATGTATGAGTGCATTAATTGCATAAAATGATGGACTAAAATTAGAATACACAAAAACCTCTTTACTATGAGGCAAGGTAAAACAAGCAGCTCCTGGTGCTTTAGTTTCACGTTCTTCTACGTCAAGGAATCCCGCTTTCCTTATATGAATAAATTTCTCATAAAAATATAAATCAGTCTTCCGAAACATTTCTTCCACCCCGTCCAATAAATCAATGGCATTTTGAAATGGAGCTTTTGGTAAATTACATGGCGTAAGATCCCAAGGGTGATACGTTTTTACACCGAGATTCTTTTTAGAAAGACTTCCTAACTGTTTCCAAATTGGTACAACATACTTTTCTATAGATTCATGAAGCATATAACACTCTTCCGTACTATAATCTCTATTTTTTTGTTTAAAAGCATATTCACTATAATTATTAAATCCTGCATGTAAAGCGATCTCATTCCGCAATTGTAAGAGTTCATTCATAATACAATCTATTTCTATTTTTACTGCACTTCTTGCTTCACATAAAGCGTACCAAGCTTTTTCACGAATAGCTCTATTAGGATTATCTAGCTTTGCTTTTACGTATGCATACGTCTTTTGCTCACCTTTCCAATTAATAGATATGTTAGACATTATTTCTCTATATTTCGTAATAAGTTCTTGCTCTTTAATAGAAAGAGCAATGTTCTTTTCATTAAACATTTTACTTTTTACTACTCTTGCTTTTTTCATAAATCCATATTCCTGTTCATCTAATAAATTTGAAAATGGACACTCTCTAAATTTCTGGTCAAATTTTGCATTGTATCTTTTTAAAAGTGGTTGAATTGTATTTTGATTATACATATGTAAATTACGGTTATTTCTGTCATTTGTATCTCTATACGTAGCAATTAAACTACTAGTGATCTCCTCTTCTATTTCAGCGGTTATACGCAATTCCTCTAAAAGCCAACGCTCTAATTCTGAAACAGAAGTTATATTTCGCTCTAAAAGTGACTGTAGTTTACTTTCTAAATCATTAAACATACACAATCCTCCTGTTTTTAATTTTCTGTTTTTTAGAGATAAAAAGGACAAGTAGCCAATCTGACTACTTGTCCTTTTTTGTTAAACCGTGCTCAATACTATTAAGCTTGGAATGCTTCTGTTAATACTGGTACGATTTGTTTTTTACGAGATACAACACCTTTTAAAGTAGCTGTGTTGTTTTCTAGAGATACGTTGTATGCTTTCTCAACAACGCTTGCTGCTTTACCGATCGCAAGACCGACAGAATCGTTAGTTAAGATATCAGTTACAACGAATAAGAATAGGTCTAAACCTTTTTCTTCTACTACTGCAGAGATAACTTTTTCAAGTTCCGCTTGGTGTACAAGAACGTCGTTTGTATCAACAGCGTTTACTTGTGCGATTTCAACTTTCGCATTACCCATTTGGAATTCTTTAGCGTCAAGAGAGATTAATTGCTCCATTGTTTTTCCGCTTAAGTCAGCACCAGCTTTTAACATTTCTAAACCGTAGCTATCAGCATCTACACCAGCGATTTCTGCTAATTCACGAGCTGCTGCTACGTCTTGCTCTGTGCAAGTTGGAGATTTGAATAGTAAAGAATCTGAAATGATTGCAGATAACATTAAACCTGCAACTTCTTTACGAATTGCAACGCCGTTTTCTTTGTACATTTTGTTTAAGATTGTAGCTGTACAACCAACTGGCTCACAACGGTAGTAAATAGGATCGCTTGTTTCAAAGTTAGCAATACGGTGATGGTCAATAACTTCTAACACACGAACAGATTCGATATCGTTAGCACTTTGTTGACGCTCGTTATGATCAACTAAAATAACGTTGTCCACTTCGCTTGCAACTGTCTCAACAAAACGCGGTCCTTCTACTTTAAAATAGTCTAACGCAAATTGAGTTTCACCGCTGATTTCGCCTAAACGTACAGGCTCAGCATTCATTCCTAATTCTTTTTTCAATTCTGCATATGCAATTGCAGAACAAATTGCATCTGTATCTGGGTTTTTATGCCCGAAAACTAGTACTTTTTCCATGTTTTCCACCTCTTCATGAAAAGGATATCTTAAAGAAGCAAATATGACAATATTTAAAGCCGAATTTTTTATAAATAATTGCACTTTCTTCTATATTTTTCATCGTTTTTCGTAAAAAAGATCATCTAAAATGAATTAGATGATCAAAATGTATTTTTTATTTAAAATAGTGTAGGAACTTGCACTACATGATTTTGCGCGAAATTCGATGCCAAACCGTTATTTACAAGGTTAACATCTATAACTTGATAAAATGCATTCCCCGTATCTGCAATTTCCCATACAGCTAAAATAAGGTGATATCCATTTCTATCAGTAGGAACATTTGCTTCATGTGTTACGGAAGTTCCTGGTTTAGCTCCTCCGTCATTTTTCACATAGAATGGTACTAAATCTAAATCAGATCGTGATAATGGTTTATTTGGATTCCAATCTTTTTTCGTAATATAATATTTCCATTCTTTCGTACTATGAGGTGCGGTTAGTTTCCACTTAAATGTATTCGTCCCGCCGTTTAACGTAACTTTCTTCCACCTATCTACTGTTTGAACGTCTAAAGCAGGAAAATGGCCAGCTCCTGCGATTTGTCCATCAGAAGGTCCTAATAGAGGGAATCCACCTATTCCTTCTACACTTTGCGGTTCATATTGAATCGGACCGCAATTCACATTTACCCCTTGCTTACATAAATAAGAACGGCTCGCTGGTGATTCTACATATCCATGAGCTGAAGCTTTTTCTGAAAAACCGAAAGTTAACAATCCCGTAAGTAATATACCACCACTTAATATAACTTTCTTCACCTTTTGTAAACCTTTCGCTTTCATCCCGACATCCCCTTTCGCATAATAAAGCGAAAACAACTATAGTTGCCTAGTCATCTCCTCTACATTCATTATAAGTCGAGTAGCATAACGAAATGAACCCTCTAAAAACTTTCTCAAATTCAATTAGTACATTAAACAAATTCAAATAACACCGCTAGAGAAATATAGACGGTATTAAAAATCGGGATTTATTATTTTGAGCATGATAACTATAAAACTTTATAATAAATAACTGTCGCGTCTAAATTACCACTCGGAGAAATTGCGTATTCTGGTATATTTCCAACTTCTTGATACTCTAATGATTTATACAATCTATTAGAAGGGTCTCCTTCTCTCGTATCTAGCACTAAAAGAGACCTATTTTCTTGCTTTGCTCGCTCCTCTGCTTTTTGCATAAGTAAACGTCCAATGCCATTACGTCTAAAGTTTGGATGAGTCATTAATTTGCAAATTTCTGCTCTATGAATCCCATTAGGCTTTGTAACTAAATGTAATTGAATACTCCCTGCCACTTCATTATTTATTTTAGCAACATACAAGATCACTTCTGGTGCTAATACAGTTCCCCAATACTTCGCGGATTCTTTTAGTTCCAATGGAGGTAAAAAACCAATTGACGCCCCATCATCTACAACCGTTTTCAAAAGTTTAGAAAGCTCTTCCACATCATCTTCTATTTGCTTAATTTCTTCAATTACTATATTTTGCATTACTAATCCCCCTTTTGTTTCATTGTACCAATTTTAAACGAAGGAACAATGAAATACTAAGATGAAATTATTAGAATCTATAATTGGTTAGAGCATATACAAAGTTCTTTCTGATGTAGAGAAATCAATTTATAAAGACATAGAATATTAAAGTGAGTACAAATTTAATTTCACATAAAAAACGTTTTAAACATAAAGTTTAAAACGTTTTTTTACATTCAATGATTTTGATTTTTCAGTTCTGTTAAACATTCCTGCACTAAAGTTACAGCTTGACTCATTGCAGCTCCACCAGCAAATGCTGCTGATACACCACATGCTTCCAGAATTTCTTTATCTGAGCATCCTTGATCAATACAGCCTTTTGTATGATAAACGGTACAATATTCATCTTGCGTTGCTAGACTAATTCCTAATGCGATAAGTTGTTTTTCCCTTTTTGTTAAAGCGCCCTCTTGAAAACAAGCTTGCGTGAATGCATTATATGTTTCTGCAATTTCAGGAATTTGGTTTGTAAAACTACCGATTCCTTCTTTATAGTGATGTAGAACGTCATTTACTGAACTATGTTGTTCGTGTTCCATCTTATTCTTACCCCCATTCTAATTATGTGTACCTATTGTAGTATGTGATGAAAAGAAGGCAATATACCTCATTAAAAAGAATGAATATTCAGTTTATTATAGCTGCAATTTCAGACTATCATCCACTACTGATTGTTCCTTATAGTTTTTCCTTTCAATTTCTTTACTTCTTTCTTCCCAAAATGTTAATCCTTCAATTCCCACATTTTTAGGATCAAATACAGGATCTTTCCCTTCTTTTTTCTGTGCTTCATAATCTTTTAACACTTTTAGTGCGACTTTACTTAATAGTAGAATCGCAATTAAGTTTAACCATGCCATACTACCGATTCCTAAATCTCCAAGATTCCATAAAAGCGACGCTGATTCTACGCTACCGATGTAAACCATAATTAAAAATCCAATTTTTAAAACTGGTTTTAACCAGCTATGTTTAAGATCACGATCTAAATAAGTAAGTGTCGTTTCAGCGATATAGTAGTATGCGAGTAATGTTGTAAATGCGAAGAAGAAAATTGCGATTGAAATGAATAATGGACCAAACCCTGTCATAACAGTTTCAACTGCTTGTTGTGTATAGATTGGACCTGCATCAACATTCCCTATATTTTTTACAATAGCGCTTTTCCCTTCCGGTATAACATTATACATACCTGTTATTAAAATCATAAGAGCTGTCGCTGTACAAACAACAATTGTATCAATATAAACAGAAAATGCTTGAACTAACCCTTGTTTTGCAGGATGAGATACTTCAGCGGCAGCAGAGCTATACGTCGCTTCTCCAACGCCAGCAACATTTGAAAATACAGCGCGCTTTACTCCCCATGCTATTGCTGCACCGACGATTCCGCCAAACATTTCATTTACACCAAAAGCACTAGAGAAAATTAAAGCGAACATACTTGGAATTTCTGTTACATTCGCAATTAATACGATACATGTAACAATTACATAGCCAATTGCCATAAATGGAACAAGCATTTGCGAAACGCCAGCAATTCTCTTTACGCCGCCAAAAATGATCGCTGCTAATAATACGACTAACAATATACCAGTTATATATTTGCTAATGCCATTAGAGTTTTCAAAACCAACTGCGATACTACTAGATTGAATACCTGGTAATAAAACGCCATATGAAAGTGTTACAACGACCGCTACAATGACTGCAAACCATTTCATTTTCAGGCCTTTTTCAATAAAATATGGTGTACCACCACGGTATTCATTTCCGACTTTACTTTTATATACTTGAGATAATGTTGATTCAACAAATGCACTCGCTGCACCTAAAAGTGCCATTACCCACATCCAAAATACAGCTCCAGGTCCGCCAAAAGCGATAGCTGTCGCGACCCCTGCAATATTACCTATTCCAACCCTACCAGATAACGCTAAACAAAATGCTTGAAAGGATGAAATTCCCGTCTCCGAGCTCTTCCCTTCAAATAATAGTTTAATCATCTCTTTAAAATAACGAATTTGTAGAAAACGAGTTGCAATTGTAAAATACACACCTGCCCCTAATGCGAAAACAACTAACCCAATACTCCATACTTGCCCTACTAACCACTCTACTAATTGCTCCATCCAAATCCCCCTTAACATTCTTTTGAAAACTATTTTAAATATAAGAAAACGGACAACTATTATTAATCCTTACAGTTGTCCGTATCTCTCATTATTTCATCCCTCTATTTAATAACAGTTAGATTCTCTATTACTTTATATTTACCCAAACACTTTTCACTTCTGTATAGTTATCAAGCGCATATGAACCTAACTCACGTCCGATACCAGATTGTTTAAAGCCACCAAATGGTGCAGCTGCATTTTCTAAGTTATAATCATTGATCCATACTGTCCCTGCCTTTAATTTATTGGCAACTTGATGTCCTGTTTTAATATTTTGTGTCCATATGCCTGCAGCAAGTCCGTATGAAGAGCGATTTGCTCTTTCGATGACCTCTTCTGTTGAATCAAATGGAAGTACAACGACAACTGGTCCAAAAATTTCTTCTTTCACAATTGTCATATCATCAGTAACATTTGTGAATACTGTTGGTTGTACAAAATATCCTTTTTCAAATGCCCGTTCACCACCAGCAGCAACAGTAGCGCCTTCAGCTTTTCCTTGTTCAATGTAATGTAGCACACGCTCTTGTTGCTTTTTAGATACGAGTGGACCCATTTCCGTTTCCTTCTCCATACCTGCTCCAAGTTTCACGTTATTCGCCATTTTCACTAATTCATTTACGACTGTTTCGTAATGTTTTCGGTGAACGAACACGCGAGAACCGGCACTACAATTTTGGCCATGATTATACATAATGCCTTGGAATGCGCCGTTAATCGCTTCTTCTAAATCAGCGTCTTCTAAAATGATATTTGGTGATTTACCACCAAGTTCTAACGTTACATGTTTAATTGTTTCTGCAGATTGACGCATAATATATTTCCCTGTAACAGTTGAACCTGTGAAGGCTACCTTATCAATATCATGATGGTTTACGATTGCAGCTCCCGCTTCAGGGCCGAAACCTGGCACAAAGTTTACGACACCGTTTGGAAAACCTGCTTCTTTAAAGAGTTTCGCTGTATATAATAACGATAAAGGCGTTTGTTCTGCTGGTTTTAAGACAATCGTACAACCTGTTGCTAATGCAGCTCCCATTTTCCAAGAAGACATAACGAGCGGAAAATTCCAAGGAATAATTTGCCCTACAACCCCAACAGGTTCATGGCGTGTGTAATTTAAGTAATCTTTTGAAATCGGAATTGTTTGCCCGATAATTTTTGTAGCCCATCCCGCATAATAACGATAATTTTCTACAGTCGCTGCAATATCATCATCCAGCGCTACTTGATATGGTTTCCCGTTATCTAATGCTTCTAACTGTGCTAATTCTTCTCCATGCTCTTCAATTAAGTCTGCTAATTTATAAATAAGATGCGCTCTTTCAGCAGTAGTCATTTCTGCCCAAGGTCCTGATTCAAATGCAGATCTTGCCGCTTTTACTGCTACATCAATATCCTCTTCTTGCGCTTCGCATACGACAGCTAGAACATCTTCTGTTGCTGGATTGTATGTCTCAAATGTCTTCCCGCTAATGGAAGGAACAAATTCACCATTAATAAACATTTTAATTTCTTCATTTAAAAACGCTTTCACTTTTGGTCTCAGCTCAATGTTTGTCGTTAACATATATGATTTCCTCCTTATTTAAACAGCTGCATGAGCTGCAATTTTTGAAATAATCGTTTGAAGTTTTTGATCTTCTTCTTCAGTTAATCCGAGTCTTGGATAACGAGAAGGTCCCCCGGCTTGCCCGTGTAATTCCATTGAGCGTTTAACGATTTGTACATATTTTCCTGATCCTTCAAGAAACTCACAAAGTGGTAAAATCGCATCGTTTATTTCCCAAGCTTTTTCTAATTCACCGTTTTGGAAATGCTCATACATTTTCGTAACAAGTCCTGGTACAATATTTCCTGCCACTGAAACCCATCCCGTTGCACCAACTAAATAAGATTCCATAACTAAATCTTCAGACCCACAGAAGACTTGAAAAGCACCTTCGCCTTGTCTTACTAAATCTCTAGCTTTTCGAATATCGCCGCTTGATTCTTTAATATGTGTAACATTTTCACATTCTTTTCCAATACGTAGCATGAGTTCCGTACTCATATCAACACCAGATGTAAACGGGTTATTATATAACATAATTGGTATATTTACAGCGTTTGAGATTTCTTTAAAGTGAAAATAAATTTCCTCTTCTTTCGGTTTACAATAGTACGAGTTTATAATTAATGCACAATCTGCTCCATGCGCTTCTGCATGTTTCGTAAATTCAATCGTTTCTTTCGTCGTTTCTGCTGCAGTTCCAACAATAACTGGAATACGGCCATCTACTTCTTTTAAAACTGTTTCTACCATTTTAAATCGTTCTTCTTTTGATAAACTAACAAATTCCCCTGTACTTCCATTAATAATAATGCCAGCTACTTTTTGCTCAATAAAAAAGTTTACGTTTTGTTTTACACCGTTCCAATTAATTTCTTGTAACCCATCCATCGGTGTGATTAATACTGGAAATGCCCCTTTAATTTTTTTCATATTTATCTCTCCCTTTACCATTTTATTTTAGTAAAAATCCTGTCGGAAACGGATCTGTAGGGTCTAATAGAAACGTCTGCATCCCTGTAATAAATCCTCTACTTTCAAATCGAAAAATGTAGCCTAGTTCTTCTTTCTTCACTTGTTCCACTGTTATAAAGCTATTAAAAATACTTTCATTTTTAAAAGGTTTATCCGCTATATAATCATTTTTAAATAATGTATGAACATAAGATACAATAGTAGAAACAAAACCAGGCGAACGTACCATAAAGTTATCTTCATGAAATGTAATCGACTTTATATGGTTCTTTTCTGTTTGCATAGATTCTACTAAAATAAGTCTTTTTATTAATGACTGTTTTTGTATAGCTTGAAGTGTAACTTCACCCCATTTTTTTAATTTAGAGATGTTTTCAATACTGATTTCTGGTGAATATGCATCCTTTTCTACAACTGCATATATTTTATCTGCCTGTATAAGAGAGTAACTTATATTACCAATTTGTAAATTTTTCTCAATCATATAACATAATTTACTTTCAAATGAAACAGATACAACTTCATCATTCTCTACATACGCATGGACTGAAAATATGCCAGCTAACGTTTCGATTTTGTATTGATTCGTCTCTCTCTTTTTTAAATAACCGCTTTCTAGTAACATCGTAATGACTGCGACAATGCCTCCATAATGAAGAGGGATGGAACCTTCATGATTAAAAAATAATACAGCTGCATCGACTTCCCTATGAATGGAAGGAACGACGATACATCCATTTAAACCGATAAAACCACGTGGTTCATTTAATAAAAGCTTCATTTCTTCTGCTAATTCACCAGAAAATTGTTCATTTAAATGTTCTAAACTGTAGTAGTATTTGCATGGTACATCTTTTATTACACGAAATGCTTCACCATTTACATGTATGTCTACTGCTGTATACATTTTTTGAATGTTCATTTTACATCCTCCGTTTCATGTTCCATCGGCGGAATTAGCAAAAAGCCTTCTTTAAGTGGATCCATTTCATTGTAAAAAAATCTATGCATTCCCATAAGCCAAGCTGAACCTGTAATTTTTGTTACGACAGCTTCCATATTTTCAACATTTGTCGTATTAATGACGCACCCTTTAAATAGAGAGCCAACGATACTCTCGTGAATAAACTCCTCATTAATCTCGATTTTTTGATTAGCGTATAATACCGCTAATTTCGCTGATGTTCCTGTACCACATGGAGAACGATCAATTCCTCCTGGCGGAACGACAACTGTATTTTTCACATGCGCACTTTCATGAGTAGGATCTGTATAAAATTCAACATGAGTTAATCCTCTAATAAACGAATACTCTGGATGAACGATTTCAAATTTCTCATTTATGATATTTCTAATATGAATTGCCTTATCGATGATTGTAGATGCGTTTTCTGGTACTAACTCTAAACCTACTGATTTCGCATCGATAATGGCATAAAAATTCCCTCCATACGCAATATCGGCCTCTACAGTTCCAATTCCTTCGACTTGTACAGTGATATGTTTCAGTAAAAAAGCTGGTATGTTACAGAAGGAGACTTCTTTCGCTTTTCCATCTTGAACAAAGATATCCACTTCAACTAAGCCAGCTGGTGTGTCTAACTTTAACGAAGTAATCGGTTCAACTACCGGAATTAAACCTGATTCAATTAAAGCTGTACATACACCAATTGTATCGTGACCACACATCGGTAAATATCCGCCTGTCTCTATGTAAATAACACCAATATCAGCTTCAAGATGACATGGATCTGTTAATAATGCTCCTGACATTACATCATGACCACGCGGCTCATTCATTAACAATTTGCGAATCCAGTCATACTCCTTTTTCATATGTAACATCTTCTCTGCCATCGTCTCTCCAATTAACTTTGGGAGTCCGCTTACCAATGTCCTCGTTGGATTCCCGCCCGTATGTGTATCAATCGTCGTAAAAACTCTTTGTGACCTCATCCGTTTAACACCCTTTCTGTAAAACGACTCAAACGAAGTGGTTCAATAGGAATGATTGTTTCTTTTTCATTTACTAACTCTTCAATCACTTTTCCAGTAACCGCTGCAAGGCTAATGCCATCCCCTTCATGCCCCGCTGCTATAAAGTAGTTCGGGATATGTTCCACGCGTGAAATGATTGGCAAATGATCTTCTGTCCATGGGCGTAATCCAGCATATGAACGAATCACCATCATATCCGCCATTTTCGGATAAAAACGAATTGCTCTGTTTGCAATACATTTAATAACCTCGTTGTTTATCTTCGTATGAAAGCCTACAAACTCCCTACTACTACCAATTAAAAAATTTTGGCTTTCTGTCGGCTCAAACACAAGAGCTACCCCATATTTCTCAGTTAAAGCATCCACTTTACGCTTTCCGCCAAATTTAGAAATTAAATAACCAAATTCCATCACTTTACGGCAACCAACGTGTTGTTGCCTTGAAGCTACAATAATATGTCCTTTTCTCGGTTCAATTGGGATATTTACATCCAACATTTCTCCGATTTTCGGAGCCCACACACCAGCTGCGTTCACCACTTGCTTCGCAGTAAACGTCCCGTTAGTCGTTTCTACAATAAAGGAACCATCTATATCTCTTTTCATAGCTTTTACTTCCGTATGATTAAAAGCTTTCGTACCAAATTTCTTCGATTCTGCAAGAAGTGAAAAAGCGAGAAGATATGGATTTACAGTCGAATCCGTCGCGCATTCTAACCCGCCTAATAAATCGTCCGCGAAAAATGGGGATTCCTCTCTTATATCTTGCCTATCAAGCATTCGAAACGGTAATCCAACTTCTTTTTGACGATTTACCCATTGCTGCGCTGCTTCCATCTCTTCGTCCGACTCACATACGAGAATACTTCCTGGCGCCCTATATTCAAATGAGTGCTCTAACTCTTCACTTAAATCAGTTACTAATTTTTGACTTACTAATGACATTTGACTATCAAACCCTGGGTCTTTATCAATAGCCAAAATATTTCCGTCACACCGTGAAGACGTCCCACTGACAAATTCTTCTTTTTCAATGATTGTTACGTCTCTTCCGTATTTTGATGTGTAATAAGCGATAGAACAGCCTATAATACCACCGCCTATTATTAAAACGTCACAGTGCCTCACGTAGCACCCCTCCCTTCTTTTTAATCCCTCACTTTCTTTTATGCAATTGACGTGCCAACTGTACATATATACACTTTTTATAAATAATATTTTTATTTGTAAAAATATTTTAAATTCATCGTAAATAGGTGTATTATTTTTTTATCACTGTCAAAATTTTTATACATAACAGGAGGACAATATGGCATTCTCATTTCCGACAATAAAAGATTTTCTAAAAACTTTGTCCATTGATTTTACATACAGCTTGCAACATACCCAGCAAGTTAACGAAAAGTATTATTACCGCCCTTCTACTACAGAAGAATATAACTGTGCAGTAATATATGAAAATGACTCATTCACCGCTTTAATTAACGCGTTTTCCAATGAAATAGTCGTTATCATAATGAACGAAAATAAAGAGCCTATATGCTGTATAACGACTCAGCAAATCATTCCGTTTCTTTTTAAGTCGTACAATGAGCTGCAATCTTTTTATAACGCCGTAATACAAACAACTGATTCTTCCGTTACAGTCATCGATGAGAAAGAACATGTTCGTACTTGGACAGATGGCGCCGAAAAGATTTTTTCAGTCAATCATAATGAAATTATCGGACAACCTATCACTCGTTTTTTTGACTATAAAGATTTAGAAATTTTGCAATCATTACATGACGGAAAAAGCATAATCGCTCAGTTCCATCAGCCCCGTCCAGATTTGTTCGTATTAATAAATTCAAACCCAGTGTATTGTGACGATGAAATTATCGGAGCTGTCGTTTCAGAAACTGATGTTACAAATCAAGTCGCTTTAAATGAAAAGCTATTTAATATGTCACATGAAATGCACCGATTAGAACAAGAGGTCGCAAAATATAAAGATGAATCAGACCCTTTCCTTGCGATGAATGGAAAGAGCCCTGTTATACAAAGAACGATACAATTAGCTAGAAAGGTTTGCTCAGTGAAATCAACTGTTTTAATACTCGGAGAAAGTGGTGTTGGAAAAGAAGTATTCGCGAAAGCGATCCATGAAGCAAGTGAGGCAGCTAAGGCACCTTTCATTTCAATTAACTGCGGCGCCATTCCAGAAGCGTTATTTGAAAGTGAGTTATTCGGGTATGAACGCGGGGCGTTTTCTGGTGCAAGTAGTAAAGGGAAAAAAGGGAAAATAGAGCTCGCACAAGGCGGTACATTATTTCTTGATGAAATAGGAGAAATGCCGCTCGATATGCAAGTAAAGCTTTTGCGTGTACTACAAGAACGAAAATATTACCGTGTTGGTGGAGAAAAAGAAATTCATATTAATTTCCGCATTATCGCTGCTACAAATCGTGATTTACAAGAGGAAATGAGAAAAGGCACGTTCCGAGAAGATTTATACTATCGCCTAAATGTAGTTAGCTTGCATATTCCACCGCTGCGCGAAAGACGTGAGGATATTATTGAATTAACTTATTCTTTCTTAAACGATTTTTCAATCAACTATAACAGACCAATTCGTGACTTACCTTCCAGCATTATGCATGAACTGCTTCATTACAATTGGCCAGGTAATATTCGCGAGCTTCGTAACGTTGTTGAAAGACTTGTCGTATTTGCGACTGACGGTATTATAAAACAAGAATATTTACCATTCCATACAACTGAAACGGTAGAAAATACTACGGCTCATTCTCTATTACTCAGCAACAATCATACAATCCTCTCTTTGCAAGAAGAGATGGATGAACATGAAAAGAAAGTCATTGAGAGAGCATTACGTATTTTGAATGGGAATAAATTAGAATGCGCGAAACGGCTTGGTGTTACGAGGGCTACTTTATATAATCGTTTAAAAAAACTTGGGTTACAATAACCATTTCCTCCTTTATATTGGCATAGTTTTTGCATAATAATTTGTGCAAATCGAACTAGAGGAGGAATTCATATGACGAATAAAGATCACTTAATTGTTTGTCGATGTGAAGAAGTTACATACGATCAACTTCAATCGACAATTGCTGAATATAAATGCTCGGCAAGAGAATTAAAACTAAGAACACGTGCTGGTATGGGATTTTGCGGTGGCCGCACATGTAGGTTGATGATAGATCGAATGATTGAAAGTGCAAATCCTGACGTAACTACTAATGAAATCCCATTAAAATATCAACCACCTGTACGCGCAGTTACCTTTGGAGCGGTAGGTGAAAATCAATGAATAGAATTACACATCACCCTATATTAGGAAGTTTAAATAGTAGTAAACGCATCACTTTCCAATTTAACGGGCAACAATATGAAGCATATGAACATGAAACGATTGCGGCCGCTTTACTTGCAAACGGTATAAGAACTTTAAGAGTTCATGAAGATAGTGGGACGCCACGAGGTATTTACTGTAATATTGGACATTGTTCTGAATGTCGCGTCACAGTAAACAATCAAACGAACGTACGAGCATGCTTAACCGTTGTTGAAAAAGATATGGTAGTTGATAGCGGCAAACAGCATCCCAATATCGTCAGAGAGATGGTGAAAAAGCGATGAACGATGTCATTATTATCGGAGCTGGACCCGCAGGTTTATCAGCCTCCATCTCTTGCGCTCGATTTGGACTAAATGTACTTGTTATTGATGAATTTATGAAGCCTGGCGGAAGGTTGCTCGGTCAATTACATCAAGAACCTACTGGAGAATGGTGGAACGGGATAGAAGAATCAAAACGCCTTCACGAAGAAGCACAATCTCTTTCAGTTGATATTCGATGCGGTGTTTCCGTCTATAATTTAGATAAAGATGAAAATTCTTGGTTCGTACATACGAATATCGGTACGTTAGAAGCACCTTTCGTTTTACTTGCTACTGGAGCTGCTGAGTACTCCATTCCCCTTCCTGGCTGGACAATTCCAGGAGTTATGTCAATCGGGGCAGCCCAAGTAATGACAAATGTACATCGCGTTCAAGTTGGAAAAAAAGGTATCATTATTGGTGCTAACATTTTGTCATTCGCTATTTTAAATGAATTACAATTAGCAGGAATTAAAGTGGAACATATCGTACTTCCTGAAAAAAGTGAATTAAGTCAAAAGGCTGGTGAACCAGAAGCAGTATTAAATTCTCTCTTACATGCTGCACATCTTGCCCCGTCACCTTTATTACGTATAGGTAGTCGATTGATGAAATATAATTGTGCGAAACAAGTCGGATTAAGCTTCTATCCAAATAAAGGTATGAAAATAAACGGCACACCTCTTCACCTTAGAAAAGCAGCTATTGAAATTATCGGAACAGAGCAAGTTGAAGGTGTACGCGTCGCTAAAATTGATACGAAAGGAAACATCTTAACTGGATCGGAACAAATATATGAGGCAGACTTCGTTTGTATTGCTGGTGGCTTATACCCTCTTGCTGAGCTTGCTGCTGTAGCTGGTTGTCCTTTCCGTTACATTCTGGAATTAGGCGGACATGTTCCAATGCATTCCGAAACAATGGAAACCCCTCTTCCCGGTTTATTTGTTGCCGGTAATATAACTGGCATTGAAAGCGGGAAAATCGCAATGGCACAAGGAACTGTTGCTGGATATTCAATCGTAAAACAAGCAAATCCAAAATCTCATTCGGTTGAAAAACACTTGCAACAGGCGATGCAACATGTACATACCGTACGACAACAAGCTGCCATTCAATTTAATCCGATGATTGATGTCGGTAGACGGAAAATGAATGAAATTTGGCGTGATTATTCCCTAGCATATGCACATACTAAAAAGAGCTGCTGAGATTACTCTCAACAGCTCTTTTTTCTACTCTTCTGAGTTATTAAATTTCGCTAATGCGTAAATGCCTTCTTCATCGTCTAATTCAAGTTGTAATCTTGCTGCAAATGAATTGACATTATATTCTCTGTCAAGCAATAAGCGTAGTGCTTCGATTAAGTTCGCTTGAATTAAAATTTGTTTGCGACCATTTACCTCTACTTCAGCAGAGAAACCGTAGTCATCGTCATACATTAATTCAACTAAAACTTCTTCTGGACCAACTTGTCTTTTTTCAGCGATATATACGCAAAGTGCATTGATAAGTTCTTGTTCAGAAATTTTTATTGTTTCCATGCTACTTCATCTTCCTTTTTCTTACGTTGATCTTTGAAGTATTTAAATGCACGAACTGCTAACATTACGATACCAGCCATTACTAACATATTTACCATAAACGCTAATACAGAACCAAGAGCTCCCATATTTGCAAATAAGCTACCCATTAATAAACCACCAAGACCACCTAGTAATAAACCTTTCATAAAGCTTCCTTTATTACTTTTTGGTGCTGTGTTTGTTGCTTTTGTTTTTGAATCTGTTGTTGTTTTTTGTGAATTCACGTTATTATCTTTTTTGTTCAAATCAACTTTTGACTTTTGACCAGAACTTGGTGTGTATGATTTTTTACCAGATTTGTAACTCTTCGCTGCTGCGTGATCTACAAACATGAAGCTACTAGCTCCAAAGATAACCATGAATGCTGTCATGACTGCTACAAGTTTTTTCAACATATTATATCCATTCTCCTTTTATATAGATATATGTGAAATCTACCTTTCTAGTAAATTCAGAATGATAGATTTGTTTTTAAAAACATTTTAAAGGTTCTTATGAACTTATTATATGAACTTTTGTCGAAATATGCAAGCATTATTTACTTACAACAGTTTGGTGACAAAGGAAAAATTAAGCAAAACAGAATTGACTTTAAATGAAACAAAACATATTATAGGTTCATAAGAACTTTTTATTATTTTTGGAGGTGAAAAGATGGAAACATTTCATCTCACACGAAACGAAATGGCTACCCTTCTTCTATCTTTAAGAGGATGGAATACGAAAAAGCCTCTCGGTATTTTACAAGAAGCGTGGGCAAAGTCACATAAAAAAGATATTGAAAGCGGACAAAGCGTAACTGCTTTTATTACTACCGCACTTTCACCTATTTTTGAAAAACTGATTAAAATTGAAGATACAGACGTCGGTTTTTCATTAAATGAAATAGTTGCGCTTGGAAATCAGATTGAAAATACAAGTTTCTCAGTAACGGCCATGCAAAACTGGGTAAAACGAGATATTAAAGAAATGATTGGCTCCCCTCAAAAAGGGAAAAAATATTCAATTGAACAAGCAGCCTTACTATTCATTGTCGAAGATTTAAAAACAGCACTTGATTTTGAATCCATTCGTAAGCTATTACGCCTTATCGTAAATGACCCAGCCGATCGAAGTGATGACTTAATCAATCCTGTTCATTTATATGGAGCATACTCTTCTCTATTTGAAGAACTCAATCAAGGGAATTGCTTACAATTAAATGCAACAGATACAATCCATACAATTGAAAACATCGTAAAAGAAAGAGCTGATAAAATTGCAAGCAAGTTTGATCAGGTTAACAACGAACAACGTGAAGCAATTCGTAACGCTATTATTATCGCCACATTATCTGTGCATACCGCTTATGTACAAATGTTAGCGAAACGTTACGTAACAGCAACTTTATTTTTACAAAATTTAGATGTGAAACCGTAAAAAATAGAAGCAGAAATGCTTCTATTTTTTTATAACGAAAACAAGCATCAACCTGTTACATACTTAGAACAGGTTGATGCTTGTTTCTTTAGATATTAATTATAAAAAACCATAATCGCCTATTATTAATTCAAAAATGATCATTTCATTCTATTATATTTCGAACAAGTTTTCTCGATAAATTTAATTCCTTCATCTTTGTAACTCTTTATAAATTTCGATTTGAGCTCTTGAGCTATTAGCAAAACTTAACCAACCCTGTCTCACATTACTAATGTTTTCAGTTACCAAAAGTTCAACTATATCTAGATGTGAAACATTCGTTATTATCGATTTATTTATACCATTAACTTTAGCACCTGACATATACTTAGCTATCTCAGGATTTAATGCGAAAGCAAAATCAATTACAGTAGCACCTTGCGGTAAGTTTACGGAATCTAACTTAGGAGTAAATGCAACAATATTATCTTGGAATAGTTCATACGATACTAAATCATAAAATTCAATCGCATCTTGAGTTACTAGATCATTTGTCTTAATAAAATGATCCATCAATTTATGAATTATATTTTGCATCTCCTTATCAGTTATACTTTTTGTAAGTACCTGAAATACTCCTTTATCTCGTATCTCCTGATTTATTTTTGTTTCAATACATATCACTATTTCATGGTTATTGATCACAACTTTAGTCTTTAAGTATTTGTTTAATACATCACTTTCAATTGCTATATTATCTTCAAATTGATATGGAATTGGTTGGTATAGTTGATGTATAACTCCTAATATTTTATAACAGTCTAAATTATTTGAGGCCGTGATAATTATTTTTGACACTGCTGTAATGTCTTGAATATCTTGGAGACGAGAATAAGCTGTATAAATAGGGCTTACTTCATAGTTAACTTCAAATATTAAAGATGGATTTAGAAAATTATTTATATCTTGCATGATATTTTGAGACAAACCCTCTAATAACTTAACATAATTTTGTAAAAGAATTTTCATTCCCTTATATTTAGAATGGTTAAGATAATAAAAACCTAAATCTTCTAACTCGTGTTGAATATGTAATAGCCCTAGTCTTTTACAAATCGGAGCGAAAATTTTGAGTGTTTCATTTGCGTAAGAAACTTGTTTCTTTACAGCTTTCACCTGTAAAGTTCTCATATTATGTAGACGATCTATCACTTTTATAATAGCTACTCTTATATCTCCTTGCGTAGCTAACAATAATTTCTTTAAATTTATTGCTTCATACTCTTCTTTATTAGGGATTTGTTTTTTATCAATTTTAGTTAACCCTTCAACAATAGCTGCAACTTTTTTACCGAATATATCACGTATATACTCAATTGTATAATCTGTATCCTCTACCACATCATGTAGTAATGCTGCAATTAAAGTTATAATATCTGCCTTACAATCTAACAAAATTTCTGTAACTGCAAATGGATGAGTAATATACGGCTCACCGGAAACGCGGAATTGTCCTTCATGTGCTTTCTCGGAAACTAATATAGCTTTATTTAATTGTTCTACTTCTTCTTTATGTAGATATGAGGCCTTTTCTAATAATGCTTTTTTCATATTTTCACCTTCATCATGTTAATTTTCTATAAAAATTTTATTAACATTATAATTCGTTATTTGAAAGTCAAGTACCTGTCTAGGTGATAAGAGAATATTTATGTTTTTATTCTCCTTGAATTATTTTTATATTTTTGAACCTAAAAGCCAACCTTTGAAATACTTTTGTTTTTATCAACCGAATCATATATCTATCCCAAATAGAAAATAGTCCATAGATTTGATTCTTACTTTGGATACATTACTCTACTCACTTTGTAAATTAAAAGCCCATAACATTATCATTTATATATGAGAAATTCTTAACAAACTTTTCATTATCTCTTCATGAAAATTGAACTTATATGCTTTACTATAATACTTATAAAGGACATAAAAGAATTGAAATAGCAATCCCCTATACAAATAAGGTATAATCTACACATAGTGAACCTTTTATGTTATTAAGTAAAAGGTTCACCTATTCAAAAATACATAAACTAGAAGGTGCAACAATGGTAAGTAGTTTTATTCATTCAGTATTAACGTTTTTTGAAGGATTAGGTTATTGGGGCATTATGCTTGGTCTAATGATTGAGATTATCCCAAGTGAAATCGTCCTAGCTTATGCAGGTTACTTAGTATTCAACGGTAGTATCTCATTTATAGGCGCAGTTGTATTTGGTACAATTGGCGGTGTTATTGCCCAAATCTTTATTTATTGGCTTGGACGATACGGTGGACGACCTATATTAGAACGATACGGAAAATATATTTTCATTCATAAAAAACAAATAGATGCAGCTGAAGATTGGTTTAATCGTTACGGAACTGGTGTAATTTTTACAGCACGTTTTATTCCAGTAGTACGCCATGCGATTTCAATACCTGCTGGTATTACAAAAATGCCATTACTACGTTTTACTACATTAACAGCACTTGCAATCATTCCTTGGTCTATCATTTTCATTTACTTAGGTGAAAAACTAGGTCAAAATTGGGAGAATATTAACGATGTAGCTGGGCCTTATGTGAAATCTTTCGCAATTGGCGCTGTCATACTCATTCTTTTATACTTCATCATTAAAAAATGGACGAAAAAACGTAAAAATCTTGCTTAAAATAATAAAAACCGCTAAAAATTCATTACGAATGTTAGCGGTTTTTATTATAGACTTGATTATGAATTAAAAATTGGATTATCTCTTCTTTATGCTTTAAGTCATGCTGAATGAGTGATGAAAAATAATGATTCAGCCTTACTTTTTTAGTACCAATTTGAAAGTCATTATGAAAATCATACGCAGGAATTCGCTCAATTTCGTCTACTAATTGTTTACGAGTATAGCTAAACTGGTTGATAAGTTCTTCTCTTGAAATACCTGATCTTGCATATATCGTTGCACCCTTATTCATTTCCTCAACATCTGTTGGAAAATGAGGTACTGGTTGGGCACTAAGAAAATAAGGAATTCGATACTTCATTACAAAATCATCCCAAATGATAAAATGTGAAATCACATCTGCAATTCCCCACGAACCATTTTTAAATGATTGAAACCATATATCACCAGGTACTTCCTTCAATGTTTGACACCATTTTATTAAATTTGACTTTTCTTCCAAAATATTTTCTTTCTTCATTACTCATTCCTTTCTCACACTTATAATTCATTCATATGAATATCTTCTAGAAATTGTATAAAAAGCCTCCATAATTATGTGGATAAGCAACAATTCACTCGTCCATTTCGTATATTATCTCTAAAAGGCGTGATCTCCCTATGCATTGGCAACAAAAAATACAATACTTAATCGGACGCCCTATCGGTATTTCTTTCATGAACGGGCAAGGTACTTCTGGTGTATTATGTTCAGCACATGATGGTCAATTATATGTGTATGAATACCTTTATCAAGCGCAATTTGCAATGAAGCATTATGATTTTAGACAAATTCAAGATATACATGCCTTTCCGAATTGCCCACATCAAAATCCTCTATACTAAAAAAAGGAACAGCTTATAGCCGTTCCTTTTTCTCCACACTTATTTCTCAGTATAAAAGTTTTGTACTGCTTCATCAAAGTAAATCCAGCCTTTCCAACCTAAATGAATTGTATCTTTTAAGAAATACTTATCATATTCATGGCCAGAGAAATCAACTACTGGGTATCCTGCATTCTCAACTTGTTCCCGAACTTTTTTATAATACACTTCACGGCGCTCTTTAGGGAAACCAGCGTAATCATACCACGGTCCGTTTACAGGTACAGAAATAAAGAGTGGCTTGACATTTTTCTCTTTAAAAATATTTAAAACAATTTGTAAGTCATCATATTCAGGTGATTCTTCATACGATTCATTTGCTCTAAAGTTTTTTAAACCTTTTAATTTTTTCTTTAAATTATGTTTATAGTAATACGGATTTTCAATTCCAAATTTGTTTGTAGTAGATTCCGCTTTCCCTTCTTCTTCTGCATGTTTACGTGCATCTACCCAAGAAATCGAACGTAATCCCATATTTATTTTTTCTTTCATCGGCTCAATCTTAAATAAGGAGTTAAATAAATCTCTATGATCTAAAATATTTCGATGCATATAAGCAAGTGGTTTGGCTATACCTGCTTTTATGTTATGTTTCGTATCATTATATACAATACCTTCTAATGAATTTTTTAATATATCATCTTTTTGAACAACTTTATAGTCTAATAATCGTTTCGCAATTTGCTTCTTCATTTCAACACTTATCTCATCATTAAAAATAAAATGATATGCTTGTTGTTTGGAGAAATTGTTCGTGAAATCTCCCTGTGATACACCAGTTTTAGTAAACCATTGTGGTGATAAAACAAAGACTACTTTTTTACCTTCTAATTCATCCATTGTAGACGTCATATTTAATATATGAGCTAAACTTTGCGTACCGCCAATCCCCATTAAATATGGTGTAAAACCTGCGGGATTTACTTTAAAGTAATTAGACGGATGATATGCATCCATTCGTAAAAATTCAGATGAACCATACATCGGTAAATACTGCGAATTCTCTAACATTTTTTGCTGTAAGAAAACACTTTGTAGTTTTTCTTTTTGTAAGGAAGTTGCCGCATCTTCTACCTTCTTATCACTAATAAGTGATACTAAACTTTTCGATGGGATTAATATAATAATGAAAAAAAGCACACATGCTAAAATTATCGGACCAAAAGCATGCTTCATTTTCATCGTCTCTTCCTCTTTCTATTGCTATTAAATTGTAACCCTTGTTTTTGACACGCCATCATTTCTCTCCTTTTTCTCTATACATGTTCCATTCTATTTATCTATTATATACATGTATGTATTTCTTTCCTTGTTCTATTAAGTCTTATACAAATAGCGCAAGAAAATGTTTCCATAGAAACACGTTAATTATACAAGATTCTACATAAATTTCACACTGGAATTTTACTAATAATTTTATTTTTAAGACATGAAAAAACATATAAAATGTCTATACATTTGAAACTGTACAAAAAAACAGACAATCACATACGTGAAGTCTGTTTCCCCATAATTTTATTTCTGTACATCTGTCCACTTTAAACTTGTAGCTGGACCGAACTGATGTACATATAAATCTTTCACATATGGCTTTTGTAAGTATGATAATCCACGCTGGAATACTGGTGCAATTACTGCGTCATCCAATAACATTTTCTCCGCATCTTGCATCGCTTTCCAACGAGCTTTTTCATCATTGCCTAATTCTGTTTTAATCTTCTTAATTAATGCATCATATTCTGGATTTGCATACTCTGTATTGTTTACACTGCTTCCAGAAAGGAATACTTCTAAGTAAGTCATTGGATCTGGATAATCCGGTAACCAGCGTGATAATGACATTTCATATTCTTTCTTCTTCTCTAACGCTAGTTTTTGCGTGTGTGGTTGTAATTTTACATTTACCTTTAGGCCTGGTAAGTTTTTCTCTAGCTCTTCTTTAATGTATTCTCCTACTTTTTTGAAGTTTTCTAAGTCATAGTTTAATAACTCAAGCGTCACTTCATTTGTACCTGTTTCTTGCTTCGCCTTTTCCCAATATTCTTTCGCCTGTTTTACATCTGTCTTATTAAACTCACCAGCCGTACTTCTAAAGTCTTTTTTATCTGGACCTTTTAAAAATCCTTTTGGCACGTAATAGTTTGCAGCAACCGAACCATCATTTAAAAATGAAGTTGCAAGTCCTTTCTTATCAAACACTGTACTTAGCGCAAGCCTTGCATTTTTATTCTTAAGAATTGGTACATTTTCATTGAATCGGAAGAAGTACATAACCGGATCTGTATATTGTTTTAGCTCTTTATTATTTTTATATTTATCTACGAATTCTGTTGAAATGACAGCTCTATCAACTTTATCTGTTTCATATAAATTTACCGCAGTTGAAATTTCTTTAACGATTTGATAGTTTACTTCATCTAGCTTTACTTCTTTTTTATCCCAATACTTATCGTTTTTCTTCATTGTAAAGCTTGCTTCATGCTTCCAATCAGATAATGTAAACGGCCCGTTATACACCACTTTATTTGCTTCTAATCCGTATTTATCGCCCTGCTCTTTCGCATATTTTTCGTTAATTGGATAGAAGGACGGTAAAATTAGTAATTTCGTAAAATACGGCACTGGATGTTCTAGTTCTACAACGAATGTTTTATCATCCGTCGCTTTCACTCCTAATTCCTCTAACCCTAATTGTTTCTTATTTATTTTCTCCGCATTTTTCACATCGTACGCAATGTATGCATATTGAGAAGCAGTATCCGGATTAATAAGCTGCTTCCAAGCGTATACGTAATCTTGTGCTGTTACAGGATCTCCGTTAGACCATTTCGCATCACGCAAGTGGAATGTATATGTTTTCCCGTCCTTACTCACCTCATATTTTTGTGCTCCCGCCTCAATCACTTCATCATTTTTTGATAAGCGGAATAATCCTTCCATAACGTTATTCAAAACGTTAAACGATACCGCATCTGTTACTTTCCCTGAATTTAACGACGGAATTTCACCCGTTTCTAGTAACTGTAATACTTTCTTCTCATCTTTTGGCTTTGTTGTTGTTTTTTCTTTTGAGCAGCCAACTAAAATTGAAGAAACTAATAGAGTACTAACTAATGAGTAACGAACAACTTTTTTCATTTGAAAACCCCCTCTATTTTTTAAGGTAAGTAACGACGAGCACCAGCGTACTCTTCTATATATCCTGGTGTATTCAGCGGTATAATCTCTACCGATCTTTCAGCTCTTGGTGAGTGAATCATATTTCCATCACCAATATACATAGCAACATGGTGAACACTACCTTTTCCTTGATCATGTGCGAAGAAAATTAAATCTCCTTTTTGTAAGTTTTCTTTATCAACCGCAACTCCATTTCTCGATTGCGGACCAGAGTCTCGCGGAATAGTAATACCGTGCGATTTATAAATTGTATGTGTAAATCCAGAGCAATCAAATCCAAAACCACTTGTACCAGCCCATATATACGGTAATCCTAAAAACATTTTTCCAGTGTTTATTAAATCATCGGCCGCCGGAGCTGGAATATCATTTTGAGAGCGATAAACCGTTCCATCATTTTTTCGTAGCCAAGCTTTCTGCCCATTTGGTAACAACACGCGGTATGAAATTGTATCTTCACTAAGTAGCGGCAGTCGCGTATTATAGCTCACTTCAAGCGATTTATGTTTTTCAGAAGGATTTATATATAAAATAGCTGTCGGTTTCGTTACTAAAACGAAAGGTTCATTTGTTTTATCTGCAAATTCTTGATTATATGTTAATTGTTTTTCAGGCATCCAACCTGGATACCCTTCTTCATTTCGTGGTGTTGGCTGACCATGGACTAGCACTTTCACCCAGTCTCCTTTTTTATCAACAACCGTTACTTCTTGACCTAATAGCGCTTGCGTTTCTAATTTATTTGCATTTGTTAACCAAAGTTTCTCATCAAGCGTCATTGATTTCGTCCACTTCCATAAATCAACTGGATTTGTAGCACTCGGTGCATCAATTGGACGTAATGAATCAGGTGCAGTCCAAAGTGTTGCCGCAGATACATCGATAAATGCTTTACTATCCTTCTTATCTTCAGCATGTGCTGATGTAAACGATGAAAATATAAATAAAGTTGTTAAAAATGCAGTTCCTACTTTTTTCATACATATCCCCCTTAAAAGATAGTTTACTAGTCTTTTCTCCTAAGATTTACTATTCACTGTCGATTGAAGGTTTACCTTTGCCCCTGAATAAGTCATTCCTTCTGGTTCTTCCATTAACCAAAGCGGTGCATCGAGATCGAAGTAATGAATATTAGGATGGGCAGCTGCTAAATGTGCTACAGCACTAACAGAAAGTGAGGATTCCATCATACTTCCGACCATGCATTTTATACCCGCTGTTTCAGCGATATCGGCAATACGCCACGCTTCACGTATACCACCACATTTCATTAATTTAATATTAATTAAGTCTGCATACCCTCCTTGAACGATTTTCAATGCATCACCCGCTGAAAATATGCTTTCATCTGCCATAATGGGCGTTTGTACATGATCTTTGACGTACTTTAATCCATCCCAATCTCTCGCATGAACAGGTTGTTCAATAAATTCAATATTTAAATTGCGATTTTCCATCTCTTTAATGATAGTAACTGCTTCTTTTGGATTCCAACCTTGATTTGCATCTAATCGTAACGTCGTATTTTTTGGTACACTATTTCGAATCGCTTCAATACGTTCTAAATCTAAAAGAGCAGATTTGCCCACTTTAATTTTTAAAGTTTGAAATCCTTTTTCTACATGCTGCTTTGCCTCTTTTGCCATAACGAAAGGCTCATCTACACTCACCGTAATGTCTGTGTGAATTTCTTTCTTCCCGCCTAATAATGCGTAAAGTGGAACGTTTTGATATTGACAATACACATCATATAAAGCGATATCTACTGCCGCTTTCGCACTTGGGTTTCCAATACAACTCATTTGAATGTGCTTTAGTAACTGCTGAAATTGAATAATATCTTGACCAATTAAACAGGAACGCATCGGCCCTAAAATGGCTGCTTCAATCCCATTAGCAAAATCCCCCGTAATAACTGGTGTTGCGGCTGCAGCCCCTTTTCCAACAATTCCTTTATCTGTATGAATATAAACATCTATACTTTCTATTTCGGTTACGGTACGAAGCGCCGTTTTAAACGGTGTATGAAGATTAACACGTCTACGATTTACTTTTACATCAGTAATTTTCATATTGTTCATCCTTTCGTTGTCTGACAAAGTGGAACCTTAATTCCCAGTTTTTAGAGTAATAAATCTCCTCTTTCACTTACCTTTCATGCAAGAAATTAATGTGAAATAAAAAAAATCCAGCCATAAGAAGATTCTTACGGCTGGATTTTGTCTAGGAATGGGTAGACAAAGCAGCGATTTGATTATATTTTTTTTGCGCATCTTTTAAAGCTACAAGGAGTGCTTTTTGAGACGAACCAAAATATCTATTCTTTATTTCTGTTACCAATAGTGGATCATTAATATTTTTATGTAGAAACAAATATTTAACAAATTGTGATGTTAATGCAATTGTCGCTGAGCAATCTGCATCTACAATTTCCCCTGTTTCCTTAACAAGTACAAATGCTACAAAATAACTTTTGAACTTTTCGGTAATAGGATTATTTTGAGGTGCTTTCGCATCCCCTACGACATAAATTGTATTTGAAGCGTACACAGCTATCTTCCTTTCTAATACGGGATAACGGTTTTCTTAATAGTTGTATGAGCGATAAACTCAACGTTGATTAAGAAATGTATCCGCTTACCTTGTATTATAATACAATTGACAGAATTTTAACAACATTTATTTCGGTATATATTCCATAATTATGAAAACAATTCAAACTCTTCATTTTTACAATATGCGATTGCTTCTTGTACCATGCCATCCATACATGAAAAAACAGCTAGCAATCGCTAACTGTTTTATTACATTACTTCGGCAACACAAATATAGTTTCATTTGACTTAGAAAATTGATATTCTTTTCTCGCAAACTTCAAAATTTCTTCCTCATCGTCTGTTAAATTTTCTATGTTAGTCTTTAGAGAAGCTTGATTTTTCTTTAAAGAAACCAATTGCTTTTTTTGATTCGTTATTGTATCTTTTTTTTCTACGATTATTTCTTGTTGTTTTGTTAAAATAAATTGAACATACAAAGTAGCCGCCGCAATAAATATAAACATGAATATAAATCGCCTTAGTTTTTTCTTATTAACTGCTCGATTCTCATTAGACTGTGATAGTTGTTCTTGTATATTAGGAACATTTATTCGCTTGAGTTTCCTCATTATGAAATCCCCCTAACACATATTTTTTCACTACCATCGGCATGATCTCTTACTAACTGTAATTCTATCCTTATAAAATAAGCTCCTTCTCAAAAATATCTCACAAATTAACCAATTAAAGATAGCATTCGACGACATTTCCATATTTGCATTGATTTTTTTTATGTATGCTGCCATAAAATAGTAGTTTCTGTTATTCTTTTTCTACTATTGTAGAAGAGTTTTTTTACATACGAAATTTCTCCTCGTTTTCACATGATTCAAGGAGAAAAAAGATGCATTTTCGTACATTCGATAAAACTGGAATTACTGATTCAGAATTAGAAGTTGGACCATAGATCAACTCTAAAGGCAATTATCTATATACTATATACATTCAATATAAAAAAGCCCAAATCGGGCTTTTTTAATTTTGTAAATCAATATCATATTCCATACTTTTCGCTGTTTCCTCAGCAACCTCCACACCTAACAAATTTTTCACAATATGAAATGACATGTTAATACCAGCTGAAATACCTGCCGATGTAATAATGTGTCCTTCATCTACGAATTTTACATTCTCTATTACTTCTACATTCGGGAAGTCTTTTTTGAAAGTTTGAATACTAGCCCAATGCGTTGTTGCTTGTAATCCTTCCAGTAAACCAGCTTTCGCGAGTAATAGAGCTCCAGTACAAACTGAAGTCATTAGCTTTACTTCTTTCATTTGCTGGCGAACCCAATTTATTATAGTTTCATTTTTCACTTCATTTTCCCTAACGCCTTTACCACCTGGAATGATTAAAATATCAACGGGTGGTAAATCTTCAATACTATAATCCGGCTGTACCTTTAATCCGTTTCTTGCTGTAATCATTTCTCCAATTTGGCTAACTGTATAAACAGTAAATGGTTTTTCTTCATCTGCTTCGGTTACAGAAAAAACTTCAAATGGCCCTGCAAAATCTAATACTTCTACCTCGTTAAATAAAAATATGCCTACACTCCATTTATTTATCATACGTTCACTTCCTGTTTTAAATGATGTAAAAGGTGATCATATCCTTTTTCTAATGCAATATCACATGCTGCTCCCCATCTTTCAAAATATTTAAGTATACCCTTCTATATATATGTTCTATTGATTATGCTATTTTCCTGTTAAAACAGAAGTTTACATAATAATATTATCTAACTGATTCCCATCTTTTATTTTAAATATTAAAATTTTCTGTCAAAATAAAATAATCATGTTTAATACGGAGGAGAAATTATGTTAGAAGTAATGACTTTAAATAGTGAAGACTATGATTTAATTACAGCTGCTGAAAAAGCAATTGAAAAAAACTATAAATATGGTCGTCATCATATCGGTTCAGCTGTAAGAACTAAAACAGGTAATATTTATGCAGCAGTGCATGTTGAAGCGAATGTTGGAAGAATAACAGTATGTGGTGAAGCTATGGCGATTGGAAAATCTATTTCAGAAGGCGATCATGAATGTGATACCATTGTAGCAGTTGCTCACCCTCACCCTCATGAAGATATAGAAAAATATTGGGTTGTTGCTCCGTGTGGTATGTGCCGAGAATTGATAAGTGATTATGGAAAAAATACGAATGTTATACTTTCTTATAATGGTGAACTTGTAAAATGTAACGTAATGGAATTATTACCTGAAAAGTATACAAGCGAAGTAGAATAATCATTCATACTTTCAACATATCAAATAATATTATTCCAATAAAAAAACAATCCATTTTTAAAACGGATTGTTTTTTTATTTCTTTTTTATGCAGTTTATTTTATTTTTCCATTTTTAACACTAACAGAATTATCATTAACAAAAATGAAATTCAAATATATAAGCGTGCATCTCAGTGCATTTTTCATTTGAAAACAAAAACGTCATTTCTCCTTACATTCGAAAAAAATCAGCATATACTCTCTAAAATCAGCAGTCTTATCATACCAACCTATAACAGTTCTGCCTTCTTCCCTTACCAGTTTCCTTTAACACATATGATTTTAAAACAAGCGCCGTTAATGAATCCGTTAATGTTTTATATGATAAATTAGATAATGCTAATAGATCGTTCGTATATAACATTCTATGCTTCTCTAATAATAATAGTACTAATCGTTCAGACGGTTTTAATGCCTCGTCACTTTCTAGTATAAAGTCTATATTTTTCATTTCTCTAATTACTACTCCTTATATAAAAAAATACTTGTACCCCTAATTTAATATAAAAATAATACACAACAAAATTTGAAGTATATTAAAATAACATCATTTTAAAACACTATTATACTATAACATAGAAAAAGCATTTCCCGAAATAGGAAATGCTTTTTCTATGTCACTAATATGGTACTTCCAAACCTACATTATATCTTAAACTCTTACCCGTACAATTCCCTCCTAATTTTTCTGATCATCTAAAAGTATTTATAAACAAATCGAGTTCTTCTAAAATGCTTTAAATAAATAAAAACGGTTTATCATACATGGTCTAAACATGAATGACGAACCGTTTTCCAGCTTCTTCTCAATTAACACGTTCTACCTTAAATATTTTTTGCAATATGCGGCTTACTGTAATGGCTTGTTCCACCACCGCCTACTACTACTTTACCGCCTTTTTCAAAAATCAATAATTTACTTGAACCATCTGCAAGAAGTACTATTACTTCAGCATTATTACTCGTTGCTACATAAATTACATAACCACTTTTAGATATACATGTTTCCCAATTTGCATCAAATTCAGATCTTACTACACGATTTGAATACACTTGATTTTCAATTCTTCCTTGTTCTACGTTTTCCAAATTTATCCCCCCTACTGCTCTAAACTATCATTTATAGAAGAATAACAGTTCTATTTAAAATAGTGACTGCCTTTAATATAAGTAGTATATGTATTTAGTAGAAGGATGCTTGGACAATGAAAACGTAATAACATGTAAGTAATATACAAATGAAAATAAGACAATCAATATTGTATCGATTGCCTTATTTTCATACATAGTTCTTTATTTTTCGTTTCGCACCGCTTCAAAAGTAAACATTTGATTTGCATTTGACGGTTCTTTTTCATAAACATAGTCAGCGGAGCAAGTAATATTAGAGAAACCTATACTTTCTAACAGAAGTTTAAACTCTTCTATTCCATACCAGCGCAGCACGAAGCGTTGTAGTTCTGTTTGTACTAACTGTCCTTTACTCCATTTTTCATATTTTAAATATGATAGAGTAACTTGGTTCAGCCAATCTATTTCAATTGATTTATTTTCTAATGTAATTCCATCTCCACTCGGCAAAGAAAAAGTCGATGTATGAATCTCTCCTGTTTTCCAGTCATGAGGAAGCATAATATCTACGATTAATCGCCCGCCTGGATTAAGATGTTCATAAAAACATTTCAATGCGTTTATCGAATCCGTACGATTTTCAATTAAACAAAAAGATCCAGTCGGAATGATAATTGCCTCATATTTATGCGGCAGTGAAAATTGTTGTAAACTTCCTTCATATAAATTAGGATGTAAGCTTCTCTCTTTACATCGTATGCGGCACGATTCTAGCATTTCAGGTGAATAATCTATCCCATCTACTGTAAAACCAGCTTCAAGAAGCGGGATGATGACACGCCCTGATCCTACTGCTGCTTCGAGAATTCTTCCACTACAATTTTTTAAACGTTCTTGGTAATACTCAATATCACCATTTAAAGAATAACCAACAGGCTTAGTGAAATCATAAAGTTCCGTGCAAAGTGTACTATAAAAACTAAACATTTATTTTCTCCTCCGTTTTTTACGTACGGAAGATTTTCTTTCAATTAATCTTCCTGTACCTTTATTTTTAATAAAAATTTGAAAGAGCTGACTGTCATAATATATCACTCGCTTTCCATACAATATAATTATATTGTATAATATTCCATTCAAAATGAACATATGAAAATTCAGACTTATACTGAAAGGAGGATATGATGAATTCATTAATTGGATTTGTTTTTCTTCTTATTTCTTTTAATACTCTGATTTTCTTTATAGCAAAGAAGTATGAACAAATATGGAAAATAGCCAGTGGTATTTTCATTCTTTCTTCCCCCATTGTTTTCTTCACCGCTTTACACGTAATTGGTGAAAAAGTAGGAGATGGATTTGCTGGAGGTTTTGCGGGGCTTACCTTTAGTGTCCTACTGATCATAAATGCCATTTTTTTATTTATTGTAAGCATTTTTGTATCTACCAATAAAAATTCACATTAAACTCCTATTTTAAAATGTAAAGAGCTTACTATGCAGTAAGCTCTTTATCCATAACTATTTATTTCACAATTGGCAATGTCACTTCACTTAATTTTACTGTAAGATTCGTTCCAGCTTTCGGTCTAATTGTATAATCATAGTCACTAGCGAGTAAAACAACCCCTATTTGATGCCCCGATTTAAATACATAATCATCTGGCTGCATGTCCCATGTGAATGTATAATCTTTACCTGGTTTAAGTGCTGCTGAATCTTTTATACTATTTAAGTTTTGTGGGTCCATCCAACCTCTCGTAACAATTTCAGGCTTTGCTCCGCCATAATCAACAAGTAATGCTGTTAAATTTGATACAGGACGATCAATATTTCCTGTAATTGAAATCTTTGGTGTCCCACTTATTCTCATATCTTTTTGTAACACCGGCATTGTATACACTAAACGATTGGCTACTTCTAATTCTGGGTTTGCTATTAATTGATTTGATTTCATTTTTGCATCATCTACGAATGAGAAAACCTTATTTGCAGAGCCCATACTTAACGGTACATTAACTGCTTTGTTACTTAAATACATACGAACTTTTGACGGCACAGCTGATGGATCCGGCCAGTTTTTTAATTTTTCCCAAGTTTTATTTTCACGTTGTACATCAACCATTGGTTCATTCATAATTCCATTTTCAATTCCATACAACCAATAATCGAGCCATTTATTTTGTGTTCTTTGCCAGTCATTCGTTGATGTCCCACCGTGTCCACCTTGATGTAACCACATTTTACGAGGAACATTATTTTCTCCAAGTGCATCCCACCATTGTGCGAACTGCTTCGTCTTAACATTCCAATCATTTAAACCATGAATGACAAATACGCTTGCTTTTACATTTTTAGCATCTTTTACATAATTACGTTTATCCCAAAAATCATTATAATTACCAGTTTTTCGGTCCTGTCCAGCTGTTAACTCTTTTATTACTTGTTCGCAAACTTCAGGATTTTCTCTTGTTAGTACTGCTTCTGCCATATTATCTGTATCTTCTCCTTGGTATCCTCCTGGCGCAATGACTGCACCGTTTGCACGATAATAATCATACCAACTACTGATCGCTGCGATTGGAATAATTGTTTTTAACCCTTCAACACCTGTCGTCGCAACAGCATTCGGTAACGTACCATTATAAGATACTCCTGTCATACCTACATTTCCTGTAGACCAATCAGCCTTAACTTCCTCACCATTTTCTGTATATGCTTTCGCACGACCATTTACCCAATCAATAACAGATTTCGTCCCTAATATTTCTTGTTCGTCTCCAGTAGTCGGACATCCATCTGATTTTCCAGTTCCAATACTTTCACCTAAAATAACTGCATAGCCTCTTGGCACATAATAATTGCCGTATGAACCAAGATTAACAGCTCCATACGGTTTACCTTCATACGCATACAATTCTTCATCTACATTATATACAGGTACATCTTTTAAACCAGATCGATATGGGCTCATTTCATAAATAACAGGAACTTTCACATTCGAATCAGTTTTTGGACGCATAACTTTTACTGACACTCGATCTTTTTTACCATCTCGATCACTATCAACTTCCGTCTCTACAAATAAATTTTCGATGATTGCTTCATCAAGCGAGTAGATCGGCTTTGTCATCCCATTTTCTAATTCAATCTTCGTATTTGATTGTAGTCCTTCTGCAACTTTCCCATCTAACTTCACGTCATTCTCATTTATGTAGTTTGTTTCTTTCTTGTCTGCATACGCAGTCATGCTAGAAACTCCTGATGTAACTGATAAAGATACGATTGTTGATAATGTAATTGCTATTTTCTTTTTCCCCATATTCTTTCCTCCCCATATATGTCTCCTTTTTACTATACAATAAAATTACTGAAAATTCAGTTTATATTTTACGCAATAACTTGAAAAATTGGTAGAACTCCCTTCAAACGAGCTTTCGAGGTTATATATTCTAATTTCCTTCTCTCATATAATCAATAAAAAACATCGCCTAATGATAGACGATGTTTCTAATAGTATTTGAATTAGTCATTCTTCATATTCATATTCATATAAAATCGTATCTCTCCATCTATAGTAGAGACTCCATAGTCAAAACCATGTCTTTCTAAAATACTTTTCACAATTGCTAAGCCTAGTCCTGTACCGGAATGGTCTTTACTACGAGAAGATTCTAGGACGTAAAAAGGTTCCCAAATTTTATCGATATCTTTCATCTGTTCCGCATTCATACCATTTTGAATTTGAAAATATACACTTTCATTTCGATCTTCTAAAGTAATTTTTATATGTTGATTTGCTGTATATTTTATCGAATTAGATATTAAATTTTGAAACACCATTCTCATTTTATTTACATCTGCATAAACAACTGCATCACCTACATTATAGTTTACTTGCAAATCAATTTCTTTCAACTCTAACTCAATCTTATGCTTATCTAATATACTTTGGACTAGTGATTTAATAGAGAATTCTTCTTTTTGTAAAACATCTCTTTCTAGTTTAGAAAATCGTAATAACTCTTCAATTAGATTTGAAATGTGATCAGTTTGTTTAATGATTGTATCTATGTATGTACCATCATCTAAACCATCTTTTATGCCCATAGAATATGCTTTAACTAACGAGATTGGAGTTTTTAATTCATGCGTCACATCACCCATAAATCGTTTTAAATGTTCATTTCGATCTGTTAAATCTTCATGTGCCTCATGTAGTTTATCACTCATGACATTAATACTATTTGCTAATTCTCCTATTTCATCATTTGTTTTCACTTTCGCTCGTTCAAATTTCAAATTTGAAATATCTTCTGCCACTTCACTTAATTCTTTCAATGGTCTGGTGATTGTTGTTGAAAGTATCCATACAAGTACGATAATGAGAAAAATCGTAATACCTAATATGTATAAATAAAATGAGTTTAATGTTTTTATCACTTCATTTGAATGTGCGATCGAAACCCCTACTAAAATCAACATATCGTCTTTCGCAATGTATTTCACAAAAAAGCTAGATTTCATCTTCTCTTGATCATATATTTTATTCGATTGCCCGAATTTCTTTACTTTTATTCTTTCCTCTTTTGTAATCCAAAGTTTATTAAGGGCAACCCTTTTCCTTGTAAGTTGCATACGTAACTCATCATTAATTTGATCTTCCGAATTGTTAATTGATGTATACGCAATCGTAACATTCCCCTTATTTTCAATGCTAATAATTGCTTCATCCAGTTGTTCGCTCGGTATTGCCTGTATTTGAGCTGTAATACCATCTAAGCTTTCTCGCGTTTTGTAAATATTATATTTCGGTAAAAGATAGTTAATTAATAATAAAGAGATTGAAAAAATAAGAATAACAGTTAAAGAAATGCTGAGAAAAAGCTTTTTTCCAAGTTTATTCACTCTGCTCCTCCAAACTATATCCTAAACCACGATGCGTCTTTATAATATTTTCTCCTACTTTTTTACGTAATCTTCTTACATGTGTATCAACAGTTCGCTCTTCTCCATAATAGTCAAATCCCCATACGATATCTAACAATTTTTTACGAGTTAAAATCATGCCTTTGTGATTTAAAAAACACTTTATTAATTCTAGCTCTGTTTTTGTAATATCTAACTCTTTTTCATTTTTATAAACTTTATTTTTAGTGAAATCTATTTTCAAATCTTGAACTTGAATGACATCATCATGCTGTATTAGCTTTTTCGCTCGCGTAATCAGTACGCCTGGATGAAATGGTTTTTTTACGTATTCATCTGCCCCACTTTGAAGCGCTGCTAGCTCATCTTCACTTTCACTTTTCGCCGTAAGCATTAATACTTTAACGCTAGAGTTCTTTTTTATTTCCTGACAAACAGTAATACCACTATGTTTCGGCATCATCCAATCTAAAATAGCTAAATCAATTTTTTCATCAAAAAATATTTGAAGTGCTTCCTCTCCATCTTTCGCTAATAAAACGTCGAAGCCTTCTTTCTCAAAATAAGCCTTTAAAATCCTTAACATATCTTGTTCATCATCTGCGATTAATACTCTCATACTTTATCCTCCATTACTTTTAAACAAAAACCAATTGTATTATACAACTTCTTTGTTACATAAATGTGACAGTAAAATATTTGAATCATTTAAGGGGATAGTAAAAACGAGGTGTTGTATTATGATTAAAAAAATCGGGGTCATTACTCTTCTTTGTTTTTTATTATCAACAAATGTGTTCGCAAATACTAATCAACAAATTGAAGTATTTGATTGTCAAAAAGAAATGGTCGTTCAAAAACAATCTTTAGATCCAGCTATTCAAAAAGAAGCTGTTAAATATGCTAAATCCATTACTGGCCCGTTCAAAAACTTAAACGTCGTTCCGAAAGATGGTCACATGATAAAAATCCCATTATCTAAACCAATTTCTATTACAAATCAATGGTTACATACAACAATTGATGAAGTATTAATTCTTCTACCGCTTAATCAAAAACCTTATATTATGCTTTACGATGATGAAAATAATCCACATTTTTATTATGTAAAAGGTGATCCGAAGGGATTATTGAAAGAAATGAATGTTAAACATGATTAAATAGAAAATAGAGACTTCATAAGCTTATTTTTATAAGCAGAAGTCTCTTTTTTTACTCATATAATACTTTATAATGACTAGATCCTTTATAAAATTCTCCTTTCACAAATCCATTTGCAGTATAAAACGCACCACCTTGCTTTGTATCTGTATGTAAAACAACCACTTTAAAATACTTTTCCGCATGGGATAATAGCCGGTTTAATAACAAGTTCCCTAGCCTTATACGACGGTAGTCCTTTGAAATATAAAATCTCCTTAATCGGCCAATTTTATTGTTTTCTGTATATGGATCTTCATTTAACCCTCCTATTCCAATTAACTTTTCCCCTTGAAAAATGCCATATAAACATTCACCAGTTTTATTAAATGTGTTTATTTTATTTTCATATTCACTTATTAGTTTTTCTAGGAAATTAAATCCTTCTTCTTTGCTTTCTTGAACAAGATAATCGTGTTTGTATATCATTAAATCTTCAATTTGTTGAATACGTATATCTTTCAAGTAAATTCCCCCTTAATATAAAAATAGGTAAAAATGCTCGAGAATCATTTATTCTGAGCATTTTTATGACTGTTACTTTATTCAATTCGTAGCATGCGTATGTTGCACTTCAGATAATATCCCCTTCAACTCCAATAAATCATCTATTACTATATCTGCCTGAGCAAGTTCATCTTCTTGTGCAAAATCAAAATTGCATCCAATCGCAAGTAAGCCGTTATCTTTCGCTGCGTTTATATCAGATAAACGATCTCCAACTACTGCTACTTCTTTTATATCATATTTGTTTAAAATACTTTTTACTAAGTCGTTTTTATTTAGTGAGTTTATTTGTTCAATACTAAATGTTTCAGTAACCCATTGGTCTAAGTCATAATAAGATACGATTGCTCGTAAATATTCAGTTAAACCATTACTAGCAATATATATTGAACAATTATTTTCTTTTATATATGTAAAAATTTCTTTTACGTTTGGGTATAAAGCACCTTTTCCACTCTTAATGTTTTCAATTAGTCTTTCTAAAAAGTATGCATCCGTTTGTTCTCTTATTTCAAGAGAATGATCCGGTAATAAAGCTTCCCAAACTTTCGGTAATGGCACACCCATGATTTCACGGTATTTATCAATAGGTGTTACTGTATCCCATAATTTTAAAGAACGTAAATGATCAAAAGTATCATCAAGCGATAATTCTAAAATTTTATCTGTTTGAAATAACGTTCCGTCCATATCAAAAATTAATGCTTGTAACATTTCATTCTCTCCTTTTGAACTATAAGTATTACTCGATACATTTTTCAGCATCTCAACGATAATTTCTGAACAATAATTTGCGGCAGTTTTCGCGAAGTCATCATATGAAATTTGAGCTTCATCGTCTGCACTATCAGAAATACATCTTATAACGAGAAATGGTACGTCATTTATGTAAGCAACATGTCCTATTGCTGCACCTTCCATTTCTGTACAAAACGGTGCATATTCGTCTATTAATTTCGCTTTTAGTTTTGAGTCTTCAACAAAACATTCACCGCTGACGATTCTTCCTTCATGAATCTCCATATGTAAACTACTACTATTGCATGCTGTACGTGCTAACTCAACTAATTCCATACTTGCGACAAATTCTTCTTGGAACGGGAATAAGTTTTTCATTTGAGTTTTACTTACATCATGATGGGTAACATTCGTTGAAATAACGATATCACCAACTTTTACATCTCGGTGTAACCCTCCAGCAATACCCGTATTGATAATAGCATCTACATTAAATTTATGAATTAATGTTTGCGTACACGCGGCTGCATTTACTTTTCCTACACCACATCTTGTAACAATCACTTCAGTTCCCATGAATTCGCCAATGTAAAAAGGCATTCCCGCAATTGTCTGTTCTTCTTCTATATCTAGTTTTTCTAAAAGTAAGTCTATTTCAATTTGCATTGCTCCGATAATGCCGATTCTGTTCATGTATGTCGTCCCCTTTTTCACTCTAATTAAGCCTCAAATATTCATCAACATCTTTCGAAATTTGTCTAAAAGCTTTATCCCAGAACGAATAATTTGTTATATCTATTTCAAAATGTTTTTTCATAAGCTCTTCCACTGGAGCTTTTCCTGTTTCTCGTAAAAACTCTTTATATTTCGAATGAAAAGTACTTTTACTTTCATGAGCTATTTCTAATAAACTAAAACTAGCTAAATACCCAAATGTGTATGGATAATTATAAAAAGGAACATCTGCTATATAAAACTGAACATATTTCATCCAAACAAACGGCTGATATTCTAATAATGCATTCCCGTATGCTTTTTCTTGTGCTACTATAGATAATTTCTCGATTTCATCAGCACTTAAAGGACCTTCTTTACATTTTTCATAAAAATTCTTTTCAAATTCAAATGATGCTCGAATTGCCATTACATAATTAAAACAGTTTCTTATTTTCCAACTAAGCAATGACTTTTTCATATCTATACTATCTGTTGTTTGAATTAGATAGTTTAACAGTATCGTTTCAAAGAAAATAGACGCCGATTCAGCCGTACTCATTGGCAAATAATCATCTAAAAAAGAAGTAGATTGCTCAAAACTCATATTATAAAAATGCCAAGCATGTCCTAGTTCGTGGGCAAGTATCCTTACACTATCAACACTTCCGTCATAACGCATAGAGATTCGTGATTCTTTTTCACTGAAAAAAGGAGCACAAAAGCCACCTGGTGGTTTATTATCTCTCGGTTCCGCATCTACCCATCCACTCTCTATTGCATTCCGTGCAAGTTCTGCTAATTCTTTATCTATATTTTCAAACGCATCGTATATGTTTTGAACTGCTACTGAAAAAGGGATATTAACCTCATTATTTTCCTTTACAGTCATAAGTTCATGCCATGTAATCGAAGCTTCCCCCTTCTTATACACGTTTAAAGCACTTACTAATGTATCAAGATTTTCTTCTGTCGCATTCCACATTTGTAATAATACAGTTTCAGAAATACCATTCGCATGTAGAGATTGTGTTAAAATCTCTCTATCTTCTAATTCATTACTCTTTGTATTACGTAATCTCCCTATTTGATTTAAAACAGTAGCGAAGATTTCTTTTTCCTTATGTAAGGCACTTGTTAATAACTCAAATACTTCTAATCTTTCCTCTTCATTATCACTATTCATTGCAATATTATTTGCTTGGCCGAATGATAATTGCTTATTATTGTGTTCTATTTCTATCTTATTTCTTAATTGTATGTACATATTTTCCCATGCATGAAGTTCATCTTTTATTAACCTAGTATTAACATTATCAGAAGTTTCCACTTCACTTTGTTGTATTACTTGCTGTACTTCTCTTTTCAAATCTTTTACTGTAATAGTCAATACAGAAAGATCAGATGGAATACTTTCTTCAGCCGATGATCGGCAATACAAATAGTATTCTGCTTTTTCAATAGTTTGTATAAGCTTTGAAAGGATTCCTACATCTTTTGTCATATAATATTGTTTTTTCAACACCAATATTGGAGTTAGAATATCCTCACTCGGATACAATCGATCTAAATCCCATCTAGCAATTTCATTCATTTTTTAGCCGCCTCCTATTTTTACAAATAGTTACAGATATTTCTCCCTACACAATTATATATGAAACAAGAAAATTTTAATATCTTTAAATATTTAGATTTATATAAACGTATTCTTATTTAGACTCTTTGCTTATGCTACTGAAACGCATATAACATAAACAGATGAATGATACGGCCAATGGAATAAGTACTACTCCTCCAATAAAGGGATAAACTACTACACAACATGTAAAAGCTACAATAGAAAAAATTTTACCTAGCCTATTTTTTATTAATTTCATTCCAGCCGCAGTACCGACTATATATGTTACAATTCCTAACGAATTTGGTATTAATACAATTTTATCTATACTTATATGAAAAACGAAACTTATTAATAAACCTATTATTGCAATGTAACCAACAACTTTTACTGCATTTGTTGGTGTTTCTCTTTTTTTATTAATATGCGCTAAATAACGCGGTGCAACTTCTTCTTTTCCTAGTGAATAACCTAAGCGCCCCATACTTGTGATAAATGCATTTGTCGTCCCTAAACAAATGATAAAAGCTACAAATCCAATTATCCATGCAGATTGGTCGCCTAATGTTTGTTTCATTACAAGCACGAGAGCTGTAGTATTATCAGCTTTGATATGATAGGATTTCGTTCCAATTACTGATAATGCAATACCTATATATAAAACTCCTATAATAACAATTGCAAATCCCGTAGATAAAATAATATTTCTTTTTCTAGGTGATTTAAATTCAGGAGCTAAACTTGCAATAGCTTCCCAGCCGAAAAAAGACCAAAAAATTAATAAAGATGCATCTAAGATCGGATTTACTTCTTGCATAGAAATATGTATATTTATATTTTTCATTTCAATATAAGGTAGTGAACTAATAACTGTTACAATTAAAATAAAGAAAGTTAATACACCAATACATATTTGAAACGATCCACTCGTTTTTAACCCGTATAAATTGAAACCTATTGAAATACTTAAAATAATAAACGCTATAACGTAAGAAAAATCTGATGATAAAGCAAACACTTTCACTATATACATTCCACCAGTCATTGAAACAACGATTTGCCCAACGCTACCCGCAATAAAAAAACACCAGCCTATAATAGCACCTATATTTTTACCGAAAGCTTTTTCTGAAAAAGTAGCAATTCCACCCACACTTGGATGCTCAATCGATAAAAAAGCGAAGGTAAATGCAAGTGGAATACTAAGCGATATCATAGCAAGCCAAGAAACAATTGCATTCCCTTCTGCTACACTCGCTGTCATACCAGGTAATATTAGAATTCCCGACCCTAAAACCGCTCCGACGTATAAGGCTGTTCCCTTTTTAATAGAAATTGTTTCATCAAAATGATTAGACATTACATGCACCTCCATTTATATTTTCATTATAGAAAGTTATCAGTCTATTCGATATACAAAAGTGCATGTATTTTAACATAAGATTTTATATTATGTATTTGTTTAAGAAATTTACTTTCAATTTTGCAAAGGAGCATAATTCATGGATGAAATTGATAAGAAAATTACGCTATTACTACAAGAAGATGCCAGAATGACAATCACCGAAATGACTGAGCACTTACACCTCAGCCGCCCTAGTGTTACCGAAAGACTAAAGAGATTACAAGATACCGGAATAATTGAGAAATATACCGCACGTGTATCATTAGATGCAGTTGGAAAATCAATTCAAGCATTTTTAAGAATTGAAAATCTAAAAATTCCTTGTAAAAAATTTGAGGAGAAAATCTACGAAGAATATAGAATACTCGAATGTCATCGAGTAACAGGTGAAAGTAGCTATTACTTAAAAGTAGCAGTCCGCTCTATGAAGGAATTAGAGGAATTGATTGATATTGTTATTCCTTTTGGTACGGTGAAAACTTCGATGATTTTATCTTCACCAATACCATATCGACCGATTATTACAGATTAATAATAAAAAAAGGATTGATCAAAAGATCAATCCTTTACTCTACCTCATTTAAGAAGAACAATGTTAACACGCCAGGTCCTGTATGCGCTCCGATTGCTGCTCCAATTGTATTTACGATAAATACTTCACAGCCAAATCTTTCCGTAATTAATGCTTTTAATGCTTCAGCTGTTTCTAAGTCATCACCGTGAGTCATAGCGATTGTTTGACCTTTAAGGTCTTTTCCGCGCTCTTCCATAATATCTACAATACGGCTTAATACTTTCTTTTTCCCTCTTACCTTTTCAAGTGGTACAAGCTTTCCTTCTTCCACGTTTAAGATCGGCTTAATATTAAGTAAACCACCGATAAATCCTGCTACTTTACTTAAACGTCCACCTTTCACAAGGTACTGTAAGTCAGCTACAGTGAAGATGTGCTCCATGTGGTTCATTAGAAAATCAACACGTTTTAAAATATCTTCTTTTGATGCTCCGTCTTTCGCCATTTTAGCAGCTTCTAATACGACAAGCCCTTGACCAAGCGAAGCACATTTCGTATCAATAATTTCTAAATCTAAATCAGCATATGTTTCTTTCACTTCTTCTTTAATAACAACTGACGATTGATATGTACCGGACAGTTCAGATGAAAAAGCTAAATATATACAAGGATTACCTTCTTTTGCATAAGAAACAAATTTTTCTTGGAAAGTTTCAAGTGAAGGTAATGACGTTCTATAAACAGCGCCTTCTCTCATGTTTTGCAATAATGTAACTGACTCTAATGTAACTCCATCTAAATACTCTGTTTCTGCTTCATCATAAACACGGAGTGGAATTAAATCAATATCATATGCTTGCAGCAATTCTACCGGTAAATCCGCCGCACTATCCGTAATGATTTTAACACCCATTTTTAAACCTCTATTCTGTTATAAATATAAAAAATATAAAATAAAAATAGTACTTTTAAATTATATACGTAAAACTTAAATGAAGAAAGGAAAAGACTATATATTGTATGCACTATTCTTCAAAACTTGAACTGTTATTAAAAATCATTCCATTACACCCATTTTCCCCCTGTTATTATATTCTTTATAATGAAAATAGCACAAGTTTTCTGAAGGAGGATGCATATGAGTATTCAACTGGCTATATCTAATGATTTAGGGTGGATTAATAATCAATATAATGCAATAGATTTTGTACCAAGTGATTTAAACAGAGATAAAGTTGCAATTATTACATACAACAACGAGTATGCAGGTGTGGGTCGATTAGTCCAAATAGATGAAGATACTATAGAAATGGGCGGGATTTTTATTCTTCCTAAATTTAGAGGTCTACAATTAGCTAAGAAGCTCGTCTCATTCTTAATACAAACTGCGAAAACATTAGAAATACAAAACGTATATTGTCTTCCTTTTGAAGAACTCGAGAGTTTTTATAAAACATACGGCTTTACTGATGTTGATACAACGAAAGAAATTGCCCATCCAATTATTCTAAAAAAATATAATTGGTGTTTAGAAAATTATGATAAACATGTATTACTATTTAAATTGTGAGTCCTGTAAAAAAAGAAGTGAATACACTTTATATTACACATCAATTTATAGCAAGTAATTATCAATGTTTTTTATTAAATTCTTAAATTAATCCACATATAATCCAAATTTTATATCTGTTTTTAATAAGTGTTAGTAAGTTTGTTTTCAAACATGTTAGCACTTATTTTTTCATATACCTAAATAGATTCATATAATAAAGTAACTATCCCCGTTAGCAAAAATTAGTATTCATAAATATTACACTGAATTTATTGAGGAAAAACCATTTGTAGCATTTAGAGAATATATTCATTTTTATTTAATTCGTACTTGTACTTCCTGTTCTTGTATTACTTGAACGACTAATTCCAGTACAATATTTTGCATTAATTGATACGTATTATTATGAAATGTACTTTGTTCTGATATGTATTCAATACATTGATAAATATAGCCTTCTACAAATAAGCTCCCTTTTTCAACTGTAAATGTATTTTGTCCATTTTTCATTACTTTTGGCACTAAGAATTCAGTTTTTGTCAAAATAATCTCCTGTTCCACCTCTTTTATTCCTATGACTTTTTCTTTAAATATAACTTTTTCTCGTAAAATAATTTCACCTTTATATTTTCCTATTTCTATTGGTAGCTTGGCTGTTATAACATTATTTATTTCTCCTTCATTTTCACCCTCTAATACTATGCTATGTATAGGGGTCCATGAAGATGTCTCTGCCTTATTCTCTTCAATATTCCCTATGACTTTTTTATTATATAATTCCATAAGCACTCTTTTTTCATGAAGATTAAAAGAAACTATTTCACAATAAGCCTCCGAATGATACTGTTGTACTGTAGTTAATAACTTAGAATCTAATTCACGCCTACCTACATCTTTTTCATTTTGAAAAACAAACGCTTCTTGATTTTTTATGTTTATTTTTGGAAACATTTTAAAACTAGACACTTCAGAAATAATAGAAAATGGTGTTTTCACTACCATTGAACGCACTGAAGATTCTAATTGTGATTCAGATGTTGCATTTTCTTTCTTTACTTCAGATACTTCTTCTTCTTTCTTTACTTCAGATACTTCTTCTTCTTTCTTTACTTCAGATACTTCTTCTTCTTTCTTTACTTCAGATACTTCCTCCTCTTTCTTTACTTCAGATACTTCCTCCTCTTTCTTTACTTCAGATACTTCCTCCTCTTTCTTTACTTCAGATACTTCCTCCTCTTTCTTTACTATTCTTTCTCGTGAATTATCTTGTTTATTCAGATCTTTATACTTGTGAATTTCATCCCATAGCGCCTTCCCAATCCATGGCTTATTCATCACCATCCCCCCATCTAATAAAATTCAGGAAAATATGTTATTTTACACGTATTCATTTTCATCATTATATATGTTTTATAATAATAAAAAAGACATTGTCTTTTTATCAAAGACAATGCTTTTTTAGTTTTATACTTGCACTTGTTGTACTTGTAAAACTTTTAAAGTAAGATCTAGTACAATTTTTTCACGAAGAGTATCAAATGGTTCATTTAGGTCTGTTGGACAAGGCGAAAAGTCTAATTCGAAAAATTGAGCGCTAACTAACTCGCAATATGGTTGTTCGTTATAAAAAACTGTATTTTCGAAGAAGTATTTGTCTAAACGTGGTAGATCACCATTTTTAGGATTAATAAAGTGAGAAGTAGTATCTGAGGAAGCAGCTACTATAGCTAATGATAGAAAATCAGCTTCTGTTAAATCTGCAAAACCAGAAAATGGAACATTTGCAATACGGTCATATAGCACTCCATTACACTCATCATTTGCATACTCAATATTTTTCCGAATATATCCTTGTACAAATAACTTTGCTCTTGTAACTCTTCGGTAAGGTGTACCTGGTACTGGTTCGAATGCTACAGGAACTAACTTACATTGTGTTAAAAATGCATTTTTTAAGATACGTTTAATTTCAACTGCTGGAGGATCTAATGAAATATCAGATTCTACAACAATTTGAATCGTTCTTTCTGCTAATACAACTGGTATTTTTACAATTGGTGCTCCTGGAGTAGTAATTGGCGTTGCAGGTGCATCACTTAATGGTGTTTGAGTTTGTCCTGCTACCTGACATGGTACATTAATTGGGCATTGTTCACTCATATTTTATAATCTCCTTTATAAAAAAATTAGAGTTTTTTAACTCTCTTTACTGTATATGTACTTTTTCTATTAATGCGTGGGTTTGTATCATAGTCACTTTTATCATTTGCAAATAAAGATAGTATTCTATCTTTATTAGTCAAATACACACAGTTTAATATAATTAGTTTTTATGAATATTTACCTATTTAAAAATTATTAACTATTATCGCGGAAAAACACCATAATATGTTGATTAAGTTCAATAGTAAAAAGGATAACCATATTTTCGAAGAAACTTTCAAAAATCTATTCTTAAATTTATTAAGACAAATAAAATTAATTTTGTAAATTTCTTCATTCCATAATATCTATGCAAAAGCAAATTAGTATTGGATGCACCTTATTGTTAAAAAATAAAAAACGACTTTTTCAAGTCGATTTTTATACCAATTTGTAATTTTAAAAAAGAGTAATTAATATGAATTTTATAGGATTTTCTAGACTTTTTCTGTTATACAATTGTACAAATTCATTCATTTACCTATTATCCACAAAATACGTATCATACGCCTTATCAAAAACATATCCTAGTTTTTCTGCCAGTTTAGCCGACGTAGTATTCGCTGCATCCCAGTTTGGATATATCTCTTTTTCTAAACAGGCCAAGATTAGCGCTGCACTAACTATAGTCGCCAACCCTTTTCTTCTATGATTGTGATCAGTCGCCACTTCAATTTCAATCCCATTATCATAAATGCTATACGATGATGCACCGCATACAACTTCACCTTGGTACAAAATACTATACCCTATACCTCGTTTTAAATAATCTTCTACTGATTGAAATTGACTTGTAAAATCTTCAGAGACCTTATGTAGTGTAGGGATATTTACGATATGTTCATCTATTCTTCGTAACTCGTATCCTTTTGGAAGCGCTGATATAAAAGATTGTAATTTTGAACGATTAAAAACTTCCGCATTGCGTTTGAATTTATAGCGTAAAAACTTATCTATTTTTCTTTCGTAAAATGTTTCTAATCGCTTTTTCCACTCTTCACTATTTACGATTACTAACATTCTATCAGGAATGTTACGTAGTAATTCTTCTGTTTCTTTCCTATTTGGATCCCCAGCGTAAAATGTGAAAATCCCCACCGTAACTTGCGCTACTGTTGGGTTTTCAAGATCATTTACCCAAGCAGTACCCATATGTCCTTGTAAATAAGAAAGTAAAACAACGTTATTGAAATCCTCGAACATAGTAACTAATTTTTCTCTCGTATGTATACTCGCTTCACATATCATTTACATTCCCGCTTTCTTTGGAATCAGTTTAACTCTACTTTTCATATATAAACAAAAGTTTATTAAACTATATATAATCGTAAAATATTCGTAAATATAAAATTATTATAACATCTAATAAATAGTAAGCGACTGTCCTGTATAAAGGTTAACAGTAAATATACTTAATAATAATTTGCAATCTACATGTAACCGATTATCATCTTTTATTATGTAATAGCCCTCAATACTCGTTTGAGGGTTCATTTAAATACGTATGTTATAACTCATTCTTATAAATATATGATTCTGTTCCTCCATTTTTATATACTTTAGTCACTTTAACAACTGATGTGTACGTATTATCGTCATTCGATATCATCTTTTTCATCTCTTCTATCTCAGTATTACCAGCTCCACTCTCGATTTTCAAACAGTTCGAAATTTTGAGGTATCCACTCGATGCGAAAAGAATAATAAACGTAAGATCTGGGAAATTAATGAACAGTATTCCAAACTTTACAGGATTCGCAGCCGTATCAGATAAAACTAATCGAAAGTTTAATAGTTCAGGCACTTGAACAAAATCTTTAGAAACAATCGCTTCACCAATTATAGTAATTTGTTTTACGACATTCCCCATCTCATCTATAAATTCGGTACAACTAGGTGCGTCAATAGTTTTTGCTTGTAGTGATACATTCAATTCTGGATTGTGAAAGTCGAAAAAGAGTGTACTTCCCTCCGTTAAACATTGCGGACACACATTTCCAAGAAGACTAAAATCCTCTTCAATAAATTTAACTTTCGTTTTACAACTACAAACCTTTCCTATTTGAATTGCATCAATCCTAGAGCAATCTACAAAGATAACCTCATCATCCTCTTGTACGAATGATACAATACCTTCCCTCTCATTAAATGAAAGAAAATAGGATACAACAATTTTGTTTCCAACTATTACGATACTCTCCACTTTTGTAAACGGTTCTAGACTTTGTAAAAATTCACATATGCTTTTTTGACAACATCGACTATTTCGTTTCGGCTCACAACCCACTTACACTCCATCCCTTCTCTATATGTTTTATCTAATACATATAATATGAGCGGAATATGAGAAAAGCTTGGACAATATAACTTTAACGCCATAATATAGTTACTTACTCATCACGTTAATAATGAAATTACGCCAATAATGAGTAATAGCACATAAATTTCCCTATAAATACATATAACAATTTCATCTTTCATGAAAAAAACGTTATAATAAGGTGTAGCCTCTACGATTACGTTATAAAGGAGAATAAAACAATGGCTAAAATTAAAGTGTACCAAGCAAAAGAAGAAAATATGGAAGCAGTAAAAAATATCATTGATGTTGAGGAACAAAATCCAACTGCTGAAAATTTACAAAATCTATATGCATGTGTATTAGAAACAGAAGATATGGCATTGCCTGAATCATACATTGAAGAAGATATCTTAATTGATTCTATGGAAGTTATGGTTAACGCTTCTCAAAGCAAGCTAAGAGACTTAGGTGCATACGATGTAATCGAAGTCCAAAACAAAGGTAAGAAAACACAAGTTTTATTATTAGCAGACGAAGAATACGAAATTATCGAAGGCTAATCTAAATCCGTACATACGAAAAAGCTACTTTCCAATTGGAAAGTAGCTTTTTCATTACGCTTTTGATGTTTCACTCTTTTTATTCGTTTGTTGTTTCTTAATTACCATGCGCTCATTTCCCATAAAGAAAATAAATACGAATGCTAAACCTGCTGGTACTAATGCCCACATAAATGTTTGAACAATTGAACTAGAAAGAGCGTCAATAATTTTATCTAATATTTGCGGCGGGATTTGAGATCTTGCCGATTCTGATAGAATAGCTCTTGAATCTCCTAAAGCGTTTGTATTCATTCCCCCGCCCATCCCTTTAAATGCTTCTTCTAATTGATCTTGGAAACCTGTTCTTTGAATCATTCCGAAGATTGTAATACCTAGTGTCATTCCTAATGAACGAATGAAATTACTCGTTGAAGTTGCAGATCCGCGCTGTTCCATACCGAAGTTGTGAATAGCTGCCATACTTAGTACAGAGAATGAGAAACCTACTCCAAATCCGATAATAATCATATAAACCGTTAATAATATACGACTTGTTTCTGGCGTTAACGTGCTTAATAAGAATAGTCCAATCAGCATAATAACAGCAGAAATAATCATAATGTTTCGGTAGCTAAGCTTCGTCGTTAAAAATCCACCTAACTGCGCTGTTACGACTGATCCTAACATCATCGGTAAAAGTAATAATCCCGAATTTGTTGCAGTACCGCCATATACACCTTGAATAAATAATGGAATATATACAGTTGCTGACATGAATGCAGCTCCGTAACATAATGCAATAATGGTACTCATTCCGAATAAACGTTGTTTAAACATCTCGAATGAAATGATTGGCTCTTCTACTTTTCGTTCAATAAAAATAAATGCGATTATTAAAATAGTGAATCCACCAAATAAACTTAAAATAAAGCTAGAATCCCAATCATACTTTTGTCCACCTAATTCGAGCGCAAACATTAAAGAAACTACTGCACCAACTAAAGTAATTGCGCCAAACCAATCAATTTTTTGCTTTTTATGAACTCGTGATTCTTTATAAAAGAATGTAATAAAAATAAGTGCTAAAACGCCAAGCGGTAAGTTAATATAAAATACCCAGTGCCAGCTTATGTAATCTGTAATATATGCACCAAGTAACGGACCAAAAATACTTGATAAACCAAATACTGCTCCGAATAATCCACCCATTTTCCCGCGCTTTTCTGGAGGGAAAATATCAAAAACGATAGTAAACGCGATCGGCACTAATGCCCCGCCGCCAATACCTTGAATGGCACGATAAATACCTAACTGTGTAATATTTTCAGCAGTACCACAAAGTGCCGAACCAATCATAAAGACGATTAAACCGAAAATAAAGAATCTCTTTCTACCATACATATCTGATAGTTTTCCAAATATCGGCATACCTGCCATTTCTGCGACCATATAGGCAGAAACGACCCATACAAAGTTTTCAAGGCCTCCTAAGTCACCAACGATCGTTCCCATTGCTGTTACGACAATGGTATTATCCATTGATGCCATTAAAATACCTAGCAATAAGCCCGCCACAACAAAGCCGAGCTTATTATTCTTCTCAACCATAACCTTGCTCTCCCTCGTACTACTTATATTTGTTTATGTTCTTTTACGACTGCATTACCTTTTTGGTTAAAACTAGTATGATATTCTACAACACTAATTTCACACCCTGAACCAATGGTAACGTTGTTTCCTCTTACTACTTCAGCGATAGTATGCTCTAAATAAATTTCATCTCCTTCAATGACAGACGTTTGGAGGCTTCCAGCATGACTTGTAAACGGAATAAATCTCGCTTTTTTACGAACAGTAATCTTTTTACCGCCAATTTCTCTCACTTTACTTCCTTCATAACGAAGTAAAATTTCAATATTTTCAGCATTAAGTAATCCATCACTTTCAAGACCACCAGTTAGTGATAGTTCTTCAACTTCGATATCTCCTTTCACATTTAAAGCGCCTTTCACATCTACGAAATCACCAGTAAACTTCCCTTTAACTTCTATCATACCTCTTACTTTCGTTTTTTCAATATGAGCATCACTATTCATTTGTGTATTTCCGTATATTTTTACATATTCCGCAGTTACATTTCCTTGTACTTCACTATCCCCATACACAACATAATTTTTCACTTTCATATTACCTTGTACATCACTCGTTCCGTACGTTTTAAATTCATTACAACTCATATCATTAGAAATCGTTCCTTCGCCGCGTATCTTCACTTTGTTATAATCCCCGCCTGCTGAACTACCAGAGCCATTGACAGTAAGACTATGTTGATGTTCCATATTACTTTCTCCCTCCCATTAAACCTGCTTAATTTCCTTTACATTTGCACTTTTATCAACAGTAAGAACACCCGTATATTCAATCAGTTCAATTTCACAATTCGGTCCTACTGTAACATTGCTTCCTCTTACCGTTCTTATGTGAGCATAATCAATTTCGATATTGTCACCTTCTAACAGTTCAGCTTCTAATTGTAAACCAAATACTGATTTAAACAGTCTGCTAAAAGTACCCATCCTATGTTTTACTTTAATCGTTTGACCACCAATTTCTTTCGCTCGACATGTACCGTGAATATTTATATTTATTTCATCCGCGCTTAATAATCCACCAATTGTAAACTGGCCATCAGAAGAAAAAGTATCCACTTCACAGTTGCCATCAATCGTCGCTTGACCATTGATTTTAAATTCTTCACCAGTGACATTCCCACCTATCGTACCTTTTCCTGCAATTTTCAAACTGTTTGCCTTCACATCTTTCGTAATAGTTGCTTTTCCATCAATTCGCATCGTTTCAACATGAACGGTGCCATCGACTTTACCAGATCCGCTAATTCGTGCACTGCTACTTTTCAAATCACCAGTAACTGCACCGTAACCGTTACATTCAAATTTTTCACATTCAACATTTCCATTCACAGTCCCTTTTCCATTTAATTGCACTTTATGAAACTCGCCGCCATTCGATGAACCATAACCATTTATAATTAAATTTTCTGTACGCATAATTTCTCCCCCACTACAATAGTTTCGTTTTTAATGCTTCGGTATATTTCATAATCGCTTCACGTAAAACAATTTTGGTGCCTTTTTCAAAAATTAAATCGTCTACGTTTGAAACTAAGAAACAAGTAGAAATCCCTAACTTTCGGACGATAATTAAATCACAAGTTTTATGCTTAATCGCTTCATAATTTTCATATAAAACTTGCAAGACCATTTTTCCTTCTTCTAAACTAATCTCTCCCGATTGTAGTAATTTTTCTAACATATACACATACAGAATATCTGCAAACTGAAACTCTATTGTTTTATTCGTTTGTTCTATGAAGAATTGTAAAACTGGCTCTGATGCAATCCCTTTACGTAATATGTCTTCCTTTGTTAAAAGGATTTCTCTTACACTCGGTGAAAACATATTTGCTAGTTCATCAAGTGATAAATCCTCTTTCATCGTTTGGATTTTATCAATACGCTCTAATATCTTTTCTTTCGGAAAAAATGTCTCTTGACCCGTGAATGTTGACTTTCGTACAAACCAATCTTCCGGTATTAAATTTTTTCTTTTCCACCTATATAACTGTCCGTATGAAATACCAGTTAGTTCTAATAAATCTTTTTTTGAAATTAAATCTGTACTCAACTGTATAACACTCCTTCCTGATAACAATGTAACATAACACTGTTACGCTGTAAATAGACCTTTATCATAAGTAGCGTAACAATGTGTAAAAACAACCCTATTTCACAAAAAAAAAGAGTTCTCACGCATCCTATAAAATGCGTAAAAACCCTTTTATCTCAACATGTAAACCATATTTCATAATAATCAATCCACCCTTGTGAATTAATCATTATATTTTGTACTTTTTCGTGAGAAGTTACTTGTTGTTTGTTGCGGTATAAAGGAATAATATGAATTTGACGTAACAAAGTGTTCTCAATATCGCGTAACAATGTAACTCTTTTTTCTACTCGTTCTTGTTTAAAATACGGGGACAACGTTTTATGAAAGTTCATGCTGCTTTGCACATGAATAAAGCTATTTTTTGTAAGAAACATATATAGCATACTATCTTCTATTCGTTCGCTAATAGTTGCACTATCATGCATCATATCAGCCCTTTGTATCGTACTTATTTCCAATAACTTTTCTATTTCAAGAAAATTAGTTTCGACACGAATCCCGTACTTCGCGCACTCTTTCTGTATCCATTTTGCATCTTCTACGTGATCTAGTCCTGTAAATGTATAGAGTTGTAGCACTTCATTATGATACGTACTCCTTTTAACTAAACAAGCTATATCTTCTTCAATCTCTACTATGCTTTCATTTGCTAATATTAGTTTCTTCGCTACTTCTCCACGTTCTCCGCCGAGTTCTTGAACAATTTTATCACCATGAATAATTTGATGTAGCGCCTTTCGAAACAACTCATCTTGCATTGGCCCTTCTTTTACAAGATTACACGTTACATATGTCACGTTCGATTCAAGCCGAGAAATTTCTTTATTATGTTTTTCTTTATCTTTATACTGCGCCTTTACTAACACGTCATATGTATTTACACTTTGCTCCACATTCAACAGTTCAATTCGATCAAGGAAAGGTCTTTCGCGATAATATAAATCATGTGCTTCTAGTACAAATAAATATGCATTCTTCTCTCGTAATGTAAAAGGCCCTGTACCAATGAATCTTCCAGTTTCATCTTCATGTACGATAGAACACTGTTCTGCACTAAGCATATGTAAAAACATCCTATTTTCAGCATGTAATTGAATTTCAACAACATATTCATCCACTGCACGAACATTTTCAACATGTTGTAACATCCATGCGTGTGGGTTGTTTTCAGCTTCCATAAATCGATTCAACGAATGTATAACATGATGTGCAGTAAGCCGTTTTCCATTATGAAGATATACGCTTTTTCTTAAATAAAATGTCCAAATCTTTTCAGCAACATTATATTGCCAGTGAAAAGCAAGTCTAGGCTCTATACAATTTGTTTCCTCATTAACATATACGAGTGTATCAAAAATATGTTTAACCATATGACATTCTGAGCGCATTGTTGCGTATACTGGATCTAAAGCGATGTCCAGGTTCATCTGTACTTGCAAACGAAGTACGTCTTTTCTTCCTTCAGGTGTCCGTTCTATTTGATGACCAAATATGGAATCTACCCAAGCTTTATACTCTTTCTTTACTGATGGAAATTGTGAGCTGTAGCGTTCTACAAATGAGATTCCACTTTTCACATCTCCTTTTTTCGTTAGTTCTTTTCCTCTTTCTAAAATTAGTGGAATTGGTTGCTTTTGAAATATTAATTTAGAACGATTCCCTCTCCCGCGACCTGGAAACCAAGTGATCCAATGTAGCTCTTCTAATTTTTTTATAATTAATTTACTATTACGCTCTGTACAAAATAATGTTTCTGCTATCATTTGTACGGTTACTTCTAATCGTTCTCCTTCTTGTCTCCCTTTACCGTAGACACACCATAGTTCAATATATTGATCTAAAATAAACATCATACTCCCCCTAAAAGGTGAAAAATAACCCCTTTTATTTCTACCCTTTTTCCCTTTCTCCTTTCATCTTATCATTTCAATATAGAAAGGAGGAATTAATATTGAATAATCTTATACTACGTTATAATAACCCCATTATTATTAGACTGTGCGGCGAATTATTAACTCGAACTACTGAATCTATGTTAGCTCTCATTATGATTATTTACGTTAATAAAATGTTAAACGGTAATATAATAATCACCATGCTTATTTTCGGTCTACAACCTCTCTCAGACATTGTATTTACACTTATTGCTGGAGGAGTGACTGATAAATATGGGCGAAAGAAAATTATGTTACTCGGCTTATTGCTGCAAGGCGTTGCAATCGGCAGCTTCGTATTTGCTCAATCTGTTTTTATATTTGCTTTGCTATACGTCATAAATGGAGTGGGCCGTTCCTTATATATTCCTGCTCAACGTGCACAAATTGCTGATTTAACAAAACAAAAACAGCAAGCAGAAATTTTTGCTCTTTTGCATACGATGGCTGCAATTGGTTCCGTAATCGGTCCAATAATTGGTGCTATCTTTTATCGTACGCACCCCGAATATTTATTTATAATGCAAAGCATTACACTTATGATATATGCAGTCGTTGTTTGGACGCAGCTTCCAGAAACTGCTCCAGTACTTACAGCTCCAAAGCAAAAACTTGAAGTATCATCTCCAAAGCAATTTGTACGCAAACATTACGCCGTTTTAGGACTTATAATCACTACGCTTCCTATTAGCTTTTTTTATGCTCAAACTGAGACAAATTATCGCATTTTCGTTAAAGATATATTTCCGGATTTCGTATTCATACTCGCTTTTATTTCAACATGCAAGGCTATTATGGAAATCATTCTACAAATTTTCCTCGTAAAATGGTCTGAACGATTTTCCATGACGAAAATCATCCTTATTTCTTACGCCTGCTTTACAATAGCTGCAATTGGCTACGGGTTTTCAGCAACAATCCCGTCATTATTTTTCACATTACTCTTTTTAGTCATTGGAGAAAGTATTGCTTTAAACCATTTACTTCGATTCGTTTCAGAAATCGCTCCTACAGATAAACGTGGATTGTATTTTTCAGTTTACGGGTTACATTGGGACATATCTCGAACATGCGGTCCTGTACTTGGTGCGGTTTTATTAAGTCAACTAAACGGGAGCATGCTATTTTATATTTGTGCTTGTTTCTTAGTAGTCGGAGGCATTATTCAAGCAATGTTTATTCAAAATATAGAACGTAATAAAATGAAAAAAGACCTTTCGGAGCATACTACTCATATTTTATAGGATGCTTTCTTTATAAAAAAAAGGATGTCACAATAGTCTTGAGACTATTGTGACATCCTTTTTTATTACCCTGCCATTTTATTAATACTATCTTCTGGCGAAAATACCGAAATATGATTTACCTTACCAGTCGATTTTGGAATAATGAATTTTAGCTCAAACTGATTGTTTACTTTATATGCATATATTTTGTCTTCCCCATTTACTTTAACTGAAGCCGGTTTTCCTAATGCTTTCTCTATTTCTTGTAATGTAATTGATTGTAGCTCTGCATGATAGGAGCGTACATCAAAAACTTGTGATCCTTTATTAAAACCGAAGCTAACATTTTTATTTGTAAAGGTAGCGTACATTCCGTTACCTGCTTGTTCCGTTTTATCTGCTTTCCCCCAAGCTTTTTCTATTTCTTCAATATCTCCTGTATGCGCTGCGAACGGAACGTTAGGTACTTTTCCTTCTTTCGCTAGTTCGAACAAACCTTTAACTTGGTTAATTAATTTTTGATTTATTACTGTATCTTTCGTGCTTGAATCTGACTTTGGTTTTGTTGATCCTTCATTATTTGATTTTGCATCAGGTTCTTTCTTTTCTTCAGCTGAGTTATTCTGTTCGTTTTTACTATTTTCCGATGTTTGGTTTGTTTCCTTTTTTTCGCCTGTCCCTTTACATGCTGCTAATGCAAATATGCATGTAAAAGCGAGTAATAACATAGCTATCTTTACATACAATTTCATACATTTCAGCCCCTTATTATAATCTTATTCATTTCGATAACCAATCCATTACACTACTTTTCAAATTGTGTTTGTTCCAAAATGTAAATGCTTCACTCTCACCTAATGCTTGCACGACATATTCTACAAAAGCTGTTCCTAAAAAATAACCGAGTCGGTTGTACCCAAAATATTGTCCGCCAGATAACCGGAACCACTCTTTCTCTTTATCAAACGTCCATCCTTCTATATAATCTTCCAAAAAACGTTTCTTTATATGTTCTTCATTTTCTATACAATATTGTAACCAACGTTCACCCTCATTGTCATATGAGTAATACACTGATCCATTTAAACCTGTCATAATTTGCTTTGATAAATATGTTGCGACACCTTCACGATACAAATTAACCGTCGCATCGGCCCACTCGGCTTCCCCCCAGTCCATTCCATCGTTTTGTAACATAACATTATGATATATATGTCCTATTTCGTGAGCGACGATTACACGAAGGTGATTTAAATCTGGAGATAATTTTTCTGCCGCAAAAAATATGTCTCCAATGATTTCCCTTTCTACAAATGCATTAGAGCCAAAAGCTCCAACAAATATATAAAATGTTAATTCTACGTCGAAGCCAAATTGAATGTAATAGTTCACATTAATCTCTTGAATAATTCGTGGTAAATTTTCCGAAACAATATGTATATCTTCTATTTTTTCTGGATACTTTTCAATCGCACTACAAAGACGTTCTTCCGTCTTAGGACAGTGAAATGTAAAGTATTCTTTAAATACTTCTGTGTGCCTTTCATAATATTTATTCAAGTTATGTAATCCTATATCACCGCTCTCCAAAAGTTTCAAAAAGCTTGGGATTATATTGTTAATCATCGTATTCATCTCCTTATATATACCTTCTCTTCTCGGTAATTATATCCTCTATCTTTAACTTAAAATATATTGTCACAACAGCTCCTTGAAACAGAAAAAAACCAGCAGGAAGTGATTATTCTTCTCCTACTGGTTTAACTGAAATTAAATGGTGAATCTTAACTTTTTAAAGGATGTAACAACAATGCTTTTTACAGTTTCAAAATTATTAGCAAATGTATTATCTCCACTTAATGATGAAATGCATGTTAAACCTACAGCTTTAATAAAAGCTTTTACATCTACAAGCATAGAATTAGCCTCCATAAATTTAATTAAAGTCATTATAACAGATGTTTTACAAATGAAACATGAAAGTAATAGATAATGCTATTTAATAAGTAAATTTCTATTATTGATTTATTTAGCTCATAGTACACAAAATCTATGTCATATAAAAAAGCTGTCCAAAAAGGACAGCTTTACATATGTATTTTTACACTTCGATTGACTTACCATCTTCTACAATATGGTAAAGTAAGTGAGCTAAATGATGAATTGGACCATATTCTTCCTCTTCTTCATCTGTTTCACCTTGGAACTCAAGATCATTTAAGTACAGTGCTAAAAATTGATAGTATAGTTTTAAATCAAATCCGTAGCACGCAGTTGGCTCTTCATGATCGCCTTCGTATTGTAACATTAAGTATTGATCATTTCCTTCTGCATCTTCTGCGTCAAAGAATACGAAGAACCCAACGTTTGTATCTAAATCAAATAGATGACGAGTGCCTTTTTCTGTTGCTTTGTTGAAGTCCTCTTCACTTAATTTATGTACTGTTGTTGCTTTAGCATTATCTTCTTGATGGAAATTTACTGTAAATGTTTTCAATGCTGACACCTCCTGATTGTATAATACTAGCATAACATATAAAAAGGACTGCTTACAAATGTAAACAGTCCTTACATTCATTTTCGCATTGCTCGTAATAAGAAGCTTACGATGAAAATTAAAACGATCGCACCGATTAAAGCTGGAATAATTGCATATCCGCCAATGACTGGACCAAAACTACCAAGTAATTTCGAACCAATCCAAGAACCGATAATACCAGCAATAATATTACCAATTACGCCACCTGGTACGTCCTTTCCAGTAATTAAGCTTGCAAACCATCCTAATAAACCACCAACGATTAAAGACCAAATCATATGATAACCTCCTTTATATTTTACCAATCAAAATATAATTAGAAACAATTGCTTACCATTAGTTATGTTACATTTTTCATTAGTTATTCATACAGATCAACTATTAGATTATTTCAAAATAATGAACGACCAGTTTTTGACTTCCGGTTGATACATTTCATATTTCATATATTAGGGACAATCAGGCTTCAATATGGTCCGCATAAACTCTTCTTTAAAAGCTGAATAGTTAAAACCAACTGCAATTTTTTGAATAGGTCTATTATCAAACGTTGTCGGTTCAGCTATTTTTCTAAAGTCTGCCACACTTTGTCCTCTTGTTACGTCATTTGTCGTACTAATCCAAACTGCAGATTTTTTATATTCAAAAATATCATCATTAATAAAAGAAATGAACGGAAGTAAATCGTGAATCGGACTTCCAGCAATACCCGGGTATTCTTTTTTATAAAAGTTTTCATAATAAAAATCAATCATGGGTTTAATTAGCTTCGCCTGTCCTGTTCCTTCTTTATTAATAATATCCACCATTTCAGGCGTAATGAGGGCTCCTTGCGTTACATTTAACGGATAAATAGTCGCATTCTTTGCGTACTTCATCACAATATTTGCGGCGATTGGATCTCCATAAAAATTAGCTTCTGATACAGGAGTAACGTTACCAGGAAATAAAAAAGCACCGCCCATAACATAATACGAACATACCTTATCCATTACATTTGGATATAATAAAAATAACGTTGCCAATGTTGTTAATCGTCCTGTCGCTACGATAATAATATCTTCTGGACAAGGTTCAATTAATTTAATTAATTCACAAAAATTTTCCCGTTTACAAATCCTCATATCAGGTGGAATAATTGGTCCTAAACCGTGATCCCCATGAATTTCAGGAAAGAACAAAGGCTCTTCAGCCGTCATTGGTCTTGCTGCACCTTCAATGATTTTTACTTCTGTAGCATAGTATCTTTCTAGAAAATACACATTTTCCGTTACAATTTCTCGCGATACATTCCCATATTCAGCAACAATACCTATAATATCTAATTTACATGTTTTATTTGCATAAATTAAAGCCACCGCATCGTCAATACCAAAGTCTCCAAAAAAGATGATTTTCTTATTAACTATCCTCACCCCTCTTCAGCATAATCTACTATTATTATTATGTGAAAAAGACAAGGTTGTGAAACGGTGCAAACTAAAAAAGCCGCCTATTTATTGGCGACTTCAATCTTTTTATAAGATAAATATGCTAGTACACTTTTACTTGAATCGTATTTTGGATTATTTCCTTTTCTCGGTTCTCTCATATGTGTTTTTTCAAATCCAGGAATATCCGGCATGTTCTCCATAAATTCAAGCATTTCTTCTTCAGTTCCTTCAATACGTACGCGAATCATTATTACATTTCCTCAATTCTCATTTTCTCTGTACTAAGTATAACGTACTTTGAAAAGACTGCAAGAAATTTATCTTTTTAATGTCGCACTTTTTTTACATACAAACAGTGCCATTTCAGTATAAAACGATATAATTTTATTATTTTCATATTCAATGTTAAAGAATTCTTGCATTTCATCTGATGTTTTCATCATACATTCTGTTAGCTTCACGCGTTTCTGCAAAGGTACATTCATCATATCGCACCACCAGTCAAATTCAAATTTCTTGTCAAAAGTAAGACATGACTGCATTTGCAAACCGTTTTTTTCTAACAAGGTCATCCATTCTGTTTTTTTCAGCGCTCGTTCATGACTCGGATCCCTCTTTTTTTCTATAAAATTATAAAACGTATCAAATTCATTATTTTCCGGTGAAACATTATCTATTAAAATAAACAATCCATTATCTTCTAACGTACGATTTACTTCATATATAAACTGAGATGGGTTCGTAAAATGATGTGCTGCAATCCGGCACGTAATCGTATCAAAATAACGATCTGTAAATGGTAAACTTTCAGCGTTTCCAGCGACAAAAGATACATTTTCATGTCCATTACTTATAATAAAATTTTTCGCACTCTCTAACATTTTTTCAGTTAAGTCTAAGGCAACTACTTCTTTAAAAAATGGAGCTAATACATTCGCAACATGTCCACCGCCAGTAGCAATATCAAGAAGACGATAATTATGACGAGACTCAACTTGTTGAACTACATATTGTAAATCCGGCCCTTTAGCATGAATTTTACTTTTCACATACTTCTCCGCATTATTACCAAACTGCTGTTTCACAAGCTCTTCTTTACTCATTTTATCATCTTCTTTCTATTGTTATTTACATATAGAGTTCATGTAATAATTAAAATTCTCTTTATGTATTTTCAAATCCTCTTTTCAGCTCACTTCTTATCATGCTGTCCTATCATCAACATAATATAGATTTTACGTTTTTATTATTAAACCAAAAAAGGCTACGGGAACTTGTCCCCTAACCTCACTTACTATCTATTACATTTTTACTTTTTCATATACATCTATATAATATAAATTCTCTTTCAACTTTATAATTACGTCTACTTCGTTATAAGTAGCCTCACGAGCATGTAAACCAAATTGATCCATGCCAATCCATATCCATCCAGGTGTATGAAATAGAACATCTGCATTAAAATAATCTAATTTAGTAAGCTCCGATTTAATAAATTTATCTTTATTAGCGATTTGTTTATCTATCAAACCATTTTCCAATAGCGATATAATTTTCCCTACAATTGGATGTTCACGAACAATAAAGTGATATTCCTTTTCCTCCACATTCGCCACAATCAAACGAGAATCAGATAAATCAGACCCTGAATTCGACATCTTTATTTATTCACCCCCTTTATGAGTTTCACAAATATAATAACAAATGAATATTCAAATGAAATTAATATAATGTAAAAAATAAAAAAGCTGACTCCCTTTTAGAAATCAGCCTTTATATTTTGATCATCTTTATACTTTTACAAACGATTATAATGTCTCTTTTTCCTCATCATTTCCGGAAACTAAATTCCCAATAGCATCCGCCGTTACTTCAACCACAAATTCACAAATACCTACTACTACTTCTCCAATTACTTCATCCATCTTTTTTACCCCCTTATTTTATGTAACTTATTTGTAGTATAGAAGAGAGTGATTGTTTTTAACTATCGGAAAACGTGACAACAACATTACAATTTTGTAAGCTTTTTCAATTTGTTTAGCTTATATCCTTTGAAAATCCAAGTATGATTCACAAGCATATAGGCCATCATAATATTAGGTAAGTTCCAATTCTGCTAGAGGAGGCGTGTAAAATATATTACGTAAAATTAATTAAAGGTCAATCATTCTATGCTTTTGATCATCGCTTCTTAATGTCTGAAGAAGAAGCGGTTTCCGAAAAAGTTTATAATTACTTACGTCGCAATGAATTTTTCGAGGTACGTAAAGAAGAATATTCGGCTTAACTACAAAAAGCATCAAGAAAACTATCACATAATTGTGGTATTTTCTTGATGCTTTCATTTGCTCTCCCTCTTTTCAACAATTGTGCTCATTCTCTTAATACATACTATTATTTGTCCAATCTATTTCATCGTAAATTTCATATTTTAGTATATAAGGAGGTGACGAGTATGACTCATATCATTGATTACCAGGCTACTCAACCTATAAGTAAAACTGGTGAAACTACTTTTGCAATCCCAGCTTCTCCAAATAAAGCAATTATAGCAAATTTGAAATTGAGAATTTCAAGTAGAGATTCTCATAATAACCGAGTAGAATTAATCGCTACAGTTGGTGTAGAAGGGATAACTGAGATTTCACAAATTTTATTCCGAATTTTCCGTGATAACATTGAAATTTTTAATACACAAGTAGGTATTGAATCTACAGATTCTGAACAATTCTATGCTCAAACATTTCAAGCTATAGATCAAAACGTTGGAAGTGGAACACACCAATATTCATTAACTGTAGAAAACCTAACTAGTGGCGCAAGTGCAGAAGTTATTGGTCCTCTATCTTTTAGCGCATTAGCTATTGGACAAGAACGTAAATGCTGCTAAACAATCTAAAATTTAATTTTGTACTTGAAAAAAGCAAGACGTAGTATATATGTTCTTGCTTTTTTATTTTGTTCAAATTTATCCTTACTTTCAATAGACACTTCGTCACAATTCTTTTACATTTTCATTGGTTATTTCATCAACTAACAAATCATCTTTTCGACAAATCAAAAAAATTGAAATCCACTCATGAAACACGTAATATAGACTCTGACTCTAAAAAAGTTCGTTATAAATTACACATAAAATAAGGAGGTTTTATATACGAGTTTTTCATTTTAAAAGACGGAGAGGTTTTACATTATGTGGCGTAATAAAAATGTTTGGATTGTGTTAATTGGGGAGTTTATTGCTGGTCTAGGGTTATGGCTTGGTATTCTTGGCAACCTTGAATTTATGCAAAAATATGTCCCTTCTGATTTCATGAAATCAGTTATATTATTTATCGGATTATTAGCAGGTGTTCTAGTGGGCCCTATGGCAGGTCGTGTCATTGATCAGTATGAAAAGAAAAAAGTTCTTCTTTATGCTGGATTCGGTCGTGTTATTAGTGTTATCTTTATGTTTTTCGCAATCCAATTTGAAAGTATCGCCTTTATGATTGCATTTATGGTTGCTCTTCAAATTTCGGCAGCATTTTATTTCCCTGCATTACAATCTGTAATCCCACTTATCGTACGTGAGCATGAGTTATTACAGATGAACGGTGTACATATGAATGTAGGTACAATCGCTCGTATTGCAGGCACTTCACTAGGTGGAATTCTTTTAGTTGTAATGAGTTTACAGTATATGTATGCCTTCTCAATGGCAGCGTACGCTTTATTATTCCTCTCAACTTTCTTCCTACAATTCGAAGATAAGAAATCAACAACACCAAGTAAACAAGCTGCAAAAGATAATAGCTTTATGGAAGTATTTCGTATATTAAAAGGGATTCCTATTGCTTTTACAGCACTTATATTAAGTATTATCCCTCTATTATTTATAGCCGGATTTAATTTAATGGTAATTAACATTAGTGAAATGCAGCATGATCCAACGATTAAAGGATTTATATATACAATTGAAGGTGTTGCATTTATGTTAGGGGCCTTCGTTATTAAACGTTTATCTGACCATTTCAAACCTGAAAAATTATTATATTTCTTCGCAGTTTGTACCGCTTTTGCACACCTTTCCTTGTTCTTTAGCGATATAAAATGGATGTCACTTACATCATTTGGTTTGTTTGGTTTTAGTGTCGGTTGCTTCTTCCCTATTATGTCGACAATTTTCCAAACGAAAGTGGAAAAAAGCTATCACGGCCGTCTTTTCTCATTCCGTAATATGTTTGAGAGAGTTATGTTCCAAATTGTCTTACTTGGCACAGGTTTCTTCTTAGATACGATTGGTTTACAGTACATGGTATTAATTTTCGGTGTCATTTCACTATTAATTATTTTCATTTCATTATCTAAACAGAAACAATATGAAAAACAACCTTCACAATCTGCGAATTTATAACTTAAGAAAAGAAGCATGGATCATTAGATTAATCCATGCTTCTTTGTTATATATAATCTTATTTATTACGTTTACTGAAATGATTTAAAGGAGTACCCCATTTTGCTTTCGAATATAATATATAAATACGGTCTATAGGAGGTGCAAAATGTCTGATGGCATCCAGTTATTTATTATCCTTTTTGTTGTATTCGTTATGTTTAGCATCATAAACTTTTTAGCAATTTCCCTATCTCAACATAGCCTTAAAAGAAGAATTGTGGCAGGCTTCATATTTTTACTGCTAACGCCTATTATTTTTTTGACAACTACGGCACTCACTTCTAAATTCGATAACGCTGGTTTTGGATCAATTAACCTAACCTCTTCTATTATAAACGTGTATATTTTAAACGGTATTGTCATTCTTCTTTCTACTTCATTTATCCTCAAAAAACAAAATATAAGATAGCACACTAGGCATGAATCTGGATTACATTAGATTCCTGCCTTTTTATTTTAAAAACCTCACCTTCCTCCAATTTTTATGTGAAATTAAATAATTCTTTATAAAAATTTAAACTTTATTTATTACAATATCACTATCGTATTCGCACGTTTATTGAAAACGAAATGAAAGGAGCACAAAATGAAAAAGATTCTATTGATTATTCCTATATTCATCGTTCTACTTAGCGGATGTAGCAATAATGATATATACGGTTCTTGGGAAGTCGTTGACAACAAAAATGGTCTTTGCCCTACATCTTATAAATTTGAAACAGTTGTAAAAGAAGAAAAGAAAGAAAAAATTGTTCAATATTTAGTGGAGATGCAAACATCAAAGGAAAAAGAAGATTTATACAAAGGCTCATTTGTAAAGAATTCTAATGTATATCACATTGATTATGGTAAGTCATTTACATCGGATCAAACTTTAAAAGTTGTCGATGGCAAATTAAATGTATACTTTTATGCAGTGGAAAAATTATGTACATATAAAAAGAAATGATTACACTTCATTTAAAACGCAGAAAATATTTTCTGCGTTATTTTTAATTTACAAAACCTCCCCAAAAACATTTTCCTCTTTTAAATCTTAAAATTCAAATGTAGTATTATATAATAACAATATTTTAATGCGAGGTGCTTTTTTTGAGAAGTTTAAGTTCATTAATTGTATCAACAATCTGTTCCATTATCCTAATCCTATGGAGTGCACTTTCAGTTTATGAAAGATTCACGACAGGAAATTCATACTATTGGCTTAGTGGTATATTAGGCCTCGTTTTCGTGTTCTTTTTCATCCAAAATATACGGGATATACTTAATAAAAACTATAAAACATCCTAAACCGTATAGAAAGATATAATAAACAGTTCAGTTAACCAATCCTTATTTACAGCGCCCTTTCAAAAAAGACTAATCCTCCCTCTAAATTTGTCAATCGTTTTAATTTTCATAAAAAAATGATAAAATGTAACCATGTGTTTTCAGAATAATTAAAAACGCAGAAAGAAAACACTGTTTTTAGGAGGGGTTTTGATGACTTACACGTTAGCAACTAGAATGAAAGCATTCCAATCTTCTATATTTAGTGAATTAGGGGCTTATAAAAAAGAAAAAATTGCAGCAGGTCACAAAATGATTGATTTAAGTATCGGGAATCCTGATATGCCACCTGCTGACTTCGTAAGAGAAGAAATGGTACATACAGCAAGTGAAAAAGAAAGCTATGGATACACATTAAGTGGTATTCAAGAATTTCACGAAGCTGTAACTAAATATTACAACAACAATCATAGCGTTATTTTAAATGCCGATAAAGAAGTTTTATTATTAATGGGTTCACAAGACGGACTCGTTCATTTACCTATGGTTTATGCGAACCCGGGAGATATTATATTAGTTCCTGATCCAGGATATACAGCTTATGAAACAGGTATTCAAATGGCTGGTGCAACGTCTTATTACATGCCATTAAAGAAAGAGAATGAATTCTTACCTAACTTAGAGCTCATTCCTGAAGAAATTGCCGATAAAGCGAAGATGATGATTTTAAACTTCCCAGGGAATCCGGTTCCAGCAATGGCTCATGAAGATTTCTTTAAAGAGGTAATCGCATTCGCGAAAAAGCATCACATTATTGTTGTCCATGATTTTGCTTATGCTGAATTTTATTTTGATGGTAATAAACCAATTAGCTTCCTATCTGTACCTGGAGCTAAAGAAGTTGGCGTAGAAATCAACTCTTTGTCAAAAAGTTATAGTTTAGCAGGTAGCCGTATTGGTTATATGATTGGTAATGAAGAAATTGTTCGCGCACTTACGCAATTTAAATCAAATACAGATTACGGAGTCTTTTTACCAATTCAAAAAGCAGCATCAGCTGCACTAAGAAATGGCGCTTCGTTTTGTGAGAAAAATCGCGGTATATATCAAGAACGTAGAGATACTTTAGTTGATGGCTTCCGAACATTTGGTTGGAATGTTGATAAACCAGCTGGTAGTATGTTCGTCTGGGCCGAAATTCCGAAAGGCTGGACTTCTATAGATTTCGCTTATGCATTAATGGATCGTGCGAATGTCGTTGTTACGCCAGGTCATGCATTTGGACCTCACGGAGAAGGCTTTGTACGTATTGCACTTGTTCAAGATAAAGAAGTGTTACAACAAGTTGTTGAAAATATTAGAAATAGTGGTATTTTTTCGCTTAAAAAAGTAAATGAATTAGTTAAAAATTAATGATAACTCCCCTGCTTAACCGTAGCAGGGGTATTATTCATTGGAGGTACTTTCATATGCACATTAAAGACACTCTTCCTCATCGTTATCCATTTTTAATGATTGATAAAGTAACAAATGTAAAACATGGTGAATCCGTTACCGGATATAAACTCATTACAAATAATGTATGGTTTATAAATGATAGTCAAAAACATATGCCTCATATGCTAATTGTAGAAGCACTTGCTCAGCTTAGTGCATTTGTACATCCAAATGACTCTGAAGGTCTAGGCTTCCTCTCCTCATTAGATGGGGTTAAATTTCACGCAAAAGCATATCCCGGTGATAAACTTGATTTACATTATGAGCTAACTCGCAATCGTCGAGGTTTTATTCTCGGTAAAGGTACTGCAACTGTTAATAATCAGCCGATTGTAACTGTGGAAAAGCTATTAATATATCAAGCAGATTAGAGACGATTTAATCCGCGGGGTATCTAATTCCTACAAATTTGTCTCACCAACATGAGCAGAGTAAACAAATTACTTGGTTAGGAGCAGGAAAATGGAAAGTACTATCGGTATCGATGCTGGAGGAACATTAACGAAAATTGCTTATTTGAACGAACAAAAGCAATTAGATTTTGAAAAATTTTATTCAAATGAACAAGATAAAATAATAGATTGGCTTAAGAAAAACACTCGTATAAAACAAATATGTATTACAGGTGGTAAAGCAAAACAATTACAGCTACTACTTTCAGACTCATATAAAATAGTAGAACGAAATGAATTTGAAGCTACTCTATTAGGTGTCCAATACATATTAAAAGAAGAAAAATATGATATAAATAACTTTATATTAACAAATATCGGTACAGGTACTTCCATTCATTACGTTTATAATGACCAATATATTCGCGCTGGCGGAACTGGTGTTGGCGGTGGTACTATTATGGGGCTTTCAAAATTATTAACAAATATAAATCATTTTGAAGATGTGATTCCTTTAACAAAATTAGGTTCTAGAAAAGAACTAGATATTACGGTTGGTGATATTTATGGTGGCATTCTCTCACCTATTGATAATAGCTTAACTGCTAGCAATTTCGGAAAAGCTACCAAAACAGATTCAAATTTTAGTAGTGCTGACATACTAGCAACTGTGCAAGGGCTTGTAGGTGAAGTCGTTACTGCATTAAGCCTTCAATTCGCCGAAACAAAAAACATTGACCATATTATTTATATTGGTTCCACTCTATGTAATAACGTACACCTTCAAAATATTATTAGTAACTACACAAAATATCAAAATAAAACACCAATCTTTTTACGCGATGGTGGTAATAGCGGTGCGATTGGTGCTTTACTTCATGTTACGAATAAAAAAAGCTGACACTTGTCAGCTTTTTTGCAACGGTACTTCAAATTCAATAATTGATTCCCCATTCTCTCCAATTCGCTCTACACTAATTCTATCAACTACACATTGTAACTTTTCAGGGAAACTATGAATTTCCTTAGCTACTTCAGCAGCTAACTCCGCACTTTCTTTTCTCCCGACTGTTACATGCGGTATATACGGAATATCTTCTTTTAAAAATTGTATTAAAGGTCCTGTATACAGCAAATCATGTAGTTCTTCTATTTGTTCTTTCCCTCCCTCAACTTCTAAAAATAAATAGTTTCCTACACTAGTGATACGATTTGCAAACTCAATTTCAATTTTGCCAACCCCTCTTGATAAATTCAAAATATGAGATTTTAATTCATCATTTGAAATATTACTTTTAAATGGAAATACGATTGTTATATGTGGTGGAATTAATCCAAATAAAGGATCATGTTTATGTCTAATGTTCTCTATTTTATCGATGGACATGTTATTTAGAAAAACTAAAATTGTACGCATTTTTATCCCCGCAACTTCCCCTCATTATAATATGTATCATATTCTATGATAGCCTGTCCTTCAACAGCTTGTTTTACATACATGTAAAAATAAAGAAACTTCTCAAATGAGAAGTTTTCATATAGTGTGATTATTATTTTCCCGCCAAACTTTCCTAAACTTGATAAAACATGCAATTCTCCAAGGAATAATATACGAGACAGCAACAACATAAAATAATAAACCTATTGTTTGCTGATCTAAGTCAACAATAAATTGTCTTGAACCGTACCTCAAAATGATAAGTGCAATAAAAGTAATTAAAAAAGCTGCACTTTTTTTCGTATAAATATTCCCATCATCTCTTCGTTCATAATTTGTTAAAACTATAAGTGGTACGGCAAAAAGAACTCCAATAAATGCTGCTATAATAACATGTAAAATAGCTGGATGCATAGGACCAAAAAACCATAAAACACCTGGTGTTAAAAATAATAATGGCCACAAAATACGTTTTCCCGTCCCCTTAATTGGCTTATGCATAGAACGATAACGACGCCAAAATATTAGTAGTGCAATACATAAAAATACGGTAATGAGTGAAGATGTGTCTCTCATTCGCTATCCTTCTCTCTTTAGTAATCTAATACTATTTCAAATCGTTTTTTCGAATGATACTTTTCGAATAAATATACCACTAGTTACGATATAAAGAACAGTTAATCCAATTGAAATAACAGTAAAATATGGAATATCTACTAAAGATCCATCACTCGTAAATAATAAACCAGTTATCCCTGCTTCCCCATAAAGCACACTATTTGTTGATAAGAAAAGTGTTCCACCAATCATAAGACCAATCCACTGAAATCGTTGTTTAAAAACCACTACCACTTGGAAGAAACATGCTGTTGTAACATAAAATAAAAATTGCAAAATAAATTGTTGTACCGATTGCTCCCCAAAACTAACATTTACTAAATTATATTTTATATCTTGTAAAAGCATAACTTGAAGAAATGAAAAAAATGCAGATTGCAATACGATATAACAAACTACCCCGATAAAATATTGGATTCTCGTTACACCGAATGAAACTGCTAAACGAAATAGCTCATCTTGTATGATGAAAACACTCCCTACTATAAATAGCATAATTGCTATTGAAGGGTTATTTATAATTTCGGGTAAATAACCAATGTTCGCTCCATTTAAATGAGCAGCATGTAAAGCCCCTTTTATTAATAAAGCTACAATCCAAAATATTATAATTGCTTTATAATGAAAATTTATATGTAACTTCAACTGCTTCATTAACATCGTCATTTCACTTCACCACCAGTTATGTGTATAAATAGTTTTTGTAATGTAATTCTATCAATTACTAAACCTTCTTTTTCAAGAGAGTAATAATCTTCATTAGAAAGTTCTTCCCATATAACAGTAATGCCTTTATTCCCATAGACTTCTCGATTTATTACTTTCTTATTTATCGAAAATTCATCTACTTTATCTATTTTCCCTGAAATAATATGAGCTTGTTGCAATAAATCTTCTACCGATGATTGAACAACTAGTTTTCCTTCTTTGATGATGATCACATCTTCAATCACACGGGTTACTTCTTCTACTAAATGTGTTGATAATATAATTGTTCGTGGATACTGACCATAATCTTCTAGTAGTAAACTATAAAACAACTCTCGATGTGCTGCGTCCAAACCTGTAGTCGGTTCATCAAAAATTGTTATTGGTGCCCTACTTGCTAATCCTTGAATAATTCCGACGATTGTTTGCATACCGTGTGATAGTTTATGATATTTCACTGTCATATTAAGCTGAAATTTATCAGCGAGTTCTTCAGCGTACTTTCCATCCCAGTTTTTATAAAACATGCTGCACATCTTAAAGATTTCTTTTACTTTATAACTTAAATGTGCTTCTTCTTTCACTTTAACAAAACAAATATTTTGCATTGCTTTACTATTTTCAAAAACATTTTCACCAAATATTGATACGCTACCACTACTTGAAGTAATTTGGCCTGCAAGTAAATTTAATAGTGTCGTTTTTCCTGCACCGTTTCTACCGAGTAAACCATATATTTTATGCTCTTCCAATGAAATCGTTACTTCATTTACTGCTACTTTCTTTTTATATTTTTTCGTTACATCTTTCGTTTCAAGTGCAATCATCCCTCTTTTCCCTCCTTCGTAATTTTTTGAATCATATCCATCAATTCGTCTTTCGATATTTCTAATACTTTTGCTTCTTCCCATACTTTAGGTAAATATTCGGTCATAAAAGTATTTTGTCTTTTTTTAAGTACGACTTCTTTCGCTCCCTTTGCAACAAACATCCCGATCCCTCTCTTTTTATATAGAATCCCTTCGTCCACTAATACATTTACCCCTTTAGCTGCAGTAGCTGGATTTATTTGTAACATCTTCGCAAATTGATTTGTTGATGGAACTTGTTCTTCTTCCAGTAATATGTCTTTTAAAATATCAGATTCAATCGTTTCTGCAATTTGTAAGTATATTAATTTATTTTGCTCCAGAGTAGGTTTCACAACTTCACCACCTTAGGTTCATAGGTTCATTACTTATGTGATTAACCATATCACATAAAAATGTTTATTTCCATAAATTTCTTTTACAAAAAAGAGAGTCATCCGTTTACGGATGACTCTCTTTCTAAAATTTTGAAGTTTCAACTCTTGTTCTCAATTTCTTTTCATTTTATTCCAACTGCTGCACTGGATATTTAGCAAATAAAGATTTCCGAAAATCTTTATCATTTATAAGCATTGTAATTTTTTCGTTATTGTCGCTAAGGAACTTTACTACTTTCTTTTTATCCCATATATCATCTTCTTTTGGAAAATCATCAATTTTTTCATACAAGATTGATAGTATTTCTCCTCTTTTTATCTTGAAATTTTTATTTTCTACTTGAAACTCGTAACTTTTCGCATTTGGTACTAAAATAGCTAGATAAATAACGTTAAAGAGAAAATTCTTCTCCATCGTGTCCTTACCATCAAACCAATACGTCTCAACCATGTCTTCTGTCAGAGTTCCATTTCCTTTTGCACCATAGTTTACCTTTATATTTTCATTCTCCAAACTAATACTTTGAAATGTATCACCACCAGGTAAATGATTAACAATTGCAACCACAACTGAGTTATTACCAACGTATGTCCCAGCATATTTCTTAAAAGCACCAGGTTCAATATCAGATATTTCGTTTATTCTTTCTCCGCTAGAACAAGCAGTAATAAGTAAAAAAATTATTAGCATAACAACCACGTTACGATGCATATATTTCATTTAGCATCCCCCATTTTTATCGATATTTCGTTCATTACAATACTTCTTCTCAAAGCCCTTTAAAACATACGCATTTTAATCAAAATTAAAAATTTTCAATTTTTATGTTTACAATTATCCATTAATTGTATATACTTACTAACGTAAGAAAAAATTATAAAAGGAGGTCGAAGGAAATGATGAAATTACAATTACATGCTTTAACTTTAGCGTTAACTGCACCTGTGTTTTCTGGACAATTAAATATGAATTCGACCACCCTAATGGAGAATTGAAAATCGTACATTGTTTCGATTAATTCATAAATTCGCCACAGGAGGTCGTATACTTTCCTGTGGCTTTTTCGCGCCCTGCCATAGGAGAACTATATCTTCCTGTGGCTTTTTTGTGCGATTTTTTAGCCTCTTATATCATTTTGTTAAGAAAGGAGCAACATTCGATGACTATTAGCGTATTGTTTTTAAGTATTACGATTCAAAGAAATACAATTTCCAAAAATGAAATTCTTCATAATGAGCAAATAGAAAAAGCTATGAATGATGTTAAGGAGCGCCAAGCACTTTATTGTGATCACATGTAATTCCTTTTCGAAAGGAGGAATTCATTTATGACTTTTCATATTTTCTTTTTTACGGCTGTACTTCAGAAAAATACTTTAACTGAAGCTGAAATCAATCGTAAACAACAAATAAAAAAACTGACTGATAAAATGACTGACATTAAAAGTTCATACTATACGCAAATGTATTAAAAATATATTTTTAAGGAGCAATTTCCTAATGAAATTTAAAGCATTCTTTTTAACGCTCACCATTCAAAAACGTAAGCTTTCACAGAAAGAAATTTCACGTGAGCAACACATTCAATCTATTATGGACGAAGTAAAAGAGCATCAAGCTTCTTATTACAGCCGACTATTTTAAATAACTTTTAAAGGAGCAATACCTTCATGAAATTTAAAGCATTCTTTTTAACGATTACCATTCAAAAGCGTAAGCTTTCTCAAAACGAAATTTTACGTGAGCAACACATTCAAACTATTATGAACGAAGTAAAAGAGCGCCAAGCTTCTTATTACGACCGTCTTTTCTAAATAATTTATAAAGGGGCAAAAACTAATGAAATTTAAAGTATTCTTTTTAACAATTACGATTCAAAAAACTAAGTTCTCGGACAGTGAGAACTTGCATGATCAACAAATTAATAAAGCTATGGAAGATGTAAAAGAACGTCAAAGTCACTACTGTAGCCATCTATAATTCCTTTCGAAAGGAGGAATGTATTATGAAGTTTCACCTTTTCTTCTTAACAATTACAATTCAGAAAAAAAACTATTCTGAAGCTGAATTAAAACAAGAACAACAATACAAACAAGTTATAGACGAAATTCGAGATCGTAGAAGCAAATACTACTCTCACCTATAATCCTTTAAAAATATAAAACTTGAAAGGAGTCGATTAAGATGTTGATAGCACGTTCTAAAGAAATGATTTGGATAGTTCAGAGGGATTCCACATAGTTTTGACAGAATAACACACAAGTATATCGTTATATTTGATGTGTAATAAATATATAATAAAATTACACCAATGCACTTTTAATATTGAGTAATTAAATAAAAGATACACCACTTAAAAAGCGGTGTATCTTTCTCAACATATACTATTTTCGATTACTTCGTTTCGTCTTAAACAGTCTCACTAAGTTCGATACAACTGTTTTCGTAACTGCATAAACTGGTACTGCTAAAATCATTCCGATAATTCCCGCAAAGTTACCTACCCCTAAAATTAAAATAATAATTGTTAACGGATGGATATTTAATTTTGAACTCATAATACGCGGTGAAATGATGTTACTTTCAAACTGTTGTACAATTGTTACGATAATAATTACGTACAACGCTTGCATCGGAGATACGAACAGACCTACGATAACAGCTGGTGCTGCACCGATAAATGGACCTAAGTTAGGAATAATATTTGTAAATGCTGCTATAATTCCCAAAACGAAAGCGTACGGTAAATCGATAATTAAATAACCGATAAAAGTAAACGCACCTACAAATATACAAACGAGCGCTTGCCCTTGAATATATGCAGATAATGTTTCATTCGTTTCCTTAATGATACGAAGTCCTTCTTCACGGTATGACTCAGGTAATAGACTAACTGCTTTCCCTGGGAATGCATGTCCATCTTTAAACATATAAAATAAAATGAACGGTACTGTGAAGATTACTAATGCGACGTTCGTTATAATACCAAATAAAGCCGTTGCACTCGACGTAATTGTGTTTGGTATATCCTTTAAGTATTCAATTGCATTTTTTTCAATTGTTTCAATGGAAACATAGTTTTGTGTAGATAACCATTCAAACAATCTATGATGGGATAAATCTTGTATGTATAGTTTTCCCTCTTTAATATAACCTGGCATATTTTTTACTAAATCCATTAGCTGTTGTGAGATTGTTGGAACAACAACTCCAACTCCAACCGCAGTTAATGTTATAATAAAAAGATATAACAGTAAAATCGCTAAATTTCTAGGTACTTTTTTATTCTCCAAAAAGACTAACAATGGGTTAAATATGAAGTATAAAAATAACGCGATTAAGATTGGGAAAAACAACGTAGATATGAAGATACCAATCGGTTGAAATAAAAACGATATTTTTGTGCAAATAAATATGATCGCTACAACCATTAGCACTTCTAATGTCCAAAAGTGCACTTTCGATTTCAAAAAACTTCCTCCTTTAAACTAGCACTTCTCTTTATTGTACCAAAATACACTACAATTTCACATAATATTTTCCTTTACAATATTCCAAAATGCCAATAAATACACTACAATGAGATTACATACAAATTTGCAGGTAAAGGTGATAAAAATGACACAATGCATCATTTGCAGAAAAGATACGAAAGAACTTAGTGAACAATATGTCATCCCAGAAATATTATGTGGATATTATTTCACAAACTCAATTTGTGATACTTGTCATGAACAAATGACAACAAATATTGATCGTCCCTTAATTCGGCATAAATTAAGCCAATTTAAGATTGAGCAAATGAAAAAACAAATTGATTCCCCTCTCTATACGAATGAGCATGGTGAGGAACTTGCGGCTGCTGAAACAGATGTTGTTGAAGTAAGTGATGAAATACTTTATTCCAATGCATTAATTATGAAACTATGTAAAAAGCACGATATTTCACTACATAATGAAATTTGGAAAGAGGAACGTGTTACGAAAGTAGCTAGCTCTATTCAACGTGAATTACTTTTAGATAACCGTAAATACAAAATGAGCGTATTAAAAATGGCTTATACTTTCGCTGTCCAAGCTGTTGATGGCTATCTTGAAGATCCAGACGCGATTGATATTTCTAACATTCTATCAAATGCGGATTTCATGGAATTAAAAGAAAAGAGCATTGTCCGCGATTTAAGCAAAAGTTCTTTATGGAATACATTAAATACAAATAGCGAAAACCATTACTTTATTTTATTAAGTGATAAAGATGGCCTGTTCTGTTTCATTCGTCTATTTGATATTTTTGACGTTGTTGTTCATTTATCAGAAAAGAGATATGAACTTCCATCGCCTATTGTCGGCGTAAATAATGTAAGTAAGCAGGAATTTTATGTCCAAACTTTAAAACAGTATATGGATGGGCTATTTAAAGAAAAAACTCCTTCTATTTAATCAGAATCAGAACATACGGTCTCCTTTCTTGATGAAAAGACACTGTGTTATAATAAGTATGAAAAGAACAATACAATCACATAAACCAATTATTAATTGTATATAAATAAAAAAGACTAGTGTGCGGCTACACACTAGTCCACGTAACTTAGCAGATTGGATTGTTCATTTATCCTATTTGTTTCTTACAAACAAAACAACCCACATTCTATTGGCATAGGTGGGTTGTTATTTTTTGAGCTTGTCTATTAAAACGACGACGAACGTTAACAATGCAACGAGAAACAGTCCACCTTGCAGTAGCAACGCTATTTCACTCACGTATTATCACCCCCCTCCTACTTTGGAGAAGTGATAATTGAACAACCAACCGTACCTTAAGTTACTATTTAATTTTACCATATTTTCTAATAGTTTACGATGAAAACCCGCAAGTGAAATACTTGTGGGTTTTTTATCCCGTATTAACAGGCAGTAAACAAAATGAAGCAAAACATAGGTGAAACTACTTGTAAATGCCCGATTGGTTCAACTTTATTTCTCACTATTTTTTTAAAGCATATGCATCAGCTATCATTTCACCAACAATTTTATTTTCTTGTTTCTTCTCGTCTTTCAATAAAGGAAATAACAGTTCTGCCACTTCATATGCCTCTTCTAAATGAGGGTATCCTGATAATACAAACGTATCAATTCCTAACGCTTCATATTCTTTTATTCTATTTGCTACCGTATGCGGATCTCCTACAAGGGCAGTACCTGCACCACCTCTTACAAGCCCAATGCCAGCCCATAAATTAGGACTTATTTCTAACGACTCCCGTGTACCTTTATTTAAATGTGTCATTCGTTTTTGTCCGACTGAATCATATCTTGCAAATGTCTTTTGAGCAAGCTCAATTGTTTCATTATCTACATATTGAATTAACTTTTCAGCCTCTTCCCATGCTTCTTCCTCTGTTTCTCTTACAATTACATGTAATCTGATGCCGAATCGTACCGTACGCCCCTTCTTTTCCGCAATTTTTTTTACTTCTTCTATTTTCTCTTTCACTTGCTCTGGTGGTTCGCCCCACGTTAAATATACATCACTATGTTCAGCTGCTACTTCTTTACCTGCAGCAGACGATCCGCCAAAATAAATTGGTGGATACGGTGTTTGAACTGGTGGGAACACAACTTTACTATCTGTAACTTTAATATGTTTTCCTTCTAAAGAAATACTTTCACCTTGCAGCGTAGCTTTCCAAACTTTTAAAAATTCATCCGCTGCTTCATATCTTTCATCATGTTCAAGATACAATCCATCTCCTTGCAATTCAACAGGATCTCCTCCAGCTACTACATTAATAAGTAACCTCCCATCTGAAATTCTATCAAATGTCGATGCCATCCTCGCTGCAACTGTCGGTGACATTAGCCCTGGTCTAACTGCTACTAAAAATTTTAATTTCTCTGTTTCAGCAGCAAGTGCCGACGCTAATACCCATGGGTCTTCACAACCTTGCCCCGTTGGAAGTAACACACCCGTATATCCTAAATAATCAGCTGCCTGCGCAACTTGTTTATAATAACCATATTCAGCTGCTCTTCCTCTTTTTGTCGTTCCTAAATATCGACCATCTCCATAAGCTGGAATAAACCATAACAATTCCATATCTTTACACACCCCTTATTTATTTTAAAATAAAATACCCTATATAAATTACCCCTAATAATTTATATGTTAATTCCCTGTCTCTCCTTTAAAATTATCTCGCCATCTTAAAAACTTCACTTCTAGTAAACGTACGAGCGAATCAGAAAACTTCCCAACGAACGCAAAAATAATAATACCGACAAATACAATATCTGTATTTGAAAATTGCCTTGCATCCATAATCATATAGCCAATACCTTCTGTAGATCCCATAAGTTCTGCTACTACTAAACTCACCCATGCAACTCCTAATGATAATCTTGCCCCAAGTAATAGGTTCGGTAGTGCTGCTGGTAAAATTAGTTTCGTAATTAATTTTCTTTTACTAAACTCTAACACTCTCGCAACATCAAATAACTTTGAATCTACACCTCGTATTCCTAAAAACGCGTTTACGTATAATGGAAAAAATGCACCATCCGCAATTAATAATACTTTCGATGTTTCTCCAAAACCGAACCATAATACGAAAAGCGGTGCCACAGCTAAATGAGGTACAGTTCTTAACATTTGTACTGATGGATCTAAATATTGCTCACTCCTCGTTGAAAATCCAACAATCGTTCCTAAAATAATTCCTAAACTCCCGCCGATAAAGAAGCCAGCCGCAGCCCTGAATACACTGATACTTAAATGACCGAATAACTCTCCTGTTTTTATTAGTTCTTGAAAAGCTAGAAATATATGTAATGGTGTTGGTAATACTGTTTTAGAAACTAGATCGAACACTCCGGCTAACTGCCAAATAATTAATATTATAATTGGTATCGTAATTGCTCTTACTACCACTTTTGCATTCGTCTTTCGCACTTTCTTTACATTGTTTTTGCCAATCGTTATACTCGCCCTTTTCATAACAGCTTTCGTATTTACCAATTTACAAAACCTCTTTTCATTTCACCTTTACTGCTTTTTCTACGAAAGAATTATCTACAACTTTATCTGTCTTAATTTCTTTCTTTATAGAACCGAGTTTATATTGAAAATCCGCTGTCTTTTGCTGTTCCTCTATTATTTCTTTCGTTACTGGAACTAAAATTGGTTTATCATGAGTAAACACTTCTTTTACAATTTCTGCATCTATTTTCTTTGCAGAAGTATATATTTTTATTGCTTCATCTAAGTTTGACTCTTGCCATACAAGTGCTTTTTCATAAACTTTGAGAAACTTCTCAACTAATTCTGGATGTTCTTTCGAAAATTTTGTTCTTGCAATTAAAAACTCTGGTGAAGAAATATTTAATCGTTCACCATCTGTAATAACCTTGGCGCCTTTATTTAACGTATGTAGCGAAATGAATGGATCCCAAATGGCCCATGCATCTACTGATCCTGATTCAAATGCGGGCTGCGCTTCATCTGGTTGCAGTTGAATGACATTTACATCTTTCGCATTGATACCTTCTTTTTCTAATGCTCGATACAATAAATTAAATGCGCTACTTCCTTTTGCTACTGCAATTTTTTTACCTTTTAAATCTTTTACACTCGTAATCTTGCTATCTTTTTGTACAAGAATGCCTGTTCCTTTCCTCGCATAACTTGTATTAGCAATTTCGGTAAATTCAATACCTGCTGCTTGCGCGGAAATAACTGGAGAGTTGCCAACTTCACCAAAGTCTAATCGATTTGATGCGATAGCCTCAAAATAAGGAGGTCCGCTTTGGAACTCTGTCCATTTCACCTTAACGCCTTCTTTTTTAAACTCTTCTTCAAACCATCCTTTTTTCTGTGCCAGTAAGAGTGGGCTTAACCCTTGTTGTATACCTATTTGAATGGTTACGTCTTCTTTCTTGCTACTTGCTGTACTTTTTTCGCATCCAAATAAAAATAAAGATATAGCTAACGCAAATGAAAGAACTTTACATTTTTTATACATATATAATCCACCCTTTTCCTATATACTCGTTTGAACCAGTCCCCCATATTCAAACTGATGTAAAACTTTCGTTCGAAGTTGTTGGAACGATTGAGAAGTTTTATTTCGAGGGTAAGGCAAATTATTTTCAATCACTTTATGTATTTTTCCAGGCTTTGCACTCATAATGATCATTCGATTTGAAAGATATATCGCTTCGTCTATATCATGAGTGACGAATAACATTGTCGTTTTCTTCTGCTCCCAAATGGTTAACAGTACTTCTTGCAAATGGCTTCTAGTAAAAGCATCAAGTGCCCCGAATGGTTCATCGAGTAATAATACATTCGGATCTCTTAATAAGGCTCTCGCAATCGCAACACGTTGTGACATCCCGCCTGAAATTTCTTTCGGATAAGATTTTTCAAAACCGTCTAACCGAACAATTTCAACCCATTCCTTTACCTTATCTTTTACATACTTATCTTTTAACGACAAATCTGCTGCAATATTTTCTTCAACTGTTAACCATGGAAACAAGCGATGTTCTTGAAAAATAAAACCTTGTTTCTTACTCGGTTTTACGATTTTCTCCCCATCAATAACAACCTTACCTTCAAATTCATTATCTAACCCCGCAACAATTTTCAAAAGTGTACTTTTCCCGCAACCACTCGGTCCAATTACAGTGACAAAATCCCCTTTCTCTAATTGAAAATTAATATCTTCTAAAACTTGAACCGAACCAGATTGTTTCGGAAAATATTTTGATACCCCATCAATTGAAACAGTCACTTCTTCCCCTCCTTGAAATGATTCATTTAAATGAATAGATACAACATTTGTATACTAAAAAAACCAAAGGCATTTCATCTTGTAATGAAATGCCTTTGGTTTCTCCAATCAGCTATACGTTTTAGAATTAACTACATATTATACAAATATTTCCGATAAGTCAACTAGGTTTTAATGAACGTTATTTATTTTTAAACATAGTATCAGTTTCTAAAATGATTTTTGGAAGCGATTCTTGAATTGTATTTTTGGCTGTATGCAGAGCTTTTACTACATATCCATCTTCAAATTGCTCTAACGGCTCAGGTAATTCATCCTCATCCAATATAAATAATTCTCCACTTGGAAGTACCATAATATCAAGGATTAAATCTTCGAAGGATACCACTTCGTCCGTTATACAAGTATTCTTTACAAGATTAAAATAAGAACCTAAATAACTCCCATCCTGATTTCTCCAAACGTATAAATTATATGGACGATTTCCCCAATAGTATGCAATTGTACAACTTCCTTTCGGGATCGTTAACTTCTTATCGTTCGCTTCCATTGTAAAAGAGTACTGTACTTCATGGTATAAAACAATTTTATCTGGCTGCGTTTCTATTAATAAACAAGCATGATCTACAGTTGTAGCATCATATCGGATTTTTCTTTCAATAATTTTAATCCCTGACGGACGTAAGTAACTCATTTTTTAAAATTCTCCTTTTATTTAGTTCTTTCATTATAACTCTTTATTTTTCCACTAAGAAGGCGTTCAGTCTATTCATTCATTGTTTTTTAAGTTGAAATTTATATAATCTCATTTTCTACTTCACAAAAAAGCCCCTTCTAAATTAGAAGGAACTCCAATAGCATTATTCATGTTTCAACTTCTCCGCAACCCTATCATAAAATTTCCGTTCCTCATCAACATTTAAGTGAACACGATTTACTGTTTTAGAAAATCCATATAACAATTGTGCTTTCACTGACTCTTTTAGCGTTATTTCAAATGTTGGAGGTTCCTTTATAAATTCCATCACAGTTGCGTCAAGAACCTCTTTCTCTTCATCTTTCTTTAAAGACTCGCCTTTATAAAACGCAATTTTATCAATTTGTGTAAATGGTATAACAATTTTCTTTCCTAATCCGATTTGAATGATTAACTTTTCTTCCGCAACAATGATTGGATTTTTACGCATTGCTTGTATTTCAGCTAAAAAATAAAACATTGCATATACGTTTAAAATTAGTAAGGTCCATGCTATTACTGGATTCCATTGATGAAGTAAATAATGAAAACCGATACTTTCTATTATGGTTGCATGAATGATCATGATATATACACCTATTGCACCGGTCTTTTTGTGATATGAGTATACGGATTCACCTTCCGGTACTTTAATATGCCACGATAAAAATGCATAATAGATTAACTTACACTCTGTTACAATGATATCTACTAATTTATTTCTTTTCATAGTAGCATCAAATGCTGCATCAATCGCATAAGAAAATGAAGAATATTCTCTTTTATATTCTTTATATCTTTTGATTGTATGAGGAAGCACTTTAACGATTTTATACAGAAGGAGTAGTTCTAGACCTACAAAAGCAATTTCTCCCGCAACTATAATATAAGAAACGTTTGAAAAATCTTGTAAATAGTCACTTGGAATAATAAATCTTGCAAATATATATCCAGCTATTATGACAGGAAATATATACGTTAGCGAGTATCTTTTTCGAATAATAAAGAAATATGTAATAACTGGAATTACAAACATACAATCTAACAAAGAACCAAGCACTACTTCTTTCGGAGCGGCTGGTACAATCGGAAGGGCATACAATAAATAGTTTGATAACAAGATGAAAGATACGAGTCCAATCCAAATACCTTTTCGCCTTCGTGATAGTGTGACATTCATACGTTCACTCCTCTATTTAAAAACCTCGTTTAAATGATCTTTATAAAATGTAATCGCACGTTCAAATTCTTTAACTTCGTCTACTTTTATAACCATTTCAAGTAATAATTTCATCGCGGATTCATGGTCGTTAACGTTATATTTTGCTAATGACAAAAATACTTTCATCACGTCATTATCCGGAAACTGCTGCAAACCTGTTTCTAAAACAGTAATTGCTTTGTCATACTCACCTATACAACGATAGGTACTGCCAAGACCGATATATGCACCGCAAAGTGAATCGCCATCAAGACCATTTGCAATTGCCTGTTCATAATACGGCACAGCCTCTGTTTCAAGTCCCATTACGTCATGTATCCAGGCGCATTGAAAAAGCACTTCTGCATCCCGTGTAAAGTTTGTTAACCCCATAAGTATCTCTCTGGATTGCGCATATTTCTTTTCATTTCTTAGTTTTATAGCTTGCTTTAATAAATGTTCCATAGAATCCACTCCTCACCAATTATTTTATGTATCCATCTTGAATGGTTAACGTTTGTGTAAAAGTAAAATTCCCATAAATTAAAGTTTCGCTTACCTATATATACTATGCAGATCCATTCTTATCCAAATACTTTTAATTACATAGTAGTGATACGATCACATAGCACTTCTAACCTTTTGACAATTTCTTTCGCCGTTTCATCTTTCCCGTTACATAACTGCCCTTTACCGTCTTGTCCAATTACGTGGTGTACTGCTCCGCGCGAATATAAAGAATGTGGTGAATTCGCAATCATTACACTTGCCTTCGCTTCTTCCATTCTTTTCTTCGCTCTTTCAAACAGTTCTTCTTCATTTATATCGCTTTCAAGTTTAAAGCCAACGAGTACCGTTTCTGGATCCCACTCTTTTATTTGTTTTAATACTTTTGGAGCCTTTTGAAAATGAATAATTGGTGCTATATCACTTGAAATTTTCCCATTCATATCAAGTACCTTACCGTCTTGATCACAAATTTTGTCTACAATCCAATCTGATCCAGCGGCTGCCATAATAACCGCATCTACTTTTTCATGCGTAATTATACTTTTCATTTTATCTTGTAGATCAACAATTCCTTCAAATGGATGTAATTCCAATTGATTATTTATATCGTTCGGTTTTTCAGCGAAATAACCGTGTAAATAAATAACATGTGCCCCTTTATTTATAAGCTCTTCGGCGATTATTCTCCCAATTGTGCCTTTCGCCATATTCGTATGCCCGCGTACTTGGTCCCATTTTTCTAAACAACCACCACTCGTAATTAATACCTTTTTCCCCTTCATTGTAACCATCCCTTACTGATTTTTCTTACGAAACCATTCTGTTCCAAAGTCAACGATATCTCGTTGCTTCATAAGACGGCACGTTGCATTTCCTATTTTTCCATTTGTTACAGTTCCTTTTCGCTCAAACTCTACACCAATTTCTACAAACTTATCAGAATCGTAATCCATATCAACAAACTCTTTCCATACTCTTTCACCATTCTCTATAATAGGTGCCCCAACTTTTATTAACTCACATGCACCAGTACGTACTTCAGATAAATGTACAGACGTATTGGAATCATATCCAACACCAATTAATAATATGTATCCGTCTAAATCGTATATTTTTCTTAATGGAGATTCCTCTCCTAAACTCATTGATAGCGACTGATTCATCGTTATTTCTTCTGCATGCTTTCCCCATGCAGCAAAACTTCCTAATGGATGGTTGCTACGTACTACATTCGGATATGTACGAAAACATTCAACTACTTTTCCCATTGCCCTTGTTGGTGTAATATGTGGCTCAAATGCTGGTACGTTATCCCTGATAATTTGCCACCATTCTTCAGGTACAGGCGGTCTTGACCAATGTTTCGGATCAGATAAATCCGAAGATTGTGTTGGCATAATAATTGTTCCCTCTTTAGTAATCACTTTCATTAACGCCTCTACTACTGCAACTGCTCCACCAGATACCCAGCCGATAGAACTAAGCGAAGAATGTACAATAACCGTCATTCCTTTTTCTAGCCCTAATTTTCTTAAATCATTTGAAATTGTTTTGATTGTACTTGGCAATGGTGTACTTGCCACTATGTCATTCATTTTCACGATTGTTCCCCCATTTTGTTTTAAACTACTACTTACATATATTATCATATTTTTCTTAATTTTTAACTTAATCATTTTCATCCACACAACAAATGGTAATATATTAATTTTATATAACAACAGAAGAAAAATAAAGACGTTACGTCAAACAATAATAACACTAATATAAACGAAAGAGCTCATCATTTTTGATGAGCTCTTTCGTTTATCCTTCAATTGTAACCCCTGTAAACATCGATAAGTTGCCTGTTATTTTCTCACCTACACGTAAAAATAACCCTGCGGCTCTCCCGCTAATACAGTGTGAACCAATTAATAGTTTACCAGTATACGGACCATCCCATGTGTCAATTGTATAGTCAGGCATTTCTATGTATTGCTGGTATATTTTTCGCTGTTCAAAGTAATACTCCGTTTTATCTTCAGCTAATAGTTCATCATTTTCGTATATAGATACCCCTCCACCTTCACGGCCGTATAAAGGCTTAGAAACATATGATTCATTTTTTTCTATAAACGTCTTATTTGTAAAATATGTTGGTATGAAGTAGTTTTGAATGATTTCTCTCTCTTCTTTCTCAAAGAAAACTCCCTTTTCGAACAGTTGCCAAATTAATGCGAGTACACTTTTATTTTGCATAAGAAAAGCTGCAGGTGGATTAATGATTTTCACTCTTCCTTGCGCTATATGATCTAAAAACTGAAATCCAATTCTTCTCCCATTTTTATCAGTATCTGAAACTAAATATTCAATTGGATATAGTCTATATAAATAATGGATTCGTTCACCATTTTGCGTATATATACCATCATCTGCAACGACGATATCTTGTATGCCTATATAGTCCGTTGATTGATCTAAGCAATAGCTTCTTAAAAATTGAACTGTTTGATGATCTTCATCGTGCCAATCATAACTAGTAAAATATATCGTCTCTATAGGACTTATATTATAGTCATGTTTAATTTGTTCCCACGCCTGCACAATATGCTCTTCTATATGATTTGGATGATTCACATCGTGATAACGGCACAACACTTCATTTGCGACAGATGGCTCTAAATAACCTGTTGGTGTATCACAATTTACTTCTATTAACTTTATCTCTTCACCATTTACGATAAAGTCAAACCTTGTAAAATATGAAAACAAGCCAGTATGTTTCATTCTCGCAATTTCCCACGTTTCAGCTGGAAACCCTAGTGTTTGAAAATCTTCTGTCGTATTTGCAATATATTGATACGTTCTATATAACACGTACATAATTTCTTCTGTCGCTTTTGAAATAGCAGTATAAGTGTTTACGGGCATACGATACATACCCGTTGCCATATATTGATTCCATTCTTCCTTCTCTAAAAGGCTCGGCCATGTAAATCCATTCCTACCAGCCTCTTCCGCAAGTGAAAACCATACTTTCATATACTCTTTTTGCTCTTGTTCTGTATACATGACTCCATTTTCCTTTCGTGTTATGATCCGGCTGGTGCTTTTGCATTCCCAATTCCACTGGAACCAGAATTCACTTTCGGCGTTTGTGTCGTAGATGATTTCGGCGTATTTGTATCTGGCGTCACTTTATTTGAGGAATTTGGCTGTTGTTTATTTAAATCCACTTTATTGGAAGAGTTATTATTGTTACTGTTAGTTCCGCCGTAAGAACCTCCACCACCGCTTCCACCAGTTCTACTTTGGTCTTTTTCACGATATGGAATAACATTATTTGCATACGGTTTCTTCATTATATTTGGTTTTGCTGTATAATTCATATTTGTAGTTCTGCTTGCTAGTAAATATCCTGCTACGAATGGAAGTATTGGTAAATGTGAATTTTCATTATACGATGAAAATGACGGATTCATTTCCTTACATAACTCATCATTTTCTACATTTTCATTAGTAGGAGTTTTATCATCACAATTTAATGTTTCTTGTTCATTACCTTGTTTTCCACCATCTGTTTTAACAGCAGTACTTTCTTTCTGGGCCGTTTCTTCTTCGTAATCGCCACAACCCGTTAATAAAAAAGATGACACCCCTATTGAAGTAGCAATTTTTATAAATTTACTTTTATCCATTCTCATGTTTTATACACCTAATTTCTTTTATCTATATTTTTCCAGATACCTTTATTATATAATGTATATGTTAATTTTTTCAAACTAAACTCTATATGCACATTTGCATATTTTATGCTTTTTATTCCATAAATAAAAACAAACTATCATTAGATTATAATTTTATTTATAGACTATAAACAATTGAAAGACGACCTATTACCCGGGTCGTCTTTCAATTGTTTTATTTTTATATATTAAACGTCTCAATAAAATCTCTAATGGTCCATTCAGATTGTTTTTTTCCATTATTGTAGCTAATATGACAGACAATATCCAAATACTTATAGCTATCAATGCAGCAAGAGCGTTACTTACATACCCTCCTAAATCAAACGCTACAGGTGATAAAAGTATAACAAGCAGTGCCTCATTCAAAACAAAAAATGTTAATGAGCGCTTTCCCAAAGCAATTACTGAAAAGCTAAAGTACCCTAGATTTTTCAATTTACTCCCTATTATACCGAAACCCGTTGCATATGCTAATCCTCCAACAATTCCAGTTAAAATATGGATTCCATTTATCATTCCAGCTGTAAACACACTTGGATACCATATAGTCCCTATAAAAGATAGAGGCAAAGCACCTATTAAAGATATTGCTAATCCTATAATTGTTATAAAATATAATTTTTTCAAATGTTGCTCTGGTTTTATTAATAATTGATATCTAGCAATCCACAAACCAAGAATTACCGAAGGAAGAATTGGGAACATAAAATGGATGAGAACAGGTATAAAAGGAAAGAAAAGTAATCGCAACATTGTAGTACTTAGATACGTGTCTTTTGCTGAAACATCTGGTGAAAAACCATAATCGCCTATTGCTTGCATATTAAATCCCCATATTATTGGAATAAAAATGATATACAATATAGTGATAATCGTAAATGTTCGAATTAATGTTTTCATTTTACACTTTAATAGCGGGCTAACAAGAAGCCCCGCTACACCATAGGCCATAAGAATATCTTGCCCTCCAATTAAAACTGCTAACACAACCCCAAACAGTATTAAATACCAAGAGCGTCTTCTTACTATTTTTACAGCATGATTTTCATTTTTCCCTTTTGATATTTGCCCTTTGAGTACTAGAACCAAACCGTAGCCTAATAATACGGCAAACATCGCTCTTGCACGGTTATCAATTATGAATATACCAAAAAGGTTTACAATTTGATCAAAGAAATTACCGCTTTCCACCCTATGCATAATTCCAGGATCTGCAGCATACAAGTAAAGCGGTGCATGGGCAAGTACGATTAATAGTAACATAGTACCTCTTGCTAAATCTAATGAGACTGCACGCTTCTTCTCAATTGCTCCATTATGTATTGATTTACTCATATTTTACTTCCTTCCTTAGCATCAACTAACCTTTCTTACATTTTTGTCAAAAACTTATAACTAGTTGCTATTAAAATTTGAACAAATTAAGTGAAACTTTAATCAGTGGCGCTTTTGTTCATCCACCCACTGATTATTATCCCCGTACCAATTGGCGTTTACAGGCTTTCACCTAGCTTCCTTACTCCAGCCGAATTTTGAGGTGGGAGTTTTACTGTCCACAAATAGCGGGATACATATAAAACGAACTATTTCTTCAAATCCTATTCCGGATATTATATTCTAAGATGATTTTAATATGTTTTATTTTTAAAATACACATGAAACCTTTCAATCCCCGGATACTTTTCTCCTAAACTTTTAACTTGAAAACCAATTTTTTTATAAAATTCTACTGCCTCATCGTCTGTCTCAGCCTCGAGATAAGTCAATTGATGTATTCTTACTACTTCCTTTATCATTTGCGACGCAATTCCTTTATGACGATATTGCGGGACGACTGCTATGTGGCATATTCTCGCTTTATTTGTTCCGATTATTTCAATACCTATGCAAGCCTTTTCTTCAAATCTATGCAAACTCCCTTTATTCCTTTCATAAAATAAAACTGCTTTCTTTAAGCTAGTTTCACTTGGCCCAACTGCATACTGTAGTACATTAAATATAGGATTTCCCTCAAATTGTTCAACGTATTGCAAATTCATATCTTCATTCCCTTCTATAAAAAAGATTAGCCCTTAATACAAAGAGCTAATCCCATTACGCAGTTATTTTTTCTTCTTTCTTCACAACGACTGCTACATAACTATGTAGTATCATCCCAACAATAACGAGGCTCATACCAATCCAAGATAAAGATGACGGAATTGGTGCAGATAGCAAGATGAGCTCTCCTGCTAGCGCAAATAAAACTTCACCAGACTGAGTCGCTTCGACCGTTGCTAGTTTTTGTGGATCATCTTTTACAACATCTGTCGCAAAGAAGAATAATACAGTCGCGATTAAACCTGAACTAACCGCTACTATAAAACATTGAAAAACTTGATTACTTGACGGTAGCCCGCCTGTTGATACTTCATAACCAGATAGTAAAAACCAAAATGGTAAACTTGCTAATGTCATACCGAGGACCCGCTGGAATACATCTAATTCACCTTTACAAACTTGCATCATTTTCCGATTTCCAAGAGGATACGCAAACGCTGCAATAAGGACAGGAACTACACATAAAACGGTTTCACGAATTCCTAATGAAGAAGCATGTTCTACTTGCATGAGTACAACACCGCATAAAATAATACCCGACATAACTAATTCCTTCATTGGAAGTTTTTTATGTAATGGATCTACTGCAAAAAATGGTGTTAATAAAATTCCTGCGACGATTGTAATTTGCCATGTTGATGCAACAAGCCAACCAGGTCCAAAAGCTCCAGCAAAACTAAGCGGAGCATAAAAGAGTCCAAATCCAACGATACTCCACACTAACCATTCTTTCGGATTACTTTTCATATATTGAAAGAGTTGCTTTAAGTTTCCTCTATATATGACAATAAGTAAAAGCATTGGAACCATAAAGTAGTACCGTAATGATGCACTCCAAATCCAGCTTCCACCTTCTAAGTCCATCGCCCGGTTTAAAACGAAGGTAAAGGCAAAGAAAAATGATGCCAATATCCCTACTGCAATAGCTTTCATTATAAAACCCCTTGTTTAATTTCTTCTTAATACTATACAACAAATTAAATATAATTAAAATTCAAAATCTTTATCTCGCATCTATTCTAGCTTTATATAGTTTTCTTAACTGACTAATATGAGCTTGATGGTACCGATTATGATCGGCTATATGCCATATCCCCCACCTTATAGTCGCACTTTCTCCCTTTTCATAAAAAACCTCCCGTGTTAAATCATTTTCTGTTAGTTTCATACATTTCTCATATAACATACGTTGCACAGCTTCATAATCTTGCATTAATTGTTGCAGCGTATATTTTCTTAAACTTGGCAGTTCTCCTACTTCATTTAACATAGGTCCATATATATTTTCAAGTGCCAGTGGAACTGCTTCTCCTTTTAAGCGATACACCCAATGTAAATCGACAACTGCTAAATGTTGAAGTAGTTGCCCAATGTTATTTTCATTATTTTCTGATCCTTTAAAAGACAATTCTTTCTCATCAATACCTTCTACTAACTTTTGCAATCGTTTATATGTATCCGTAACCGTCGCATACAAAATCGCTACTTGCGGGTTCATATTTTTTTCTAAATGAAGATCTTTCATACTAAACTCCCTTTCTTAAAAGAACAACACCATATATTCATCGTCACTATATACACCGTTCATTTTTAAAGCTCTTTTCTCGATTCCATATGTTTGAAAGCCCATTGATTCATACAACTTTTTTGCTGGTTCGTTTGTAGATACAACACCTAATGTCAATTGTTCCAAGTTCAGTTTTCTTGCTCTTTCAATTGCCTTACGTATTAACTCACGTGCAAGACCACTTCTTCGATTACTTATATCTACATACATCGCAACGATATGACCTTTATGTTTATATGCCTCTTTTTCTTCTGTTAGTAAAGTAACAACTCCAACTAATTGATTACCCTCATTAAAAGCACCAAATGTACAACTAGTAGTAGCTGTTAAATTACTTTCCACTCGCTTAATAGGATTTGCCTGACGAATCGCCTCTTCATAAGTTGTTACAAATGCCTCTGGATTTACTTGTAATGCTTGTAAACGTAAATCCCAATATTTTTCCGCATCTTCTTTCGTAAGTAATCGAATCATATTACTCCAGCCCCTTTAAGTTAACATAATATTTTTATAAACTACTATTTAATGATTCGTATTCTTCTCTTAACATACTATAACGATAACGATGAATGAACTTCCCTTGACGTAATCGATCATTTCTCATTAACCCTTCACAAACAAAACCAGCCTTTTCATAACTCTTTCTAGCTTGAAAATTATCTTCATCTACACGTAGCCAAACTTTTTCTAATTCAAATTCATAGAATGCTAGATGTAACATACTATATAGAGCCGCTATTCCATACCCTTTACCCCAGTATTCTTTATCACCAATCGCGATTCCCAGTTCTGCATTTTGATTTGTTTTATCAAAATTTTTAAGATCTACCCATCCAATATGTATGCCATGTTCTGCAGTGATAGCTCTTTGTTCATAGCCATTTTTTCGATTTATACATGCTTCAATCCATTTTTTCGTTTCTTCACGAGTAAACGGTGGATATTGATCTGGTACAACTAGATGTTTTGTAACTTTTGTATCTAACGACCATTGATATCGATCTTCTACATCATCTAGTGTCAGTTCTCTTAATTGAACGAATGGTACATTCATTGTGCTATCCCCTTTTTATTTTCCGATAGAAAACCCTTCGAACATTCTTCCTCCATACTGTTCTAGCGTTTTTTCTACAAAAGTAATTAATTTATTTTTCTCTCCCGTTGTATAAAAATGATCAAACGCCGCTACAAATTGATCTGCATATTGTTCATCATATCTTCTAAGTACCCTTATAAACCATTTTGAATTTCCAAGCCATTTACGATTTACTCTTAATACATATTCATGTACTAAATCAGCTAATAAATTCGCGATAAACAATTCTTCTTCTCTTTTTGTCGCCCCGATAAAGTCATCCAAAGTATCCGTAATAAAATATCGCTTCTGCTTCATCATTTCTTCAGTCCATTTAGCTGGTCCTTTATTTAGTAAATCATTTGCTTCTCTTTTTAATTCCTCAACAATTTCATTTTCACCTTTTAATACAATTCCCTCTGCAACTAATTGCGGTAACGAAGGTCTCCCGCGATCACAATCCATTTTAAAAAAGGTTTTATACGTTTCAAAATTATGTACAAATACTTCTACAGGCCATCCATTACTATAGAAAGATTCTCTATAACAAGATGACAAACTACGATCTATTATTACAATGTCCAGATCAGATGTTTTTGTCGCTTCCCCTCGTACAACGCTTCCTCCCAGTAAAGCTACATCACAATTCGAAAATTGTGATGTAATGATGCTTTGTGCCGCTTCCATTGGTTTCATAGCCGTTCCCCTATTCTTATTTCACTTTCTTTTTTTCAGCTCTTTCTTTTGTCTTTTTAATATAGGCTTCTGCATCAGGTGTTTTACATGACGTTTCACCGTGATCAACTTGTACTTTTCCAATTTCGCGTGCAATTTCAATCGCTTTTCTCTCTAAGTCTTCATTACGAATTCCTATCGCAATTAAAGCACTATTCATCGCTTCTTTTTTTCTATTTTTTTCATTATGTATATTTACTTTAATCTCTTCCATATAAGGAGAGAAGAAATCATCATGTAACGTTTTATTTTTAATCGCGATATTCGCTAATAATGACCAACCTGCTCTTCCGATCCATTCATCATCAGACTTTGTCCATTGTTCCATTCTTTCTATCGCGATTGGGGATGTACAAATAGCGGTCATCAAAACGTCCATTAAACAATAATAATCAACTTCCTGTACCCATTTATTTAGCTGTTCTGTCGTAACTTTTTTCGGATTTAAAATCATCGTCGCTAAAGTCATTGCATCCATATTTTTTGTTTCCCATAATAAAATTGCTAAATCATGATCTTTTTTTATCTTCTTTTTTAACAATTTTAAATTGGCAAAACTAACTCCGAATAGTGGCTCTTTCGCTCCGTGATTTTTATATGTTTTACGATTTTGTTCTGTTCCATATTCCTCTAGTTGTTGCATTACTTCTTCCAGTAACATATGCACACCTCTTTTTCTTTTATGTTGATTTCATATATGTATGTACGATATATTCTACATTACTTTTTGGTTTTCCTATATGTATTTTTAAAATACGGTATGTGAAATTTTATATTTGCTATATATAACTAAAACAACCACGGAAAACCTGTACATTTTACATATACAGGTTTTCATTTCATCAATTTCCCAAAGTGTAAGAAATAGAATTTGAAAGAACTTTTATTTGTTTGATTCTCTCTTTATTTTTTGTAAGCTCTTTACATCTGACCACTCTTCTATAGACCCTGCGTCCGGAAAAACTGTAACTACATTAAAATTCGCACCTTTTTCTTTTCCAATTTGTTTAGCAGCTAATAAATTCGCTGCCGCAGACGTTCCTATTTTCATACCAGTTTCATTATAAAAACGTGCCATTTCATACAAGGTTTCTTCATATGAATAAGTCCATTGTTTTTCTATCAAATTGTCTTCCTGTTCTATGAAATGTTGTTTCCTTCCTAAGCCAAACCCACCTGATCCAGCATATTTCTTTAAATCATTTGGTGGTTGTTCGGAACCATATGGCAATTCAGCAGGCATTACTAAATGTAGCTCAACATTTTTTGTATAATTCTTTACTTCTTTATAGACTCCCATTAGAGTTCCACCAGTACCAGCAGATGCTACCCATGCGTGTATTGGTTTTCCATTCATTTGTGTAATAATTTCTCTGCCTGTACCTTCTATATGACTTAATAGATTTGCGTTATTATAATGTTGGAATAAAAAGTATAACTCTGGTTTTTGTTTGCTAATCTCAATTGCCTTTTCAATTACTGCGTAGAAACCCATACATTTATCAACTAAAATCACGTTAGCTCCATAACACTCAAGTTCATTTAGTAATGATTTACCAGTTCCAGAACTTAAAACTAACGTGCATTCAACCTCTAAATAATAACAAATATAACTAATTGATCTCGCTAAGCTTCCACCACTATACTCTAAGATAGGTTGTTTTTTGTCCGCTTCTTGTAAATATTTATTAATCATTCCAAGTGCAGCTCTATCCTTAATCGATTCTGTAGGGTTGTGCCATTCACATTTAGCATAAATAGAAATATCCTTCGTTTCTTCGCATTCTAATTTAATGAGAGGTGTGTTCCCAACATTTTTAGCAAACTCATTAAAATGCTTTAATGTCATACTTCTATTCCTCCTACATAAATCATATTTATTTTTAGCTAAAATACTTTCTACATTTTCATAACTCTCTTAACTAAATCTTTTTATATAAAAATCCCTATAAATGCTGTAGGGATTTATGACTAAATCATTTTGTTACACTACATTACATACGAAAAGAGCTTCTTTATTCAAATGCGTTCATAAGCACAATTCTCCAACCATCTGGATCCTCTATTGTGGTTCCTTTCTCTATCCAATACGGATTTTCTGGTTCCACCTCATGATAGCCCATATTACTTAATCGATTCACTATTTTTTCAATTTCATCTTTATTAGGCATATAAAAAACTAGTAAATTATCTTTTGTCGGTGCCGGACATGGGCTTCCATTAACGTGCGTTGTAAACTCCAAATGATACTCGGCATCCGGTAATCCAAACATAACCCCATCATATCCTTCATGATTGTGAAATTCTCCTATACGCTTTAATCCTAACCCCGTCTCATAAAAACTTATAACTTCTTCAAATTTATCTGTTGGCCTTGCAATTCTAAATTGAACCCAATTCTTCATGCAAATCTCCTCCTTTTCATTTTCCAAAGCTTTATAGTAATCATTATAAGTTACATATATTCCCTTTCATATCCCTCATTAGTGTGAGAACTGCCTAAGTTGAAAGACCTATTAGTTTATAAATAGTAGGACTTTAGTATTAAATTTATATAAAAATAGTTATATAAATAATGAGATGAAATAAATAGTTCTTCCTTATATTTTATTACGTATGAAAAAGGTCTCCTTGTAGGGCCTTTATATACCGATCAGCAGATCTTTGTACAGCCTTATTCGCATCTTCCACCACACCATGAAATGCATTATATAGTTGACTAAATTGGATATCTTTTACTTTCTCTGCCATATCTCTAACTTTATTCGCTGGTAATGGAATGAGATTTGGATAACTATACATAAAACTTACCCATTTTTGATCGGAAACTACTTGTATAATATCACCTGATAACAAAATTCCTTTCCCTTCGTTACCTTCTTTCCAATGCATAACAGTCCCGCCCTTAAAATGGCCTCCTAAGCGATGCAATGTAAGTTCTTCCGATAATATCAAATGTTCCCCAGACCAAAATTTAATTTGTTTACTCGGGCGAACCACCCACTCTTTATCATCTTCATGAATATAGATAGGTACATTGAATGTTTCCGCCCATTTTACTTGTGTAGAGTAATAATGTGGATGAGAAAGTGCTATTGCCTGAATACCACCTAAATCATATATACTCTGAATCGTCTTATCATCTAAATAGCTAATGCAATCCCACATAACATTTAGAGTTTTACTTTGCATTAAAAATGCTGTTTGTCCAATTGCAAATTTAGGTTTTGTAGTAATGCTATACAAACCACTTTCTTCTTTTATTATTTTATTTTTGTATATATTGCTATTTTGCATGGTTTCTAATGTTGTCCATGACTGCCCAATTGGATTCACATATTGCCTTTCCTCATTACAAATTTTACAACGAGAAGGTGCTTCTTCATTTTCAGGATACTGTACTCCACATGTAGTGCAAATATAATTAACCATATTCCCACTCCCTTTTTAAATTTAATTGTTTCTATACCAATATTTTAATAGAAAATAAAAATATTCGAATCAATAATTAGAACGAAAATGAAGTGCTACGAAAGTATGATTACTCCCCTTTCATTTTGATACCGATTCCCCTAAAAACCACCTACATTATTATTAGAAGCACCAAATTTGATTCTTGAAAATTTTCATAATAAACATTAAAAACACCCTGTTTTTTCAAGACTGCAATTAATACAAAATCTTGCATACTTTTGACCAAACTTTTTTGCGCATGTAAAAAAGTTTTTTTGCAATTACCGCCCTATAATTGCTAATATAGTAGAGTAGAACTTTTATAGAGAGAAGGAAAATTATGCACAATGGAATTCGAATGACAACTTTAGTAAAAAGGGCTATGTTGATTTGCGCGGGGGTATTATTTACATACGAAGCAGCTTTAGGATCAGCACATACTGCTCTAGCAAGTACAGAGGATGAAGCAAAATCTGTTCAACTTGTAAGTGAAATTCAATCATCTCTTGCACCGAAAGAAGCCCCAAAACAATATAACGGGCAAGTTAGAAAAGTCGCTTACTTAACATTTGATGATGGTCCTGGAAAATACACAGCTGAGCTTTTAGATATGTTAAAGAAAGAAAATGCAAAAGCAACATTTTTCCTAATCGGTTCAAACGTAAAAGCATTCCCGGATCTTGTAAAACGTGAAGATGCTGAAGGCCACTATGTTGGGATGCACAGTATGACTCATAATTACAAGAAACTTTACACAGAAGGTCATTACGTAGATGAAATGAAGGAAGATCAAGGCTTAATCGCCGGCGTTCTAGGTAAATCACCAGTATTAACTCGTCCATCTTATGGCTCAATGCCAGGATTAAACGAAGCTCTTCGCAACAAAGTTGTCGAAAATGGCTTAAAAGTTTGGGATTGGACAATTGATTCTTTAGACTGGACATACAACAAAATGCCTGTTGATGCTGCATCAGCTAAAATTGTACAAAACGTTGTAAATGGAGCTGACAAGCCAACAGAAGTTATTCTAATGCACGATATCCATCCACAATCCGTTAAAGCAGTACCTGGAATTATTAAAGGACTGAAAGAAAAAGGATATGAATTAGAAAGTTATAATGAGAACGAACACTTCCCATTAAACTTCTGGCACGATAATCGTATGTAATGTGAAAGACTCTATTTCCTCTAGTAGGTTATTGAGTCTTTTTTCATACTGGGCATTACTTCTCTTATATTCGATTCCCCCTCCTTCCTTTATATCAATGGGATATAAAAACCACATTAATGTAACTAAAAAACATGACATGTTATTCTAAAAACGACTAGTACGAAATTAAAATATATATCAAAATACAGTAAAAAATTTAGGATTGAATATACAAATTCAATCCTATTTTTTATATTATCAACACTTTAGCACATATTACTCTTAAGGAGTGATGTGTATATGGATTTTCTTTCAGCCGAGTATTTATCTGCCCTACTTGCCATCATTGTAATTGATTTAGTGTTAGCTGGTGATAATGCCATTGTAATTGGATTAGCAGCAAGGCGATTACCGAAAGATCAACAAAAGAAAGTGATTATATGGGGAACTATCGGGGCAATTGCGATTAGGGCCCTCGCTACTTTAGTTGTCGTCTGGTTATTAAAAATACCAGGGCTACTTCTAATTGGTGGTGTACTCCTTATATGGATTGCTTACAAATTAATTGCTGAAGGCAAAGATCATGATATTAAAGCAGAAGAAGGATTTTGGTCTGCTATTAAAACCATTATCATTGCTGATGCGTTAATGGGTATTGATAATGTGCTCGCTGTTGCAGGAGCTGCGCATGGCAATTTTTCTTTAGTCATCATCGGGCTATTAGTATCTATTCCAGTAGTAGTATGGGGTAGTACATTAATTTTAAAATGGGTAGACCGGTTCCCTGTCATCATTACAATTGGAGCAGCTGTTTTAGCTTATACTGCTGCGAAAATGATTGTAGATGAGAAATGGTTCGCTGGATTTTTCGAAAGTAACCCTTTCATAAAATGGGCATTTATCATTATTATCATTGCCGGTGTAGTGTTCTTTGGAAAGATGAAGCAAAAAACTAAAGATAACTCTATATAATGACAACGTTTTGTGTACAAAGAAAAGCGCTACTCCTATGAGTAGCGCTTTTTAATATTTATTTCGTTTCTCCGTCTTCAGCCGTCTTTACCTTCGTTTTATTTTTATCACGATGGTTATAGTTGTACTTCGAACGATCGACCGGTGTAAATCCTTCCGGTGTATAGAATCGTAATAAGTCACCGTTTACGACTTGGTCAGAGTATTTCAGTGATTTTTGAACCATTTGTTCATTTTGTTTTATTTCGTCTGTTAATTCTACAGAGTTACCAGTAGCTGTATCATAGTATTTTCCATTCAATGCAGTAACTGTTGGACTTACGAAGTTACCGTTACGGAATGGAACAACTTGTTTATGCTCTGGTGATAATAAATCTGATCCAAACTGGACATAATTTTTCGTATCTGTACCTAGTAAGTGTAATAGTGTCGGAAGAACATCAATTTCTCCGCCGTATTGATGCTGTACGCCACCCTTCATTCCTGGAACACGAATGATTAATGGTACACGTTGCAGTTGTGCATTTTCAAATGAGTTCATTTCTTTACCCATTATTTGAGACATTGCTGCACCATGATTATCGGAAATACCGTAATGATCACCGTACATAACGATAATTGAGTTATCGTATAAACCAGATTGTTTCAAGTAATCCAAGAATCCTTTTACGGACTCATCTAAATAACGTGCTGTTTGGAAATACGTGTCTACTGATGAATCACCTGTTTTAGCTGGTTCAATCGTCGCTTCCTCTTTATCAATCGGATAAGGGAAATGGTTCGATAACGTAATGAACTTCGTATAGAACGGTTGTTTCAATGTTTGTAATAATGGGATGGATTCGTTAAAGAACGGTTTATCTTTTAATCCATAGTTTACTACATCTTTTTCGTTCATATCGTAGTATGACGCATCAAAGAATTTATTAAAACCAAATGATTTATAAATCTCGTCACGGTTCCAGAATGTTTTATAGTTACCGTGGAACACTGCTGATGTGTATCCTTGTTGACCTAAAATAGCTGGTGCTGATTGAAACGTGTTATGAGCTTTATTTGTAAAAACAGATCCTTGTGGTAATCCAAACATTGAGTTTTCTAGCATGAACTCCGCATCAGATGTTTTACCTTGTCCTGTTTGATGGAAGAAGTTATCAAAGTATAACGTATTCGCATCTTTTGTAAATGAATTTAAGAACGGTGTAACTTCTTGCCCATTTAATTTATAATCAATTAAAAAGTTTTGGAATGATTCTAAATGAATATAAATTACGTTCATTCCTTTTCCTTTACCAAAGTACTCAGGATTTGGACTTGCATATGTTGATGCAAGATAATTTCTAACCTCAGTCATATTATCTCCATCAGCTAACGCTCGTTCTGTTGATGCTTTCGCACTTTGAATGCCATCATAAATCGTATAGTTGTATGCCCCTAAATATTTCACAATATAATTACGGTCAAATGTTCTTGTTAATAATTCAGGACGATCGGATTCTGCAAGACCTAAGTTAATGCTGAATAATAAAATACCTGCTACAAATACTAGTGATAATTTATGTTTCGCAACACGGATAGGTTTTGGACTTGCAAATTTTGTTGCTACTAAAACAATTAAAATGATTGTATCTAAGAAATATAGTGGATCATATGCGTGTAGTAATGCAAAAATACTACCACCTAAATCTCCAAAGTTATTCGTTTGTGTTAATGTTGGGAACGTAATAAAGTCGCTGAAAAAGCGATAATATACTACGTTTGCGTATAAAAGTATAGACATTAACAAATTAATAACAATTAACCAAATGTAAGCACGTTTCCCCTTTGCAAATAATGCGAGCCCTAAAAATAGAACTGCTGAGCTTAACGGGTTGAAAAACAGTAAAAACTTTTGGATTGTGTTGGATATCCCTAAATTAAATTCTGTCACATATGCTGCGTATGTTTTTAACCAGAATAAAACAACGGCAAACACAAAAAATCCAAAGTGATTGCTTAACACACTTTTGCTCTTTAATAAGAACTTTTTCATCTCTCCACCTCTTTTAATCATCCAAGGCTTATTTTGATATAAGTCTGTCTCTCTATTCAATTTTTAATCTCCAAATAGATTTTATTTATTTTACTATATGAAGAATATTAGTAATTATAATTTGAAGCTATTATTTATTCAACTATTTCTTTACAAATATTTTGACCTTGGTTTCTATTTAACAAAATAATTTTGTAACATTTTCGGTTTTCTCCCAAGATTCATCCACTAATTATGACACCACATACTATAAACCTTTATTCACTGCTTCGCAAATAAATATGTCTCCAGTTCTGGAACATTAATGTAATATAATGAAATTCACAATAGATAGCATTAGTTTTTTTCGGTGTATATTACATCCTTTCATGTAATTCAAGTTTATTCATGCTGCAGCCATTTCTCTATATGCAACATCAAAATATTCTTCAACCTCTAAAGTTATTTTTGTATAATTATTCACAGTTCATAAAATTAATGATTATAAAAAAACCTCACTCTCATTACGAGAGCAAGGTTTTTCATCATTTATTATTGACCTTTGTACATTGCATCTACTTGTTTTTGAAGTTCTTCATTTTCTAAAAACTCATCGTAAGTAGCCTCTTTATCAATTACACCGTTTGGCGTTACTTCGATAATGCGGTTTGCAATTGTTTGTACGAACTGATGGTCATGAGATGTGAATAACATTGTACCTTTAAATGCGATTAAACCGTTGTTTAATGCAGTGATAGACTCAAGGTCTAAGTGGTTCGTTGGATCGTCAAGTGTGATTACGTTCGCACCACTTAACATCATTTTAGATAGCATACAACGAACTTTTTCGCCTCCAGATAATACAGAAACGTTCTTCTTAACTTCTTCACCTGAGAATAACATACGGCCTAAGAAACCACGTAAGAAGCTTTCTGACTCATCTTGTGGAGAGAATTGGCGCAACCAATCAACTAAGTTGGAGTCACTGTTCTCAAAGTATTTAGAGTTATCTCTTGGGAAGTAAGATTGAGATGTTGTAACGCCCCATTTGAATGAACCGCTATCTGGCTCCATTTCACCCATAAGGATTTTAAATAATGTTGTCATCGCAATATCGTTACGACCGATAAATGCAACTTTATCACCTTTATTTAAAGTGAAGTACACATTATCTAATACTTTTTCACCATCAATTGTTTTAGAAAGACCTTCAACAGTTAATAAGTCATTTCCTATTTCTCGCTCTGGTGTAAAGCCAACGAATGGATAACGACGTGATGATGGTCTAATATCATCTAATGTAATTTTATCTAATAATTTTTTACGAGAAGTTGCTTGTTTCGCTTTAGATGCGTTTGAGCTAAAGCGTGCAATGAAGTTTTGTAACTCTTTTACTTTCTCTTCTTTTTTCTTATTAGCATCTTGTGTTAATTTTAAAGCTAATTGGCTTGACTCATACCAGAAGTCATAGTTACCAACATAAAGTTGAATTTTACCGAAATCAAGATCAGCCATGTGCGTACAAACTTTATTTAAGAAGTGACGATCATGGGATACAACGATTACTGTATTTTCAAAGTTCATTAAGAAGTTTTCTAACCATTGAATCGCTTTTAAGTCCAAGTGGTTGGTAGGCTCATCTAGTAATAGAATGTCAGGTTTACCGAATAATGCTTGAGCAAGTAATACTTTTACTTTCTCTGCCCCAGTTAATTCTGACAATTTCTTATCATGAAGATCTTCACCAATACCTAAACCTTTAAGAAGGATTGCAGCTTCTGATTCTGCTTCCCAACCGTTAAGCTCAGCGAACTCACCTTCAAGTTCAGCAGCACGCATACCATCTTCATCACTAAAATCTTCTTTCATGTAAATGGCATTTTTCTCTTGCATAACTTTATAAAGTTGCGTGTGACCCATAATTACTGTTTCTAATACTGGGAACTCTTCATATTCGAAGTGGTTCTGTTTTAATACTGCAAGACGCTCACCTGGCGTAATATGTATGTCACCTGTTGATGCTTCAATTTCTCCAGATAAAATCTTTAGAAATGTCGATTTACCAGCACCGTTTGCTCCGATTAAACCGTAGCAGTTACCTGGCGTGAATTTTATGTTAACATCTTCAAATAATTTGCGATCCGCGAAACGCAAACTAACGTTACTTACTGTAATCATTTGTGTCCTCCTACTAATACCGCTTATTTCAGCGTTTTCTCACCGATTGTCTTAAAAAATCGCATATTACGACTCAATTATTGTAGACTATAGCTATTATATAGTAGAAGATGGATGAATAGCAACGGTTGATTGCTATTCATCCATCTTCTACCTTGAATAAAATGTATATTTTTAACGAATCAATATTATATAGAAGCAAATTTCATAATGAATAGCGATATGAAAAATGAAGAATTTACAAAATATAAAGATGTAATGGACGAGCTTATTAAATATGAATCCCCTTTTAAAAGGGGATCCTTTTATTTTCTTTTACTTAATTTCTTCGTATAATTCTTCATTTTATTCGTTAACCCTATTAAAGCAGGTAACAATATTGGCATCACAATGATAGCTAGTAGTAACAGTGCAACACCAACAACAGATGCTACTTGTATAAGCGTCAATACACCTGAAGGAATTAATGCAGCAAATGTACCACCTAAAATAAGTGCCGCTGATAATACGACTCCTCCTATGTGACGAGATGCATTTACAATTTTCGTTGCAGGCTCCCCTTCTAACTCATTGTATCGCATCATTACGAAAATGCTATAATCCACACCTAAAGCGACAATCATAATAAAACTAAAGAATGGTACATTCCAGCTTAATGACTCTACGTTTAGTAAGTGTGCACTAATTTGTTCACTTATACCAAGTGATGCAAAATAAGCTAATATTAAAGATCCAATAATAAAGATTGTATTTAAAAATGACCGTGTAATAACGAGTAATACAATCGCAATTCCAATTAACATAATCGTAGCTGTACGTAAGAAATCTTGGCCTGTTACTTCTTTTAAATCAACGTTTCTTGCTGTTGTACCGCCGATCGCTTTTTTTGTTGATTTTAATTCTGTACCATTTAATGTACCGTCTATCGTTTTATTAATATCTTCAATGATTGGCATCGCTTCTTTTGAATACGGATTCACGTCTAAAATGATTGTCATTTTAGCAGTCTTTCTATCATGTGACATATACGTATTCAATGCTTTTTGGAATTCTTCTCCCTCTAAAACTTCTTTTGGAATATAAAATTTCTCAGAGCTTTTTGATTCATTCAATTCTCCTAAATATTTCTGAGCATCCCCTAGTCCGTTACTTACCTTTTCAAGCCCTTCTGTACTTTTAGATAATCCTGATTGTAATTGCCCCATCTGTTCTTGCAAGTCTTTCAGCCCAGTTAATAACTGGCCTTGCCCATCATTTATTTTTGTTAATCCGGTTTGTAACTCAGATGACTTGTTCGCAATTTGTTTAGAACCTGAAGCACCTTCATCTAATCCATTTTTAAGATCAGCTGCTCCTTTTTGTAATTTAGTAACTCCATTGTTCATTTCTTTTAAGCCATTATCCACTTTCAATAACGATTGATTTGCTTCTTTAAATGAGCCCATCGCCGCTTTGTGCTGCGTTGCTAATTGATTTAATTCATTTGAAAGCACACCTAATTGCTTTTGAGCCTCTTTAGCAATTCCTATTGTTTGTAGTATGTTCGGATCATTTGCTAATTCTGATTTCGTTTGAATGAAATTAGTCATTAACATTTCAATTTGTTCATAACCTTTTTTCGCACCATCAATGGCTTGAGAAATATTTCCAAAGTATTGATCGTAAGAACTTAAACCTTTTTCTAACTGCGTATAACCAGCATGAAGTTGTGAAGTTGCATTAGATAAAACATTTATATTTTCATTTACTGAAGTTAATCCACCCTCAATTTGTTGCGCACCTTGTGCTCCGCCATTTATACCATTTGATAGTTGATGTAAAGCTGTTCCTAATGCCGTTACACCGTTTTTCGCTTCGTTTGTTCCATCAATTAACTTTTGAACGTTTGCAAGACTATTTGAGTCTTTACTACCCATTTTATCTTTCGCAGTAGTTAATCCATCATTAATTTCCTTTATACCACCATTAGCATCTCCTAAACCTGTATTTAGTTCTCCCGCTTGTTTATTTATATATAATTCTTTTATCCTTTCCCCAGTTGGACGCGTCGGTGAATATACTTCGGAAACACCTTTCACTTTCAAAATCTTATCAGTTAGTTCATCTAAAGTTTGCAGAGAACTCGCCTCGTCTAACTTGTTATCCGATTGAATGCCTAACGTACTTGGAGAAGAAAAACCAGGTGGAAAATGGTCTTCTATTACGTTAATCCCCATTTTCGACTCATATTTATTATCTACTTCAAATAAATCATTGTAATTTAGTGTATTAGAATATTTCATTACGAAAGGAATCGATATCACAAATACAATGATTAAAGCGACAAATGGTCTTACTACTGAGTTTTTCGCAAGAAATCCCCATAATCGACTATCCTCATGACCTTTAAATGTTTTAACCGGATAAAACATTCCTTTTCCTAAAAGCACCATAAAAAATGGATTTAACGTAGTTAATACGAGTAATAATACTGCGACACCAATTGCTACGGCTGAAGTAGATTGATACAATTTAAAACTCGCTAAAGCAAGAGATGCAAAACCAATTAGTACTGCTATCCCGCTATATAAAACGGTTTTCCCTGCCGATTTAAACGTTTCTTTCGTAGCTAAAAATGCATTTTCTTGTTTACTTAATTCTTCCTTAAACCTTGTATATAATAAAATGTTATAGTCTGTTCCAACCCCAAACAGGACAACAACTACAAACACTTGTGTAAAGTTAGAAAACGGAAAATTAAATTGATCTACTAGATGGGCAATAATCCCCATTGAAACTAAATATGATACACCAACTGTAAGAAGAGAAACGATTGGAACAATTGGTGAACGAAATACAATGATTAATACAACTAAAATGAAAATGATAGAAATAACTTCTGTCTTTTTCACGCCCTCTTGAGAGGATGTAAGAAAATCACCCGCTATTAAATCACTTCCTGTTAAGTATGTTTTAACGCCCTTCGGTTTAATTTTATTATGAAGCCCATTTGCAATTTTTGATATTTCGCCATGTTTTTTATCTACAGAGATTTGCGTTAAAATGGTCGTATTGTCTTTAGATATCAATTGTTTTTCCAAGTCTTTATTATCTAAATGTGAAACAATTTCCTTAATTCCTAATTGCTCTTTTTCATTTTGTAGAGCGTTAATTGTTTTTATTATTTCCTCTTTTTGCTCAGTTGTTAAAGCTGCTTTACTTCCACTATTAAAAACAGCTATAACATCATATTTTTCTGTCCCGTCTTTATCCATCTCTCTTATCATTTTGTCAGCGATACTACTTTGCTCTGTATTAGGAATCGTAATATGCCCTTTTTCTTTCACTAATTTATCCATATTAGGCATCGTTACGATCATTGTAATAGTAATAACTATCCATAATAGAAAAGATAAATTTCTCCAATTTTTCAGCTTACTCATTTTAATCATCTCCCGTTTTGAAAGTTTCACGTTAGTTTAGGAATGAATATTCATTCCTATTATTTCGAAACTATTTTCAGGAATGAACGTTCATTCCTATCGTTCTATTAACTTATTCTATAAACTCTATTAAACTACTTTTTCCGGAATGAATGTTCATTCCTTTAGTTGCAAATATATCCTCTCCTACTTTCATTTTTTAAATCTATTTAGGAATGAATATTCATTCCTATCCTTATAAAGCTATAGAATCAAATGATTCTAATAGCATTCCAAGAGCTTTCTTCCAATTCTTTTACTAACTCTTTCGAGTATTCTAATTGCCCTGTTGCAATTACTTTCGTTAATTTTTCTAACGGTTGATATACAATAATAATTAAAGCAACTGGAGGCAATGGACGAAGAAAACCTTTTGCGATTCCATCTTCAATAATATTCATAAAGAAGCCTATAAAATCGTCAAATATTTTCTTACTCTGTTCGTCAAGAAAATAACTATCGCAGTGAGAATTTGTAAATAAAAATGCATCCACATTGTTTCTCGCAAATTCAAATAAACGGTTATACGTATGACTAAACTGTTCACGAATATTTGCTTCAACAGGAAAATCCGCTTTTATCATTTCAGAAAGCTGTAACATACTTTTTGAAAATAATGAGTTAACTAGTGCCTCTTTATTTGCAAAATAGCGATAAATAGTACCCGCACCGACATTTGCTTTTTCAGCGATCATTGGAATTGTCGTACCATCGTAACCACGCTCTGCAAAAAGTTGCATCGCAGCATCAAAAATATCCTCTTGTTTGTTTTTAGCCATTTTTTCCACCTCTATTTTCAGGAATGAAAATTCATTCCGTTTTTAATTATAAATTACAGGGAATAAAAGTCAAGTACGTGACTACGTATAGTTGCAATTTTAATCCCTTGTTTGTGAATCAATTTATATCAGCGATTTTCAAAATATATCGTCTTACCGACAAAAACGACAACCAAAGTGAAAACCGTCCCAAAATTTTGTTTGGGACAGCCCAATTTCCTATTTAAAACTTAAAAGAAATCATAAATAAATGCTTTACGTACCGGAACTATATTCTCAAATGCTTGTATTTCCTCTTCACTTCCGCTAATGAATTCTAGTTCATTAAGTTGTAACGGACGCTTGTAGCCGAACATTATTGTAGATAATGCGTTTATATCCAGCTTAATTCCTTTATCTATTGTTTCCTCTTTCATAATTGTTATTTCATGATTCGCAAGCCTCACTGAAACGTTATTCCACGGTGCAAATGAATCTGTAATATGTAAAATCACTTCTTGCTGTACATTGTTCCAGCTTAATTCATATTGTTTTAAAAACTGCTCCACATCTACAATTCTGCCCATAAAATACGGCTTTATTTCTGCCTTCACTCGCGGCTCTTGTAGTGTATATAATAACGGTTCGTTTTCACTTATAGTCATTTCAAGTTCTTTAATCATAGAATCATGCTGACAAATAAAGTTCCACAGGCCATTTCGCGCTTCATTATGCAGTGGAACAAATTCTTCTACTGTCATTTTGCTGTTTTCAATTTTATATAGCATGTAGCCAGCTGCCGTTTTATTTTCATCGTAATAAATCGCTAATGTTAAATCATCATAAACAGCTTGTAACCACCATTTTTCATCGCGAACTAACATACCGGAAAAACTTTTTGCATATGTTTCATAAAGTTTCTCGACCTCTTCAGGGTGATTTTCTTTATTGAATCGTTTCACAGTACCGTTTACTTGTTTTTTCATGACTAAATCGCTCTTTGTCATTTGACATACAAGGAGGTTCGCACAAAGTTCCCATCCGTATTTACGGTAAAATGAAACGGCAAATGGATGTAGCATCGATACTGTATATCCATTTTTTTTCATCGTTTGTAGTGAGTGTTGAAGTAATTCTTTCACATACCCGCTTCTTCTATACTCTGGATATGTCGCTACCCCTGCAACGCCACCCATTTTAAATTTTTCTTCGCCTATGTATATATGAAATGGAATGAGATGCAGTTTTGCTGCTAAATCTTCCCCTTCCATAATACCGTATATTTCATGACTTTCTTTCATCTTTGTAAGTTGTTGCTGCAATCGTTCCTCTTCAACCTTATATTGAAAAGCGTATTCTGATAAGCGTAATGCTTCTTTAAATCTATCTTCTTTTAATCGTATAACGTTCATATATTTCTCCTCCATTCCTTGTTTGAATTGTACCATAATTCTTAATATTGCAGTGCGGTGAATGAAATTATATGAACTTCACGAAACGAATCCAATATAAAAAAGCAGATACATCCCGTATCTGCTTCTTATTACTTTATTTAGCTAACGTTTGAAGTTCTTCGAAGAATGTAGGATATGATACGCCTACTGCTTCTGCATCTTCAATTGTTGTTTTTCCTTCTGCGATACATCCAGCGATCGCAAGCATCATTCCGATGCGGTGGTCACCGTAACTATTTACTGTATTGCCTTTTAAAGCTGATTTTCCGTAAATAATCATCCCGTCTTCAGTTGCTTCTATGCGAGCTCCTAGCTTCGCTAATTCTGCAACGACTGTATCAATACGGTTCGTTTCTTTAACTTTTAATTCGTGCGCATCTTTAATTACTGTAATTCCTTCTGCTTGCGTTGCCGCTAATGCGATAACAGGAATCTCATCAATTAATCTTGGTATAATATCTCCACCAATTTCGATTCCTTTTAATGAAGATGTTTCAATTGTAATGTTTGCAGCTGGTTCTGATGCTCCTTCGTTAATTGGCTCTACAGTAAACGTAGCACCCATTCTCTCTAAAACATCAATAATACCTGTACGAGTTGGATTCATCCCTACATTTTGTAATACTAGTTTACTATTTGGAATGATTGCGCCCGCTACTAGGAAAAATGCTGCTGATGATACGTCACCTGGCACTTGAACGTCTGTTGCTGTTAGCTTTTGTCCACCTGCAAGTTTTACTGTTTTTCCTTCACGAGTTACTTTAACGCCAAATGCTTCAAGCATTCTTTCCGTATGATCGCGTGAAATATGTGGTTCTGTAACAGCTGTTACACCTTCTGCTCGAAGTCCTGCAAGTAAAATAGCTGACTTTACTTGCGCACTTGCTACAGGTGAAGTGTATTCAATTGCTTTTAAATCTCCGCCACGTATCGTTAACGGTGTGAACGTTCCTTCTTCGCGGCCATCAATATTTGCACCCATTTGTTTTAATGGATTTGTAACACGTTTCATCGGTCTTTTTGCGATAGATGCATCACCTTGTACGCAAGAGAAAAATGGTGTATTTGCCAAAATCCCTGACATTAAACGTATTGTTGTACCAGAATTACCAACATCTAATACAGCTTTCGGTTCTTGTAAACCTTCTAATCCTTTACCAACTACAGTGACTTCATCACCATTTTGCACGATGTCTACTCCCATTTCCTTAAAGCAAGAAATCGTACTTAAACAGTCTGCACCGGGCAAGAAACCTTTAATTGTTGTTTTCCCTTCTGCAATCGCACCGAACATAACCGCACGGTGTGAAATGGATTTATCTCCTGGAATTGTAATGTTTCCATTTAATCCGTTATTAACAGGTTGTATCGTTCTTTCCTTCACGTTTTCACCTTCTCATTTAAATTGTTTCATAAGTTTGGTATTTTTCTTCTCCAAGCGCTAGCTTTGCTTTCATACGATCTTCTTCTCTTTGGAAGCTAATACGTAATACTCCAAGCAATCCTTCACGCGCTTCTAATATTTGCAAGTTCGTAATACTAATTTCTTCGCGCGCTAAAATACTCGTAATGTGAGCCAATGCTCCTACTTTATCTAAAACATCGACGTATAAGTCGTGATAGGCAGGAATTGCTCCTCTTTTTCGTACTGGTAAAGAGTCACGGTATTCTTTCGCGTCTGCAAAATAGTTTTGAATCTCGCCTGCATCTCCGTTCGAAACTGTATCATATAAATCTTCCATTTCAGAGATCCACTCTTTTAATAATACCATTAAATGCTCCCGATTTTGTTTAACAATATCACTCCACATTTTTGGGCTACTAGATGCGATACGTGTAATGTCTTTAAATCCTCCGGCAGCTAGTTGATGAATGAGCGGGTTATCTCCTGCATGTTTCTCCACTTGCTTTACTAATCCAGCGGCGATAAGATGCGGAAAATGACTTACAATCCCTGTTACATAATCATGTTCTTCCGTATTTAAAACGAGAAAATGAGATCCTGTTCCTCGTAACCAACGCTTTAGTTCTTCCACATGTTCATTTGGCACATGATTCATTGGTGTTAAAATGTAAAATGCATTTTCAAATAAATGTGCTTTTGCACTTTCAACGCCCGTTTTATGAGAACCTGCCATTGGATGTCCACCAATGAAAGAAACTTCCTTTGAAAATAAAGCTTCCGCTTCATTCATAATCGTCCCTTTTGTACTACCAACATCGGTTACAATAACATCTTCTCGTAAACGAAATGACGCTAATTTGTGTAATAACTTCTTCGTTTCTTCAACTGGAGAAGCAAAAACAATTAAATGCGCCTCTTCACACGCATACTGTAAATCTACCGCTACTTCATCTACTACGTGTAATTCTTTTGCACGCTCTACTTGTTCTTGAAAAATATCATAACCCGTTATCGTTACATCGTGCTCTTTTTTAATTGCTAATGCGAGAGAGCCTCCGATTAAACCAGTTCCAATTAAAACTACCTTTTTACGCATTTGCCTCATCTCGAGACTTTCTTTTTTTATTTTCAAAGTGTTGTTGTAACACTAAAATCACTCCTTCATTTTGCTCCCTTGTTCCGACTGTAATACGGACACCATTCGGGAACGGACGAATAATAAATCCTGCGTGTGCACAAGCTTCATAAATCTCCCCAGCATTCTCAACTGGCAAGAAGATGAAATTTGTTTGCGATGGATAAAACGGAATTTCATTTTCCTTACAAAAGCTTTCGTATTGTTGTAATCCTTCTGTATTCACACGAACAATTTCTTCAATAAACTCGTCATCACCAAAAGCAATCGTCGCTGCTTTTTGCGCTAATGAAGATACGTTAAATGGCAAACGTACGACATTTAATTTCTCAATCAGCTCTTCGTGTCCAATCGCATATCCAATGCGGAAAGAAGCTAATCCGTATGCTTTAGAAAACGTTCTAAGTACAAGAATGTTTTTATGTTTTTCTAAAAGCGGTAATGTCTCTGGGAAATCTTTTGCTGTTACGTATTCATAGTACGCTTCATCAATGACAATTAACGTATTTTCACTAATACCTTCAATAAATTGAGTCAATTTTTGATGATTCACATATGTGCCTGTCGGGTTATTTGGATTACAAATCCATACGATTTTCGTATTATTATTTACCGCTGACGAAATTTCGTCTAAATCATATACTCCGTTATTTAAAGGAATTTCTTTCACTTCACAACCTTCAATAATTGCATGATGACGATACTGCGGGAATGTCTCACCAGCCGTCACGATGTTATCTCCTGCTTTAAGTACTGCACGGCTTATTATTTGAATGACTTCATCTAATCCACTACCGCAAAGTACTTGTTCCATTTGTAAATGTAACTTATTTGCAATTGTTTGACGGAGTGTTGTAGCACCTCCGTCAGGATATAAAGCATGTTCCAACCACGATGTTTGCAACTCATCTAAAACACGCGGGGAACAACCGAATGGATTTTCATTCGATGCTAATTTCACAAATGAATGATCTCCGTACACTTCTTTCATTTGTTCAGGTGATTTACCTGGTTTATATGGTTGTAATGATGAGAGTTGATCTTTTACTTGCATGTTAAAACCACCTTTTATTAAAATTCTTTTGCGTATTTATTATGTTGCGTAATGTTTTGCTGAATTAATTCCATACGATCTTTTCCGAATTGTTCGACTAGTGCATGTGCAAGTTCCCATGCTACAACAGACTCAGCTACTACACCTGCTGCTGGTACTGCACAACTATCAGATCTTTCAATACTCGCTTGGAATGATTCTTTCGTATCAATATCAACACTTGCTAACGGTTTGTATAATGTAGGTATTGGTTTCATCACACCTCTTACGACAATTGGCATTCCTGTTGTCATACCACCTTCTAAACCGCCGGCATTATTCGTATTTCTCGTGTATCCTTGTTCTTCATCCCATAAAATTTCATCATGCACTTTACTTCCTGGCTGTCTTGCTGCTTCAAAACCAATGCCAATTTCAGCACCTTTAAATGCATTAATACTCATAATTGCACCAGCAAGTTTTGCATCTAACTTACGATCGTAATGAACGTAACTACCAACACCTATTGGCATGCCTTCTGCAATGACTTCAACAATGCCGCCGATTGAATCTCCACTACTTTTAGCGTTATCTATCGCATCCATCATCTCTTGTTCTACTTCTTTATCTAGACATCGAACTGGTGAGTTTTCAGTAATTGTTTGAATCTCTTCAATTGATAAGTTTGAAATATGTTTTGCTTTTACTCCACCAATTTCAAGTACATGCCCTGCAATTTCTACGCCTAATTCTTTTAAAATTTGTTTCGCAACTGCACCAGCAGCTACACGAACTGTCGTTTCTCTTGCAGATGAGCGCTCTAGCACGTTTCTTATATCACGGTGACCGTATTTAATTGCTCCGTTTAAATCCGCATGTCCTGGACGTGGTTTTGTAATTGTACGTTTCATTTCTTTACTTTCTTTTTCCGAAATTGGCTCTGCACCCATTACTTTCGTCCAATGTTTGAAATCATCATTTTTTACGATTAACGTTATCGGCGAACCGAGTGTCATCCCATGACGAACACCACTTACAATTTCAACTGTATCAGTTTCAATTTGCATACGTCTTCCGCGTCCGTGCCCTTTTTGTCTTCTTAATAATTCTTTATTAATATGTTCCGCTGTTAATGTTAAACCTGCTGGTACACCTTCTAAAATAACTGTTAACTGCGGCCCATGTGATTCTCCAGCTGTAATGTATCTCATTTCTCTTGCCCCTTTACTATTTTTTTGTACAAAAAAGTCCCTACTGAGCGCTCAGTAGGGACGATGTTTATCGCGGTACCACCCTAGTTGTAGACAACTATCGTCTACCTCTCTTCTTCTTTAACGATCATTAGACCGTCCTTCCCTCCAACAGTTGGCGGAAAAGATGCTCCAAGGCTGTAATTCATGCTTACCTTTGTACTGATTCACACCGACCATCAGCTCTCTTTAACAGGGAGATAAGCACTACTGTTTCCTCTTCAGCGCATATATGATATGGAATTAAGATAATTTATTTTTGAAACCTTTTAACTCATCCATGAATCTATGGAATTCTGGAATATCCATTTGTTGTGCAGAATCTGATAATGCAACCGCTGGGTCTGGATGTACTTCAGCCATTACTGCATCTGCGCCAATTGCAAGTGCTGCTTTCGCTGTTGGTAATAATAAGTCTCTACGTCCAGTTGAATGCGTTACGTCAACGATAACTGGTAAATGTGTTTCTTTCTTTAAAATCGGTACTGCTGAAATATCTAATGTGTTACGTGTTGCTCTTTCGTATGTGCGGATACCACGCTCACATAGAATAATTTGGTCGTTACCTTGTGCAATAATGTATTCAGCTGCGTTAATGAACTCATCAATTGTTGCTGCTAATCCACGTTTTAATAATACTGGCTTGTTAACCTTACCTACAGCTCGTAATAAATCGAAGTTTTGCATGTTACGTGCGCCAACTTGAATTACATCAACGTATTCTAATGCCATTTCAACATCGTTCGGATTTAAAATTTCACTAATGATCGCTAAGTCGAATTCATCTGCTACTTGGCGTAAAATTTGTAATCCTTCTACTCCTAAACCTTGGAAATCGTATGGAGATGTTCTCGGTTTGAAAGCACCACCGCGCATTAATTTTAAGCCTTGGTCTTTCATCGCTTGCCCTACTTGGCGAACTTGTTCTAAGCTTTCTACCGCACAAGGTCCCATAATGAACGTTTGTGTCCCGTTTCCAATCAATTCACCTTTTACATCAACGATTGTATTTTCTTGTTTCTTTTTACGTGATACTAGTAATGCTTTACGGTTATCATCTTCTTGTAATTCTAAGCTAGCTTTGAAGATTGTTTTGAAAATGTGTTGAACTGTTGACGTTTCGAATGGTCCTTCATTATGTTCTGCGATCATATCAAGTACTTCACGCTCACGTACTGGATCAAAGCGTTTCGTACCTTGTACCTGCTTTTGCTCCCCAATTTTTTGAACAATTTCACCACGTTTGTTTAAAAGGTGTAATAGTTGTAAGTTAATTTCATCTACCTGTTTACGTAATTGATCTAATTCATGATTTGCCATTTGGAAATCCTCCTCTAATGTTTTAAAAGTATAGTAAGAGAATGAAAAATTCTCTATTTTCTGAACTGATAAATTATACAAATTTTAAGTGGAATCGATACCTCTTCTTATTTTAAACGAATACTTATCATAAGGACACTATCTACTAGATAAAAACCCACTTTTTTGTACAAAAAATCCCTACTGATTCAATCAGTAGGGACGATATTTATCGCGGTACCACCCTAGTTGTAGACTTCTTTCGTCTACCTCTCTTCATTGTTAACGATCATCTGACCGTCTTTCCCTTCATAAAGACAATATTATCTTTACTACGAAAAAGATGCTCTAGGACTGTAATTCGCTCTTGTTTTTGTACTGGTTCGCACCAACCACCAGCTCTCTGTTACAGGGAAACAACAACTACTGCTTTTCCTTTCAACGCATATATATTTAATTTTCAAGTTAGGCCACTAAAATACAAAAAGTCCCTACTGAATAAATCAGTAGGGACGATATTTATCGCGGTACCACCCTAGTTGTAGACTAAATTTCTGTCTACCTCTCTTCACTGTTAACGATCAATTGACCGCTTTTTCTTCATAAAGACAATACTATCTTTACTACGAAAAAGATGCTCCAAGACTGTAATTCATGATTATCCCTGTACTGGTTCACACCAACCACCAGCTCTCTGTTACAGTAAGACTAACCACTACTGTGATCTCTTCATTGCACTTTGTTTATTCAAATGTTTTTGAAATTGAATAAGTATGATTCGTATTATAGAACGCTTTTCAAAACACTGTCAACAACTTTTTATATATTTTTTAAAATTCCACTTCCGTCCTACTTTTCTTCTTGTAAATTCTCCATAACAATTCCGATGCGAATTATCTCATTATCTATTGCATTTAATACATACTTTTCTACCCCAAACCGGGTTAATACTTCTTTTATTCGAATGATTTCCGTTTCAAGTAAATCGGCTTCCTGAAGCGTTTGTAGTAAGTTAAAAAATACATTTGCATACAATTCTTTATACTTTTTTATACGCTCTGTCTTTTCAAGTATTTCATTGAATAACTGTTTTAACTCCGTTTGATTCCCTTTTCCAACCACATATGAAAATGTTTTTATTATAGATAATCCTCTTTCTACTATTTCATCCATAAATAAAATAATACGCAAAAGCATTACATATTCTCTTGCTGTGATTTCACCCATTTTCGGTCGCTCTCGCAAAAATACACTGAGCCAAGCTGCCCAAAATTTTTGTTGTTCTTTTACACTTAACGTTTTGACGTAATAGCATAAAAACTGCATAAATTTAATTTTATTTTCTTCATTTTCTTGTATAAGCAACGGGTATAACCAATCTGTTTTTTGCTCCCAATACAGTACACATTTAATAAATACAAAACTAAGCCATTTCAAAAAAGCTTCCCTTGTATACGGATGCAATACTCCCAAATGTTCTACCGCATACTTAATAAATCGCTTCATTTCTGTAAATAAAGGTAAATTGATTTGCGTGTAACATAAGCCTGCCCATGCATATTTCGTAATCTCATTTTCCTTCTTTAAATCTAAGTACAGTAACAAATATTTTCGGCACCATTGTTTCTCAATATGATAAAGAAATGTTATATCTGCTACTAAACGAGCTAACATGTAATTTGTCCGCTCTGAACTAACTCTTAATTGTTCTTCAAATAAAAATAAATATTCATACACGTTACGATCGTATAAATGATCATATGATAACAGTTTTAATAATACAGCTGTCATTTTCCCAACAGGATGCTGGATTGATTCATTGTAAAAATCTTGTTTTCCAAGCTTAAAATCTGTATCACTTTTCATTACTTGAGGGAATACCGAAAAAGCAAATCGTTTCACATTACGTATGCTATTTTCCTCTAACTCTTCTAATCGGTTACTAATTTCATATAGAAAGCTACTAATTAACCAATGAAAAGCAGTATTTCTAACAAATTTCTGCAATAGCGGAATAACTTTTTGGATTTGTTCATTTGTCAGTCCTCGGTTATTTCGCCACTCTCTAATACAAACAAACCATACTTCATTACTTATTTCATGCATGCTAACTAATTGATAAGCAAATGAAATACTCCATTCTGTATTCAATTTACATGCTTTCGATAACATCTCTAAAAAATGACGTTGTTCAAAAACACCGTCTTCAGAAAATTGACGAACTTGCTTCATAATTTCATCGTCTTTCAGTTGTAATAATCCATCAGCAGTTACATTACAAGTAATACTTTGTTCTGCGGTCTCTTTCTTTTGTACACTGTATCGATCCGAATGAAAGTGAGGATGTTTTTGCTTCATTACCTCATAACCTTTTGCTGTAGATGGACTATTTGAATCACAAGTGAATAATAAATCTAATACTAAACAAACATCAAATGCTCTCTCCTCTGCAAGGTCTTTCAGTACAATTTGAATGACTTCTTCCTTTGTTTTTTCTAAAGAAGATGCGAAATGATTTTTTATAAGCTGAAAAACTTCGTGTTTATACGTGACATCTAAAAGAAGTCCTTTTTGTAACAACCATTTCATTTTGTCATCGGCGCTAACAAATACATTTTTATTCATCGCATCAATTGCAATCCGGGTCTGAAGCACGCTGTCTGCTTCTATCATTTCTGTAATATAATAATTTGCTTTTTTCTCATTGTTTTCACATAAATAGGCTAAACACTCTTTTGCAATTTGAATTAAAAACGCAAGATCATTTTGCTGAAACTCTTTTTCAACATTTTCCTTATCCCTTTTTTTCAATGCCGTTTGTCGTAGTGATAACATTCGCATCTTCTCTATTCCCATCATCATAATTGGTAAGGCGTAATAGGAAATATGCGGTTTCATCTTCTCATTCCACATTTGCTCCACATAAGAAAATGTAGACACTGGTAAACGACTCGATTCCTCAAGTTCTATTGATTCTTGCGTATCATTCCCCCATTTCCTTTCCCGCTTCAATTTCAGTTTTCCGTCCAAAATAAACGTTAGTAATAATAAAGCAATCTCTTTATGCTCAGGAAAAGAACATTTTTGCAGTAAGTAAGAAATTTTTTCAATTGATTTACTATCTTTTTCAGCTGTTTCTAATAAAAGAAGTGTCCATCTTGCAAACAACAACGGGTCCATCTCAATTTTCGTCTCGTTTAAGTAGCTACAAATTGTTCTCCATAATAACGGAGATAGTTTAGAATGATTTTTAAAAATCAATTGAAATAATTCATTTTGATGACTAAAAAGAAATTGTTCCACTAACCATTCAGCAAGTAGTTCATCTACCTCATTATCATTTGATGTAACTAAAAATAAATTTTGTAATTTCCCTTCTGCTTCAAGCCATTCCACCCATTCATAATCATGAGCAAATTCAACAAAGTAGCGGACTGTTTCAATTTTTTTTATGGATTGTTTTATGTATGATAATTGTTCCTGCTCTACTGACGGCGGAACTGTTACTATGTCACGAATGCGCATTCGTTTTGTAATATAATTATCTCCCATTAATTCCGCCCATCGCTTCACTGCTTTAACGAGTGATTGATGATTATTGCCTTTATTCGGATATACAATCGGCCGGATTCCTAAATGCTCCCAGTGGTACGTGTTTTCCCCTTGTGCAACAAATGCATAACGCCTTGTACTTGGTGGTAAACCAGTCGCTAAATATTTCATTACTGGGTCATTATGACTATATCCAACGAATAAAACGGTATAATTCGAGAATAAATCAACTAAAAATCTTCTTGCCCACCCTTCCGTCAAGTAAGCCCTTCCAAAATCACCATCTGTTAAAATTAACGCTTCTTTCTCTTGTTCTATATTGCCATGTATGTAAGCAAGTCCTTTAAACGCTCTACCTGTAGGTAACGCAGGTGCATAATATACGTTTAATTCTCTATTCATTTCTTTCATCGCAGTTGTAAAATGCCGATCAAAATTTGTCGTTACAATGCGGACTTCTGTATCTAAAGGAAACAACCTTGGAATCGCATAATGAAGCGGATTCGGCTTTGACTTTTCAGTATGAACTAAATCTCTTGCAACTTGATGTACGTCTTTTGTTTTCGCAATTTTACCAAGATAATAATCATGTGGTTCTGTTATTTCACGCGTTTCCACATATAACGTCTTCGCAATTTCATCAACTAGATCATCAAAATTCGGTAAGTTTGATTTCCCTTTCATAGAAACTCCCGCTCCAACAAATAGTACTAACTTTCCTTGTTCCAGATGATCAATTAACTCATCTGGAATTTCTACTTCTGAAGTAATCCACACCATGGATTCCCCCTTACCTAAAAATGTCATATACTCTCATTTTACTATAACATTTTTCCTTTGTTTTTTTAATATTTAGACAAAAATCGAACATGAAAAAGTTTTATGTAAATATATTTGTTACAATGTATGAACTCCTAAATTTATTGTAAAACTATGTATAAATCGGAGGTGTAAATATTGAATGGTTTTACTGTAATTCTTATTAAGTTTATATCGTGCATTATCGCATTTAGTATTGGACTTGCTTTATTTTTCCCTGCAACATTCGTCCAAATTATTTCATTTAGTCTTTTTGTTACAATCGTATCCTATATGTTCGTCGATAAAATCATATTAAATCGAATTGGCAATACTGGTGCCATAATGTCGGATTTCTTACTAACGTATTTAAGCGTATGGATTTTCGGTAATATTTTATTAGACAATTACATGCAAATTGCATGGGGTAGTTTCCTTTCTGCTATTGTCTTTACATTATCTGAAGTAATCGTTCATCGCTTCTCTAACTCACACACAAGGCACCAAAATGATAATATTCATATTAATCGCCGCTTTGCGTATGGTACAGAATTTGCTGAAGAACAGAATATATTGGATAAAGATAAGAAGAAGTAACATTTAGATGCAGGGGCACCATCGCCATCCAGTAAAAAAAAGCAAATACCCCGTAACGAATGAATTGATATCTCCAATAGAAATTGGACATTTTTTGTTTTTTGGTGTAATAAAATACTAAAGTTGATAGGCATGACATATTGTGCTACCTCATCTAAAAAATTTAAAAACAATGTTTATCGAGAGTAAACCATCTTAACCGTAATAACCAATTAAAGGAAAGGGTAGAATCTATATCCGAAGATCCAGATTCTACCCTTTTTTAATCACATTTTTCTATTTGGTCGCCTTCTTCACCTGCATTTTCTGCCGAACTATCCGTTCCGCCTCCCACTGCATGTTGCTGTTTGGTATTAGAACTTTCAATGGCAGCATTGGTTCCCGCTGCACTGTCTTCTCCACCACCACTTGCCACTTGAGTAGCACCGGCCTGTTCCTTACGAGTTTTATTAATTTGATTATTGATGATAATTACAAATTCTTCCTCTTCAACTGGAGTTTCTTTTTTCTTTTTATGCGGCTCAATCTGGTCCCCGCTAATTCCTTTATTTATGGCTTCGCCTCCAGCACCCACTGCTCCTTGCTGTCGGGTATTCGATGAATCGATTGCTGCATTACTTCCTGCTGCACTATTTTGTCCGGCTCCACTGGCAATTTGTGTTGTATTCGGTGCAAATGTAATCTGATTATTAATTACAATGACAATTTTTCGTTTATCAGCAAGATTTCCCAAATCAATTTCTTCTCCATCTTTTTTTACAAATCGAAACGTGATTTTTTCATTATTTTCCATATTCTCCCCCCTTTGTAATATTAAATGACTGGAGAATGATAATGGATTGGACAAGCGTATTTTTTTATAAATATGTACCCCCACCCACAATGAGAGGTGTATTATCCGGTTCCGGTATCTTCCTCGTATTAGATACAGCATCTGCCGAATTTCGGGATGTATGGAGAAAAACCTTATAGAAGATATAGAAATAGAGATTAGTAGAAACATTGGTATATAAAGGTTTCTACGTTTCATTTTATTTTCTACTTTCCTTTTCTTATTTAGATTTATCAGCCAAATATCTAGCATATTGAATTAAATTTCTAGCTACATCTAGTTCCAGATTAAATATATTAGGTACTCCTGGTCTCCAATTCACCTCAAATAACCACAATTTTTGATCTTTATCAATCCCTACATCAATTCCTAACTCATCAAATAATACATCCCTAAATAAAGAATTAAAATGGTTAGAAAAAGTTACTGCAAATCGTTCTAAATACCTTTTAATATTATACCAATCGTTATCAAATTCCGCTTTTAAAAAAACATCTAAATAAGTACTATAACCACCCTTAGCCATATTTGATACAATACTTCCTAATGGACCTATTCTTGGGAATATAGAAGTAACAACCCACCGTCCTTCCCCATTTCTTTGAACATGCAATCGAAAATCATAAACATGACCAGATTTCATTTGACATGAAATAAACTGTTGAACTATGTATCCTTGCTCATGAATCTTATCAGATATAAAGCTCTGTAATTTTTTTTTATTAATAGTTGAAATTTGTTCTGACTCATTCATACTGTAATCGACCCCATTTTTTTCAATGAAAACAATACCACTACCTTGATGTCCAGAAATAGGTTTAATAATAATTTTTTCATAACGATTAATCAAGTCAAAAAACTTATTAACATCATTTAATTCATAAAAAGGAATAAGATATTGCTTAAATTTTTTTGCTCTATTTATTCTGTTATATACACTTAATTTATTTCCAATAGAATGACTTGTAAAAGGAACTTTTTCATGTAGATAATCATAAATTCCCTGAGTTTTATCACTAATATGAACACTTGCATTATAAATAACATCTGGAAAAGAAAATTCTTTTTCAATCCATTTACCATTTTCATAAGTTTTACCTAAAATCTTCTCTGTTTCTAAATTTACTTTTCCTAAAGTAAAATAAAAAAAGTCTACACCTTCAGCTTTCGCTACAGCAGCGTAAGTATATGCTTTCTTTACGTCATTCGGATTTTTCCGATGATGAAGCATACCAATTATAGTCATGTTGTTCTTCTTCCCTTCTTTCTAAAGATCTTTTTCAAAACAAATATCAAATTCATAATAATATATATTCATGTTCTCCCTCATTCAACCATTTTTCGAAAAATCAAGAACAAGCTTAACCTCATTTTAATATTCTACCTATAGAAATAATAAACCTGAGATTTTATAAAATGATAAATGATAAAGGTTAAGGTGACATAAAATGGATACTATCGTTTTCATTGAAACAAATAAATCTGGATCAAGTAGGGAAGCAATCAAAGCAGCTGAAAAACTTAATTTCTTTACTGTTTTATTAACTCAAAAAACAAAATTTATTAATGAACGCACTATGTTCCCTGATGTACATCAGATGATTTTCACTGATATAAATGATTATGATAATATAATTACAACAATTAAAAAATTAAATAAATCAGGAAAAAACATAAAGGGGATATTTAGTTTTATTGACCCTTATGTTTATGTAGCTGCGCGTTTATCAGAAAAATTTTGCTCAAATATTGTATCTTCTAAAGCTATCCATCATATGGAAAACAAAATATTAACTCGTAATGTACTTAAAGGTTTACCAATCTCACTCAACTATTTAATTTACAAACCAACAGAATCATTATCATCTTTTATTAATAAAAATAATAAGATAAACTTCCCTCTTATTGTGAAATCCCCTAAATCAACAGGCTCAAAAGATGTATTATTAGTAAAAAATAAGGATCAATTAATTTTATCTATGCAAAGTCTTTTAAAAAAACTACCTAATGAAGAAATTCTACTTGAAGAATATATAGATGGGCCTCAGTACTTAGTCGAAATTTTAGTTCAAAATGGAAAAGTTCATATTATAGCAATAATTGAACAAGAAATTACACTTTTTGAACGCTTTATTGTTACTGGGTATTCTTTACTAGGACAAGTAGACAAAAGACTATACAATAGTCTTTTCAATGCAGTTAATTCTGTTATTCAGGCTTTTAATATGAAAAATGGAGCTTGTCATCTAGAACTCCGGAGAATAAATGATGTTTGGAAATTAATTGAGATAAATCCCCGAATATCAGGTGGAGCAATGAATGACATAATTGAAATTGGGCATGGAATCAACTTAGTACAAGAAACTATTAAATTAATGTTAGGAAATAAACCTTCACTAAACAAAAAACATCATAAATATGTGTACGCCCATTACCTAACAGTTAAATCTAAAGGACAACTAATTCGAGTTACAGGCAAAAATCGTAGTTCTAGATTTCCTGGTGTAGAGAAAGTTTATATAAAACCTAAAAAAGGAACTTTTCTAAAACCACCTACATCAATGGGACATCGATATGGATACGTTTTAGCAGCGTCCAATTTTAAAACAGAAGCTAAAAAAATAGCTTTAGAAGCAGCAAAAGAAATTTCATTTGAAATTCAGTAAAGCAAAAATTTCAAGCGATTTAATAAATATTTGTGTGCCTGGTACATTATGTGTAATTTTCATTCAATCATTAGGCTCAATTAGAATCGATGCACTAATTGCTGCCCATTTTATCGGCAAACTTTTTGGCTGGATGATACCACATTATCAACCATCTTTTACACTGGGTATTTAAAAAAGAGCAAACTGTCTAAGGAGTCAAAATAAAGTACAAGAGAAGGGTAAAACATTAATCATACGTATTGTGATAATGAATTTTTTCTTCACAGGCTAGCACCACATCACTAGCTATTAACGAGTTTCATTTATTCGATGAAAAACTACAGCGATTTCTATCTCCAAACATCCTTCAACAGCTCGCGTAGGAGACGGGTTTCGTAAGATGTGAAAGTAAGTATGGTGCATGGGATTTTGTTGCTTTTATATTCGGATTAATCAACACGTAGTAAGTTATTCCCTCTCTCTATAACGACCATATATCTCAATTAACTTGCATTTTTAATATGCAGATTCTTTCAACAACTTGATTTCAAATAAAAAAGCGGCCACTCTTTCAGAGACAGCCGCTTTCCTATTTACGCTTACACTTTCAGATCTTTAAGTGCAACAACATCAGCAAATGCTCCAAACACTACATTATGATGCTTCACAATGTCTTCCGCACGTAACACTTCTGTATTAAACGTACTATGTGCATCACTCACTAACGTTACTTTATACCCTTCACTAAACGCTCTTCGCGTTGTCGTATCCACACAGTACTCCGTTTGCATACCTGAAATAATAACGTGTTCAATTCCTTTTTCTTGTAATACTTCGTTTAATTTTGTCTTATGGAATGAATCTGGCGTCGTCTTTTCAACGATACTGTCCCCTTCTTGCGGGGCAATTGCCTCATGTACTTTCCAACCAGCTGTACCTTTTTCTAACGGATGATCTTTTGGCCCGTTATGTTGTACATAAATAACTGGAATATCATTTGAACGACATTCCCCAATAAGCTCTTGCAATATTTCTAATAACTTTTCCCCATTATGTACTGGCATTCCTGCTGTATACATACCTGCTTGCACATCAATTACTATTAAAGCTCTTTTCATTTCGCGCAGCTCCCTTTTGTTTGTATTCCACCATCCAACAATCTTCTAATTTCCCCTCATGCAGCTCATGTTCCTTTAATATCTTCACCTTTTTAAATCCGCATTTTTCATAACAGTTTATCGCGCGTTCATTATTTACTTTCGGGTCCATTGCGATTGCTTCTGCTCCCGTGTTCTCCATAATATATGTAATTGCTGCCTGAACGAGTTTCGTTCCAATTCCTTTTTCCCAATAAGTCGACTCACCGATAAATTGATCCATTCCCCATACATTTTGAGATTCTTCATAGCCATATAATGCTTTCCACTCAAAATCAACTGGATACATTTGAATGTAACCGATTGGCATATTATCAAACTCTATTAAACATCTTTTTTCATGACTATTTGGATTATGTATAAAATGATTCAGTACCATTTCTACAGATTGCGGATTATCTCTTCCTTCGTAATACTGCAAGACTTCTGGGTCTGTTAACCATTTTGAAATGATTGGTGCATCCTCTTCTTTTACGTACCGTACCGATACATGATCTTTTTGAAATAGCATATATTACCTCTTTTTAATTATTTATATTTTTCCTTGTTGTGAAATCTTTCATTGCACCTACTAGTGCGTATGGTAACATTGTAATCGCAAAAAATGCTGTAAATACATTAAAATGAGGAATTTCATATGGAGTGAACCATTTCGTGAAAAATTCAGAATGTAAAATTCTATTTAAAAACTCTCCACTTGGCTTAAAATTTGGTGCCCATCCTGTAATCTCACAAATAATAAATAGTAATTGAACAATTATAAATGCCCCTAGGTAGCGAAACCATGTCCGTTTCCAAATCGGCTGCGCCTTATTTAATTCATGTTCCATCTAACTCCCACCTTTTTATTTCCATCCTATTAATTATACACTTTCCACAGTTTATTTGTTAAAATTTTCTATATAATCATTCATGCTGGGGGAATTCATTATGTCTAATCCTATACTTAAATCAACATTAATCATTCTTAGAGGAAACTCCGCAAGTGGTAAAACAACAATCGCAAAGCAACTACAAGAACATTTTGGACAAGGTACACTTTTAGTATCACAAGATGTTGTACGTAGAGATATGCTTAGAGTAAATGATACGATGGGTAATTTATCGCATAATTTACTATTTGAAATTACAAAGTACGGAAAAGGAAAATGTGAATTTGTTATTTTAGAAGGCATTTTAAACAGTCGTAGATATGGTGATATGCTGAAAGAATTAATACATTTTTTTGAAGGAAACGTCTATACATATTACTTTGATTTATCGTTAAACGAAACGATTCGACGACATAATACAAGGGAAAAAAGGCATGAATTTGGTGAAGATTCCCTACAAAAATGGTATAATCCGCACGATACCATTAAGGTTGCCAGAGAAACTATTTTTACAGATAACTTTACGCAAAAAGATATATTTGATGCAATTCATAATGATGTTGCAATCAAAAAACAAGACTAACATAATATGTTAGTCTTGTTAGGTACTTTGTATCTCAGTTTTTATTATTGAACAATCTTTACATAAATAATAGTATATATTCATTTCCCCAAACCGGAAATCAACTACTGAAATCAGTCCGCGTTCTTCGATATCTTATGTAATTGTAGCAACATACTTCATCTCTTTAGAACAACACGGAAATTTCAAATCTTCTGGAAAATCATTATATAACGGTGCTCCTAATAATCTACATATATATTCCGAACCGAACAAGTCAAAAGCTTCCCAGTAACTATCTTCATCAGAAGGTATATCTTCATTTTTCATATTTATAAGCCTTACATTTCTTTTTGGGAAGGGAACTGGTAGCTTATATCCCTCTTCCATTTTCCATTCTTCTGCATTTTGCTGCTGAATGATTTGAACCGTTTTACCTCCATCACTTAACTGAAAATATTGCGGTTCCCACACCATCGCGCAATTCAAGCATGAAACTAAAGGTAAAATGTCTAGTTCACTACTTTTAAGTTCAGCAATCCTCTCATCTTTTAAATCAAAACAGAGAATTTGATGCATATTCTCACCACATAACTTACAAAATGGTAAATTACACTCTTCACCACCAAAGTAATGATTGTAGGATTCTTTTCCTTCTACTACCCTATACCCTTTCATGTCATTGTACTGTTCCCCATATAATTCCATTGTCATATTCTATCCTCGCTTTATATAAATCTAATCCACTTCATTATAAAAAGATTAACACTAGAATACACCTATACTTTAAACTTAATTACACTATTATGAGTGAAAGTACATAGTAAATGATTTGATATATAATATATTTACTTTTTCTTTCCATGAATGAATCATATTAACTCACAAATAAAAGCCAGCCTCAATAAAGAGAACTGACTTCTATCTAGTTAACTATATTTATTAAAGAATTTTAACTTTAACAGTTTGTCTTCCCCAATTCATAGCTTTACTTTTTGAACCCATTAAAACATCAATACGATTTCCTTTAATAGCACTTCCCGTATCACCAGCGATAGCTTCTCCATAACCTTCTACCCATACTTTAGATCCTAATGGGATTACTTTCGGATCTACTGCAATAATTCTCATATTCGGATTAGCCGTTAAATCATGCCCCATCGCAGTTAAAACACGTCCACCATATGTACCATTTTCACTTGGATCAGCAGTATATGCTGTCGCTACTACCGTTAATTCACGTTTAGCAGACTGTATGTTATTTTTAGACTCTTCTTTTGCTTTTTCTTCTTCCTTAGCTTTGGCTATTTCTCTTGCTTTTTCTTCTTCCTTAACTTTGGCTATTTCTCTTGCTTTGGCCTCTTCCTTAGCTTTGGCTATTTCTCTTGCTTTTTCTTCTTCCTTAGCCTTTGCTATTTCTCTTGCTTTCTCTTCTTCCTTAGCCTTTGCTATCTCTCTTGCTTTCTCTTCTTCCTTAGCCTTTGCTATCTCTCTTGCTTTCTCTTCTTCTTTAGCCTTTGCTATCTCTCTTGCTTTGGCCTCTTCCTTAGCTTTTGCTATCTCTCTTGCTTTCTCTTCTTCTTTAGCTTTTGCTTCTTCTTGTACTTTCACTTCTTCTTTAGGCTTTACTACTTCTTGTACTTTCGTTTCTTCCTTGGGCTTTACTACTTCTTGTACTTTCACTTCTTCTTTAGGTTGTACTACTTCTTGTACTTTCACTTCTTCCTTAGGCTTTACTACTTCTTGTACTTTCACTTCTTCCTTAGGCTTTACTACTTCTTGTACTTTCGCTTCTTCCTTAGGCTTTACTACTTCTTGTACTTTCACTTCTTCCTTAGGCTTTACTACTTCTTGTACTTTCGCTTCTTCCTTAGGCTTTACTACTTCTTGTACTTTCGCTTCTTCCTTAGGCTTTACTACTTCTTGTACTTTCGCTTCTTCCTTAGCTTTTGCTACCTTCTGAGTCTTAGCTTCTATCTTAGCTTTAACCGTTTTTTGCACTTTTGCTACTTGCTTCGTTTTCTCTTCAGCTTTTTTTTCAACTGGTGCTGTACTTGATAGGAAAGAAACATTTGCATAAGCTGTTTTTCCTTTATACTCAAATTGTAGCCAACCGTCTTTTACTTGATGCGTTGATTCAATTACATCATTTGTTTTTAGTCTGCCAAGTATTTCTGATTCTGTACTTGCATCAGAACGGACATTTAACAAATTCGCTGTTACATAATACACATCTTTTGTAAACTCCGTACTTACAAAGACTTCTTTACCATTTAAATCAATTTTGGACCATCCTTCTTCCGTATGTATAACCTTTAACTTTTCTCCTTCTTTTACTTTTTTGACAACTTTTGATTCAGTAGTCGGTTTTTCACGTACGTTGAGTACATCTGCTGTTACGATTGTTTCTGCAGTAGCGACTGTGGTAAAAGCCCCCATCCCAAAAACTGTTGCTGTTGCTGCGCCAATTATTTTTTTCATATTAGCCTCCATTATTTTTTTGAATTCTATCAAATGCTTCCATAAAATTAGGAAAGCATTTGCAACAGTATATTAATACGACTTAATATACTGCTATTAAAACTCCTTACTCCAATACTATCAAATTCTCATTTTTAATTCTATATATTATAAATCTCATTATCTTCTATAAACTCTTCATACTAAATAGTTGTCACAATTCCTGCCAAAAACAAACTTACAATCGCTAAAAATTTTGTGCCGACTATAGCCCCTCTTAAATGAAACTTATAATCTTTGTATCCCTTCATGCCTTCTGTACTAGGAATAACAACAAATCTTGGGGTAATCCAGCAAAAGATTAGCCAATCCAGTATAAACAAATCTACTAAATTAAAAATCATTAAAATACCAAAAGTATGTAAATAGGCATCAATATATAATAATTTTTCATGTTTATGTAGTATATATGTAGAAACGAAAGGAGTACCGAAAAGAATAGCATTATATGCAATGTTAAAATAAATCGTTTGCTTTTTTTCATGAATCGATTTTGGAAAAACTACCTTTTGAATATCTTTCGGATACTCTGTTAACGAAAGACGAGGGTTATAATATAAAGATCCTAAAATCATTACGGATAATACAATAGACATAATGACACCAACGTACATCATTTGCTCAAATGAATTCATATGCTTCATTCACCCTTTTCTGTAAAAGCTATGTTGATTCTTTACTTAATTACACATTGTATGCTCATAAATAACCAAAAATTAACCCCCTCCTTTAACACCCAGTCAAAATTCTTGCAATGCAAAAACAATTTTTATAAAGTGAAAGCCTAATTAGTTAAGTTAGGATTGGTGAAAACTATGAAAATAGAACATATTGCAATTTGGGTAAATGATTTAGAATTAACGCGTTCTTTCTATACGAAGTACTTTAATGGTAAAGCGAACTCTTTATATCATAATGAAGTGAAACAATTTGAATCTTATTTTATTACGTTCGAATCTGGAGCAAGACTTGAACTTATGCGTAAAAAAGGTATAGAAAACAAGCCTAACCTCAACATAACTGGCTATGCTCATATTGCTTTCTCTGTCGGTAGTGAAGAACGTGTAAATGAATTAACTACAACATTAAAAAATGATGGTTATCCTTTACTAAACGGGCCACGTTTCACTGGAGATGGCTATTACGAAAGTGTGATAAGCGATCCTGAAGGCAATCAAATTGAAATTACGATTTAATTTATTTTTTTTCTGAAGAACAAATGAAAATTTGTTAGGAGGAATATTATGCAAAAACTAAATTTGAAGAAACAGATTTTAATTTATACTTCCAACTTGTATTCAATAAAGAAGTAATGGCGCAAATTACCGAACGCGCTACTCCGTTAGATGAAGCGCAAAATGACTTTACAAGGCTGTTAAAACGTAATGAAAACCATCAACTATTCGGCTCTTATAAAGTATATGATTCTATTACAAATGAATATATTGGTTTTGGACATGTTACGGTAAACGAAGATAATGTTAGAGAAGCTGAAATTGGTTATATGATTTTGCCGAAGCACTGGGGAAAAAGATATGGTAGCAGAATTGCAAAGGAATTAATGAATATAGCGAAGCAGACAGATATAAACGTACTAAAAGCAATTATTGATCCGAACAATGTCCCCTCTCGCAAAATTTTAATACATGTAGGTTTTACATCAGAGAAAGTTTGTGAGATTGATGGATTGCCAGGGGAGATATTATGTACATATATTTAACTAAATAAAAGGAGATACTACTAGTAGTATCTCCTCTTCCTCTTAGCCATCATCTCATGAAATGGTGGCTTTTTCTATTTACCACTATTCAAATTTCAAATTGAAGTCTGCGTTATTTATAGCAGACAATCAATCTTCCTATTATACAATAGAAAACATCATGTACATTCCAACTACGAAGAATACAGCTAATGTCTTAATTATCGTAATACCAAAAATCTCTTTATAAGCTTCCCGGTGCGTTAATCCTGTAACTGCAAGTAAGGTTATAACCGCTCCGTTATGAGGCAAAGTATCCATACCTCCTGCCGCCATTGCAATTACACGATGCAGCACATCTAACGGAATATCAAAGTTCGCTGCCGCTTCAATATATTTTTCTGCCATTAAACCTAATGTAATACTCATCCCACCCGAGCCTGATCCCGTCAGTCCGCACAATATATTCGTCATGACCGCTCCGCTAATTAAAGGATTTGAGAAAGTCCCCGTTAAATAGTTTTGAATCATGACAAATCCAGGTAAAGCTGCTATAACGGCACCAAACCCATATTCAGCTGCGGTGTTCATGGCAGCTAGGATTGAACCACTTACGCCCACGCTTGTAATTGATTGAAAATGTGCTTTTACTGCTTGGAAATTTAATAAAATAGCAGACAATATACCGATAAGTAGTGCCATTTCCACAGACCAAATCCCCACGACTTGTCCCATATCAATTGTTCCGTACTCCTTCAAACCTATGGATGCAAAATCAAATCCCTTTGTATACCAAACAGGGATGAACACTGTAAAGACTTTATTCATTACACCAACCAGTACAAGCGGAAGAAAAGCTATCCAGTAACTAACTGGAATTACATCGCTGGAAGCACTCGGATTTTGCACCAATTGTGCACTAGTTGTGGCAGCCATCTCAGAAGTGGCACCGCCTTTTCCAAAGTACCCCTCTCCCTTAGCAGCAGCCTTCTTCCTACACCTTTCCAAATACAACATACCACATATAAAGATAAACAGTGCTCCGATAATTCCTAATGTAGGAGCGGCATAAATATCTGTTTTAAAGAACGTAGTTGGAATAACATTTTGGATTTGAGGCGATCCAGGAAGTGAATCCATCGAAAACGTAAATGCGCTGAATGCGATTGTCGCTGGAATGAGACGTTTCGGGATATCAGCCTCACGAAATAATTGCGCCGCAAATGGATAAATCGCAAATACTGCGACAAATAAACTGACACCACTGTATGTAAGAATCGCTCCCATTAATACGATGGAAAGAATTGCTCTTTTCACGCCTATAAAATGGATAATAATTTTCGCAATTTTTTCTGCTATACCAGTGATTTCTACCACTTTACCGAATATCGCTCCAAGCAAAAATACAGGAAAATATAATTTTATAAATCCGACCATTTTTGCCATAAAAACATTAGAAAAGAACGGTAAAACATTCGCTGGTTCTGTTAAAAATACAGCGAGCAACGCACATAACGGAGCGAATAAAATGACTGAGAATCCTCGGTAAGCTACAAAAATAAGTAAGCCAAGCGATAACAATACAATCAATAAATCCATAACCCCAATCCCCCTCCATAATATGGATTTTTCAACTTTGTATCCTTTTCTGTTTGTATATATTGTGGTAATGCCTGCCAGAGCAGGCATTACTTTTTGCATATTATAGTTATAGCTTTTTATTTATGATGAAAGATTGGTGCCCTCTTTTCTATAAAAGCCTCCACTCCCTCTTTTACATCACTCGTTTGAAACACATGTCCAAAATTTTCAGCTTCTATTTTTAATCCGTCCTCAAGAGAAGAAGATAGACCTTTATCGATAGATTGCTTCATCAAAGATAATGCAGGAAGAGAAAACCGAGCCATTTTCACAGCTAGTTCCTTCGCCATATTCAGCGATTCGCCTCGCGGAACAACATGATTCACCAAACCAACCCGCCAAGCTAATTCAGCAGTGAGCGGTTCACCAGTAAACATCATTTCCTTCGCACTTGCAGTTCCTATTAATCGCGGCAAACGTTGCGTTCCTCCCGCACCTGGAAACAAACCTAACTTCACTTCTGGAAGCCCGATTTGGGCGTGTTCTTCTATAATCCGTAAATCACATGATAAAGCTAATTCACACCCGCCCCCAAGCGCTAATCCGTTAATAGCAGCAATTACAGGCTTCGGCAATCTTTCTATTTTATTTAACGGATTCTGAAGCCACAATGATTTTCTCTCCGCATATTCACTCCCTTTCCCAATCCATTCCGGAAACGACTTAATGTCCCCTCCTGCAACAAAGGCCTTTTCTCCAGCGCCAGTTAGAAGTACAACAATTACCTCATCATCCTGTTCAATTTCATCGACCGCTATCGTCAGTTGCTCTACCACAGCAACGCTCAGTACATTCACAGGAGGATTATCAATGATAATCGTTGCGATTCCATCTTCTTTGGACCATGTAATAACCCGCTTATTTTCCAATTCAACCCCTTCTTTCCAATATGTAATAAAGTAAAATAAACATATCAACTCGTTCTTTTAATTACATAACCGGCCTGTTCCCGATCCCATGCGCTGCCGATCCCTTCCTCCTTCAGCTTGAACTTTTGAATCCGTTCCGTCGCGGTTTTTGGGAAAGTTTCACTGAACTGAACATATCGAGGTACCATAAAATAAGCCATATGTTCTTGACACCAATCTATAACCTCTTCATAGGACATCGTTTTATCTTCCTTTACAATCACATATAATTTAACATCCTCTTCCCCCACTTCTGATGGGACACCGATGGCCGCTGATTCAAGTACTTTTGGATGATTATTCACAACTTTTTCGATTTCCCAAGAGGAGATATTTTCACCACGCCTCCTGATACACTGTTTAATTCGATCGCAAAAATATAAGTAACCTTCCTCATCTAGATAACCTCGATCTCCTGTATGGAACCATCCCTCCTTCATTGCCTCCTCTGTTTTATCAAGCATTTTATAATAGCCTTCCATGAATGCTTGTCCCTGTAAGGAACGAATAAAAATCTCTCCAATTTCACCAGTCCGTGTTTCATTTCCATCCTCATTAACAATTTTCGTCTCTACGTAAGAATATGGTTTTCCTATAGAAGGTGGCTTATTGGCATGCAATGGATTCGTTACACAAAAACCCGTCGTTTCCGTTAATCCGTAACCTTCCACAATCCGGACACCAAACCGTTCCTCAAATGGCTTCCAAAACTCCTTAGGCGTAGCGGCGCAAGCCGTCACCCTTACTAAATTGTCATTATCGTCTTCCTTTTCTGGCTGCTTGCAGAGAATAGGAATCATAGATCCTAAAGAATTAAAAATGGTTACGCCATGACTGCGAATTTCATTCCAAAATCTAGAAGCACTAAACCGCTTACCAAGAGCAATCGTTGCATTGGAAGAAATGGATCCAAGTACTGTATGGGCCTGAGCGTTTATATGAAATAACGGAAGCGCTGTAAATAAGACATCTTTTGAACTTGCGCCAACCATATAATTGGCAAATGACTTCGCAGAATTTACATAAGCAGAATGACTTAACATGACCCCTTTAGGTAAGCCAGTCGTTCCAGAGGTATAAAGGATACTGTTAATAGAAGTGGAGGAAACAAATGTATTTGGAAGGTAATGATTATTTGTATTTAGTACATCTTTCAATTCAATTACTAATTGATCTTTACCATTACCTACAATGACCGCGCTTTCATTTTTTCGGTAAGCAACAATTTGAATGTTCCTATGTATATATGACAAACAAGAGGCAATTTGAGGAACAAATTCCTTATCTACGATAATTAACTTACAATCAGAGTGAGATACTATATACTGCAAACCTTCTCCTTTTAAATGTACATTTAGAGGCACCGCAATTGCTCCCATAAAAGATAAAGCAAACCATACATCCAGATATTCAGGAGTGTTATGAAGCATAATACAAACCTTGTCTCCTTTTTGAATACCGAGCTCACAAAATCCCGCTATGGCTCTTGCAATTCGATGATAAAGCTCCTCATATGTAATCCTTTGTTCTTCAAATTGTAAATACACTTTACTAGGTGTTTTTTCGATACTTTGCAAAATAAAATGCGGTAAACTTTGATTTTCCAACATTGAATTCCATCCCCTTCCTGCTAAAATCCTTTTTATTTATATAGCAAGAAGCATGCCAAAAATCGACTCATTCCCTATTCACTTATTCCTTTGTACTCTCCCTTACTTGTCTAATTTCACATGTCGCATTTGCGCTACAAATATTAGCAACCATGTCGCATATATAAGAAAATGTCGCAAAAGAGAGACAATGTTTATTGCTACAAACAAAAAAAGGGCCTGTTTGCCCTTTGCTTTCCTTCATGACATTTCGTATTTTTCTATTTTTCTATATAAGCTGGCCCGATGAATTCCTAAAAGCTCGGCTGCCCCTTTTATATTTCCAGCTGTTTTTTCCAAAGCTCTCGTAATCGCACGTTTTTCAGCAGCTTCCACTTCCGCCTGCAGTAAATAACTCACCTCATGCTTATCTTGGTCCATTGTATATGTTTCATGGTTTAACTCTTCTTCCAAATCTTTTTTCCGTAAATATGCCGGAAGATGGTGCACTTGAATAATCATTTCTTCTATAACATTCGTCGCTCGTTCTAACACATTCTCTAGCTCTCTAATATTCCCTGGCCAATCATGCTCCATGAATATGTCTCTTACTCTCTTATCCAACGAAAGAACATTACTACCTAGCTCACCATTCAATTTCTTAATTAAAAATTCCGTTATATGTATCATATCTTCTTTTCTCTCTCGCAGCGGAGGAATATCAATCTCAAACACATTCAACCTATAATATAAATCCTCCCTAAATTCCCCTCTTTGCACCATTTCACGGAGATTTCGATGTGTCGCCGCAATGAAACGGACATCAACCTTTTGAATTTTCGTACCTCCAATTCTTTCAATCTCTTTCTCTTGCAATACACGAAGCAACTTCACCTGCATATCCAAAGACATATCACCAATTTCATCTAAAAACAACGTTCCCTTATCGGCTAATTCAATCTTCCCAGGCTTACCGCCTTTTTTCGCTCCTGTAAAAGCTCCTTCTTCGTATCCAAACAATTCAGCCTCCAAAAGCTCCCTTGGAATCGCAGCACAATTCAAACGAATAAATGTTCCATTAGCACGCGGACTTGCACGATGTACCGCATGTGCAAAGAGCTCTTTTCCTGTACCACTTTCTCCTCTTATCAAAACGGTAGACCGACTTTTAGAAACCTTTAAAGCCATCATTTTGACTTCTTTCATTTTTGCACTCTCTCCTATAATGCTTTGAAAGGAAAGTCGCCCTTCTTGTAGCCGCTGCAATTCAGTTTGATAGTAAGATAACTTTGATTCCATTTCACTAATTTGATCTCCCAAAGCTTTAAACTGCTGTATATCATGAAACATAATTTTACCAATTGCTCCAATAATCTTGCCTTCCTTTATGATAGGTATGCGCGTTGCAATTATATTCCGATTACTTATACGCTGGATATGCCCAATTTCCATCTGTCCCGTCTTTACGATAATATGCATCCTCGTATTCTCAACAACCTCTGTACAATGCTTTCCAATTGCTTCCTTCGGATCATCAATCCCTAAAAATTGTGCATAAGAACCACTTAAAAAATTGACAATTCCTTGTTCATTTACCCCTAGAATGCACTCAGACAGTAAATTTAGGGCGCTTTCATATCGACTTATGATGCTTTCCAAAGACTGTATACTTTTCCCTTTGCTTTCCAGAATGGCAATTGATCCGTATTCTGTTTCATTCTGATACACACGAGATTCATTCACATTTAAAACTTGGTTGCCACTCCTACATTCATACCTGTACAAACTATCATTTTGATTCACTACTAACTTTTTACGATCAGGAATAATCGTTGATATATGCTCACCTATTATTTCATTTTCTTTTTTATGTAACATGCTACAGAATAGTTTGTTGCTATATGTGACGATTCCATCATGACTTATAACAGCAATTCCATTATTCATTACCTGAAGAGCCTGACTAGTTACCTGCAAATTCATTCGTTCGTCCATATGCATTTGGAAGCCCCCTATCCAATTGTGCTCATTCTCGTATGTATTATATATTCATCTTAAATATTTACTTTCCCTTGGTTTTTCCGTTTGAAGTTATAAATTCTTAAACTAGTAATATAGCTCATTAACCAGCGTCTTTTTTTGGCACTAGCAAGGGTTTTATAATCCACTTTCTATAGCGTCTTTTGGAAGAACCTTATCTCATGGGCCATTTGCAACATGCCGTAAGGACATGTTTAACACTTACATTGGATACATAGAACAAGTTTAATAAAAAGAAAAAACAGTTGACTGATTACCAACTGTCAACTGTTTTTATTACAAACATTGGTGACGAAACCCATAATTGTTAGGTTTTCTTTAGCATAAAGTTCGATCCCCAAGCTTCCAACTAAACCATCTTCCATGCCCTTCCGTTTCCCCAATCGTTTCACGATATTCGTTTCCGTTAATATAATAATCAATATGAAGGTCCCGGTCCCACATGCTGTTATATAGGTGGAATACATCACGTTTTGCGCCGATTTCTTGCACTTGTTTTTCTAATTTATGTTTTACTTGTTCGGGTATTTGATTTGCAACGTGTGTATGGAAAATACAGATTACAGCATCTTCACTAATTTGTTCAATAATAGATGGTAATAGCTCCACACCGTCTCCTTCTATTAATTTGACAGACTCATTTTTTACTAAAGTTGCTGCTTGGTCAAACATTTCTAGTCTTTCTTTATGTTCTGGCCAAATGAGTGCACGTAGCCATAAATAATCTTCATCACTATGTAAATCATTTACATGTAAGTCTAGTCCAATTCTTTCTATGACAGATGGACTTTCTTTTAGAAAATGAGGCACATTCTCCCCTCTTATTTCAGAAGTTAAATGTACATTCGAATTTATATTACCGTATGTTTCATCTGTTCCGTACGAATAGCTATATTGGTCCCAAAATAGTTGTAATCCCGAACTTGTCCCAATTTCTATTAACGCTAATGGCTTTTTCACTTTATTAAATATGTAGCAGAAACTTGGATATAAGTACGCACATCGTCTTACTTCATTCGTTTGAACGAGTTTCGTTTGTAATAAAGTAATGATTTCTTCTCGGTACGTTTTACAGAAATCTTTAAAATGATTAAAAGCTTTATCTAAATTTGTATTCTTATTTTCAACTAAACTACTGTAATACGTTTTTAAAGGATGTTCTTTCCCTGTTAGTAATAAATAATGTACGGCTCCTAATAGTAAGTTTGGGACTGGTTGACCTGCTTGAGCATAGGAAGATAGTGTAATTACTTCCTCATCTTCAGCAATTTGTATTGATAAGTATTCATATAAGTCACTTGACCCTTTACATTCCTTTATCGAAAAATTTTGAAATAAGTTCGCAATTTGTTCCTGTGTACGCATTGGTATCCCTCCTTTTATTTTTAACAGAATAATCTTACTATTAAAACGCCATAAATTCCATAAAAAGGTACCCACTCTACCCATTTTTGTAGCCGTAAGCTTTTTCGAGATAATTTCAAACTGTAATTTTTTTCTATTTACCACCTTAAAAGAGCTTGTTAAATAAGATTTTTAGCGAATAAAACGTTAAATAGTTTAAAATTATCAGATAACACTAGATATTTTAGTCTATTAATTATTATAATAGAGTATGAGATGGTTATACAATTGAGACAAAAAAGGTAAATACCTAGGTGGGGCCTAGGCGGTGTTTCTCTTTTACGGCTTAGACATAGAAAACACCTACTCTTTTTTGCCAATATAGGGGATGGAGAGATTATCATGAGCAACATGCAGCAAAAAACAGACGTTATCTTAATTGGTGCAGGAATTATGAGTGCAACGTTAGGCTCATTACTAAAAGAATTAGCACCTGAATGGGAAATTAAAGTTTTTGAAAAACTCGCAAGTGCCGGGGAAGAAAGCTCTAACGAATGGAATAATGCAGGTACAGGGCATTCTGCGCTATGCGAACTGAACTATACTTCCGAAAAATCTGACGGATCTATAGATATTGGTAAGGCTGTAAAAGTGAATGAGCAATTCCAGCTTTCAAGACAATTTTGGGCATATCTTGTAAAAAACAAATTAATTCGTAATCCACAAGATTTTATTATGCCTCTACCTCATATGAGTTTAGTACAAGGTGAAAAAAATGTTGAGTTTCTAAAAAACCGTTTTGAAGCGCTTTCAAAAAATCCACTGTTTCAAGGTATGGAATTTTCCGATGCTCCTGAAACATTAAAAAAATGGCTTCCACTCATTATGGAAGGACGTACACCAAACGAACCGATGGCTGCAACGAAGATTGACTCTGGAACAGATGTTAACTTCGGTGCATTAACTCGTATGTTGTTTGATTACTTACAAACTAAAAATATCGAGCTAAACTACAAACATAGTGTCGAAAATATTAAACGCACAAAGAATGGCTTGTGGGAAGTAAAAGTACACGATATGAATAGTGGTAAAATTGAGCATCACACTGCAAAATTCGTCTTTATCGGCGGGGGTGGCGGTAGTCTACCCCTACTACAAAAGACTGGAATTCCTGAATCAAAACATATCGGTGGATTCCCAGTAAGTGGACTATTTATGGTATGTAAAAACCAAAAAGTTGTAGAGCAACATCATGCGAAAGTATACGGTAAAGCTAAAGTCGGCGCACCGCCAATGTCTGTACCTCACCTTGATACGAGATATATAGATAATAAAAAAGCTTTACTATTCGGACCGTTCGCTGGGTTCTCACCTAAATTCTTAAAAACTGGCTCAAATCTTGACTTAATTGGTTCTGTAAAACCAAATAACGTCTTAACGATGTTAGCTGCTGGTGTAAAAGAAATGGGACTAACAAAATATTTAATTCAGCAAGTTATGTTATCTCATGAAAAACGTATGGAAGAATTACGCGAATTCATTCCGAACGCGAAAAGTGAAGATTGGGATATTGTAGTTGCTGGGCAACGTGTACAAGTAATTAAAGACACTGATGCTGGTGGTAAAGGCACACTTCAATTCGGTACAGAAGTTGTAAGTGCAGCTGATGGTTCAATCGCTGCGTTACTAGGCGCTTCACCAGGTGCTTCTACTGCTGTTCACGTCATGCTTGAAGTATTAGAAAAATGTTTCCCAAGCCGCATGGTAGAATGGGAAGGAAAAATAAAAGAAATGATCCCTTCTTACGGCATTTCACTAACTGAAAATCCAAGATTATTCCAAGACCTTCACACTTCGACTGGTCGTACGCTTGGATTAAATGAAAAAGAAACGGTTCATAATTAAAGAAAAAAACGTCCGATATATTCGGGCGTTTTTTCTTTACTAGAAATTATATTTATCAATATTCTCTTTCGTAAATACAACTCGCTCTGGCAATACGATAATTCCGTTTCCTTCTGCCTCATAATCGTAACCTTGGATGGAGTTTGGCTCTACTTTCACTTTTCCGATTCCTTTTACTTCAAAGCTATCCCCTACTTTTAGCTTCTTCCCTTTTACAACAATTTCATTTGCTACATACGTTGCAAGTGCGCCTTGCTGTTTCACATCCCATAATCCAAATTGTTGTACCGTTCCTCGTTTTACGTAATCACGCATAACGTTTGGTGTAGAGAAGCCAGTTACGGCTACTTTTTTATCCATTTTCAAATTCTCAGCTGCTTGTGCCATTGCTGGAAGTGCCGTTGCATCTGGGCAAATAACCGCATTAATATCAGGATACGTTTTTAATATGTTTTCCCCTACTGATAAAGATTTTTGCGCATTATTTTCACCGTACTGCGTCGTTACAATTTCCCAGTTCGGATATTTCTTTTTAATAATTTCTTTCGCTTTCGTTACCCATTGATTTTGATCTGTTACTGTTGGACTAGAATAAAAGAAGGCTACTTTTCCTTTATCTCCAATTTGCTTTGAAGTCATTTCAATTAATAAGTTAGCAAGTTGGTCTGGTGTACCTTGGCTTATATAAAATGAACGGTCTTTCGGATTCACATCAGAGTCCCACGTTAACACCGTCATCCCTTTTTTCTTAGCGCGTTGCAATGATTGTGATAGACCATCCACTGAAGTAGAGGAGATCATAAGTGCATCATAGTTTTGGTTAATAAAATTGTTTATATATTTCACTTGCCCTGATACGCTTGCTTCAGACGGTCCATCATACTTCACTTGTACGCCTAGTTTATCTCCCATCTCTTTCGCTCCTTCACCACCAGATGTAAAGAAGCCAACCCCAGTTAGTTTCGGAATGAATGCAAATTTCACATCATCCGCTTTTTTCTTATCTGCCGTTTGACTAGAACAAGCTATTAAACCGATTAAACAAATACATACAATGAATACAATCCCTAGTTTTCTCTTCATGACATTTCCCCCTTATGCAAACTCTTTCTTTTCCCCGGTGTGAATTGATGTAATTTGAAATGTCTTATAATAACTGAAAGAATAAGAATAATACCAATTACTACGTTGGATTGTTCATTTGTTAAACCCGTCATTTGCAAACCATACTGCATTAACCCTATAAAAATACTTGCCAGTACAGTACCGATAATGCTTCCTTTTCCCCCTGTAATAAGTGTTCCTCCTAATACAACTGCTGTAATAATTGGTAAAATCGTTTCACTTCCCATATCTGCACGCGCGGAACCGAAATACGCAGTTAAAAAAGCGCCCCCTAATCCACCTCCTAACCCGGAAAGTATGTATGCGATGATAACTACTTTTTTCGTTTTAATCCCGGTGTATTTTGCTGCGTTTTCGTTCGCACCTGTTAATTTGACGTGGCGCCCATAAATAGTACGATGAAACAATACAGTGCATAAAATCGTTAAGATAATCAATAACCATAATAAATTCGGTATCCCTACAAAACTACCATTTGCCAGTTGTACAAATACTCCAGGTAAACCACTTATCCCTTCATATCCAGAAGCTCCTGCCCCTCCTGAAATGACGAGTGCAATGCCGCCGTATAAAAACATCGTTCCGAGTGTAACGACTAGTGGCTCTACATCTGTCATTTTTATAATGATTCCGTTTAAAGCTCCTGCTAAGCAACTAATGATTAGGGCTATTATGACAGCAAACAAAATAGGTATTCCGTTCATCCAAAGTACACCGATCAAGATTGAAGTGAGCCCCATTATTGAGCCGACCGATACATCAATTCCTCCTGTTACAATAACGAAAGTCATTGGTATCGCCGCGATTGCGATAAAGAGGAAATCATTCGTACTAAAAAGTAGATTACTAATATTTAAGAAATCACTACTTATAAAACTAAAGAGAATGAATTCTATAAGAAGTAATACAATTAGAACACTTTCCCATCTGTATAAATACTTCATAGATTCATCCTCCTTTCTGCCCTCCACTTTTTCATAACACTATCTAATATGACGATAAGTAATAATAAAAAACCTGAAATAGCATTATTCCAAAATGCTGGTATTTTTAAAAAGATGAGTGAACTGCTTATCGCCTCTAAAAATATCGCTCCTAATGCCGCTCCAACTATAGAACCCGTTCCGCCTTTTAAATGAACTCCTCCTAGTACAGCAGCTGCGATAACCTGCAGTTCTATCCCAGTACCTGTTTGGTTAGGAACGAACCCGATATTCATAACAAATATGCAACCAGCGAGCGCAGCGCTTATGCCTGATATAATAAACGCATATATCTTCACTTTATTAACTGGTATACCAATAAGTCTCGCGCCATCTTCATTATCACCTACCGCATAGAAGTATCTCGCGTATGGTACTTTCCTTAATAAGAAGTATAGTAGTAGTAAAATAATCAGAACAACCCATACAGTTATTGGCAGACCAAGTATGACGATAGATGAGAGTTGCTTAAAATTGTTTGGAATATCTTCAATCCATTTTCCGCCTGTGAAAATTAACATCGCACCTCTAATGACCCCTAACATACCTAATGTCATAATAATAGCGGGTACTCGAAGCTTCGCAACGCCAACTCCGTTTACAAAACCAATAATAGCCCCAAGTATGATTGCGGCAGTAATAGACAAGATTGTACTAAACCCATCCGTTAACAACATCCCGCAAACCGCTGCGCTTAATCCCATAATGGAACCAACTGATACGTCTATATTTTTCGTAAATAAGACAAAAGATTGACCAATTGCTAGCACGACTAAAATTACGCTTGATTTCATCATTAAAGATAACGAGTTAAGTTGAACGAAACTTGGATTTATCATTCCGACAATGGCAATATAACTTAGTAATAACAGTATGATAGATGTTTCGTGCATTTTATACATACGTTTCATTCCGTTACACCTCCGTAAGCAAGACGTGTAACTTCATCTACATTCACCTTTTCTTTCTCCAAATGAGAAACAAATTTTCCATTTCGCATTACATATACACGGTTTACTAATTGAACAATTTCTTCAATATCTGAAGAGATTAATAATATTGCGAGCCCTTCCCTTTTCATTTTTTCTATCGTCTCATATACTTCAAGCCTTGCTTTCGCATCAATTCCGCGAGTCGGCTCATCAAGAATAATAATTTTCGGATTACACGCAAGATATTTTGTAAGTACGACTTTTTGCTGATTACCTCCTGATAAAGATGCTAGTACTTCATCCATGCTTCGTACAACAATTCGAAACTGTTCTATATACGACCTTACTAAAGCGCTTTCTTTTTCTTGATTGATGAAAAAGCGACTATTCTGATGTAAACATGCTGCAGTCATATTTTCTTTAACCGATGCGATTGAAAAATTACCATTTCTTGCTCTATCCTCTGGCACATAAACTAGTCCTTCGCTTAGTCTTTTATGCAAAGAGCATGAATCAATTGATTTTCCTTCTAATAAAATAGAACCTGATTTTAAAGGTTTCAATCCAAATATCGCTTCTGCTAATTCAGTTCTGCCTGATCCAACAATGCCAGCAATACCTAAAATCTCACCAGCATGTACAGTGAATGATATATTTTCGAAAGCGTGACTCGTTATATCCGTTACTTCTAATATTTTTTTCGTTTCTTTTGTCTCTTGCATTATTTCTCTTTCCTCTTCTTGTTTATACCCTTTCGGTAATAACCCCTCCATTAGCATTTCATATGTATAGTTACATACATCCCCTTGGCTTATAATCATTCCATCACGTAAAATCGCTACTTTGTTGGCAATTTCAAAGATTTCTGGAAAGCGATGCGTAATATATATCATCCCAATTCCTTTTTCTTGTAAATTTTTCATCAGCACAAAAAGACTCTTAATTTCGTGAGTTGTTAATGTAGATGTTGGCTCATCTAAAATAAGAATCTCGGCTTCTCGTATTAATCCTCTTACGATTTCTACTAACTGTTGCTGCGCAATGGATAGTGATCCTCCTAATTCTTTAAGGTCAATTTCCCATCCTAAATTGTCAATCAATTGCCGAATCTTTACTTTTAATTCCTTTTTCTTCCCTTTTAGTCCGGTACATATATTCTCTTCAATGGTCATATGCGGAAAAATGAGTGGTTCTTGTGGTATTAAGTAAACCCCTTCTTGATGTGCTTCTTTCGGATTTGCAAACTGTTTCCTCATTCCTTTTACATGCATTTCTCCACTATCATACGAATATAACCCCGTTAATATTTTCATTAATGTTGATTTTCCAGCACCATTTCCCCCAACTAAAGCGTATATCTCACCACGCTCTACTTGTAAGTTCACCTCTTTTAGCACAAGTTGATTTGAAAACGCCTTACTCATTGCCTTTACTTGTAATAAAGGTACGTTATCCACATGATGTCACCCGCCTTTATACAGAACATTTTTTGAGAAAATGATTATTTGTTCTACTTGTTTTGTAGCATTGTATATTCCTTTTTTCATATCTAGAACACTTTTTTCATCAGACTATTAATCGTTTCAACTGGAATAAACAAAATATACGGCACATATGTTTAAGCATTGGTCAATTGTTGAAAGGGATGACGAGTATGACACAACTGAACTTTGAACAAAATTTATTAACGAAAGTAGCTTGGTACTATTATAAAGATCAATTAACTCAACAGGAGATCGCTTCACTTCTTCATATTTCTAGAAATAAAGTCGTCCGATTATTAGATAAGGCACGTAGTGAAGGTATCGTTACTTTTCACGTAAAAGGTACTGGTTTGCACTGTTTAAGTATTGAACGTGACCTAATGAAAAAATTCCACTTAAAAGATGCATTTATTATCCCTACTCCAATAGACAATTATCACGCTTCTCTCGGAAAAGCTGCTGCACAATATTTAGAAACTCAGCTCCAGCAAGGTGATTTACTCGGAATTGGCTGGGGAGAAACAATTAGCAAAATGCTAGAAAACATTCATTTTGAAAGTTCCATTAATCTTTCAATCGTAACGCTAACCGGCGGAGTAAATCACTATCTCCCAAGAAAACAAAACTATTTACACTACATGCAAGGCGATCTTCATATTATCCCTACGCCGTTTCTAGCATCTACAACCGAAATGGCACAAAGTATTTTATCAGAACCGAGTGTAAAGGATATGCTTCATGTCGCTTCACTTGCTCATACGGCTGTTGTTGGTATTGGAGGATTATCTCAAGACGCTACGATTGTAAAAGAAGAAAAATTAACGCTACGTGAGATGACATATATTCGTAGTCAAAACGGGGTGGGCGATATTTTAGGGCAGTTTTACAATACGAATGGTGATTTATTAAACCTTCCGCATCACAACCGCCTTATTGGTACACCACTCTCTATCCTTCGCAAAATGAAGCATGTCATTGGTGTTGCTGGAGGTACAGAAAAGATAGATGCAATTTTTGGTTCTTTAAAAGGAAAGTTCATTCATACATTAATTACCGATGAGGAAACGGCCCTCTCCTTATTACGAAAGGATGGTGATTGTTAATGTCTCATTTATTAGCTTTTGATGCTGGTACAGGAAGCATTCGAGCTGTTCTTTTTGATTTACTAGGTAATCAAATTGCAGTCAGTCAAAAAGAATGGATTCATAAAACGGATCCTCGTTACCCAGGTTCTATGAATTTTGATGTAATAGAAAACTGGAAGCTAGTACAACAATGCACGAAAGAAGTTCTACAAAGATGTAATATCTCCCCCTCTTCTATTCAAGCTATTAGCGCTACAAGTATGCGAGAAGGTTTTGTTTTATATGATAAAGATGGGCAAGAAATATGGGCTTGTGCAAATGTTGATGGGCGCGCATCCGCTGAAGTTAGTGAACTAAAAGAAATTCGGTCACATCTTGAAGAAGATTTATATACAAGATCTGGTCAAACTTTTTCATTAGGTGCTTTACCCCGTCTACTTTGGATTAAAAAACATGAGCCAGACGTCTATATCAATATTCATTCTTTTACGATGTTAAATGACTGGATTTTATATAAATTAAGCGGCGTACTGCAAATCGATGCCTCAAACGGATGTACGTCCGGTATTTTTGACTTACAAAATAGAGTGTGGGATAACGATATCGCTAAAGAATGTGGTTTAACATTGCCATTTTCACCAACAGTAAATGAAGCTGGTACCGTTACCGGCAACGTTACAAAAGAGTGTGCCACATTAACTGGATTACGTGAAGGAACTCCTATCGTCGCCGGGGGCGGAGATGCTCAAATGGCATCGCTCGGAACAGGAGTCGTGAAGCCTAATCAAACATTAATATGCGGAGGTAGTTTTTGGCAACAAGAAGTGAATATAACTGAGCCTATAACAGATCCACAAGCTGCGATTCGGATAAATTGTCACGTCGTTCCGAACCTATGGCAATATGAAACGATTGCCTTTTTCCCAGGCCTTGTTATGCGCTGGTTTCGAGACGCTTTTTGCCAAGAGGAAAAGAAACTTGCTGACAAACTCGGTGTAGATGCTTATGAATTATTAGAAGAACAAGCGAAAGACGTACCGGTTGGTTCACATGGCATTATCCCTACTTTTTCAAACGTTATGAACTATATTTCTTGGCGTCATGCCGCACCTTCTTTTTTAAATTTAAGTTTAGACGCTGACAAATGCGGAAAAAAAGAACTGTTCCGTTCTATTGAAGAAAATGCTGCCTTCGTTACACTTGGTAACTTAAAATTAATAGAAAATCTCACAGGAATATTCCCTTCTGAAGTCATTTTTGCTGGCGGTGCTGCTAAAGGAAAACTATGGCCACAAATCCTATCAGACGTCCTTGGTATTCCTGTAAAAGTACCAGTTGTGAAAGAAGCAGCTGCTTTAGGAACTGCGATTGCTGCTGGAGTTGGCGCAGGCATATATTCATCTATGGAAGAAACTGCCGAACAGTTTGTACAGTGGGAGCACACATTCGAGCCAATTACTGAACATCATGAACTATATAAAGAATTCTTTGAAACATGGAAAACCGTGTATGATAGTCAACTCTCTTTAGCTGATAAAGGGCTCACCTCACACATGTGGATTGCGCCTGGTGCACTGTAACACATTACATAAAGGAGTGAAATGTATGTTAAAAGCGAATGAAAATGATTTCTCCTATCGCTTCGGTGATAACGGGCCGAAATATTTAATACAAGGTCCAAATATTGATCTTGGCCTTGTTGTCATTCAGCCTGGGCAAGAGTTTCAAAATCACTATCATACAACATGCGAGGAAGTCTTTTATGCATTAGAAGGTGAAATTGATTTCTATGTGAATAACGAAAGAGTTCCAATTAAACAAGGCGATGTATTGCAAGTTCGCCCTCATGAATCTCACTATCTTATTAACCATTCTGACAAACCTTTTAAAGCAGTTTTTATTAAGTCACCACATTTACCAAATAAAGATACGGTACAAACGGAAAATCCAACATTAACGAAGGAGTGATTTCAAATGAATTGGGGATTTAAAAATCGATTAAATACAATTTTACCTGATGGCAGAGCGGTTATGTTAGCGATAGATCACGGCTACTTTTTAGGACCCATTCACGGGTTAGAACAGCCACTCGAGACAGTTAAAAACTTACTTCCTTATACAGATTCCCTCTTTTTAACGCGCGGTGTACTTAGCTCCTGTATTCCTGAAAACTGCAGCACACCGATGGTTATGCGTGTTTCAGGCGGAGCTACTGTCGTCGGTAAAGATTTAGCGAATGAAACAATTGTTACACCTGTAAAAGAAGCAGTGAAACAAAACGCAATTGGCGTCGGCGTTTCTGTTTTCGTCGGATCAGACTATGAAACGCAAACAGTTTCAAATCTCGCAAATGTAGTTTCAGAAGCTCACGATTACGGTTTGCCAGTACTCGGCATTACCGCTGTTGCGAAAGAATTACAAAAACGTGAAGCTCGTTTTCTAGCACTCGCTTCCCGCGTATGCGTTGAAATGGGAGCTGACATTATTAAAACGTATTACTGCGAAGGATTCGAAAAAATCACAAGCACTTGCCCTGCCCCAGTCGTAATCGCTGGCGGACCAAAACTAGATTCAATTGAAGACGCATTAAACATTACGTACAATGCACTGCAAGAAGGCGCAATTGGCGTAGACATGGGCCGAAACATATGGCAATCTGAACATCCTGCTGCCATGATTCAAGCAATACATGGCATTGTGAAAAACGGATTGAATGTGAAAGATGCGCTCCAATTATATGAAGATGTAAAAAATTAAAATAAAACGACAGATTATTACTCTTACATATATACAAACTCAATATTTACTATAAGGAAAAGCCTAAAAGCCTCTATGTTAGATTACTAAGTAACCTAACATAGAGGCTTTCTTTTACAATTTTTGTTCTGAATTGAGTCAAATCCCTACAGATCGCGCACATTCCAAACAATCTCACCGCGTTCACCAAACGTACTGTGATGCCGCTTAAATCCTATCTTTTCTAATACCCGGAAAGACGCAGTATTCCAAGCACCTACGGTAGACCAAAGTCTATGGCGACCCGTAGCAATCGCAGCCTCAAGCACTGCTGATGCTGCTTCTGTCGCATAACCATTACGATGAGCGCTTTGGAACAACTCGTATGCAATTTCCGGCTCTTCAAGCGTGGATCGACCGATGATTAAGCCACAGTATCCGATAAAATCCCCTTCTTTTCGCCTACGTATAGTAAGAAGAGAAATGCCATTTTCAGTTGCTTTCTTGCGCATTTCGATAAGAGAGCTACGAACAGATTCAATGGTTGGCATGTCCACACCACGTTCACCAATTAATTGTCTCAGCCAGATTGCATCAGATTCCTCCCACATATTCAGATCGAGTCGTTCCGTTTTTAACTGGAACGCCATATCTTTAAAAACAGCTGTCATAGCGGTAACCTCCTATTGATTTCACTGTACTACTTATAATAGTTTCGTACTTTACCATATGGGATACCTGCTTGATTCATACATTATTATTATTTTATGCATAAGCAATTCCTTTGCAAAATAGAACTTGTTTTCAAACTTCATTTTAATTCTATAACATTTGATTTACACTTAATATTTAAAAATGTATTGCACTTTCTTTTTTGTTAAAATAAAGAAAAGGAGGAATAATTATGAAACGAATGAATTTTGAACGCCCTACTGATTATTACGATGAAAGATTATATACTATCGATGAAAAAATTTGTGCCCTATTAAAAGAACGGAAAGAACTTTCAGGTGGTGATCCAGGTTTTCCACATGATGAAGCTATTTATAAATGGGCAAAGCAATACGGATTTTATCCAGACTATTTAAATTCACTATTCTCTTCTATGATGGACGAAGGTGAATTTAAACCTCGCGTCGAACCTATTACATTCAAAAAACATATACCTGTTTTTAAAACGTATGAACATAAAGGTATTATGTATACCGTAACTTTTATTCGCCAATATGCAAATGCTAGTGTAGTTTATTTATATAGCGATTGGGATTCCACTGATGAAGTTTTTAATGAAAATAAGCATCATAGTTTCTTCCAATTATCAATAGATGATACATATGACTGCTGGTCAGAAGGTGGTGGCGGCACTGATGGACATTTTAGTCATCATTTCGTTATATCTCCTGCCCTTCCTGATAATTTGGCTGGAATAAGCTTACGATTTAAAGAACTCAATATACCGTTTAAGAAAGATCAAGATGTGCTTGAATTTGAAATTAAGATAGATTTATAAAAAAGTTGTCTCACAAGTCATTTGGCTGACTAAAAACCGTTTATTTTTACTTTTAAGTCCCTTAAAATAATAAAGCCCCTTTCCAAACTGGATAAGAGGCTTTATTTACATCTTCATACAATTACTCTTGTTAATTCGTTATTGAACTTTCTTACCGTCTTTATAGTCAAGGCAGGACACTTCAATTAACAATCCGTTAAACATTGTAAAATAAAAACCATAACTACTACCTCTCATAGAATACGGTGCCTTTTCTATTTCAATGCCACCAGCTACTAAACGATTATATGCTTGATCAACTTCATTTGAAGTATCCACTAAAAAACCAATATGAAAAGCTTCTGGATACATCACTTCCTTATTTCCCTTAAATGCTTTTGGATCGCTTAGCACAAGTATAAATCCACTCTCGTCACTCATCACTACTAGTGCCTTTCCCTTTTGCTCCAAAAATTGAAAATCAAAAAATGTTTCAAAGAAATGTCTCGCTTCTGACAAATCATCCACGCATAGATTCAAATGATTTAACTTCATTCACTCATCTCCTTTTAAGCACAGGGTATGTAGACTCATTTTCATAACACTTAAATATGCAAGGTAAGATATTCAAGCGTTCCATCTAAGACTATGCTTTATAGTCTAATACTTTTCTCTATAGCCTAGAACGCTTTTTAATAAATGTAATTACATGAACCATTCGATATGAAATTTTAATGTACCTACATAAAATAGACACATTATTTACTTTTCAAATTGTGTAAAACCCACTCAATCAAGAAAATTGCTGAAGAGGTACGCTCTGTCGTATCCCCTAAAAATAGTTTATGAAGTAATGCCTCCAATTGAATTGGTTTATTGGGCAACGCTTGAATATACCTTAAAACAGATCCCGCTGGCGGTGTGGGTTGGTTATTAATAGTCCATATCCCTTCTAACAATGTCCAAGTTGACGTATGAACGATGTATGAAGCTTTTAACTCATCATTTGCTTTCAAAGCAGACTGAATTTTAATGAGCGAACTATGCAACCAATGAGAAATACCTTTCACTTTGTCACTAGAAATACGATAATTTTCAAATTCATAGGTAGCTATCTCCTTTAACCTTTTCAACTCGCCGCTTTTATCAAATAAAATTTTCCCTTCTAAAAATGAGTATAGTTCCATCGGATTGTTTTTAAAGTTTACTAGTATTTGATTGACGTCTGCATACTTATATTCAACTAAAATTTCTTCTCTCGTTTCAGAATGGAACCTCTTCTTTTGTCCATCTTCTAACAGAATATATAAGTCTAAATCCGAATCAGGATATGCATCACCTCTTGCGACAGATCCGATAAGCATACATCCAGTTACCTTATCTATTAATAAGATTTCAGCTACTATTGTTTGCACTAATTTTTTATGTTGTTCATGTTTAATAGATGTCTGTGCTTCTAACATTTGTAACCTCCAAACATTTTTTCACTTCATTTACCTCCATTTATAACGAAACAATAAAACATATATCACATCCATATTTTACTATAAATCGAAAAAAGAGGATATTTGTTTATTACTAAACAAATATCCTCTACCTTTACATATATATTACGACTGTTGATAAGCCGCTTTCGATGATTTTACATAATAAACTGCGTGATCAACGTTAATGATATGATCTGGTTTTGGTTTCCCACGACTCGCTCTATGCCCTGCTAAATGTTCTTCACTTGTTTCCCAGTTTTTCCATGCTTCTTCAGATTCCCAGCGAATCATAACGACAACTTCTTCATCTCCGCGTCTTACTTTTTTCACAAGAACACTTAAGTCGATGAATCCTTCAAATTTTTCAATAATACCTTCGCCAGTGAAACGTTCTACAACTATATTTGATGTACCTTCTTTTACTGTAAATGTTTTCGTTTCGATAAACATATAATCCCACTCCCTCTTTATATTACGAATACTAGTATTCTTCTATTATAATTGATTATGATAATTATTTTCAATTGAAAAGTTTTAATTATTTGAATTATGCTGTTTTCTCTTCAACAGCTTCATCTAAAAATTTGAAATATGGAAGGAATAATCCTATTAAAGAAGTAACACATATAATCGCACCGATAATAAAGTATAGTGCTCTTATTCCCCACATTTCACTTAATATGCCTCCTAATAACACACCTAACAGCATAGCGGATCGTATGAAAAATAAACGCACTGAAAATATTTGTCCTATCATATTGTTTGGTACTGTTTGTTGGCAAATTGTTGTGTTATGAACATTGAAAAATGAAATACAAATGCCTGCAACTACTTCAATGAACACCGCAATTACTATACTATGATTGAACCCTAGAGAAATATATGTTAGTCCTCCTATAAACAATCCACCAAGCATAAGTATACGCCGGCTTTTATATGTTACTTTTCCGACTAGTATAGATCCAATTACATAGCCAAACGGGAAACCAGCCATAAAATAACCAAACTCCGCATACCCTGCTGACAGCTCATCTTTTATATAAGGAAGATTTGTAACCAGCGTTACTCCCACCCCCAATTGCACGAAAGTAAGAAAAACACCGAGCCAAACGATAACTGGTTTTGTGAAAAAATATGTAAAACCGTGAAGAAACTGTCCTAGCCATGTTTTCCGAATGGATTGTGTTGTTCGCTTTTCTTTTATATAAAGTAAAAAAGCGCCACTAACAAATAGACAAATACATACAAAAGATAGTGTAAGTTCTACTCCAATCATATGAATGGCTACTCCGCCTAATATTGGCCCAAGAAACATCATAAGTCGAGCCACCCCATCAATATACGCATTTGCGTCTTGAAGTTGTCCTTCACTTACAATGCTCGGTGTAATTGCTTGACTTGCAGGTGTATATAGCGGCGTAATAAGCCCGATTATAATTTGTACGACATACACATGCCAAACTTCTATGCTACCAGTAAGTAACGTGGCTAAGGGTAGTAAGAAAACCGACGCCCGCACCCATTGCGAAAATATCATAATCCACTTCCGGCTCCATTTATCAATAAATGGACCACTTATTAGTTGTAGTATGAGCGATGGGATAAAGTATAGTAACCACATACTACTTAATGCTGTTTTTGACCCTGTTAATTCGTAAACAAGAATCGAATTACATAACGTTCCGAAAGCCCCGCCCAATTCTGAAATCGCGCTACCAATCCACATGAAAAAAAACGAACGATTTTTCAACACATTTTTCAATTTCATACACCAACTTTTCTCTTAAATTCCTCCCTTTATGTGCATTCTAGTTGCTTATTATCTATTTAAAAACGCATCTAATTCTTTCGCTAATGACTGTATTGCTTTCTTTCTTAATACATATTTCCCGTCATGTATATCAACTAACTTCGCTGCACGCAACAATTTCAAATGATGGTGTACAGTCGATTTACCGAGTTGCAGTCTTTCTGTAATTTCCTGCAATGTTCGTTCTTTTTCGAACAACATTTTTACAATGCGTAATCTCGCTTCATCCCCAAGTGCTTTATGTTTTTGAACTAAAAAATAATTCGGTTCATACAGATCTTCAGGATGGATGCTTTCGTTTGCGACTGGGTAATGAAATACTTTCGTATCTTCAATATCCGCCTCAATATTCCACGGTCTGTATATCATCTGCGGGATAAGAAGTACGTAATGAACACTTGGCTCTGGCATATAGTTCACGCCGCCGGTCGCCCACTCGACAAACTCTTCTGGTTTCATCTTTTTATTCATTTCATTTTTCGCTTCATAATCTCGTTTTAATATAGATAGTATTTGCTCTTCCTCTTTCTGAATAACATTCTCATACCATCCTGTCATAACAGCGATTAAATGGGATTTCAGCACTTGTACATGAACATCACATATAAAATGAATATACGCGGAGAAAAACTGATGATCATGTGTCAGTTCCATTAGTTCATGTATTGCAGTTACGTCTCCACTTGCTGCTAAATGTCTTTTCTCTTCATACTTCTCGCCTAAAAACGGTAAACATATATACTTCAAATCTTCTTCTGAAAGCGAATCGATTGTAGCATGAAACTGTGATAAATCCTGAAACTCTCCTTCATACAATAACTGAAGCAGCGCTTTCCACGTATTATGTTCTTCTACAAACTGTAAGTGCTCTCTCATTTCTTCTGTTAATGATTCCTTAATTTCTTCCCATTCATTTAGACTCTTTTCAAGAGTATCGATTAATCTTTTATGAGTAATTGCCGCAATGCCTAGTGCACATTCGAAAAGTATCGAATATTTCACTTGAACATGATAAGTTTCCCTCTTTCTACTCGTTATGTGATAGACCTCCATTTTTATCCCCTCCTTGTTTGTTATATATTAAATTCTATTTTTATCGAATTTACCCTTCTATTTTTTTAGAATTTATAAAAACATGAGTTCAAATACATTCATTCTAAATTAAGAAGAATAGGAGCTTTTTTATATACAAATAATAACTCTCAAGGAGTTGTTGAGATGCATTTCATATTAAATATGTTAGGGATTTTTGTTGTAATATTAATCGTTTTCCTATGTTCGCCTAATAAAAAACAAATAAAATGGAGACCAATCGTTATTCTAATCATATTGGAGCTCTTTATTACGTGGTTTATGTTAGGCACGAAGCTCGGCAGTATTATCATTAATAAAATCGCTTCATTTTTCAGTTGGCTACTATCATGTGCGAATGAAGGTATTCGGTTTGTATTTCCTTCCGCTATGGAAAATCAAACTGTTGATTTCTTCTTTAGTGCATTACTTCCTATCATTTTTGTTATCACGTTCTTTGATATTCTTTCTTATTTTGGAATCTTAACTTGGATTATTGATAAAGTAGGTGCAATTATTTCAAAGATTTCTCGTTTACCAAAGTTAGAAAGTTTCTTTTCGATTCAAATGATGTTTTTAGGAAACACCGAAGCACTTGCGGTTGTTCGTGATCAATTATCCGTTTTAAAAGAAAATCGTTTATTAACTTTTGGAATTATGAGTATGAGTAGCGTTAGCGGATCCATTCTTGGCGCTTATTTATCAATGGTTCCGGCAACATATATTTTCAGCGCTATCCCTTTAAACTGTATTAACGCATTAATTTTAGCCAATGTATTAAATCCTGTGGAAGTTACGAAAGAAGAAGATGTTGTATATACACCTTCAAAAGATGAAAAAAAGGATTTCTTTTCTACTATTTCAAACAGTATGTTAGTCGGGATGAATATGGTTATCGTTATTTTAGCTATGGTAATTGGTTATGTAGCATTAACTGCATGTTTAAACGGTATTTTAAGCTTTTTCGTAACAGGTTTAACAATTCAAAAAATCTTCTCCATTATCTTTAGTCCCTTTGCTTTCTTACTTGGCTTATCAGGTAATGATGCTATGTATGTAGCTGAATTAATGGGGATTAAAATAACGACGAATGAATTTGTTGCAATGATGGATTTAAAATCAAACCTAAAGTCTTTGCAACCACATACAGTTGCAGTTGCAACTACATTTCTAGCTTCTTTTGCTAACTTTAGTACAGTAGGTATGATTTACGGAACTTACAATTCATTATTTGGCGGAGAAAAATCAGCCATAATCGGTAAAAATGTTTGGAAGCTTCTTGTTAGCGGGATGGCAGTTTCCTTATTAAGCGCTATGCTTGTTGGACTATTTGTATGGTAAATAATCTTTAAAATAAAAGACACCCAATCGAATTGAGTGTCTTTTATTATTATTTTCGAATCTGACCATTTCCACGAATCACATATTTTGTAGAAGTCAATGCAGGAAGTCCCATCGGTCCCCTTACATGTAGCTTTTGTGTACTGATGCCAATTTCTGCTCCAAATCCGAATTCAGATCCATCAGTAAAACGAGTGGATGCATTATGATAAAGTGCCGCCGCATCAACAGATGTGAAGAACTTATTTACGTTTTCCTCATCCTCTGTAATAATCGCTTCGGAATGCATAGATCCATACTTATTTATGTGATAAATCGCTTCTTCTATAGAAGAAACTACTTTAACTGCCAGTGTGAGAGATAAAAATTCTGTACCCCAGTCTTCTTCTGAAGCAAGTACAATCGAAGAATCAATTGCCAATGCTCTCTGATCACCACGTAGCTCCACGCCTCTTTCCTTCAAAGAAGAAAACAACTCGCTACCATATTGCTGCGCCCACTTCTCATGAAGTACAATCGTTTCAATGGCATTACATACAGATGGACGCTGCGTTTTTGCATTAATAATAATATCAATTGCCATTTGCTTATCCGCTGTTTCATCAATGAAAATATGACAATTTCCTGCACCCGTTTCAAGTACTGGAACAGACGCTTCTCTTACTACAGTATCAATTAATTGTTTGCCACCTCTTGGGATAAGTACATCTAAGTACCCATTCAATGTAAACAACTGCTTTGCACTATCTCGCGTTGTATCTTCTATAAGCTGTACACTTTCTTCTGGTAAGCTTGTTTGTTTGAGCGCTCGGTGAATAACGGAAACGATGGCTTTGTTAGAATTGATAGCAGAAGAACTACCACGTAATATCACTGCGTTTCCTGTTTTCAAGCAAATTGTAGCAGCATCGACTGTTACATTCGGCCTTGCCTCGTAAATCATCCCAACAACACCAAGTGGTACACGCATCTCCTGAATAGATAGTCCATTTGGTCGCTCCCATTCAGTTACACATTCTCCAACAGGATCACGTAATTCAATTAATTGCTTAATTCCCTCTGCCATATCAATAATACGCTGTTCACTCAACATAAGACGATCAAGGAGTGAATCAGAAAACCCTTTTGCCTTACCTTCTTCGATATCACGTTTGTTTTCCGCTAAAATATAAACTGTTTCTACAATTAACTGATCCGCAATGACAGCAAGTGCTTCGTTTTTTTGACTTGTAGATTTTAGTACAAGTTCTCTAGCAATTTCTTTCGCTTTTTTTCCCTTTACCAACACTTCATTCATCTTTATTTCCTCCTTTTTAACATCACTATTCTTAAAGTGAAACCCAATAATCTCTGTGAATGACTTCATAATTATTCCTGTCGCCTCTTGCTTGGATATCTTGGCTTTGCATACCTTTTACCACTCTTAATTCCTCTGCGCTATATGTGCATTGCCCTTTTCCAATGACGCGCCCTTGTTGCGTCATAACTTCTACGACATCGCCAACTTTGAAAAATCCTGACACGTTTGTAACGCCCGCAGGAAGAAGGCTCTTACCATGCTGAATGATAGCAGTAGCTGCTCCAGCGTCTACTTCAATTTGTCCGCTAACAAGCGAATGCAAAGCGATCCATTGCTTGTTCATCTTCATTTCTTTTTGAGGAGCATTTCCAACATACGTTCCATCACCTTTGCCCTTTAAAACATCTACAAATTTCTCTTGTCCACGTCCTGTTCCGATAAATACACTCACGCCAAGAGAGAGTGCTGTCTTCGCAGCATCAATTTTTGATTTCATACCGCCAGTCCCAAGTTTTGAACCAGCATCTCCTGCAAGAGAAGCAATTTCTTCCGTAACTTCAGGAAGGAAATAATATTTTTTCGCATCTGCATTTTTCTGAGGATTTTTGTCATATAAACCGTTCACATCCGTAAAAATCAAAAGCATATCTGCCGAAACAAGTCCGCTTACTAAAGCTGACAGCATATCGTTATCACCAAACGTCAGCTCCTCTAAAGAGATGGAATCATTTTCATTAATGATTGGAAGAGCAGAACGGTTTAGTAATTCTCCTAAAGTAGCGTAAGCATTACTATATTGTTCTTTTCTAGAAAAATCACTTCTCGTCAGCAATAGTTGCGCAGTAACGATGCCATATTTACGAAATTCCTCCGTATACGCCTGCATTAACAAACTTTGTCCGACAGCCGCAGCAGCCTGTTTCCCTTTAATTGTCACAGGTCTACTAGGATACCCTAGAGCAGAAAAACCTGCAGCGACGGCGCCAGATGTAATTAACAAAACTTCATGCCCTTCTTCTTTCAATCGAGCCAATGCGGCAACGTGATCTGAAAGTTGTTCTTTAGAAATGCCTCCGTGACTATCTGCCAAGGAACTGCTCCCAATCTTTACAACAATTCGTTGTTTTTTCATTTTTTTATCCCCCAAGTCTAAAATCAAAGTTTTTTATAGATTACACTTTTATTCATTCTGCTAGGTGCAGCACCTTCTATTCTCACCAATGCTGCACCTAGCCTATTAAAGAGCAAAATAAAAATGACCGCTTCGCCCTTAATAAAATAAAAAGGACGAAACGGTCATTGTTCCGCGGTACCACCTTAATTGATATACATATAGATATCCACTTGGCGCCTATAACGCAGGCGAACGCCTAAACTTTCATTTAAGACTCAGGGATAGGTTCGATATATTCTATACGAGGAATCTTTCAGCCGGTGAATTCCACTCTCTTTCGCAAGAAGACATATGTACTATTTCCCTTCAACGATTTTCGGTTTAATTTTTTATATTATGCGATATAATTTAATTTGGTGTCAAGAGGTATTTTAAAAATAAATAGAGCGGCAAATTACTTGTATGAGATTATTACCCTACTGAATGAAAATACAAATCGATATAAAGTGAAACTTTAATCAGTGGGGGTTTTCTTCATCCCCCACTGATTATTAGTTGAACCAATCGGACTTTTATGGGCAGTTGATCCCCCACCTAACTTCTTTGCTTTCGCTGCATTTTGAGATGGGGGTCTTACTGCCCATTAAAGCGGGATAAATTTAACTCAGATTCATCAACATAGAACCTTAAATTAAAGTGTATATATTTACATAATGTCGAATATAATTCATTTTTAACTTTTGGTGTTGCAAAAAGGAATATATTCTCTTAGAATGTTTCTTTATATTGCATGTAGATGTTATTGTTATTTTAAGATAATAATTTCAAAAGGATATAATTTATTATAAAAGGAGCAAGATTGAATAATTATGGACAAACAAATTGGATTCATCGGATGCGGAAATATGGGGATGGCTATCATTGGCGGGATGCTAAACAAAAAGATAGTGTCTGCAAATCATGTTATTTGTTCGGATTTAAACACTACGAATTTAAAACACGTTAACGAAAAATATGGGCTAACTACAACTACTGACAATAATGAAGTAGCTAAAAATGCTGATATTTTAATTTTATCAATTAAACCAGACCTATACGCATCAATCATTAACGAAATAAAAGAAGTAATCAAAAACGATGTTATCGTCGTAACGATCGCTGCTGGAAAAAGCATCAAAAGTACAGAGGAATCTTTTGATAAGAAATTAAAAGTTGTACGAGTAATGCCTAATACCCCTGCCCTTGTTGGAGAAGGAATGTCTGCATTATGCCCTAATGAAATGGTGACAGAAACAGATTTAGAAGATGTGCTAAACATTTTCAATAGCTTTGGTCAAGCAGAGATCGTAAGTGAAAAATTAATGGATGTTGTTACATCAGTAAGTGGTTCTTCACCAGCATACGTATATATGATTATAGAGGCGATGGCAGATGCTGCTGTACTAGATGGTATGCCAAGAAATCAAGCATATAAATTCGCAGCTCAAGCTGTATTAGGCTCTGCCAAAATGGTACTAGAAACAGGAATACATCCAGGTGAATTGAAAGATATGGTTTGTTCTCCTGGTGGAACAACGATAGAAGCTGTAGCAACATTAGAGGAAAAAGGCTTACGCACAGCCATCATTTCAGCTATGCAGCGCTGTACGCAAAAGTCTATTGAACTGTCTGGTCAAACAAAAAAATAAAACGATAAAAGAGATCACGGTAGCTATGAATTTAGTTAAAAAATAGTGGATTACATACTATCTCGCTTTCACGAAATGATAAACGGACAAACTCATATATACTTGAGTTTGTCCGTCCTTTTGGTTATACTGAGATAATTTTATTTATATTTTCTTTTGAGATTTTAGTTTTATCTCTTCCCTATTCCCTACTATGATTGTGTAATTTTATTAGAAATAAGTAATTTTTCAATGCATTTCGGTAACATATCTAATAATGTTTCAAATGCGTAATTTACATCTAGACGTTCTGTCCATTGATGGGCATCTTTTCCTACCGGTCCCATATTTAATACTGGAACGTCAAACTCTTCTAGTTCCTGAAGCGGAATCGAGTAACCTTTATCCCATAATGGCATATTGTCTACAAGTGAACTCATTGAATGTAGTGGATTCTGTAAGCCCACATAGCTCAAATCTGAAATTCCTCCAAAATAATTTTGGTTTTCAAATGTAATGTTATGATTATAGTGTGCATACTTTTCCATTTCTGCAACTACTTCTTTAATTAACGGATTGTTGCGTGAACTTACAGCTGGATAATACGGTGGAGCAAAGAAAAGTACAATCATCGGCGCCTTTTCTTTACATAAAATAGCTAGTTTATCTACTAAATCAATCGTTACCGCACGATCATCTTTATCTTCTCTATTTTTTATTATACTAGATTGAATATCATCTATGTTCTCTTGCCCATGTTGTTCAATTGCATATGCAATAAGCTCTTCATACGTTAATACATTAACTTTCATATTAGGCGGTATAAACGGATTATATTTAGAAAAACGATATGCTTGCTTTTCATATGATTCTTCTATTTTCTCTGCTACTTTCGTTACTTTTTGACGTAACAATGAAACGACATCTGTCATTGATTTTTCTAGTAAAAACAAATTAAATAATGTAACGGCACGATGTGGAATTTGGACTGAATAATCCTCCTTTAAGTCCCTTTGAAGTAAGTTAGTTGGCGGAGGACTCGCTTCCCCTTCTACAATATCACAAAGGTCTGTATTCAACTCTAATTCTGCAGTTATTAATGAAGCCATATAACTCCCATTTAAGCCTGCAAAAGGTTCACCTACATGTGTCTCTTTTCCGTAGCAAAGAAATCCAGGTAACACTTTACCAATAGTACCAGTATAAATATACTTATTTTGGTCACCAGGATGTCGTGAAAACATAGGCTCTGAATTTAATACCGTTTTATAATCCAAGTTATGTTCTCTAGCTAACTCTAGTAGTCTTGGAACAGCAGCTCTCATCCCTACAGAGTTCACTTCTTCATCTGGAACAGCTAATAAAAGGACATTCCCGTCAAATTTCCCTTCACAGGCTTGCTCAATCATTGCCATTTGTAACGTAAGGCCGCATTTCATGTCCATTGTTCCTCTACCAAATAGCCAATCTCCTTGTTCTATATCTTCACGTACATGGTTTGGTAGTTCATCTTTATGAGAATAAAACATAGACGTTAACTTTTTAGGATTGAATGCATCTTCTTTCCACACTCCATAATCTTGTACATCTACAACATCAAAGTGACTAACTAGAATTACTGTATTTTTTGTACTATCGCTTTTCTTTACGAGGGCTGTAACAAAATATCGTCCGTCCCCCGTCGGATTTTTGTGCAAATGATGCGGGTTTTCTTTGAAGTACTGTAAATCAGATAATTGTTCCACAACAAAGTCTGGCAATATTACTTCAGCTTCTGTACCTGTAATACTAGGAATTTCAACAAGACTGCTTAATAATTGAATCAATTGTTCTTTTGATTGCCACTTTGACATATAAATCCCCCTATTTTTCCACATTATGAAAATGAATTCCAGTATATGAATAAAAAATGACGACAGTTATCAAAATTATAGTTCTGATGTACTGCCGATTTTTATTGATATTTCATGAGCTGCTTGTTTTACCTTACTAATAAGAAAAGATAGTCGATCATCATTAATGCGATGACTAATTAACCCAACACTTAATGCTCCTACTACTTTATGATTAAATCCAATAATCGGTGCAGCTACTGAAGCCGTCCCTTCAGTTTTTTCACCATAACTTACCGCATATCCTTCATTTCTTATTTGCTTTATTTGCTCTAAAAGAATGCGCTTTTGTTCTGGTAAAGAAGACAGTAAATGTTCTACAATGTGTTCCATTTCATTCGTTTTCATATTGGCAAGCATCGTTTTATTTGCAGCACCAATTGAAAGTGGAATCTGTTCCCCTAAGTTATCGATTACTCGAATTTTTAAAGGGCTATCAATTCTTTCAATGATAATAGAATGCGTTCCATTTGGAATGTTTAAGTACACACTTTCTTCCACTTCAGAGGCTAACCGCTTCATTACTTCTCTGGCTACAGATCTGTAGTCTACTTTCTCTAATTGACGTAATCCTATTTCCATCCACATTGGCCCAATTTTGTACTGTTTCGTTTCTGAAATTTGCGTAACTAACCCATGCTCGATTAGAGAATTAAGTAATCTATGTACTGTACTAACTGGGAGATGTGTTCTATCCGCTATATCAGAAATAGCCCAATACTCTTTTTCATTAGTAGAATTTAACAACTTTATAATACTTATCGCTCGATCAATGGACTGTACCATAACTCACCTCAACTTGACTTGTAATATGTTAGTACGCTCAATTACCTATCAATTTAACAAAAATTCAAAATGAAATCAATCTATTTATTCAATTTTCTAAAAACAAAAATATGTCGCTAATAATAAATTGAAAGCGCGAACAAAAAAATATTGACTTTTCTTTTTAATTATCTGAAAATTATAACAAGATTTCACATCACGGAATACATTCCACAATACGGAAAAACATCAAACTTTATTCTATCAACTACGAAAGTGAGGAAAACAATGTCGCAAGTAAGCAATACAAACAATGAACTAAAACGTACGATGAAAAGTAGACACTTATTCATGATTGCACTCGGTGGTGTGATTGGAACGGGGTTATTTAACGGATCTGGCTTTATTATAAGTCAAGCTGGACCTGGTGGATCCGTACTTGCCTTTATGGCTGGTGGATTATTAATGTATTTCGTTATGCTTTGTCTTGGTGAACTTGCTGTAGCTATGCCTGTTTCAGGTTCCTTCCAAGAATATGCCACTAAGTTCATCAATCCTGCAACTGGCTTTACGATCGGATGGTTATATTGGTTAAGCTGGGCGAATACGACCGGTCTTGAATTTACAACTGCCGGCATTACAATGCAGCGCTGGTTTCCTGATATTCCCGTCTGGGTTTGGTGTTTAATATTTGGCGTTACAATCTTCACTATTAACGCATTATCTGCTCGTAGTTATGCAGAAACAGAATTTTGGTTTTCAAGTATAAAAGTATCTGCCATTATAGCTTTTATTATCCTTGGCGGCGCCGCTATGTTCGGTTTTATTGATTTAAAAGGTGACGAACCAGCCCCGTTATTATCAAATTTCGTAAATCACGGCGGTTTATTCCCAAATGGACTTGCAGCTATCCTATTAACAATGGTTACAGTCAATTATTCCTTCCAAGGTACAGAACTTGTTGGAATCGCAGCAGGTGAAAGTGAAGATCCAGCAAAAACTTTACCTCGTTCTATTAGAAATATTATATGGCGCACGATGTTTTTCTTCGTCTTAGCAATTTTTGTTCTTGTTGCTTTAATTCCTTGGGAAGAAGCAGGATTAACAAAAAGTCCATTCGTTGCTGTTTTTGATAATATTGGTATTCCATATGCAGCGGATATTATGAACTTTGTTATTCTTACTGCTGTTCTTTCTGTCGCAAACTCTGGACTGTACGCTGCAACTCGCATGCTTTGGTCATTATCAAAAAATGAAATGGCTCCTGCCTTTTTAAAGAAATTATCATCACGAGGAATACCTCTAAACGCTTTAATTTTGACAATTTCTATTTCTGCTTTTTCTCTGTTAACAAGTGTTGTAGCTGCTGAAACAGTTTACTTATGGTTAATTTCCATTTCTGGAGTCATTACAATCATTGTTTGGATGTCAATTTGTGTCTCTCAATTCTTTTTCCGTAAACATTATTTAGCAGACGGTGGAAGATTAGAAGACTTAAAATTTAAAACTCCACTTTATCCACTTGTACCAATTCTTGGTTTTGGATTGTATGGCATTATATTAATCAGTCTTATCTTTATCCCTGAACAACGACTTGGGATCTATTGCACTGTACCATTTATCATCTTTTGCTATACATACTATCACTTTAAAGTTAAGAAAAGAATTACTACTAACACTCAAAGTGAAACTAAAATTAGCGAGACTATGTAATACTATATTTATATAAAAGACCGCACATAGCTTTCACCATATGTGCGGTCTTTTATCCTTTAACATTTTCACTTTTTCTTTCGTTCCTTCATTTCCCTTTACTTTTGGAAGACGAGTCAGTATTTCTATACTCTTTTTCTTTGATTTCAAGTTATGCAAAGGATGATATCTGTATCGTTTCAACATTCAATGCCAGAATACTAACAATTTTGATTTCTTACTGTTTATCCCGCTTTAATGGGCAGTAAGATCCCCATCTCAAAATTCAGCGAAAGCAAAGAAGTTAGGTGGGGGGCGGGCTGCCCATTAAAGTCCGATTGGTGAGGGCTAATAATCAGTGGGGGCTGAAGAAACCCCCCACTGATTAAAGTTTCACTTTATAAGTTAATAATTTTCCTTACTATTACTGTTTTGATATATTGAGTATATAATGCCAAAAAACTTTAAAATAGACAGGAGTTATGTACGATGATAAAAGGTTTCGGGGGAATATTTTGGAGAACTAAAAATATTGATGTTCTAAAAAAATGGTACAGTGAAGTGTTGAAAATTAAAATAGACAATTGGAATGGGACTGTGATTAAACCGCAATTAGGAAATGAAACTATTTTTTCTTTCTTTACCGAAGATGATAATTATTTTCCAACAGAACAGCAAGTAATGTTAAATTTCCAAGTACATAATATGAATGAGACTATTCAGCATCTTGAACATATTGGCGTACCGCTTGAAAAGAAAGAAGAAATTAGTGAATTCGGAAAGTTCATTTGGATTAAAGATCCTGAAGGTCGCCTAATTGAGCTTTGGGAAAAATAAACGGTTATAATCATTTGCTATTAAGCTAATGATTGCTTTCGTTTCACAAAATAAAAAAGTCAATTTCTTAACTCCACAGGAAATCGACTTTTTTCGTATCCCATCGCCATAAAATGAAACTACTTCCCTTGATTAGATTGTTTCCAAACAAAAGATACAAATAATAGTTTTTTCTAGCTACTTATTTAATCCTTCTAATTTGCTTTAAAATTATATAATGGCTTAATAATGTGCTTTATATCTATTGTTTCTTTCGTATTTTCGATAATTTCATCCATTGGCTTATATACCATTGGTGCCTCATCAATTGTGCTTTCTACTACCGATGTAGTCCACACCTCTGTCATCGTATTTTGAAATTCCTCTAGACTCAATGATTCTTTAGCCTTCTTACGACTCATGATACGTCCTGCCCCATGCGGACCAGAAAAGTTCCAGTCTGGATTACCTTTACCAAATGCAATAATTGAACCATCTCTCATGTTAATTGGAATAATGACTCGTTCACTTTTCTGAGCTGAAATTGCACCTTTTCGTAAAATCATATTTTCCATGTCAATATAGTTATGTATTGTAGTAAATTGATCCGTAATTTTCCAGTCCATTTTCGTAACAATTTCATCAATCATTGCTTTACGATTTAACGCAGCATACTTTTGGGCAATATTCATGTCATTCATATAATCTTTGAATCCTTGCCCCTCTAAATAAGCTAGTTCTTTACGAATCTTAGGCTTCTGAATTCCACGTAAAGTTTCTTGTATTTCTTTTGCTCTCCCCTCTTCAGTTAATCTCTTAATAATCTCATCTTTCATTGATGTAACATCAATGAGTTGTTCATATGCGAAGTTTTGGTAATACTCTGCTATTTGTTTACCTAAATTACGAGAACCACTATGAATGACAATATATACATTCCCTTTATCATCTTCATTTAATTCAACGAAATGATTTCCACCTCCAAGAGTACCTATGCTTTTTTGAGCCCGTTGTAATGTATATGGGGCCTTCACACCATCAAAATCAATCATTTTTGAGAATCGATGTTCTTTATCTCGTATACGAAAACCACTTGGAACGAATTTACGAATTGTTTCGTCTAAACAATCAAAATTAATTTCTTCTTTTTTCTTATCAATCACAACAACTTCCATCCCACACCCAATATCTACCCCTACAAGATTAGGAACAATTTTATCTTGTATTGTCATTGTTGTCCCAATCGTACAACCGGCTCCTGCATGTGTATCTGGCATAATACGAATTTGACTATCCTTTACGAATTCTTGGTTACAAAGATCAATAATCTGTCCAGTCGCAGTCTCATCAACATTATTCGTAAATACTTTCGCTTCATTGTATTTTCCATGTAATTTCAACATCTTTCATGTCCCCTTTCTTTTGAAAGAATTATTTTATTACGTTGTATGTGTTCTATTCAATACTTTCATCTACCTTCTGCTTTCCATTATATATGTACGATGTCCTTCGCAATAAAAAAATTATGATGATTTATCTTATTTACATAATAGAATTGCCGTCTTCTTATATTTATACCTACACATGAGTATTCCACGTCCTCGATATCAGTTATATATAACAAAAACTCCCCTTACATCGAAAATGATTAAGGGGAGTTTTATATAAGATAAAATTATAGTTCAGATTTCACCCGAACAGAAACATTGTTTTTAATTATTTTTTTGAATTCTTTAAAGCTCACAAAATTGTTACTTTTCTCATCCCAAAGACGGAAACGGAGTGATCGTAAGCTTGTAGCAAGAGTAATCGTTGGTACATTTTTTAACGGAAGCGTATTATTGTGCGCCTCTTCTAGTTTATAGTTAGGTACTCTTGGGCTTAAATGGTGAACATGATGGAATCCAATGTTACCAGTTAGGAATTGCAAGATTTTTGGAAGTTTATAAAATGAACTTCCTTCCACTGCCGCTTTCACATATTCCCAATCTTTATCCTCTTCAAAGTAAGAATCCTCGAATGTGTGCTGTACGTAAAACAGCCAAATCCCTACTGAACCTGCTATTAAGAATATCGTACCGTGTACTAGTAGGAACGATTGCCATCCAATTGCCCAGCAAAGTATAGCGACTAAAGCAACAATTATAATATTCGTCAAATAAGTATTCATACGTTCTTTCTGTCTAGCACCTTTTCGGTTAAATCTATTTTTAAGCAAGAAAACATAAATCGGACCTAATCCAAACATAACGAATGGATTGCGATATAAGCGATATGCTAAACGAAGTCTAAATGGCGCAGCTACATATTCATCAACTGTAAGCGTCCAAATATCGCCTGTACCTCGCTTATCTAAATTTCCACTAGTAGCGTGATGAATAGAATGCTCATGTCCCCATTGGTCAAATGGGAATAATGTTAAAACACCCATACATGTTCCTACTATTCTATTTGCACGACGGCTTTTAAAGAATGAATAGTGGGTGCAATCATGAAAAATAATGAAAATCCGTGTCATAAAACCAGCGGCTAACAGAGATGGAACTACTGATAACAAATAAGAAACGGACAAACTTTTATAAGCAAGGTACCATAAAATAATAAATGGTACGATTGTGTTAATAAGTTGCCACACACTTTTTTTAATCGTTGATTTTTCATACGGAGCAACTTGTTTTTTTAAATTTTTAGTATTTTCTAATGTCATTGGTCTAATTCCTTTCCTTTATGTTGCTAATTCACATTATAGCATACTATTAGTATCAGGTGTTAAAAGTAGCTGTAATAAATATTATATAATATAAAAATCTCTTTTTTCTTACTCATTACTTACAAATTCCTTACGGTCAAAAAACCTTATATAATCGGACTGATGAAGCATTTCAATTATAAAAGAAACTTCTATTTTTTCCAATAAATATATATAAAAGCAGAGGACTTTTTCACTTCTGTACATCTTTTCATTTTTCAAAATGGTAATTTTTTTCGATTTGTATTTATGTAACAGTTTTTTCTCACAAGAAGAAAAGAGCTGCCACAAGTCAGATTTCATCGACTTATGACAGCTCCTTTTCATTTTATTTTAGCGATGGATCCAAACTGCACCTGCAGACTTGTCATCAGCTTGACCTACTACTTCAAACTTCAATCCAAGTTTCGGTAACTTACGTCCGGCATCTGGAATAACACTATTGATGTATTGCTTAGAGTCATCAAATTTCGCAACGCCTGGTAATCCTTTATAATCAAAGATACCGCGAGTTGGTGAATCTACTCTCCATGCTGGCGTTTGATCAAATGAGAATGCCGCATCGGCAATTTGATAACGTGTACTGCTCTTCACAGTTGGTTGACCGTTTAATGTTCCTACGATTGCCTCTGGATGAGAATCTACTACCCCAAGGAACCCTTCGCCTGGGTGAACGCCTACCCAGTTATCTGTAAAGCTTTGATCCGCATACCATACAACCATTCCTGTATTAAATACTGGACCACGTGCATGTTGTAACGCCGTGTCAGATCCAGCATAATTTCGCCACTCAATATAGTAGTTATTTTTTTTCTGTTCAAATCCGTTTGACACAGTAAATCCTTTTAGCGTCATTGCTGGCTGTCCTTCTGCATCATCAGAGAATACAACTTTTCCATCTACAGTTAATGCTGCATTGTCTAACGCAAATCCTTTATAAGCTACTGCAATATCTGTTACATACTCAAATTGTAGTTTTACTTTCTTTCCTTTGAATTGACTTAAATCGTATGATTTATCAACCCACTTACCATCCGTTGTATCTACACCGGCTTTTACATCTTTTTCGCCCATTCTATCAATTCGCGTCTTCGTTCCATCTTCTGCAACCGCATTTACGTCAAGGAAATCATACTTCGCTTCCAGTTCATAAAATGCCTTATAATCAAACTTAGCGTCTTTTGCATTTGTTAAGTCAAATACTGGTGTCTCAAGTGTTGTATGAATATCATTTCCTTTTGTGCTGTAATAAAACTTCTTACCAAATGCCGATTCGATATTTTTTATATCTTTGTCTGGTAAGTTAACTCGAATGATTCCTGGTCTTGTTGATTTTGTAACACTTTGATCTAAATATGTTGCAGTACCGATTCCTGTGCGCAGTTTATCGTAATCTACCTCAACGATATTCGCCCAGTTACCCTGCATATTCTTTTGGAAAAATTCTTTATTTTGTGGTGAAAAACTTGTTGGCTCTGTTCCTGCAATTTTTCCAGCCCAGCTACCGCCGCTCATAATAGACCATGATTCAACAGGTTCACCTTGTCCAGAGTACTTTGTATCATATTCATCTGGTAATCCTAAATCATGACCGTACTCATGCGCAAACACACCAACTGCTCCGTCTTCAGGCTCGATTGTATAATCATATGCAGCCATCTTTCCGCCCCAGTTTGAAACATTAGATTTTGTACCATCAATCGCATATGGCTTCGATCCTAGTTTTGAACGATGAGACCAAATCGCATCATCTTTTAATTTACCACCGCCAGCTTCTTGCCCTACTCCAGCATGTACAACCATTAAATGGTCAATAATTCCATCTGGCTCATTTTTATTTCCATCACCATCTTGATCGTATTGATCAAATTGGTCATAGTCTGCTAAATTGATACCTTTTGCTACAGCTGCTTTTAATGCCTCTTTCACAAAATCACGTGGCCCTAAAGGACCTTTGTTATCATGACCAGTTCCCGCATCCGCACCATAATCTGATGCTTTTCCTGGAACAGTAAGCCACTCTGTTACAGTTCCATCCACTGTGTAGCTACCGCCAGATTGTTCTTCATAATACTGTTTAAATGTATTAATCTTCGATCCATCAAATAACGTAAATGGCTCATCTCCAAATAACATTTTTTGATAATGTTCACGATTAAAGTCCTTAGAATACATGTAACCTGGTTCTTGATCAATATTATTATGTTTAAAATCGCTAAATTCTACGAGTAAAACAAGTACTTTATCTTTTCGAACAGCTCCATTATACTCAGCTTGCTTCGCTGGTGTAGTAGGTACTTTTCCATTTAATTTTCTAGAATTCAACCCTGCATCTTGTCCAACAACTGGTCCTACTTCTGGCTGCTGCGCCTGTTCATTTTCCTTCATTTTTGCATCTTTTACTTTTTTCATAAAATCTGAAGCTTCTTGCGTAAGGTTATCTCCTGTCATGATTTCTTTTCCAGGATTTTCGCCTTTCTTTTTCTCAACATAATTTTCGACAGCCTTTGATGTCTCAGCTTGTGATGCAGATTGATCAATTACTCCCCTTTGTTTCAGCGCTTCTGCCAAACGCTCTTCTGGTATTAAATGCTCATCAATTGGTAGAGATGGTGGCGTATCAGCATACGTTGTATGACTTCCAAAAGCAAACGTACTACTTAGCACTGCCGCTGTTGCTAAAACTGATAATGGTTTTAACTTCTTATTCTTTTTCAATGCTTTTCCTCCCCAGTGTCTGCAAATTATCGTTTTTTTTGCCGATAGGAACATAATATTCGTTATAATACGAATATTCAATCTTTTTAAAGAGCTAAAATGTTGAGAAATATTTTTCAGGGTGAAAAATATATGATAAATAAATTTACAAGAAGTCCATTTTAGAAATTGTAATTCTCTTTACTCTTGTTTTAAATGCAATTTCAGCTACACAAAAAATGCCAATTCCTAAGTGCTAGCTAAGGAATTGGCATTTTTCTAACGAGAATGCTTTATGAATAAATGGATTGCTTCTTCTGGTACATAGAACTTGCCGTTGCTTTCTACAACAATACTACCTAATTCATAATCTTTATTCTTAATACGAATTATATTTTTGTTAATAAATAATTGAGCTTTTACATTATTACGTTTTACTATAAGCACAGGATTTTCTGCATCAGTTTTGTCTATCGTTACAGTTGCACCGTTTTGTTTAAAGGCTGATTCACTCTCTACAAATAATTTATTTGTTACTTCTTCTAAGTTAAAGCTCATTGCTTTCGCCATCGTCTTCGCAATGTCTGTGTTTTGGATCAAACCATATGGCTTTTTAGGACCGTAAGAATATAAAAACACATCCTCACCTGTATGTCCTCCTGTTGTGAAGCCAATATTTGCACGGTTAGCTAGTAATGTAGTAAGTATTGGACCCATATCCGATTTCTTTCGTACAACTTTTAATTTTTCCTTTTCAACTTCAGTTAAGTTATTTAAACCGTAAAGTGCAGCAACTTCTACTATATTTGATAAATCATTATTTATTTTATGGGTTACCCCTTCAAGCGTCATTTTCGCTTTTTTTAATGGATCAATGTATGCAGAGACCGGCGTAGTATTATAACCTTTTGTCGTATTCCTATTCCCGATAGAAATACCACTGTTACCATGGTCAGCTACAGCTATTAACATCGTATTACCATCTTTTTTTGCAAATTTTAATGCTTCAGCAACGGCGTTATCAAATGCTAATACATCACTAATCATCCCAATTGGGTCATTCACATGAGCTGCCCAGTCTGGCTTACTTCCTTCCACAAATAAAAAGAAACCACCTTTATCTTTTGATAACGTTTGAATTGCTTTTTCCGTCATTTGCGAAAGTGTTGGTTGCTCCGGATTTATTGCTTCACGATCCATATCGAATGCTAAGGCATGATGTGAAAAAGAGCCCCAAATTTTATTAGATTTAGAGTTCAATAATGCATCTTTCGTTTCAACAAAGTCATATCCTTTGTCTTGAATCACCTTTACTAAATCTTCACCATCTTTTCTTTTTATAGGTAGCAGTGCTGCTTTTCCCCCGCCTAATACGACATCTATATTTTGATATACTTGTTGCTCTGCAATTACGTCAAAATGCTTGCGGTTTACATGGTGAGCAGAGAATCCGGCCGGCGTAGCATGCTGAATTTCAGCTGTAGCAACAATTCCAGTTGCGCGACCAGTTTGTTTAGCACCTTCTAGAACATTGGCAACTGGCCGTAACTTGTCCTCTTCTTTTATTGGTTTTAAGCCAGGTGAACTTACAATAGAAGGCAATACACCTACATACCCTGAATTCGATTTCTTCCCAGTCGCTAAAGCTGTAGCTGCTGGGGCTGAGTCTGTTATAGCCGATTCCGCCGAATATGTACGAACTCCTCCTGTTACCATTTCATCTAATGCAAGTGATTTCCCTTTATACAAGCGAGCTAATGTCGTTGCTGAAGAACTCGTTCCGTCCATAACCATTATGATTATATTTTTTGGTTGCCGTTCTACTTTTTTCACTTCCGCTTCCACTGAATAATAATTCATCATGCTTTCCGTACATACCATACTTAGTGTGATTGTTCCTACTAACAGTAACTTCTTCATCAGTAAACCCAAATTCGACATTGTTGTTCCTCCGTATGTTTTACATTCATTTATATATGTTTTATTAGTCCCCAATTTTCATGAAGCTAACAATCATTACCTTCACTTTCTTTTATAAGTAAGGCAACGAACGCTACATATCATAGCTTTTTATGTTCAAATAACTAGGAACCACACCTATTTTATAAAAACGTCTTATCATTCTCTTCCCCAAAAATTTATTTATCAATAAAAATCCGATTAAAAGAAATAAGAATTTATTGTTAAACGATAAATTTCGTGTTAAATTAAAAAGATAATTTAAAAATGAGGTGCTTTATATGAAACAAGGATCAACACTCTTTTTAAAGACAGCAATCATCCTTATCGGTATTCCTGTTTTTGCTTTGTGTATATTTTTAATTCCTAATATCGGGAATTATGCATCGAAATTGTACCCGGATATCGCATATATAAAATATCTTGTTTTAATCAATCTATATGCAACAGTGATACCTTTTTATTTTGCTCTATATCAAGCCTTTAAACTTGTAAGCTACATTGACAATGGCAACGCCTTCTCAAAATTATCTGTTAGAGCTTTAAAAAAGATAAAACAATGTGCTGTTACAATTAGTATATTATATGCAGTAGGCATGCCACTTTTCTATCTTGTAGCAGAGAGAGATGACGCGCCAGGTATTATTATAATTGGAATGATCCTTATCTTTGCTTCAATGGTTATCGCAGTCTTTGCTGCCGTTCTCCAAAGACTTTTAAAAGATGCGATAGATATAAAATCAGAAAATGATTTAACGGTCTGAGGTGAATAACATGGCAATAATAATTAATATTGATGTAATGTTAGCGAAACGTAAAATGAGTGTAACTGAACTTTCAGAGAAGGTTGGTATTACAATGGCTAACCTTTCTATATTAAAAAATGGAAAAGCAAAAGCAATTAGAATTACAACTTTAGATGCTATTTGTAAAGCGTTAGAATGCCAACCAGGGGATATTTTAGAATATCAACCGGAAGACAACGAATAAAAAGAGTCCTTCTCGTATGAAGGACTCTTTTTATTCGGCATTATGGCGCAAAACTAACTCGACCAGTCAAAACTAAAATAATCGCGATGATCCAAAATATAAAGAATGATAAGGACAGTATGAATGAAAGAATAGCAATTCCCTTCTTCTCGTTTTTTCCGTCATCGTAATGACAGAAAGTATGATGCCTGCAACTGTAAGGGCAACTGTAATATAATCTCCCACTATATTACCTGCATTGGCTATCCTTGTCGGTGTTATAAAAACGAACAGAAAACATAAAACGCCGATGAGTAAAGATATGTAGCTTGTTATACTGTACTTCTTTTTAGGAACTATTTCAGTTTTCATACTCACCCACCTCTTCTCTATAGCTATGTGTTTATATTAGCATGAATAACCATAATTTGGTTAAAACAAAAAAACAGATAAAGTGGACACAACCACCTTATCTGCCATTACACTTCTACCTAATTACTAACCCAGCTATTTCTTCTTTATCGTTATAAGTTACGATAAAAGTACGTTGTTCTTTACTATACTTTGCTACAAGAATAACAGTATATAAACCATCTTTTTCTTCAATCGATTTTTTCTCAATTTTTTCGAATGTACCGGCTTTTTCAATTATAGGAGTAAGTTCTTTCATTTGCTCTTCTGATAAGGCTGATTTCATTTTACTATCAAATTTTTCATGCACGTCTTTATACTTCACCTCATGTAATAATGTTACAATTTCTTCCGCCTTCGGAATAAATTTTTTTGACGTACTTTCATCTACTTTATTACCGGTACATGCCACAAGTGCGAACGCCGCGATAGTACTTACAATAATTAGTAACATTCTTCTCATTTTCATACACCCTTTCTTTTTAAAATGAAACTATAACTAAAAACGAGTAAAGCACAAATTGCTATTGAAACTTCTGACATAATGATCCCACTTTTCCCTGGTACATATAGCGATATAATGCTAGCTATTGCATTTGCAGTCCCATGGATAAGAATTGCATATACAACATAACGTAATTTCTTTTGGACGACAGCTTGCAATACAATGAAGGAAAGCCCAATATGCAATACCATCGCGAAGATGCGCTCAATACCGGCGAAATAGTAACTGTCGCCATTTTGAATGGCTGTTTGTGACAATAATAAGGATATTACCGGAATTCCAACTATCAACACTGCCTCAATACCACCATGCCCTGCTCCAAATAAAAAACCAGACTGCCAATCTCGTTGCTTCATAAAATAACGCATTGCAATAAAACGAGCTATCTCTTCAAAAATTCCAGCTGATAAACTAAGCAAAAGTACAAATAATACAGGTTGCATAACAGAAAATATTTGAAAATCTGTGCTAGTTCCATTTACATAATTCAGTATTGGTATGCGAATCAATATTTGTGACACTACAAAAGCCAATACACCTAACATATATGGAATATAGCGTTTTTTGCAAAAAGCATATAAAAGTGCTACAAGCGGTAAACCACAGCTAATCATTGTTGTAAAAATAAGACCATTCATCTCGCTTCACCTCTTACTTAAAGTGTAAATAAACGGGTGAAGGAAGTATGTAGTTCTTTCCTATTCGGTTTCATTTTCATCATAGATGGTCATTTACAATGAAGGTTTGGGTGAAATATGGACGTATATAACTTGTTTCTAACATCGCATTATTTGTTTTATTCATAATCCTTTTTAATGAGAATAGCCCGTACCCTCGAGTTCCTTCTTTACTTGAATGGTTTTTTTCATAAATTTTTTGCAAATTAATTGTTTCACTCTTTGAACTATTACGCACGATAAAATATTGTCGTGAATCCATTTTAAAGAATGCGATTTGCAAAATCTTTTCCTCACTATGCACCGCTTCTTCAATTGCATTATCTACTAAAACTGAAATGATGCGAATAAATGAAATGATCGTCATCGAAACACTTTCAATGTTCTCTGGTATATCAAGCATTACTTTTATTTGTTGCTGCTGGGCAGTGCCAACTTTCGCCCTTAATACACTTCTCACTTCAGGAATATGTATGCGAGATAATTTCGCAATATCAAGTTCATGATCATTTATTGTTTTTAATGTAGGAGCTATAATGTCATAATACACTTGCTCAATTTCTTTCACATTTTTTGTACGTATGCCCTCTTCTAACGATAATAATATATTCATATAATCATGACGGAAACTAGCAAGCTCATCGTGCATATCCTCTAATTTCTCTACATAATCTAATAACTCTTTATCTAAACGTTTTTCGTGTTCTTCTTGTAACTTTTCTTTCGATAAGTGTGAGCTTATTAACACAATGATTAGTAATAATAAAAATATAATAATCGCTGAAATATAACTTACTTCACTGTATTGTTGATTTAATTGTGCTAATAATGCAGAAGATGGCTGAGTTAAGATTAGTTCAATAATAAATCCGGCAATTAATAAAATATAAGTTACATAGTATAGCGGACTACCTACTATATATTGAGCAATTTTTTGGATTCTTTTGCGAGCTACAAAAATACCGATAAAAGTAAGTGTCGATACGGTAAGATGGATCATGCTTCCTGTCCATAAATATAAATTGAATGGCGTTAACATAAAGATTTTCATTCCTAAATCAAATAGCAACATTTTCACTAACGTTATTATCACCATACTCACTAGTGCAAAATATACATTATGCTTAAATTTCAATTCATTTTGCATTAATCCTAAACTTATTAGAAACAACACAATGGTACTATTCAATTCTGGATATCTCGTTACTGTTACGACAATAGCAAGTAAAATAATGAATACTGCACTTAAAGCTATTAACATTCTATATGACAATCTATTGTACTGGATTAATTGAATGTATAAAAACGTATGGCTTATACTAGTAAGCAGTATTGCAAATAAATCATAAATATACATTATATCTCACCCTTTAACATGTTACGTACTTTACTCACTAGACGACGTGATACTGGAATACGTTTCCCACTTTTTAAAACTATCATTTTTTGCTTCGCATCGTAAGAAGACATTTGCTTCGTATTCACGATATATGATTGATGACAACGAAATAAACGTTCATTTATTATTTCAATTTCTTTTAAAGTCCCGTAAAAAGAAACGATGCGATCTAACGTCACTAACACTAAACGGTGTGGTTCATCGGTCATAACATATTCAACTTCATGAAACGGAACCCGCACAGTCGCATTACTATTTTCAACGATAAAGTCATCGGACGGAATAAGATGCTTATTACGCGCTTCATATTGGAGTAAACATTGTTCAAAAACGTTACGCCTCTCCTCGTATGGCAACCCTTTATCAATAAAAGTTAAAGCTGATACCATGTATTGATATGAAATAGGTGCAAATTCAGAATGCGTCGTTACAAACACAATAATCCCTTGCGTATCATACTTTCGTATTTCTTGCGCCACTTGTAATCCTTTACGCTCTTCTCTTTTTATCTCTATATCTAAAAAATAGATTGGAACATAACTTGCCTTTGGAATGTTGGTAATAATGTTTTCACTTTTACTAGTTACCTCTATAAAATCAAAAGGCAACATATATTTCTCGCAAATCTCTTCAACTAGCCGCTTCATTTGCTGCGCCTGTATGACATCATCTTCTAAAATGAAAATACTCATGTGATCACTCGCTTTATAGAAATCTTTTTATTTATAGATTTATCTATAAATATATAATTCAAATCGTTATACCAATCTCCTTCTAAATAATTGAAAGTATTAATTTTCTATCGTTTTTATAAAGCATAGAAAATAACCTCTACTTTCAAGTAAAAAGTAGAGGTTTTATTTAATTCATTTATAAAATAACCTCTCTATCAATCACTACCTTAAAAAATTCCGAGTAATGCGATATAGAATAATCCGCTACACCACAACTCCCTTGGAACATACATGTTGAAATACCTAATTCTTTTGCAGGTAATAAATCTAATTCTCTATCACCAATAGCTAAATCAATATTGTGCTTTTTATGTAAATAATCATAAGATAAAGCGTTCGGTTTTCGGGGGAAACCATCGTCAATTGTAACCATGTCTACGAAGTATTTGTCCCAGCCGTAATAATTTAATATTGATAATACTCCTGCTCTATCTTTGTGAGTCATAATTACATTTTTATCAGCAAACTTTAAAACCTCTTCCACTTTTTCAAATGGCTTAATATCTTCTATCATAATGCGACTTTCTAATACATCAATTTCACTTAATTGTTTTGTTGATATTTCATAATAATCAATTGCGTGTGAAAATGAAACCTTTAACTTTGTATAGATTTCTTCTTCACTTATTTCCTTCCCTAAAACTTGAGAAAGAATTTTTGTATAAACTGGATACGTATCAAATAACGTCCCATCAAAATCCCATAAAATATTCATTTTGTTCACCTTCTATTTTTCAATCATTGTATGACTAAATCCGCCCGCTCCTTCGGTAATTCCGTTTCTAAGTAATAATCCTCTGCTTTCCAATACCTATTCTCAAACTTTGAAAGGTTTTTCTGCGTTTCCTCACTCTCACGCAGAAATCGTATCTCTCTTGGACAATCCAAGTACACTATATAATGAAAGAAATCTCTCCATTCTTTTCGTTGTAAAAAAACACCTTCAATTACAATTACACCTACTATGGGAATCTGTACTTTTTTCATTTCGCATAAATCTGCCACATTATGATAGAACGGTAAATTCAGTTTTGTTTCAGTTTGTAACTTTTGAAAAAACTTCTGCCGAAGCCACTCAATATCCCATTGTAAATAATAATACTCATGCCATTCTTCATAGCCAGTATGATACCGTTTATTACGTTCTACTATATGATCATCAATATGAAAAATATGGAACGGAATACTTTCTTGTTTCATGTTTTCTTTTAAATTTGCAACGAATGTCGTTTTACCAGATCGACTCAAACCATCTATACCTAGAATGAACCTATTTTCTTTATGTTTCTTCATTATATTTATAAGCTCATTTGTACTCATTACTTCTTCCACTCTTCTTTTAATAAAGAATATAAAATCGTATCATGAGCAACTTCATTTTGAATCATATGTTTTCGAAGTAATCCTTCTTCTTGAAACCCTGCTTTACTTAATAATTTTTGAGAAGCTTTATTTTCTACATATACAACAGCCGCAATTCTTATCAGTTGCAGCGTTTCAAATCCGTAAGTTAAAATTGCCTGTAACGCTTCCGTTGCATACCCTTGTCCCCAATATGTATCGTCTAATTCATAACCGATTTCAGCTCGCTTATGATGATTATTTATTAAATGAAATCCGCACGTTCCAATTAATTGGCCCGTTCCCTTTTTCTCAATTCCCCAGCGAAATACAGTTCCCTCTTCATAACGATTTTTAAACGTTTGAATTGTTGTTTTCGCTTGCTCAATATTTTCGAAAGAATCCATCCCGAAATAACGTATAACAGATTCTTTTGATAAATAACGGAACATCGTTTCTGCATCTAACAGTGTTAGTTCTCTTAATTGTAAACGTTCTGTTTCTAGTTTCGGAAACCCCATCTCTTTTTCTCCTTCTATTCTAATGAACTACAAATTTCAATATAATTTCCATCTGGATCGGCAATGTATGCAATTGTTTGTCCCCACGGTTTCACAATTGGTTCAACTAAAATCTTAATTCCTTGCTCTCTAAATTGCTCAATCGATTCTTGTACATGATCAACAACGAATCCCAATTCAAAATGAGAAGATTGTAACTTGCCTTCTGTAAGTGGTAATCCTGTTAATTCTTTCACATCTTGCCTCGTATTCATCGCTAAAATTGTAGAACCAGTATTAAACTCAATATATGTACCATGCTCTGCTTTTATAGGTAACTGTAAAATATCTTTATAAAACCTTAAACATTCTTCAAAATTTTCTACATATAAAATAATGTACTTCATTTTTAAATTCATTTTACATCCCCCTTTGTATCCATCCCTAAAATTTCGACAAAAGTCTCATAAAAACCTTGTTTCCTATAGTAAAGAGCACAAAAAAATGAGGCCGATTTCTCGGCCCCCCAGCTTATTGGCATAAAACAGGAGATTTGGTTTGGACATAACCAGTTCGTACCCTTATTATATTTTATTTTTTCTGAATTTTGAATACTTTAAACACCCATTTATATTGAGAAAGTTTTTTTGCTTGCATAAAATTAATAAGTTTAAGAAATGCTACAAATGGAGGTGTATACATATGGAACCGATGCTATGTCCAAGCTGTAAAACGAACCGTACTCGCTTTAATATTCTTGAGCAACAAGTAAAACCAGTCAAGTTAAATCCACAAACTGGTCAAGTGGAAGAAGAATACACAAATGAAACGATGAATGCTTTTCATATGTCCTATCAAGGACCAACTTACCGCGTTCAATGTGCTGTATGCGGACTTGTTGAAAACCCGGAGCAATTTATTAAACCTGCGCAAAATCAATCTTTTTCTTAAATATTATAATTACCCCCTACTAATTTTCTATAGGGGGTTTTTCGATTTAATATGTTAATCAAAAAATGTTTTTCTTCCTGATTATAAGTTACACCCACGCCTCTTTAGTCATCTTTTATTTTTTTGATCTTCGATATGAATCATTTTTCTTCATTTATTATTTTTGGGTTATGTGTGTCTGGTTCTTCGTAACTGTTAATTCTGTGTCTTTATATAGATTTTTATTGTATAAAAAAGAGTGAACAAAAATGCAATTATATAAAAACAACAGAAGTTAATCCGGTATTTCTCCCTAAAACATCAACTTCTTTTTAACTCTACTTTTTATTATAATATTTCACTTTTTAATTTCTTAATTTTCCAAGAGAGTCTTATAAAGAAGTATATCCACATACAACCTGTAAGACCTGTCATAACTTTCGCCCAAATTGGCACTCTTGATTCCATCGGGCTTAAAAATAGATTATACATTGATGGTAATATACTTGCTGATATAATAACAAGGAATAGCAATAACTCATTTAGCTTTTGTACCCTCGTCTCCTTTTCTGAGTATATATCAGGTAATTCATTTACCTCTTCTACCTCTTTACAAAAATAATTCCATCTTGTGAAACTTGTTACGCGTTTCCAACCAGACATTTCGTATATTTCGAAGTACTCTTGTTGTTGTTCTTTCGAATCTCTATAAACTAATCTAAAATCAGCTTTATATATTACATCTTTTGGCTCAGTTTTCTTAAACAGATACATTAAATTGTATTTTTGTAATGCCCAACCTTGCTGATGCATCTTTCGTAAAAAAACTTCTTCTTTTTCTAAATTCCATGCCGTAAAAAACTTAAATACCCTTTTAGTCTCCATCTTCCATTCACTCCCCTAAAATACTATTCCCATTCCTTACAGATCTCTGCAACCTGTTATACTCTAGCTCTAATACTTCTTTACCAAGTAGCGTTAACTCATAGCACTTCTTTCTATCTGTAGAGGCCACTTCAACTATTAACTTCTCTTTTAGTAACTTTGTCGTATTCCCGTATAAAGTACCTGGACCGAGCTTTACTTCTCCATTTGTCATCTCTTCTACCATTTGCATAATTCCGTAACCATGCATTGGTTTCACTAGTGATAACAATATGTAATATGTCGCCTCTGTTAACGGAATATATTTTTTCGCTTTCGCATTCATTATAACCACCTCCGATACATCGCTTTCTGATATATCGACTGACGATACATCGTATATCGATATTGTATAACTACATTCCAAAATATGCAAGTATAATTTAATAACTGGATATTTATTTCTTTGAATTGAAAAATCATATCAATTTTCTGAATAATTCGTTAAAATATAGAAATATCCGTTTATATTTTGAAAGGAATGATACATATGATAAATAAATTGAAAGAAAACATAGGATCAGTTTTTGTCGGTAAAGAAAATGTTATTGATCTATTACTCGTTTCCTTGCTTGCTGATGGACATGTACTGCTTGAGGATGTGCCTGGTACGGGGAAAACGTTACTTGCGAAAACACTTTCTAAAAGTATTGGTGGTAATTTTTCTCGCGTCCAATTTACACCGGATGTACTTCCGAGTGATGTAACTGGTATTGAATATTTCAATCCGAAAACGAGTGAATTTGAGTTAAGACTTGGACCAGTTATGACGAATATTTTGCTTGCGGATGAAATTAACCGCGCTATGCCTAGAACACAATCTAGTTTATTAGAATCGATGGAAGAACGACAAGTAACACTTGAAAAGCAATCTACACCTCTTCCGAAACCGTTCTTTGTTATTGCGACGCAAAATCCAATTGAATCACAAGGAACGTTTCCTCTTCCAGATGCACAACTTGATCGTTTTCTAATGACAATTTCAATTGGTTATCCATCTCCAGAGGATGAACTACAAATGATGCGACGTTTTCGTAGCGTTGTACCGTTAGAAAGCGTCAAATCTGTTATTTCTTTAGAAGACATTTTAGAATCACAAAAACGAGTAAAAGAAATTTTTGTATCAGAACCGTTAGAACATTACATTATTAAACTTGCTCATGCTACAAGAAATCATGATTACATCGCTAACGGTGTCAGTCCACGTGCCACACTTGCTTTAGTGCGCGCAGTACAGGCGTTAGCCTTTTTACGCGGCAGAGAATATTGTACGCCTGAAGATATACAATTTTTAGTTCCTTCTATATGGAATCACCGTATCATCTTATCAATGGAAGGTGCATTACGTACGACAAAAAATGAAATTATGCAAAGGATTTTAAAAGAAGTTGACGTACCAGTGGAGATTGAGCAAGCATGAATGGACAGCGCGTTGTAACGGTACCGTTATTTTTCCAACTCCATATTATTCAACTAACTGTCCCAGGAGCTATACTATTTACATTTTTTATGCCACAACGAATTATTATGTTTCTCTTTTTCTTCTATTATTTATTTGCGTTTTTTATTTATAAATATGTCGCTTATATAGAGAAAAAATTTGAAGTGGTAAACGAGAAACAAACAACTCGGTTATTCCCAAATGAATCTGGACAGTTTTTCATTCATTTAAAAAATGGAGCAAATATACCACTCGTTAACGGTGTTTGTTATTTTCATTTAAATCCGTCCCTACTATCACAAAAAGATCAAGGTATTGAACAAATATCGAAAACGTTATTTTCTTTCCCGTTTTCACAGCCTGCTCATTCAGTGCAAAAATGGGATTTAACATTAACCGCAACGAAGCGTGGTGTGTTTCAAATTGAACAGTTCGAATGCGTTTTGAAAGATCCTTTTCATCTTTTAACTGTACATTTACCTATTTTCGATAAATTACGGACTGAAATTATTGTGTACCCTTCTCCTAAAGAAGTAGCAGGTTTGCAAGAACTTCAGCAACTTTTAAACGGATCTTATCGAACGAATTTTTCTTTTTACAATGATGAAACATCTATTATCGGTGTTAAACGATATGAGCGTGGGTCTTTCCGTTCTATCCATTGGAAAGCATCTGCTAAAATGCAATCATTACAGGCGAAGCAATATGAACCTGTAAAAAATTATAGTTGGACGATTTGTCTTTCATTAGCTGCTGATCGTGGGTTTGGTTGGAAGGATAATATAGAAGACCTTATTTCATTTGCAACATACATTTGCCAATACGCAACGAAGCATCAAATACCATTTGAATTATTCATTAGTGTATTAGCTGAAGGTGGTCCTCTGCACTTACCATTAAATGAAGGGCAAACACATTACGGAATATCTTTAGAGGAATTAGCGCGTATTTCAGATGATAGTACTTTACTTCCAAAACAGGGATTTCTTCATTATGTAACAAGAAAAAGAGAACGAGCGTCTACAATGATATACATTGGTTTACAGAGAAATGAACTCCCTCTTCTCTCTCAGCCTACGTTTCTCATAAATAACGAAGGGATGGTGGAAAAGCTTGAAAACTTGGCTTTATCACGTTAATGACTTTATTCTGCTGCTCCTACTTTCGTTATTAACAGAAAGGGATGAACTTGTCGCTGTTACTATATTTTTAGCAACAGGATATGTAGGAGTACTTCTTATCCCTAAACAAATGAAGAAAAAAACAACTGGTTTTGTCATACTGTTAATGACTCAAATAATCGGTTGTTATATCTTTCTCCCTTTCTCTCTGTTTGGCACAATTATGTTACCGCTTTTCTTCTTTATCGTTCATGTAGTTGGGCCTGGATATCCAGTTCAAAAGTCATTAGGTGGTATTGTGTGGTTTGGTATTTCAGCTATATTTTATGCGCCCTTTCCACCTTTGTGGAAACTATTACTTTTAATTTTACACATTATGATTACTTTTTGGTTAACTGGGGCAAATCGTAATCAACAGTTATTACGTTTCGCTTCTCTTATTACGATTGGAATAATTAGTGCTTTCCTTATTCCTATTTTCCCATACATTCGGCTTCTTTTTTCTTATGTCGTACAAGTAGTTGCTTTAGGATTTGGATACGCCATTAATCCGTTATTTTCGGCAGCTGAATCAAAAGAAACTGACGATTTTTGGTCGAATAAAGGGAATTTAAAGGATCCTCAAATTAAAGATGAATTCGGGCAGCATTCTTTTGATCCAACTCTCATAAATAGCATTACCATAATAGCTTGTGCTGCTATTGCTATATACGTCGTTTGGAAAATAATAAAAAGACGAAAACAATTCAGTTTACCAAATATGCCTGTCTTCGACTCTACTATCATTACTGATAAAGAAGGTATGAGCCAAAAACGTTTGAGAAGAAACAAACCGCCACATAACGAAATTAGAAAAGAGATTTTCAAACTTGAAAGTAAGTTAATTCCTCCTTTAAATAGAAAACGAGGAGAAACTGTTGAAGCATGGTTAGGACGAATAAATAGTGAAGAAGATGTAAATATTAAGATTCATATTGTTATAGATGCTTATAATATAGTGCGTTATTCAAATGAGGGATATACCGTACTGTTACATGAATTTAAGGAAGAGATCAATAAACTCTATGCATATCAGAAGAGTTTGAAGAAAAGAAAGAAATAACACAACGAAAAGACTCCTATTTTCATAGGAGTCTTTCTATACTTCTACGTTACTTTTTAAATTGAAGCGTTTTTCCCTGCTTCAATTTCTAATGACTCTTCATGCCACCAAAGTGTTTCTTCAGGGTCTTCTTTAGCAATTTGGTGTGCTTCTTTTTTCGATTCTACTGTAGGATATGAACCTTTTAGCGCACGTCCTGATGTTGTAACGAATAATACACTAAATACGACTAATCCAATAACACTAACACCTGCTAAATAAAATGCTGGTGCAAGCGGGTTACCGGTTGCATGAACTAAGTATGAACATACGAGCGGTGTTGTTCCACCGAATATCGATACAGAAATATTAAAGGAGATTGAAAGTGCTCGATAACGTACATCGGTGAAAAATAGTGATGGTAATAATGACGGTAGTGTTCCTTCATATACACTTAGGAAGAATCCTAAAATGAAAATACCTGCAAATATAGCTGCAATATGTCCATTACCTATTAGTAAAAATGCTGGAATTGCAAATACAGTTAAACCGAGTAAACCAATTTGCACGACGCGTTTATTACCAATTTTATCACTTAATTTACCGAAATAAAGTGCCAGTGGAATCATAAGTGCCATCGTAATAGAAATAATTAATAAGCCAGTTGTTTCTTTGACTTTAAGTACTTGAGTTAGATAAGAAGGAATATACGAAAGAATCATATAGTTCGTAATATTAAAGAAGGCGACAATTACTGTGCTTAATAAGAAGTCTTTTTTGTGATATTTTAATATATCTATAAATGAAAATTGTTCGTTGTCTTCAGATTCCTCTTGTGCTTTTTCCATCTCTTCAAAGATGGGAGATTCATCTAAATGACGGCGTAAATATAAACCGACCAAACCAATTGGTGCAGCTATTAAGAAAGGAATACGCCAGCCCCAGCTGAGCATTTGCTCATCTGTTAACAATAACGTCAAAATGGTAACAATTACCGATGCAGCAATGTAACCTGAGAGTGTTCCAATTTCAAGACCACTACCGAGTATACCACGCTTTTTATCTGGAGAAGATTCTGCGATATAAACCATTGCACCTGAATATTCGCCGCCTGTAGAGAAGCCTTGAATCATTCGGGCAACTAAAAGTAGTATTGGTGCCCATACACCAATTTGTTCATAGGTTGGTAGTAATGCGATGAATAATGTAGAAAGTGCCATTAAAATAATAGTAGTACTTAACACGATTTTTCGGCCGTACTTATCTCCTATTCTACCAAAGAATACACCTCCGATTGGTCGAACGAGAAAGGCTGCTGCAAATGTACCGAATGTAAGTACAAGTTGCAATCCACTATTATCAACACCTGAGAAGAATAATTGACTTAGGATAACCGCTAAATACGCGTATAATCCGAAGTCAAACCACTCCATTGCATTCCCTATACCAGTAGCAATTACTGCTTTCCTGGCTTGTTTAGGATTGACAATATTAACGTCTTGAGGTTCAAAATTTAAATCATTATTTTGTTGCATATAATAAAACAGCTCCTTTTTTAATTTAACTTCTTTAAGCACACCTTCTCTTATTGAATAAAATTAATTCGAAGCACTTAAGGATAAGCAACGTTTCCTTATCTGTCATTATTATTTCATATAATTAATTATTTGTCCAATTAAATGCTCTTTTTATATAAAATTACATCCCATTTAACTTTTTATATAATGAGGTTTAGGCTATATAATATATACCTTTACACCACAAATGAACCTTTCATTTATTTATATTTATTACATTTCTATCATCGGTTCCTCTAACCTAGAAATTAGTAACTTTCACTAAATATTTATATATATTTAAAAAGCGAACTTATTGGCTCTATTTCACCTCACGTATATTTCTGCGTATCCATTTGGACTGACTTTAGTTTCTACATGAATATTTAAACACCTTTTCTTGTATTTAATAATAATTTATACAGAAATAAAAAAGTAAAAACCCCTTCATTTATTTGAAGAAGTTTTTACTTTTCATTTACCTTTTCACTTTCTCTCAGTAAATTCCTTTAAGTGACTCATATAATTCGCAGCATATCCTGTTATAAAAAATCTTTGAAATTTCTATTCTTCAATAAATAAGAAAGCCCTTCTACATGATCTCCAGTAATTCTCAATACAGCTGGTGGATGTCCTACTGTTGCAAAGTGCTCGTTTGGACGAATACGATTTGGTTTCATTACATCTACAAAATGGACACATTCGACTTTATATCCTTCTAATATTGCCTTTACTTGCGCAACACATGCTGTGTGAAGAGTGTCCCAGCCGATTCCCTCTAAACATTTTCTACTAATAGCGTGGGGAACTGCAATTGTGGATCCCACACCTAAATCTTTACGATTACAAGCAATATTCAACATATATTTATATAAACTTACAATATATAGAGGAAATCTAAGATTTAAATTTAAATCATTTAAAACCATATCAACACCATCCGCAACAGCCTGCGTTAACGGATGAAGGTCTTTTGCTGGAATGGCAAAATCAGCATCAATAAAGAGAAGTATATCCCCTGTAGCTTCTTTTGCACCAATTGCCCGTCCTACATCATGCCCTAATCTTTCTTGGTAAACAATTACTGTTGCCCCTAATTGCTTAGCGATTACTTCTGTCTGATCTGTTGACCCATTAATGACAACAATTATTTCTTTCGGTTCAACTTTTCTTGCCTCAAGAATAACTTCTTTAATCGTTGATTCTTCATTTTGTGCTGGTATAATAATTGATAACTGTTTTCCATTATAAATTGATGAATTCATGCCCCATCCTTTATAGAAACGTGAATAATTCTTTTGTTTTTTTAGTTGCTCTATAATTTCTCTTTTTCTTCCCCCATCTGTATAGTTACCTCTGTCATCTTTTCGGTGTAACCAACGTTCCAAAGCTTTTACACTCTCTTTAATCTCACATGCTTCTAATTTAGTTAATTCATTTTTATAGAAAGCGGTTTTGTTTGCGGGTATGTCATTTAAAGAGGTTTTAGTTATAGCCGACGAGGAGTGTAGTCGCCACCCTTTCTCAATAAGAGTTACTTGAGAAAGAATCGGATTTTGCAAGGTTTCATATCCAATGTCTTCAATTGCTTTTTTTGTAATAGCATATGGCATAGATAACATCGAATCATATTTTAAATCCATACGTCCCAATACATCATTTACTATTTTTCTATACACCATAGCAATACTTGGCCATTCTGCTCTCATCTTTTCAAAACATACGGAGTCTATGTTATTCAAAATTACATCCTGTTCCTTTTTTAGTAGCGGTTCTAAAAATCGTTCTAGTTCTACCGAAAAGATAAGATCTTCTCCATCTAAAAATAAAACTACATCTCCATTGGCGATTTTCGCCCCATGAACAGGTGCTTTCCGTTTATTTTTCTCTTCTATAACAATAACATTACTTTCAACAAATGTAGGTATAGCTTGTATTGCACTCATTCTATCATCAGCTACAATTATAATTTCTATTGGTTTTATATGCTGCACTTTATTTAAAATTTGATCCAATTTCGATTTATCTTTTCCTAAAACTATAACGACTGATAAACTAACTTCTTTTTGTTCTTTTCTCACAGTATCATTAGACTTTACTTTTTTTATATATTCAATTGTTTCACTCTTTCCTACTGCTGCATGTCCTGCTTTTTTATCGAAATATAGGTCTATTACAATTTGGTTCACTTCAATATCCTCATCCAATTGTTCTAATTCAGAAATAAATGGCAGTAAATGATTTTGCACATCAAATGCACACGTGAAATTTTGCAAAAAATAAATATTCGGTACATATTTAATATGATTAAAAAATTTCACAACATTAATTCTTTCCCCAAATTTCTCCTCAACTTCTTCTCTTGATAAACCTGGATAAGACAAATCGAAAACTAGATTTATTGGTACAGGTATCCATTTTAATAAATTTGTTTGAGGATTATTAATTAAAGCTGTGGAGCCCTTAACGAATCCAGCTAAAATTAAAGACATAAACCCTCCCCCGGAACTGCCATAAAACAACACATTTTTTGAATCAACTTTTAACTTTGTAAATACTATTTCTAAAATATTAGCTATATCCTGTAAATAAAATCTATTTAACTCCCCTTGCCCCCAACCTAAAGATAATTTTCCAAGATATAAAGTAGGATCATTATAATATATAACAGTATCTTCAAATTCATCCATCCATGAATGTCGATGAAAAATAGGCGGACCAATTGGCTGTTCTTGAAATCCACCTGCTCCGGATCCGAAAACAATAGTGTTAAAAGCACCGGGCTTAATACGAATTAAAAATTCATACGTTACTTTATCCCAATCAACCTTGAGTATCAATGGTTCCGTAGTTTGAAAATCTATTTGCCATAATTCTTCATATGCAATGTTAATTTTTTTGTACTGATCTATCAGTTTAATCACCCTTCCCATCCATTTCGAGATGTTCTATTAAGTAAGAGAGAGCTTCAACGTGATCTCCAATTATTCTTAATACTGCTGGAGGATGTCCATTATGACTTACATTCTCCATTAAACGAATTCTGTTTGGTTTTACAACATCAACATAATGTACACATTCTACTCTATACCCTTGTAATATAGCTTTTACTTGTGCAAGACTAGGGCATAGTAAACTTTCCCATCCTATTGCATCTAAGCATGATCTACTCATAGCATGTGGAATTGCTACTAATGAGCCATTACTTAATTCCGGACGATTATATGCTAAATTAAGCATATATTTTACGACGTCTACAACATAAAACGGAGGATGTAACATCGGATTCAAATCATTTAATGCTATGTCTACGCCAGCTGAAACCGCTTTTGTAAAGTGATGCAAATTACTTCCTGAAACACTAAAATCACCATCAATAAATAAGAGAATATCTCCTGTAGCTTCAAACGCTCCAATAGCACGTCCAACATTATGACCAAGTCGTTCGTTATATTCAATAATAGTAGCACCAAGTCTTTTAGCGATATTGGCCGTACTATCTGTCGAACCATTTACAACGACAATTATTTCTAGCGGTTCTATTTTTCTTGCCTCAAGTATTACTTGTTCTATAGTTTCTTCTTCATTTTGCACTGGTATAATGACAGAAAGTTGCTTCCCGTCATAAATTGATGAATGCATACCCCAACCTCGATGATAAGAAGGATATCGTTTGCATTCACCTAACTTTTGAATAATATCTCTTCTTTTTCCTGCATCCGTAAACCCTACTCTTTTTCCCTTTTTCTCTATCCATTTAGAAATACCGATTAAATATTTTTCCACTTTCTCTTTTTCATTTTCTAATAATTCTTTTTTAAATAAATATCCTTCTTCTTCTAACGTTTCATCTTCAAATAACCTTTTTATTGCATATTGATCGTTAATCCGCCAGCCTTGATTCACTATGTTCATATGGGCTAGAACGATATCTTTTATATAATCAAAGCCGATATTTACCACTACTTCTTTCGTAAGTGCATATGGTAATGAAAGTATTGAATTGCTTTTTAAATCTGGTCGAGATAAAATTTCATTTAACATTTTTCTCCATACAATATCCATATTTGGACATTTACCAACTTCAATAAATTTATCTATTTTGTTTAATACTACATCAGCCTGATTTGTAACGAGTGGCTCAATAAAATTCTTCATTTCATTTGAAGATAATGAAAAATTACTATCTACAAATAACAATACATCTCCTTTAGCTGCCTTTACAGAAGCTTCATACTCATCATAATACGTACTATATTTATCCATCAAAACAATATGACATTTATGTTTCTTTGCTATTTCATACAAATTACTTCTATCATCAGGAACTAAAATTATAATTTCAAGAGGATTTAGCTTACATATAGATTGAATTGACTCTTCTAATATTTGCGCTCCTTCACTGTACAACATAATAACCGTTAACGATTTCATTACACGCCCCCTTTACACATCATGTGACATAAAATATTAAGTATTACCATTTCCTATGAATTTGCTACTTTATTAACATATTCAAAAGTGAATTATACTGTGTAAAAACAACCGTCTATTTTTGAAAATATAAGTTCTGCACTTACCTCCTTTTTCTTACCATTGTTTGTTACAACTCTCACCATAAAAAACACAAAAAAGTCCTAATTTCTTTAGGACTCTTTTAAATAAATTTATCAATATTATTAATTTTATATACTACCTTTTTCCATGTTATACCCCGATCTTTTGTAGTAAATATTTCTTTTTTATTACAAGCCCAACCTTTACGCCGATTAAAAAAATGCAAACAAAATATATTTTTCAACAATGGATTACTTGATACTTTTATCCATTTTGATCCTTTTTTTATTATTTGATACACACTTCCATTTTCACTATTTATAACCCAGCCATAATAGGAACTAAAAAAAGAAACAGCCACTTTTGTAGTATTTATTGTTTTATTTGAAATTTGCCACGAATTCCCCTTATCAAATGAGTAATTCATTAAAAATATATTATCATTCATTTTAGTTGGTATTACTAACAAGTTATTTTTATAGATTGCTTTATAAGCCATAGCAGTCCCACTATTAATGCCTTTACAACTTGGCATATCTTTTATAGGCTGCCACCTTTCCCCGCCATCAATTGTTTTAAATACCACCGATGTTTCATATTGTTTTTGTAATGAAATAAATCCAACTAACTCGTTTATAAATGTTATCCCTGAAATACTATCACTAATACTTATATTATTAATTACTTTCCATACTTTCCCTTTCGTTTTCAAATAGTATAAATTATGTTCAAATTTATTTGATGCAAGCTTTCTAGATAATACAATCCATATACGATCCATATTCGTGGCATGCAATTGTACTTGAACATCAGTCGATTTCTCCCATTCTTCTTCAATTGGTAATCTAAACTCACCCCATCTTTCCCCTCTATTAACTGTATAAAATATAGCAGGCAATAAATCGTCATTCGTTTTTGTTAAACCATATGCCCAAGAGTTTTGTTCGTTTATTGGATATGCAAATAATACAATTGATTTTAGAGGATTAACAACATCCCATTCTACTCCTCCGTTCCGAGTATATAAAATGGCTTGCTTTTTATTTGTACATTGAATACCAGCCCAACCAAATCTATCACTTCGCATTTGTAAAGAAGTAAATTGAATATCATTATTTTCCAATATATCACCTCATTCTTATCATATATATATTCGTATGCTATCATTTTTAAAACGTTCTATCCTTAGTTGTTAGTACCAATCGTTTTATCTACTATCTTTATCTACTATCTTTATTTACTTACTTTTTCTTTTTTTCACTACTCTAATATCATTCAATAATGTATCAACTCTAATAACCCCACTTCTATTTTCCATTATCATTTAACAACGATTGTATTTTATAAAATTCTAATATAAAAAGCGCACTCCAATTGTAAAAATATTACCAACAATTAGGGTGCACTTTGTATAAAATATAACTTTTAATTTTTAAGCACTTACTACAGCAGCAATTGTATCCATACAAGAAATAAATTGATTAATAAATGCATCAATTTCTTCTTTTGTAATTATATATGGAGGAAGTAAACGAATGATGTTCCCTTGTGTAACATCAACTAATATCCCATTCTCCATTAGCTCTACCTGTAATTTCTTCACATTTTCATTTGTATCATTCAAACTAATTCCAAACATCATGCCAGCATGACGTACTTCCCCAATATAATACAAATTTTCTTTCTGAATTTCTTGCAATTTATCATGTAAATATAGTGACGTTTCATACGCTTCTTGCATTAAACCATCGTCAATCAATGTATTTAATACCGTTAACCCTAAAGCCGTTCCCATTGATGAATGAGCAAACGTTGTGCCGTGATCTCCTGGTGCAAATACATCACATAATTTTTCACCTACAATTATTCCACCAAGCGGTATCCCGCCCCCTGCTCCTTTACCAATTTGAATAATATCCGGTGTAATATTGAAATTTTGATAAGCAAATAGTTTCCCTGTTCTCCCCATACCACTTTGTACTTCATCAACGATCAGTAGTACATTATATTTCTTACATAAATTTTGAACACCATGTAAATATTCACTTGATAAAGGATATATTCCCCCACTCCCTAATACAGGCTCTAGCATAATCGCAATTGGATTTTCTTTAACAATTGTTTCTTCTAATTGCTCTATACTCTCGCGGTCTACTTCATATACCGGAATCGATGTTTTAGGGAAATTTTGATATACACTTTCTTGTCTCGTAAAATGAAGTGCTCCTAACGTACGCCCGTGGAAACTATTTTTCAGCACTACAATTCCTTCACGCTCTTCACCCATATTAGCTCTATATTTATCAATTAATTTCAACGTTGTTTCTGTTGCTTCCGTACCTGAGTTTGTAAAAAAGACCTTTCCGTTTTTTAATGAGCAATCGACTAATTTCTTTGCATATTCAATCGCAACTGGGTTTAAAAAATGAAACGGTAAATGCAACGATTTCGTAACTTGCTCCATTGTCGTTTGCACGATTTTCGGGTGATTATACCCTAATACGTTCACTCCGACACCAGAAAATAAATCTACATACTCTTTACCATCCACATCATAAAGCTTGCACCCTTCTCCTCTTTCTATTGCAACCTTCGTACGACAATACGTAGGCATCATATATTCTTTATCTAATTGAAACCAATCCGACATTTAAAATTCCTCCTAGTTATTTTCCCTGTTTATTTATGTTTATTCTCTATAAAGTCATGTATAAATTCATTTTTAAGATTGTAATTTTAATAGTAATTTTCTTCTCGATATTCATTTTTCCATAATTTCTTCTATTTCAACAGGTCCACTACATGTGCGTTTTTTTCATCTAGCGGTCTGTTACTATTTTGAACTTTGCGTGTCATACATAATCAACGCTATAAAATCATATTTAGTAACAATGGACAAAAAAGATTTGGAGGCTGTATCGATGGATGAAAACTATGAAAAACAGGGGAAATCTATACTAGGAAAAGACTTTAATGAAAATGGTGATCGTAATGAACAAGCCACCCCTCACTCTCAAACAGTTGGTTCACGCGGACCTGTTCTAAAGCAAGATATTGTACTTCATGAGACGTTACAAGAATTTATTCACGAAAAAATTTTAGAAAGACCTGTTCATGTAAAAGGATTTGGTGCGTTCGGTTATTTTCAAACGATCTATCCCATGTCTGAACATACGAAACTACATTTTCTACAAAATTCTAATGAGAAAGTTCCTGTTATGGTGCGATTTTCATTAGCTGTTAGTACAAAAGGCACACCTGATACTTCTAGAAATGTACGCGGTTTCTCCACAAAGTTCTATACGAAAGAAGGTATTTTCGATCTTTTATGTAATCACATTCCTGTCTTTTCTGTTCGTGATCCGATGCGCTTCCCAGAAACAATTCAAGCGTTGTTACCTTCACCTATAAATAACTTACTAGACCCGAATAGATTTTGGAGCTTTGTCGCTAGAGCACCTGAATCTATTCATTTCGTTGTCCATTTATACTCTGATGCTGGTACGGCCAAAAGTCTGCGCCACATCCCAGGACATAGTGTAAATACATATATTTGGAAAAATGCAGAAGGTAACCGAAAGTATGTAAAGTATCATTGGTACCCATTTGAAGGTGTACAATTCATTACTAATGAGGAAGCAAATAAACTGGCTGCGGAAAACCCTGATTATAGCGGGAAAGATTTATATGATGCAATTGCAAATGGTAAACCAGTGGAATACGGATTATATGTCCAGCTCATGGATCCGATAGATGAAGAACATCTTTCTTATGACCCTTTAGATGATACAAAAGTATGGGATGAAAAGTCGTATCCTCTTATACCAGTAGGCAAAATGGTATTAAATAAAAATCCTGAAAATTATATGGAGCAAGTAGAAAAAGTCGCCTTCTCCCCTTCTAATTTACTAGACGGTGCAGAACTATCAGATGATAAAATGTTGCAAGGGCGAGCTAACATTTATAGTGATTCTCAAAGAAGAAGAATTGGACCTGAATTCCGCAAATTAACGATTAACCAACAGCAAAATTGGACACCTGCTAATCAAATTACGAGCGGTGACGGAAGATACGTTGAAGGTAAACTTGAAAGAACTTCTATTTCGAAACAGGATGACTTTACGCAGCCTAGTGAATTTTATGCGAAGTTAAAACCGATAGAAAAAGAACATCTTGTTAAAAACTTAGCTAGTGATTTGAAAGTTATCTCAGATGATATTAGAAAGATTATTTTGGGTTATTTTCATAAAGTGTCTGCTGATTTAGCCGCAAAGATTGAGAGTGCGCTGCAAAAGATTTAAGCATATAAGAAACGTCATTTTAATGTTTAAAATGACGTTTTTTATAGAAAAATTACTAATAAAATCTATTGTCTCGTTTATAAATTATTAAAAATAGATTCTCCTGTTAGATTTTCGTTATTTCATTTTTGATTATGGTACTCATTTCTCTTTTTCAAATAATCTTTTTCACATTGTAACGGCTTGAATTTCACTTTTTTCCCTTTCTTCTTTTTCGTTTCTATAACGATCCACTCCCCTTTTTCAACATCTAGGTTTAAGTGTTTCATTACATTGATACTATCTTTCTCTTTATAAAGTAAAAATGCTTCTTGTACCCTCACGAATAAGCTAGGCTGCTCGCTAAATCCACCACTATCATAAATTTTAGTTAGCGAATTATAATAAGAATCATTTTCCCACCCACCATACATCAAATGCGCAGCCTCCAGATCTCTTTTACTTACTTCCCAAAAACTACGTTCATCAATATTTAAATTAAATGTGGATTTAATATCACTTATTATATTCTTCACATGCTTGTCATCTCGAATTTTCCTTTTTTCAAGACAATCAGAAGATAGCTCTGGTGCATCTGTTTGAGAATGTACAACTTGTTGAATAGATACACATACTATAAATACACTTAAAATATACAATATTTTTTTCATACTTACGTTTCACCTCAAGTAATTTAGATACTATATTATTTGAGACTCACAATATTCTTATGCTAACAATGTGAAAGGCCCTATAAATTGGACTTTTATAGAGCCTTTCATATTAACATTGCTTTATCAAATTCACCGGTGAATCCAGTATCTTACTACTTTTCACGTCATATAGCCCTCTAGGTGTTATCCGTATAAAAGGTAAGTGCGTCGCAGAAAAGAACAAAATGGTAAATGCCGGATCGTCATACGCGTAACCACGCTCTTGTAGTAATTTCACCATCTGTTTCTCTTCCTGTATTAATTTATTCATTTTCAAATTAGACATAATCCCGAGCAATGGTAATGCGATTTCGTGTAATACTTCATTTGTTTCAGCTATTACCATTCCCCCGCCAAGCTCTTTTACTCTATGAAAAGCTGTAAGCATATCTTCTTTATTCTTCCCAATAAGAATGATGTCACCGGTTCCAGAATAAGAGCTAGCAAGGCCTCCTAATTTATTTGCAAAACCTTTCACAACTGTATTCACTCGCCACGTACCGTCACGAGCAATCATCATTAGAAAACACTCATCATGATCTAGTGAAAGTTCATCACGGTTTAAATCAATTTCAGTCGTGTATGGTTTTGTTATAACGTTATTTAATAGTTGTATACCCATTTTATGCGAAAAAATCATATCCTCTTTTTCTATGGACCAGTTTATCAATAATGGAATTACTTGGAATTCACTCCAGTCTATAAGTAAGGATTCATTTTTATTTACTCCGTCGCGCTTCGCCCATTTCCCCTTTGCAATTACACTTATTGGAACCGGGTTTTCTTTACTTTCTAAAATATTAATATTAGCAATTCTACCTGTCGCAATTGAACCGTGTAGATGCTCCATATTATAATAACAGGCGATATTATAGCTTGCCATATGATAAGCATCTATAACTGGCACTCCTTGTTTTATCGCGGTAGATATCATTACGTTAGTCATTCCATTTTCATAAAATGAAGGATGTGAGCCGTCTGTAGTAAGAATGAATCTATCAAACTGTTTTACTCCTAGTTCCAACAATTCTTTCAGTAACACTTCTAAATCTGGGCGGATTGAAGAATTTCTTAGGGAAACCGTGTAACCTTGCATAAGACGAGCAAAAGCTTCCTGTCCTGTCATCGCTTCATGATCACAATCTGTACCTAACAGTTTTAACTTCGCTAAAGTCGTTTCAGATGCTCCTGGAAAATGCCCTTCCACTTTTTTATGTAATCGTTTCGTTTCCTGCACCCAATGTAACATTTCATCATCGCCATGTAATAACTTTGGCCACGCTGTTAGCTCACCGCCTTGAAGTACTGCTTCGTGCTTAAGCCACTCTATTATTTCTTCACGATTAAATAAAGATTCCCTGTTTTGCAATTCAGTCTGTCCATCAAAACGACACCACCAATACATACTTGCTGGAATCTTTTCAAATTCATCTAATAAACGAAATGCCTCTTCACGTTGTAATGTGAAAAATAAAGTTAAATTATCATTAATAAATGTCGTTGTCCCAAATTGCATCGCATAATTTGCTAACGTTTCAGGATTATATAATTGATACGGATGTGCATGCGGTTCTATGTAACTTGGAACTACATACTTTCCATCACAATCAATGACTTCACATTCTTGTAGTTGCGCTGGTAGTTTTTCTCCTACATAAATAATGCGATCATCATAGATCCAAATATTTGCTTGCACCCACTCGCGCATATAGGAATTTAAATACGTTGCATTCTTACATAAAATGTGCGGACTTCTTTTACCATCTATTACTTCAACATGTTCTCTTAGTTGCTTGTTACTCCATCTAAACTGATTTTCTCCCAATGAATTTCACTCCAAATCAATTTACTATTATTTATTAAAATAAAAACAATTAACAAACTAAAGTATTCTTCATTCATAACTCCCCTGTATAACCCCTATACCCTTCATTATATGAAACGATTATAAAAATAACAATTTTCAGAATCATAAAAATACCTCTTTGTTCCTCAGTAAAAAGGATGTCGATTACAGGACATCCTTTTTATACTAAACTATAAGATTGAATTATACTTGATGTCATAGTATGAATGCTAATATTGTCCTTTATAGCAGGGTCCCATTCACGTTCTTTTCATCTATTTCTTAAATTCAACTTGCATCATTTTATCAAACTGTGTAAGAATATCAACCAGACCTAAAGAGTTAACATTGACAGCAAATGTATGCTTGCCTCCCATTACTCCGCCTGCAAAAGTCATAAACCCAGGAATTGATCCTCCGTGACCCCATACTGAGACACCATTTGGAAGTTTCGTCTCATAGATTCCAAGACCATATCCATCACCAACCCCTTTTCCTTCTACAGGAACTGTAGTAAGCATTTCTTTTAGCTCGCGTTCTTTCAATAACTTACTACCGAGTAAAGATGAAAAGAACTTATTTAAATCGTCTGCATCTGAAATCATATCTCCCGCTGCATTAGCTAAACTCGGATTATAATACGTCATGTCTTTCAATTCACTTGTTTCGTCAATTTTCATATACCCTCGAGCATGATTCTTTCCTGGGATGACTGGTGAATTACCTGGTAAAAACGTATTTGCCAAATCCAAAGGTTCAATAATTCGTTTTTCAATTTCTTCCGCATAACTATTACCAGTTATTTTTTCAATAAGCATTCCTAGTATTACGTATCCTGTGTTTGAATACGACCAACCTTTACCTGGCGAAAAATCTGGGGGTAGAGCAAGTCCTATTTTCACTATTTCTTCTGCTGTATACGTTTTTTTCGAATTCATAATATCAGCGTCTTTTGACTTTAAATAATCAGCTATACCACTCGTATGATTCAAAAGTTGACGTATCGTAATTTGATTGCCATCATAACCATTTCCTTGAATGAGGCCGGGCAGCCACTTTTCAATCGAATCGTCAAGCTGCACACGATTTTCTCCTACTAATTGAAGAACAGTCGTAGCAGTAAAAGTTTTCGTCACACTACCAATCCGAAAGCGATAGTCCGATTTCATCGATTTCTTTGTACTTAAATCCGCGACGCCAGCATTATAACTACTAATTTTTCCGTTATTATACGTCTTAGCTAGTACCCCGGGTGCTCCAATTTGGATAGTTTCCTGCATGACTCGTTTCCACCCATTCCGATTCTTTTGATCATGTGCTTGTGACGAATTAGAAATATTTTGAGTAGATTCTGCTTCCACAGTAAAACCTGGTGTGAATAAAGTAGTACCCGCTAATAAAACTGCCAAACTTGCTAACTTAATGGAATAACATTTTTTCATAAGGCTTTCTCTCCTCTATGCATATCGTATTGATTCAAGCTATACTTTCATCCTAAATGATAAAACTCTCTTTTTTCTTATCCATTCCTTACGAAATACTTACTTTCAAAATTAGACGACCAGATGGGAAAAAGAAATGTATGAGAATAAAAAAAGAACGTGTTCTCTATTTATGAAAACTCGTTCTTTTACATATTTAAAACCCTATATCAACTTTTTAGTTCATTCACTTTTACCATCCTGCACTAGCGTTCATGCCATTTCCGATAATAGTAAGAAGTAATGGCCATAGTACTGGTGCTAACGTAAGAAATAGATTAAGCAGTATAAGTATTCTATATGTCCCAGGAATATTATAATTTTTACGATTAACAAATAATAGAAAAACTAATAATATTATGGTCGTTACAAACAAAAGTAACACCAACAACCAATACCAAACCATTAAACTGAGACTCCATGGCTGTAAAAGCTCGTGTACAATACCAAAGGTGATCCCCAATACTGCAAAACTAAAGGTAGTAACCGCTGCGTTGATAAACAATTTGCTCGATTTTTTATCGTATGTATACTTACAATATAAATCTATTAACATGTATAAAGATAAAAATGCCATTAATACACCTACCCAAGACAATAACCAGTCTCCGCCTCCTTTAACTAACATAAATAGAAACCAACACATCCCTGCTGCAGAAAAAATAAAGGAAAGGAGTATGTTTTTCAATACCGGTTTCATTCTCTTTTCACACCCTTACAAAAATTTAAACATAAATAATATTTTTTTATTTACATACTACTCTTAATTATTTCATCTCTTTTTCATTCTATATTGATGAAGTGAAGATAGCCTCACAAAAATGTAATGAGCAACACTCTACTAAGGTAAACTTTTTCCATTAGCAGCAATATAAAAAAGTAAGTATACATTACCATATAATTAAATATAAGTAAATAAAATTAATTGTAAATTAATTTTATTTACTTATATTAACGTCACCCTTTCCCGTCCCGCTCTATCCATCGTACAGTCTTCTCTACATCTAACTCCGTATACGTCTTTTCTCCATAACGGACAGGCTCATATATCGGAATAATATCCCTCGTTCTACAAATTCTGCTTAACCATTGTTGCATCGTTTCATAGTATCTTCGCTGTTCGTGAAATGGTAAAGTTCTTTCCCATTCAACTAACGTTTTCCTTATCGTGTCTTTAGGTAACGGCTGTTCAAACTGATGCTTCACTTTCTTGTTCTTTTCAGTTCTATCCATATTTTCCTTTATTATCGATTGCTTATCCTGTTCTATTTCTAATTTCGTTACCTTTTTCCTCATTAATTTATAAAAAACATATAGAATAACCACTGCAATAATTACATAAAAAACGACACTAATCCATTCATTTGAAAGAATAGAAAATATGTCTCCCCATGAATTTTTTCGTACAAAAGTGGAATTTTTCTATGTTCCAACATAGCTATGTCGAGAATAGATTCCACTTATACAAAAAAGATGACCCCAGCACTATAGGCTACAGTCATCTTTTTCACTATATTATTTTACTAACTCTCCATTATAAACTTTTATATCAAGTGGAGCAGTTAAAAACTGTTTTGCTTTGCTAACGAAAGATGTGAAGTGTTCACTCGTATTATGACTCGCAACTGCCTCTGCATCTTTCCATACTTCTACCATCGTATATACATTTTCTTTTTCTGTATCTTTATAAAGGTCATAAGATACATTTCCACTTTCTTCTCTTGAACTATGAATGAGCGGACGAATATCTTCTAAAAATGATTGTTGTTTTGCTGGATCTACTTGAAATATTGCGTGAATAATAATCATGGTGTTTCCCCTCTCATATTCCACTTTTTTCTTTGAAATTACTTCCATTCAGCAACTTTTTCAACTGGAAGGCGTACTGATTGGTAACCACTATCAGCAGCTTTTCCGATTGAAATTAACATAACTGGTACGTGACGTTCTTTATCTAATCCGAATGCTTCTGCGATTTGGTCTTTTTCAAATCCACCAATTGGACAAGTATCATAACCGTGAGCACGAGCCGCTAACATAACTTGCATTGCTACAAGGCCACCGTCAATTAGTACTGTATCTTTCATAACTTCTGGTGTAACCATTGAGAAGTAAGCTGAAAGTTTTTTCATTTGATCTTCTTTTACTTCTGCTGGCATTAAACCGCGCTCTACAGCTGTACCGTAAATTTCTTCCGCGTTATCAAAGTTGTTTAAATCGCCAAATAAAGCAATCATTGCTGAAGATGTTTCTACTTGAGATTGATTGAATTTCGCTAGTGGCGCAAGTGTCGCTTTCGCTTCGTCACTTTCAATTACTAAAAATCTCCATGGTTGCATGTTTACAGATGATGGTGCAAGTGTTGCTTCTGTAAGAATTTCTGTCATTTCTTCTTTGCTAATTTTCACTGAAGGATCGTACTTACGAATTGAACGGCGTCCTGTTAAAATTTCGTTAAAATCATTTGTTTTTACTGAGTTAGTCATAGTTGTATTCTCCCTTTTTTATAGTTCTTTTATATTTTCTTGAATGTGATTTAACATAGTTAAAAGATTATCGCGCTGTTCTTCACTTAACCCTTTAAATGCTGAAGCTGCAAAACGTTCTTTTTCCTCTTGAAACGCCTGAATTTTATTTCGTCCCTCCTCAGTTAGAGAAACCAATGTAATTCTATTATCATCTGGATTTTTACGTCTTGTAATCATTTCATTTGCCTCAAGCTGCTTTAAATGCCTCGTTATCGCAGCATTATCAATATTCACTTCTTGTTGAAGTGCTTTTTGACTAATTTCACCTACTTCATATAACTGAAGTATAAGCTCTAATCGGGACTGGCTCATACCCGTACAACCTTCAAACTTCGAACTTACTTCTTTATTTAGAAAGTGTAATTTATATAAAATAATCGCTTCTTTTGAGCATGAACTTGTCAAACTATCCCTCCTTTATACACAAAATAAAAACGTTTGATGTATCAATAGTTGATATGTCAATTAATATAATCTATATCTATTTAGAATGCAAGCATTTTGTTTTCATTTATATTTTTCCAAATTAAGGCGCTTTGTCGCGTTACAAATAATGTTAATTGCACTATAATAATACTAATTTAAAGAACTGGAGAGTGATTGTAATGCGGCAATACACAAATAGAAATGAGGAATTAAAAATGGAAAATGAAATGAGGATATTCACATATGACAACAATAAATATAGGGATTGTCGCGCACGTAGACGCTGGCAAGACGAGTTTGACTGAGCGTATTCTTTATGAAACGAATGTGATTAAAGAAATTGGCCGAGTAGATAGTGGTAATACGCAAACTGACTCATTGGAATTAGAAAGGCAGCGCGGAATTACGATTAAAGCATCTGTCGTTTCTTTCTGTATCAATGACTTAAAAGTAAATGTCATTGATACACCTGGACACGCTGATTTTATCGCTGAAGTGGAGCGATCATTCTGCGTTTTAGACGGTGCAATTTTAGTTATTTCTGCTGTTGAAGGTGTCCAAGCACAAACAAAAATTTTAATGTGGACATTACAGAAACTAAACATACCAACAATATTATTCGTAAATAAAATTGATCGTAGCGGTGCAAATACTGAAAAAGTTATGAAACAAATAAAAGAAATTCTTTCAAATGAAGCATTCCCTTTCTACTCTGTAGAAAACGAAGGAACAAAGGAAGCACGAATTATTGAATACAACTCATATGACGATTGTATGGAACTGTTAGCACCATATAATGAATCGTTACTTGAGTCATATGTAAATAATGAAATCATACCGGACACACGATTAAGAAAGGAACTCATTAAACAAATAGCGCAAGCAAATGTGTTCCCTATCTTTTTCGGTTCAGCTATGACAGGTATGGGAGTAACTGAACTGCTCGAAAATATTTCAGACTTAATTCCAGCTAAAAATTCGGCAGAAAATGAAATATTATCCGGTGTTGTTTTTAAAATTGAACGTGAACCTTCTGGGGAAAAGATTGCATATGTAAGAGTTTTTTCTGGCCGTTTACACGTTAGAAAATATGTTGATATACAGCGCGATGAAGCTCTGACGCATAAAGAAAAGATTAAGAAAATATGCATGTTTCATAACGGAAATGCTGTTCAAACTTCTACCGTTTCTAGCGGAGAATTTTGTAAAGTTTGGGGACTGAGTGATATTAAAATTGGTGATATTATCGGTGAACGAACGGATTATATAAAAGACATTCACTTTGCCGAACCACAAATGGAAGCTGCTATTGAAGCATTACCAAAAGAACAAATTCATGATCTATACGCTGCACTTATGGAACTATGTGAAGAAGATCCGCTCATTAAAGTGTGGAAAGATGATATTCATAATGAACTATATATTCGCCTTTTCGGTGAAGTACAAAAAGAAGTAATTGAAACAACACTTTTGGAGAAATATAATTTGCAGGTTACTTTCTCAAATACGCGAGTTGTATGTATTGAGAAGCCAATTGGCGTAGGGAATAGCGTTGAAGTAATGGGCGAAAAAGCGAATCCATTTTACGCAACAATTGGTTTTAAAATCGAACGTGGTGAACTTAATTCTGGCATAACATATAGGCTAGGTGTTGAGCTTGGATCACTTCCATTAGCATTTCATAAAGCGATTGAGGATACTGTATTTCAAACATTAAAACAAGGATTATATGGATGGGAAGTTACGGACATTATCGTCACGTTAACACATACCAGTTATGCTAGTCCTGTTACAACAGCAAGTGACTTTAGAAACTTAACACCACTCGTTTTAATGGATGCTTTAAAGCAAGCTGAAACATGTGTATATGAACCAGTAAACGAATTCGAATTAACTGTCCCAGAGCAAGCAATTAGTACCGCGATGTATAAGCTCGCTGCCATTCCAGCAACTTTTAGCGAGCCTAAATTAAATCATGATTCTTACCAGTTAACAGGCTCATTACCTGTTGCGAAAACAGAGAATTTTAAGCGAATGCTTCATTCATTTACAGAAGGAGAAGGTATTTTTACAACGAAGCCATCTGGTTACAATAAACTGAAGGCTCCCTTTCCTACTCGAAAACGTGTTGATTATAATCCGCTGAATCGTAAGGATTATTTGCTTCATGTGTTGAGGGCTTATTAAATAATAAAGAGGTGCAAATTGCACCTCTTTTTGCATGTATTGATTGGTTAGTTTGTCCTAACAACTTCTTTAAGTTTTCCTATTATTTTTGCTATCGCTTCAATTGAATTCTCTGTTTCCAATCTCCCAACATTTACAGAATGATTTGCGTTTTTGACAACTTCAATCTGTAAATTCGTTTTATATAACTGATCGATTTGATCTGCATTATATTGGTGATCTTTATCTCCAATTACTAATATCCCTTCATGATGACAATGTAGGATAGACTCAAAAATAGAATCAAACGTTAGTAAAGGTGTAAGTAGTATCATTTTTGACTGTAAAAACTCTTCTCTCTTCATTAAATCATTTGCAATCGGAATTGTTCCGAGTGACTTCCCTAAAAACATAGTATCGTTATATTGCTTACCCTTTAATACTTCCTTCATTATAGGATTAATATCAACCATCATTACTTTCGTTATTTCTTCCATTGATTTATTCATTACTTGTTCGTCATAAGAATAATGAATATGTACTACATCTATTTTATGTTCAAGCATTAACATCGTCGCATAATAAAATAACGGTTTATCGTAATTATATCCTGAACCTGAGAACATAAAGCAAACTGTACTGGAACCTTTTTCGATATGTGTATATAGAATTACTTTGCCGTCTACATGAATCTCTTTTTTTGTCCCCTTCACCGTTTTCCCCTCCGCATGCATTTACTTTTGTAAAACAATATGTTCTGTATGAACGAATACATCCTTTACTTTCTCTTTTATAAACGCTGGCTGCAAGTTATATGTATCTAACTCTTCTACAGGTACCCACTTAAAGAAATATGTTCTACCTTCTTCTTCCAAAATATATTCCTCTGCCCCATTTGCAGGTAACTCATGAAGCTCTACTTCATAATAAAAACTAATTTCATGAAATTTCCGCTCAGAAAGTGTAAAGAAATTTTCTACTGACCATATAAATCTCTTTACCTCAATAGGTACAGCTAACTCTTCAGCAAGCTCCCGTTTTAACGCATCTTTACTATTTTCTAGCATTTTCACTCTTCCGCCTGGTACGTACCAAAAATCTTCGCCGTCACCTTGCAGAATAAGTATTTTATTATCATGTTTACAAATTGCTCCAACGCGATAATTAAAACATGTTTCTTCAACTTTAAATGTTAGATCCATACCGATTGCCCCCTATACTTTATTTAAAAATCACTATAAAACTATTATGTATGTTCTGTACAAATAAGATTACTAAATTTTTCTATTCCATTCAATAAGTTTTTAACTTTCTGATAATTACACTTATCCTTTATCATTACAGGTATATATACATATAATACAATCGCAGGGCACACTAGAAAAACATTATGGGGGTACGAATGGAAACGTTATTAATCCAGCAAACTGAGAAATCAAATAAGTTTTGGAAAATCGTTGTGAAAGATAGAGTAAAACTTCAATAAATGGAGTTTTTATCTTTCCCCTGTTGTTTTTAAATATTGTTAAGACATTATTAAAAAAGACGCAAGGTCAACTTATGTGCTAATTAATTCTTTTTCTAGAAAAGGCGTCTTTTATTGCACTTGTTAATACATTTAGGAATAATAAAATAGCCATAACTACCGTTAATACGTTAAATTGCTTTGTTTTATAAGGAGCGAACCATTCCGTAAAGAACTCTGAATTAACGAGACGCTCCCCAACTCCCCCTTCCTTGAAGTTCGGTATCCACGAATTCATATCAAGGATGAGAAAAATTAGTTGCATAACGAAAAATGCTCCAAGAGTTTTCAGCCAATTTCGTATTCGAATAGGACGCCCTTTTTTTGATGTCATTTAAATGATCCTCCTTTTAGAACTTGCTATTAAAGAGCCTTGTTCTGATAGATACGAATAGATAATATCCATGAAACCCCATAGCACCCCATTGCTATGACAGCAAATATAAGATATAATTTCAAATCTGAAATCTCTTTTAAAAAGGTCAATACGCCATTAGCATATTTATTTAATAAATATGGAGTATTTCGCATTAAATATATAACTCCAATAGATAAAAATATAAAAACTGGTACAAGTGTTTTCACTTTAAATGCAACAAAAAATGGGATGTAAAATGCAGTAATCAGCATGACTGCCAAGAAGCCTAGGATGTAACTTTCTAAGGAAAGTTGAAATTCCATGCTGTCTAAAATGAAATATTTTCCAACCAAACAAAATGGGATGATTACTATTGTAAAAAATAAGGTTCCAACGTATTTTGAACTTATAATTTCTTTCCTAGTATATGGTAATGAGTTTACTAAAATATTAGCATTATCTTTATCATCAGATTGATATGTGTTAATTACAAAAACGGCACTACAAATGATTATGACATATGCTACATCCATGCCGGCCCACAAATAGGTAACTAGAAATAAGAGATAAGCAGGTAAAAAAGTTTTTTGTAAAATCAAATCCTTTTTAATTAAATTAAGCATCTTGACTCCCCCTTTTTCATGAAATACATAATATCCTCTAAACTTGGTTTTTCAATCACCACTTCTTTATTAAATAAAGTTTCGATAGAATTTACATTTTCAATCAATCCCTCGAAACCTGTATTTGCCTTACATACAGATATAAATTCACGTTCAGTATCAAAATCTAACATATCTAGTGGTCCTTTGACCAAAATATAATCTTCTGCAATGGCATAAATATCTTTTGTAAAAATATGCTTCCCATTTTGAATAAATGTAATATAATCGGCAATGCGGTCTAAATCCGTTGTAATATGAGATGAGAAAAAGATTGTTTTCTCACCATCCTGCATAATATTTTGTAAAACATCCAATAATTCTCTTCTAAATACCGGATCGAGTCCGGAAGTAGGCTCATCCATAATAATTAGTTCAGCATGATGTGAAAGGGCAATTGCAAGAGAGGCCTTCATTTTCATTCCTTTGGAGAATGTTTTCATTTTTTTATTTAATGGTAATTCGAACAGATCTTTATAATATGTAAATTGGTTAAAATCCCATTTTTTATAAGCAGGCGCAATAATTTTAGTAATTTCCTTTAATGTGAGTTCATCATAAAACACATTATCATCATAAACGAAACCAATTCTTTCTTTAATTCGCTTCGCATCAGTCGAATAGTTCATGCCAAATAAGAAGACATTTCCACTATCCGGGTTCATTAGATTCATAATCATTTTAATCGTTGTAGATTTACCTGATCCATTTCCCCCAATAAAACCCGTAACAAATCCTTTTTTTACTTCCATCGAAAAATTTTTAATTTGAAATCCTTTAAAAGATTTACTGACATTTTGAAGTTCTATTACATTTTCCAAGAGTTCTCCTCCTCGTATAAAATTGTAAGCATTTCTTTTAGATCATTTAAAGAAACATCCATTTGTTTAGCATTTTGAATCGCTTCACACAACTTTTCTTCAACTGTCTTTAATTTTTTTTCTTTCATAGTTTCAATGTTTTGTTCTGCTACAAAGGACCCCCTTCCGACAATTGAATAAATAAAACCGTCTTTTTCCAGTTCTTCATATGCTCTTTTCGTTGTAATAATACTTACTCTTAAATCTTTTGCTAACTGACGCATTGAAGGAAGAGCATCTCCTTGCTTTAAATCACCTAGTAAAATAAGTTTTTTTATTGATACCATTTTTCTAACAATTCCTTCTCCCTTTCGCCTGAAATCCCTGCTTTTAATTCCCATTCCTCCATACTCTTCATCCACTCATACACATCCGTCACAGTATCTTCTAATCTGCTAAAAGTAAGTCCCGCTTTAACAGCATTCTCGACACTAATAGAAAACCCACCTTTCCATGGCTTCGTTTCGCCTTCTAATGAAAAAGTTTCCGGAAGCCATAAAGGCATCTCCGTCCAAGGCTGCACTTTATGTTCCTTCATAAATGATTCATCTACCCAAACGAATGCAGCATCACTATTCGTAACCTTTTTACACGTATTTAATAGCTCTTCTATCGTCAATTCATCTTTCGGACCTGTTATATTGAATGTACCTGCTTTATTGTTTTCTGCCATGTTTAGTCCCCAGTTTGCGACGTCTTTTATATCAACTATCTGCACTGGACGGCCTTTTCTTCCTGGAACTAACACTTTTCCTCCCTTTGCTACACGTCCAATCCAGTATGGAAGCCGATCTGTATAATCAAACATCCCTGAAAGAAGTCCTGCTCTTACGTGTAAAACACGCCCTGGCCAATACTTCTCTGCTTCTTTTTCACACAATACTTTCAGCGCACCGTAATACTCATAAGGAGAAACTTCACCATTCTCCACAGCCTTTATTTGATCACCCGTAGGTTCGGATTGTAATATATAATCTTCTTTTATATGAGGCGGAATCCAATCTTTATAAACGGACAGACTTGAAATGAATATATAATGCTTTATATTATCGTGTAAGGCTTCTCCAACATTTCTAATGTGATGTGGAGAAAATCCACACGTATCTACGACAACGTCCCATTTTCGATTTTCTAAACTTGAAACATTATTATTTCTGTCACCAATTAACTGCTCTACTTCAGGAAAAATTTCTTTATTCGTTCCGCGATTAAATAATGTAACTTCATGCCCTCTTTTTAATGCCTCTTCTACAAAAGCTCTTCCTAAAAATCGTGTACCACCTAAAATTAGAATCTTCATAGTTCTCCCCCATTCGTGATTGAAAATCCTTACTTGTGTTAAACGATTTTTTGCTGTGAAAAGTTACGGGGTTAGTCTAACTTTTTCTACAAGTTCAACATATGTAATTTCCATTTCATATATAATTAAAATATCGGATATTTGATTAATCACTTATACATGTAAGTAGGTGAACAATATGAATAGAAACATAGTTTATCATTCAACATTATGTATGTATTGCCTCACATCGCTTGTATATATCATCTTACTGAACATAGAAAATGGTCGTAATTATTTAGGGTTTACGATGGTCATTCCGCTTTTAGCTGCTATTTTATATCAGAAATTATATACGAAACAAAAAATAGTTCATACATTTGGAATTTCACGTCCAAAAATAAAAACATTAATTTTCTCCATTTTATCCCCAATACTTCTAGGACTATGTCTCCATTTTTATTTTTATATTTATAATATAAATTTCTTATTTCATCATTGGAATGAATTGGGAGTTCTCTTGCTCATTGGTCTTACAATTGCTGCTTTTTCTGCATTTTTAGAAGAAATCATATGGCGTGGAAATTTTCATTACCATTTACGAAAAAATTTTTCATTAAAACAAACAGCAATCATTACTGCATCACTTTGGTCTTTATGGCATTTACCAGTATCAATCTTTTATAAAAATTATGAGTTTCAGCTTATAGGAATATTAAGCTATCTCTCATTATTATTTATATTATCTATAATTTTGACATATACGAGAGAGTATAGCCGCTCTGTGATAACACCTGCAATTTTACATGGTATGTTTAATGTATTTTATTTAACAGATGGAGTAGAAACAAAATGGGATATTAGCCTAATGGAATTAATTAAATTTATCTTGCTCGTAATTGTGTTTGGCATTATGTATCTAATACATCGAAAAGTTAAAAGTACCTAAACAAATTATAAAGTACTTCAACACCTATTCAATAATCGTATAGGTGTTGAAGTTTTCTAATCTTAGGTGCTCAACTTAGTTAATACATCACTTTTTTCTATCATGAAGAAAAAAACAAGTTTAACTAAACCTTTTATTCTTGTTTTTATAAAAATAACCATATTAATCTTTTAAATAAGGAAGTATGCACTCTTTAATTAACTTCCATCTATCCTCTGCATTCGGTATGACTTCAGAAGCAATCGCCACCACCAGTTCCTTCTCTGGTACGCAGCCAATTACATTCCCACCATCGCCCATTGCACAGTATGAAAAGATTCCATCCTCTTCTCGTAACCACCATAAGTAACCATATTGATTTTGGTTCATTTCTGTCGATTCTTTTATCCATGATTTTGATAGTATTTGCTTTCCATTATGAATACCTTCATTCAAATATAACTGTCCAAACTTAGCCATATCTCTAGCTGTTAACGTAAGTCCCCAGCCGCCTGTTGAAATACCATTTGGATCGTGAACCCATCCTTTCACACTTTTTCCGAATAGGTCATCGAATCCAAATGCCTTCATATTATAGTTTGGAATTTCTCTCATACCGAGTGGTTGAAATAAGTATTCATTCGCAAATTCACGTGCATTTTTTTCTGCTACGCTCATTATGATTGCTGATAATAAATGAGCTCCTGCAGATGAATATTTAAAAATCCCAACTTCTCCGCCTGCTCCTATCCTATTTAACGTATACTGTACCCAATCTCGTTGCGTACATAGCTCTTCTAACGGTTCCTGCCAGTCTACGAAAGGATGTGGAGCTGTCATTGTCAACAGATGTCGTACTGTTATTTCAGGTGAATGAACGTTATATTCCGGGAAAAATTCTATTACTTTTTGATCAACACTTTTTATATACCCTTTATCTATACATAGTCCAATCAACGCAGAAATTATCGTTTTTGTGACTGACGCTATATGAAATGCATCATCTGGACCGTGATCATTATAATAATTTTCAAAAACAACATTACCTCTCTGCACTACTAACATACCATTAATATTTTTGTATTCTTCTTTTATAATCAGATCTAACTTTTCAGCAGTTTTCATTAATCATTCCCCTTTAACCCATGATTAAAAAGGCTCGATAGGTACATATATATCAACTATATGTTTATTTTCCGGGTGCTGCCTTGGGTCATTTTTATACATTTCGAAAGGATACGAATCTCTCGGCTTATATCCGCTATTGAGAAGCCACTCACCGTATAAGAAATCCCATGCTCCTTTATATTCATCTTGGAATATTTCAAAATGACCTACCGCATATCTTCCAGAAGGTATTATCATTATTCCAATGTCGCTCGTTTCTACTGCGGACTCATTCGGAATTGTTATACATAAACTAGTTCTTAAATGATTGTCCTCAGTAAATTCATGATGATCGTGGTAAATGGTTAATACTTTCGTATCCTCAAATACATGATAGTTTTCCTCCACTGCGTAATGAAATAATTTCTCTATCATTTTTGGAAAAGCTATTGTTAACTCTTCATATGTACCGATATGCCTTATGTATGCGACGTGTATATCGTCCGCTGATACAATTTCAACATTTCCTCGAACCTTCTTACACTCATTGTATTGAGAAGTTCCGCTTACGTCTTTGCAATTCTTGCTATTGTCGTTTCGATATTGAGATGGACTTATTCCGTAATAATTTTTAAATGTTCGGGAGAAAACTGCTGAATCTGTGAATCCGAAGTGATACGCAATATGTGTAATCGTCATATCTGTGCGATATGTAAGTAAATGTGTTGCCCTTTCTAATTTCAATCGGTTTACATACCGTGATAATGGCTCGTCTACTATCCCCTTAAAAATCCGATGAAAATGAAACTTTGAAAATCCTGCTACATCTGCTAACTCTTCAATTGAAAGTGGATTATCTATGTTTGATTCTATATAATCTTGCACTTTATAAATGCGTCGTAAGTACTCATTTCTACTTTGTTTACTCTCCATACTTTTATCTCCTCACAACAAAAAGGCTAACGTTAAGCTAGCCTACTTTTACACATTTTTCAAAAACAAAACTCTACTACCGCCGTTCCCATCATAATTTGTATGTACCGATACACCCTCTATCTCATCATCCCCGGCATCAATTCGAAAACCGATTTCTTGATGAAACTGTATCGACTTTTTATTAGTTGGTGACGTAATTGCTTTTACAACTTTACGGTTATTTGCACGAGCAACATCAAAGAAATAAGAATACAATGTCGATGCGATTCCTCTTCTTCTATACTTCGGATTTACACCGATAAAATGAACGTATGCTTCATCTTTATATGTTTGTGAAAAAAATCCACATAAGAAACCTAACGTTTCCCCATCTTCTTCAATGATAAAACTCGTTTCTTGAAAATGAACGAAGAACAGTTTTGGCAACATATCAGCCATATCTCTTCCGCCCCACCAATCATTTAAAACAGAATGAATCTTTACATAATCTTCCCCTTGGATGTTTCTTACTCGCATATATTTCTCCCTCTCACTCACTTCATTTTTTCGTAAATTTTAATGACTGTTTCTACTAAAAGGATGAATACCCAAATCCCACAAAATACAAGAACAGACTGAAATATAGAACCTAACATAACAATACTTATTAGACCTAATTCTGGGCCCGAAATGGAGATTTCATCAAATCCTATATTATGTATAAATGGACCGGTTGAAAAAGCCATAAAAATAGATGCTATTAAATAAATCACACTCATTATTTTTAATATTTTTATAGAAAGATACGAAGTTTCTTTTTGCTCCACTTGTGATAATTCGATTTCCCCGCTTGCAATTCCTTTTTGCAGACAATCTTCACACAAAAATTCTTCCTTTATTTTTTTACCCCCATGTATTGTACCCGTTATTTCTTTACACCTTGAACATTTTCGATTTATCATGGTGTTACCACTCCAATCTATTAAGATTATACTTATATGATTCTCTTTTTACCTTAATATCCCTTTTATGTATTTTATAGAGAAAGGTCGTATTTTATGATTTCAAAACTCACGTTTGGCTCAAAAAAATCTACCGTTCATTATGTATTAAGACCTAGTTGTTATGCGATTATTTTCCATTCATCTTCTTCATTGATTGCTGTTATCCAAAAAGGTGACCGTTACTTTTTACCTGGTGGCGGCATGGAAGGTAATGAAACAAAAGAAGAATGTTTGCACCGCGAACTACTAGAGGAATTAGGATGGGAAATTGAAATTGGTCAGTACATCGGTAATGCGGCACGATATTTTTATGCAGAAATGGAAGATACATATTATTTAAATGATGGGTTCTTTTACATTGCGAACATGGTGCAGAAACAAACTGAAAATTGTGAGGAGGATCATGTTTTGCGATGGATGTCTCCTTTACTTGCTATCGAGCTTCTCATTCATGAGCATCAAAAATGGGCCGTTCAACAAGCACTTTTATTACGAAAATAAAAATGATCTCCTTCTATATGAAAGAGATCATTTTTACTGTTAACTTACTTTTTTCAAATTGAGAGCAGGCTTTTTCATTCCGCCTTTTTTTACAACATATAAACCGATAAAGATTATAAGCCCGCCAACGAGTTGCATCATATTAACTTGCTCCCCAATTGTTACTGCCGCAAAGATAACTGCGAATAAAGGTACAAGATACATATAAACCATTACTTTTGTTGAGCCTATTTGACTAATACCGACATACCACATTGCTAGTCCGAAGATGGTCGCGAAGATGATTGAATATGCTAGTGATCCCCAGCTTGGCGTATCTACTGGCCATGTTAATGAATTTACGTTGAATAAACAGTATATAACTAGCGGTACAATTCCAATTAAAGTAGACCATGATGTGACTCTCATTGCGGAGTATTTTGTGATAAGAGGTTGCGCTAATATTGGATACCATCCCCACGCAATTGCTGCGACTAATCCAATTACATTTCCGAGCCACGCATACTCATAAGTAGCTCCTCCTGTATGTCCTGTTAATAAAACGAATGCTGCACCAATAAACGCTACTATTGAACCAATTTGTACTTTCATCGAAAAACGTTCTTGTTTGTGTAATACTGCTAATATCCCTGTAAAAATAGGTGACATCGCAATTAATAATGAGGCGTTCGTTGCTGAAGTGTATTTCACAGATAGCATAAACATCGTTTGATACATTGCCGTACCAACGATACCGACTGCTACTAATCGTAACCAGTCTTTCCTTTCAATACGTAATGAACGTTCCATCATAAATGTAATAAGTAATAATACCGGAGATGCTACTAAAAATCGTAAACTATTAAATTGAATGGATGACATATATGCCACACCATACTTTCCAATTGTATAATTTGCTCCCCATACTAATGCTACTGATACTAGGAGCCATTCCATTTGCCATCTTTTCATTCGAATCTCCCCTTCCATATTTAGCATAGTAAAATTGGCTGGATATAACACCGTCCAATTGGCTGTTTTTTTACCCAGCCAATTTGTTATACTGAATGTATATAAGAGATGCGGAGGCGTTTGTATGGAATGGAAGCTAGATAACGACAGTAAAATCCCTATTTATCAGCAAGTTGTTGACTTTATTGAAAAACGTATTACATACGGAGAACTTCCTCCAGGTAGCTTCCTCCCTTCAGAACGGAAATTAGCTACGCAGTTAAATGTAAATCGAAGTACAGTTACTACTGCTTATAATGAACTACGTGCTATGGGAATTGTAGAAAGTACGACTGGTAAAGGGACACGTGTAAGTACACATATGTGGGGCGTCTCTCCAACATTAACGCCGAACTGGAGAAATTTCGTAGAAGGTGGTACATTCTTACCAAACTTACCTTTACTTCGCCATATTCGTGCGGAAGTACAACAAAATGAAAATATTATAGATTTTGCAAACGGAGAGCTCGGTTGTAACCTCTATCCTCACGATCAACTACAAACGATTTTACGAGAACAACCGTTAACACATTCATTAAGTTACGATCATCCGCAAGGCTATCTCCCGCTAAGACAAGCGGTAGTAAAATATATGAAGGAATATTTAAAAGTTGAAGCGACTGAGCAGTCTATTATGATTACTTCTGGCGCACAGCAAGCCCTTCACCTTATCGTGCAATGTTTATTAAATCCAGGTGATGCGGTCGCTTTCGAAAGTCCTTCACACTGTTATTCCTTACCGTTATTCCAATCAGCAGGTATTCGTATTTTCCCGTTACCTGTCGATGAACATGGTATTAATCCGGATGATGTGCAAGAATTATATAGAAAGCATCGGATTAAAATGATTTTTTTAAATCCAAACTTCCAAAATCCTACGGGAACTATGCTTCATCCAAACCGTAGAAAAAAACTGTTATCACTTTGCGCAGACTTACGAATTGCAATTGTGGAAGATGATCCGTCTAGTTTACTTACGCTAGAAAAGAAACAACCTTGCCCTACTTTAAAATCAATTGATGAAAATGGAACTGTCATTTATGTACATTCCTTATCAAAAATGATTGCACCAGGCTTACGAGTTGGCTGGCTTGTCGCTCCGCAGTCTGTAGTAGAAAGGTTATCCGACGCAAGGCACCAAATGGAATTAGGTATGAGTATTTTCCCGCAGTGGCTTATGCAACAATTTTTCGAAACCGTACCATTTCATTCTCATATCGTACCGTTACGAAAACAATTAGCAGAAAAAAGAGACGTTATCGTTCGCGCCCTAAACGAGCAACTTCACGACAAAATCTCTTTTTCTAATCCTACTGGTGGTATATACATATGGGGAAAATTAAAAGAATCGATAAACGAAAAACAACTTATTATGCAAAGCTTAAAACAAGAGATTGCTTTTATGCCAGGTAGTATTTTCGGCGCGAAAGATGGTTATATTCGTTTATCTTATGGAAAAGTAAATATTGATCAAATTGAGGAAGGTATTTCTCGTTTGCGCGAAGCTATTTTAGTTTGTGGAAAATGACTTTACATAAAGCTTTATCGTTTGACAAAAGAAAAATCTACCATTATTATCAACACGAACCTAGTTTCCCCGCATTAACGGGCAATAAAACTCCCACCTCAAAATTCAACTGTAACAAAGAAGTTAGGTGGGAGATCAACTGCCCGTAAATGCCCGATTGGTTCAACTAATAATCAGTGGAGGATGAACCCCCCCCACTGATTAAAGTTTCACTTTATAGGAGCGATAAAAATGAAAATTTACGTTGATGCAGATGCTTGTCCTGTAAAAGATGTGATTATTTTAGAGGCTACGAATGCAGAAATCCCTGTAACCCTCGTTACTAGCTTTTCTCATTACTCTAGTGCGGAACAACCAAAAGGTGTCGAAACAATTTATGTTGATTCCGGAGCAGATGCTGCAGATTACCGGATTATGCAATTAGCCCAAAAAGAAGATTTAATCGTAACACAAGATTACGGTCTTGCTTCGCTCGCTTTAGCAAAAGGCTGTATCGTGCTACACCATAAAGGCTATAAGTATACGAATGAAAACATTGACCAACTACTACAAACACGATATTTAAGTGCAATGGTTCGAAAAAGCGGTAAGCGTACAAAGGGACCGAAACCATTTACAACCGAAGATAAAGAGAAATTTAGAGCGCTCTTTAAAAGTATGATTGCACTATAAAAATGAACCTTCTATTTGTAGGGAAAGCTTAATAAAAAAGAAGAGAATATCGTAATGAACATTCTCTTCTTGAGGTTTACCCGTTTAAAATGAAGGTAAATTATCTAAGTTATTTTCTTTTATTCCATCAGGTTCACTACGTATAATATCTCTACCATACTTATGAAATACGTCCACATGAGCTAATTTCCCTGATTTTGCTTCACTAAGAGCAGTTATATAATCTAACTCTCTCCCGCTACTTGTTTTAAACGCTACTAAATCACCATCATCATTTTTACGAACGGCAACAATTTGTTCTGCTCCTGAATTGACTTCATGGTCTACTTCAAATTGAGCTTGCTCTTCTCCTTGATGTAAGTAATCATTATAAACTTTTTCAAAGTCTTTTTCGTCCATAACATTCACCTCCAGCACATTTTTTAGTATGGTTGGGAGGTGGTGGTTTTATGTACTCTGCTATTTAAAAAATATATTTTTAATACCTACGCAAACCCTTCAAAGTCTCCAATATATCATCTGTAAAGGCTGTACTACCTTCTGCCTCTAAAACTCTGAAATAAAAACTTCTTAGGAAAGTTCTAATATTTTGTACTAAAATAGCATGCTGCGGATGTCGGATGTCTTCAACAGTTGCTATGCTATGTAGCCAATTGCTCCACTCTTCTTCAGTTAAAAGATTTTGGTTACGTAACGACATAATTGGCGCTACTAATCTCTCATCTTCAAAGTGCACATATACGTAATCACTTAATCGAACCTTCTGGCGAACAGCAGCTAGTATTGCATATGAAAACTCGCGATTTTGTATAGTACGTGCTAACGCATCGAGTGCATCAGCAGCATGTGCAGTAGAATGTGCCCAGCCTTTTCCTTCTACGTAACCTCTTACATCTTCTTCTAAATATACATATTCCAACACTTGTTCTGCCACACTGTACAGTTGCTCTTCAGATAACAGTGGTTCTCTTTCATGAACAGATAAAATAAGTGGCGGAATTAATACGGAGAATGCACGTTTAAATACAGAGTCTGTGCCCTTTTCACCAATTTTATAAAATAAATAATCAGGACTAATTGCTTGTAGCATTAACCCTCGTAATTCTTTTTGTCTAAATACATCATTTGTAATCCATGTGTGAAGCGTACTATAAATTAAATCATCGCGTAATTCAGCATCGGGTGATCCGATATAATCTAGCATCCACTGCGCATATGGATATGCATCTACGTCTTCTGGTACAGCATAATTATTATTTTTAATTTGTAGTAGTTCTTCTTTTAGTTCTAGTACTTCATTCATTATATTCCCTGTCCCCTTTTTACTTTATTAACATATTTCCGCCTTATTCCCTTTAATTTTTTTTATAAAATCAATTCGATTTTTAGAATCGTTTTAGTACCTATCTTTCTATGAACTTGATTCAATTATATATAATTTATCCTGATAAATAAAAGGAAATACATTAGAACATCGCAGTCTCTCACTTTATTTACATGTATTTCATGTCAGTTTAAGTGATAAAATAAAGTATGTTTTTTCTTTTATAATCAAACGTAGTTACAATCAAAAATTAAATCATTTTAGAACTTGCTTAATAAATTCTGTTTTAGCTTTTGTGTAGGCTTCTCTATCTTTGTTAAATCTTTTAGCTAAATCTTGTTTAAGATCTGAATACTCATAAACTAATTGTGGATTTTCTCGTAAGCGGTTACGAAATAAAAGTTGTTGCTCCCATCGCTCAGTTCCTTTAACCATCAAATGTAGGTGCGCTACACGCCTATTATTCTTAACTTTCACAAAGAATCTTCTCCAAGGTCTTTCATCTAATTCTGGGCTTACATAATGCCAATTATATATGGCCAATTCCGCAGAAATATCTAGTACTTTATCAAATGAATCTATTTCAGCCATTAAATCAATGATAGGTTTTGCTGGTAAACCAGGTATGGATGTACTTCCTATATGTATTACTTTGCTTATACCGTGAGGAGCAAGCAGTTCATATAGTTGCTGTTCTTCGCATCGGCCTTTATCTTGCCAATCAGGATTTGCATTCACTATCTCTACTGACTCATTCGCCCACACAGGCCAATCGCTCGGATTATCTTTTTTATCCACCCAAAACATCCCCTTTCACGATTTTTTCTATATAAACCGTATTAAATTTCTTTACATACAACTACCGTATCATCAAAATCACTATTCCGAAATACAACATCCGCACACTCTTTCGGATTATGCTCATCTATATACATCTTACAGGCCGCATGATATCTGTTTAAAAACATTTTCTCAGCTTCTTCATAACTTCCAAAAGCTTCAGTTTCCCGCTTAGCACCACGTTTTCTCGCAATCTCAAAATCTGTATCTACAAAGATTTTGTAATCAAATAAATGCACAACGTCTTTTTTCAATAGAAACGTTCCATCTACTATTAATACCATATTGGGTTGAGCCAATAACGGTTCATTATGTACAGGCATATCAGTTATTAAGTTATGAGATATCGTTTCATATTGTAAATTCCCGTTATGTCCTAAAGGCTTTAATAACCTTTCTTTGAAAGCTGTATAATCGTGTGCATCTTCGTAATATCCTCTTGCTGATTCTTTGCCCTGTACATAGCGAATCGCTCTCGGATGATGAAAATCATCAATGGTGGCGCGTGTTACTGGAACTCCGAGCTTTTTCATTTCCTCTGCTAATTCGTTTGCAAATGTTGTTTTTCCCGAAGCTGTAATACCACTTACTCCAACTCTTGTTGGATGGGTTAAGTTTAATTTTAAAATATGATCTACAATTTCTTTCATGCGTTGTATTCGAGTCATGATATTTCCTCCTACAATTAATTTACATAACATAATTACAGGTAACAATTTGTGTCATTATTTATCGGTAAGTCGATATCCTAATTCGAATCGTTGATATATTTGAAGTTATGATAGATATATTTGAAAAATCGTTGATATATTATGATTAGCTTACTTTCCCTTAAACCCACGATACAATGCAGTCCGTAATTCTTGTTTGTATTCTTCAATTTCTGGCATATCGAGTTCTTCTGCTAGTCTGATGGCTAATTCAATATCATATGGTACACGTACGAGTTGAATAGAAAAGCTCGCTGCTTCTTTTTCATTGTAAGTTCCTTCGAATATTAAATAGGAAGCTTGTGTAATTTCAAGAGGATTACCTACACTACCAGCATTACATAACGTTTTCCCTCTGAAATTTTGAACGAATGCTTGGTGAACGTCACCGTAGCAAACAACATCTGGTTTTCTTTCCCCTTCTATATTCTCTGTGAGCTCACTATTTTCGAACATACTAATACGCTCTTCTCTTGAAGCATGCGGTTGAATTCTTTCATATAAACTTCTCGGTGAAGCGTGGAACATACGAATGAGCTTGCCGCTCATAAAAAATTCGATTGAAAATGGTAAGCTTCTTAAATAGTCGTTTTGTTCTTCCGATAGTTGTTTTTGATGCCATTTTAATGCCTCAAATTCAGTCGGTTTTGTAATAAAATCATCCCAGTTCCCCATTACAACTCCATCACATTCTTTACGAATGATTTCAATCACTTCGCTAGAATGAGGACCTTTTCCGACTAAATCTCCAAGACAAATAATGCGTTCAATTCCTCTTACTTTAATATCTTTCAGTACAGAATCTAATGCCGGAATATTACCGTGAATATCTGAAATTACTGCTATTTTATCCATATGAATCCCTCCATTACTTATAGTTTATTATATCCGCATGTTGTGATTGATACCATTTTGGAATATAGGATGAAAAATTGTTATGATCTTCGATAATTCGGTTTAATCTCTCTTTCATATCATTTACTAAATGTGGCGTGCTTCGGTTTGTCCATACGATATCCGCTGGGAATGTCATTGCTGCATACAATGAGTACAGTTGCCAAAAATGAAGCGATGGTTCGCCTCCGCAATAACCGTGAACTTGTCCAACCGCAAATGGTTTACTTATTCTTGTAGTAAAAATCGCTACGTTATAGAAATCGTGTATTGGATCGCCAAAATCATATCCACCAAAATCGATAACGATAAACTCCTTATTATGAATCATACTATTTGCTGGATGGAAGTCATCGTGTAAAAAGGTAATAGGGCGATTTTCCAATAATTGTTTATGCTCGCCTACAAAACTTAATACTGGCTTCAAATCAAGGAAGTCTATTTCGTAGTTTGCTAACGCTTCTACGTATCTTTCGTATTTATTCCACCGAACCGTTTCCCATTTATTACTTGCACTTTCTTTTTCAATTGAGTGAATCCTCTTTAATACTTCTCCTGCTTTTCTTCCTGCATGATACTGTTCTTCCACTGATAGCTTCCCTAAACCTTCTTCACCATTTACACCTTGGACCCATTCAAATACTTGAACACATTTATTTAATTCCTCAAGTTTTATGAAATGAATTAACTTAGGTGTTGGAATATGTAATAACTCTAATTGTTTCATATACGTATATTCTTCTTGTTTACGTTCAAAATGAACAGCATCACATACTTTTACAAAATAAATTTCTTGGTTCTTTAATTCAACTTTATATTTCTCTTCATGTGAAAAACCTTTTGAAATAGCTGTACACTTTGCAATACGAGGCCATTCTAGTTTTCTCTCTATCTCTCTAAGCATTTCTTCCACAATGTTCACCTCTATCAATATATGTACAAACTACCTAGCACTTCATGCTCTCGTTTATTTTCACCTTTAAATTCTACTGCAAATGGATTTTCGCCATGATGCTGCAATCGTTCTAGTACTAGCCCTTCTCCAATTGGTTCACAAAACTGCACATGAATGTCACCAAACGATACACTTTGACATTCCGCATTCCATTTTTCATTTTTTACGACTGAGCTTACAGTTAGCCCTATTACTTCTTCCCATTTCTGCACTGTTTCTCGAACGTTTTTCACTGCGTAATGAATTGTATCAAGTTGTTGTACTTTGTTTTTATGTTCAGTGATTGTTCCTATGTTACGTAAATCGTTTCTTCTTTCTTCATCCGTTTCATTCCACTGTATGAAGAAAGGTAATTTCGGTCCGTTTTCTTCTTGCTTTACAAATAACATTTTCCACTCTAAAAGGCGACCATCTTTTCTCATTCGTTTCCCTTCAAATGGTCCTATCGTATGTAATCCATGTTTATTAAACTTAACTGCTATTTCTTCAATTGCATCTGTTCGAATGGCGATTTGTAACATTCCTTCTCCATCTTGTAATTTCACTACCGTTTCTTGTACTAATGGATTGTCTGCTTCTTTCGCTTTTTCTTCATGCTGAACTGCTAAAAATTCTATATATGATAAATCAAAATAACATAAACTATTCCAAGTACCCCAAGTAATATGCTCTCCGCCTATTGCAGTATGAAATCCATAAGCCTGCATTTGTTTTGCTGCTTCCTCCGGTGTACCATGTACTGCGTGTACGAGATGATCAAATCGTAACATGTCTTTCTCCCCTTTCTCTCCATCCTTTTATTGTATATTTTATTTTTCTTTCATTCAATTCAAAAAACTTTAAAACCTAGTTGATTTATACGATTAATATGTATTATAATGAAACAAATTTAATTATTGCTGATTGGAAAAACCAAAGGCACTTTTCTCATACGGGAAAAGTGCCTTTTTCATTTATTATTACAGGGGGATTATTTATGCAAAAATTAATTGTCTTTGCTATTATTGGATTTTTCGCTCAATTGATTGATGGTGCGCTTGGAATGGCGTACGGGGTAACATCTACCTCACTATTATTAATGTTTGGTATCGCACCGGCTGTAGCTTCCGCATCTGTTCACTTAGCTGAAGTCGTTACAACCGCCGCTTCTGGTGCATCTCACATCAAATTTGGAAATGTTGATAAATATACCGTTTCCAGGCTTACATTACCAGGAGCAATTGGCGCATTTATTGGGGCATGTTTTTTAAGCAATTTACCTGGTGATGTAATTAAACCGTACATTTCCGTATTTTTATTTACTTTAGGGGTTTATATTTTATTACGATTCCTCATTCAAAAACAAATTGTCACTTCAAAAAAACGTATGTCTGCAAAACAACTTGTTCCGCTTGGTTTGTTCGCTGGATTTGTTGATTCAACTGGTGGTGGTGGCTGGGGTCCGATTACGACACCTGTGCTTTTGGCAAGAGGAAATGAAGCTAGAAAAGTTATCGGATCTGTAGATACGAGCGAGTTTCCTGTTTCACTCGCTGCCACAATCGGCTTTTTCATTTCACTTGGCTGGGAACAAGTAAGTTGGGTTTGGGTATTTTCTCTCATGCTCGGTGGTATCGTTGCGGCACCAATTGCTGCATGGTTAGTGCGCATCGTTCCTTCTCATTTACTCGGCGTATTAGTTGGTGGCCTTATAATCTTTACAAACATTCGTACACTGCTTACTACATTTAAAGTGGATCCAACTATTATTTCACTTTCTTACGTTGCAGTTGGTCTTGTCGTTATTATTTCTATTTTCATTGCTGTTCGTAATCATTCCAAGCGTTCTAACGCACCGACAGCCGGATATCCGAATGATCAAAAACAAATGCTACCATAACGATAAAAATACCGCCCGATATACTTCGAGCGGTATTTTTTATTTTTCTACTTTCCAATTAATCATCGTTTCTGTAGTGCTAATTCTCTTCATATGTAATTTCTCTAATACACGAATCGAGCTTTCATTTTCAAGAAGTGTCTCCGCGATAATCATTTCTACCTCTCCTGTTTGAAAAGCCCAATTTATTAGTTCACTTACAGCTTCTGTCGCATATCCTTTATTCCAATATTTCTCAATAAATCCGTAACCAATTTCTACTGTATGTTCCTCATTTGGTTTCCCTTTAAACCCTATATCACCTAGAACGATGTCATCTTCTTTTCGAATGACATACCATGCTCCCCAAAGTAATAAAGCCGCATCTTGTTTTACAGTTTCTACATGCCCTACAATATGTGGACCACTATTATATCCTTGCTCGTTAGCAACTTGCATACTCTCTTCTGTACATGGCACTATATAGAGCCTTTCTGTTTCTAATTTCATGTTAATTTCCCCTTTTTTGATTAAACGTTACTCTAATTATATCAAAAAATATGACCTTATTATGAATGTCGAATTATATTTTCAGAATTTTCTTTTATTTTTAAAGGGTTTTTCAATATTTTTTGCGAAACATTTGTATAACAATTTCTTTCTTTATTTTTTGTTACATAACAGTAGGTTCGGGTGGAGTTTTGCAAGCGTTTCCTAAACAATAACCGATAATTTTTGACTTTTCCTAACAAAATATCTTGCAATATATTCAGAAACTCATTACAATTGCCATATATTAAAAATCTTAGCAATATATCAAATCCTCATCAATCCGATGAGGTAGAGGTTGCGACTTTTAATAGTAAGACGGACGAGACGCAGAGAATGTCACCGACTCCGTTTGAAAGGAAAAGTTGCCGAAGTTTATATTTCTTCTCTGGAAATATGAGCTGGGGCTGTCTCCGAAAGGAACAGAACTGTCACGTTTACAAAATTACCGTGTAAACGTGGGGTGCTATCTTAACGGAAGGGTATGATGGGGTGGTTATTTGTGAAACGTTCCGCCAAATTCCTTTGGCGGTTTTTTGCATTTTTCTCCCCCGCTCCTTCCTATCTTACAAGAAAAGGAGTGTTGAACATGAATAGCGCAACGAATCAAACTACCTCTGAAACACAAACTACAAAAGGAAAAGGTGAATTAAAACGTAGTTTAAAATCAAGGCACCTTACGATGATTTCTCTCGGTGGTACAATTGGTACCGGACTATTTCTTGCCAGCGGTGGTGTCATCCATTCAGCTGGACCTGGTGGCGCATTAATTGCATACGCCGCAATTGGGATTATGGTTTATTTCTTAATGACAAGCTTAGCTGAACTCGCAGCTTACATGCCTGTTACCGGTTCTTTTAGCACGTACGCAACGAAATTTGTTGATCCATCATTTGGCTTTGCACTTGGATGGAACTATTGGTATAACTGGGCCATTACAATCGCTGCTGAACTAGCGGCTGTAACATTAATTATGAAATTTTGGTTCCCAGATACCCCTTCTCTTATTTGGAGTGGATTATGTTTAGCTATTATTTTCCTTTTAAACTACTTATCTGTTAAAGGGTTTGGTGAATCTGAATATTGGTTCGCACTTATTAAAGTAGTTACTATTATTATCTTTTTAATTGTCGGCTTCATGATGATTTTTGGAATTATGGGCGGCGAAACTGTTGGCTTCAAAAACTTCACTGTTGCAGATGCTCCATTTAACGGCGGCATCATGGCAATAATCGGTGTATTTATGGCAGCAGGTTTCTCCTTCCAAGGTACTGAATTGTTAGGGATTGCTGCTGGTGAAACGTCTGATCCAGAGCGTAATATTCCGAAAGCGATTCGTTCTATCTTTTGGCGTATTCTTTTATTCTATATCCTTGCGATTCTCGTTATCGGTTTATTAATTCCTTATACAACTGAAAGCCTTGCTGCAAGTGATGTAACAGTAAGTCCATTTACACTTATTTTTGAAAAAGCGGGCGTTGCCTTTGCTGCTTCTGTTATGAACGCTGTTATTTTAACGGCAGTACTATCTGCTGGTAACTCTGGTATGTATGCATCAACTCGTATGCTTTGGGATTTAGCTCGCCAAGGAAAAGCACCAAAGTTTCTTGGTAAATTAGATAGCCGCGGTGTACCTGTTAACGCATTAATCGTAACGTCAATTGTTGGTAGTATCGCTTTCATTGCTTCCTTATTCGGTGACGGTGTTGTATACATTTGGTTATTAAACGCATCTGGAATGTCTGGCTTTATCGCATGGGTCGGAATCGCAATTAGTCATTACCGTTTCCGTAAAGCATATATCGCACAAGGAAAAGATTTAAAAGACTTACCATATAGAGCAAAATGGTTCCCATTCGGTCCAATTTTCGCATTTGCACTTTGTGTCATCGTAATTTTAGGTCAAAACTACGGCGCATTTATGGGCGAAGCAATCGATTGGAACGGTGTACTCGTTTCTTACATCGGTTTACCACTCTTCTTAGTATTATGGTTAGGATATAAATTTACGAAGAAAACGAAAGTGATTCCTCTTGATAAATGTGAATTGAAATAAAGTGAAACGAGCAAACAAATTTGTTTGCTCGTTTTTTTATTCCGATGCTTCTCCCTTCCCTATTGCTCCTGTTTTTGCAATAATAAAGAAAATATACATAAAGGTTGGGATACGATGAACATTCGCATTACTGATGAAGCAAAAGCAGCTATACTTAGATTAGAACGCAAAGACAAAAAGATCATTCGCATTAGAGGGACAATGACAAACTCTTGTAGTATTTTCGTTGATGTGGATTTAATTTGGGATACATATAATGCAGATGACATTGTATATGAAGATGCTGATTTTACTGTGCAAATGGATTCATTTACGAAAGACTACACTGGTGATACGGTGAAACTTGATTATAAGACGACAGGTTTTAGTATTACGACTCCAAGTGAGACTTTAGTTTATGGGTTGTCGATAAAAAAATAAAAATTGTTTTAGCTGATCAATGAGGTGAAAAAATGGGTAAATATGTTCCGTTAAAATTTTTATTTAATGAAGAATTAGCTGAAAAAATGGCTGATTCTATTTGTAAACACGATCCTACTTTCTCTAAAAGCATATTTGTAGATTCTGTAACATGTAAAGTTGAAAATTTAGAGTTAAAGCAGCGTATAGAAGTAATAGCAGATGAATTACATACTGCATTACAAAAAGATTTTAATGAAGCAATACATATTTTACTGAAAACATTGGGACCAGAAAACACAACAGAAGTAGGTACATTTACAAACGGCTATATATATATGCCTATTGCAAAATACGTTGAAAAATATGGGCTTAACGATTTTGAATCCTCATTTAACGCCATGTATGAAATAACAAAAAGGAATACTGCTGAATATGCTATTCGTCCTTTTCTTGAAACATATCATGAAAACACACTAGACATATTACAACAGTGGATCCATGACGAAAACAGCCACATTAGGAGATTAGTTTCCGAAGGTACAAGACCAAGACTTCCTTGGGCTAAAAAAATGGGAGCTCTGAAAGGTGACTTTAAGAATAATTTACAGCTTCTTGAACCATTAATGAATGATCCTTCTAAATATGTCCAAAAATCAGTAGCCAATCATATTAACGATATTACGAAAGAAGATAAAGAACTCGTTTTTCAATGGTTGCAGCAGTTACGTGATAAACAGCATCCTGTTAACCCTTGGATTATAAAACATGGATTAAGAACGGTGATGAAAAATGATAATTTGCCAAAAGATTTTTGTTTTTGAGTATTCTAAACAAAAACGCTTATGCTTCAAGAATGAAGTATAAGCGTTTTTCTCTTTCAAATTTTACCCTCGCCTTAAAATATTTTGAAACATTTCCGGCTTATTTCGTTCAAAGCTTTCCATAAATTCTTTTCCAAATATCGTTATACTCTTCTCCCAAGAGTTACCTAAATAGCCCCACTTAAAGTCTTTCTGAATAAAGAAATAGTAATCTCCATTCGGAAATACGGGTATAATCCACTCATCAAATTCATTTCTTTCAAACTCTAAATGTGGATTCACCCAATAACACTCATGTTGCCAATCCAGTGCCTTGATATATTCATTCGATACTGTTTTCTCTTTGAAAGCTTGTATCGCTTTACTTTCCAAATCATCGAATACTTTTAAATCTACCAACTCTCCAAAGTATTGAGAAATATCATATGTTACAAAAGGACTTGGCACCTTAAATGATGGGAATATAGAAACACTTGGTGAAAACTTAAGTTCACAATATATCTGGTCCAAAATTTGACCATCCTCTTTGTCTGTAAACTCCATCCAGTTTGCCATTAAACAACTACCTTCCCTAATAACTTCAAAGGAATTCCACTCGGTTATCCCGAATATATAAATTATCATTCTCACAAGGAGCGAATTTATATGAATCTATTCGAACATGAAACGTAAAACCGTTCCACTTTAATAAGAGGTCCTCCTTTTTTCTTTTCTCATCATATCTTTTACTTACAAAATAGGAGGATACAATTATGAAACGTGATCCATTATTTTTAACTTTATTAGAAAATGCTAATACAAATTTTAGCGGTTGGGATTTCTCATTCATTTCAGAAACGGGTCGAATGAAGAGCCAGCCTTTATCGTGGTCGTACGGCAGCACTACTTTCCAGCTTATGCAGCATGCAGAATCAATGCTCGATATGGGTACTGGCGGCGGAGAGTTTTTATCAATGTTGCAACCGTTCCCGTCAACTATTTATGCTACTGAGGGCTATGCTCCAAACGTGCCAATCGCTCGAAAGAAATTAGAACCTTTAGGGGTTACAGTTATAGAGGTAACGGATGATACTGCTTTACCATTTCAAGATGGTCAGTTTGATTTAATCATAAATCAACATGAATCATATGCTGCTTCTGAAGTAAAAAGAATACTTTCTACAAATGGAACATTTCTTACCCAACAAGTTGGCGGCCTTGATTGTGCGGAACTTAATGAGCAGTTTAACGCACCGCTAAATAGCGAATTTGCAAGTTGGTCGCTCGAAGCAGCATGCATTGAGTTAAAGCAAAATGGATTTACTATTTTAGAAGAAAAAGAAGAATTCCCTTTTCAACGCTTTTATGACATTGGCGCTATCGTTTATTATTTAAAAGCGATTCCGTGGCAAATTCCTGATTTCACTGTCGAAGGTTACTATGAGGAATTATATCGTATACATGAAATCATCTTACAAAAAGGTTATTTTGATGTGAAGCAACATCGTTTTATGATTAAGGCAATTCGCAGTTAATCATGGAGCATATGAAAAAGAGATGGATCTACCATCTCTTTTTTTATTTTCACTCAATATTTTCTATATTTAAACACTTCGTTTCACAGTAATAGCCTTTGCCACCAACATAAACTTTTTCTATTTTATTCTCGCTATCGGTTGCTAATTTAACTAATATTTCGGAAGGCGAGTGTAAAGAATAACCTTGTTCAAATACATAGACTTCTTTTTGTAAGTAGCGCTGTTCATAAAGGTAGCAAGCTAATGCACCATTTGAAGTTCCAGTCGCTGCTTCTTCATTGATGTCGTATAGTGGAGCAAAGTTTCTACATATTATTCGATTGTCATTAAAAGTATATAGATGCATCCCGACAACATTATAATTCTTACTGATTTCTTTAATTTTTTCAAAATTAGGTTGCATTGTATGTAATTGTGTTTCGCTTTTTATAGGAATTAAAATATCTTTTAAGCCCGTGGAGACAATTTGAATTGGGTATGTATTGTCTATATCTTTAATGTCAAAGCAGTCGATGAACTCATTTGGAGATATAACATCATAGAATATCGGTTCGTTTTGTTCCATGAATATGATGTCATCTTTTATGGTAATAGTAAGAACACCGCTGTTCGTTTCAATCGTATAGCGATTCTTGAAAAGTTTATTTACATGCATCAGTATCGCGAAAGAGCCAATTGTGGCATGACCACATAGATCAACTTCCTCTTTTGGTGTAAAATACTCAATTTTATAATCAGCAATTTCAGATTCTGATATAAATGCGGTTTCCGCATAGCCGAGTTGTTTGGCGATTGCCATTTTTTGAGTAGTGGTCAATGTGTTCTCCATAAATACCACTCCTGCTTTATTTCCACCTTTATAATCCTTGCTAAATGCACTTGCAACATAAACGGATATTTTCATAAGACACCTTCCTTCCTCACCTATAGTAAATTGTAGCATAATACGTACTACTTATATATATTGTTGGATAAATTCACCATAAGGCAAGAGACAAACTATTTTTTAGCATCTGAACTCTCCAAAAATAATATGTGATTCTCAATAATATGCGCTCCTTGAATCGTTCCCTTTAGTTCTACACTCTCTTGACTATTGTCGTTATTTTTCCAATATACAAGTTCACTTGTATAACCCTTCTTTTCATCTACCGATCCTATATTCACATCATAATAAACATACCCTTGCTCTGCATGAATGAAGTATGCCCCTGCGTTTACCTTTTGTAATTCTTTAGGTCTATTTATCCCTTGTACCTTTACTGTCTTATCAATTGCATAATGATTGTTATTTCTATTTGATGAGAAGTAGTACCCTCTTTCATCTTCTGCATTACTCATCATACTTTGGCCATCTACATCTATCTTACTAAGCTCATTTCCTTTCTTATCATATGCATATATGTAACCACCATCTTTCATTGCATTTGAATAGGAAACAAGATAATCTGCTTTTTGAATGTCTTTCAGTTCTTTATCACTTTTAGAACACGCTACAAAAAGGTACACCGTACATATGACGATGATGCCTAATGAAATATATTTCTGAAACATATCATCACCTCTCATATATAATGAAAGCAATCAACATAAAAATGCTAATTGCTCTATAAAAGTATTATCTACTAGAATATAAGATTGAATGTTTTCATATTTTTCTATTGAGAAATAAGTTGTTTTTCATACCGTTTGTTCGCATCATCTTCTGACAAATATGCAGTTGTGTAGTTAATAATATTCCGATTATCATATGTGAATATATGCTCTAACTTATTTTCTTCTTTTAATATTATCGGTAAGTATTTTTGTAAATTACTAACTACACCTCTATTATCATGATTCAATATCCAATCAATTTCTTTCCATTCTAATAATCCTTCCGCCGTACTTAATGGTGTATTCATTTGTACTCCATCTGGTAAATCAGCAAGGAATACATACATTCCCTCACCATCCCAAGACTCGTCTTTATCTTTAAAAATAACATTCCCCTTATACGTTACACTTGGAAGCTCTATTCCCGTTTCCTCAAGCGTTTCTCTAATAATCCCTTCGTATGGCGTCTCATTCTCTTCTATTTTTCCACCAACACCATTCCACATTCCCATATTCGGCTTTTTATTTCTATTTAATAAGAGTATTTCATTTCCTTTTCTAATGAAGCAAATTGTGTACTTATACATATGTCCATTCCCTTTCATTTACACATGAGTTATTTAGCTTATTTTTAAGTAAAAACACTCGCCTTACAATTCCTTATTACATAATATATAGTACAACTTTCATACGTAAACACTTTACGTAAAGCGAAAGAATCCTTTTTAGAAAGGAGAATTAACATCGATACTATAAGCAATGAATTTCTAAAACTTTATTACGACAGCAACGTTTGGTTACATGATACACACTGGCTCGGGGTTCCAATCTGCAAACTTCCCTCTGACCTTTTTTTGTACCAAGAGATCATTCACGAATTAAAGCCCGATTTAATTATTGAATGTGGAACGTTCTATGGTGGTAGCGCACTGTATTTAGCTTCTATATTAGATTTAATTGGAAAAGGTCATGTACTTACTATCGATATATTCCCACAACCAAATCGCCCATCACATAATCGGATTACGTATTTAACAGCTTCTTCTGTTTCTGTACAGGCCGTCCAAACCATTTTAAGTATGCGCAAACCTGATGATGTGATTTTAGTTATTTTAGATTCCGATCATAGTAAAGAACATGTCGCAAAAGAACTTTTACTTTATAAATCTATTGTAACAAAAGACAGTTACTTGATTGTAGAAGATACAAGTATTAACGGAAATCCCCTCTCTCCTGATTGGGGCCCTGGTCCGATGGAAGCTGTAGAAGAGTTTTTAGCTAAAAATAACAACTTCATAATCGATGAATCTAAACATAAGTTCTTCATATCATTTAATCCAAAAGGTTTTTTAAAGAAGATAAAGTGAAACTTTAATAAGTGGGAGGTTCATCCCCACTTATTATTAGTTGAACCAATCGGGCTTTTACGGGCAGTTGATCTCCCACCTAACTCCTTTGTACAGCTGAATTTTGAGGTGGGGGTCTTACTGCCCGTTAATGCGGGGTAAAGTGAAACTTTAATAAGTGGGGTTATACAAAACCCCACTTATTCTATAATCTTCATTTTTGAAAACGGATAATATACAAATTCCACTTTGCCTATTATGTTATCTTCTTCAATATACCCTAAGCCATTTCGACTATCTCTACTAAGTTCACGATTATCTCCCATTACAAATAACTTATTTGGCGGGATTTTCGTCTTTTGAAAGTTGTAAAACACTTGCGTATTATTGAATAAATCTTTATTTGTATACGGTTCTTCTTGCTTTTTATCATTCACATATACTGATCCATTCGTTATGTTAATTACGTCACCAGGAAGTCCTATTACTCGTTTTACATAATATTTCGACTCATCCTCTTCCTTTATAATGACAATTTCTCCGTGCTCTAAATTAGAAAAATGTACTGCTGCTTTATTTACAAATACATAGTCTTCTTCATATAAAGTCGGTTGCATCGATTTCCCTTCCACTTTACATAAAGTAAAAGAATGATAGGCTACTACCAAAACAAACACGAAGAGTATGTATTTCCCCCAGCCTCTTTTCATCTCCTGCTTCATATCCATTCCCACCTTATTTAAACGCTTTTTAACTCAAAAAATAGATCACTGCACAATAAGTCTCCATGCAGTGATACTATTTTTACTGGTCCTTGTTCTGTTGTTCTACTGGGACTGGATTTCCACCCGTTCTTTTCGCTTTCAATTCAAAATACGCATCCAAAATCTCTTTACCAATCGCGGAATTAATTCCTGATTTGTCATCATTCACCCAAGGTACAACAACTGAAAAAGCAACTTCCGGATCTGCATCATATGGTGCATAACCGGCAAGAGTTAAATTATAACATTTTTTTCGGTTATAGTTTTCATCTCTTCCAATATCACTTTCTCCACCATATACAGTTTCAGCTGTTCCTGTTTTTCCAGCTGGTTTATACGGTAATCCTTTAAAAGTTGCAGTACCTGTTCCGTCAGTTTCTTGAAAAACTCTTCTAAATCCTTCTTTTACATGATTAATATATGAAGTGTCCATATCCACTCGATTTAAAATAACTGGTTCAATAGACCGAACAACTTTTCCAACATCCTCTGGTTTATGTGGTTGCTCTCTCACTTCTTGTACAATTTGTGGTTTCATTCGGTAACCGCCGTTTGCAATTGTTGAAATATATTGAGCAAGCTGTAGCGGCGTATATGTATCATACTGTCCAATCGCATAATCAAGTAAAAAACCAGGTATGTCATCCGTTCTACCCATTTGACCAATCGATTCATTCGGCAAGTCAATACCTGTTGGTACACCTAAGCCAAACTGTCTAAAGTAGTAACGCATTTTATTAAATGTCTCTTTTTTAATGTCTAACGGATTGTTTGGCACATAATTTATACCTGCCATTTTTAAAGCAGTGTTAAACATGTAAACATTCGATGAAACTTGTAAAGCTCTTAAATCATCAATGTCACCAAAGTCTTTCCATGATTTCTTTGGCTTAGCACTTCCTTTAAAATACATTGGTGCATCAAAGAAATGCGTATACGGCTTAATTGTTTCCGTTTGATATCCGGCTAATAACGTAGCCCCTTTCACAGTTGACCCTAACTCATAAGAACTTGTCATCGTTCCTAAAGCAAAGTCTTCTATTTGCATGCCGCCATCTTTATTTACAATTTTCTTTCCACCCATTGATAATATTTGCCCATTTTTCGGGTTCATCATTACAACGAACGCACGATCCATCATTGGCTCTGCCGAGTGAAATGCTCGTAAATTCTTTTCAAGACTTTCCTCTACTTTTTTCTGTAACTCCATATCCACTGTTAACATTAAATTATTTCCACTTTTTCCTTCAGTCACTTTTTCTGTCCGAATAATATTTCCCGCTTTATCCGTAATATTTTTAGACTGTTCCTTCGTTCCATGTAATGCATCTTCGTACTGTTTCTCGATATAACTCTTACCAATGCGATCATTTCGGTTATAATCACGCACTAAATAATAATCTAACTGTTCTCTCGGCAAACCCTCATTTTCAGTAGAAACGCTACCAAGGATAGAACGAAGTATTTTATCATTTGGGTATTCACGTTCCCAATCCACTGTCGTATCCACTCCTGGCAAAATTGCCAATCTTTCACTTACGATTGCATATTCATTTTGACTTACATCTTTTTTAACAATTTGCGGCGTCATTTTATATCCTGCATTCATCCTACTTTTAATTGCTAGTACTTCTAGATCCTCTTTTGATAGTTCGTTTAATTCTTCTGGCGTAATTCTTTCACGGCGCAACTCTTCAACCTTTTTATCTAATTCTTTCCCCTCTATCTCTTGCTTCCTAAATGCACTCTCATCTTCTTTCGTTACTTTTTCTGCTGCTCGTTTTTCATTTAACTGCATCCAAAAATCTTTTTTATCGGTTTCTGTCAACTTATTTATATCTTCCGGCGACATTTCAATAAGCTGAGCTAAATTTCTTGCTACTTGTAAAACTTCTTTCGAATCTACTCCTTTCATTTTCGTATATGTAACGGTTCGTAGTGGTTTATTATTTACAATCACTTGACCTTGCCGATCAAACATTTTCCCTCTAGGAACTGGAGTGCTTACCGTTACATCTTCCTTTTTGTTTACTTCATTTCTATACGTTTCTCCATCAATGATTTGTACTTTACCTAATTGAATTATAATAGCTGAAAATAAAAGAAAGACGATAAAAAATAGTACATTTAATCGAAATGGAATGTGAGTCTTTTTCTTTTTTGATTGTTTCTTCTGCTCCTTTTTCTGTCTCATTTCGCTCCCTCGCTTCATTCTATTAACATTTCTACGCAAAATCATTATGTATCAAATTTATTTATATGATATATATAGAATTTTATATTAATTACTAAAGAAATAAAAGATTTAATTTTCAGTATTTTAATTTTATAACCTATTTATTACCATTCCCTTATTAAGGAATAACATGAATGTTATTCAAACAAAAAAACTGAGGTGTTCTCTATACACCTCAGTTTTTCATAAAAATAATAATTTATTTAACTGACGATAACTCTTCAACAAACTCACCAATCTTATTTTGAAAAACAAAATCAAAGTTATATTCTTGCCCCGTTAACTCTTCATTTACTAAAATGGTCGTTGCTCCTATTTCCCTCTTTGCGATTTGTGGGAATGAAGCGACAGGTTGTACTTTTAACGACGTTCCCATAACGATAAGTACATCTGTTTCATATAAACGTGTTATCGCATTTTGATATTGCGGCAATGTATCTCCGTATAAAACAACGTCTGGATTTAAAATGAAATTACACTTCTCGCAGCGAGGCACTTCATGATCAATCATATACTGCAGGTCATATCCCGATTTACACTTCGGACAATGTGCTGTTTGAAGTGTTCCATGTAAATCAATGACATGCTTACTGCCGCCTAGTTGATGTAAACCGTCAATATTTTGCGTTAAAATCGTAATATCTTTCCCTTGTTCTTCTAATTCAGCTAAAAAGCGATGCCCATGATTTGGTTTATATTGATGAAACGTATTAATTTGGAAGATTTCTTTATAATGCTTCCAAAATTCTTTCGGATTTCTATTATAATATCCTCTTGATAAATACATCTCCACATTCGCATCAGCATACAATCCATTTGCTGAACGGAAATCTGGAATACCGCTTTCCGTACTTGCACCTGCGCCTGTTAACACTGTAATTTTCTTCGCTTTTTCTAAAATTGAACGTACTTCTTCAAATTGTTGCACAAAAATCACCTCTATGTATTTTCCTATACTTATTATACCAGTTGTTTATAGGAGGTGTTGTACGATTCGATTTATTTACTATGTTACATTATCTACACCAAAACTTTTTTAGCCGTAATTAAAGTTTCAAAGATTATTATTTTTATCCTTCGAAGATTAGCAGCACTACTCTATTATTTTTTTATTTCGTACAAACACACTATCAGTGGTATTGTTTATTGCATTTAATATAATAAATCCAATTTCAGAAAGGAGTTTTGAAGTTTGCCTGCTCATAAGAAACAACCTCCTAAATCACCTCAAAAACACTCTCCACCCCCATCACCCTGTACTCCAGAAATTACACTCGATGTTTCACCTGCTCTTAATTGCACTATTCAATTATTTGGGACAGTAACTTGTGGTGGACAACCTATTACAGATGCTACTGTGGAGTTCGAAAGTGACTCTCTTTTAATTAACCCTATATCTTCTGCTACAACTAATAACAAGGGAGAATTCTCCTCAGATGTTGAGATAAAGTCCGGGGTTCAATCCAGTGTCATATCAATAACTGCTTCAACTAAAATTAAAGAAGGTACTGCTTCCATATCCAAAAATGCAAAGGTAGAATGCTCGGTTCCTCCTCCAAAAAACAGCATTTATGTTACAAATACGGTTCTCCTTCCCAATAACGCTAGTAATACGGTTTCGGTGATTGATGGCAATACGAATCTAATTGTTACAAAAGTCTTGAGTGGAACTGACTCGATAGCAATTGCGGTGAATCCCATTACGAATCGCATATATGTCGCAAATTTTTTCGGGGATACCGTTTCGGTAATTGACACTCTAACAAACGCGCTTATCACTGCGATTCCAAGTGGTACTGGGGGAATTCCTACTGCACTTCCTCGCGTGATTACAGTTAATACTGTTACCAATAGAATATACGTTTCTAATTTTGCAGCAGAGACTATTTCGGTGATTGACGGTTTTTTAAATCAAGTGATTGCTACCATACAAGTTGGGAAAGTACCTTTTGGCATTGCTGTTAATCCTAATACGAATAGGATATATGTCGCAAATCCCGATGATGATAATATTTTTGTGATCGATGGAGAGCTTAATAGCGTTATAGATGTTATTGTAGGTCTTAATTCTCCAACTAGTTTAGCCGTGGATACTATTAAAAATCAGATTTATATTGTAAATAGGTTCGCTAGGCAAGTGTCAGTTATGGATGGTTTTACAAATAAAGTAATTTCTGAAATCAAAGTTGGTGAAACACCTGCAGAAATTGCCATTAATCTATCTCATCCTTTTTCGCCTCGAATTTATGTTACTAATTTTGATGATAATACTGTGTCAGTAATAGATGGGGATAAAAACATTGTGCTGGTCACAATTCAGGTTGGGCAACAACCACTTAGAGTTGCGGTAAATCCATTAACAAATCGAGTATATGTTGCAAATTTGATAGATGGAACCATTTCAGTAATAGATGGCCTAACGAATATAGTCATTGATTTAATCACAGTTGATAATACGCCTGTTGGGATTGCGGTACTCCCTTAGAATAAGCTGGAACTAATAGAAATTCGAGGGAAATATGTTGTTCTTTTAATACCTGAAAAAGTACAGTTCGACTGCTCCTATTACAACAACCTCCCTTTTTTACACCTTCATACAAACACAAAAAGAGGGCCACATCAGCCCTCTTTAATCTACTGTTATTTAATGCGTAGTCCCCCCAACTTCCACAATATCTATCTCAACTGTCGTCGTTACCTCAACCGCCAGTTCTATCCCTTTACCAATAGTAGAAAGTGACATACTCGGTTGGCCTGGATAGTTACTCGCTTGCTCTGGTAAAAACGGAATATGAATAAATCCGCCTTTTATTTTCTTATCCTGTTTCTCTAGTTCATGCATGAGACCGTAGAATAAATGATTACAAACGAATGTACCTGCTGATTGTGACACAGAAGCTGGTATGCCTTCTTCTTGTAGCTTTTTTACAATTGCTTTCATCGGAAGTGTAGACCAATAGGCAGCTGGTCCTTCTTCTACAACTGGTACATCTACGGGCTGATTCCCTTCATTGTCAGCAATTCTTGCATCATCAACGTTAATTGCGACACGCTCTATCGTAATATCTGGTCTGCCCCCAGCTTGTCCGATACATATAATTATTTCCGGGTTTAGTTCTTCTATATATTCTTTTAATACTTGTATTGATTTATGAAATACAGTTGGTACTTGTTTACTAATAATCTTGTACTCTCCAATTGTTTTTTCGTGCAAACTTTTTGCGACTTCCCAAGCTGGATTGATGCTTTCTCCACCGAACGGGTCGAACCCTGTTAGTAATACTGTTTTCATAGTTTTCCCTCCTAATTAGAAACGATATACAAGACCGTACATAATAAACATATTGATGATAAAGATTGAAAGAGCAATTGGTACTTGCGCTTTAATAACTGCATTTTTATCTTTTAACTCTAAAAGCATCGCCGGAACGATATTAAAGTTTGCTGCCATTGGAGTAAGCAATGTTCCGCAATATCCAGCAAACATACCAAGCGCTGCCATAATCGCCGGGTTTCCTCCATGCATTTGTACAATTAAAGGTAAGCCAATTCCGCCAGTAATAACGGCAAACGCTGCGAATGCATTTCCCATTACAACTGTAAAGAGCATCATTCCTAAACAATACGCCATAACAGCAACGAACGGATACTCTGTCGGTAATACTTGTCCAACTAAATCAGAAACGACTTGTCCAACGCCAGACTTCGCGAAAATACCGCCAAGTGCTGCTAACATTTGTGGTAAAATGACAGCCCAACCGACAGCTTGTAATAGTCTGCTTCCCTCTTGAACAGGCGTTGTTATGTTCGATTTTGTAATACGCATCGCCGCAACGAATGCAAGTAATGCACCAAGTGCTAATGCAACTAATGTTACTTTATCTGGATCAACTAGGGATACATTTCCCCATTTGATTTTCCCTAACGTTAATGTACCGATAATTGTAAAAATAGGAATTAATAGTGCAGGCATAAAAATTTTATTTTTTAATTTCTCCGCATGTTTCACACGTTCTTGTACTGGTACTTCTTTCTCCTCTGATTTTGTTACTTTGTTTAATGAAGCTAACACGACCATAGCGAGTACAATACAACCAACGTAAAACGAAGGGATTACATTTCCGAATAAAAATGTAACTGCAAATAACGCCCAAAATAAGCTAGAACCAAATCGGTTTGGATGTTCACGATCAAATGCAATACGAACAGCGATAAAGGCAACGATTATACCTAATACGTAATAAATTGTATCCATTGTGATGATGTTCATTTTATATTGCCTCCTTCTCTTCTTTTTCTTTTGATGTCATCGTTTTCTCTATATATTTATCAAATCTTCTAAATCTGATCCAGCTCACAATAAGCGCTGATATTGCAGTTGGAATGCCCCAAAGCGCCATATCCCACACACCGACATGCATACCTACTGAATCGAAGAATCCTTTCATTAATAAAATCGCACCTGTCGCGATAAATATATCCTCTCCGAAAAACCAAGCTGTATTTTCCGCCGCTGCTGCATTCGCTTTAATTTTTTCTCTTAACTTTTCAGGGAGCTTACCGTATTTCCCTTGCGCAGCCCCTTCTGCCATCGGTGCAACGAGCGGTCTTACTGTTTGCGCATGACCACCAATGTTCAGTCCAAGTGCTGCTGATGATTCTCTTATCGTAAAATATGACATTAACACTCTTCCAGTTGTTGCTCCCTTTGATTTCGTTATAAGTGCTTCTGCTCTTTCTTTTAAACCGTAACGCTCTAAAATTCCGATTACTGGTAAAGTTAATATAATTGGCATAGACATATATCTATTTTCTATGAAAAATTTACCGAACATGCTAATGACATCATAAAAGCTTAATCCTGAAACCATACCCGTAACAATACCTGCAACCATAACTACTAAAAGTGTATTTAATCTAAATAAAAAGCCCACTGCAACAAGTAATATCCCGATTAATTTAATCATTCCAGCACTTCCCCCTATTTTTTATTTCAGTGCACAAATAGAAATACTATTAAGTTCGAATGTTCTGTATATTTTTTTCGCAAATTGGACTGCTTTTTCTCCATCACCATGTAAACAAATTGTTTGTGCTTGAACTGCTACTTTCTCTCCATTCACCGCTTTTACATAGCCTTCTTTCACCATTTGAAGCACTTGCTTTATCGCTTCGTCTTCATTTTTTATAAGTGCATTTTCTTCTGTCCGGCTCGTTAGCGTTCCATCTTGCTTATACGTGCGATCTGCAAAAGCTTCTTGGACGAGAGTTATATTGTATTTTTCCGCAGCCTGTATAAACGCCTCACTATTTGCTAATCCGTAAAGTAATAGACTTGGATTACTATGATTAATTGCCTTTGCGATTGCATCTGCAATTTCCGGATTAGTCGCCGCCATATTATATAGAGCACCGTGTGGTTTTACATGATGCATTTTCCCGCCTGCAGCTTTCACAAAAGCGTCTAATGCACCGATTTGATACAATACATAGTCGTATACTTCATTTGGTGAAACGTTCATATTTCTTCTTCCAAATCCAATTAAATCAGGAAAACCAGGATGCGCGCCAATTACTACGTTATGCTGCAGTGCCTTTTCGACCGTTTTCCTCATTACAGTCGGATCACCTGCATGAAAACCACAAGCAACGTTTATAGAGGAAACGAACGGAAGAATTTCATCATCATTCCCCATTTTATAAGCTCCAAAACTTTCTCCTAAATCACAGTTTAAATCGATTGTCGTCACGATGTTACCCTCCTAATGTCAGCTTCGTAAAGCGATGAATTTCTTTAATAGATTCATATTGATTTCTTGTTCTATATACAATTGTTCCGCTTCTTCAAGCGTAATTCTCTCAAATGAAACGTAGTCCCCCGGTTTTAACTGTGCAAGAAGTGGTAAATCTACTGAAATAATATTTCCTATTCTCGGATAGCCACCTGTCGTTTGCCTATCTGCCATTAATATAATTGGCTGTCCACCATTTGGAACTTGAATGGTCCCAAATGTAACTGGACTCGATAAAATCTCTTTTTCTTCCACTCTATTTAAAACTTCTCCCTCAACTCTATAGCCCATACGGTCAGCGTAATTAGATACTTTATACTCTTTCGTAAAAAATGCCCTTATACTTTCTTCTGTAAATTGATCATATTCAAAATCAGTTATAACGCGAAGCTTAGGATATTTCTTATACTTTGGCAGTACACTGCTGCTAATTACCCATTTTGTTTTGATTCGCTCATCTTTTTGTAAGTCTTGAATGAAACAACTCGCTAATTCTGAGTGCGTACCAATTTGAAAATAATCTCCTTTTTTCAGCATCCTTCCTTCTATACCACCAATCGCAGCACGTATGTAAGTACTTTTGCTTCCCATTATGCGATCAATATGTATACCACCTGCAAAAGTCACATACGCTCTGCAACCACTTTTCACTTTTCCGAGGCAAAGCATGCTACCTTCTTCCGCTAAAATGGGACGCCATAATGGAATACGCTCCCCATTCAGTAACGGTTCCATATCTGCTCCGCCAATCGCAAGTAAAGTCGTTTTCTTTATTAACAATTTAGGTCCCATAATTGTCATTTCAAGTCCTGCTTCATTCTCTTCATTACCGACCAACATATTGATCATCCGAAGTGCATTTTGATCCATGGCCCCGCCAACTGGTACACCGTATTGTTGATAATGGGATCGCCCTAAATCTTGGACTGTTGTAAACATCCCTGCATGTAAAACTTCTACATCCATTTTTTAGCCCCCTCAAGTGATACGTACTCTTCCTTCGTTATTGGGATAAATCGTAAATACATACCGCTTTGAATATAGGTTGGTGTTTCTTCTTCTGGATTAAATAAGGAGATCGGAGTTCGGCCAATAATATTCCATCCACCCGGCGTTTCAAGCGGATATATACCTGTTTGATTTCCGCCAATACCCACCGAACCAGGAGGTATTTGTAACCGTGGCGTTTCTTTTCTAGGTGTTTCTAGTTCTTTTGATAGTCCTCCTAAATACGGGAATCCTGGTGTAAAACCTAACATATATACAAAATATGTTGTTTCACTATGTATACGAATAACATCCTCCGCTCGTAATCCTCTACAATGTGCAACCTCTTCTAAATCAGGTCCATATTCTCCCCCGTAGCAAACAGGTATAGAAATATGTTTCACATCCTGATTTAATTCTTCTTGATACGAATTACAAAGCTCCTTTATATACCGGCAAACGTGATGATATGCCCCTTCACTTCTCCCATTTCGCTTCCATACTTCGTATACATTGTAGTAGACCGCTAATGAAGTGAAAGACGGCACACACTCAACCATTCCTGTAAATGGGTGCCGCCTCAACGCTTGATATAATCGCTGCACTTTTTCGTATGTCTCCATCTCAATTTCTTCACCAAATGTAACAATAATTGCTTGATCCCCTAACGCAGAAAATTTCATCCCACTCCCTCTTTCTATGCCAAAAAGCCGAGTTCTTTCGAAATGCGATGTGCTGTTTCTTTCACCTTCGCAATAAAATATGAAATGTTACTTTCGCTGTACTCAATTGCTAATCCCGAAATACTAATCCCCGCTACAACCGTTCCATCACTTGCAAAAATGGGCGCTGCTATAGCGGCTGTATGATTTTCTAACTCAGAGTAGCTAATTGTGTGTCCTTCCTTTTTCGCCATTTGTAACACTTCTAGCAATTGTTCCTTATCCACAATGGTTCCATCCGCAAACTGTTTTAAATCCGTTTCCTCTACGTATTTCTGCTTCTCTTCCTCAGAGAAATACGATAGTAAAATTCTCGGACATGCACCCGCATAAAGTGGAGCTCTTCTACCAACCGCTGTATACACGCGTACAGGCTGAGCCCCTTCCATCTTTTCCACATAAATCGCATCATTACCATCTTGAATAATTAAATTAACTGCCTGCCCTAAACTATCTCTAAGCTCTTTCATATAGGGAATCGCAATATTTCTTACGGATAACCTTTGTGAAACAAGTTGTCCAAATCGTAAAAAAACGACTCCTAGACGATATTTCCCCTTTTCATTTTTTTGTAATAACTCCATTTCTTCTAACGAGCCAATTAAACGATAAACAGATGTTTTCGGCATACTCGTAAGCTGAACCATCTCTGTTAAACTTAGCTCTTCATGTTCATAAAACAACTCTAAAATATCCATTGTCTTAACTGCTGTTTTATTTATACTCATTCTATCTCCCTCTTGTTCCGAATTTCGGAACTTAAATTCCATTTTTCGAAACAAACATATAATTTAAAATTATAAAATATTCTTTCAATTCTATCAATATTTTTTTCAAATACATAATCTGATATATTTTGTCCGCTATTAAAAAAACACAAATAATATGTGATTTACATAGAATGAAAGGCTCTTGGATGATTGACAGAACTTTAACACGTAAAGAACGAACTATTAGTGAATGTAATTTATATTGGAGTGATTGGCTTCCTGAAGGTGAATATAAAATTATTTTTAGAAATAGAGACGGTTCACTTTCCAAAGTACATGTTGCCACAAAACTATTAGAATAAAAGTTTCAATAAAAAGTACGGGAGTTTAGATTTGAAATGAAATTTGGTCAACTTTCATTCATAACACTAATATAAAAGAAAATATAAAGAGCATGTATTGATCAATACATGCTCTTCTCCTAGTTATTCGAAATATTCTTTTTTAACACGATTGATTGTTCCTTCTTATAACTAACAAGTCTATTAGTTACATATTACTTCTTTTTCAAAATCGTTCTTTTAGCTTTTTTAATAATTCTACTCGTTGATTTTATGTCAGTATCCTTTTCCCATTCTTCACACAGGTTCATTACCCAATCCGGTTTCGTTTTACTTGCATCATTTAACCAGTTTCCAACCGAATCTTGTACATATTTTGATGGATCTGATTTAAGTAAATTAAGAATGGGAAGTGCTTTTTCAGGTTCTTGTTTTAATACTTCAATATGTTTACTCCATACACCTCGAGGACGAATGGATTCTACAGAGAATCTACGAATATTCTCATCCTCACTTTTTGCCCATTCTACTAACAATTCCACACTTTCTTCTATATTTTGTGAAAGATCTTCTCTAATAGACATCCAAGCAATTTCTCGAACACCAAAATGATGATCCGCCGCAAAAGGTCGAATGTAAGTTAATGTATCTTTTAATGTGTTATTTGATTTTTTATTCATAAATGCTGCCCAACATCGTACACTATCTGAAATATGATTAGATAATTTTAACAGTATGTCTTCCTTGTTTCCTTCATACTCTTTGAGTATAATTTCATCCAATAAAGTTCCTGTTATTCGTATGACTTTCATTCCTGTTTCAACGTTCCGTTTTTCTAATTCAGCTTCTATACATTCCAAGCTATCCTTGAGTCCTATTGAAGGTAAGACATTTTTAAGTAGTTCAATATGATTTATAGCTAGCCATTCTGTTAGATTTACACTTTCTACTTTCCCTTGCTGTAGTAATTGTAAGACCTCTTTAGGAATTTCGTTTACTTTCCTGGCTCCTTTCCTGTTTAAGATAACTTCTGTTTCTTTCATTATCATTTAAATTCCCTCCTTGCAATACTATCTTCAAATAAACAGAGGCCATTTTGAAAAATAATAATCAAAATGACCTCTGTCTTTCTTAAATGAACATTCAGTTTTACAAAAAATGTGATTTAAATCCACCGGAAGAATATTTCTCCCATATATGCTTTATAACGCTCTTACTTGTTTCAATGGCCAGAAAACAGCTTGTCCTTTTCCGACAATCTCATCTTCTGAAATAAATCCGAACATACGACCGTCTTTTGAAACTTCACGGTTATCTCCTAAAACAAACACTTGGCCCTCTGGCACTTTCGTTTTTCCTGTGATTTGTTCTAACGTAAAGTCTGGAGTTAATACACGGCCTGCTGCTTTTTCTTTAAACTCTTTTAAATATGGTTCTTCCATCGCTTTTCCATTTACATATAAAACATCGTTTTTATACTCAACTGTATCGCCTGGTACACCAATTACTCGTTTTACTAAATCGTATCCTTCTTTACCGTGGAACACGATAATGTCAAAGCGATCTAATCCACTTATACTATAACCAATCTTATTCACAAGAACTCGCTCGTTATTTTCTAAAGTAGGCATCATCGATTCACCTTGTACTAATGAAGGTGTAAATAAAACACCGCGAATAATAGCAATTAATACAAGAGTAAATCCTATCGTTTTCGCCCATGAGAATAATTCTTTCTTCGTATTTTCCTTCATCGTTTCTCCTCTTTCTTACGTGTTTATTGTATGATTTGAACTAATTCTTGTACTAAATTAAGATCAATTTCAGAAAAACATGATTTCCCTTCTCTTACCGCTGTGCCGACATGCGCTTGCGTAATTCCAGTTTCATCTAACAATCGCTTTATATTTTCTTTCGTCACGCCAGCTCCAACTACAAGCTGGATTTGGCCATCGCTTACCTTTTGCATTTCTGCAAGTACCGGAATATTATCTACTATATTTCCTTGTCCACCTGAAGTTAAAACGTGAGTCACTTTATGAAACTTCTTTAAAGTTTTCATCGCTTCTACTGGATTTTCTATGTCATCTATCGCACGGTGGTACGTTACATTTATTCCATCTACAACAGATAGTAAATCCGCTAACTTCTCTTCATCCACTTCATTTTGTTCGTTTAATACGCCTAACACAACACCAGCTACACCTAACTTCTGCGCGATGATAATATCTTCCTTCATCATTTCAATTTCTTCTTCCGTATATGTAAAAGATTTCGCATGCGGACGAATCATAACGTGAATCGGTATTTGTACTGCTTCTACCGCTTTTTTTATCAATGCATAACTCGGCGTTAAACCGCCTTCTGTATAAGATGTAATTAATTCAATTCGCTTCCCGCCAGCTCGTTCAATTCGTTTCACATCTTCTAAACATGTTGCAATAACCTCTAGCATGAGATGACCTCTTTTCGTGCTTTTTTCTTATTATAACATTAGTAAAAATAAGAAACCTAGCTTTCTCCTATAAAACTGTAAAAAGAAGAATGAAAAGAAAGATTTTTTTACTACTAACATCTATTGATAATTTTATATTCTACAAAAAAGGAGTAATCCCCTAGCACTTCTGACTGGGTATCACTCCTTTTTACTTTAATTATTTTTCTTAGTTACTCCATTATAATAGTGGCTAAATGCTTCTACTAATGCGTCAACTGACGCATACAATTCTTCTGGTGTATTATCTACCCCTCCCATTTCAATCAATAATGCATTTGGAGAAAGGTCTTGATTATATACTCCGTTTCCGCTTTTACGATCTTTAATAAAAATTCCTCGGCTTAAACCGTAATACTTTTCATCTAAATATGAATTGATTGCCGTTACTATTTTTTTATTTTTTTCAAAGTTAGGATTCTCTCGCCCTAAAATAAAATAAAGCCGAGCATAATTTTTTCCGTTAATATTTTTTGTTGTAATATTTTTTCGTGCATCATCTCTATGAAGGTCCATTGGAAACATAATATTTTTATCTTGTGCCAATTTATCTTGTAATATTTGACGGGACCCTTTATAAGATTGGGCCCAATTTAAATTTTTATTTCGTAGAAAATCCCTCATATTTGTCGTATCATGTGAAACACCTATTCCTTTTTCTTCTAACTTTTGTTTTAAATAGTTTCCAACAAACGTAATATTCACTTCATTATTTGTACTGGAAGCATCATCAGGTATTGAAGCTCCTGGGATAAGAGGAATAAACGCTTCCCAACTATGTGTATGATAAATAAAAACTTTATTTTCACCGTTATTTTGTGTATTTGAATTTTCACCAGTAGAATTGTTTTCTTTCCCACTCTTTGGGTGTTCAATAGCAGTACCTTTATCTTTAATATTATCTAAAGGAATACTGGATTCTTCCGGAATGTTCGTATAATCTGTTCCTTCCCCAGCAATTAATATTTCCGAATAAAATTGATTCATATTAGGAAGTTCTCGAGTTAATAAACTGCGGAGGTCATTTACATTAATGTTTGTAGAAAGTGAAAGTAAAAAAGATTCCAAAGACGCTCGTCCTTTTTCTTTATGAAATTCTTCTGCAAAATAACGATTTTCACTTCCTATCATATACATAAGACCTTTAGTAGAATTCGTTCCTAATAGCTGATTCATATAATATGACTTAAATACGCTAGAATTACTAGAAATGACGAATGAAGTGAGGATACATATAATAGTGAATAAAATACATATCACTACATATCTTACATTTAATACTTTCAGTTTCACTTTATTCATTTTATATCTCCCTTCATTTACTATATTCTTACGCTTCATTTTTAAGTAATATGATTACTAATTTAATAGAATTGCTTCAACTACTATGTTTTCATTTAACCTCTTTCCGTAAAGCAAATGGGTTTAAAGTTTCCTTGCGCAAATATCCTCAAAAATTTTAAAAGAAATGAAATAACCTGAGTCTATATAAATATAGAACTCAGGTTATTTCATGCCGTTTACTCGACAGGAGGCACTGCATTTTGATGGACTGTTTTATTGTCCATATCCATGCCTAATTGGTCTTTCAAGAACTTCATACCTTTTTGGGTAAGATGGACAGCCCGACTCTTATCCGTTTTTGTAATCCATTCCTGTTCAAAAAACAGTTTTGCTATTGCAGATCCTAACCAACCAGAAATATGGTAGCGTCGTTCACTCCAATCAAGACAAGGTTTTGCAAATATTCTCCTCTTTATATCTGCCGTTTCAATATTTATTCCAAAATTCAGAAACCACTGCTTGCCTCGTTCCGTTACAATGTATTCTCCTTTCTCTAAAATAATAAATTCCTTATCTAATAATTTTTCGGTTATCTCTACACCGAGTCTGCCTGCAAGATGATCATAACAAGTTCGAGCATAACGTACTTGTTTTAGTTGATTCGATTGTTTTAAAGAACGAACTTGAACTGTTGGTGCGATTGTTCCTAACTTTTCAAGAACCTCTGCTACCTCTTGATTAGCAAGTCGATAGTAACGATGTCTACCATGTTGTTCAACTGTAAGTAGATTCCCCTCTACTAATTTAGAAAGATGAGAACTAATCGTTGGATGTGACACCTTTGCCATATAAGCTAATTCGCTAGCAGGTAGTGCCTGACTATTCATTAAACAATCTAAGATAATTGCTCTTGTAGGTTCAGCAATTAGTTTAGCTATATATGAGATATTCGGATATACATTCATATTTCGATGATACCCTAACTATTAAACTGATACAATTATTTTAAGTTTAATAGTAAAGGAGAATGTATTATGAATGCAATTGATCTTAGTATATTAAATTTGAAAGAAACGAGAAGGCGCTCAGAAAAATTATGGAATTCTCTTCCTGATAATTTTCTTAATTGGAAACCTGATCATGAGGCTATGTCCTTTGGTGAAATGATTCGTCACGTATGGAGCTCAACTTTTTACTATCATATGATTTTAAAAAACAACGGCTCAATACATAATATACATTTCCCGTATGATGACGAGCCAATTACTTGTGTAAAAAAAGAAATTGAATGGGCACAAGTATACTTTACTGACTTTATAGAATATGTACAATCAATAAGCATAGCCGAGCTAGATTCAACCCTTATTGATAGAAGCGATGTTGGCTATCAAAGATATTTAGGCGACATGCTATTACGAATTGCCTATCATGATGCGGTTCATGCAGGGCAATTTTTACAATATTTACGAATGATAAACTTGGAAAGACCTTTAATTTGGGATTAGATACGACAAATGTTTACAACACTTCTATACTGGCATTATAATAATACGCAACAAATTATCTAACTAGTCGAAATCCTTTTCGTTAGTTAAAAAGAGCAGTTTAGTTGTGTACGATAATTAATGTATGGGGATGATCACATGAAAAAATACTCTGAATTAAAAAAGCATCTATGTGAACTGGAGGAAAAACTATTAGAACCTAAAACTCGTACAAATCCAGCAGAACTGGACAAATTACTTGCAGACGACTTTTTTGAATTTGGAAGTTCGGGAAACGTTTGGTATAAGAAGGAATCTGTTGGTGGAGACGGACTTAGTGTGAGGGAAATGACTCTTTCTAACTTTGAAATATACTCTTTATCGAAGGATACTGTGTTGGCAACATATCTTGTAAGAGATGATACTAGAATGCAGAATACTTTGCGAAGTTCTATTTGGAAACTGATAGATGGAAAATGGCAAATGTTTTTCCATCAAGGAACACTTACAAAATCATGATAATTATTTATATCAAAAATCTACATCTCAATTTGGTACGTCGTACACATAAAAAGCACGTGTTTGATTAGTAATCAAACACGTGCTTTCAAAACAACTATATTGTCCATAAACAATAAAATGTAAGTTAAAAAAACTACGACCGAAACGCCGCATCCGCTAATATAGACAGTGTTGCATCATCCATCGGCGGATTGTGCAATCCTGCTCTGACGTTTAAATAGTAACGATGAAGCGGATTTTTTTCTGATAAACTTTTTGCTCCTACGATGCGCATTGCTTTATCTACAATAGATATTGCCGCATTTGTTACAGCATATTTCACTGCTGCTAATTCCGCTTGCAATGATAGTTTATCCTCTGCCTCATCGTACTTTTTCGCAATTTGATATAAAAAGACGCGAGCTTGCATAAGCTCAAGTTCTAATTCTCCAACTAATCTTCTAACATTCGGCAATAAACTAATAGAATGATTTAAACTATTTGGCTTGTATGATCCCGCAAACTGAACTGCATAATTTCTTGCTGCTTGTGCAATTCCTAAATAACATGCTGGTATATGTAGCAACCAGCCAATACCCTTTTGTTTTACTTTCCCGCCCAATACATTCGTAAAAAAGCGACTTTCTATCTCTACATTTTGTAAGACAAGGTCATGACTAGCAGTCCCTCGCATCGCAACGCTATCCCACGTTTCTTCAATGGATACACCGAGCGTATTTCTTGGAATGACAAACTCACCAACTTCTTCGCGGCCTTCCATACTTGCTGAAATAATAAAATAATCAAGTATTGGCGCCATCGTTGTAAAAGTTTTTCTTCCATTTATAACCCACTTCTCGCCTTGTTGAACCGCTATCGTTTCTGGTTTACCACCACGCGTCGGACTCCCTGTTTTTGGCTCTGTTGCTGCACGGTTAAAGAGTGCACCGTTACGCACTTCTTCGCAAAACCATTCGAACATCTCATCATTCCAAGAGCGATTTTCCGCTAACTCTTTCACAATACCAAGATGCCAGCCAATCGATAATGCCGTGGCCCCACAGCCTTCCGCGATTTTCTCTTGAAATAAAACGAAGTCATATAGAGAAATCGCACTACCGCCAAATTCCTTCGGTAACGTTAATTTCGTATATCCGATATCTTTCAAATCACTTATATTTTCATACGGAAATGATCCTAATTCACTTAGTTGATGCTCCCTTTCCATGAACTTCGGAATCAATTTATTTATTTGTTCAATAATGAAAGATTGTTCTTCTGTTTCAACAAATGAGAGTGCCATACTATAATCTCCTTTATGTTCGATTCATCAACCGCTCACTTTTTCATTATGATTATATGAAGCTACCTCTCTATTGTTTCACTATTCCGATAAAAATACAATGTTTTTGACTAATAAGAAAAGTTCCTATTTAAGGATAGGTTCTTTTCTTATATTAGTCTCCCTTCAATGCCTTTAATGGCAAAGAGGTTACATATCCAATATACGAGAATAATTCTTTAAAGAAGAATGGAATTTCTGTGTCTAACGTTTTATATGCTGATGTCGGCGTTGGTGAAGCATACGCTTCAATATTAATATGTTTTGCGATTCTCATTGCGCGTTTCATATGAAGTGGATCACTTACAATCGTGTATGTGCGTATTCCGTTCTCTAGTCCAACTTCCTTCGCATTCTTTAAGTTTTCCTCAGTGAAAAGGGATTTTGTTTCAATTAAAATATCTTCGTCTTTTACACCTTGTTTCATTGCATATACTCTTGCAGTACGCGCTTCCTCAAGTTCTGCCTCGAACTTTGTACCACCTGTAAAAATAATCTTTTTAATGTCTCCGTTCTTATATAAAGAAATCGCATGATTAATTCTTTCTTTAAATACAGGAGATGGTTTTCCGTTCCAAGAAGCTGCTCCTAGTACGATACCAGCATCCGTTTTCACGCCATCATTTGTTTTAAAACGATAACTCCAAATATCGTAAGCTGCATAACTTACATATAAAATAGCAGAACAAATCATTAGTAAAAATACTTGAAAGATTCGTCTTTTCTTACTCTTCTTATTTTCTTTCATTTGTAATTGCCTCCGTACATCATCCATACTTCTATAAAAAAACATTTATATCAAATCGTTTTGTTTGAGTTTATTTAAAAGAAGGAACTTTACTTGTTATTTATGTATAAAAGGGTTTTCATTTAAAATTGAGGATTATCAATTCATTTTTATTTGCGGTTTTCATTACATGTTTTACATTCATAAGTTTATTACCATACAACTACATTGTAACGAATTTTTTCTCAGAAGGGAACGATGAAACAAAAGGAATTAAAATAAAGTAGCATTTTGTAAGAAAAAAGGTATACTTTTCATACATCACGAACAATATACCTTTCAAAACACGAATTATAACTTTTCTTTATACAATTCTAATTTTTCTAATAAACGTGCTTTCACAACTGGCCATTCACTTGCGATCATACTATACACAACTGCATCTCTCACATGACCACTTGGCAATTTTCTTTCATTTCTAAGCATCCCCTCTTTAACTGCTCCTAATCGCTCAATTGCTCGTTGCGCTTTTTCATTTCTTGCATCTGTCTTAATTTGCACTCTCAGCATATGCAGTTTTTCAAAAGCATACTGGAGAAGCATATACTTACACTCTGTATTGATACTCGTACGTTGCACACTTGGATGATACCACGTTTGTCCTAATTCGACTGTTTTATCTTCTACTGAAATATTATATAAACGTGTACTTCCTACAATCGTATTCGTCTGTTGATCCACTACAACGAAAGGTATTTCATTACCCCTTCCGTAACCCTTTATCGCTTTTTGCACGTATTGCTGCATATCTTGAACACTATCCATTTTAGAGATTAAATACGCCCAAATATCACGATTTCCTTCTACAATCGAAAACAAAGTTTCGACATCATCACTATCTATTAACCGTAACTGTGCTCTTTCGTGAATGATTTCCATTTGAAAGCCCCCTTTATTGTTACTATATCATATAAAATAAAAACGTTTTATAACAATAACAGAATGTATTTGAAAAGGAAAAAATTGATAATTCCCAATAAATGCTATATAATGATAAATCGGGAGGGGATAAAAATGCTAGATCAAATTACTTGGGGAACACCTGGCAGCTTATTATGCTTAGGATTCTTTTTTGCAGGACTAGGAATTTTCTTAAGAAGCATGACGTCATATTCAAAAAATAAATAAAAGCATCCTAAAAACAGAAAATAGTACATTTTCATGTTTTTGGATATTTGATTTTCTTAGCTTGATAGTGATATGGGAATACCTCGCTTTTAATCAAAAGAAGCCTTCCTTTTACAGAAGGCTTCTTTTGTTATAGCTTTATCTTTTCAAAAATTTTAAAGCAACAAATAAGCAATCGGCGTAATAATAAGTAACGTTAAAATCGTTCTTTGTACATAGAGAATAATAAGTTCCGATACTTTTAACGGAATGTCTGTAGATAAAATACAAGGAATGGAAGCTGAGAAGAACAATATAGATGATACCGAAACAACCGCAATGACAAACTTTGTCACAAGTGGTGCACTTACAACTAAAAGAGAAGGTAAAAACATTTCTGCGATACCAACGGATGCCGCTTTAGCAGCTAGTTCTGCTTCTGGTAATTGTAATAGCCATGTAAACGGATAGAAAATATAACTGATCCAATCAAATATTGGTGTGAATTTCGCTAAGACGATACCAATTAATCCTACTGACATAATAGATGGCAAAATTCCCATCGTCATAATAAAACCATCTTTTAAATTCAATGCGATATTTTTCATAATACCCGGTGCAGATTTCGATACTTCTAGCGCGTCTTCCCAAGCACGTTCTAACATTTTCTCTTTATAAACAGGCTCTGGGAATCCTTTTTCTGTTACATATGTATCTGGTTTTCTACTAAGAGGCGAGATTCTTACGGTGATAGCAGTTACGATGAATGTTACAACGAGAGTAGTCCAAAAATAAATATTCCATAAATGCATAATGTCTAATGTTTTTGCGATGATGATCATAAATGTTGCGGATACTGTAGAAAAGCCTGTAGCGATGATCGCTGCTTCTTTTGTCGTATACTTTCCTTCTTTATATACGCGATTTGTAATTAATAAAGCTAACGAATAACTCCCCACAAAAGAAGCAACCGCATCGATTGCTGACCGTCCTGGTGTATTCCATAACGGTCTCATAATAGGACGGCAAAACGTACCGATAAATTCAAGTAATCCGTACCCGACTAATAACGCTAAAAAAGCCGAACCAATTGGCACGAGTAAACTTACCGATATGACTAGTTTTTCATACAAAAACGGCCCTACATCTGGTGCAAAGAACCAAGCTGGCCCTACTTTCAAGCAATATAATAAACCAAAGACAACGCCAACTACTTTTAAAATCGAAAAACAAATGTCTACGATAGATGCATTCCATTTTTTCGTATAAAACGGATAAATCGCACCCATTAACATAACGAGTAGTGCATAATAAGGTACGACGCTCGGAACCGAAGTCCTGATCCATGATACGATATGATCAATCATAATGGACGAAGCACCGTTTATCGTAACTGGTACGAAAAACATAAACACCCCAACTAGACTAGCGAGTATAAACCGGAGAATAACCCTCTTCTCACTCCCATTCTTAATTACATTCCTTTTTAATTCAATTTCACTCAAAATTCGACACCTCTCTATTGTCTAAATGTTCTGTATAATTATGTTAGATTCCTTCTATTCATTTTGAATATTTAATTATAAAGAAGCCAAATATAACAATATCAAAACTCCTTCGTTGAATTTATATACTTATTATATAAATTCAACGAAGGAGTTTTTTCATGTAAAACAATTAAGCATTATTAAAAATATAGGTATTTATATTCATTAATAGCATTACAAAATAATTAATAGTCGATTCAATTGACGCCCCATGCCCATCAACTTAAAAATATTAATTACCGTTAAGTGTAAAAAAACGGTATTTTTATTTGTTAGTTTGATAGACATTTGACTGAACCCCTAATACTTTACTTTAATAATGACTCTTTTCATGAAATAAGACTCAGTTACCAGTCTAAAACATTTTTAGATTTAGCAATAACAAGCGTACATTTTCGCCTTTCAGATAGTCTCTTTTATTCTAATTTCTTCATTTCTTTCAGCCGTTCTATATCCTTTTCTGAAGCATTTTCTATTTTATACAGTTCATAGCTACCCTTTATCTCATTTATCACTGCAAATTCAATTTCATTTCGAACATAGCTTTTAGTTTTTCCCTTTTTATAACCAACAACATTATCTAATATAGTTTCCCCACTATCTTTTTTATATAAATTATAGCTAACAGGTGGACGACCAATTACATACTTATTATCAGAAAATCCGACTATATCATCCCTCCCTAATCCTGTCGAAACACTACAAACAAAAATAATCTGAAATATAGAAAAAACAACAGTACCACATAAGAACAAAAATAGGATTAATTTAAAAAGTATCCTGCCCAAAAACATTCCCTCCCATTTCATCTCGGGGTAGCAAGAACAAAACGCGAATTTTTTAGATTGTTGAACTCAATCCCTCGTTAGTGCCATAAGAATAAAATTACCGCAGTAACCCTATTATTTATAATACACGTCACTAGGAAAAGCTATGGATGAATAAAGTCAATTTATTCAATTTCCCACAATCTTTTAATCTCCACCAATTCCTGTCCATTAAATTCCATTCTGTATATATCTGGTTTTGATGTCTGTAGTAAAAAATTCAGACCATACTTACTATCATAATAGCCCATCATCAAAGTCATAACAGCTCCATGGGTTCCCAATACTACTTTCTGTCCTCGATAGGTGTTTAATAATTCTTTTAAGACTTTTATAGCACGTTTCTGACAGTCGACATTAGACTCTCCCCCCGTTAAAGCAAAATCGGGTTCTAAAAATGACTTTGTTATCAAAGGGAATAATTCTTTATCTGACATTCGTTCCTCTTCAGCAATAAAAATTCTCTCTTTTAAGTCTTCAAATACTAAAACTTCTTGTCCTATTTGCTTCGCTAACTGCTGAACAGTTAGAATTGAACGATTGTATGGACTTGAGATAACAATGTCAATTCCCTCACCTTGTAATACATCTGTTATTCGTTGCACATCTAACTTTCCTTTTTCAGTTAATCCTCTTGTTTTTTCTTTTCCAGATTTCGGAGAATCCCCATGTCTCACCATATATATGAAAGTTTTCATAATTCCCTCCATTTTTCCAGGTTCCTTTACAATTCCTTTCTCATATTAGCATATATATCCAATTCAGTCCTTGCGAAAATAAAAGAAAACTGCGAATTCTAAATAAATTCACGATATTTGTAAGAAAAACACGAAGTTTTCACTATCCTCTGGTATAAAAAAGCGTTATTCTTTCTAATCTAGCTTGTTTAGAAAGAATAACGCTTTTTTATGAATCTTTTGATTTATAGTGAATTCCAATTATTTGCTGAAGAATTATATGAAGATCTTACTCTTTCATTTCTGGAAAACTTCGCTAAAGAACTAGGGTTTGTACAACGGAATAGATAAAATCAATACACTCTTATGGATTGGTTCTATTGCTAAAGATTTATTTTCTCCTCTATTCAACCTTTTAATCAAATAATATAAATTTAAAATCACCTCTAGAGAAAATTAAGCACATACTAGCAAGCAAATTCTATTAAAAATGCTCCCAAAATAAATAGCATAAAGCTGCAAACATCTCCCTCTCTAAAAAACAGTGCATATTTACAGAAATGAACACTTTTGTAATAAATAATTCTATTACTTCCCATAATCATCCACAATTACTTGAATAACACGATGCGATTCTTCTGCCACTATTTTATTACTAGTCTTATTCGCATCATATGTAATCAACGCTTTCCAAAGTGCCCATCCTCTCGCCCTATTCCACGTTTCTTCATCTATGCGCAATATTTCTTTAAATACGTTTCTGCTATTCTTATCAAAAAATGTCCATGCCATCGCTGCATCACAAGCCGGATCGCCTACTCCTAAAATACCAAAATCAATTACGGCGCAAAGCTTTCCGTCCTTAACGAGTAAGTTTCCAGGTGCAACATCCCCATGAACCCAAACTGGTTTACGCTCCCACGTTGACTGAAGGGCTAAATCCCAAAGATGCTTTAATACGGTTTCATCAAAAACATCCTTATTATTTTCGATCGCACCTCTTGCCTCTTCATCATATATAGATATAAGCCCGCCTCGGTAAAAATTATGCGCTCCAGCTATGGGGCCGTTACTCGCATCAATGGCTTGCAATTCCACTAAAAATGAACCTAAGTCCGCCGCAAATTCATTTAGGTCACGAACATTTTGTTTCGTAACAGTATCTCCTTCTATCCACTTATTAATAGACCAAGGCAATGGATACTCTTCAGATGGATTTCCTTTCGCAACTGGTGCAGAAATCGGTAAAGAAAGCCCCTTACTTAATATAGGTAGCCACTTATTTTCTTTCTCTACTTGCGGTGCATATGCCGCGTCACTTGGCAATCTTACACTCATCTCATCCCCTAGGTGAAACGTTCTATTATCATGTCCACTAAACTTTACAGGCTTCACGTCTAAATGTGCCCATTCAGGAAACTGTTCCCCTATTAACCTTTTAGCTAAATCTGTATGTATGTGAATCATTTATTTTCCCCTTTTCTTTTGAAACTTACTAAGTACCTCCGTACTTCCAATATAATCAAAACCATTACTCTTATAAAAGTCATTCAACGTACGATTATGCCCAACACAATCTAGTTTCAAAAACTCTTTGTCACAGTGCACATTCTCGTCTATCCATTGTAAAATCCACTCTCCAATTCCATTCCCTTTATACTTTCGTTTCACTGCAAATCTATGAATATATAAAGAATCTGAAACTTCCTCCTTACCAAAAATACGCTCATCCCATTCATTTTGTTTAGGAGATACTGTAACCGTACCGACAATTTCACTTTCTTTCGTAACTACATATGTATATTTCTCTCTTATACCTTCTAGTATTTCAGCCGTAGCTTCTCCACCTAGCAAATATTGCCACTGATCAACTTCTTTATGTTGTAACCACTCTGCTACTTCTTTTAATAGAGTGATTATGCTATCACTTTCCTCTTCAATAGCAGTTCGAATTGTATATTCTTTAACTGTGTTTCTCTCCATATTGCTGTTCCCCTTTCATATGCTTACTTCTCCCTTTATTCATTTTCTTTTTATACATTATATACCAAAATTAATCACTAACACTTCAAGATATCTATTTTACAGCTTGTATTCCACAAAAAAAACCGCTCCACTACTAGTGAAACGGTCTTAATCCCCTAGGCATTTACTTCGTCTTCACAAAGTAATATAAAAACCACACCGCATGATTTTGTTCATCCGCAGCTATTCTGCGCAACAACTCTTTTAATTGCGCATCCGATGTTTCATCTGAAATTTCCAAGTAAAAATCTACTGTCTTCTGTTCATCTTGTATAGCGAATTCTAATCCTTGTAAGTACGTATTTGGACATTCTTCCGTAATTTGTGGTTTTGGCTGCTGACCTGTTACATTTGTATAGATTTGTACAAACTGATGGAAATGCTTTATTTCATCGTTACGAATTTCAAGAATTTGATTTCGTTCCGCCGCATTTGGAGCCATATTAGCTAATTTCGCATAGCAATTTATAGCACTAAACTCTCCGTTAATTGCTTTCTCAATATCACGAATCAGCTTATCATTTTGCCTATACGAATCATAATAATTCGAATTATACATCGTATCCCCTCCATTATTCCGCATAACATTTTATGCAATTTGAAAGAGCAGGAGCATGTATACAAAAAGAACCACAAATCTGAACTCTTCATTTCCCTATAGACTAATAATTATTTCATCACAAAAAGAACGCTTCACTACGAGTGAAACGTTCTTTTTTCTAAGTGTTTAATTCTGTTTTATGTTCCTTTACTACACTACGTTTGAAAGCAGTCGCTAAAATAATCACCATACTTACTGCACCAATCCAAACGAGTACAGTAAGAGGTGTACTCCAGCTTAACCCTTTTCCGAAGAAGAATATTTCTCTAAGTCCTTCAATCATAAATCGCATTGGCAACCATGCGTATACCCAGTCTTGATAAAATGACGATAACATTTCAGGTGCTAATGATAATAACGGTGCCCCGAAGAATAGTAAAAGAGCGAATACACCAATTCCTTTTAGTCCAACTAATGAAAGTACTGCCGATATCATTAAGAAGAAACTAAAGGACGTAATAGATAAAAACAGCGCCGTATCCGTGAAATTCGAAATATTTAAACCTACCATGCCATCTGCGATCCATGTAAGACCAAACCCAATGACAATTGTCGCCACTGCTCCAGTTATAATTTGCTTTAGTTTTAATACAAAGTTTTCTTTTCTTGTACCTACTGGCATTTTACTTATCGCAATAAAAATAATTGCTGCGCTCGCTAAACTTGCAATCCATAACGGCTGGAATAAAGACATTGGCGAGTTACCGTTCGCACTATTTTTGCCGATTTCATTCACATTTGTCACTTTCTTTGCAATAGGTGTGACTACATTTGAAACTTGATCTGCTGTTAATGTAGCTCCTTTTACTTTCAATCCTTCTAATAGTTGTGTACGAACAGTATTGTTCATATTATCAACTACCCCATGTAACATTTGCCCAGCCATAGTTGATGCCGCTGTATTCATTCCTTGATTTATGAATATTTCCACCTTTGACGAAGATGGCTGTGGTGTTCGTAGTGATGCCTGCTTTGTACTAAAGTCTTTCGGAATAACTAATGCTGCGTAATACTCTTGATTATTTAAGCCTTCTTGAACCGCTTCCTTATTTTTCACTTCTACCCACTTCACCGCAGGTTCTTCATCTGATTTTGATGTCTTTTTCATATTATCAACAATCGTTTGCCCCATGTTCATTTTCGGTTGATTCGGAATTTCTACTCCTTGATCCTCATTTACGATTGCAATTGGCAAGTTTTTCGGCTGTGGTTGAACAGTTGGAAATAATGTTAATGAAAAAATAAAAACTACAAGTAGTGCAATAACCGGTGATAATAATAAAAGTTTATTTTTAAACATTTTCTTTTCTCCTCCTATCATTTGATTTATAATAACCAACAACGTGTTGTTTATTTATATTTGAATTATATGTTCGAGTTGGACCTTATACAATAATCAAAAATCGTGAATGTGTCGGTTATAAGACACATCTTTGAAATGTGTTGGCTAAAATGAAGGAGGGGCATACTTTGCGTGATAGTAATTTAGATTTACGCGTTATTCGTACGAAAACTGCCATACGAAATGCATTGGTGGAACTAATTGAAGAAAAAGGTTTTGACGCCATTACAGTGAAAGATATTACAATGAAAGCAAACATTAATCGCGGTACTTTCTATGCGCATTATCAAGATAAATTTGATTTAATGACGAAATGCCAAGAGGAAATTATGTATAAATTTTCTAGCATTGCCAAACAGAGATTGCCTGAAGTTATTGCTGATCTTGGGTCAAATCCTTCCCCAACAATGCCGTTTATACTTATCACTTCTATTCTTGAATTTTTAAATGAAAATAGTGATTTTATGAAAGCTGTATTAAGTCCAAAAGGAGATTTATCTTTCCAAACAAAACTGAAGGACTTTATGTGGAAAACAATATTTGAAGATACGAATGGTGCGCTCATTAATAAGGAGAATTTACTTGTTCCAAGCCAATACTTAGCTTCTTATATGGCATCTGCTCATATTGGTGTTATTCAGGAATGGTTAAATAACGGGCAAAAAGAAACACCTGAGGAAATTGCTCGTATTTTATCTACAATCGCAGTTCATGGACCTTTTTATGCGGCTGGTTTGAAGAAATAAGCCAGCTATATAACAAAAGATCATCCACTATAATAGCGGATGATCTTTTATTTCATTACAACACTTCAATATATCCTTCTGTTCCATGTACCCGAATTCGTTGTCCGTCTTTTATTAGTTTTGTAGCATTCTCTACTCCAACGACTGCTGGTAATCCATATTCACGTGCAATCACTGCTCCGTGCGTCATAAGTCCGCCAACTTCGGTAACTAACCCTTTTATAGACACAAATAACGGTGTCCAGCCCGGGTCAGTAAAAGCAGTAACTAATATATCTCCCTCTTCTAAATTCGCTTCTTCCATATTTAAAATAACGCGTGCTCTCCCCTCAACTACTCCAGAAGAAACAGGCAAACCTACAATCGCATCAGCTGGGAGGTTTTCTCGTTTATATTTACCTGTAATGATTTCTCCATCAGACGTCATAACTCGCGGCGGCGTTAGTTTTTCATATAATTTGTACTCATTTTTTTGTTTATGAATAAGCTCGTAATCTAGTTTATTCGTGCGAACAACTTCGTGAAGCTCTTCAAAAGTTAAATAGTATATATCATCAACTTCATGAATGACACCGCTCTGCACAAGTTGCTCAGCTTCTTTCAATAATGCCTGCTTATATATAAAATAACGATTAATCATACCGTATTTTGGATATTCACGATAGCCGATACAATTACGGATATTACGAATCATTCGCTTTGTCTCTTCTACTTTTTGTTTTCCATCCGGTAAGTGCTGCAATCGATTTACTAACTCTTCTTCTTTTTCCAAAGCTTCTTGCAGCCCTTCTTCAAACTTCCGTTTACTTGCACCCGCTTGGAAGTCTCTTATATTATTTACAATCATCGGGATAATAGTTGTTGGCTTTTCACTCCAGCGCGTTTTCGTAATGTCAATTTCTCCGCTGCATCTCATTCCATATTTATTTAAAAAAGCAGAGATGGCATCTCGAGCTTTCTCCCCGCCTTTAAACTGAACTAATTCATCTAAAAAGTTATCGTTTTCTACATGTTGTAAATACGTAATAACTTCTGGATATGGCCGAATCACATCAGCAACATCCATTAATGCTAGCCCCATTTCAGACGTAATATTATTTTGTACCGATTGAGAAAGCGTGTCTGCTGCATTCTTTTCGCCTAGCCATTGCTCCATTTTTTCATTGATCCATGTTGAAGCATCCATACCTGCCATAATGACAGCCATACTTTGCGGATGAAATAATATTTTCTTCAATTGCTGAATATCTTCCAAAATAAAATCAAGTACATCCACCCCTGATTTCGTTTGCATGTTTCGTTTTAATTCTTCGATTGATACTTGATTCATTTTTATTAAATCCGTAACGATTGCTGGATTGTTTTCTATTTGTGGTTGCGCACTTGCAGGTGATCCACTTTTACCAACACTCTTTTCTTTTTCATCATCTGGTAACAATGTAATAAAATCATCTCGCTCTACTACAGTCGTTAATGCATCTTTTATAAGCGGTTCCGAATTCCCTATCATATTTAATAAAAGTTCTCTACTAGTAGGCGAAGCCAATCTTTGTGCAACATCAACAAACAACCTTCCTCCAGCTTGAAACCTCTGTCCAAAAGATGTTAACTGGAATATAGACATTCCTAATGGCTTCAAAGGATCGGTCATCATTTGCTGGTGACCAACCGATACATACACATGATTTCCCCCATCATTTACTTCTGGTATTGGATATAAGGTCGTAATTGGGCGACTTTGGACAATATAAAATGTCTCATCCACTAAACACCATTCAATATCTTGCGGACAACCAAAATAAGCTTCAATCTGTCTTCCGATACTTGCTAGTTGTAAAATTTGTTGTTCAGACAATGCTTGAAGTTTTTGCTGAGCTAGATCAATCTGTTTCGTCTCTGTTCCGCCCTCTTTTACAGCATAAATAGCTATTTTTTTAGTCGCTATCATCGTTTCGGTAATTTCGCCTTCTTTTACTTTATAATTATCAGCAGAGACCAGTCCTGATACTAATGCCTCACCAAGTCCAAAACTTGCATCAATTGATAACACCTTTCGGTTAGAAGTAACCGGATCAGCCGTAAATAATATGCCCGAAGCCTCAGGGAAAACCATTTTTTGAACGACAACACATATAGAAACTTGATTATGTTCAAAATCATTTTGCATGCGGTACGTAACTGCTCGCTCTGTAAATAAAGACGCCCAGCACTTTCTTACATGCTGTAAAATCGCTTTTTCTCCAATAATATTTAAATACGTATCTTGTTGACCAGCAAACGAAGCATACGGTAAATCTTCAGCCGTAGCACTAGAGCGCACGGCATACGCATGTTCATTTCCAAAACGTGAGAGATAATGAGCTACCGCTTCCACTACATCAGAAGGGATTTCTACTGCCATAATGACTTCCCTAATCTTCTTACTCATTTCACCAATTTGAGCTCGCTCTTCCATTTTTAACTTTGTTAGCTGCTGCAACAAAGTTTGAAGCTCTTCATTTTGCTCGATAGCCTTTTTATAGCCTACCGTTGTCACACAAAAACCTTCAGGTACTTGTATCCCTTGAATGTTTGTTAACTCCCCTAAATTCAAACCTTTTCCACCGACGAATGAAAGCTGCGTTTTTTCTATTTCCTGAAAATCGAGAACGAAAGAACTCATGTAACATCTCTCCTTACTATGCATGTGTTCTTGATTGTAGCAGGAGTAAATACGAATAAACAGTCTATTTCGAACTTGATTTACATGATATAATTAAGTTAGGAAGAGATTAATAAGATGGCCCAGTTGAAGAACAGCAACTGGGCCATCTTATTTTCGCTCAATTTTAAACTATAATTTACTCCCAACTAACTTTAATGTATTTCTGTATTCCCCTTTATATATAGAAACGCCATTCATTATCACTTACAATTCTTGCTTCAACAAATGGTAAATAACCCGAAATATGCTTTATTTTATCCTCCTGTGAGCCTTTTCACAGGAGTTTTTATACATACATATATTATTTATAATGAATCAGTTCTCCTATTTTTCAAAAGCATGTTCTGTGTCATAATAACGCTTTTTAGAATTTATATACACCTTCTAATTTTTCTAAAAAAGGATGATTGAATTGGAAATGAAAAAGCTTCAAGGAATTTATGATGATGTTATTAGTTTAGGGGAAAATTGTTATACTGCTATTCATCTAAAAAAATATAAGTTGCGGAAATATTCAGGTCCTCTAGATTGGTTTGTATCACCGAATCTTTCGTCTATCAACGAATTATTGAAAAATAATTTTATAGACTTTATGGAGTTAAAAAACATGCACGCAATGCCGGATCAAAATGTTGTGTTTAATGATGGCGTGATACAACCTGTTTTTTCTCATATTATAAAAGACACAAAATATAATGTGACATCTTATCATGATTTCCCTGTTATTCCAAATGAAGATTGGTTCATCACATACCATGATTTTAAACAAAAATTAGATCGAAGAATTGATAATCTTTACAAAAAAATGCATACTTCACAATCTATTTTATTTGTTAGATGGGGCGGAAACTTGACTGAAGCGCTAGAATTACAAACCGTTTTATCCAATATTGTTAAAAATAATTTTAAGATCCTTTTCCTCTATCCAACAGGACTTGAAAATGAAATAAACGAATTAGAATGGGGGCTTGATCATGTTTTTCCCATTCAAGTTTCAAGTAATTATCTAAATAAAAGAACTTGGTATATCCTCTTAAAAGATATACACCTAAACTCAAAATAATAAGTAGCTAATACTATGCAGCTTAAATAATGCTCAGTGGGGCTATCGCTTTTCACACGCTTAAGGAAAAAATTCATTTCGGTACATTCGTTAAAAATAAGATTATTAACTTTTCTCTAAGAACATACAAATGCATAACATTCCATATTTCCCCACCAAAACGATTGGTAGATGAACGAATCGTTCTAGGCAATAAGCTTAAAGATGAGCCTGTTACCTAGAAACATACTTTACTCAATCTCAATTACATCACCAAACTTTAATATTATTTGATTATGAAAAGATACGTACAAGTAATCGTCTCATTTAACGGATTTATATCAGCTACTGTTATGTAATTTTTATATAGTTAGCCATTTTTATAATATGTAAGTAAAACCTCTTCCTCACCTAAATATGAAGTTAACAGCTTATTTTCAATCCTTTCTTTTTCATCTTACGTTAAGATTGGACGCGGGACTTTTGTTTGCTCCTGTATCATTTCTTTAATACAGACGAACTGCTCTGGCATACTAGCAAACGGTTAAATATACTACAGTGGTTTTCCTATCATTTGGTTAGCTGTTATTGAAGTATATACGTTCGTATTTTAATGACGATATGTAATGATCAGTTGAATGTTTCTTACACTGATAAAAAAGGCCAATTCCCTTAGCGTACAGGGAATCGGCCTTTTCTATGTGAAAAATTGCTTAGCGTACGAAATTCGCATTTTGTTGATACTATCCCTTCAAATAAAATGGACATTTTTATTTTGAGGCGTTATATAATTCACAAATTGATGGACATGTAATTTTAAACTAAGTTATATACTCGACACTCTTCACTAAATAAATTCGTATCATATTTATGTTCTATATAAATTTGGTGCCATACCATAAAGGCTAGTACTGTCCAAATTTTACGACTATAATCACCTTTATCTGCGCAATGTGCCTCCAGTAAGTTTAATACATATTGTTTATCAATTAAATGTTCAGTTTTACTCTCTTTAATAATATTCAGAGCCCAGTCATACATTTCATCTTTTAACCAATGACGGATTGGCACTGGAAAACCGAGTTTCTTACGATCTAGTACATGATCTGGAACGATACCACGTACGGCTTCACGTAAAATAGCCTTTGTAGTTCTATTGGCAATTTTTAATTCTGTTGGGATTTTAGAAGCGACATCAAAGACTTCTTTATCTAGAAATGGAACACGTAATTCTAGTGAGTGAGCTGTAGACATTTTATCCGCTTTTAATAAAATATCTCCACGTAACCATGTGTACGTATCAATGTATTGCATTTTACTTACATCATCATAATCCTGAATTTCATTATACAGTGGTTTGGTTACATCCTTGTAGTTAACACTTTGATTGTAAGACTTTATTAACTTCATTTTCTCTTCTTCACGGAAGATCTTTGCATTACCATAATAACGTTCTTCAATTGGTGTACATCCACGCTCTAGAAAGCTTTTCCCTTTAAACCCTTCTTTAAGCACTCCACTTAAAGCTTTTAAAACCGTTCTCCCGGAAGTAGGAATGTATGAGAACATTTTTAAAGAGTTTGGCTCACGATAAATATTATATCCGCCAAATAGCTCGTCTGAACCTTCACCAGACAGAACAACTGTTACATGTTTACGTGCTTCTTTTGCAACAAAGTACAATGGTACTGCTGCTGGATCTGCTAATGGATCATCCATGTGCCACATGATTTTTGGGAATTCATTCATAAATTCTTGCGGTGTTACCAACACACTATAGTTTTTTACTCCTAATTTCTCAGCAGTTTCTTTCGCTACATCTATTTCGCTAAATCCACGGTGCTCAAAACCAACAGAGAATGTTAGGAGATTGGGATTTATTTCTTTTGCAATAGAAGCAATAATAGATGAGTCAATCCCGCCAGATAAGAATGCACCTACTGGAACATCACTGCGCATATGTACTTTTACTGAGTCATATAATACATCACGAATTGCTCGAATGTGTTCCTCTTTTGTTTTATCTGAAGCATTGAAATATGGTTTCCAGTAGCGATAAACCTCTAGCTCTTTTCCAATTTCTTTTATGAAATAATGACCAGGTTCAATTTTATTAATATCATTTGTTAATGTTTCTGGTTCTGGTCCGTATTGGTACGTAAAATAATGTTGGAGAGCAGTTGGATTCACACCCTTATCTTGCATTACATGTAAGATACTTTTCTTTTCAGATGCGAAGAAAGTTATATCGTTCTGTTGTGCAATGTAAAGTGGTTTAATTCCAAAATGATCGCGAGCACCAAATAATCTTTTCTCTTGACGGTCCCAAATAACAAAAGTATACATTCCACGAAGATAATTTACACATTCTTCTTTTACTTGGGCATATAAGGCAACAATAACTTCCGTATCTGACTGAGTTGAAAAACACGCTCCCTGTTTAATTAACATTTCACGTAATTCTATATAATTATAAATTTCACCATTGAACATAAGTATATAACGTTCATTTTCATATGCTAGCGGTTGATGCCCCGCATCCAAATCAATAATACTTAACCGTCTAAACCCAAATTGAACATGCTCGTCACGAAAATATCCCTGGTCATCTGGACCACGGTGGTATAACAGATTCGTCATATTTTCAAATTGTATTTTTTCTGTTTCTGAATATCTTTTTGCAGTATTATACAAACATCCTACATAGCCACACATTTTTTTACCTACTTTCAAATTATCTACTCTCTAAAGTTTTTATAGTGTAATCCACTTTCAATAAAAGTCCAAAAATACGTTCGTCAATTAAAGCTTCACAAATATTTAATGCTTATGAATTAATATTCATCTCATAAATAAGTTCTAAGAAATTTAGATAAAAAAGACATTTTTTTGATGATCTAAACTAATTGAAACTTTAATTAAATTATATATCTATAACAACATAGAGCAATGTTACTTTTTCTATTATTATGATAGATATGTTCTATCTCCCCTCTAATAGTTACTCGAAATTCAATCATTATTTAATTAAATTTCTAATCTGTTCTTTACTTTGTTCAGAAATAGGGAACCCTAATTTTGTAATTTCATTTGTAAGTAATTCAATAAAATTTCTAGTGCCAAACCCAATAAATTTATCTCTACGCAAAATAAGGTTAACTTTCCTACTAATTGTAGGATTTACTATAGGAATTGCTATTAAATCATTATCTACAGTAATATCAAGTAAAGTTTTAGAGACAATTGTCACTCCAAACCCATTTCTAACAAGATCAAATAACGATTCGATACTAGAAGTCTCAATAATTGGAGACAGGTTTATTTTTTGTGGTAAACATGTATAATTCAATAACTTTCTGCATTCATGACTGTCTGGGAACAAGATTAATGGTAATTTACTCAATTCTGAGAATTGTATTTCTTGTTCATTAACTAGTGAATGGTTATTTGATACCACTAAAAATAACTCTTCTGTGTATAATGGTATTTTTACAATTTTTTCATCTTCGAATACGTACTCGGAAGAATCAATTGTAACAGCAAAATTAACCTGATTCTGGTTTATTAATTCTAGTATTTCATCTGAACTTATAATTTTTACTGTTACCTCTGGATAATTTTTATGAAAATCTAATAATAAAGTGGAGACTAAGTCTGTTAGTTCGCCAGGCAAAGTGGCAATTGCAATTTTACCTCCTTTTATCTCCTTTAATTCACTGATTTGTTCTTTTACATTATCTAATGCATTAAAAATATTTTTACATTCGTTGGCTAAAATAGAACCAACGTCAGTTATGGCTATTTTCTTTCCCATACGGTCAAATAACGGCATACCTATTTCGTCTTCAAGAGCTTTAATTTGATGGCTTAATGTAGGTTGCGTAATACCTAGCTTATCTGCTGCTTTTGTAAAATGAAGTTCTTTATAAAGTGTCATGAAATACTCTAACTGTCTTAATTCCATATAAAAATAATCTCCTTTTTTAAAAAAATAATTATATTCCTTTGCATATCTTTATTCATATTATAAGAAATCCTTAATTTTTCAGCCTTATAATTGCTCCATACTCTCCCTTTACTGTATTATTGCCTAAATGTTCTATTCCTTCATTTATAAAAAAACGTAACTTTCTCTAATTAAATTTACTAGAGAAAATTACGCTTTTGTTACTTGAGATTCGATAATAATTTTGCTTAGTGGGTATATTTAATGTCCTATAGCCTTTCCCTTACAAAAATTTTGTTGGCTATATATGATTTATTTCACCTTTCAACTTAAAGATTTCTATCTATTTAACAATGAGTACCCTTATTTTTCAATTTCTAAAGGGATGTTGTGACTATAAGTTTGACTAGAGCTTCTAATTTGAAATCCTTCAAAGAAATCAATAGTTAAATTATCATCAAGAAAAGCTAATGAGGCTTTGTTTATATAAAACGATTTCCAGTTTGTTTGAATTTCTTCGAAACCTACATCTGATTTAATTAATTGTATTCTTACAACCCCATCCAATGGACGCCCGCAGCCTCCCATTTCATATTGTAGAAATCGAAAATGGTTAGGATATTTAGTCTCTAAACTTTCGAAATGTTTAATGGCAGCTTCTGTAACAGTGATATTAATTTGCATATTATTTTCCCGCCTTTTCTATTTTGGATTGAAAGTAGAATAATTAGAGAACTCCCATTTATAAGATTCATAACAAGGTGCTTCAAGTACTTCAATTATTTGAAATTGTACTAAACGTTGCGCACCAGGGAACTTTGAGAGAATATCTTTATCAATGTTCCAAATGATACTTGCTTCTCCTGTGATTTGTAATGTACCACCAGTATTAAAATCAAAAAACAGTAACCCAACATTGGGATTTTGAACAATATTTCCTAAAGTATTGAACAACATGTTTCCTGAGTAATCTGGAAATATAATTGATTTTTCATTAATGACATGAACAAATCCTGGCATCCCACCCCTGTGGGAAATGTCCATCTTTCCCTCAGAACTTGCACTTGCAATAATAAAAGTATCGGATTCACTAATCCAATTCTGTTGCTTTTTATTTAAAGTGTTACGCGGATGAAGTTTCTTATTTACAATTTCTTCAACAGCTTTATATTCGAATCTTCTCGCCTGTATATATTTAGGACAATTACCGAATACCTGTTCAATTTTGATTTCAAAGTTTCCATCTGGATAAATCATCGAAACCTTACCATTTATTCGTACTCTTATTCTAGAGGCAAAATCAATTACTAAAATTCCTACTTCCTTGTGTTGTAAAATATTAAAAAATAAAGGATCACCTTCATTTATTTTTGTATTGATTTTAACTAAGTCTGCTTCGATAGCTTGTATGATACCAGGGTTTCCTGCTAAAAATGAACTCCAAACTCTCCCCTTTTGATCCATAGAAGATATCACGAATGAATTCTGTCCATTTAGAAAATTCATGAACTTCTTCGGCATTGTCTGTTGAATCATTGTACTTGCAGTGCTTGCAATCTTTTGTACACCTAGTAAATTGTGTACAGTACGCTCTCCAGAATGAAAAACTTCCATATATTATTCCTCCAATCTACTTTCCAATAGCGGACTAGCTAAAATACATTCAAATACTTGGATGAAATTAAAAAACATCAGCTTCCTTAAAAAATGAAAAGCAAACATTAATAATATAATCCTTTACCATAAACAAGCTTTCATTACTTTTTATTAATATACATTGAATAATGAAAGCCATTCATTAAAAAGTAAATAACTTCATTTCACACTAGTCCTCTTTTGAAAAAGCATAATGGATTAAAATGATCGCCTTTAAATTCTAACCTAAATATATACAGATATTCTTACATCTAAAACCACGCTTTACAAGATACTTTATATACCCCTTATCGTGAAATTTTTATCTATTAAAGATACTTATCATTTCGTATTGCTATCTTGTAACGCAACTTCATTTTAACTCTTGGTTATCCATTAATCAATTCTATAGTTTCTATAGTTAACATAGATATCATCTATTATTTTGATTGCATAAAATATTTATATTAAGAGGAAATTAAATTCCTGAAATAGGAGACGCCCAAGGTTTTTAAGTAATAAGTTATTATTTGAGTTTGTTTCTTGATGATTTATTGAAATCTTAATTATAGAGAAAACGCGAATTTCGTACGCTAAGCAAAATCTCATAAGGATGTCGCTTTAAAAATAACGGTTGATTAAATTGATACTAATAACCTTAATAAACGATCTTAAAAAAGAGTGATTAAAACACGCCTTTAATATTCTCAGTTAGTTAGTTCATTCTTTTATAAAAAAGTTTGGTCACTTCCTATCTATGTTGCTTAACAATCGCGCCCTTTAATAGAATAACTTTATTATCACCTAACAGATTTTTAATCCAAAAGAAAAACCAAAATCCCTTCTTTATTAGAGATAGGAAATTTGGGTGCATATTTTTTATAAACAATTCAACTTTATTTCAAAGTCACATGATGATTCTGTAAATCAACTTGGATAAAGTAGGCTTTATTGATAACGAATCTGTATTTCTTAATTGATTACCACCTATCCCTCATACAGCATTTCCCTCGTCATTCCATCTAGCAGATATTGAATTACGACATTTAGAATATTTTTTATGATTATGTAAAAAATATAAATTGTAAAGATAAAAAGCTTATTGCAAAAGGAGTTTTTAATCATGGAACAAACAATAGCAGGTATCAAAATTCCAGATTCAAGGTTAGCGAAAGATGCAACCGATATTTTACGTGAGCATGGGAATGATCTATTGTGGAATCATTCCAATCGTGTATTTTTATTTGGTGCGGTAAACGGAAAAAAAGCGAAGAAGAATTATGATTTGGAGTTATTATATGTCAGTGCTTTATTCCATGATTTAGGTTTAACTAAAAAATACAGTAGTGCTGATTTACGATTTGAGGTAGACAGTGCAAACGCGGCAAGAAGTTTCCTTCAGCAGTATCAAATTCCAGATGAAACCATTCAACTTGTATGGGATGCGATTGCACTACATACGACAGCGGGTGTAGCAGAACATAAACAGTCTGAAGTAGCACTGCTGTTTCACGGCGTTGGTTTAGATGTTATGGGAGATGGCTTTGAACAATTCCCTGAAGACTTGCGTGAAGAAATTATAAAAGCGTTTCCTCGTAACAATTTCAAAGAGGAAATTATAAAAGCATTCTATGATGGATTTAAGCATAAGCCTGAAACTACTTTTGGCAATATGAATGAAAATATTATTCAACATTTTCAACCAGAATATAAAAATAAGAACTTCTGTCAGTGTATTTTACATTCTGCATGGTCACAATGATTGCTTCAAATAAGCATGATCAGCCCCCTGTATTCATTACAAGGGGGGAATTTTTGTTTCTTTAACTTCAAGTACATTATTTGATTGTCGGGCGTAACTGTGGAATAAGTGTCTCTTTTCTTCTTCAACTAAAGTACGCTTTAGTTGAAGAAGGTTTAAAAATGTTGTTGTAGTAAATATGAATGTTGTAGTTCACTCTGACGGAAATGAAGGAATACTAGACATTAGTTCAAATGGAATAGATAAGTGGAGTGGCCTGCAACAATTGAGTGTGGAAGTAAAAGAATATATCATTCGGTAATGATGCGAATGATATTACAATGTTTCAACATGCAATGTATTCAATTATGATTGGTGAGTGCTTACAACTAGCACCGTTTTCATCTAGACAATTGGTACTAAGTGGGGATACAGAAAACATCCTAGTACAAAGAATTAGCAAATTGGGAGAAATAAATACAAATTACTAAGTTAGTAAACCTATACAACTTTTTTATAAAAGGTTGTGTATTATAGGTTTTTGACCATTCTGTACAAGGATAACTTTGGTTTAATGATTTCACTTGTAATCTGGTAGCCTAACCTCTGATACAATTTAATGGCAAGTTGGTTCTCTTTCTTTACCGTCAGAGAGCATTTGGCAAAGCCTTGCAGGGAAGCCTGCTCCTCGGCAAACTCAAGTAGTCTGGTACCTATCCCCAGTCCTCGACTTTCGGGCAATAAGGCGATTGTTCCGATGTGAAACTCGTCATCTTCTCCCTCCTTCAAGGTAATCATTGAATAAAGCATTTTGATATTCAGAATGTTATAGAAAATAAAACCCAACTTTCGGAATGAAAGCAGTTGTTTAAAAGTGGGCCAAGCAAGACGATTTAAAACGGGGACGGGATAGCAAGTAATCATCCCTAAAGTTTTCCCGTCCATTTGAGCTTCATAAGCGTACTGATGACTAAAACGGTTGTTCCCCTGCCGCCATAGCTTACAAAAAGTCCCTTCGACTGTGTTCTTCTCCTCAGATCCTGCAAGTGCAAATGCCATGTATTCCAATGCCATTACATTTAGCTGGGCACCGACCATGGATTGATGAACAGCCTTTACAATAGAGATTTTATTCATTTCCCATTACTCCTTTTAGCTTTCTATGTTATTGATGTTAATTATCATGGATTTGTATCATTTCACTTCCCTCTCGACTCATCCCGAGCTTTGAAACCATAATAAAATGTATTTAAAACAAGATCTGCAGCAGATTTTTTAGCCACATTTCCTTCATGTACCTGTTCCCAGGTATGGAAAACTAGGGCATAAAGCGTATTCAAAATCCATTCGCTGCTAACCGTTTGCTGAAAGTAACCTCTTTGTTGTAACAACTCAATAACGCGTCGTATAGGTTCCCTCAGCTTCTCTTCAGCTTCACCTAATTCTTTGTTGTTAAATACAGATGCATCATGACCTAGAAAATAGATTTTGTCACCTAAAGGGATTAATGCTTCAATGAGTTCTGGAATATAGTTTTCGCTTCTTTCCTCATCCAGTGGGATCTGGTTTACGGTATCACTTACAAGTTGTATAGCCCGATGGCCCAAGAACAGCATCAATTTCTCTCTGCTTTCGACGTAGCGATGGAGTGTAGCAATGCCAATTCCCGCATATTCCGCAATTTCATTCATCGAAGCAGTAGGATTTTCAACAAGCAATATTGTAGCCGAATCAAGAATTGCGTTAAATCTCGCTTCTTTTAACGTTGATAAGTCTTTCTTCATCGTCAATCTCTCCCTTTTTCTATATAAAGTCGTCATTTTTTGATAGATAAATATATCATTTGATAATATGATAAACAATCTCAAACAAAGTGTCCAGCTGCTGAATGTAGCTTTCCAAAAGAATTATATTACTGAAACTGATAATACTTTGAATGTTTCATTTTTAGCATTTTATTATTTAGATGACGATGAAGAAATTAATTTTTTGATGTAATAAGTACAAAAGCGAAAGGAAATGGTACGGGTTGCTTTCTTAGTAGAGAAAGTGATCACATTGGCTGGTTTTTTCATAATAAAGGTACTTTCTGCATAAAGTTATCGGTTTACTTTAAAATTCACTTCCGGATATTTGGTCATAAGCCTTTTAAGGGTTGATCCGTCATCCTTCTGTTTTACATACTGGTCAAAAAATGCCAGGCTGAATTCGTTGATAATACGATGAACTTCCTTTGGATTTTCACCTGGGCTCTGCAACAGTGGAGAGAACAAATGTAAATCAGTGAAGCTTGTATGATCTGTATGAGGAATGACCATTGACATACCACCGCCAGCTAACCCACGCCCATATCGCTCCGTCACTTTATCGGGATCTGCTTCATCAGGCTCTACTGCACTCATGAGCAGAAATGGTTTTCCAATCCCACTTTCAGGTAAAATTTCCCCATACAAAGCGCCATCCATATTGATAGCTGCTTTGACACGAGAATCTTTTGCAAGTATTTGTGCTGCGGTAGCTCCACCGTAAGAGTGCCCAAACATTCCAATTCTTGAGGTATCAAGCCTTCCTGTAAAGAAGCCGGTCTCATCGTTTTGGTTAAGTTTCTCTATCTGATTAAGCACAAAGGTGACATCTTCCTCCCATAATTTTATGTGGCTATCCCCTGCGTCATCAGTTAAATTGAAGGGCTGTACGTAAGAAACTCGACCATCTGGAAAGACGGTAGCTGCAGCATCAAAGGTATGATCGATACTTAGAACAATATAGCCTTGACTAGCCAACTCCTCAACCTCAAACGTGTTTTGATTACGAAAACCATTAAAACCATGAGAGAAAAGTAATATGGGATAATGATTCTCTGAGTCTGAGAGTTGTAAATCCATAAACGAATGAGATTTTACCAATTCTAAGTGGCTAAATGCAAATGCAGGAATGGACAATGTTTTTTCTAATCCCTTAGAGAGTTCATTTACGTTACGAATATAAGGTTCTTGATTCCCCTTGCTTTTTTCAGCTGCAGGATACCAAATTTGCACCATCAATTCGCGTCGATCTGTTGGATTTTTCGAATATGGTTCATTTCTTTGATGATCAACCCAATGATATAGCTTCGTACCGACCCTATGTGGGCCAGTTGGTTCTTGAAGTGAAAATACTGGCATAAGTAAAGGTAGTGCAACTGCTACAGACAAATAGATGCACAACAACAAAGTTTTAACCATGAATATACCCCGGCTTCTAAAGCCCTTTTTCCACCCAGCTAATAAATAGCATAAAATCAAGATAACTGGGGATACATATGCTGGAATCATCTGCCATCTAAAACCTTCTACCAATAGCTGAACTGTAACCATTACAACAGCAACCAAAGTAGCTAATTTAGACCACTTTTTCGTTTCCCCACCTACTAACAGTATCCAACTCAATAGACTGAAATTCACAACTATCAAAACGATTTCCCAGAAATTCATTGGCCTATCTCCTTTGAATGCATTTTACTTTTAATTAAAGTGGTAATTTTCAATCTTAGCAAAAACATGTGAAACACCTATATAGTTGCACCAATTATGCTTAATAATCGTTTCATATACTCCTTTCTTCAAATTAAAAACTTAAAATGCCCAGCTACCTTTACGGAAAATCGGCTCTACAGTTCCATCTGGTAAAATACCATCTATGTCCATCTCACTGCTGCCAATCATAAAGTCCTCATGTGTTACTGAAATATTTGCACCTAACGTTTCGAGTTGATCGTTTTCTAAATCCCTCCCATCCTCTAAGCAAGTTGGATAAGCCTTACCAATCGCTAAATGGTTCGATGCATTTTCATCAAACAATGTATTAAAATATAAAATCCCCGATGCTGAAATTGGCGATTCATGTGGTACAAGTGCTACCTCACCTAAATAGCAAGAGCCTTCATCCACATTAATAAGCTCCTGTAATAAATCATGTCCTATCTGCGCTTCAGCTTTAACAATTTTTCCTTCTTCAAATGTCAGTTTAAAGCTGTCGATAATATTCCCTTGATAAACTAATGGTTTTGTATTGCTTACATAGCCATTTACACCTTGTTTCATCGGTAACGTATAAACCTCTTCTGTCGGCATATTAGCCATAAAGATAGTATCATCAGGCGTGTTACCACCTCCAGTAATCCATTTATGCTGTGGTGCTAATGCAATTGTTAAATCAGTACCTGGTGCTGTATAGTGAAGCTTTGTATATTTTTTATTGTTCAGTAGGACCGCACGAGATTCTAAATTTGTTACATGTTCACGCCATTTTTCAACAGCATTTCCTTCACAGATACGAACAGCTTTAAAAATAGCCTCCCATAATGCTGGTACTTGATCCTCAGCTGCTAAATTCGGAAACACCTTCGATGCCCACTTTGATGAAGGCACTCCTACCATCGACCAAGCTATTAAATCCTTCATTACGGCGTTGCGATTGTTTCCCAGAGCAGCTCCTGATACCTTTTGATAGGTTGCTAGACGATCAGCTGAAATACCTGTAAATTTATCAGGGTCTGTAGCATCTATTATTAATAGTGCGCCTTTACGTTCGATCAGCTCATCATTCATTTTGACTATCCATTCTGGGAAACGATTAAATTCTTCATCTGAGGCATGATCAAAGTAAGCACGATCTATTTTCTCATCCGAAAAATTAACATGAACACGCCCTGCCCCAGCCTTATAGGCCTCTTTTACAACCAAACGGACGAAATCCAATGCATCCACTGATGTATTGACTAATAAATATTGCCCTGGTTGAATATTGACACCTATTTTCACCGTAAGTTCTGCATATGCTTGTAATTTTTCTTCAAAAGTCATATTATTTACCTCGCTTTTGTCATATTGTTTTTGAATTCCCCTCACTAGCTTGCCTTCATATCATACTTTCTGAACAGATTTTCCAGGATTTTATCTTGTCTATTTTTTACGTTTTTCATCAAGACATGGTAACAACTAATGGATTTTTTCTACTACTCATTTATTTACTTTCTAAAATTTGATTCAATTAATAGTGATTTTTTTCAAAAAAATTAATCGAAGGGTATTAAACACTACATAATGTTATAGCGTTCTTTATTATGAAAGCTCACTCCTTTCTCTGTACAAAGTTATTTTTGATAGTAAAATCTATCATTTAATATAAATATAAATCATTTAAAATGGATTATCAAGTCGTTAAACTTATTTTTTCAAACTTTTGGTAAAAACCTATGTGAAAATGGATTCTATTAAAGGGAGCAATAACGGAAAGATCTTTATGCAAACATAGATACAAAATTACTGCTAAATATTAATGAGTTGATGTACTCTTAACGGGGTAAAAATCGGCTTTTTTGTTTCAAAATTTGCTTAGCGTATATTTTTGTTAAAATGTGGACGGTACCCCATGCCCATCAATCTAAGCTTATATAAGTTAATTTCATCGGAGATTTTTTCTTTTTTCTAAAGATCCCGTGTAAGTCTTTTAAAGAATTGCATATCAAATAAACCCTATTGGGTTTCAATTTTTTGAATTACGCTACATGATTGTGAGACATAGAAAAGTTGTAGACGACGCCTAAGATATCAAAGACTGTTTTCTTCTCATACCTATGGGATTTTCGTCCGTTTTTCTGTAAAAGATTGAACAGACGAAACAATATCTTTGTTAAATTCTTGGGTGTCTTTTTGCAAAGATTGATAAATAAGTGAAAAATAATCTTTTATGATATAAGTTGCTTTATATTCACTTAATTCTCGTTTCTTCTTGATGAGGAGTAATTGGCGAATTTGAAACATGGTGGAGGAACAAAGAAATTACATCACTTGGCATTCTAGCCTTAATTATTTTATTAACAACATCATTTTATATCGTTATAATGATGCGAATCAAAAAAATATATGTACGTTATACATCAAATAATAAAATGTTAGTTCGTAATTCGATATTCTCGGGATTTATTTTCTTCATTTCTTTTCATGAAGCATATTATGAGCTTGCTTACATTGTTTAATTATTAAAAGTAAGAAAGGCGTTAGTATACTTTACAAATCTATAAAGGAATGACACGTACCACCCTTATTTTCCCGTAACAAAACTAACGCCTTTCGAAGATGAATGAGTTCTTTTTGTTTCAACATTTCACGCTGTGCGATTCCCAGCCCAAGATCCAAGTTTAAACGATGAAGTTACTTAGGGATTAGTTCTCTCGTGAAAAGTAACTTAGAAAATCCTCACTTCATTTTCATCCATTATAACTTAGGCGCCTTCGCCCAATCCGCAGCAAACTTTTCAATACCTTGATCTGTTAATGGATGCATAGCAAGTTGTTCAATTACTTTATAAGGAATCGTTGCAATGTGAGCACCTGCCATTGCTACACGAGTGACATGGTCTGGGTGTCTAACAGAAGCCGCAATAATTTGTGTATCTAATAGATGAATATCGAATAATTCAGCAATTTTAGCAACTAATAGTACGCCATCTTCAGAAATATCATCCAAACGGCCTAAAAATGGAGAAACGTACGTTGCACCTGCTCGAGCAGCTAAAAGAGCTTGGTTCACAGTGAAAATAAGTGTAACGTTCGTTTTCACACCTTTTTCAGTAAGGTAGCGACAAGCTTCTAATCCTGCTAGTGTCATCGGAAGTTTTATTGTAACTTTTTCATCGCCACCGTTAATTTTAATCAGTTCTTCTGCTTGAGTGATCATCTCTTCAGCTGTAACAGCATCTGGCGTTACTTCTGCCGAAACAGACTCAACGTTAGGTACTACCTGACAAATTTCTTCAATACGGTCTTCAAATTTAACGCCCTCTTTCGCCACTAAAGAAGGATTCGTTGTAACACCAGCTAAAACCCCTAATTTATATGCTTTTTTTATGTCCTCAAGATTTGCAGTATCAATAAAAAACTTCATGATTCATTCCCTCCAGTTTTTAAACGTTGATGAGTTATAATTTTAAAATGTTTATTTCTTTTCTACTGCATGTCCACCAAATTCATTGCGCAGAGCTGCGACAACTTTTCCTGTAAACGTATCATTGTCTAATGAGCGATAGCGCATTAATAGAGACATTGCGATAACAGGAGTCGCTGTTTGAAGGTCTAATGCTGTTTCTACAGTCCATTTCCCTTCACCAGAAGAATGCATAACACCCTTAATGTCATCTAGTTTTGCATCTTTAGAAAATGCATTTTCAGTCAATTCCATTAACCATGAACGAATAACTGAACCGTTGTTCCATACTTTAGATACTTTTTCGTAATCGTAGTCAAATTCACTTTTCTCTAAAATCTCGAATCCTTCACCAATAGCGGCCATCATACCGTATTCAATTCCGTTGTGAACCATTTTTAAGAAGTGACCACTACCAGCTTTTCCAGCATATAAGTATCCATTTTCTACAGCTGTATCTCGGAAGATAGGTTCAACGATGTCCCAAGCTTCTTGATCTCCACCGATCATGTAACAAGCACCATTACGAGCGCCTTCCATTCCGCCAGAAGTACCTGCATCCATAAAGTGAATGCCATCTTTCTTTAGTTGCTCATATCGGCGAATCGACTCTTTATAATGTGAATTACCAGCTTCAATTACAATATCCCCCTTTGATAACAACGGTGTAATCTCACTAATAACAGAATCAACAACAGCGTGAGGAACCATTATCCAAAGAATCCTTGGTGATTCTAATGATTGAACAAGTTCGCTTAAACTAGATACACCTATTGCACCATACGCTTTCATTTCTTCCACTGCACTCGTATTTAAATCAAATGCTACTACTTCATGTTTATGATCCATTAAATTCTTTCCTAAATTTAATCCCATTTTACCTAAACCAATTAATCCTACTTGCATAATATAATTCCTCCTTGAATTCTCTTCTATTAAAAATTCATATCACTACGATTTTGAATACCTTTCAGCACTGATAAGTTAATCTGTCCAGAAAGATATTCACAGTCATAGCTTAAGAATGTAATACATTTTTTGTAATTTGAACAACATTTTCTGTCGTAAATCCAAATAGATTCATGACTTCAGCTCCAGTTCCTGAAGCTCCAAATGTTTCAATTGATAGTACTTTTCCTTCTTGCCCTACATAACGCTCCCAACCGAGAGATATACCCATCTCAAGAGATACTCGTTTCGTTACAGAAGACGGAAGAACAGATTCTTTATATTCTTTTGATTGGCGATCAAATAACTCCCAGCTCGGCATTGCAACGATACGAACAGATATATGTTCTTGTTCCAATTGTACTTTTGCATTAACAGCCAAGGAAACTTCAGAACCCGTAGCAATAAGTATTACCTCTGGATTCTCGTTTGTTTGCGTTAAAATATAAGCACCTCTTGAAAGATCCTCTATATTCGTTCTTGTTTCATCAAACACTGGTAAGTTTTGACGACTCAGAACAAGTGCAACTGGACCATCTGTCTGCTGTAAAGCATACGCCCAAGCATTCGCTGTTTCATTTGCATCTGATGGTCTTATTACTGTCAGTCCAGGAATTGCACGAAGAGCAGCAAGATGCTCAATTGGTTCATGAGTTGGACCATCTTCTCCCACAGCAATCGAATCATGTGTAAATACATAGGTAACAGGTAACTTTTGCAATGCCGCTAGTCGGATAGATGGACGCAGGTAATCATTAAATACGAAGAATGTACTTACGAAAGGTCTTACTCCTCCATGAAGGGCCAGTCCATTCGCTGCCGCTCCCATTGCATGCTCACGTACACCAAAGTACACATTACGGCCAGCAAATGATTCTACCGCATATGCTGCCTCATCTTTCATATCCGTCATAGTGGAATGAGAAAGATCTGCGCTTCCTCCAAAAATAGAAGGAATCGATTTCACATAATGGTTAATAGCTTCCCCACTTGCAACACGAGTAGAGATCGTTTTTTCAGTATCAAAAGTCAAAATGTCTTTCGCATCAATGAAAGTGTAACCTTTAATTGTACTTTCTAACTCACCAGCAAGTACCGGATAGGCTTCTTTATAAAAACCGAATAATTTCTTCCAATTATTCTCTTTACTAATTCCCTTTTGTTTTAACTCTTCAAAATGAGCTTTTACTTCCTCTGGTACGAAGAAATCCTCTTCATGTTCCCAACCATAGGCTTGCTTTGTAACTTTAGCTTCCTCTATTCCAAGAGGATTACCATGGGCTTTATTCGTCCCTGCAACCTTCGGACTACCGTAACCAATGATCGTTCTAACTTCAATGATAGTTGGTTGTTCCATATTTTGTCTTGCTAACTCAATTGCAGCTGTGATATCCGCAACATTGTTTCCATCTTCTACTCGTAAATATTGCCAATTAGCGGATTCCGCTCTTTTTTGAATATTTTCTGAGAAAGAAAGATTTAATGAACCATCTAAAGAAATGTCATTTGAATCATACAATGCAATTAGTTTTCCTAGTTTCATATGTCCTGCCATAGACATTGCCTCATAGGAAACACCTTCCATTAAATCCCCATCACCAACTAAAGCATATGTGTAATGATCAATTACAGGAATGTCATCTTTATTAAACCTCGCAGCTAAATGCGCCTCTGCCATCGCCATCCCTACCGCATTCGCAATTCCCTGTCCTAAAGGACCCGTTGTAGCTTCTACTCCATCTGTATGTCCAAATTCAGGGTGACCAGGTGTTCTACTATTCAATTTTCGGAAATTCTTTAAATCTTCTTTACTTACAGCATAACCACTTACATGAAGTAAGCTATATAATAAGCTAGATCCATGACCTGCTGAAAGAACAAATCGATCCCGATTAAACCAAGTAGCATTTTCAGGGTTATGATTTAAATGATTCGCCCATAAAGCATAAGCTATTGGTGCTGCTCCCATCGGAAGACCTGGATGACCTGAATTTGCAGCATTAATCGCATCAATTGATAAAGTACGAAGTGTATTCACTGCTAATTGACTCATGTTTTGTACCATAGTAATTGTCCCCCTAAATACTTTCATTTAAGAATGTACTTATTTTTTCGTTTTTTGATCTAACCACCATTTAAATTCACTTTCTTGCAACAGTTCATTAGACGCATCTGGACCATATGAACCAGACTCATATTCATGTAGCGGCAATAAGTTTTCCTCGAACGCTTCAAGAATTGGTTGTACCCATTCCCATGACAATTCAACTTCTCTCCAATGTGCAAAGAATGTAGGGTCTCCACTCACAGCATCATGAATGAGTCTTTCATACGCTTCAGGTACTCCCACATCCGCTTGCTCACAAGTAAAATTAATACGGATTGGTTCAATCTCTCCATTTTTCAATGGATTTTTACTATTTAACTGTAGTGAAACGTTCTCACCTGGGCTAATTTCAATTATTAATAAATTAGGTTCTGCATTTGGATTATTATCTTGATATTGCTGTTTTAACGTATTTTTAAATTCGATTACAATACGAGTAGACTTTTCTTTCATTCTTTTGCCTGTTCGTATATAGAAGGGAACGTCAGTCCAAAATGGATTATCGATCCATAAGCGTGCAGCAACAAATGTGTCTATGTTAGAAGAAGGATTTACTCCTGGCTCCTCTTTATACGCTACAACTTGCCCGCCTTTTATCTCTCCTGAGACGTATTGTCCTCGAATGATATGGTTTTGAACGTCTTCTTTTTTCACTTTACGAAGCGTCTCCATTACCTTTCGCTTTTCCTCTCGAATTTCAGATGCGTTAATTTTTTCCGGCAGATTCATAGCAGTCATCATTAATATTTGTAACATATGATTTTGAACCATATCACGAATGGCTCCTGCCTGATCATAATATCCTGCCCTTTCTTCAACCCCAACTGTTTCACTAGCTGTGATTTGTACATTCGCTATATGTTCTTTATTCCAAATCGATTGGAGAACAGGATTTGCAAATTCTAATGCTTCAAGATTTTGAATCATCGGTTTACCTAAATAATGATCGATTCGGTATATCTCGTTTTCTTCAAACGTGCGACTAAGCTTATCATTTAGCTCACGAGCAGATGTAAGGTCGTGTCCAAATGGTTTCTCAATCATTAGGCGTTTCCATCCATTCGTTCTATCAAGTCCGCTTTCCTTAATATTTAAAGCAATTGTTTCAAAAAATTCAGGGGCGACCGAGAGATAGAACATTCTATTCCCTTTTATATGTAGTTCTTCTTCCCTTTCACGAACGACTTGTAATAACCTCTCATAGTCTTCCGGCTTACTCACATCTAATGGACAATAGCGAAAATTATCTAAAAAACCTTCAAGTTCTAGAATACCTTCTTCCCTATGACGGGAAAAAGTCTCTATTGATTCTTTTATTCTTTCTTGAAAATCTATATGAGATACTTGACGTCTTCCAAGCCCGATAACTGATATTTGCTTTGGAATCTTTTTATCTCTATATAAGTTATATAGTGCGGGGTAAATTTTTCTTTTAGCTAAGTCCCCTGTCGCTCCAAATAAAACAAAGGTCATTGATACCAATTTCAGTCCCCCTCATGGTGTATAATCATTGGCAATATTTTAAAAATGAATTTGTGCAAAAGCTCATACTCTTGTTGGTTCATTCTTGCTTCTTCTTATCTTCTAACTCTTTTCTTTTTATAAAAAACAAAGAATTATCAAATTTCATTTTTTTATACCTTTCGCTTTCTAATTGTCTCCAATATTAATAATGGCAATTCAAAGCATTGTTACCACAACTTACTTATTTATCAAATCTTACTTAATATTGTGTATCTAATTTTTATTCTTCCAATAACACATTGCCCCAAATATTAGTAAATTGTTTTACTCCTGTAAAATATGTTAAGGCGTTAGCCTATATATATTAAAAGGGAAAGCGAGTTAATAAAAAAATGCGAAACCTCTAATGTTAAAGGCTTCACATTCTTCCATTTTTAATTCTTTTAGCGATGTTGATGTAAAAATAAAATCTATACATTTTCACATCAACATTACCTATTCATGTATATTTTAAAAGTTTACTTTCTCACCTTTAAATGCAGCTACATAAAGTTTTTTTAAGTCCTCTACTGATACTTCTCTTGGGTTAGATGGTGTACAAGCGTCCTCTATAGCTCCTGCTGCCATCTGATCCACATATTTTTCAAATTCGCTCTCAGTGACACCAAATTCTTGTAGCGTTAATGGAAGATTCATGTCTTTATTGAATTGACGAATCAGATCCGTTAATGAATCGATTAGTTCATCTTCTGTGTTTCCTGTTAATCCAAGTACTCTTGCGATATCTGCAAAACGGGAACCAGCAGCCTTTTTATTAAAATCAATAACGTATGGCAAATAGAGGGCATTAGCCATACCGTGCGGAATATGAAAGATGGCCCCACTCTTATGAGCCAAACTGTGTACAATTCCTAAAAATCCGTTTGAGAAGGCCATACCTGCTAAGGCTTGGGCATAATGCATTTCCCCTCTTGCTTTTTTATCCCCTTTGTATGATTTCCCAATGTTATCCACTACCATTTTAATGGATTGTATAGCTAAAGGATCTGTAAATTGGCTATGCAAATTTGAAACATATGCCTCGATTCCGTGAGTCATTGTATCCATTCCGGTATATGCAACAATATTGGGCGGCATAGAGTAAGTTAGCTCTGGATCTACAATGGCTATATCTGGAGTGATATCGAAGCCAAATACTGGATACTTAACACCTTTTTCACGATCTGTAATAACAGAAAAAGGTGACACATCTGTACCAGTTCCACTTGTCGTGGAAATTGCGACAAAGCGTGCTTTGTTTCGTAAAGTTGGTACTGGATTTGGAGCTTTAATTTCTTCAAATGTTAACTCAGGGTACTCATAAAAAGTCCACATCACCTTAGCAGCGTCAATAGGAGAACCACCGCCTACAGCAATAATCCAGTCTGGTTGGAATTCTTCCATCAACTTGGCTCCGTTTCTTACAGTTTGGATAGAAGGATCGGGCTCTACGCCTTCGATAAGTTGGATTTCCAAACCAGCTTCTTGTAAATAAGATTCAATTTTATTTAAATAACCTGATTTTTTTATGGATTGACCACCAATAACAATCGATGCTCTTTGGCCTTGAATGCTTTTCAAGGTCTCTAAGGATCCTTCACCATAGTAAATGTCTCTAGGAATAGTAAAACGATTCATTTGTAAATCTCCTTTTCAGATAGAATTCCTAATAAATTTCCATGAACAATAAAAACAAAATTCATGAGTAGCTTTCCACCAGAATTATATTATTGTATATCTGTTAGCTACTCAATTTATAATAAATACTAAGCATCCATTATGTAAGTAGGAACTTTTTTTTGTTATAGTCTTATAAAGTATACTAATGTATCAGGAGAGGTATGTAATGAATAACGATACACAAAAAAAGCTCAAAAATCTTCATTTCGATAAAGAATTAGCATTATCAGTCATAGAAGGCAAATGGAAACTTATCATTTTATGCCACTTAGGAGGAAACGAGACCATTCGATTTAGTGAACTTAAAAAATTAATACCGAACATTACACAACAAACACTGACTAACCAACTAAGACAATTCGAAAAAGATGGGCTCGTTCATCGGGAGGTATACCCTGTTGTTCCTCCCAAAGTGGAATATTCTTTCACCAAACAAGGTAAAAGTTTAATGCCGATTCTAAAAATATTGAATGAATGGGGGATGAACAACCTGATTTCAGTCGAAAAAAATGATAAGAAAATTCATTGCGAAAAAGAATTAACATTGTCTGTTATAGAAGGCAAATGGAAACTTGTTATTTTATGTCATTTAGGCTTAAAAGGAAAAAAACGGTTCACCGAACTAAAAAGTTTAATACCAAACATTACACAAAAAATGTTAACCAAGGAACTAAGACAATTCGAAAAAGATGGACTCGTTCATCGGAAGGTATATCCTGTTGTTCCTCCCAAAGTAGAATATTCTCTTACCCAGCAAGGAAAAAGTTTAATACCAATCCTAGAAGTACTAGAAGAGTGGGGTAAAAACTATAAGAAACAAATTGAACAAAAATGCTAATTGTGGATATAAAATGATGAATGATCATTTTTATAAAAAATCTACACTAAAATAGTTTAGAAGAATATTCGTTCTGTAACTAAACCAGCTAATATAAGCACAGTTATCCATATATTATTTTAAAAAATAAAGGGATACCGCCACATCTCCATCAACTTAAGAAATTGCTTGTTCTCCAAAACGGAAGAAATGAGCCAAATTCTCATAAATAACTGTAAAAGGTTAAAAATTTTCGTTTTGGGGATACTTCAAGATCTTAGCTTAATGGGCATGTGGCGGGACCCCATTATAGACGATATCTATGAAAATGATAGAAATGATTGCATTGATAAATAATAGATGATTTATATAATTAAGTTAAGCTCATGAGCTAGCAATAAAATTAGACAATATCAATTATTTATAGGAGGCAATTTGTATGCAAAAAACAGTTGCAGGTATCGTAATTCCAGATAGTAAAATAGCAGTAGAGGCGCAAGAAATCCTTCGTGAATATGGTAACGATTTACTTTGGAATCATTCAAATCGTGTTTACTTATTCGGTGCTCTTCAAGGGGAAAAAGCTGGTCTTAAATATGATGAAGAGCTATTATATGTTAGCGCTCTATTCCATGACCTTGGGCTTACAAAGAAATTTAGTAGTCCAGACAAACGTTTTGAAGTAGATGGTGCAAATGCTGCACGTAGTTTTCTTCAACAACATGGCATGGATAATGAGTCAATTAGACTGGTTTGGGACTCGATTGCACTTCACACAACGATTGGAATTGCTGAATATAAAGAACCCCAAGTTTCATTAATTTATTCTGGAGTAGGATACGATGTTATGGGGGATGGATATGAAGAAATTTCAGAGGAAATTCGTGAGCAAGTTGTATCTGCTTTCCCTCGAGATAATTTCAAACAAAAAATTCTTCCTGCTTTCCTTGAAGGTTTCGCTCATAAACCTGAAACTACTTTCGGAAATATTAAAGCAGATGTTTGTTCATTGCTTCTTCCAGGCTTTAAACGCAAAAATTTCTGTGATTGCGTTTTACATTCACCTTGGAAAGAATAGTCACTACACTTACGACTGTTAGAAAAAGGAAATATATACAAAATAAGTTGATTACGATTTTGCTTCCTTTTTATATAAAAATTAGAACGAGCTAATTAATTTCTAATTTAATGTAGTGAAATATTACTCATAAAGATAAAAAGCTTGCCATTTTCATTAATGGCAAGCTTTTTTAAGCAAATAATATCTAATAATAGAAGATTCAATTATGGGGCACCATACATGTCCATCAACCTAGGATTTTGAAGTATCCCCAAAACGAAAATTTCATCCTTTCATAGTTCTACATAGAAATCCAGTTCATTTTTTTACGTGTTGAGAAAGAATGTATTTCTTAGCTTGATAGCGATGTAGTGCTACTCCATCTTAAAAATATTATTAGTTAACACAATATAAAATCATACAGTTAAAGGAGCAATAATCTATGTTAAAACTTGTGCATAACGAGACCCACCCTACATTCTTTGAGCAATTTTTCTTTGAAAATCCTGTTCAAAATGATGTTTTTATAATTGAAGTTAACAAAAAACATTTCTTTTTCGAATACGATGCTGTGATTGATATGATCAAAAAATTAAACTCAAAACAACAAGAATACGTTAAAAGACAGCTGCAAATGTATCACTATTTAAGTCAGGACTTAAGAACTTGTTTACAAGCAATCGCAACAGATTACATAAGAAGAATTTTCGAAGAGAACAAAAAAATAGAGAACTAACGGGAGTTAAGTTCGGGGCTATTGAAACGAAAGAAAAATACTTTTTATAAAATAGTGAAAGAATATGGAGAAAACGAAGTGGCAACTAACTTATAACGAATTGAAGCCGAAAGTTTCTTAAAGTAGAAAATTCGGCTTCTTTTATATCGAAATTTGCTTAACCTATATTTTCGTTAAAATGCGGGTAGTACCTCATCGCTATCGAGCTAAGCTCATACAACATCAATTATAGGAGAGGTCGTTTCTTTTTCTAAAGGCTACGTGTAAGGAATTTAAAGACCCCCTCAGGGATCAATGAATTCCTAAGGGGGTGCCTACGTGATATAACATATTTACAATTACGTTACGTTTAAAATACGTATCTTTTTCATTTACCTTATAACCAACCTATTTAAGGGTATAAGAACTATGCTTTTGAGATAAAAGTCATTACTTGTTTTATAAACTCGTAACCAAAATAACCACTAAATCCGAATAGGACTATTGCGGCAAATATAGATACCCTTTTAATAAAGGTTGGATTTAGAAAACGTCTAGTAAAATGAACAAAGCTTAGTAAGATCATATCATGCATTAAGATACCTAATAAAATACCTACAGCTATTAATATAAATGTAGATGTGCTTGCATTTCCTAATGAAGAAACTAGAACCGGGCCAAAGACCCCTATCCAAAATACAATATTAGCCGGTGATATAGCAATCATAAAACCAGATAAATAAGCTGATAATAAAGATCTATTAGGATCTTCTCCCTCCATGTTAACTTCTGACTTTGCTTCTTTAATACTTTCTATTCCAATAAACATTAAAAATACAAAACCAAGTAGCCACATAACTGTTTCTACCCATGGATTGGTTAATACACTAGAGAACCCTAGATAAATCAGGACTATTAAAGATAAATCTACAGTCATTCCCCCTATACCTACAAACCAACCATGTAGGAAACCATTTCTCATTCCTTGTTTAGTCATTTGGACTGTCATAGCACCTGCGGGTATTGCTAAAGATAAACCTAACAAAATATATGTGAAAAGTGTTATAATCATAAAAATTCTCCTATTATAAGTATTGTAGTAATCAAACCCTTTTTCTTTTTCCTCGGGTTCAGCAAATAGAACTAGAGCACGGCGACTTTTCACATTACTTCTAGCAAGCACCAAAAACTCATAAGAAGATACATGCCTAAAATCCCATAAGATCCTTTACATGTTCAGCATTCTTTTTAGATGTTAGTTTTTCAAGTAATAAAAACGCAACATCAAAAGCTGTACCTGGATTTGAAGATGTAATAATATTTCCATCTTGAACAATTAAATCATTTTGTACTATTGCACCGAAATTCTTTAACTGCTCTTTTCGTATACTCGTTGGATGACTGTATGTGGTAGCTTTTTTACCTGTAAGAATTCCACTTTTACCAAGCGTTAATGATGCAACACAAATACTGGCAATAGGCTTCTGCTTGGCATAAAAATGTTGAATAACATGTAAGAATTCGCTACTGTATGCATCCTGATAAAAACCAGCTTCTTCAAATCCTCCTGGAATAGCTAGTGCATCAAACTCATCTAATTGAATATCATCAACTGTTTTTTCGGGTATGACAGTGAAATTCCAAGTACAGGTTAATTTATTCCGAAGACCAACTGTTACGACCTCAGTTGATCCATCTCCCTCCCATTTATTCCAACCTAGTACATCTGTAAATACACTAGCTTCTACTGCTTCAAATCCGTCAGCTAATAATAATAAAATCTTTTTCATATCGTAAATCGCCTCCTGATACCCTTATTTTATACAAATTCAGAAGGCCGATAAATAAGTTCAATAAGGATATTCGATTGTTTGGCTTTATTATATAAGGAATTTAGGTTATTATATTTTATAAAAAAAGGTTGGATAATTTATGGATCAAATTGATAAAAAAATTGTGGGACTATTACAGTCAAATGCAAAAATTTCAATGAAGGATTTAGCAGAAGCCGTTCACTTATCTTCTCCGTCAGTAACTGAGCGAGTACGAAAGTTAGAGGAACAACAAATTATTGAGGGTTACCATGCACATGTTTCTCTAAAAAAAATAAACCGTCCAATTTCTGCACTTATATTGTTTAAATCAAAGGATTGTAAATCATTAGCTAATTTTTGCTATAATCATCCAGATGTACTTGAATGTTACAGAGTAGCAGGGGAAATTAGCTATATTGTCAAAATAGCAACATATTCTGTAGAAAGTTTAGAAGAATTTATTGATGATACAATGCAATATGGTACACCTTCAACGAATATCGTGTTATCTTCTTATGAAAAAAAGATAATTACTCCTTTTATTAGTGAGGAATAAAAATACTGGCATAATTAATTAACTATTGCTTATGCAGAAGGATAATTTTTGTATGTTATATTAAAAAATAAAGACGTTATATTTTTTAAAAAGGAGTGTAATTATAATGGACTTTTCTAATAAATCAGTGATCATAACAGGGGCTGGAAATGGAATCGGGAGAGGAATTGCTTTACATTATGCAGAAAAAGGGGCCAATGTTATTTTAGCAGATATAGATGAAAAAGCAGGTACAAAAACAGTTACTAAGATGAAAGAACAGGGTAAAGAAGCGCTTTTCGTACAAACAGATGTAAGGCTCGAAACAGATATAGTTCGATTAATGGAAGTAGCTAATCAAACATACGGTCAGATAGATATTTTAATCAATAATGCCGGAAAAGAGTTATTCAAGTCTCCTTACGATATTTCGTTAGAAGAATGGGACGATGTGATCAATACAAACTTAAGAAGTGTTTTCTTGGGTTCGCGTGAAGCAGCAAAGTATATGCGTCATAACAAAGAAGGTGGATCTATTGTGAATATCGCCTCTACAAGGGCGATTATGTCTGAGCCAAATTCAGAATCTTATGCTGCCACAAAAGGTGGAATCGTTGCTATTACACATGCGCTCGCAGCCTCATTTAGCGAAGATAGGATTACAGTGAATGCTATTTCCCCAGGTTGGATTGAAACCGGAGATTATGCAAAATTAAGTAAAATTGATCATGAACAGCATCTATCAAAGCGTGTAGGAAAACCAGATGATATTGCACGAGCCTGTCTGTATTTAACAGCCAGTGAAAATGATTTTGTTACAGGTATAAACCTTGTCGTAGACGGTGGAATGACGAGGAAAATGATGTATGAGGAATAGGTGGTAAGAGGTATTTTTCAAGGTCTGTTAATAGACCTTGAAAAATACCTACGGACCTTCCTATACAGCTGGCTCGAAAAAATAAGTCTGCTGCATAGAAAAGCATAATTTAATCAATCTCAATTACATCACAAAACTTGAATATCCTTTGATTATGAAAAGCATCGGTACAAGTAATCGCCTCATTTAATGGATTTCTATTAGCTACTGTTATGTATTTTTATAAACCTACATGAAAATATTCAGATGAATCTTTTATTAAGTCATAACCCCTCCTCAAAAAATAGTAAAAACTACAATTGTGAAATCAATATTATCTGTTTGCACTTTATATAAATTGGTATGTCTCCACCTTAATTTTTGTAATCCCCACTAATTCTTTTCTCAAATCCCCCAAAATGGATTCGAGAAATTAGGGAACTATAATGTCGTATTGAAACATATTAAGGGGGGATAACAAGTGGACAAGGAAATGAATTATGGAAGTGATTACAAGTTTATTCCAGCAACTTCAATTGAAAGTGGTCATGGCCTCGAAGTATTGCCTGATTTATTTTGTTACACGATTCAAATCGTCAACATATGTTTTGTTGGGAATCCGCATACCGATGATTTTGTTTTAGTTGATGCTGGAATGCCTAAATGTGCAAATGAAATTATCTCTGTTACTGAGAAGCGATTTGGTACAAATAGCCGTCCAAAAGCAATTATTTTAACTCATGGGCATTTTGATCATGTTGGAGGAATAATTGAACTCATTAAATATTGGGATGTTCCAGTCTATGCCCATCAAATGGAGATACCGTTCTTGACTGGACAACAAAGCTATCCTGAACCAGATCCAACAGTTGAAGGTGGTATGGTAGCCAAAATGTCTCCCCTGTTCCCTACTGAACCAATTGATTTAGGAAATAGCGTAAAAGCACTACCTACCGATGGAACTGTTCCCCATATGCCAGAGTTTAGATGGATTCACACACCAGGGCATACTCCTGGGCAGATTTCATTATTCCGAGAAAAAGACCGAGCTTTAATTGCTGGTGATGCTTTTGTTACAGTGAAACAGGAATATCTATATAAAGTATTTACTCAGGAACAGGAAATAAGCGGCCCCCCTCGTTATTTAACAACAGACTGGAAAGCCGCTAAAGAATCAGTCATTAAATTAGAAGCATTAAAGCCCCTGATCGCTATTTCTGGACATGGGATACCAATGTCAGGTGAATTGCTATCAACAAGCCTCAAAACACTCGTTCAAGAATTTGATAAAATCGCTGTACCCGATTATGGAAAATATGTAGACAAAAATATACATTAAGCACGAAAATACTTTTTATTCTTATAGTTAAGAAATAAAAAAACACTGTTACTGAGGCAATATCACTACTATAAGAATGGAACTACACCTTGTGAATAAAACTCGATATTCCGAAAATACTATCTGTAGTATAAGCCTGCTTCTTACCCAGGTTGTACTTCTTACCATTAAAGGTTGATTAAAATGGGTTACGCTATATAGCATAATCCATTTTTAATGAAATCTTTTATTCCATATACGTTTAACCAATGGAGGAAAATGATGAAACATATTGTTGCTTTATTAATTAAATACACAGCGATAACTGCGGTATTACTTATCATACTCGGTATCTTTCAAGGCATTTCCATTCCTAGAGTATTACTCATCTCTCTTTTCCTAACAGGAGCTGCCTATTTAATCGGCGATCTCTTCATTTTGCCTAAATACGGAAATATGATTGCTACAATAGCAGATTTCGGCTTAAGCTTCTTCGGAATTTGGCTTTTAACATCCTTATTTACTAATTTAGATGCTACTCGTAATATTGGACTTTCTTCATTTATTGCCACATTAATTATTGGCGGAATAGAGGTTTTCTTCCACATTTATATGAAGAGATTAGTACTGCGTAACGATGATGAATTAAGAAATCACAATCATATTCATCATGATAAATATGCTATGGAAATGTCAGATGAATATATAGATTCTTCCACATTAAATAAATCCAAAGTTGAGGATACATCTAAAAAATAAAAAAGTGGCCAATGCCACTTTTTTATTTTTGTTTATTAAGCTTGATCAGAATTTCTTACATGCAACGGAGGTGGAACTACCCATCCTTTTTTCTTACTTAAACGCAGCAAAGTTACACCTGCTTGCGCTTTTTTCATATGAAATTGTCCGAATAGCATCCCTACATCTTCTCGAAGACATTTTCCCATCACTTGACTACATGTCACAAGTCCAGCTGCTAATCCTGTAGAAACAGCTGCTGCTATTTCAGCATCATTAATACGTGCCCCTGGAGGAATGTCTTCGATAGATGCAACTGGTCGTTCTGGAGGAGCAGGCGGTAATGCTACGCCATTAACCTTTAAAAGAGTTTTTAACTCTTCTACTTCTGAATTCATATCATTTTCAATTAAGCTTTCTAAAAACTTTTTCAAATCTTCGTCACCTGTGTGATTCATAAACACTTGATGGCTTGCGATTCCACCTTGTGCTGCCAGAAGATAACTCCAAATATCAAATACTTCTCCGTAATGTAACGGTTCATTTTGAGGATTTCCACTTAAAATACCCATTTTTAAATTCCTCCCTTTCGAAAATATCATAATTAATATTGATTTCAATATTGAAATCAAATTTTTAAGTATGCTTTTTCCTGCAAAAGATTTTCTACTATGCATGGAAAACACCTTTCCAACACTGCGTGTTTATTGTTTAGGAAAGTAGTTTACAAATAAAATACTCAAAGATTATGAAGGAAGATTATCAATAATCTTTGAGTAAGAATCCATTTACTATAAGGGTTTTTATTTTTATACATATACAAAAGAAATTGATTTACATATTTGCTATATTGTATGCCAATTTACTTAGCGGTTAGCTCTACCACCAAGTTGTTGTTCAGCCATTGCTACTAAACGTTTTGTAATTTCACCACCAACAGATCCGTTTGAACGAGCTGTTGTATCTGCACCAAGTTGTACACCAAACTCTTGTGCAATTTCATATTTCATTTGATCAAGAGCCTGTTCAGCACCTCGAACTAACAATTCATTACGACTTCCACTATTATTGTTTGCCATATCGTTTCACCTCCAATGTTTTTAATATGCTACGAGTCATGAAATAATAGTTATCCTTTTTATGGGAATTAGATTATGTATAAATATTGAGTTTCTTCTTAAAATAGGGCAAAAGACATAAGAAAGAAGAGTTGTTATAACGTACTTTCATAACAACATTATGTATAGATTTCTGTTTTGCCAAGAAATACATATAAAGTGAAACTTTAATCAGTGGGAGTTTTACAGACAGTTGATCCCCCACCTAACTTCTTTGATTCCGCTGAATTTTGAGGTGGGGGTCTTACTGCCCGCAAATAGCGGGATAAATTATAAAAACTGATTCCTAAGGAGATATGAGATGAAAGCTGTAACCTATCAAGGGCCAAACCAAGTACAAGTTAAACAGGTGGATGATGCAAAGTTAGAGAAAAAAGATGATATTATTATAAAAATTACTTCAACCGCTATTTGCGGTTCTGATTTACATTTGTATCAAGGAAACATGCCGTTACCTCCAGGATACATTATTGGTCATGAGCCAATGGGCATTGTTGAAGAAGTTGGTCCAGATGTTACTAAAGTAAAAAAAGGAGATCGTGTTGTTATTCCCTTTAACGTTGCTTGTGGACATTGTTTTTATTGCCAACATGAAATGGAAAGCCAATGTGATAACTCCAATCCTCATTATGATTCTGGTGGATACTTTGGTTATACAGAGAAATTTGGTAACCATCCAGGTGGACAAGCAGAATATTTAAAAGTTCCTTTTGGAAATTTCACTCCATTTGTTATACCAGAATCATGCGAACTTGAAGATGAATCTTTACTGTTTTTATCCGATGTTTTACCAACAGCCTATTGGAGTGTAATAAACGCAGGTGTTAAGCCAGGTGATACTGTTATCGTCCTAGGTTGTGGACCTGTTGGATTAATGACACAAAAATTCGCTTGGATGCAAGGAGCTAAGCGCGTAATCGCAGTCGATTACTTAGATTACCGAATGAATTATGCAAAAAAGATTAACAATGTTGAGGTATTTGAGTTTACAAAATTTCCTGATATGGGAGAACATTTAAAGGAAATCACACATGGCGGTGCGGATGTAGTCATTGATTGCGTGGGCATGGATGGGAAAAAATCACCACTAGAATTTCTAGAACAAAAATTGAAGTTACAAGGTGGTACTCTCGGTCCTATTCAAATTGCTACGAAAGCCGTAAGAAAATACGGAACAGTTCAAATGACTGGTGTTTATGGTGGCAATTATAATGCATTCCCACTCGGGGCATTTTGGGTTAGAAATATTAACCTAAAAATGGGACAAGCACCTGTTATTCATTTTATGCCGGAACTATTTAAAAAAATAACAAACAAAGAATTCGATCCAAAAGAGATTATTACACACAAAATTCCCCTTGAAGAAGCGAGCTACGGTTATCAAATTTTTAATAATCGTGAAGATGATTGTATAAAAGTCATTTTGAAACCTTGAAGATACAATTCATTATTCTTAATGAAAGATAAGATTACATCCCGTAATCTTATCTTTTTTATTACATTGTAAGTAGCTATTCCCCCACTTTCATCTCACATGGAAAATGGTTATTTCAAAAAGACTTTGCATTCTAAATTAACGGTTAATTGGTAAAAAAATGAATTTAAGTATTAAGTAACCAACTAGCGGACACGATAACAATGTTAACTAACTTAAAAAGAGGTGTACTTCATGTTTTATTATAAAGAGGAAATAATTAATATGATTAAGCCGGATAAACCAGACCCAGCTGCTGCAAAAGTTTTACAAGAAATATTAGGCGGGCATTATGGTGAAATGCGTACAATGATGCAATATTTCTTCCAAAGCTCAAATTTTAGAGGTAAAGAGAAGCAATATCGTGATTTACTTCGAGGTGTTTTTTTAGAGGAAATAAGCCACGTAGAACTTGTTCAACATACAATTAATCAGCTATTAACTGGATCTGGTGAACCTACGCCAGGAAATGCTGGTATTGACAAAGCACCGCTTGATGAAGCGGTTAAACATGCAAACCCTCACCATTTTATTGTAGGTGCTCAAAGCTCATTGCCTGTTGATGCAGCTGGTAATCCTTGGAATGGATCTTGGGTATATAGTCATGGAAACTTAATTAGCGATTTACTAGATAATGTCGTACTTGAATCTACAGGTGTACTTCAAAAAACTAGAATTTATGAAATGAGTTCCAATCAAACATTTAGAGAAACTCTTGCATTTTTAATTGTACGTGATAATGCACATCAAAATGCTTTTGCAAAAGCTTTAGAGACATTAGGGGTTGAATGGGGGAAACTCTTCCCTGTGCCCAACTATGATATCAATAAATATCCAGAGTGTAGAAAATATGTAGACATGGGATTCCATAATGCACAATTTAATTTCAGCTTAGATCCAACAAGAATGGGAGAAATATTCCAAGGTGAATCCCCAAGTAGAAATAAAGGAACATTAACAGTAACTGACCCACCAAAAGGTTTTCCTGTACCAGAACTTCCTGAAATGCCAAATGAGCATAGTCCCGGATTAAAAGATATGGATCTTTAAGATCATTATGGCCAACTATTTATTCATGGTTGGCCATAAACCTTTATATGGATTCCAGTTACACTTTATTCCACTTCCATTACATCACCAAACTTAAACATTTTTTGATTACGAAAAGCATCGGTACAAGTAATCGTCTGATTTAATGGATTTATATCAGCTACTGTTATGTAATTTTTATATAGAGAGCCATTTTTATAATATGTAAGTAAAACCTCTTCTTCACCTAAATATGAAATTAACAGCTTATTTTCAATCCTTTCTTTTTCATCTTGCGTTAAGATTGGACGCGGGATCTTTGTTTGCTCCTGTATCATGCCTTTAATACAGACGAACTGCTCTGGCATACTAGCAAACGGTTGCCACTTTACCATTCCTCTTCCTTTTGGCATATTAGCATTCTTCACGATTTGTGCCCTCCTAATAATGTGTTTCTATATCTTGCTGTTGCGACGCTTGTGTAGGAAATCCCACGTAAAATACTGTTCTTACCAAATCGTGTTCGAATTTCGTCCATAACCTTCGTTAATCTCATTTCTTTTTCTCTTTGTATAATGTTATCGAAAAGCGAAATTTGCTCTTCTCCTTCATTTATTAGATTTGTTAAGGAAAGGCTTACCGATCGAATCGGTTCTCCTGTATGCCTCTCGTATAAAAAATAGGTACAAACGTTGTAAATGTCCATCGTTAAATTTGTTGCTCTATTTAACGTATGTGCTTTTTTTATTCCTCCTCCGTATTCCTTACTATATCCCACTGAAAAATGAATCGTTTGTGCGTATTTCTTTTCGCTTCTCAATCTGTAACAAACTTCTTCTGTATGCTCTAATAAAATAACAGCGAACTCTTCTATTGAATAATCACGAAATAATATTTGGCTTTTTGCTATAGATGTTGTCGCTGGAACATATTTCTCTGCTATTCTGCTAAAATCAATCCCGTTACTATGCAAGTGTAATTCTTCCCCTATTACACCAAACGATTGTTTTAAATACTTCAACGGGTACTGCGCTAAATCCCCAATCGTATGTATACCTTTTCGATTTAATTTCATTTCCGTTTTATACGATATACCCCAAAATTTACTGAGTGGTCTAATACTCCATAACTTCTCGGGTATATCGTCATACGTCCACTGCGCTATTCCATCTTTATTCTTTTTTGCTTCTACATCCATCGCTACTTTACTTAATAGTAAATTCGGCCCAATACCAATCGTACTTTCGATCCGTGTACGTTCATATATTTCTCGCTTGAACTTTAATGCAAACTCGCACGGATTACTCGCAAACAAATGAATACTTGCGGTCATATCCATAAAAAACTCATCGATACTATATTGATGAAAATCTTCCGGCGCAACATACTGTAAAGCTAAACCTGTTATGTAAGTTGAACATTTCATATACGTATGCATAATCGGATTCACAATAATAATATCTGGCCGCTTCGGTATTTCGTACAACCTAGCCATTTTCTTAATTCCTAACGCTTTTAATGGTGGTGTTGCTGCTAATACGATTGATCCACTCCGGTTTGCATCTCCTACGACAGCCAATTTCGTATATCGTGGATCAAGTCCTTTTTTAATACATGATACGCTTGCATAAAAGCTACGAAGATCTACACATAAAATAATACGATTCGGTAAAAGAGAATAATCATACAAGGTTATCACTCCTAACAAAAGGAACATTTGTTCTTATTATATACGAACCAACGTTCTTTTTAAAGGTATTTTCATGAAAATTTTGGTTAAAATAACCGTCATATCTGTGCGCTATCAATTAAGGCGAGAAAAACTACGTATACAAAATCGCTATAATTTCCAGTTAACTCATAAGTATAAAACTAATAAAAAAAAAACAATTAAACCTTTATTATCAAAACATAATTTATATAAATTCCTTTGTTTCTTATATGTGTGAAGATGATAAAATACTATTTCCAAAACAAAAAAGGCAAAGATTTTTAATTTACTTCAGCTTTCTTGTCTCCCATACATATATTCTTCTAAATTTGATTTTTTCTTGTATATTTTTTCAGCAAAATCTCCTACATAGCACATGTACCAAGATCCATCCGCAAAGCTAGTTACATCCTCCTTTTTTCTATTGTTACTAGCTTCACAATAAAAGCTGTTAAACGAAAAAAGTGCGAAGTCTTAAATTAGACTTCGCACTTTATATGAATTTACAATTAGTGACAATACCCATACAAATACAATAGTATATATCATAATCACTCATTATATGTGTTACTCTTTTAATCGACCAATGCATAAACTAATCCTTTTACTTAGCTATCCCTCATGATTGGTTTGATTGTTTCTATATATTTCATCCCCTCTATACTCATTTCGAGCGATAATCTATTCCGATTGAAATTACAAATGACAAAATTTTTTCGTTTTTTCTTTTTGCCTACTTGCTAAATTCAGCAAGTAAAATATCTTTAAAAAATTCAGAATTCTGAATGTTTAAACTGTTCGCGTTGATAGCAAATGTACGTTTTCCTCCAAGTATTCCACCAGCAAAAGTGGAAAACCCTGGAACAGCACCCCTGTGTCCCCATACCGTAACACCATTCGGAAGCGTAATTTCAAGAATTCCAAGACCATATCTAGTTCCCTCTCTTTCTGTAGGAACAGTAGTAAGCATTTGTTTTAGTTGTTGTTCCTTCAGTAATTTGCCACTGAGTAAGTAAGAGAAAAATTTGTTTAAGTCTTCAGCATTAGAGATCATATCTCCATCCGAGCTACCTGGGTTAATATAAGTAACGTCTTTTAGCTCACTTGCTCCGTCTAGTTGTAAATATCCACGGGCATGCTTGGTTCCTGGAATCACGCTTGAATTGCCAGGTAGGAATGTATTTGACAAATCAAGCGGTTCAATAATCCGATTTTCAACCTCTTCCGCATAGCTGTTTCCTGTTACTTTTTCGATAAGGATCCCCATTATTACGTATCCTGTGTTTGAATAAGACCAACCCTTCCCTGGAGCAAAGTCTGGTGGAAGAGAAATCCCCATCTTTACAAATTCTTCAGCCGTATATGATTTTTTTATATCCGTAATATCAAAGTCTTTTGAATTTATATAATCAGCAATACCACTTGTATGATTCAATAGTTGCCGGACCGTAATCTGGTTACCATCATATCCGTTTCCTTGAATGACACCAGGCAACCATTTTTCAATGGGGTCGTCTAAATTTAAACGGTTCTCTCCAGATAATTGAAGCAGAACTGTTGCAATGAACGTTTTCGTCACACTGCCAATGCGAAAGCGAAAATCTTCTTTCATTGGTTTCTTAGTTCTCAGATCCGCTACCCCAGCAGTATAACTCCAAGTTTTACCACCCTTAGAAATTTGAGCGAGTATTCCGGGGTATCCAAGTTGCAGTTCATCTCGCATTGCTTTCTTAACGGCAGTACGATCGCTTTGCGTACTTGTTTGTAACGAACTAGATACATTTTGCTTAGATTCTGCTTTTACAACTGATGTTGGTGTTATGTATAACAGGGAACTCCCAGCTATTAATAGTGATAGACTTGCACATGTAATTTTACTGCGTGTTTTCATAAGGTATTCCTCTCTTCTATTAAAATTGTATAAATGGTTGATAGCTGTGTCATATACGAACCATACAGCTGCTAATTCTCTCAATGATGAAAAGGCAAAAATGTATTTGCAATCATTGTACTCATTATTTTCACAAAACACTCTTGTTACTGATTGTTTTATATGTAGGCCGTACTTATCCCCCCTTCATGCCTCTTTATATTTTTATCCTACACAATGAAAATCTCTTTTTCCTTACCTATCCCTTACGAATTCCTTACATTCGAAATCGTTTCTATAATGATAGGATTGAAGTAGCATCTGTGCCGAAAACGCAAAAAAACACCGATGTCGCTTCGGTGTTTTTTTGCGTTTTAAATATTGAATATACTTTTTATTCTTAATAAGTTACATTGCTGATTTTTTCTAATATGATTATTTTTCTTGCTATATAACAAAATTTCATAGCGCTATATGAAACATTTATCACGTTGTCATTAAGACATATGATTCTACTTTTATTGATGCACTTGAGATGGACTCACTTTTTGAATTTGAACAAGTATATCAAATGATTTCCCTAATGATATATCAACAGTTTTAGGTATAGTAGGCCCTTCGGTAGTTATCCCCGCGAAAATTGGATGTTGTTCGTTTAACCAAGTTTTTGTCACTCCGTTCGCCTTACGTAAATCAATAAAAAATTGATCTTTTTTAACTTGTCCGAAGATGTAGTTATAACTGTTTGGATCATCTGATTTTAATGTTCCATAAGGGCCAAATTCACCGTCACTATTATAAACATTATATTGTCCTTCATAAACTGATGTTCCAATAGATACATACCGTTTCCCATAGTATTCTGCTAAATGCTGCCCAGCTACTTTAGGATATATAAAAGGAATCATATTTGTTTTCGAAACGTGCCCATTATGTCCCCATACAATGGTTTTTCCTAAATGTTCTTCAGTCCACTTCGCATTTTCATACATTGCGATATCATGTTTCAAAAAAATATCCGATGTTTTATCAGGAGGTGACGCTAACATTGTAGTGAACTGTTCAATAATACGGGCATTTTGTTTTATCCATGCGAACTCTTTGGATTTTCCATTTAGATAACTTTTATTTTGTTCTAATAAAGCACTGATTTGTTTAGCATCTGAAATATACTTTTCTTTTTCTTCTTTCGAAAGAATCTCAAAAGTATTCATATCCTTTGTTACAGGAATAAGACCTTTTATCTTCGCTTCTATTCTAGGCACAAGATCTGAATTCTTCCTCTTTACATATTCTATTATATTATTATAAACATTCTCATTTACTGATTGAATATCCATCCCGATGACACGCACTTTAGATTTATGTTTTGGATTAGCATTATATTGCCGAATCCAATCAAGTAAATCCAACATTTCTTTCGTTTTAAATGTAGGTGATAGATGTTGGATTGGGTTTCCCTTACCAGTAAGAACATATCGATCAAGTTCCAAAGCTCTGTCCCACCCCTCTTCTAAAACTAAGTTGGTAAAGCCCTTTTCAGATACTAAGTAATTAACAATACGGTGTTTCATTGTAAAAACTTCATGAGCCCCATGTGTTGCTTCACCTAAACCTACGATTGAAGCTGAACCTACCATATTCTTAAGTGGTTTTAAATCATTAAGAGATGCAGTTGGATTAGTTGTTTTTAAAGGCTTTGCATGTGCTTCTAACCATCCCGCTATTTGATTTGTATTGTAGGGAGCTGTAACAGAAACTTCTATTTTCGAATCCGCATAAGTACTTCCTACAAAATTAGTCAGTATTATAGCAGAAGCACTAAGTGCAATAATTATTTTCTTTTTCATAAAAACCTCCTGAAATACTAATTTATTAATTTTTTACATACTATAAGGACTACCGTTTAATACCATTACCTCTCTTATTACTGTTAAGATACATTTATTCTAATTCCTAAAACTCACTTATTTCTTAATAGGTTCTTAAGAAATCCTTAATTCACTCATACGAATATAAAACTACATGAACTTCAATCCATTATAGTGTAGTTAATATTGGGCTAATATGAAGTTCCAAATTTTAATTATTTGTAGTCTCTTCATCATAGAGTTAATTTAGGGGTTATTTTTTGTCTACTCCATTGTTTTCTGCACTCTGCATCTAGACGGTATACCCATTGGCCACAGTAAGACTTTATTTCAAGCCCATAAAAAATAGATTACCTGCACACGAAAAAGTTAGCGTACAGGTAATCTATTTGTTTTTGAGACTAATAAAAATCTAATTTATTTTTTGAATTCTTCCATCAATAACAGATTGAATTGGTCCTTTTGATTTTTTTATATAATCTACTAATGCTTCAAAATCAGTTGGTCCTGTTTCAGCATCTTTCCCGTTTTTAAAGGATACAAATCCATCTCCACCTGAAGCTAGAAATGCGTTCGCAACGACGCTATAAGTTTTAGAAGGAATAATTTCTCCTCCATTTGTTAGACGAATACTTGTTACTTTTTCTCCATTAGGCTTGTTCGCATCCCAAGTGTATTGGATCCCTGAAATTTGAAGCATTCTTGTTATGTCTTTTTGCCATTGTTGATTTAAAATATCACGAATGTCTTGGCCTGTTAAATTTACTTTTATTAATTGATTTCCAAATGGTTGAATACCATAGATCTCTCCCCATGTAATATCACCAGCATCTAAGTCATTACGAATACCACCAGGATTCATAAGTGCAATTTGTGATTCCATCGTTGTACGCTGGGCATCAGCAACTAAATTTCCAAGAGTAGATTCACCAGCCGTATTTAGTTTGCGATCTAGTGGGGCAATAGACTTACCTACAACTTCATTAACAAGAGGTGCGATTTTTGCTTGATATTTCTCCATCTTCTTCTTTATTTTTTTATCAGGTTCCATGCCTTCATGGTAAGTTGTAACAATTTCTGCTTTTTTCTCAACAATATCTTGTGTTTTACGATCAATCTTTACATCAACATCTGCAAAAGCCATACCATAAGAATTTGCTTGTACGACAAGTTTATTATTAACAGTTCCATTTACATAAGTGTGGCTATGCCCACCAAAAATAACATCGACTTCTGGATCAGTCTCATTTGCTAATCGGACAATATCACCATTTGTTACGCCGTTCCCATCTGTTGTACCTCCGTTATGCGCAAGAACAACAATAGATTTAACGCCTAGTTTTTTTAATTGCTTTACGGATTTGTTAATAGCTTCAACTTCATCTGTAATTTCCACATTCTTTAGCATAGTAGGCATAACAAGATTAGGAACATCCGTTGTTACGACTCCGATAAATCCAACAGGAACTCCTTGTACCTTTTTTATAGTGAATGGTGGTAAAAATAAACGACCAGTGGATTTATTATAGAAATTTGCAGCAACATATGGGAATTTTGCTCCTTTAAAATTCCCTGTTTTCTCATGATATCCACCATAAATAAGGCGGTTCATTTCGGCAACACCTTCATCAAATTCATGATTGCCTATAGTTCCAACATCGAATTTCAAATCATTTAGAAATTCAATCGTAGGTTCGTCTTGTAATAATGCTGAAACAGGAGTACTTGCTCCAACAACATCGCCCGCATGTACCTTTAATGTATTCGGATTTTGTTTTTCACGATCACGTAAATAAGCCCCTAAGTACTCAATTCCCCCTGCATCTTTATTGTTAATTTTTTTTACAGTGTCTACCTGCCCATGAAAATCGTTAATACCGAGCATTTGCACATCTATGTAGCGGTTTGGTGCTGTACTTGCTTGTGCTGAAGGCGCGGCAAATACACTAGTAAAAGTAACTGTACTTATTGCTAAAGCAACTGGAATGATTTTTTTCAACATAAAATTTCTCTCCCCTAATTAAAATCTGACATAATACGATGTTATTTTAATATATTAAGAGAATTATTTCCACAAAAATTCTATCAATTATAAAAATTAATAAGATTTTATTGTTTTCTGACAAGGTATTTCTTTCTCAAAAATGCGAAGATGTAAAACGACAATTTTAAGAGGGAGATGATTATTTGCAGGCTGTAGTCTACACTTTTAGATTAGGATATAAAGATCCCCCACCCAACTTAAGAAACTTCACTACACAAAAGAAGAATATGTGCATTTCTTTGTTTTGAGGATTATTCAAAATATTATCTTGATAGTAATATAGCAATCCACCTAAGAGACCTAAAAAAAGCTAATCCATACATTTTAGCTGTTAAGAAGAATATTCAATTCGAAACTAATGGAGGTTTATCAACCGAACATCTCAATATCACTATTTAGAAATGAACAAAAATTTCGTTATGGAGGATTTCAATTCTTTAAATTGATTACAGTAGTGCACTACTCCGCATTTAAAAAGATGCTCCTGGATTTATCCAAGAGCATCTTTTATGAAACTTTATTTTTCACTTGTTTATCAACTATCTTATGATATTTAGTACCTCTCATATTTTTAAACAAAACTACTTTAGTAATCGTATGAAAGGCTACCTAACCATTTTTACGGCACCTCTAAGTATATCCTATTGTGCTTACGTCTAATTAATAAGGATCTGATTCATGGCTTTTCTTCACTGCATCTTGTGTTGCTTCGTTTGCAGCTAATGAACCTTGACCATATTTGGATTTACTTACTTCGCGGCCTGGAAGTTTGTTTTCCGTTTTAACTTCTTGCATTTTCTTTTCAATACCTTCTTTAACACGACGGCCATAATCTTCATCAGCTTGTGTGAAGTGTACAACCATCGCATTCTGAATTCTTTTGTCACATACTGCAAGTGCTTCAGATAGATTTTTAACCAACTCATTTCGTTCCCACTCCTCAAAACTACGATATGTGTGACCTGCTTGACCATAATTATTAGGACGATCGATTGGTGCACTCATAGCAGCCGCATTGTAAGTTGGTTGGTGTGGATGATGCTTTTCCTGTTTTGCATCTTTATAACCACCCAGCATAGATGGCTCATAGTTAATATGCGGATTTTCTCCAGACTCTTTCGGATTACGCATATCCATTTGACCACGATGTTGATTTGTACGAACAGGTGCTTTAGGTGCATTAACAGGTAATTGCAGATAGTTTGCACCAACGCGATAACGTTGAGTATCTGAATAAGAGAAAGTACGACCTTGTAGCATTTTATCATCTGAGAAGTCCATTCCATCAACAAGTACTCCTGTACCAAAAGCAGCTTGTTCAATCTCGGAATGGTAATCAACTGGATTACGATCAAGAACCATACGTCCTACCGGTAACCATGGGAACTGCTCTTCTGGCCAAAGCTTCGTATCATCAAGAGGATCAAAATCGAGTTCTGGATGATATCCATCCTCCATGATTTGTACAAATAGCTCCCACTCTGGATAATCTTTGCGCTCAATTGCTTCATATAAATCTTGTGTCGCATGACTAACATTCATTGCTTGAATACTGTTTGCATCTTCTTGTGTTAAATTTCGAATTCCCTGCTTCGGCTCCCAGTGATATTTCACCAATACAGCTTCGCCTTTTTCATTTACCCATTTATAAGTGTTTACACCAGATCCCTGCATATGGCGATATGTTGCTGGAATACCCCATGGAGAAAATAAAAATGTAATCATATGTGTTGCCTCTGGGGTACGAGAAACAAAGTCAAACATCCGCTGAGGATTCGACACATTTGAAACTGGATCAACCTTAAATGCGTGAATCATGTCTGGGAACTTCATCGCATCACGAATAAAGAAAATCTTCAAATTATTCCCTACTAAATCCCAGTTACCGTCTTCCGTATACATTTTCACTGCAAAACCTCGTGGATCCCTTGCTGTTTCTGGTGAGTCCTTAGCTCCAGCTACTGTAGAAAAACGAACCATTAACGGTGTTTTTTTGCCAGCCCCTGAAAATACTTTCGCACGAGTATATTTTTCTGCCGGCTCATCTCCAACTTTTCCATAGGTTTCAAAATACCCAAATGCTCCAGCTCCTCGCGCATGTACTACACGTTCCGGAACCTCTTCTCGATCAAAATGAGAAATTTTTTCGATGAAATGATAATTTTCAAGTGTTGCTGGCCCACGATTCCCAATTGTTCGGATATTTTGATTATCCTTCACAGGGTGCCCCTGTCGTGTTGTCAATGTCTCACGTTTCACGTCTTGTTCATCTAAAGAGTTCATATCTTGGTTTTCTGCCATAATTGAAAACCTCCTCAAAATTATTCATTTTTAGGTATTTCCATTTATTAGAAAAAATATGATAGAATTACAACTGGTTTATAATGTATCAATTAACAATTATATAGTTGTAATCAGCCCTTTAAAAATGATAAGAGTGTTTCATTAAATTCTTTGGCATGCGTTGCATTTAGTCCATGTGGACCACCTTTTATTAACGTTACTTTAGAATTAGGAATTGCTTCGTGCGTTAATTTCCCACTATATTCAAATGGTACAGTTGCATCTGAATCACCATGAATAACAAGGGTAGGTATATTAATCTTGGCTAAATCTCCTCTGAAGTCTGTTTTGCTGAAAGCAGCGATACAATCTAGTGTTCCTTTAGGCGATGCATCCGCAGCTATATCCCTATTGTAAAGTCGAAATGGTTCACTAACTAAGTCAGTTCGATCTCCAGCAGCAAAAAATCCTTTCGTAAACTCATCAAGGAATGCTAGGCGATCATTTTTTACTCCATTTTCAAATCCTTGAATTGCTACATCATCTAATACACCCTCAGGATGATCTGCTGACTTATAAAGGAATGGTGGTACAGCTCCTGCAAATACAGCCTTCTCTATTCTATTGGTTCCATATTTCCCAATATACCGGGCTACCTCGCCTCCACCCATAGAAAAACCAACGAGTGTGACATTTTGAAGCTCTAACTGTTCTAATAGTTGGTGTAAATCAGAAGTAAAGGTATCATATTCATACCCTTCCCACGGCTGAGATGATTTTCCAAAACCTCGACGATCATATGTTATAACTCTGTATCCAGCCTCAACAAGAGCGGGAACTTGGTATTCCCAAGATCGACCACTTAACGGCCAACCATGAATGAGTACAACTGGTTTCCCTATACCATGATCCTCATAATATATCTCAATTGGTGCTTGATTTTCGGTTCCTACAGTAATTTTTGCCATTCTCCTACCTCCTTTAATATATATCCTTCTCTTCAATAATCTGAATGAATCTCATAACCTATTTATGCACATTTATATTGTGAACTCTATGCATGAAACTCTACTGTTCCGATGAATTTCTGTTTATGGACAATTCCCCATCTCCTACCTTTTTCATCACGAATTATTTACTGAAAATTCCTCCTATTCAATTCTAATAACAAAAATAGGTGACTATCAATATCGTTCTATCTATAGAATGTATAGGTAAAATCAATCTATTTTATAGTGAAAAACAACTATAGTTACGACCTATACAAATTATAGATAATTTAGAATTGATTAACCAATTCGTTTTCAAATACTATAAATTTGTATAGCGCTTCATGTTCCGTGAATGCTGCTATAACTCATATGAACGGTCAGTTTAGTTACAAACTAATCGTAACAAACGAAGAAATTTAGGATGATATTCTGCTGTTTAAAATTTCTTCGATTACTTAATTTTTAGGAGGAATACATAATGACTGATCTCTATTCTCGTATTAACAAAGATGATGCTGTCGTTCTTTTAGTAGATCATCAAACTGGTCTTATGTCCGGACTAGTACGTGACTATGGTGTTGATGAATTCAAAAACAATGTTTTAGCTCTTGCCCACACTGCTAAGTTTTTTGATTTACCAGTTATTTTAACAACTAGCTTTGAAAACGGACCTAATGGACCTTTAATGCAAGAATTGGTTGATCTCTTTCCTCACGCACAAAAAATAGCTCGACCTGGACAAATTAACGCATGGGATAATGATGATTTTGTAAAAGCAATCGAAGAAACTGGAAAAAAACAACTTATCATCGCGGGCGTAGTTACGGACGTTTGTGTTGCTTTCCCGGCACTTTCTGCTATAAAAGCTGGATATGAAGTATTTGCTGTTACTGATGCTTCAGGAACTTTCAGCAAACAAGTTGCAGATGCTGCCAATACGCGTATGGCACATAATGGCGTACAACTTATGAACTGGTTTAGCGTAGCTTGCGAATTACAACGCGATTGGCGCAACGATGTCGAAGGTTTTGGCAATTTACTTGCTAGTAATCTTCCAGGTTATCAAAATATAATTGGAAGCTATTTAGGAGCTCAACGAGATCTTAGTAAACAAAATGCATAAATATATTCCAAAGAAATAGCTTTAAATTACTTTTTTCAAAGTAGATAGTATAAATTTAGTGCTGATTAAATCAGCACTAAATTTTAAATTAAAAAGCTTAGCAAAGCTTTTATTTTTATGATTACAACTTAAATTAACTTTTTGAAAATAATAAAAAAAGGAGTGTTTTATTATGAGTAATTTAGAATTATTAAATCCGGAGAACAGTGCCTTAATTTTGATTGATTTTCAACCTCAAATGACTTTTGGAGTTGCAAGTATTGATAGACAAACATTGATTAATAACGTTATGTTGCTTGCTAAATCTGCAAAAACTTTTAACGTACCTACTATTCTTACTACAGTGGAGACACGCAGCTTTTCTGGTTATTTTTGGCCACAAATTCTTGACATATTCCCAAACCATGAAATTATAGAACGCAGTTCAATGAACTCTTGGGAAGACCAAAAATTTGTTGAAGCAGTTAAAGCAACAGGTAGAAAGAAATTAATATTTGCAGCACTTTGGACTGAAGTTTGCCTTGCATTCCCTGTGCTTGAAGCAATTAAAGCTGGCTATGAGGTGTATGCAGTTGATGATGCTTCAGGTGGTACTAGTTTGACAGCACATAACGCTGCTATGCGTCGTGTAGAACAAGCTGGTGCAATTCCAGTGACAGCAATTCAAGTTTTACTTGAATACCAACGTGACTGGGCACACAAAGACACTTATGACGCTGTAATGGAGATTGTAAAGGAACACACTGGTGCTTATGGTCAAGGTGTAGAATACGCATATACTATGGTGCATGGCGCGCTTCCAAGCAGGAAAATATGAAACACGAAGGAGTAGCTGTCGAAGAGACTCATACAAGGAACACGATGGGTGCTGCCGATCCAGTAACAACGATTGTTACATGGAAAATTCAACAAGGTAAAGAAAAACAGTTTGAAACATGGAGACATGAAATCGAAGCTGCCGCTACTAAATTCCAAGGGCATTTAGGTGTAAATCTAATAGTCCCAAATAACGAATCCAGAGAGTATACTGTTATTTTTCGCTTTGATACGTATGAGCATCTACGTGCTTGGCAAGAATCAGATGTTCGCCGAGATTTGTTAAAAAAGGCAGAACAATTTAAAGCTACTAATCCAAGTTACAAAACTGAAAGTAGTTTGGCTTATTGGTTTGTTACTCCGAAAACGCCAATTCCACCGCCAAAATGGAAAATGTCTATCGTTACCCTTCTGGGTGTATGGCCTCTTAGCATGTTAGTTCCTAAATTGATAGGACCTATCATAAAACATATGAATCCTATTATGTCCGCTTTTTTTGTTTCTGTATGTATAGTGTCCTTGCTATCATGGCTAGTTATGCCGATTTTCGGTAAATTATTTCATCCATGGTTACAAAATAATAGGAAGTAGACGAGGTGTGAATATGAATTTGCCGGATATGATCTTATATAACGGAAAAATTACTACCCTTGATCCCTCTCAACCTGAGGTATCTGCTATCGCCATAACTGATGGGTTAATAACTGCAGTAGGTGGAGATGAGCTTCTTAATAGTGCCACAGAAAAAACAAAAAAAATTGACCTTAAAAGAAAGAGAGCTATTCCAGGTCTGAATGACTCTCATATACACGTTATTCGTGGCGGTCTTCATTATAATATGGAATTACGATGGGAAGGCGTGCCTTCACTTGCCATAGCTCTCGAAATGCTCAAAGAACAGGCAAGGCGTACACCTGCTCCTCAGTGGGTAAGAGTAGTTGGAGGTTGGTCTGAATTTCAATTTAAAGAGAGACGGTTGCCAACTTTGGAAGAGATTAATGCTGTTTCTGAAGACACACCTGTCTTTGTGCTACATCTTTACGATAGAGCACTTGTAAATCGTGCTGGGCTGCGTGCACTGGGATACACAAAAGATACCCCAGACCCTCCAGGCTGCTTAATTGAGCGAGATAAACGAGGTAATCCAACAGGCCTTTTAATTGCGAATCCTAACGCTTCTATTCTTTATTCAAGTTTGGGTAAAGCACCAATACTTAATTTTGACGACCAGATTAATTCAACTCGCCATTTTATGCGCGAATTAAATAGATTAGGTATTACAAGTGCTATTGACGCAGGTGGCGGATTCCAAAATTACCCTGATGACTACAAAGTTGTTGAGCATTTAGCCGAGAAGGAACAATTAACTTTGCGTATTGCTTATAATCTATTTACACAAAATCCTAATCATGAATATGAAGACTTTGCTTCATGGGCCAAAATTGTTTCTCCAGGTCAAGGAACTGATAAGTATAAAATGAATGGTGCCGGAGAAATGTTAGTGTTCTCGGCAGCCGATTTCGAAAAATTTCAAATGCCACGGCCTGAACTAGCTACGATGATGGAAGCTGACTTAAAGAAAGTAATTTCTCTATTGGTGGAAAACCGTTGGCCATTCCGTTTACATGCAACTTATGACGAGTCAATCACACGATTCTTAAATGTATTTGAGGAAGTCAACAAAGAAATTCCTTTTAATGGTCTACGATGGTGGTTTGACCATGCAGAAACAATCTCAGACCGTAGTATGGAACGTGTTAAGGCTTTAAATGGCGGTATTGCCATCCAAGACCGCATGGCTTTTCAAGGTGAATACTTTGTTGATTTATACGGAAAGGAAGCTGCAAAGCATACTCCGCCAATTTATCGTATGTTAGACCTAGGTATACCTGTTGGCGCTGGTAGTGATGCAACTAGGGTTTCCAGCTATAACCCTTGGGTCGCTCTTTACTGGATGGTTGCCGGAAAAACCATTGGTGGACTTTCGATATACGATGAAAAAAATAAACTTGATAGAAAAGTAGCCCTGGAATTATATTCAAAAGGAAGTGCGTGGTTCTCTGGTGATGAAGGTAAAAAAGGAACCCTTGCAGTAGGTCAGTTTGCTGATCTTGCTGTATTGTCTGCTGACTACTTTACTGTACCAGAAGAAGAAATCAAGAACCTTGAATCATTACTCACCATTATGGGTGGGCAGGTTGTTTATGGAAATGATGAATTTAAAAATTTATCACCTGAACTGCCGCCAGCATCACCCGATTGGTCACCGACGGGAGTTTATGGTTATGGTGGTGCTAACCTATCCCACACTATACTTTCCCACGATGCCCATGATCACAAGTTACATAGTTGCAGTAACCCTCTCCATCAGCACACTCATACCGTAATAGGAAAAGATGGAACTAAATGGGGTATTGGTTGTACTTGCTTTGCTTTCTAAGTCAAAACCACCGGTATAATGTCGGTGGTTTTCTTTATGCAATAAGGATATGTAGAAAGAAATAGTAATATATCCCTAATGGAATCTATTACTATGCGATAAGACCGAAGAGTTAATTGATTAACTTGACTTGTTTTTCACAGCCTTCTCTCCTTGCAAAGTCTGCCCTTTTTCCCTTAAGTAAAAGTCAATGGTACTCCCATTTGAAACGACTATACCACAAATATAAATCTACTTGCCCTTTGACCGTAATTTAGGACTTATCCCAAGAGTTATGTATCATTTTTAATTCTCACACTATAATCATTATTATTTCTATTAGACTAATACTTTTTCAGGATCATGTAACTTCTGCATAAAGATACGTGCTGCAAAACTTAAAAATTTATCATCAAAGTGTATCAGATTAATATCTTGACTTGGTGTTGGATCAGTAATGTGAACTATGCTCAAAGTATCATTATTAACAAAGTCAACTAGTGAAAGAGGTATTATAGCAACACCATGTCCATTGTATACAAGGCTCAATAAAGAAATAGAAGATTTTGTTTCTATATTTGCTTCAGATAAAGATAACCCTAAACTCTCACAATATATTTTAATAGATTCACGACAACTACATGAAACCATTATTCTACTTAGCCCTACTAATTCTCGAAAAGAAACCGATGATGTTTCATTCAAAGGATGATTTTTTGGGATGACAAGGACAAGCTCTTCGCTATACAAAAGGGTACTTGTTAATGTGTCTGGAATTTGAGCACTACGTGTAATTCCTAAATCAATATTTTTCTCAACGATTTGATTTACAGCAACTTCGGATTCTATAATTTTTACTACGATGTTGGGATAATGTTGTTGAAACTTCATAATATAAGGTGTTAAATAGGTGAGATCCTCTAATAAACCTCCTATAGTAATTACACCTCTTTTTACACCCTTTAATTCAAAAATTTCATTATAAACGTCATCAAATTGTTGCATGATAAATTTTCCTTTATCAAATAGCAGCTTACCCGCTTCTGTCATTTTAATACCTCTTCCAACTCGATGAAACAAAGGTGTATCAAGTTCACCTTCTAACACACGGATTTGTTGACTTAAAGTCGGCTGTGAAATACCTAGAACTTCCGCAGCTTTAGTAAAACTATTATTATTACAAACTTGAATAAAATACTCTAAATGACGTAATTCCATTCTTGATACCCACTCTCCGCTTTATGAAAGATTTATAATGAAAAGGATAATATGTATACGTTAACATAACAATCTCATTTCTTACTATACTACTTGCAATTACATGATTTATTCATTTTGTATTACAATACATTTACTACCACTTATTAATTTTTCCTCCTATTTATTTAATTTATATTTAATTAGGATATTACTAAACAGAAATAACCTCTAAAAACTTACAATTTCTGCGCGTAATATCCTAACTTTTTCAACTGTTTAATTATCATTTTTTCTCAATATAATCCAAACTACCAAATATTTGCCGAATCCCCTCTTTATGCTGAGGAAAAATAGTATCCATCAATTCGATACCTTCTGAAATATTTAACGCATACGCGATACTACTACTTGCAAATAATATTTTGTCTTCAAGTTTTTGTATAGGCTGATCACCTTTACTGTATAGTAGCTCAAGCACTGCAAATTCAGTTGAATTAAGTCCATAATTTTTTATAACCTTTTCAATACGTTTAGTATTGACTGTACTGCCCTTGATAATATAACGAGTAAATTTAAAGATAAGCTTTCATCTTTAATCACGCTCATAATTCCCAATCCTTTACAAGTTATCTTGAATTCGAGATTCATTATATTATCGTCAAAATATTATGTCAATAATTCGTTTGTTCTTTATCAAGCCACTTATAATTTATTTCTCAACATAAGACATATGGAATTAGAAGAAAACAATTGTTATTATATAAGTATCTCAATTACGTTATTTCTTTTAAAGAGAGCTTGTTTTCTAACGCAAGTTCTCTTTTGTCATATTCTAGGAAAATTTCAGATGATGATTCTGCCCATGTATATGATATAGTTTTTAAACAAAGATTAGAGCCCCCCTTCACGTAGGAGAGCTCTAATCTTTCATATAAATATTCACCATTTTTATAATCAAATTTATACACATTCAAATAATATTCGCCTGATTTTATTTCATATTTACTCTTTATAGCATTCCCCTCATATATTCCATCCAAAAATAATATTAAATAAGATATTATAGAATCTCATTCTTTTTCCATCCGTACTCATGAATTGAGAAAAGCTTTTGTTTGAAATTTACAGGTTCATTGCATGAAAACAAACTCTCTGACAAGATTTCGTAAGAGATTGGGAGATAAAAAACTTTGAATTTCTTGAACAACTAATCATAGTTCATCAAATACAAAAATAGTCATGCAAAAAAAACGCTACCCTTTCCTATGATTCTAGGGAAAGAATAACGGATTATTTACTTATCTAATACTTAGTAGGTATAACTTTTTGTATCTCAAAAGACTTTTTTCTCTAAAATTGTTTTTCATACAGGCTTTCAGATTCTAAAAAATCTATAAATTTCTTGTAATGCGTCACTGTTCTTTCTAAAGCAATCATTAAAACAAAAATAAAATAAATTGCTTGGACTCCATTCATATAATTAAAGAGTGATTCAAATATATATACAATGCTTGCAATCATAGAACAAAACCATAAATAAAATTTCATTTTTAGCTTTTTAATTTTTTGCTTAGTTGTCTTACAAGGCTGCCCATGAACTCTTATGAACAAATAAATTGCTGTATGTAAAATAATAATTGAAAATTGAAAACTTCGACTGTCCCCTGGACTAAATGCAGAGAAATCTATTTCTAATGAATGTAAAACTATACAAATAGAAAACAAAGTTAGCACAATGACATATAAAAAAGCAAATAATAATTCAAATATAAATAACCAAGGTTTATTTAAAATTGAGTAAAATGGATTTAAATATTTTATGGTTAATAAAAATTTCTTCACTAAGTCAGTGAAAATAATAGATGTATTAGTTATATTCATATAGAAAAGCAATGTTATTGGAACAAATAACATTATAGCGATGCCCCAAACAATAATTTTAATACCTGATAAAAAGAAAACAGCTCCATAAATTATAACTGAAAAAATAAAAGTTAATATTGGAACAAACATTAAAAATATAAAAGTTCTTATTAAGATTAAATCCCCCAAAGTTTTTCTTCCTTTAGGACAGTCTATTTTTTCCTCCTTGTAATTTTTCATAGTTTTAACTATTTCTTTCTCAGATAAAAGAAAATGCTGCAATCTATTAAACATAAAAAAGCTCCTTTATATTAATAATAAAAAGATTGCCCTCTGTATTCTTACTTTACGCTTAAAATACATCCAACTGTTAGCAAAAATATTATCATTCATTTACTTTAAATTTTACTTCTGGGTATTTGATTGCCAATTTTTCAAGCGTAAAGCCATCGTCTACCTGTTTCACATATTTGTCAAAAAAAGCAAGGCTGAATTCGTTTATGATACGGTGAACGTATCTTGGATCTTCACTTGAACTCCGTAACAAAGGCGAGAACAAATGAAAATCAGTGAAACTAGTGTGATCGGTATGAGGAATAACCATCGACATGCCACCACCTGTAAGTGCCTGGTCACTACGAACTTTTCCCTCTAAAAAATCTTCCGTGGAATCATCACTAATCTCAGCATTCATAATCAAAAACGGTTTTCCGACTCCAGATTTCGGAACATTTTCCCCATACAATGTACCATCCATATTGATAGCTGCTTTGACACGAGAGTCTTCTACTAACACTTGCGCAGCTGTAGCTCCACCGTAAGAATGCCCAAACATTCCAATTCGGGATGTATCAATTCTTCCTGTAAAACGACCATCTTTATCGCTTTGGTTAAGCTTCTCTATTTGATTAAGCACAAAAACAACATCTTCCTTCCATAGTTTAATATGGCGATCTCGATCGGCAAAATTAGTTAAATTAATCGACTGTACAATAGCAGTTCTACCATCTGGAAAGACGGTTGCTGCAGCATCATAGGTATGATCAATCCCTATGACAATATAACCTCGGCTGGCCAACTCCTCCACCTCAAACGTGTTTTGATTGCGAAAACCACTTAAGCCATGAGAAAAGATTAGGACTGGATAATGTTCCTCTAAATCTGACAATTGAGCTTCCATGAATGCATTCGATTTCACCAAGCCTAGATGGTGAAACGCGAATGCTGGAATAGACAATGATTTTTCCAACCCATTAGAAATTTCACCCGAGTTATGGATATAAGGTGCGCGAGTCATCGCTCCTTTTTCCTTTGCAGGATACCAAACCTGAACCATCAGCTCGCGCTGGTCATTCAAATCTTTCATATAAGGTTCTTTTCGCTCATAATCAATCCAATGATAAAGTGTAGTACCAACCTTGAAGGGACCGCTCACTTTTTCAAATAAAACTACCGGCATGAGAGAAGGAAACATGACCGCAAGAGTCAAATAAATGACCAGTAGCAATATCTTAACTGTAACTGCCGCACAACTTTTAACGTTCTTTTTTGATTCAGCAAATAAATAGCAGATTGTTAAAATAATTGGGGACAAATAAGCCGGAATCATTTGCCAGCGATAGCCTTCTACGATAAGTTGCACAACAACCACGCCGAAGGCAACTGTTAGGATAAAGACAGACCATCGTTTTATTTTTTCACTAAAAAACAGTGTACAGCCTAGAAAACTGAAATTCACAATGATTAAAACAGTCTCAAAAAAATCCATTTACATTCCTCCCATACCTTTATTTTATCTACAAGAATATCCCTGATTTTTTTATTTTGTACCTACAGTACCAAAAAGTTTTTTTTGGTACTTAACTTTATATTATACCGATACCTTCCAACCTGTAAAGTATAATTTCCCTCTCCTCAAATCAGCATAAAAATAAAAATGAACATGATAACATTAACCTGTATGGTTATTGTTATCATGTTCATTTTTATGTAGAAGTGCTATTTAATCCTTACTTGTAATTCCATGCAATATAATATCGACCATCATCGCAAGTGACTCTTGTAGAGTAATTTGGTTAGAGGATATATTACCCTGTTCGAAAATTGATGTCATTAACGTTTTGAGTGTTTGGATTAGTACTGGAATGTCCATTGAACGTAAAACGCCGCTATTGATCCCCTCTTCAACTAGTCCAGTAATTACCTCCCATTCTTCATTTATGCCTTGTTCTATTTTTAGCCACTGCTCTGGGTGATAACGTCGCAGTTCAACCAATAAACGTAAGAAGCTGTGCTGAAAATCCTTAGGCACAATTAAAAGAACCCCTTTTAATTTTTCCGGTATGGTCAAATTAGAATCTTCGATAATTTCCCGAAAACGTATTTGAGATTCTTCATTTATTTGTTCAACTACATAACCAATAAGCGCGTCTTTAGATGGAAAATGCTCGTAGATCGTACTTTTGCTTACACCTAGATCTCGAGCTAAATCACTCATTGTGAATTTTATTCCCCTTACATGAAAAAGCGCAATAGCAGTTTTGGCAATCCGATCTTTCATCATTTATTCACCTCATACCAAAATAGTAAAGTTATTATCTCTTTAGTACTATCGTAGTACTTTGAGTACAAGGATAGTTTAACTTTTTATTTTCTGGAGGTCAAATGTGATGAAGATGATGAAATTTTAGCTCATTGCCTTTACATGAAAATATTATTTTTTTTATGGTAACTAAGTTTATTTTTATCATTGCGAGGACATCAAAACTTTAACTTGATAGGGATATGGCACTACCCCAATTAATAAATATTATTAACTATATATCTATCATATTTTTTATAAACAGGACTAATTAGATTTAAAAAAAGATTTCTTTTTCTTTACTCGTAATAAATCGCCCGTCCATCCTTTGAATCGCATATACAAATACATACCCCCTGTTGTGAAAATAATAAACAAGAGAGCGATTAAATAGCTATATTTCCATTCTAGTTCAGGCATATATTTAAAGTTCATACCCCATAATGCTCCTAAAGCTGTCAACGGCGTACTTACAGCAGTTAATACAGTAAGAGCTTTCATAATTTCATTCCCACGATGAGAAGAAACAACTTCTTGTAAATGAATCATCGTGTCTAATTCTTCTTGGTACTCTTTAACGAGTTGTAATCCACGCTCTAATTTTACGTATGTTTGTTTATAACAAAGGGTGTTTGTTATGTTTTCTAACCAAGCTTCCTCCAAGCCTTGTAACACTTCTTGTATTAAGCGAAACACATGTGTATTCATAAATAATTCATGACGAATATGATAAATTCTTTCTAAAACTGCTATGTTATTATGATGATAAAAATCCCATAACACATTTCTGAAATTGTTTTCAAAATAGTCAACCTTTCGTAAATAGTGAGATATAAATATTGATAAGATAGTACATAGTCCTTCAGCGGAACTATTACAATTTTTTATACCTATAGGGAAATTATGTATTAATTTTTGAAAATCCTCTTCCTCTTTTTCTTGGACCGTTATCAGTATTCCATGAGCTACGAAATAATGAAGAAATTTTTGAATTTTGGCGTCCTTTTTATCTTGATCATATAAAAACGAACCATATACGCAAGTTCGACTTGGTGATAGCGTATAAACATATAATCCATTTTCACAAGGAGAACTTATTTTCTTTACAAATTGAGAGAAATAAGTTGTTACATCACGAAGGATTATAGAAGAAAGTTTTTCAAGCTCACTAGTTTTCACATGATACCAATCCCATTTCGGCATTTTTATACATTCCATATTATTCTTCCTTTCTGAATAGTTTTATGTTTCATCGAATAATATCCGTAATATGAAATTTGTATGTAGGTATTCATGTCTTGGAGGAAAGGTTTTTAGATAATAAATGGCATAGGAGGTCTCCTTCTGTTAGAAGGAAGACCCCCTATATATTAGTTATTTTTTATTCTCAATTTTAAACATTTCCTCTATACAAGTACTTTTTATCTTTTCTTATTTATATGTGGAAAAGAAGCTACATAATTTGGCACGTCTATTCAACGAACTCCTTTTCGGTCGTCATTATAATTTGGATTCATATGCAGATTGATTGGTGATGTCGTCAAATACTTGACTTCCAATCATATAGTATCCATGAAGTGCAGCCTCTTTCGAAGCGTCTACCATACGGAAAGAAGAAATTTCGCCTTGCATTTTTTCAATTCGTTTTTTGTGGAGGTCTACTATTCCTCCTGTCCAAATAATAGTGTCATACTGGTCTAACTTAAATTGTTCTTGTAATACACGCATAACGTCTTGGAAGTGTGTATCCAACTCTTTTTGAATCAAAGTATCAACCTGACTTGTCTGATAATTTTCTTCTCGACCTCCATATCCTTCTTCTAATATGTTTGGCATGTCGTTAATATGCAAGTGATCACTTTCCCCTGCATGATTTTGCAGGATATTCTTAATATTTTTCAAAGGCTTGCTACATCCTAGTTCCGTCTCATAATGATTTAAAATGACATTCTGTTTCATATCTGTCATTTCTAATGTACGAAATCCACCATCAATAATTAAGATACGATCTTGTTCCTGAATGATTCCCTCTTTTAAGAAATAAGCATGTAAAGCGACCGGTTGCTGAAGAATCAAAGCATTTTCCACCGTAATATTAATAAATTTCCCATCAATTTGCACGGAAGTTTCTTTTTTTAGTGCACGTTGTAATTGCTCATGCTGACTACCAAAACAAGTAACGGGAAGCCCGGTAACAACTAAAGGTAACACGACATTTTCTTTATAATCCTTTGCAATGCAACCAAATATTTGTTGTTTAAACTGTTCGCTTTCATAATAATTTTCTATTTCTTCGTCAAATGGAGGAAGAAATGAAGCGTCAGATTGATGCGCTTCATTTCCCATGTAGTATGCAAAGTCTAAGTCTATAAAACTTACCTTTGTTAAATCTTCACTTTCAGCATGATTAGGTACAGGAGCTAGTGTAGAAGCTTCACTCTTAATCGTCACCTCAGAATCTACATCCTGTCGATATGCCCGCTTAGTAAAACCAATTCCTACATCAATTGCATACAGAGATTTCATACTTTTTTCCTCACTTTCTCTTTTTAGAATTAAATCTAAGCACTCTCTTCTTTCCCTTCTTTCATATATTTCTTTTCATTTTTTGTTTTTTCTCCGTCTATGTCCTTACTACTTTGATTTATTTCGTTATCCTTTTCATCTTTTTTCTTTTTGTTATTTTCGCTTTCTGTTAGATCTTTAATAGTAGAAATAACAACCGGTGTGGCTGTAAGCAGTTGTGGTAATGTTTGTTTTGCAACATTAGCTGCAGTTACAGAGAATTGTTTACTTGTCTCAGTTACCTTCTCTAATGTTTCCTTTATGTTTCCTTCTTGTAATTTGTCTTTTACGCTTTTTCCTTTTGTTTGTATGACTTTCCGATTTTCTTTTTTTAATAGGGATACCATGACTCCGGTCGTAATCCCAATCGCAGCATATTTAAATATTGTATGTTTCATTTTTCTCACCCTTCTCTACTTTTATTTTCTTCCATGCTACAACCTAAAATAATTAACTTATCTATTTATCAGATATTGCAATCTATTAGAGAGAATGATAGTTTTGCGGCTGCCTATCACTCGCCGTTGGTGTTTCAGCTGTTACTAGAAGTAAAATTCTCCCTTGATCTAGTTTTTCTTCATATAAGTTAGCTTCCTCCTTCGACAACCCCATTTCCTCCATTTGATTTCGGAGCTCGTCCCCCTTTTTGGAGAAAAAATTGATAATACTTGTGCCCAATCCTTGTTCTTTTACTCCAATCGTATTTATGTTTGTATCATCCGCAATCTTTTTTGTTAGATGTGTTTCATGTGTTAACACGTAAATGTCATCTTGGTGAATCCCTTGCAATTCTAGCTCTTTTACTTTCATAACTACTTCCTGTTCATTTTCATATTCATGAACCACCGGTTTTCTTTCATTCTTATGCATTGTATTTTTCCTCCTTTAGATTTTTTATTTTCTTATTTAGTTGTTATGTAATATGTAATACACCTATTTTAAAGATGTTAAACCTAAATTTTCAAAAAACTTTATACAATAGGTTATTAATGTTTTTGAATATCAAAGAAATGTCACGAGCACTTTGCTTTGATAACAGTATTACAAATAACAATTTGTTTGGAAGGCAAGCCTCTTTTTTTGTCATTGGATTTTCCAATGACATAGAAGCATAGCGCTGCATTACATGTAACTACCCCATGAGATTCTCTATTCCAAAAGAAAAAAGCATCTTACTAGATGCTTTCTTTCATTGTTCGCACTATAAATTTATTTAGGTAATTCTATTATTACTATAAAATACATTTATTCTACTTCCTAAATCTCATTTATTTCTTAATTCACTCATACCAATATAAAAACAAATAACCTACCATCAAAAAATAAAGAAAACAGGTTATTTGGCTATTCATTCTGTAAATTTAATACTCAAGTTAATCTTTTTCACACGGTTAAACTGTATTAAGAAAACCTTAAGGAATTCCCCTCTATATTTATAAGAATTTTTTTCTATACTGAACCATGTAAATGAACAAGAGGAGAAATGATCATGAAGAAATTTGTACTTTGCATACTAGGAATAGGCCTCCCTATATACTTACTACCTTTCATATTACGAGGGGATTTGGATAGATTTAATCCGATTGCTGAAGAAAAAAATGTATACGCCATCGCGAAAGGATATGGTGTTCCGGATTATCATCATAAAGGACGAGCTATGTACGCCCTAAAAGGTGTTGATGAATTAAACAATGAAAAAGAATATAAAGTTGGAACAAACACGCCTAATGATTTTATAAGAAAAACTTACTTGAAAATTCATGTGAAAGGAAAATATGTGTATTCTTACGACGTTATTTCTGGAAAGGATATTCCGGAGAAAATAAGAAAGCAATTAGAGGTAGAAATTAAATAAAAGAGCCTACTCTTATGAGCTGGCTCTTGATTACCTCTCCAACCTACCATTAGGATATCTTGAGGAAGGAGAATTCTTTCGATCACTTTATTACATTCATTATCATTGTTTTAACAACCATTCTTCCATTACTTTCACTGTTTCATCTTGCTGTGCTTTTGGCGTAATTAAGCTTGCATTATCACCTTTTTGCTCACCGTACATGCCAAAATGAGCATGGTTTCCGCCTTTTATCATGTGCATAGTTGTATTCTTTGACATTAACTTTTTATGGTTCTCTATTTTTTCTACAGTTGCTAAAGCATCTACTTCCCCATAAATTGATAACATCGGAATCGATTTCTTAGAGAAGTCATCTGCAGGATAAGAACCTAAGAAAATGATCCCGTCTACCTTGTCGTCATGTTGGAAGGCATACTTAGAAATCATAGCTCCCCCCATTGAATGCCCTGCAACATACCATTTTTGAACTTTAGGATACTGTTCCATTACACTGTCTACTGCATTGATTCCAAATATCGCTAAATTTAATGGCAACTTAGGCATCACTACAAAATGCCCATCTTTTGCAAGAGCTTCTCCTAAGTAACTATAAGCCTCAGCTTCTACTTTAGCTCCTTGATAAAAAATAACCCCTACTTTAGCATCTTTCTCTCCAAAAACTATATTAGCTTCATCTTTTTTATCATCTACTAACGACAAAGCCTCTTTCGTTGGTTTGTAAGTAAACTGAGACCAAACAAAAAAACTAATACTTCCCATAAGTAAAATACCTAGTAAAGAGTACAGAATAATTTTTATCCACTTCTTCACATATATGCCCTCCCTAAGATGTGTATATTCTATATTTTAGATTTTCATTAGTAAACATAAAAACTCGAGCATTTTTATTATGCTCAAGTTTTTATTTACGTCTTTAATTTATACTATAAATTGTCCAAGATAAATATGTAGCAAATGTAGACCATAAAAAATATGGAATCAGCAACCATGTTGATACTTTAGATAATTTGGAAGAAACCGCTATGAGAAGTAACGTAGTAATAGCGACTAGTAAACAATCTACTGTTGCTAAAAATAAATTTTTTTGACTGAATTGAAAGTAGCTGAACGCTTGATTGCACATATAATTTAAAAGGAATACAAACCAAAATATTTTTGGCTTACATCCATATTTGTTGTAAATAATTGCAACTGATAATGCAATAAGTCCATATAATACAGCCCAAACTATTCCGATTGTCATACCAGTCGGTGTCCAAGACGGCTTTTCTAGCGCATCGTACCACATACGATCAATAGGAAATAAAATACTAGAAACATAAAACAAACCATATGTTAGTAAAAATACTAGAATACTAGATTTTTTCATAAACATTCTCCTTTTTACTAGAAGATTATAGAAGCTTTATATGATTAGTATGTCCTTGTAATGGATAAAATTCTAATATTTAAATTTCAAATATATATTGTTTAACCTATTTTATACGAACTCTTTCATACTTTTATATGCACAAAGTGCTCTCTCCCGTGCCGCCTTATGATTAACAACTGGCAAAGGATATGTATGACCAAGCGTTATATTGGCCTTTTGTAAAATATGCTCAGGTGCTTCCCAAGGTTTATGTATATATTTATTAGGCATACCTCTTAATTCTGGTACCCATTTTCTTATATACTCCCCATCTTTATCAAATTTTTCTCCTTGTGTGATGGGATTAAAAATACGAAAGTACGGTGATGCATCTGCTCCACTTCCAGCAACCCATTGCCACCCCATTGTATTATTTGCAATATCAGCATCTAGCAATGTATCCATAAACCATTTCGCTCCTTCCTGCCACGGAATTAACAAATGCTTTACAAGAAAAGAGGCTACAGCCATTCTTGCCCGATTATGCATAAAACCTGTTTGCCATAGTTCCCGCATTCCCGCATCAATAAATGGATAACCAGTTTCACCCTTCTGCCATACTGTTAATAACGCCTCTTCATTATTCCACGGAAAATGTTCAAAGCTCTTATTAAGAGGTTTATATACTGTAAATGGATAATGATATAGCAAATAATAAGAAAACTCTCGCCAAATTAATTGACGTATAAAACTATTCACTTGTTCTTCAAAAAGACTACATTGTCTTTCGGTACTTTTATTTATTAAATAATGATACATCCATCTCACCGATATTTGACCAAATGAAAGATAAGGTGCCAACATCGAATGAGCATTTTGATTTGGAAAATCTCTTCCTTCACTATAAGAGGCTAATTTGCTAGAGAAAAATTTCTTACATGTTTTGTATGCCCCTTCTTCTGTAGGCTCCCATATTGATTCAATATGAGATGTCCACGGTATAGTCGGAAGCAAGTGTAATTCTGAAACAGATAAGCTTGCTGGTGAAGAGTTTCCTCCCTTTATACGCTGCACTTTACTAATAGGCTTAGGTATTACCTGCTTTTGAAATGCATTGTAAAACGGTGTAAACACCTTATATTCAGTGTTATCCTTCTTTTTTATAATCCACGGTTCTAATAATAAATGTGAATTAAATTCCTTACAGATAATACCTTTACCTTCTAACATCAGTTTCATTTTTTGATTAGATTGTAATCTGTCCGGATCATAACAAATATTCCAATACACAGCCGTTATACCTAACTGTTCTATGAGAGAAGGTATTTCTTCCTGTGTATTTCCTTTGCGAATTATTAAAGTAGAGCCCAATGCCTCAAGTTGCTTTTGAACATCTATTATAGCATGATGTAACCACCACTTTGACGCACTTCCTATTGAAAAAGTTTCGTCATGTACATATACCGGAACAACCTCACCGGACTGAGCAGCCTCAAATAAAGCTGGGTTATCATATAAACGAAAATCTTTTTGAAACATAACAATAATTTTATTTTGCATGGCTACCTCTTCTGATTCTTAAAACATAATAAAATTTATTATACAACAGCGATTGACACATAAGAATTTATTTGTCTTTCATAGATTAATTAACTTTTGCAACTATTTTATTAGTAGCGATTTTAACAACCATTTCTTTTTCACCTGTTCTATCAATCTTGAAACCATGAACTTTAATATCAGAAGGCACTAATGGATGGTGACGAATCATATCTATACTCTTCTCAATATTTTCACTAACATTTTCTTTTCCACTTAACCATGCATTCAGGCTACCACTTGAAAATTCAGGCATGCAATTTTTAAAAAGATAGTCTAATTCTATATTTTCTTTTATGAAATCATGTTGAGTTTGTAGATTAACTACATCAGTTTCTTTATCCTCTATTCCTACAACAAAAATCTCTTCAACATTTTCTTCATAAATAGCAATAATAACAGATCTCATTATATCTCCATAAGGATGTATAATTACAGAATCATAGCTGTGTATAGTCAACATGTTTTCTTGTTGAATGTTAGTTACTTGTTGGATAATAGGCTCTATTCCGTGTTCAATTTCTGTTAATAATAATACTTTTTTATTCTTTAAATTCATATGGAGCACTCCTTCTTCATTATTGTAGCTATGAAACTTTTAAACTAGTAACGATAGTTGATTATTCATTACATGACATGATTGTTACCAGTTTTTCCAATGTCCTTCTGGATCAACACTTGCAAGTCTAACCCATCCATTTTGAACTTTTTCTCGAAATGTGAAATCATTATTTAGCAAACGCTCTATATATTCAATAGGTGCTTGAATGACAATTAATAAACGAAGTGGTGAATGATACGTCTCACTATCTGACTGCATAACGGATTGCCAAGGTAAACCTGGCAACAAGTCACTTGCATTTCCTTGCATAACACCGAGACCTGCCGTTACGGTTTGGGTTGTTTTGTTTCCACTACCATAATAATGAGGTGCTACAGTTGAAGCGTAATATTGTAAATTTATCCACTGAGCTACCGTTCCAGGTCCTGCAATGATGCTACCTAATATATCTCCAATTTCATCCTGTTTCCAATCATAATTATGAAGGAAAGCCCTTCCTTCTAAGTCACAACCCTGAGTTAATTCACGCTGTCCGATAATAAAAGATGCATTACGGGCTAATCCCCATTCTGGACGTATTTCACTCCAATCTTCTGCAAAGCGATGCGCCTCTTTACTCGGATTTTTTATTTTCGTTTTAAAATTAGGTAATTGTGTTAAGCGCTCTCTATTTGCATGTTGGCTGACATTTGGCATAACCGACTCAATACTATCAAATGCTTCTTGTGCAGTTTTCGAAAGTTCTGGGACGTAAATCCATTCCAATTCATCCACTGTTGTTTTATGTTCAGCTGCTGCAAAAATGGTGTCCTCAGGAATGTTAATACCTTCAGCAGACAAAGCCTCTCTTACTTCTGGAAGGTTACATAAAGTAGCGAAAATTTTTGCATTGAATCCTCCCGCCGCTCCGCCACAAGCACCACACTCAAGCGCTGCAGCATAAGGATTGTTCGTACTTTGACTACTATGTCCGCACATTACCACTAAAGGCGCGAATTTTTCTGTCAATCCCACCATTTTTAAAGCTTGGCGCACATAGTTCACTTTTTCTTCTTTCGTAAAACCGATAGGTATCTCACATTTTGTATCATGAACATGATTCAGCGAGAATGTTGTATCGGGTTTTTGTAACATCGTTTTACGAAGATTACGAAGGAAACTACCTACTCTTCTTGGCACAAAACTCCTTGTCACCATTTGTAAACCAAGTACAGGGCCACTTACCTCAGGTAGTAACATACTTGTCATTACATTTTGTTTCATCGTTTTAAACGTATAACTTACTGAGCTGTCTATCTTCTTACGTTGTTGATAAGATTTATATTCATTTTCATCCGCGAGCTCTTTTATTTGATGTTTCGGTTTTAATATAACTGGCAAAGAAGGGTGGTTGTCTTTACTACCTAGTTCACTAGTCGCAATTGGTAACCCAAAGAAACCAGCTATTCCAAACGTTTCGAACGGACCTAATTTTTCTACGTGGCGACGAAACGGTTCTGAACGTACATCAATACAGAATGCTAATTGAGCTAATACACGCTTTTTATCATTAGTTGCACGTTGTTTAGAAGCAATCTTCTCCCTTAATTGCTCTGCATGCGTTTGTTCCCAAGCTTCCAGCCAAAGTTTCCTACGAATATTTTCATCAAAACGATATGCAAATGCTAATAATTCACTTTGTTCAGCTGCAGACATTTGTGACCATTCCAGGATTGAAATATTCCCCCAATAGATCCAAGAAGCTATAAGTGGGATAATCGCAACTTTTTTCTCACCCTTTTGATTTTTTATAGGTAAATACGGTTTTACAATGGCCAGCTCCATAGAAATTCGAACTGCTAAATATTCTATGAGAAGTTCCTGCTCCTGAGTCGACTGTTGGGAACGCCATAGTATCATTCCTGCCCACCCAGGCAAAGCAAGCAAGTGTCCTTCAAGGTAAGCTTGCATATTAGATTCAGAAATTCCTAGTTCAGATAACGCTCTCTTTAAAGCTACTTTGGCATCCTGTGGCCAATCTTTTAAAACTTTACGCTCATTTTTACTGAGCGCTGGATCAAATGTAATAAGGTGATGCCATGCACGATACAAACCTTTCTCTCGATTTGGCATCGTCCAACTTGACCCAGAGTCATCAAGATATAATTTACACCATTTAATGATATGATAATTAAGAATATCTGATAGGTTTTCACCCTTTTGACTCTCTATAAGTGAACTTACAGGTTGCATAGAAGAGTCTTTCATACTTCCTGTATTTATATAACTCATTTCTTCTGCCAGTTTATTTAATTGTGGCGATGATAATAGACTAGAAGGTAATTCCTCTAATTTTAAAGCTGCTTGGCAAAACTGCTCCGCTTTCTTTCGCTTGATATGAAAAGATTGTGAATCAAGCCAACGAGACAAGCCACTTTGTAAAAATGATTCCTCAATTTCACCTTTCGCCTTTGCCAAATGAATCATAGAAGCACTAGGATATATATCCACATTACGAATTTCTTTTAACCAATCGGCAACTTGTTCAAATGATTGTTTTTCAAGTCCCATCCAAGGGTGATGAGCTGCAAATGTAGCGATCGGCCAAAGTGGTGCAACAACTCGGCTAGCAGATTCAACTAAATTATTCATATTCTTTTCTTGTACTTCAATATTTGTCTCTTTCTTTTTTAAAGTTTCTTTCGTTACTGACGATATGCTCATCACTGATTACCTCCCTTTGATACATAATGTTTCAGATAGCTTGGATGACTTTCTACTGACTTTTGTCTCGCCTCACCTACTCGAACGAACCAAAGATACATTACAGCAAATATAGTAGAGGATTGATTACGAGTAACGAGAGTACTAATAGCACTACCAAATAATAAGAGACATATAACAAAAATAACGGCTGAAGCTGAAGGTTGAACATTTTGATACATGTCAGTATGCAACCATTTATAAAGAGAATTATGAACGGTAAAGTAAATGAGAGAAAATCCAGCTAAAATAAATACGCCAACAATTCGTCCCATTCTTCCCTCTCCAAAAACAACAAGCTGTTTCCATGAAAAGTATAATGACCACCCTAAGATAAACGCACTAACTAATTCATACCCTTCTCCAGAAGTCGTAAACCAAAAAGCAATCGCTATAAATAATCCGAAAACACGTCCAACCATAATCCATAAATTAGATATCCCTTCATTAAACGGCTTCACTGCCCCAAAACGTTGCACGGAAGAACCAGCTTGTAAAAACAATGTCGCTTTAAACAAACCATGTAAAATTAAATGAATAACAGCCGCTAAATAGGCTCCTAATGCGCATTGAATAAGCATAAACCCCATTTGTGCAATAGTTGATCCCACTAGCTGACGTTTATAATCAACTTGAACTAGGCTAATTCCTGTTCCGATTAAGACAGAAATACTAGAGAAAATTAGTAAAATGATTTGTGCAATATCATCATGAAAAAGAGGTGAAAATCTAGTTAACATGATACCGCCAGCATTTACTAACCCTGCATGCATAATAGCAGAAACAGGAGTTGGAGCAACAGCTGACTCAATTAACCACCTTTGGAAAGGCCATTGTGCTGCTGGAATCATCACAGCTACTATAATCAATAAGTTAATTCCTATTTTCTCCAACGTTCCAAATTGAGCTACATTTTCATTCGTTAAAACTGATGTTAACTGCCACTGTCCAGTAATTTGAAAAAGCCAAATGATAGATACTAGCAAAGCGATCCAACTTATTGTAAATAAATAACTAGAAATTTTTGTTGCTTCACTAACTACTTTCCACCCTTTATTTAGCCCTATGAGTAGAACCAATCCTATAAGAGTTGCTCCCCAACAAATAATCATGAAACGAAGATCATTACTTAACCATGCGATTGAAGATACACCTGTAGTACATGTAAAAAGTGCAAAATATTTTCGATATAAGCGATCCCCCAGTAAGTAACGTATAGAAAAACGTTGAATGATTAAACCAATTGTAAGAACAAAGAAAGCCATGAACCAAGCTAAAGTATCCAAATGCCAAGGTCCTACAACTCTATCTCCATTGTGCTTAACAAGTGCGAGTAAAGAAACCAATGAAGGCAAAGCAGCGATACCAATATGGATATGAACAAAACGTAAAGGCACCCTTGCATGTAAAAACAAGAATCCACTTAGCCAAGAAGCACTAAGCGCCATAAAAAATAATGTTAACAGTGTTGATGAACTCAGCGAAATTAACATGTACAATACTCCCTTCCAAACGAAAATAACCTATAAAAATTCCTTTTAAGTAAGATATTTTTTTAATTTCAAATTTCATTCACTCTTTTTAGTACATCGTTTTTTCCCATAAAAAAAACCGACAACTTCCATAATTCAATGATTTTATATCATCATTGAATTATGGAGATTGTCGGTTTCCCTTCAACTAACTTCAATAAAGTTTTTTGAAGAGCTCCCATTTTATAGAGGATAATAATGTATGTATTACTCCTATTAAAAAGAAAAGTATATTTCTGATCTCCTAAATTATACAATCAATATATCAATTTATGTTATGTGCTATCTTTTCATTAAGAAACTTTTTCATTTAGTCAATATTACATATTAAAAAAATGCTAAAGCCTTAATTATAGCAAACTGTTAAAATGAGCATCTATCAATTTTTTAAAACAATTATAAGATAAACCATATTAAACAGTTTGTCAATTTCTTTATCAGTTTTCAAAGATTTATTATACCTAAATAACTTCAAACTTTTAATTATTAGTATGTTAATAAAGTGCAAAACTTGTAGGTTTCTTAACCCTTCCCCTAACCTTAAGGTGTTTTTTATTTTTAAAACTTTCCCTCAAGATTATGAAGCAATTTAAAAATCATTACTCGTTCGCCTGTACGGGAGCTTATATCCGTATGAAAGCTTTTCACTTTCTCTCCAGTTAATTCTAGTATAATCTCTTTTAGATCTTCTATTCCAGATTCAACTAACTCTGAACGATTTTTCTTTATCGTTAGCATACCGTCTTTTGTTTCGCAAACAGTATATTCAGCTGGTGTTAAAATACCTTGTAAATTTACGATAATCATATCCCGTAATATATCTGTCTTAACGGATATAGACCCGCGTCCTAGATAGTCCTTTTCCCAGTGAGTAATTGCTTTGCTTATCTCTGATTCAATAGAGCCTTTTGAGCTTTTCATCTATGTATCCTCCTTCAATAAAATAAATTTACAATAACAATATAATAATCTGGATTAATTTTATTTTCAATTCCTAAGTAGAAATTATAGTAATTGCAAAAAAGAACTCTTATAAATTTAAGAGTCCTTTTTATATTGTTTCGATAAACTATTCTAATTACTTGCTTTTCTTTCAAGTTTTTGAGTCGCCACTTTTTTAGGCATGAAACACGCAAAAATTAATGCTACGAAAGACAAGAATAACATAAATAGATACGCATCACTTGAGCCGAAAACAGAAGATAATTTCGCTAGTTGAATAGCTGTAATGTTTCCATTTTCCAAAGATAACTCGGAAGCATGTGAAGTTGCTTGAGCCGTATATACAGTAATAACAACTGCTGTTCCGATAGCACCTGCTAATTGACGAATCGTATTATTTACCGCTGAACCATGTGAACCTAATTCTCTAGGTAAAGCATTTAATCCTGCTGTATTTAAAGGCATCGAAATGAAACTTAATCCAACCCGTAAAATAATAGTACGCACCATTAAATACATATACGTTGTGGATTCAGTTAAATCAATTGCATCCCACATCGAAATAATGATTAATACTAATCCTGTAATGAAGAGTGGTTTTGCCCCGTATTTATCATACATTTTACCTGTAATAGGTGATAAGAATGCATTAATGACAGCCCCAGGTAATAGAAGTAAACCTGATTCAAATGCGGTAAAGCCTCTTCCATTTTGTAAGTATATCGGTAAAAGAATTAAATCAGCATACATAATCATCGTGATGAGTACGTTAATCACTGATGTAAGAGTAAAAATTTTATACTTAAATACGGATAAATTTAATAGTGGATTCTTAGATTTTATTTGACGTAAGCAAAATAGTGCTGTAACAATTATCCCAGTAATAATTGTTGTAATAACAATCGGATGATCCCATCCCTTGCTTCCCGCACTACTGAATCCAAATAAAATACAACCAAAACCAATCGTTGATAAAATGACACTTACAATATCCAAACTTGCTTTTGTCGTATCTGTAACGTTCATTAAATATTTCAGCGCAAGAATAATGACGATTAATACAAATGGAGCTAATCCAATAAATAACCATCTCCATGATACATATTCAATAATAAAACCAGATAATGTTGGAGCGATAGCTGGCGCAAAAATTATAGCAAAGCCAATGGTTCCCATAATACTCCCACGCTTTTCACTAGGGTATAAATATAAAATAACTGTCATCATGAGCGGCATAATAATTCCTGCCCCAATTGCTTGAATCATTCTTCCTGTTAATAGCATGCTAAAATTTATAGCACCGGCACATAGTAATGTTCCGATGAATAAAAAGAACATTGAGCTAGTAAATAATTGCCTCGTTGTAAAACGTTTCATTAAAAATGCTGTAATTGGCACTAACACACCGTTTACGAGCATAAAACCTGTTGATAGCCATTGTACAGTGGCAGCCGTAACATCAAATACCTCCATTAAATTACTCATCGCTACATTCAGTAACGTCTGGTTTAATGTTGATAAAAAACAGCCAGCAATTAGTACAATTAATAAAACCTTTTTATTTTTTTCTGTTATTCCCTTCTCCATTTCTAAACTCCCTTTTTCTATAGTTGCATTATCGACACAGTGTCGATAAAATTCATAGTAACAAAGATACATATTCCTGACCATAAACAATTTTGTTGAAAATGTTCATTAATCGACATTAGAAATATGCTGTGTCGAGAAAGTCAAAGAAAAATCTATAAAGGAGTTTAAAAATGTCTACATCAAAAAAAGAGGATCCTCGTACACTTCGTTCAAGAGAAATGTTTAAAAATGCCGTCTATTCCCTTTTACAAGAGGAATCCACTATTTCAAATTTAACAGTCCAGAAAATAGCAAACAAAGCTGGGTTAAATCGGACAACATTTTACTTACACTATCAGGATATTCAGGATTTACTCATGCAACTCACTGATGAAATTTTAAACGAACTTTCTAATAAAATTACCGCTTTAATACACGTAAGCAATTTATCAGAAAAACAACAGCTCACACAATTGCTTGATTATTTATATATTCATCGAAATTATTTATCTGTTTTATTTAATATGAATCATTTTGAGGAACAATTATTTCTATTAATAAAGAAATTAGTAGAAACGCGCAGAAATAATAGTGAGACAGAGCTACCTGAAGATTATGTTGCCATTGAGATTAAAACCGCTTCATTGGTAGGAATCATTATGTGGTGGATAAAAAATGGACTTCATTTTAGTTCAGATTATATTACAAACCAAATTTATTTCATGTACAGAGGACAATGAGTGCTGGTCATTTACTAATTGAATGCGGTTAGAGCATGTAATTCCTATTTCGCTACGGGGAAAATCGCGAATTTCGTACGCTAAGAGAATTTGACTATAAAAAAAGTGCCCCTCGATTGTTAGACTGTGTTTAGCAATCCGGGTGCACTTCAAAGTTATATAAGTGTTTTAGTCATTATAAAGTCTATTTGTTCCTCATAACCCCCTATAAAAAGAGTGGGCTCCAACTTGGACAAACCCCATTTTCATTCTTTTCTCAAGTGCCTAGCCAAATTTTCTTTTTATTATGTTCAATCGCAATTTCAATCGCTCTATTTAATAGATGTCTATCAAGCACATTTTTTTGAAACGTGCTTTTTATATAGAGATCCTCTCGATTTCTAGTGCATCATCATCTAATGTACCATAAACTTTTTATCTGTTGGCAGTTTGTTTGATCAATTCACTTTTACTATCTCTTTGCAGCATAATTCTCCCCACTGCTATAAAAATGGTAATAATTGAAGTGCAAAGAAGAATATTCATATCGTGTGATAGATTTCCCCCTCCAAAAATTATTGTTTGATACCCGTCAGCTACATAAGTTCCAGGGAAAAGAGAACCTACAGTTTGATAAAAACTTGATAGTAACGCTTTTGGAACAATTACCCCAAAAGTAACTAATTGTACTGACAGTGATATGATATTAAACATCATACCAGCAGGACCGAATAGAACGATGAACATTTGTGTTACGCTTAAGAAAGAGAAAAAGACAAGAGTTTGGAATATCCATGTTTCAAACAAGCTTGTATTCAATTTGATATTAAATAAGATCATTAATAATAACGTGATAATAGCTAAAATAACAGATACAACAATATTAATAACTTGTCTTGATAAAAATATAGACCATTTTCCGTGAGTGTTTTTTAATATTGTTGCAACAATATTAAGATTTAAACTCATAAGCATAGCTCCAACCCATGAAGCAAGAACAATTAAAAATGGAATCATGGTTGCTGCAAAGCCGTCTGTATTGTTTGTTTTTTTGACAGATGATTGCACAGAATCAACGTTTAACGAATGTAACACTTTCTTAATGCTTTCTGATACATTTTGAGCTACCTCTTCTGATGGTATCACTGTACTTAGTTCTTTAGATAAGTTGGAAGAAATAAGTTTTTGTTTATACGTATATACATTTTTATTAATTGTTTGCGTAATATCTTTTGTCGCGCCTTCCATAATCTGCTTTGTCAAAGATGAATTCGCTTGATTGATGAAATAATTAATCTCTGCAGTATTATCTTCTTTCAATAGACTTGAGAAATTTGCAGGAATTTGAATAACCATATCTAAATTACGGTTATCCATATCTTCTTTGGCATGCGTTACAGAGCCATAGCTTTTAACTTTAAAGGGCAGATTTTCCTTCAAGTTTTTTTCAATATCGGCTCCTATTTGATTATCTTCATTAACTAACCCAACTTTTAATTGGTTTACCCGATCAGTAACACCATCGTATGCAGTCATCCACACACAAAAGAAAATTAACAGAAAGGCAAATGCTGTTGCAATTCCAATGAATGTTGGGGGGAATTTAAAGAAATTTTTTAAAGTTTTCATTGTCGTACTCCTTGTTGGTTTATTATAGCAAGTACTTACTTGCATCGGGTGTAAAAAAAGAACTAGGGAGTTAACCCCCTAGAAAATAGTTGGACACTATGTTTTAGAAAAGTCTCTTTTGAATTTGAAAATAAATTGTCACCGAAGCGTGAGTTAGAAAGAAAGTAACCGAAATTCATCCAAATAAAGTTCATCGCCTGGGCTTCCATATCAGTTTCAATAAGCTTCCCCTTTTCTCTCATCTCAATGAAATATACAACCAAATTATCTTTTAATTGTTTAGGAATTAATGCAATTTTTTCTTTGAGCTCTGGGAACATTTCAGCTTCCTGAAAACTAATCAAAATTAAATCCTTTAATTTTTCTATATATGCAAGATATCCTTCTGCAATAGACAGCAGGTCATTTTCAAGATTCCAAGTCATCTCTCCAGGCATTAATTTATTCAATTCCATATCACGTGATAAGGATTCAACAGCTTTTTCCATAATATTCTTTTTACTTCCGAAATTCCGAAAGATGGTTACTTCGTTTACGCCCGCTAGTTCCGAAATTGCGCGGGTCGTCGTTCCTTTATAGCCATGAGTGCGGAATAGTTCTAAAAAAGCCTCAATAATACGTTCTGATGTATTTGTCATTTCATTCACGTTTCATCCAACTTTCACATAATCTTTATCCAACATCCAAACTCGAATGCAAGTTGTCACTTGCACAAGTAGAATAAACCCTTTTAATAAAAAAGTCAACTTTATAAAAAAAGAGCCGATTTCTTTATCATATAGGAAATCGACTTGTTGATTAATTATTGATTTAGTAATAAAAACACCTTTTTAAGATAACTATGTTCATACTATAAACGTTGATCTTTCTGGAAATTTAAACGAAAATGATCTTCATCATTATATACCCCAAATTCATATCCTTGCTCTTTATAAAATTTAATAATTTCAGGAAGTGCTTGTAATGTTTGCGCCTTTTCATGCATTAAAACAACTTCTACTTCTTCTGTTGTTTGTTTCTTTACATTTTCGATAATCTGAGTTGGATTATCTTTTAATTTCCAATCATTTGAGTCTATTGTCCAATCCCAAACTTTTATTGCTGCTTCTACAATTTGATTACGAATTTCCTCGCCCTTTAATCCTGGTGCAGATCCATATGGTGGACGGACTAGTTTAGGAGATGTACCCGTAATATTATGGATAAGATCTAACGTTTCTTTCATCTCTGGTACAAATTGTCCCTTTTTGTATAGCTTATCACTATTATGTGTCATACTATGTGCACCAATATAATGTCCTTCTTTTACCGCTCTTTTTACGTTTTCCTGAAAACCTGTATTTTGTAAATTGCTACCTTGCATAAAAAATGTCGAAGCAACATTTTGCTCTTTTAGTACATCTAAAAATTTCCCAGTTAATTCGCTAGGACCGTCATCGAATGTTAAATACACAACCTTTCCTACCGGTTTTCCATCAGGTCTTTTCTGTTTTGCCGGTGTTGTTTCTTTTTTCTTTTCTTGTTGTTGCGTATTAACTTGATTACTACTTTCATTAGCTACTCCCTTCGCTGGGGTAGAGTTCCATTTCCCAATTAAAAAGAAGGTGAAAAAGATCGTTGCTAAAACAACTCCTAGAGATATTATTACCTTAGTTAATCGACTTGTTTTTTTCTTACTTTGTGATTCTTTCATTATTTTTCGATCCTTTCTCTATTAATTTTTATATTCATTATTTAAAAGGCTGAGCCTTTACTCGACTGAATCGTTAGTTTCAACCGGTGTTTACAATACATAGATTAATAGAGAATGATAAAGATAAAATGCAGATAATGTCGAAATCAGTTAAAGAATAAAGTTAATTCTTAAATTTGAAAACTGGATATACACTCAAAATAAAAAATACTACTCTTTCTAATTAAGATTTAGAAAGAATAGTATTTTTCTACTTGCCTATTTTATTACATCGTAAAATAATTAATAATGCCATCCACAATTCCTTTTTGCGATTTTGCTTGGAATTCTTCTGAATTCATTCTTTTTTCATCACTCACATTAGATGTAAATCCTAATTCAATTAAGATAGCTGGAGAAGGATTTTCTCGTAAGACAAGAAAATCACTTCCATGAACACCTCGATCTCGGCTGTCTATATTTTGATCAAAAATAGCTTCTTGTACGATCTTAGCTAATTTTTTATCTTTCCTTTTATTAGATCCATAATGAGTTGTTATTCCTTGTACATTGGTATCCTCAAAAGCATCATGGTGAATGCTAATATAAAGATCCGCCGCATGTTCTTTCGCTACTTTGACACGCGCTTGTAATTCTTCTTTTTGTTTTGTTTCGGGAAGTAAACTCGTATCTTTTTCACGTGTTAATATAACTTGTGCATCCGTTCTTTCTTCTAATTCTTTCTTTATATTTTGTGCTACTTTTAAATTTAGTTCTTTTTCAATCGTTCCAAATTTCTTTCCTTTCGTCCCTCTATCTCCTCCACCGTGCCCCGGATCAATTACAATAGTTTTTCCTTTTAATCGTAAATCCTCTTTTGATATATTTTTGTGCCCTTTAGCATGTATGAAACTAACGCCTGTACCCATTATTATTATAATAAGCAAAAGCAATATCGCTCTTTTTTTCATTTTAACAATCTCCTTATCAACTTTTCATTCTGTTTCTAATGAAAATAGTAATGAATGCTGATAAAGATAAAATGCAGATAATGTCGATTTTGTTTAAAAATAATAAAAACGTGTAGAATAAATTCTACGCGTTTTTATTTAAATAGAAGAAAAATAATACTCCATCTTCTGTATTCAAAACACCATATTCCGCGCCATGCAGCTCTAATATATTTTTTGAAATAGCAAGGCCTAATCCTGTTCCACCTTTTGAGCGTTGACGAGACGTATCTCCTCGATAAAAACGATCCCATATTTTTGCTATGTGTTCTGGCGCGATATGAGCCCCTTTATTTTCTACACATACTTTTACACGTTCATGCTCTTCTATTGTAGAAATAATAATATTCTCCTGTTCTGGCGTGTAACGAATCGCATTCGTAATAAAATTTGTTATAACTTGTTCTATGCGATGCTGGTTTGCAACAACTTCAATTTTAGAAAGTTGTTTATGAACATGTAATTGCTTAGCTGTTATATCTGCGGTTAATTGCTCACATATATAATCAATCATCTCATCAATATGGAAGACATCCATTTCCATTTTATACGTACCAGATTCGAATTTTGCTAACTCGAGCATATCAATAATGAGCATATCCATTTTATCTACTTCTTTTGACATTGCTTTAAAGTAATACTCCTTTTTATTACTAGCAACGCCATCCTCCAAAATTGAAATACAGCTCTTCATAATACTTAAAGGTGTTTTTAATTCATGTGAAACACCCGCGATAAATTCTTTACGTGTATTTTCTAATTGCTTTTCTTTCTCTATATCTTGCTGCAATTGATGAATATACGAATGCAAAGCTTTAGAAAGTGTATTAATATTTTGTGATAAATCACCTATTTCATCCTTTGTCGTAATAGGTATCGTCTCTGAGAAATCTAAACCTGCAATTTTTTTTGTAGTATCATTTATTTGTAATAATGGCTTGGCGATTTTTTTTGAGTAATAGAACGATATCAAAACAATTAAAATCAGTACAAAGATAATTAAATATACATAATAATCCTTAATCATTTGCACCGCTTCATCAACTGGTTGCAATGATGTCATAGCAAATATATAGTTTGTCTTACCCTCTGCGTCTTTTGTTGGCTTGATTAATAGCTTATATTTAATATCATTTTCTTCGTAATCCATTATTTCTGTAGAAGTAACATCATTAAATTTTTGATCCAATAATAAATCAACCTGAAATTGTTTTATTCTATCTATAAGCACACGATTTCCATATATAAAGTTCGTTCCTACAGTCCCCTCCGGTAATTGTACGTTTTGAATGATTCCTGCTAAATATAATTGTGAACTTTCTTTTGAAGATACAGCTTTTGGCCCATACAATCTTTCTGACAGTTGCTTGTTCTCCAGCCCAACATTTTTCTCTTTTATCGTTAACATCGCAGGGACTGCTATATCCCCCTTCTGTACTCCGTCGATAATAATATTGCTCCCTTGTTCTAGACTATATTTCATCCTTTGTATATCTTCTAAATTGATAAAACTATACAACGGTATGTGAATGGAACGTTCAGAAAATCTCTTATTTTTGTTAGGATCTAATTGAATTTCTATAGAAAAATCATTTGCATATTTTATATTACCTGCATGATCTAACGTTGTAATCCATGTCGCATTTTCTTGATAGAAATTTTGTTCCAATTCTTGAATTGCTTTCGCATCATCTCCAGCTTTTACATATGCTTTTTCAAAGGATTGAATATTTGTTTTAATATCATTCACTTTTCGATTTGCATAGTATTGCTTAAAAAATATAGTTTGTCCGATAAAAATAGTTACTAAAATAAGTGTGCATAATGCTGTTGTTAATATAAATAACTTTAATACAATTCCTTTTTTCATACTTATCCCTCAAATTTATAACCAGCTCGTACAACAGTTACAATACAAGCTGCTTTTTGTCCTAATTTATGACGCAAATTACGAATATGACTATTAACAGTGCGATCATCCCCAGCGAATTCATAACCCCATATTTTATTGATTAGTTGTTCTCTCAAAATTACAATTCCTTGATTTCGCATGAGATACGTTACTATTTCAAATTTTGTATGCGTCAAACTGATGTCTCTCCCATCCATCGCCTCTAAGACGGTATACCCTTCGTTTAATAAGTAATCTTTCATAATTTCACGTAAAATATCTTCATCTTCTACAATTAATATTGTTCTTTGCATCCTTTATCTTCTCCACGATTTATTTTATCCCGCTTTAATGGGCAGTAAGACCCCACCTCAAAATGCAGCGAAAGCAAAGAATTTAGCTGGGGGTCGGGCTGCCCATTAAAGTCCGATTGGTTCATCTAATAATCAGTGGGGATGAAGAAAACCCCCACTTATTAAAGTTTCACTTTATTGTTAGGAAGAAATAGTTCATTTTATATGTTAACCAATTAGAAATCTTTCACTATTTCCGGCACTACTACATACAACATAGTTATATCAAGATAATAGCATACCGGTATAAAGATAAAATGCAGAGATAGCCTTACTATTGAAATTCTATTATAATTTTGTAATTGGAATGAATTTGAATCACATAAAGAACCAGAAGAAATAATATGATTTGGAGGTATCACGATGAGCCTTTTAATTAGAGAGTTAGAAACAAATGATTTAGATAATTTCCCGGAGATTGATGACAGTTTTATAGTGAATGCTCGGTTAATTCTTTCTCTTTCAAAAGTAAATAGACGCATAGAATATACAGTAGAAGACGTTCCGAGTTATGAAAAAAGTTATTTACAAAATCAAAATAATAATGAAGAACTGGCGTACAATGAATATATAAATAAGCCGAATCAAGTAATTTACATAGCATTGTTACATAACCAAATCATTGGATTCATAGTATTGAAAAAGAATTGGAATCACTATGCTTACATAGAAGATATAGCGGTGGATAAAAAATATCGTACAATCGGAGTTGGTAAAAGATTAGTTGATCAAGCAAAGCAGTGGGCAAAAGAAAACAATATGCCCGGTATTATGCTTGAAACGCAAAATAATAATGTCGCAGCATGTAAATTTTATGAAAAATGCGGATTTGTAATTGGTGGATTTGATTTTCTTGTTTATAAAGGTTTGGATATAACAAGTGATGAAGTTGCAATTTATTGGTATTTTCATTTCAAATAAGAATAGTTTATAACGTAAAAAAACTCAAAATAAACCCCCAATTTCTCTATATTAAAATCGAGAAATTGGGGTTTAGTCACGTAACAATAGTTTTTATTTAAAACAGATAACTAATTAATAATCCTGCTGATAATAAGAAACCAAAAATCGTATTTGTCATCGCTGTTGATTTCATTGCGATGCGCATATACCCGGGATCCTTTGCTCCTTTTTGGAAACTTTGAATGGCAGAGATTGGCTTTCTCAAACCTAGGAACATAACTAATGCCCAAGGGCTTATATAACCCATCAATACAATTACGGCGATCCATAAATAAGCAATGAAAAAGGCTACAGCTAGTGTTACTATTGCTTTTTCTCTCCCAAGGAGAATTACTAACGTCTTTCTTCCACCTTTAATATCTTCTTCGATATCTCGGATGTTATTCGACATGTTGATTGCACCGACTAAAATTCCAATTGGAATGGAAATTAATACACTTTCAATCGTTATCGTATTCGTTTGAATAAAGAAAGCGATGAGTACAAAACATGTCCCCATTAACAATCCAGAAACTAATTCTCCAAACGGAGTGTACGCAATTGGTAATGGACCACCTGTATATAAGTAGCCAACCGCCATCCCAATTAAACCAATGATGACTAACCACCAGCTGCTATTCATACAAATATAAACTCCAATAATTGCTGCTACTACATACAATAAAAGCGCAACTGTTAACACATTTTTTGGTTTCAATCCGTGACGGACAATTCCACCACCAATCCCAACAGAATCAGCGGTATCTAATCCACGTTTGAAATCATAGTACTCGTTAAATAAATTCGTTGCTATTTGCAATGCTAAACATGCAACCATCATCGCAATAAATAAAAGCCAATGAATGTCTGTAACATAAAGTGATGCTACTGTTCCTAAAATTACAGGAGAAAACGTCGCCGTTAATGTATGCGGGCGCGTCATCTTCCATATTAATTTAGCGGAACTAATTTCTTTTTCATTCCCCATAACTCTGTTCAATCTCCCTACATTTTAAATATAAAGTACTAGCAGTATCTTTCTATCTATTTTCTGCCACGCATCTATTATAGCAAAAAAAGAATTGGTGATAGAACTTTCATGCTCTTGCTTACACCATAAATTCGCATCAAAATATATTTTTTCTAATATGGGGGTCCCCCTAATGCCCCAGAAAAAAAGAAGAGTTTGAATCCTTTAACGTACAGGGCGTTCCATATATCATTGTAAAAGATCATGAAAATAACATTCAAAAATTAATTCTTGGATTCAGCACTCAATCATTAGAAGAGGCTATTTTATAATAATCATCCCAAAAAAAGAAACGAACATATATGTTCGTTTCTTTTTTTGGTGCTTAATGCTCAAGAAAACTTATAACCGCATAAGTATATAGAACGACTAGAGCAAAGGCACATATTCCCATAATTATAATCGCTAGTGCGCTTTTCTCTTGTCTAAACCCTATAATTCCAAGAATAAATGCACTCAACATTGTTACCTTAAGTATTGTAGAAAGGTTGGGAATTGAATATCTACTCAACCAGGTAGAGAAACTTACAATTACAGAAAAAGAGAACAAAGTTAGAACAATAGATAATATATTAATGTGCTTCCCATACTTCAGTTGCATTTCGCTAGCCTCTTTTCATTAGTGAATAATAGGTAGGTGAATATATTTTTATTTTATTCTAAATTTTCTTGAAAATCCACAACAAAAAGAAGAGGTTGTCCCAAAAAGTCGCTGAATAGTTACTTTTTGGCAACCTCTTTTCTTTATTTTTTACTTTCCTCTAGTTTAGAGATACTTGTTTCTTTTTCAGGTAACGTATCAAGAAAATCCGTTGCTCAAATTCGAACAACGGACCTCCTTTATATGAACCAATGTAAAACATCCTCGGCAATCTCTTCCGGTCTATCCCAATGCATTAGGTGCCCTGTATCTGCATATAGCTTAGTCGTAATATCAATATGCTTCTTAAATTCCGCAATTTGTAATTCTCTTATTTTCAAATAATTATCTGGAAGATCGCAATACAACAATAAAATATCGTTTTTAATTTTATGCGATTTCAACGTTCTATACACCGTATATTGAAACTTAATTACACTTCTAGCGGTATCGCCAGTAGCATGCCATTTCACTTTGCTATTTTCTTCTCGCATTAAATCGTAAACCGCACGTTCTATTAATGGTGACCACCTGCTGTAAACCATTTTTTCTGATTGGATGAATGCTTCTTTACTGCCAAAAATATATTCATCAAAATCTTTTTCGTAATGGGTGATTTCTTCTTCTAATGACCGAGGTGGGCACTCTCCTTCTTTCGCACCTTTATATAGATTCGCAAAATAATCCGCGTTCATTTTACCATGATGATAACCACCATCTAACAATACCATTTTATTCACTTTTTCTGGGCATCCTGCTGCATAATGAAGCGCAACGCTTGCTCCCCATGAATGTGCTACTATATGAAATGTTTCTTTTCCTAGCTGCTCAAGTAATGCTACTACCCATTTTGTTAAATGAGATGCACCGTAATCTTCATCCTTCCCGAAACTTGGTGTTTTCCCATGTCCAGGTAGATCAAACGATACAATATGAAATTTATCTTTTAAAAGTTCCGCTATTTCTATAAAACTTAATTTTGTACTTCCTAGACCATGAAAACAAATGATTTGAGGATTACTTTTATCTCCCCATTCACAAACACTTGCTTCATATTCACCAAATTCTACAAAAAAGTGATTCATTTTTAATCTCCTCTAATTGTTAGATATAAATTAGTTTGAATGTAAAATTATTTTTTCATAATAAATAACTTCAACAAAATTATCCAAATCCCTTTTTCGTAAATGGTCTTTATAGACTACGAAAGTTAGAAAGTACTAAGCGCTTATCATTTAAGTTAATGGTTAGACTACATCTTCACGCCTATGAAATTAATATAGTGTAATAATTGTACTATACGTTTATCGTATGTGTGATTTCTCAAAGTTCGTTCCAGTCCATTTTTTGCTATTTGTTTTCTTTCTTGTACATGTTCCAAATAATACTCTGCTTTTTGTATAAACTCCCGTGCACTATTAAAAGTTTCTATTTCAACACCTGGTATGTAATGTTTCGCTACATCTGGTCGTATATCAGTTAATTGAAAAGAGCCTACAGCATTAATTTCAAACGTCCTATTATTTACTGAATATGCTTGGATATTTGCAGCATTACAATTCAATTCCTGATCATTTGGTGAACGGTGTAAATTTATATTGATTTTAGTCGATACGTAATATTGCAATGCATCCTCATACTTCGCAAGTGGCAAGACTTGTATTTTATCCTTTAATCGTTCATAATTCTTTAACTTCTCCCAACCGAACCCCACAATTTTTATGTTTTTTTCTACTAAATACTCTGAAATAGAATCAACAAAGGTAAGTCTATTTTCAAATGCTGTGCCTATAAAACTAAGATCATACTTATATGTATCTTCTTTCTGAGAAGGTTTAAACACATCTTGATTTGCTGCTAACGGAAGATGAAACACATTCTTACATCCTAACCCTCTATAAAACTTGATACAATTTAAATCTTGCGTAAATATGTAATCATAATACGGCACAAGATGTTGTGTTACATCCGTATAATACGGATCATCTGTCAGCCAAAGTCCAGTAGTAAAACCCGCACTCTTTAGTACTGGCATGACACTAATAATTCCCTCGTTTAAACCACCGAGTACCAAAATAAAATCTGGTTTCATTTTTAATGCGGTTTCTATTGCTCGTTCTGGGTTTACCATAATTGTATTACTGTTTACCTTTTGTAAACTATTCAAAATTGCTTCTTCGATCATTGGGTAATAAAAAGGAATGCCTGATTGAATAAATAAGATTTTCTTAGGCGTATTGTCTTTCATGTCATCTCCCCTATTTCTACATAATCAAAGTGCACGAAAATTAGCAGTCTTTATTCATTTTTATGACATCTTACTTTACATGTATAAGCAACGTTTATGTCCATTATGTTGCACTTCCCTCATTTTGGAAGCTGTCACGAAGGGAATAAAATTAGGTTATATTCAGCCTAATTATTAAACATAGAAAATGAATACATAAAAAAAGAGCCTGCTCGTATGAGTTAGCTCTTTCTCTTTTACAATATCTAATACACTCTACAGCAAAAAAACTATGATTACAGTCAAATCACTTCCAAACAACACCTCGCCGCTCGTATTCCATTCTATTTTCAACAGCAGCTGCAATTTTGGGACTTGCAAATCTTTCCGTGATCCAAAGTCCTAAATCAAGTCCTGAAGTAACTCCTCTTGCGGTAATAACATTCCCTTGCTCCACAATTCTGTAAGGAAGAAGTTCTGCTCCATATTCACTCATTTCACTCTGCGCCAAATGATGCATTGTCGCCTTTTTACCATTCAATATACCGGATGTAGCTAGTAACATACCTCCAGTACAAACTCCCGCAACAATCGTACCTTCGTTGTGCATCTCTCTAATGATTTTAGTTAAAGTACCAAGTTCTGCTTCCTTTCGTGCCCCGTGCTCAGCTTTATGATTCCAGCCACCACCAGGTACAATTAACAAATCTGGGCGATTATCCATTCGTAAAAAATCATGTAATTTCACCGTAACTCCAAATGAAGTAGTAACCTCTTGTTTCGGCTCACTTGAAACGAATTCAACTGTAAACGGAGCTCCTTCTTCTATCGCTCTTTTCAATACTTCAAAAGGTGCAAAGGAGACAAGTTCTCCAAAACCGTCAAACAATACAATTTGTATTTTCATTTTTTGAACACCTCACATGATTTCTTTTTTGAATCCCAAATTAGAAGAATAAAGTGAAACTTTAATCAGTGGGGGTTTTGTTCATCCCCCACTGATTATTAGTTGAACCAATCGGGATTTTACGGGCAGTTGACCTTCCACCTAACTTCTTTGCTTCCGCTGAATTTTGAGGGGGGGTCTTACTGCCCGTTAATGCGGGATAAATGTTATCTACAAATTAACAATGACAACAGTCTTTCTCCCCTTATTTTATAAACTCTCAAATGTTCTACTAATTCCCTTTCATCACCTAATAGACTCATTGTCTTTTTAACGAAGTTCCAATTTAGACTACCGGATAACCATAGCAACGAAGAAAGTCTTTTACAATCATTTAAAGTTAAAATATTATTAGCTCCATACCCTTTTAAAAATGCACTAGCAACTTTCGAACATACTACATGCGACTCTATTCCTTCTGTCCGGGAATACCATTTTATTAAAAAGGCTAATCCTTCAATTCTATCTACATATCCAATCGATTCAAAATCTACAATTCCTTTTACACATTGATCGGAGTTCCATATGACATTTAAAGGATTTAAATCTGTTTGCACAATAAACTCCAAACCATTCGTATGTGCGCATTCAAAATGATACTTAGCTAGATTCATATACCTCTGCAATTCCTTACATGTACCACCTTTATTTTCTAACAACTTTATAAACTCACCATATCCATCTAAATGAGATTTCTTTTGAAAAATCGAGCTTTGAAACGTACTAGAAAGATCATGTATCTTTCTTGCTTCCTTTCCAAAGACTCCTGCCATCGTTTCTGTACAATGAGTAACATGTTCCCCTTCAATCCAAGTAGACAATACAAACCGGTACTGTTCCTCATTCCAAGTGAGTAATGTAAAGCAATCCCCCGCCATATTCTCCTTAATCTGCATAAACGGAATTCCATGCTCTCGTAAATAATACGTAAACCGTACTTGCTCTTTCAATTGTTCATTTGATAAAGTCCCAAAAGCTGGATTGATTGTTCGCTTGCTATTAATAAACCGTGCGGAATACCGCTTTCCATTCACTATAATTTTGTAGTGTAAATCTGTATTCCAACTGTTCTTATGTAGTTCTTCTTCAACTAGTAGTGAATGAATTTCTTTAAAGTAGTTTATTAATATGTCTTTTATTATGTGTTTCATCCTATTCTCCTTACATACAAAAATTCATTTTTGTATTTCCGAATAAAACCTTTTAAAGTGCGGATTTTTAAGATGCATCTCCTACTGTGAGCAATAATACAGTTATGTAATTTTGCCGCCAAAATTACAGTAGCCTTCTGTCTATGTAGATGAAAGAAGGCTACTAAATCTTTTTAAAAATCTAGTTATTTCATAGTGAATGTATTATTGATTAAATAATACATTTGTTTAATACAAGTACTAAATAAGAAAAATTAACCGTCATAATGCAATTAACAAATTGAGGATTTTCATTTAAACTTTATAAAACTCAAATATATTTTTTTCTAAACATATTGTTTCATCCGAAGTTTTGATAATTATATCAAAACGCTGACTATACGAATGCATAAATACTTCATATTGAATCCGGCGTTCTTCATGAGACTGCCTTAAATAATTTATATCGGCTCCCCTTTCAGCTATATCCCGGCTTGATCTTCTCATTAGTTCCGTTTCGCCATCTGTATAAAAATAAATTTTCAAATCAAATAAATCAGGATTAATAAAAGCAGCGCTCATTCCTTCCACAATCGTTACTTTATTTTCCGAAGAAATCAACTTACTTTTCATATAATGCGTATCTATCGTATAAAAATCTAGCCCAGCTCTAACCATATGAATATCTCTTTCTAAAGCTGCCAAATGGTGCGCCGCCGGATGACAAGCTGTCATTTTATAACGATGATTTTCATTTTGATATGTATAGTGAATCACTGCATGCTTGCGGATATCTGAACTAACAATGTAAGGATCTGTATTAATATAATTTACTTCATTTTGATTTAGTAGCTTTACGAGTCTATTAGTAAACGTCGTTTTTCCAGCTGCACCATGTCCTGAAATACCGATAACAATTTGTTCATCTCTCATCTTTAACCAATTTATAATTTCTTGTAACAACTTATCCATCATTCTCCCCCTTGCGCTAATATACTACCCTTTATTTTAATATCCAAAAATCGTTTTATCTAATTATAGATAAAAAAGATAGTGTGATTATTCATCATACCATCTCTAATTCTAAACAACTTTATTATTTTTTAAATGACTTTATTATTTGTGAACACCTACATGATTAAATACATTTCTAACTTTAGAAATCCAATAGAAGATCCTCTATTTTCCAGTAATTTATGCGAACCAATGCAGTCATGACTAATAAAGGAAAGAGCCAATCTCCTATACGATAGAAGATTGGCTCTTTCCTTTATTTACTCCCCTGTTTCAGAAAATCTCTTTATACGTTCTCCAATTTCATCACGAATACGTTGAAATTCAGACCATTCTTTTCCTGCTGGGTCATCGAATCCCCAGTGAACACGATTCACATGTTTTGGTGTAGACGGACAAACAGAATCCGCATGACTACAAAGGGTAACAACTAGGTCAGCGTTATTTAAAATATTTGCATCAATTATATCTGATGTTTGATTTGTTATGTCGATATTTACTTCTTCCATCGCTTTAATAGCATTTGGATTTACTCCGTGTGCTTCAATACCTGCAGAATATACATTCCACTTATCACCTACATATTGTTTGCCCCATGCTTCTGCCATTTGGCTTCGGCATGAATTTCCTGTGCATAAGAAATAAATTGTCTTTTTGTTTTCCATGTTGTTTTCCGCCTTTGTTTTTAAATTATACTGGCTGATCACTAAAATATTTTCGCTTAAACCAAAAAGCGACGTTTACAAGTGCAATCATTACAGGTACTTCTACTAACGGCCCGATAACAGCTGCAAATGCTGCGCCTGAATGAATACCAAACACACCAACTGCTACAGCAATTGCTAACTCAAAGTTATTACTACCTGCTGTAAATGCTAACGTTGTAGTTACCGAATAGTTTGCACCAATTTTTCTTCCCATAAAGAAAGAAACAAAAAACATCACAATAAAATAGATTAATAATGGAATCGCTATTCTTACTACATCTAGTGGCACGCTAACAATCATTTCCCCTTTTAATGAGAACATAACGATGATTGTAAATAGTAGTGCAAGTAATGTAAGTGGACTAATCTTCGGTATAAATACTTTTTCATACCATTGTCTTCCTTTTAACTTAACGAATACAAAGCGTGTCAACATACCTGCTATAAAAGGAATTCCCAAATAGATAAATACGGATTTTGCTACTTCTATCATTGTAATATCGACAATAGCCCCTTCAATTCCTAACCATTCTGGAATGACTGTTACAAACACGTATGCATAAACCGAGAAAAAGAGCATTTGGAATACGGAGTTAAAAGCCACTAAACCTGCTGCATACTCTTTATCCCCATCAGCAAGATCGTTCCAAACGATTACCATTGCAATACAGCGTGCTAAACCAATCATAATGAGTCCGACCATGTATTCTGGCTTATCAGGAAGAAAAATAATTGCTAAAACAAACATAAGTACAGGTCCGATAATCCAGTTTTGTACTAAAGATAAAACCAATACTTTTACATCTTTAAATACACGGCCCATTTCCTCGTAGCGAACTTTCGCTAATGGTGGATACATCATGACAATTAAACCAACAGCTAGCGGGATAGACGTTGTTCCAACTTGTAATGTATTTAGTCCGTCTACTACACTAGGAAATACAAACCCTAAACCAATCCCAACAGCCATAGCTAGAAAAATCCATAGTGTTAAATATCGATCTAGAAAAGATAAACGTTTCATTTTATTTTCCATCTCCTATTAACAACAAGAATTTTGTTCTACTACGTTAGAAGTCGTGCAACAAGATGCCTCTTCTATTTTATGAACATCACTATGTGCTTTCGTATAAAAGAATTCCCACTCGTTCCCATCAGGATCTGTTACCCAAAACTTATCTTGAACCGCATAGCAACAAGTCGTATCTATCTCATCACGAGCAAAGAAACCTTCTTTTTCTAATCTTTCTTTATGTAACGTAATTTCTTCAGCAGTATCCACTTGGAAACCGAAATGATTTACCTGATTTCCCTTCACTTCATCTCTTACGTTCAGCGTGAAGTTAAGTCCTGGCGTCTCTAATAAAAACTTTGCATACTCTACTTTCACCTTAACTGGTGACACACCAAATACCTTTTCGTAGAATTCGATAGACTTCTCTAAATCCGTAACATTTATACCAACGTGAACATATCTCATAGCTTATTCCTCCTCTTTATAATGTTATTAATCAATTTTTTTTGATTAATAGTGCAAAATTTTAACAACAACTACCTTTGCCTGTTTTTCTAAAGATACAGCACAATTCTTCTGATAATAAATTATTTACTTCCGCATCATTTAAATCATAATAACTCCACGTACCTTTTGTTTCTTTTACAATTAAACCTGCATCTAATAAGATCTTTAAATGATAGGACAACTTAGATTGCGTCATGTCAAAAACCTCTGTTAAATCACATACACAAGTCTGGCCTCGCTGACAAAGTTCATACATAATCTCTAAACGCTTCTGATCCGCTAATGCTTTGAATTTTTTCTCATAGAGCTGAAAATCTTGCGCCACTGTAGTTCACTCTCCCTTCATCAACTTTTTTTGATATTTATAGTATATACGCTGATTAATTTATTATGCAACTAGTTAATCAAATTTTTTTGATTTATAAAAACTTCCTCACATCATATCTTTGCTACAACTAAAAAGACCATAGCCTTTTCAAAAATAAAAAACTATGGTTATTTTTACAACTTAATAGTTACAATATTTCCGAGGAATGGAGTCTCTATAACTGTTTTAAATTTTAATTTGACCATTATAGAGTAGTGCCCCATCAACATCAAGCTAAGAAAAACAAATACCCCCAAATGAAAAAAATCGATATAACTCTTCGGCAAATAAAGATAACTCTTGTTTTTCGTACATATTCATAAAAAGCACGTCACCCTTTCTCATTAACATAAGAGAATAGTAATGTGCTTTTAATTTCAAAAATAGTCTAAATCCTTAAGTTGATGGTTGTGGAGCGGGACCCCAATAAGAACGGTATCTAAGGTTGTATGAGAGGTGTTAGTTCCATTCCAAAGGCCTCAGCCGACGATTAACTCAAGTACCGATTTCGGATGACCCCCATGTGATGAAGTTCGTGTCCTGCGATGCCATATGCGAGGGCGCGCACCGTAATGCCTAGGTCGTTGGCTATGCCCTTGCGGGTCCACGCCTCCGCCGGTAGCCCGCGCAGCAATGTGATCGTTGATTGCCGTACGGCCCGGTAGTCTTCGGCCAATTGCTCGGTTGTCCAGCTTTCGAAAGGAGGCAGGAACAATTCCTGATCGAAACCGATCAAAGGCGTCTGGTCCCCTCTTGCAAACCGGAGCAGGCGGTAGGTCATGACGCGTTCCGCGTCGGCAATGTGGCCCACGACTTCTTTCAGCGTCCATTTTCCTTCCGCATACCGATATGCGGCCTGGCTTTCGGTCAACGATGCCAGGAGCTCGGTCATTTGCTTTTCCTGGGCGAGCAAAATGTCGATGATGTTACCGTCCGGCACCAAACGGATATATTCGCCGGAGTTCCCGGCATATTCTTCTTCTGACGGTCTTTGATTCATGCGTAGTCACCTCTTTATGTACATATAGAAAATTATAGCACTCGTCTATGTCTAATAAATTCGCGAAATGATAGAACTTCCCTTCTAATAATTGAGGATAAGCAACTATTTAGTTTGTCGGTCGCCACACTATCCTGATTCGTTAGCACAATAAGCAATGCTAATCAATAATGCATAAAGTGAAACTTTAATCAGTGGGGGTTTTCTTCATCCCCCACTGATTATTAGCCCTCACCAATCGGACTTTTATGGGCAGTTGATCCCCCACCTAACTTCTTTGCTTTCGCTGCATTTTGAGGTGGGGGTCTTACTGCC
>NZ_JBTGPA010000030.1:0-205731 GCF_054326875.1 Bacillus sp. BC08 | reverse complement strand
ATGGCAGAGAGGTCACACCCGTTCCCATACCGAACACGGAAGTTAAGCTCTCTAGCGCCGATGGTAGTTGGGACCTTGTCCCTGTGAGAGTAGGACGTCGCCAAGCAAAAACCTAAGTCGATTCGACTTAGGTTTTTTTGTGTTTATTTTTATATATCAAATGTCATAATCTATACATTGAATAACCTTAAAGAAGAAAAAGAATGAAAATGAGACTATTTAAAGGAGTAAGTATGAAAAGAGTATAGTTGTTTTTTCATATTGTTCTCCTTATAAATAAAATGAATGTAAACGGTATGCTTTATATTAAAGCATAGGGAATGAGTATATAAACAGTTATGTGTATGATAGATCTTTAGAAATATATATTCTAATTTCTTATCCTTCTTGCATATAGTTACAATTATTCTTTTGAATATAACTAAAACACGAACGTTATTGGTTAGTAATAAAAAAACATTCGATTATTTGTTGACATTGTTTATGAAATATTGTTAATATAGCCATAGAAAGAATAATATATAAGACCTCATATAATCGCGGGGATATGGCCTGCAAGTCTCTACCTAACGACCGTTATTCGTTAGACTATGAGGGAAAGTCACTCGGTATTTTTCTATTCACAAGGGATACGTATGCCTGAGTAGAGCACTTTCTCTCATAGTAAAAGAGAAACTGTTCTATTTCAGGCTTTTTTTATTTGAATCGGGGGGATTCTAATATGAAATCACTAGTTGGAGTCATAATGGGAAGCACGTCAGACTGGGAAACAATGAAATATGCTTGTGACATTTTAGATGAATTAAATATACCGTATGAGAAAAAAGTTGTATCAGCTCATCGGACTCCGGATTATATGTTTGAATATGCAGAAACGGCTCGTGAACGTGGATTGAAAGTTATTATTGCTGGAGCTGGTGGAGCAGCGCATTTACCGGGAATGGTTGCAGCGAAGACGAATCTTCCTGTAATCGGAGTTCCAGTTCAATCAAAAGCGTTAAACGGCTTAGATTCATTATTATCCATCGTCCAAATGCCAGGAGGGGTTCCGGTTGCAACTGTTGCAATTGGTAAGGCTGGTTCAACAAATGCTGGTTTACTTGCTGCACAAATACTTGGATCATTCCATGATGATATACATGATGCATTAGAATTGAGACGAGAAGCAATTGAAAAAGATGTGCGCGAAGGTAGTGAACTAGTATGACGAGAATCATTTTACCTGGAAGAACAATCGGCATTATTGGAGGCGGCCAGCTTGGAAGAATGATGGCATTGGCAGCTAAGGAGATGGGATATAAAATTGCTGTTTTAGATCCTACAAAAAATTCACCATGTGCACAAGTTGCTGATATTGAAATTGTTGCATCATATGACGATTTAAAAGCAATTCAGCATTTAGCAGAGATCAGTGATGTCGTCACATATGAATTTGAGAATATTGATTATAGATGTTTACAATGGCTAGAAAAACATGCTTACTTACCGCAAGGCAGTCAGTTGTTAAGTAAAACGCAAAATCGTTTTACAGAAAAGAATGCAATTGAAAAAGCGGGATTACCAGTAGCAACGTATAGATTGGTTCAAACGCAAGAGCAGCTTACTGAAGCAATCGCCGAGTTATCATATCCTGCCGTCTTAAAAACAACGACAGGTGGATATGATGGGAAAGGGCAAGTTGTTTTAAGAAGTGAAGCTGACGTTGATAAGGCGCGAGAGCTTGCAAATGCAGCAGAGTGTATTTTAGAGAAATGGGTGCCTTTTGAAAAAGAAGTATCAGTTATTGTCATTCGTAGTGTAAGTGGTGAAACGAAAGTATTTCCGGTAGCGGAAAATATTCATGTAAATAACATTTTGCATGAATCTATCGTTCCAGCTCGCATTACAGAAGAACTTTCTCAAAAAGCAATTGCTTATGCAAAGGTGCTCGCGGATGAACTAGAACTTGTGGGAACACTAGCGGTAGAGATGTTTGCTACAGCTGATGGTGAGATTTATATTAATGAATTAGCACCAAGACCTCACAATTCAGGCCACTATACACAGGATGCATGTGAAACGAGTCAATTCGGTCAACATATTCGAGCAATCTGTAATTTACCTCTTGGAGAAACAAATTTGTTAAAACCAGTTGTCATGGTAAACATTTTAGGCGAACATATAGAAGGGGTCCTAAGACAAGTGAATAGATTAACCGGGTGCTATTTACACTTGTATGGAAAAGAAGAAGCAAAAGCGCAGCGAAAAATGGGGCATGTTAATATTTTAAATGATAATATTGAAGTCGCTCTAGAAAAAGCGAAGAGTTTGCATATTTGGGACCATCAAGAACAACTGTTGGAGGGAAAAAGATGATTAGTCGTTATACACGCCCAGAAATGGGTGCAATTTGGACGGAAGAGAACAAATTTAAAGCGTGGTTAGAAGTTGAGATTTTAGCTTGTGAAGCATGGGCTGAGCTTGGCGATATTCCAAAAGAAGATGTTAAAAAAATTCGTGAGCATGCATCATTTGATATTGATCGTATTTATGAAATTGAAAAAGAGACACGTCATGACGTAGTTGCATTCACTCGTGCTGTATCAGAAACACCAACATTAGGTGAGGAACGTAAATGGGTTCATTATGGTTTAACATCTACAGACGTAGTAGATACAGCGTTATCTTACATCTTAAAACAAGCGAATGAAATCATATTAAAAGACTTAGAAAACTTTGTAAGCATTTTAGCTAACAAAGCGAAAGAGCATAAATACACGATCATGATGGGAAGAACACACGGTGTTCATGCAGAACCAACAACATTTGGTTTGAAACTTGGTCTTTGGTATGAAGAAATGAAACGTAACGTAGAGCGTTTCAAACAAGCTGCTGATACAGTTCGCGTTGGTAAATTATCTGGTGCGGTTGGTACATACGCAAATATCGATCCATTCGTAGAAAAGTATGTTTGTGAAAACTTAGGATTAGAAGCAGCACCAATTTCAACACAAACATTGCAACGTGATCGCCATGCTCATTACATGTCAACACTTGCACTAATTGCAACATCTATCGAAAAGATGGCAGTTGAGATTCGTGGTTTACAAAAGAGTGAAACACGTGAAGTTGAAGAAGCTTTCGCAAAAGGCCAAAAAGGTTCTTCTGCAATGCCACATAAACGTAATCCAATCGGATCAGAAAATATGACTGGTTTAGCTCGTGTTATCCGCGGTTATATGATGACAGCGTATGAGAATGTTCCATTATGGCATGAGCGTGATATTTCTCACTCTTCGGCAGAACGCGTAATTTTACCAGATGCTACAATCGCATTAAATTACATGTTAAATCGCTTTGGTAATATTGTTAAAAACTTAACTGTATACCCAGAGAATATGAAACGTAACATGACAAGAACATACGGCTTAATTTACTCTCAGCGTGTAATGCTTACATTAATCGACAAAGGTATGGTACGTGAAGAAGCTTATGATATCGTACAGCCTAAAGCGATGGAAGCTTGGGAAACACAAGTACAATTTAAAGAGCTTGTAGAAGCTGATGAGCGTATTACGAGCAAGTTAACACAAGAAGAAATTAATGAATGCTTCAACTATGAGCATCATATGCAACACGTTGATACCATCTTTGAACGCCTTGGGTTAAACGAAGCGTAAAATTTCATATGGCACAGAATAGAGTCATTCTGTGCCATTCTTTATAAAAACATTATTCACATTTTTCAAACTACAGGGGGCTTGCGAAATGCAAAAGCTAGAATTGCTGTATGAAGGTAAGGCAAAAAGAATTTATCGTACAGAATCAGCAGATATGGTTTGGGTAGAGTATAAAGATAGTGCGACTGCTTTCAATGGGGAGAAAAAAGAGACGATTACAGGAAAAGGTCGTTTGAACAATGAGATTACAACTTTATTGTTCAGAAAGTTACAAGAAGTAGGAATTAAAACACATTTTGTTGAGAAGTTATCTGAGATAGAGCAACTTGTTAAAAAAGTGAGTATTATTCCTTTAGAAGTTGTCACAAGAAATGTAATTGCAGGAAGTCTTTCAAAACGATTAGGAATGGAAGAGGGAACTGTACTTGCAGAACCAATCGTAGAATTTTACTTCAAAGATGATGATTTAGGAGATCCACTTGTAACGGAAGATCATATTCGTGTATTAAACGTTGCATCGCCAGAGCAAGTAAGCGTATTACGAGAAATGGCTCTACAAATCAATCAAGTGTTGATTGATCATTTCGCAAGCTGTCGTGTAAGATTAGTAGATTTCAAATTAGAGTTTGGTGTAACGGAAGAAGGAGAAATTATTTTAGCAGATGAAATTTCACCAGATACTTGCCGTTTATGGGATGAAACGAGCAATGAAAAGTTTGATAAAGACGTATTCCGTCGCGATCTTGGAAATTTAACAGATGCTTATGAAGAGATTTTAAAACGTTTAGGGGGAATTTCACATGTATAAAGTTAAGGTATATGTAACATTAAGAGAAAGCGTATTAGATCCACAAGGAACAGCGGTAAAAGGAGCACTTCATAGTCTTTCATTTACAGAAGTACAAGACGTTCGAATCGGAAAATACATGGAACTAACAATTGATAAATCGGTATCTGATCTTGACGCAAAGGTAAAAGAAATGTGTGAAAAACTATTAGCAAACGTTGTAATGGAAGACTTCCGTTATGAAGTTGAGGAGGTTGTCGCACAGTGAAATTTGCCGTAATAGTATTTCCAGGTTCGAACTGTGATGTTGATATGTTCCATGCAATTAAAGATGAGCTCGGCGAAGAAGTAGATTACGTTTGGCATGATACAGAGAATTTAGATGAATATGATGCAATTTTACTACCAGGTGGATTCTCTTACGGTGACTACTTACGCTGCGGTGCTATTTCTCGCTTTGCGAATGCAATGAAAGCAGTGCAAAAAGCTGCTGAGCAAGGAAAGCCGATTTTAGGTGTATGTAATGGATTCCAGATTCTTGTTGAATCAGGATTACTACCAGGAGCGTTAATGAGAAACGAAAACTTAAAATTTATGTGTCGCACTGTTCAGTTGCGTGTTGAAAATAATGAAACGATGTTTACATCACAATACGAAAAAGATGAAGTAATCAATATTCCAATCGCGCATGGTGAGGGTAATTATTATTGTGATGAAGAAACGCTAAAAAGACTAGAAGAGAATAATCAAATCGCATTCCGTTACGTAGAAAATCCGAATGGAAGCGTTTCAGATATAGCTGGTATTGTGAACGAAAAAGGAAATGTACTTGGTATGATGCCACACCCAGAGCGTGCTGTAGACGAATTACTTGGCGGTGCTGAAGGGTTAAAAGTCTTTCAATCTATCTTAAAACAGTGGAGGGAAACATATGTCGTTAATGCTTGAACCAAATCCAACACAAATTAAAGAAGAGCGCATATATGCGGAAATGGGGCTAACAGACGAAGAGTTTGCCATGGTTGAAAAGATTTTAGGCCGTCTGCCAAATTATACAGAAACAGGATTATTCTCTGTTATGTGGTCTGAACATTGTAGTTATAAAAATTCAAAACCAGTACTTCGAAAATTCCCAACAACAGGTGAGCGCGTTCTGCAAGGACCTGGGGAAGGTGCTGGAATTGTAGATATCGGTGATAATCAAGCGGTTGTATTTAAAATGGAAAGTCATAATCATCCTTCTGCTATTGAACCATATCAAGGAGCAGCAACAGGCGTTGGTGGTATTATCCGTGACGTATTCTCTATGGGAGCACGCCCAGTAGCTCTATTAAACTCACTTCGCTTCGGTGAATTACAGTCACCACGTGTGAAATATTTATTCGAAGAAGTAGTAGCAGGGATTGCAGGATACGGTAACTGTATCGGTATTCCGACTGTTGGCGGCGAAGTACAGTTTGATCCATGTTATGAAGGAAATCCACTTGTAAATGCAATGTGCGTAGGCTTAATTAACCACGAAGATATCAAAAAAGGGCAAGCGCACGGTGCTGGAAATACAGTAATGTACGTAGGAGCATCAACTGGTCGTGACGGTATTCACGGTGCAACATTCGCATCTGAAGAGTTATCTGAAAGCTCAGAAGCGAAGCGTCCAGCAGTTCAAGTAGGAGATCCATTTATGGAGAAACTTCTGATTGAAGCTTGCTTAGAACTTATTCAGTCGGATGCACTTGTTGGAATTCAAGATATGGGTGCGGCTGGTTTAACATCATCTTCTGCAGAAATGGCAAGTAAAGCAGGAATGGGTATTGAAATGTACTTAGATGATGTACCGCAGCGTGAAACAGGAATGACAGCATATGAAATGATGCTATCTGAATCACAAGAACGTATGCTAATCGTTGTGAAAAAGGGTAGAGAGCAAGAAATAGTAGATTTATTTGAGAAGTATGGTCTTGCAGCCGTTACGATGGGGAAAGTAACGGAAGACAAAATGCTTCGCTTATTCCATAAAGGTGAAAAGGTAGCTGAAGTACCAGCAGATGCTCTTGCAGAAGAAGCGCCAATCTATCATAAACCATCAAAAGAAGCAGCATACTTTGCTGAATTCCAGGCAATGAAAATGGAAACACCAAAAGTAGAAAATTATAAAGAAACGTTATTTGCTCTATTACAACAACCGACGATTGCAAGTAAAGAGTGGGTTTATGATCAATATGATTATCAAGTTCGCACAAGCACAGTTGTTACACCAGGTTCAGATGCAGCAGTTGTACGTGTACGCGGTACAGAAAAAGGATTAGCAATGACGACAGATTGTAACTCTCGCTACATTTATTTAGATCCAGAAGTGGGCGGTAAAATTGCAGTAGCAGAGGCAGCACGTAATATCGTATGTTCTGGGGGAGAGCCACTTGCAATTACAGATTGCTTAAACTTCGGTAATCCAGAAAAACCAGAAATCTTCTGGCAAATTGAGAAATCAGTAGATGGTATGAGTGAAGCTTGTCGTACATTACAAACGCCAGTTATCGGCGGAAACGTATCAATGTATAACGAACGTAGTGGTGAAGCAGTATATCCAACACCGACAGTTGGGATGGTTGGACTTGTACACGATTTAAAACATGTAACAACACAAGAGTTTAAGCAAGCTGGCGATTTAGTTTATGTAATTGGAGAGACGAAAGCTGAGTTTGGTGGAAGTGAATTACAGAAAATGATTCACGGTAAAATTTTCGGTCAATCACCAAGCATCGATCTAGATGTAGAATTAAAGCGTCAAAAACAAGTATTAGCAGCGATTCAAGCTGGCCTTGTTCAATCTGCTCATGATGTTGCAGAAGGTGGTTTAGCAGTTGCGATTTCAGAAAGTGCAATTGGTACTAACGGCTTAGGTGCTACTGTGAAATTAGATGGAGAAGCAACAGCCGTATTATTTGCTGAATCACAATCTCGCTTCGTTATAACTGTAAAACGTGAAAATAAGGAAGCGTTCGAGAAAGCGGTAGAAGCAATTCAAGTTGGAGAAGTGACAAATACAAATGAAGTAACAATTCATAATGAAGAAAATGAAGTATTACTTACAGCAAATGTAGATGAAATGAGAAAGGCTTGGAAAGGGGCAATCCCATGCTTGCTGAAATAAAGGGGTTAAATGAAGAATGTGGCGTTTTTGGAATTTGGGGGCATGAAAATGCAGCACAAGTTTCGTATTACGGATTGCATAGTTTACAGCACCGTGGACAAGAAGGCGCAGGAATCGTCGTAAATAATGGTGAGAAAATTGTCGGTCACAAGGGGTTAGGTTTAATATCGGAAGTATTTTCAAGAGGAGAGCTAGAAGGCTTAAACGGAAAATCAGCAATTGGACACGTAAGATATGCGACAGCTGGCGGAAGTGAAGTTGCTAACGTTCAACCATTATTATTCCGTTTTTCTGATCATAGTATGGCATTAGCTCATAACGGAAACTTAATTAATGCAAAAATGCTTCGCCGCGAATTAGAAGCAGAGGGAAGTATTTTTCAAACAAGTTCAGATACAGAAGTACTTTTACATCTTATTAAACGTAGTACGAAAGATTCCTTAATTGAGAGTGTAAAAGAGGCTCTAAATAAAGTGAAAGGTGCGTTTGCATATCTTTTACTAACTGGAAATGAAATGATCGTTGCGCTAGATCCGAATGGATTCCGTCCTCTTTCAATTGGAAAGATGGGGGATGCTTACGTTGTAGCATCGGAAACATGTGCTTTTGATGTAGTAGGTGCAACATACATTCGTGATGTAGAACCAGGTGAACTACTTATCATCAATGATGAAGGAATTCACGTAGATCGTTTTACAAATGAAGTAGATCATGCAATTTGTAGTATGGAGTATATTTACTTTGCGCGTCCAGATTCTAATATTGCAGGTATTAACGTCCATGCAGCACGTAAAAATATGGGGAAACGTTTGGCGGCAGAAGCTCCTATTGAAGCTGATGTTGTTACTGGCGTGCCAGACTCTAGTATTTCTGCAGCAATTGGTTATGCGGAGGCAACAGGTATTCCATATGAGCTAGGATTAATTAAAAATCGTTACGTTGGACGTACGTTTATTCAACCTTCTCAAGAACTGCGAGAGCAAGGGGTTAAGATGAAGCTTTCAGCAGTAAGAGGTGTAGTTGAAGGAAAACGAGTTGTTATGATTGACGATTCTATCGTAAGAGGAACAACGAGTAAACGAATTGTTCGCATGCTTCGCGAGGCTGGAGCGACAGAAGTTCACGTAAGAATTGCGTCACCACCTCTGAAATATCCATGCTTCTATGGCATTGATATTCAAACGAGAAAAGAATTAATTGCAGCAAATCATACAGTAGAAGAAATTCGTGAAATAATCGGTGCAGACTCATTAACATTTTTAAGTGAAGATGGATTAGTAGATGCAATTGGACGTCCATATGAAGGGAAATACGGCGGTCTATGTATGGCGTACTTCAATGGAGATTACCCAACAGCTCTTTATGATTATGAGCAAGAGCTTTTAGAAAGTATGAAATAAGAAGAAAAAAGCTTCTACTTCTTTTGATGTAGAAGCTAGATTCTTTCTTAAAACAGCCGGCCCTAGATAGGGAGAAATTAAAAGACGAGGTGTAGATAACGATGGCGAATGCATATAAGCAAGCAGGAGTAGATATTGAAGCTGGATATGAAGCGGTATCTCGCATGAAAAAACACGTACAAACAACAATGAGAAAAGAAGTACTAGGCGGTTTAGGCGGTTTTGGAGGTATGTTTGATCTATCAAAATTTGCATTAGAAGAACCTGTATTAGTATCTGGAACAGATGGCGTGGGAACGAAATTGATGCTCGCTTTTATGGCAGATAAACATGACACAATTGGTATTGATGCAGTAGCAATGTGTGTAAATGATATTGTTGTCCAAGGAGCAGAGCCGCTTTTCTTCCTTGATTATATTGCTTGTGGTAAAGCTGAACCTAGTAAAATTGAAAACATCGTCAAAGGTATATCAGAGGGCTGTCGCCAAGCTGGTTGTGCATTAATTGGTGGAGAAACAGCTGAAATGCCAGGAATGTATTCTACGGAAGAGTATGATTTAGCTGGTTTTACAGTTGGAATTGTTGATAAAAAGAAAATTGTAACAGGTGAAAAAATTGAAGCGGGTCACGTATTAATTGGCTTAGCATCTAGCGGTATTCATAGTAACGGTTATTCTTTAGTACGAAAAGTATTACTAGAAGATGGAGCACTATCTTTAGATCGCATTTACGGACGCTTAGAACTACCTCTTGGTGAAGAATTATTAAAACCAACGAAAATTTATGTCAAACCTATTTTAGAACTATTGAAGAAATATGAAGTATACGGAATGGCGCACATTACAGGTGGCGGGTTCATTGAAAATATTCCACGTATGTTACCAGAAGGAATCGGTGCAGAAATTGAATTAGGATCTTGGAAAATTCAACCGATTTTTAGCTTACTTCAAGAAGTTGGAAAACTAGAAGAGAAAGAAATGTTCAATATTTTTAACATGGGTATTGGTATGGTAGTAGCAGTGAAGGAAGAAGAGGCAAAAGATATCGTTCGTCTTCTTGAAGAGCAAGGAGAAACAGCTAGTATTATTGGACGTACTGTACAAGGGGCTGGCGTTACCTTTAATGGGGGAGCGACACTATGAGTAGATTAGCAGTTTTTGCTTCTGGGAGCGGCTCTAACTTTCAATCTCTTATCAATGCGGTAGAAGAAAAAAGATTAGACGCTGATATTAGTTTATTAGTATGTGATAAACCAGAAGCACGCGCTGTTGGACGAGCACATTATCATCATGTCCCATGTTTCGCTTTTTCAGCAAAAGCATATGGGTCAAAAGAAGCGTTTGAAAAAGAAATATTAAAGAAGCTAGAAGAGTATGAAATTGATTATGTTATTTTAGCTGGATATATGCGTTTAATTGGACCGACTTTACTAGAAGCTTACGGCGGAAGGATTATTAATATTCATCCATCACTACTGCCGAGTTTTCCAGGGAAAGATGCTGTTGGTCAAGCGTTAGAAGCAGGTGTAAAAGTAACTGGAGTAACGATTCATTATGTAGATGCAGGTATGGATACAGGGCCAATTATTGCGCAAGAAGCGGTAGTTGTTTCTGAAGGGGATACGAGAGAAAGCTTACAAAAGAAAATTCAACAAGTTGAACATAAATTATACGTAAATACAGTGAATCAAATTGTTCAATCTGTGAAAGAACCGACTGTTAACTAACATACAACCAGGGGTGAAGGATAGATGAAAAAGCGTGCATTAGTAAGTGTTTCAGATAAAACAGGAGTAGTAGAATTTGTTAAAGGATTACTAGAACAAGGGATCGAAGTTATATCAACAGGTGGTACGAAAAAATTACTAGAAGAAAACGGCTTACAAGTAATCGGTATTTCTGAAGTAACTGGGTTCCCGGAAATTATGGATGGTCGTGTAAAAACATTACATCCAAATATTCATGGTGGTCTATTAGCAGTTCGCGATAATGAAACGCATGTAGCGCAAATGAATGAGTTAGGTATGGAGCCAATTGATTATGTTGTTGTTAACTTATACCCATTCAAAGAAACAATCGCTAAGCCTGATGTAACATTTGCTGATGCAATTGAAAATATTGATATCGGTGGTCCAACAATGATTCGCTCTGCTGCGAAAAATCATAAATTTGTATCGGTAATTGTAGATCCAGTAGATTACGATGTTGTATTAGCAGAGCTGAAAGAGAACGGTGAAGTAAAAGAAGAAACGAAACGTAAATTAGCAGCGAAAGTATTCCGTCATACAGCGGCATATGATGCGTTAATCTCTAACTACTTAACAGAGCAAATGGGTGAAGAAAGCCCAGAAACATTGACAGTGACATTTGAGAAAAAACAAGATTTACGTTATGGAGAAAATCCACATCAAAAAGCAACATTCTATAAAGCACCATTCGCTGTAACTTCTTCTGTTGCATACGCAGAACAATTACACGGTAAAGAATTATCTTATAACAATATTAACGATGCAGATGCAGCGCTTAGTATCGTGAAAGAATTTACAGAACCAGCAGTAGTAGCGGTAAAACATATGAATCCATGTGGTGTTGGAGTAGGAACTAATATTCATGAAGCATACACACGCGCTTATGAAGCAGATCCAGTATCCATTTTTGGTGGTATTATTGCAGCAAATCGTGAAATTGACAAAGCTACAGCTGAAAAGTTACATGAAATTTTCTTAGAAATTGTTATCGCACCTTCGTTCTCACAAGAAGCTTTAGACGTATTGCAAAGCAAGAAGAACTTACGCTTACTAACTGTAGATATTGAAAAATCGACAAGTGCAAGTAAAAAATTAACTTCTGTACAAGGTGGTCTTCTTGTTCAAGAGGAAGATACGTTATCATTAGATGAAAGTACAATTTCAATTCCGACAAAACGTGAACCGTCAGAGCAAGAGTGGAAAGATTTAAAACTAGCTTGGAAAGTTGTAAAACATGTGAAATCAAATGCAATTGTTTTAGCGAATGATAACATGACAGTTGGTGTAGGAGCGGGACAGATGAACCGTGTAGGTTCTGCGAAAATCGCAATTACACAAGCTGGCGAAAAGGCACAAGGTAGCGCACTTGCATCTGATGCTTTCTTCCCAATGCCAGATACAGTAGAAGAAGCAGCAAAAGCAGGAATTACAGCAATTATTCAACCAGGCGGATCAATCCGTGACGAAGATTCTATCAAAGTGGCAGATAAGTATGGGATTGCTATGGTGTTCACTGGCGTACGTCATTTCAAACACTAATAGAGGATGTTTAAAAGGTCCGGTCAAGATAACTGTCGCATGTCGTCGTTGCATTGCCAGTGCGGTACTCATGTAGGAAAGCTACACTCCGTGTCCTCCTGGCGAATGCGCCTCGACCTGCTCGGTTCTCTTGATCCTCCCTTTTAAACTTTTATTGATATGAAAACAAACTAGGAGCATAGCTTCTAGTTTGTACTTATTTAAGTATTGGGGGATGAAATATGAATGTTTTAGTAATCGGCCGCGGTGGGCGTGAGCATGCTTTAGCTTGGAAGTTTGCGCAATCTGAAAAGGTGGAAAAGGTATATGTAGCACCGGGGAATGAAGGTATGCGGGATGTCGCGACACCAGTTGATATTGATGAAAATGATTTTGATGCATTAGTTCTATTTGCCAAAGAGAATAAGGTTGAATTAACTTTCGTTGGACCAGAAATTCCACTTATGAATGGAATTGTTGATCGTTTTAAAGAAGAGGGACTTCGTGTATTTGGTCCAAATAAGGCGGCTGCTGTTATTGAAGGTAGTAAGGCTTTTACGAAAGAATTGATGAAAAAGTATGATATTCCAACGGCGGCATATGAAACTTTTACAGATTATGAAGAAGCAGTACAATACATTCAAAAAGTTGGTGCACCGATTGTTATTAAGGCAGATGGATTAGCTGCTGGTAAAGGTGTAACAGTAGCAATGACACTTGAAGAGGCACTACAAGCTGCGAAGGAAATGCTACAAGATGTAAAGTTCGGCGAAGCAAGTAAGAAGGTTGTTATTGAAGAGTTTTTAGATGGACAAGAATTTTCATTAATGGCATTTGTGAATGGAACAACTGTGCATCCGATGGTAATTGCGCAAGATCATAAACGTGCTTTTGATGGTGATAAAGGTCCAAATACAGGCGGAATGGGCGCGTATTCTCCAGTACCACAAATTCCAGAATCAGCAGTTCAAGAGGCGATAAAAACGGTATTACATCCAACTGCTAAAGCGATGATTGCAGAAAACCGTTCATTTACAGGAATTTTATATGCGGGACTTATTTTAACAAATGATGGCCCAAAGGTAATTGAATTTAATGCCCGCTTTGGCGATCCTGAAACAGAAGTTGTATTACCACGCTTAGAAAATGATTTAGTTGATGTATGTAACGCTGTATTAGATGAAAGTGAGTTAACGTTACAATGGTCAGAAGAAGCCGTAATCGGTGTCGTACTTGCTTCGAAAGGATATCCAGAAGCATATAAAAAAGGTGACATTATTAACGGATTAGACGCATTGCAGGATGTAATTGTTTTCCATTCAGGCACAGCGATGAAGCATGGTGACTTTGTAACAAACGGTGGCCGTGTACTATTTGTTGCTTGTAAGGCAAATAGTTTACAAGACGCGAAAGATAAGGTGTATAAAGAAATCGGTAAAATTGAGAGTGATGGTCTATTTTACCGAAGTGATATAGGATATCGTGCAATTGGGCATGAGATGACGAGAAGCTAATATGTAAAAATCCCGCTGATTTCTCAGCGGGATTTTTTATGCATCTTTATCTTTTTTCAATTTTCCTTTTTGCTTTGCCATTTCTCGAAGCAAATATTCGATGTGTGCATTGACGCTACGAAACTCATCATTCGCCCATTTTTCGATGACAGCGTGTAATTCAGGATCAATACGTAATGGAAAGCTTTTCTTTTTAGCCATAATGATTTACAACCTTTTAGTATAGGCTTCCTGTATTAATAACTGGTTGCGCACCTTTATCTGAAACGATGGCAACTAATAAGTTGTTCACCATATTTGCTTTACGCTCGTCATCTAATTCCAGTACGCCTTCCTCATCTAACATATGGATTGAATCTTTTGCCATCTTCACAGCACCTTCAACAATCTCTTTTCTAGCAGCTAATACTGCTTTTGCTTGTTGACGTTGGAGCATTGCATGGGCAATTTCTGTTGCGTAAGCTAAATGTGTTAAACGAGTTTCTAATACTTCTACGCCAGCGATTTCAAGGCGTGCTTCTAACTCACGTTTTAATTCTTCAGAGATTTCTTCCGTGTTTCCGCGTAACGTGATGCAAGTTTCATCTTGGAAATTGTCATAAGGATATTTTGTTGCAACGTGGCGGATTGCGGTTTCACTTTGAATTTCTACAAATCGATCGTAATGTTCAACACCGAACATTGCTTTTGCAGAATCAACAACTTTATATACGATAACGGCTGCAATTTCAATCGGATTTCCCTCAACATCGTTTACTTTTAATTTCTTACTATTAAAGTTTTCAACACGTAACGATACAGTTTGACGGAATGCGAAGGGAATTGTTAAAAATAAACCGTTTTGACGAATTGTTCCTAAATAATTACCGAAAAACGTAATGACTTTCGCTTGGTTTGGTTGAACAATACCAATACCTGTAGCAAGAACTGTGGCTAAAATAATAGTTAATGCTGCTCCTATGAAAATTTCTTGTATAAGGAAAAATACACCGATAGCGGCTAAAATCAAAATTCCAATAATCCCAAGAAAACCATTAACATAAAATACTTGTTTTTCTTTCATATGATCGCCTCCTGATATAAAAATGATATCACTTTTATATCATTTTAAGCAAGGGGTTTACACCTAATTTTCTGAATTTTATTGATTGGGTACCTCTTATGTATATTTTAAGGTTTAAAATGAGAATGTACGTTCTGTTTATGGTAAAATAAAGAAGACTTAACCGCCCACTGCAGCAGCTAAGTCCCTTTGAGAGCATCTTGCATCGTGACAAATGATTCAAAGCGGTTTTGCCAGGATTATATCTTCAATCGCTGACTCAATCTCTTTGTCAGAAGCGTCAAAACTTCCATTTGACCGTGGTTTGTCGTGATTGGAAGTTTGATTCACTTCTTCTTTAGCATGTCCCTTTTCAGTAAAATCCATGCTAGGCATTTTAAATGCCCCCATATTCATGTATTTTCCGAATTTCCACATTTCAACAACAGGGCAGAAACGAACAATTCCCTCTGCAATTTTCATTGCACCAATCCATAGCAATACGTTAGACCAAGTACACCATGGCTTGCGTACAAGTTTAGCGCTACTACAGCCGAAGAGGATAAGTCCGAGTGTAATTCGAATTAGGGCATTTATTGTACCGATGTTTTGCTTCATTAGAAAAACACTCCTTTTTATGAAATTTGAAATAGATAATACTATTTCTCTTATTAGTATTCCGTGTGATTTTTGGGATATGTAATCCAACATTTGACGTTGAAAAAGATGTTGGAATGTGCGTGTGTGTAAGGAGCTTTTTTTGTTATAATGAAAGAATGCATAAAAGGAAGTTCAAAATTAAATCCTCTAGATTGAAAAAATGTGGAAGAGGGAATTCCAAACTTAATTCTCCGTTTTAAACAAATATTTAAGATGAAGTTAAAAAATCCTAATGAAAATAAACTGTTATTTTGAACAGAAATATATAAATAGAGAAAAGAAAGGGTGTTTTCATGTACGATATTTCCGGGTGGAAACATGTATTTAAGCTTGATCCGAATAAGGAGTTAAGTGATGAACATTTAGAGATGATTTGTGAGTCTGGAACAGATGCTGTTATTGTAGGCGGAAGTGATGGGGTGACAATTGATAATGTACTGCACATGCTAGTTAGCATTCGTAGATATGCAGTTCCTTGTGTGTTAGAGGTTTCTGATGTGGAAGCAATTACACCAGGATTTGATTTTTATTATATCCCAAGCGTTTTAAATAGCCGAAAAGTGGAATGGGTAACAGGCGTTCATCATGAGGCTTTGAAAGAATTTGGGGATATTATGGATTGGGACGAAATTTTCATGGAAGGGTATTGTGTTTTAAATCCTGAAGCGAAAGTAGCCCAGCTTACAGATGCGAAATGTGATGTAACAGAAGATGATGTGATTGCATACGCGCGTTTAGCAGACAAGCTATTACGTTTACCGATATTTTATTTAGAATATAGCGGTACGTATGGAGACAGTGAACTTGTTAAAAATGTAAAAGCAGAATTAAAACAAGCGAAGTTGTATTATGGCGGCGGTATTTCTAATGCTGAACAGGCGAAGGAAATGGCGCAATACGCTGATACAGTTGTTGTTGGAAATATTATTTATGATGATATAAAATCCGCGTTAAAAACAGTTAAAGCAGTAAAAGGAGAGTAGGTGCAGGCGTATATGAGTAAGACAGACAGGTTATTAAATGGTTTAAATCCGCAGCAACAAAAAGCAGTACAAACAACGAATGGGCCACTTCTATTAATGGCAGGTGCAGGTAGTGGTAAAACACGTGTGTTAACACATCGTATTGCGTATTTACTTGGTGAAAAAGGTGTAGCACCATGGAATGTACTAGCTATTACCTTTACAAATAAAGCGGCTCGTGAAATGCGCGAGCGTATTGATACACTTGTCGGACCAGAAGCAGAAGATATTTGGATTTCTACGTTCCACTCTATGTGTGTACGTATTTTACGACGTGATATCGATCGTATTGGTATTAATCGTAACTTTACAATCTTAGATTCAGGCGATCAGTTAACGGTTGTGAAGAAAATCATGAAAGAACGTAATATTGATCCGAAGAAATTTGAGCCGCGCTCTATTTTAGCGGGTATTAGTAATGCGAAAAATGAATTGTTATCTGCAGATAAATATGCAAAGAAAATTACAATAGCTGATCCATATGAAAAATTAACGAGCGATGTATACACAGAATATCAAAAACGTCTTCTGAAAAATAATTCATTAGACTTTGATGATTTAATTATGACAACGATTCAGCTATTTGAACGTGTTCCAGAAGTACTAGAGTTTTATCAGCGCAAGTTCCAATATATTCACGTGGATGAGTATCAAGATACGAACAAAGCGCAGTACCTTCTTGTTAAACATTTAGCAGCACGTTTTAAAAATTTATGCGTTGTAGGTGACTCAGACCAGTCTATTTACCGCTGGCGCGGGGCTGACATTTCTAACATTTTGTCATTTGAAAAAGACTATGAGAATGCGCAAGTTATTCTGTTAGAACAAAACTATCGTTCGTCACAAAATATTTTAAATGCAGCGAATGCTGTTATTGAAAAAAATTCAAACCGTAAACCGAAGAAATTATGGACAGATAATCAAGTTGGAAGCAAAATCTCATATTACCGTGCTGCAACGGAAAAAGACGAAGCATATTTTGTTGCGAAAAAAATTCGTGACGATATTCAAATGGGAAAACGAAAATATACTGATTTTGCAGTGTTATATCGTACAAATGCGCAGTCTCGTATGGTCGAGGAGATTTTCCTGAAATCTAATATTCCTTACAAAATTGTCGGCGGTACAAAGTTCTACGATCGTAAAGAGATTAAGGACATTTTGGCGTATTTACGTTTAATTGGGAATCCAGATGATGAGATTAGTTTCGCACGTATTATTAACATGCCAAAGCGCGGAATTGGTGCGACTTCTATTGATAAAATTATTAATTACGGTGTACAAAATGGAATTTCATTAACTGCTGTATTCGATGAGATTGAGCATGTTGGAGTAAGTGCAAAAATTACAAAGGCAGTAAAAGAATTCGCAGGTTTATTACACAACTGGGTAAATATGCAAGAGTATTTATCTGTTACGGAATTGGTAGAAGAAGTTATCGAAAAAACAGGCTATCGTGATATGTTGAAAAACGAGCGTACTTTAGAAGCAGAAGGTCGTTTAGAGAACTTAGATGAGTTTTTATCTGTTACGCAAACATTTGAATCTCAAAGTGAAGATAAGAGCCTTGTTGCATTCTTAACAGACTTAGCGCTTGTTGCTGATATTGATCGTGTCGATGAAGATCCAACTGCTGGTGAGGAAGTTATTTTAATGACGATGCACTCAGCGAAAGGGCTAGAGTTCCCAGCTGTCTTTATTGTTGGACTAGAGGAAGGAATATTCCCGCATACTCGTTCTCTAATGGAAGAAGATGAAATGCAAGAAGAGCGTCGCCTTGCTTATGTAGGTATTACTCGTGCAGAAGAAGAGTTATATTTATCCAATGCACAAATGCGTACTTTATTTGGTAGAACAAGTATGAATGCCGCATCGCGATTTATTACAGAAATCCCGGCAGAGCTGGTGGAATCGTTAAATGAAACAGCGCCGAAGCGTGAAACATCGTTTGGTGCAAAAGGCAGAACGGCTAGTAGTAGAACGACGACGACAACTACAACACGTTCTCGTTCAGCTTTCGCGCGTCCAGCAGCTAAGACGACAGGTGGCGAGCAAATCGGCTGGGCAGTAGGCGATAAAGCTTCCCACCAAAAATGGGGAGTCGGTACAGTTGTCAGTGTAAAAGGTGAAGGTGATGCAAAAGAATTAGATATTGCGTTCCCAAGCCCAATTGGTGTTAAACGTTTGTTAGCAAAATTTGCACCTGTGACGAAACAATAGGAAAGGAATGAGGATATGTCAAAAGAGATAGCAAAACAACGTATAGAAGAACTACGTGATTTGTTGAATACATTTAACTATCAGTATCACGTATTAGACAATCCTTCTGTTTCTGATGCGGAGTATGACCGTAATATGCAGGAGCTTATAAAATTAGAAGCAGAGAATCCAGAGTTTATGAGTGAAGACTCTCCCTCCATTCGCGTTGGGGGGACTGTTCTTGATATATTTGAAAAAGTAACACATAAGTCACCGATGTTAAGTTTAGGAAATGCATTTAACGAAGGAGATTTACGTGATTTCGACCGACGAGTACGCCAAGGAATTGATGATGCGAATGTAAGATATATATGCGAATTAAAAATTGACGGACTTGCTGTTTCACTTCATTATGAAAAAGGACGCTTCATTCAAGGGGCAACACGTGGTGATGGTGTAACAGGTGAGGATATTACCCAAAATTTAAAAACGATTAAAGCGATTCCGCTCCGTTTAAATGAAGAAGTAACGTTAGAAGCACGAGGCGAAGCTTATATGCCGAAGCGTTCATTCGTTAAGTTAAATGAAGAAAAAGAACAAAATGGTGAAGATGTATTTGCGAATCCGCGTAATGCGGCGGCAGGTTCAATACGCCAACTTGATCCAAAAATTGCAGCGAAGCGTAACTTATCTATGTTTGTGTATGGTCTCGCGAATGTAGAAGAAAAAACAATTCCATCACATAGTGAATCGCTTGATTTCTTAGGTGAACTTGGATTCAAAACAAATCCAAATCGACGTACATGTGAGACAATTGAAGAAGTTATAGCTTATGTAGAAGAATGGAAAGAAAAACGTCCGCATCTTGATTATGAGATTGATGGAATCGTTATAAAAGTAGATGATGTTGCTCTTCAAGAAAGTTTAGGAACTACAGCAAAGAGTCCAAGATGGGCGATTGCTTATAAATTCCCGGCTGAAGAAGTTGTAACAAGATTAACAGGCATTGAATTAAGTGTTGGTCGCACAGGGGTTGTAACACCGACAGCAGAGCTAGAGGCAGTGCGAGTGGCTGGTACTATCGTTCGTCGAGCTTCTTTACATAACGAAGATTTAATTCGTGAAAAGGACATTCGAATTGGTGACTATGTTGTAGTGAAGAAGGCTGGAGATATTATTCCTGAAGTTGTGAACGTTATTTTCGATAAGCGTACTGGTGAGGAAGAAGAATATCATATGCCAACGCATTGCCCAGCATGTGAGAGTGAACTAGTTCGTTTAGAAGAAGAAGTAGCACTTCGTTGTATAAATCCAACTTGTCCAGCTCAAATTCGAGAAGGGTTAATTCATTTTGTTTCAAGAAATGCAATGAATATTGATGGACTTGGAGAACGTGTCATTACACAACTCTTTGATGCGGATTATATTCGTACATTTGCTGATTTATATTCGTTGACGAAAGAGCAATTATTGCAGCTAGAACGATTCGGTGAAAAATCAGCAAAGAATTTAGTGCAAGCAATTGAGAATTCTAAAGAAAACTCATTGGAGCGATTATTATTTGGCCTTGGTATTCGCCATGTCGGAGCAAAAGCAGCACGTACATTTGCAGAGCATTTCGAAACGATGGATGCGCTTGTGAAAGCAACGGAAGAAGAACTAAAAGCAATTAATGAGATTGGTGAAAAAATGGCTCAATCCGTCGTGACGTATTTTGATAATGAAGACGTATTAGAGTTATTACAACAATTTAAAGAGTATGGCGTGAATATGGCATACAAAGGTATAAAAATTGCTGATTTACAAAATGTTGAGTCGTACTTCGCAGGAAAAACTGTCGTTTTAACAGGTAAATTAGAAGTTATGGGACGTAGTGAGGCGAAGAAGAAGATTGAGACATTAGGTGGAAAAGTCACAGGAAGTGTTAGTAAAAGTACGGATTTAGTTGTTGCAGGTGAAGCAGCTGGTTCGAAATTAGCACAAGCGGAGAAGCATAATGTTGAGGTTTGGAATGAAGAGAGGTTCTTACAAGAGCTAAATAAGTAAGAGGTGCAAACTTACCATGAAAAAAATAGCATTAGCGGTATTAAGCCTTGGTCTACTTGTAAGTGGATGTAGTGCAGGTGCCGATAAAGATGAAAAAGTGGTTGAGAAATCGGGGAAAGCAAAAGAACAAGCAATGGTTCCGAAGTACTCTATTTCGGATGAATACTATAAGGCGACTATTCCATTTGATGGAGGAAAGGCACGTGGCTTAGTTGTACAAGGAGTAAGTAATCGTCTTGATATAGATGAATTTGAAACAGGATTAATGCGTATTGCAAAAGAGTCCTTTAGTACGAAAGATCATTTCTTTAAAGGTGGAAGTGCTCTAGATACTCAAAATTTGCAGATGCTTGTTAAAAGAAAGCGTACAGATGCTGAACAAAAGGAACTAGAGGATAAATTAAAAAAAGATGCAGTTAAATTTCCAAATATCGGGTTAAATCCAGCGTTAGGTGGAGGATCCGAGTCATTAGAGGCAAAAAATAAAAAAAATCCAATATATATTTCAAATATTTTAGAGCATGATTATTATGTGAAAAAAGGCGAAACAGATGAACTACAAGGCATTGTAGTTGGTTTAGCAATGAATTCGGTTCATTATTACGAGGAAGAGCATGGTTATCCGCGTGAAACTAAAATCGAGCAAGAAAAAATGTTAGCTGAAGGGAAAAAAATGGCGCAAGAAGTCTTGAAATTTATGCATGAAAAAAAACCTGACACAAAAAATATTCCGATAACATTTGCCATTTATCGTCAGGCTCCAAAGGCTTCACTCGTGCCAGGTAACTTTGTTTCTTATGCGAATGTTGAAAAAGGCAGTGAAACGGTTGAGGATTGGAAACAAATTAATGAGAAATATTATTTGTTCCCATCTGAACAAGCGAAAACAGATAATAAACGTGAAGACCTTGCGAGAGTATCGAACTTTAAAGCAAAACTAAGCGATTATTTCCAAGGCGACTATACAGCTGTTATCGGTACTGGTATGTATAGAGACGATGAATTAAGAGAAATAAAGCTTGATATTCCTGTCCAGTTTAATGGGAAAGCAGAAATAATAGGTTTTACACAATATGTAGCCGGGCTTGTTATGGAATACTTCCCGAATTATATGAAAGTGCAAGTAACGATTAAATCTGTAGAACGCCCAGAAGCGATTATTATACGTGAAGCGAAGCAAGATGAACCGTTTGTGAAAATTTTAGATTAAATAAGAGGGCTGTTCCTTTATGGAACGGCTTTTTTTCTTGAGTAATTTTGTTATAATTTAAAATGTTATAAAAAATGGGGGTAAGGGGTAAAGCACATGGACGAATTAAGTTTTCAAGTCATTATTTTATTAATTGCATTCGGCTTTTTAGCAGCTTTTATTGATTCAGTTGTTGGCGGTGGAGGATTAATTTCGCTTCCTGCACTTATGTTTGTTGGTTTACCACCAGCTTCGGCAATTGCAACAAATAAATTAGCGGCAACGATGGGGACGTTTACGAGTGCAATTTATTTTATTCGATCAGGAAAGGTCGATTTTAAAATTGTAGGAAAGTTAATCCCGTTAACTGTTATAGGAGCGGTAGCAGGTGCTTTAGTAGTAAAGTTTATTCCACCGGATATTTTACGTCCGTTAGTACTTGTGATGTTGGTGTTTATTGCCATTTATATTATTGCAAAAAAGGATTGGGGAAGTGTATCCACCTATAAGAAGATGACGAAAAGAAAAACATTAATATTTTTCTTCGTTATTTTAATGATAGGGTTTTACGATGGATTTTTTGGCCCGGGGACAGGGTCCTTTTTAATTTTTGCATTTTTATTAATTGGTTTGGATTTTATTCAAGCGGCAGCATCTGGAAAACTTTTGAATTTTGTTAGTAATATCGTATCTTTAATTACTTTTTTATTTTTAGACATAATTCATTTTGAATACGGTATTATTATGGGATTATCGATGATTTTGGGCGCTTATTTTGGATCAAAGTTTGCAGTTCAAAAAGGTGTTGGGTATGTAAGGACTTTATTTTTATTAGTAACTATCTTATTAATCGGAAAAAACGTTTTGGAATATACTCATATTTTGTAGAGTTATACGTATGTATAACTCTATTTTTTTATTATATTTTAAAAATTAATTAATTTTTAAAATATAAGTCTAGGAATATTTGAATAAATCTAAATTATCGTGTAGAATAATGTTGTAAAATGTAAACGTTTTTCTAAGGGGAGGCTAAAAAAATGGTAGTAGCATACAAACATGAGCCATTTACAGATTTTTCAGTGGAGGCTAACAAATTAGCGTTTGAAGAAGGTTTAAAGAAAGTAGAATCTTATCTTGGACAAGACTATCCATTAATTATTGGGGGAGAAAAAATCACTACAGAAGACAAAATTGTTTCTGTAAACCCTGCAAATAAAGAGGAACTTGTTGGTCGCGTTTCAAAAGCAAGCCGTGAGTTAGCTGAAAAAGCAATGCAAGTAGCGGATGAAACATTCCAAACTTGGAGAAAATCAAAGCCAGAAATGCGTGCAGACATTTTATTCCGCGCTGCAGCAATCGTTCGTCGCAGAAAGCATGAATTCTCTGCTATTCTTGTAAAAGAAGCAGGTAAACCATGGAATGAGGCAGATGCTGATACAGCAGAAGCAATCGACTTTATGGAATATTATGGTCGTCAAATGTTAAAATTAAAAGACGGTATTCCAGTAGAAAGCCGTCCAATTGAATATAATCGTTTCTCTTACATTCCATTAGGAGTAGGTGTTATCATTTCTCCTTGGAACTTCCCATTCGCAATTATGGCAGGTATGACAACAGCTGCTTTAGTTTCTGGTAACACAGTATTACTAAAACCAGCTAGTACAACTCCTGTAGTAGCAGCGAAATTCATGGAAGTATTAGAAGAAGCTGGCTTACCAGCTGGCGTAGTAAACTTCGTTCCAGGTAATGGTTCTGAAGTTGGTGACTACTTAGTAGATCACCCTCGTACACGTTTCGTGAGCTTCACTGGATCTCGTGATGTAGGTATCCGTATTTATGAGCGTGCAGCGAAAGTAAACCCAGGCCAAATTTGGTTAAAACGCGTTATCGCTGAAATGGGTGGTAAAGATACAATCGTTGTTGATAAAGAAGCAGATCTTGAATTAGCAGCTAAATCTATCGTTGCATCAGCATTCGGATTCTCAGGACAAAAATGTTCTGCATGTTCTCGTGCAGTAATCCATGAAGATGTATACGATCACGTATTAAATCGTGCTGTTGAATTAACGAAAGAATTAACAGTTGCTAACCCAGCTGTATTAGGTACAAACATGGGTCCTGTTAATGACCAAGCTGCATTCGATAAAGTAATGAGCTATGTTGCAATTGGTAAAGAAGAAGGTAGAATCTTAGCAGGTGGCGAAGGAGACGATTCTAAAGGCTGGTTCATCCAACCAACAATCGTTGCTGATGTTGCAGAAGATGCTCGCTTAATGAAAGAAGAAATCTTCGGACCAGTAGTAGCATTCTGTAAAGCAAAAGACTTTGATCATGCACTAGCAATTGCAAACAATACAGAATACGGTTTAACAGGTGCTGTTGTTACTAATAACCGTGACCATATTGAAAAAGCACGTGAAGAATTCCATGTGGGTAACTTATACTTCAACCGTGGATGTACTGGTGCAATCGTAGGTTACCAACCATTCGGTGGCTTTAACATGTCTGGTACAGACTCTAAAGCTGGTGGCCCTGACTACTTAGCGCTTCACATGCAAGCAAAAACTACTTCTGAAACTTTATAAGAAATAGTAGGAGAGATCTTCGCAGTCTGCGGAGATCTCTTTTTTTTTGAAAAACTTTCTATATGTGGATTAAGATAGACATCAGTAGAAAAACTAATAAAGTAATAAGGTTTACTTCAGTAAATAAGATATATTATATTTGTTGGATAGATTCTCTTTAAAGACAAGAAAAGTAGGTGAACAAAGTGGGAAAATATCAATTGGATTATAAAGGTCAGGTAGCTGTGGCAAAGTTTCATGAAAAACAGACGCCTGCCAAATTTGATAAAAAGCAACAAATTGAAAAATTGCGTGCGGAGTATTTGAAAAAGAAGCAAAAACAAACAGATAAATAATATGTTACGTTTTTGATGGGAGAAACTAGTTCTGATTACCATATATTACTATTTAGTGATTAGAACTAGCTAAACCCTATTAATATCGGGATAAACATGTAAATAGAAACAAAACAACGAGAAAATTTGACTTATTAGTCATATTTTTTAGTATTCATTTTAAGGATTTCCTGTATAATACAATTTGAAAGAAAATCTATGGTTTGACAAGAAACACTCTTTTCGGTTTTGCTCACTGAAGGGAGTGTTTTTTTGTAGCCAAAAACTCCTCTGTACTCATTACATTTGCATATACTCCATTTAAACTAGCCAAAATTGTGTTATGAATATAAACGGCTGGTATCGTAGCATTCTTAAAAGAAAGATCTTTTGTCGCACAAGCATCATGTATAACGGTACATGGAAAGCCGAAATCAAAAGCAGCCCTTACGGTAGCATCAATACACATATGAGTCATCATCCCGCATATGACGACATGCTCAATAGCTAAACGTTGTAATTGTTCTAGAAGATCAGTGTCCCGAAAACTATTTGGATAATGTTTGAGTATAACGGTTTCTTCTCTAAGTGGGCGTACGCTTTCATGAATATGTACACCTTCTGTATTGGGTAGGAAAAAAGTAGCGTCATCTTTAATTGCTACATGTTGGATATGAAAAATAGGTTCATTTTTCGTTCTAAAGAATTGTAGTAGCTGACTAGCATATTCGCTTGCTTCTACTGGATTACGCAATTCCATTTTTCCATGTGGAAAATAATCATTTTGAATATCAACGAGTAAAAGAGCTGTTTTCATATATTTATCTTCCTCCGATTTCATATTCAAATAATGGTATTCAATTTATCCGACATTAACGGGCAGTAAAACTCCCACCTCAAAATTCGGCTGGAGCAAAGAAGTTAGGTGGGAGATCAACTGTCCGTAAATGTCCGATTGGTTCAACTAATAATCAGTGGGGGATGAACAAAACCCCCACTGATTATAGTTTCACTTTATAGAGGGGATTCTCCTTTTAAAAAATATGAGGGAGGAGAATTTAACATAACTTTAAAAATCACTATTGTATTGTGAATTTTTTTATTTGAAAATTTTAATAGAGAAATAATTAATATTTTTCTAAAAAATTTATTGACTCTTATTATTCTGAGTTCTATAATGAGAATTAATTAAACGACAATTAAATCGATACATTCTTATCCAGAGAGGTGGAGGGACTGGCCCTACGATACCTCAGCAACGGGTTTTTTAATACCGTGCTAACTCCAGCAAGCCTATGAAAGGCTTGGAAGATGAGAAGATGTGAACGAGTACATATAAGTGCTCTCCTTCTTATCTTTATGGTTGATAAGAAGGAGAGCACTTTTTATTTTACCTCGAAAGCTCTACTTCAAGTTTTTACAGCATATAGGAGGGGGAAAAATGATTTCTTTTAACAACGTAAGTAAAGTATATGAATCAGGTGGGCAATCTGTTCATGCGGTGGAGGACGTAACATTATCAGTTGAGAAGGGCGAAATTTTTGGCATTATCGGTTTTAGTGGCGCTGGAAAGAGTACGTTATTACGCCTAGTAAATATGTTAGAGAGACCGACAGCAGGAACGATTTCAATAGATGATAAAGATATTACATTATTATCGACGAAAGAATTACGGAAGCTAAGACAAAGAATCGGGATGATTTTTCAAAGTTTTAATTTATTTAATTCAAGAACAGTGTTTGGAAATATTGCTTATCCATTAAAATTAGCGAAAGTACCAAAGGATGAGATAAAAGAAAGAGTAAATGAACTGTTGAAGTTTGTAGGGTTAGAAGATAAAGCAAACTATTATCCAGAGCAACTATCAGGCGGACAAAAGCAGCGGGTTGGTATTGCAAGAGCACTTGCAACATCACCGGATATCCTTATATGTGATGAGGCAACATCAGCTTTAGATCCAGAAACAACGACAGAGATATTAAACTTATTAAAGAAAGTAAATCGAGAATACAATGTAACAATTCTACTCATTACACATGAAATGCATGTTGTGAAGGAAATTTGTCACCGTGTAGCTGTAATGGAGAAGGGAAAAGTTATTGAAGAAGGAAAACTGTTTGACGTTTTCACACAACCGAAAACAAAGACGACTCAAAACTTTGTACGCTCTATTATTAATGATCATTTACCGGAAAGTGTTCTAGGTAAAATTCAAAATGGTGGACAGATTTATCGCTTAACATTTACGGGTGAAGAGACAGGGCAGCCAGTACTATCATATATCGCGAAAAATTATAACGTCGATGTAAACGTACTGTATGGAAATATTATTGAACTCCAAAATGTGCTATTTGGAAATCTTCTTGTAGAATTGCAAGGTGAACAGAAGGAAATTCAAAAAGCATTACAACATCTACGACTGCAAGTGCAGCTGAAGGAGGTAGAAGCTCATGCGAGTTGATTGGAGTATATTTTGGCCCCGCATAGTAGATGCGACGGGGGATACCCTCTTAATGGTAATTGTAACCCTTATATTCGCCATAATTCTTGGTATACCTCTAGGTTTACTATTATATGTAACGAGAAAAGGAAACTTTTTAGAAAACAAATGGGTCTTTTCTATTCTTAATATCATTATTAACACAATTCGTCCGGTTCCATTTATTATCTTCTTAGTAGCTTTAAGCCCACTAACAAGAAGTGTTATCGGAACGACGATTGGAACAGCAGCAGCAATCTTTCCGATGACGTTAGTTGCATCAATCGGTATTGCTAGAATGGTTGAAACAAATCTTGTTTCAGTTCCAAAGGGAGTCATTGAAGCAGCACAAGCAATGGGGGCTTCACCAATTAGAATTGTTTTTGAAATTCTTGTACCAGAAGCGTTAGCACCATTGATCTTAGGGGTTACATTTATGACAGTTGGTTTAATTGAATTTTCTGCAGTTGCTGGGCTTGTCGGTGGTGGCGGTCTTGGTGACTTAGCAATGACATATGGTTATCAACGTTTTGATACATCAGTTATGTTCGTAACGGTCGTTTTACTTATTATTCTCGTACAGGTAGCTCAGAACTTAGGAAACTACTTTGCGAAAGTCTTTTTACGCAGATCATAAAAAGGAAGAGGGGAAAAGAAAATGAAGAAAATTTTAGCATTTGCATTATCAGCAATTGTAGGGATTTCAGCATTAAGCGGCTGCTCGGATGCAGGAGCAAAAGAGAAAACAGTTCGCATTGGTGTAACTGGAACGGATGGAAACGCTTGGGAAATTGTAAAGGGAAAAGCTGAAAAAGAAGGGATTAAAGTTAAACTGATTGAGTTCTCTGATTACACGACGCCAAATAAAGCGTTAGCTGATGGAGATATTGAACTAAACTCATTCCAGCACGTTGCTTTCTTAGAGCAATTTAAAAAAGAGCATAAGTTAGATATTACAGCTGTCGGTACAACGCAAATTGCACCAATGGGCTTATACTCTGAAAAATATAAGAAGGCAAATGAAATTCCAGATGGTTCAGAAATTGCGATTCCAAATGATCCAACGAACCAAGCTCGTGCATTAAAACTTCTTGATGCAGCAGGTTTATTAAAGCTTAAGAAAGACTTTGGCTTATTCGGAGATCCAAGCGGCATTGCTGAAAATCCGAAGAAGTTAAAAATTACACCGGTTATCGCACAGCAAACACCTCGTGTATTAAAAGATGTTGCAGCTTCAGTTATTAATAACGGTGTTGCTGGTCAAGCTGGATTAGATCCAGCGAAGGATCCAATTTTCTTAGAAGATCCAAAGAATGAAAATGCGAAGCCATATATTAATATTTTTGCAGCTCGTACGAAAGATAAAGATGATCCAACACTGAAAAAAGTAATTGAACTCTATCATTCAAAAGAAGTAACAGATGCAATTAAGAAAGAAACAAATGATGGTTCCATTTCAGTAGATCTTTCACTTGAGGAGCTTGAAAAAATCGTAAAATAATTATCGGGTTTAACGATTAACAGTAGGAACCCCTCCGCTGTTAGCTCGTTCAACATATAATCTACTTAACAAACAAAACCCTAATTCTGTACCTTCCAATTTTGTATAACGTAGAATCCAATGTTTGTTAAGTAGAGTGATGGACCAGGAGTTTTCCTGGTCTTTTTTTATGAATGAAAGTAGCTAGCGAATAATAAGGTAATCCAAATTATAAAAGGATAAGAAAATAAGCTGCAAATGAGTGTAATTATGAATTGTTTTTTATGAATGAGGTGTTTTTCGAATGAAAAAAAGAAAATAGAAAAGATCATAATGAAAACTGCTGATATTACGCCAGGATTATAGGAACGATAAATGAAGAATAAAATAATATGTTGAATAGAGTTGAAAAATATCGCCCCTTGTATAAAAATAATCCAGTATATAGAAGACAAAAAGTTTAGTTGATATAGAAAGACGATAAGTAAAACAAAGATTGTTAACACGAAAATCGCAATGAAAAATTGTCGGCTTGTTATAAAATGAATTGAAAATTGATTAGCAAGATATTGAGGCATTTGGAAAGATTCTTCAAGGTTATGAATGAAAAATAACAAGGGAATAATCCAAAGCATAATAGTGGAATGTTTTTTCAACAACTTATATCACTCCAATATGGGATAGAAAGCCAAGAAAGGCCCTCTATCCAGAGATGTTCATTCAATTATGATACTTTTTAACTTATCTTTGTGATGCTCTTGTTCTTTCGGATAAGCAGCTAGCTCCTCTTGTAAAATGTTTAGCATTTGCTTAGCTGATTGCTGGATTGGTGCAGGTAACTCTTCTAATATATTCATACCGACTTTTATTTTTGCATGAATTACCTTTCTTAGTAGTTCCTCACGCATGCACTACACCTCCAAATCGAATGTTTAGTACATCATCTTCAAATTTTGCCCCTTGAATAGAAAGGTGTGTTAACGTTTTGGGTAATGTGATGTTCCGCTTAACAGAACCAGCACGAATGATAAGCTCGTCACCTTTTTGATTTAATGCAAGTTCACTTTTGTTAGAGAAGGGAATGGACAGAATGAAAATATACTCATCGCCATCTTTTTTTACATATTGAGTGCGACCGTTAAATTTCACTTTCGTAGGAGAAGAATCTGATTTAAATAAAGCATCTCCTATACGCTCTAACATAGACAAACCAACAACTTCTTGTTCAAACATAGGAGCTTCGTAAATAGGAAGTGGATCAAAACTATTTTGAATTAATGTTTTATATTTCTTTTGAGTGTCTTTCCATGCTTGAAAATAAGGATCGGTGACAGTGTTAGGGATGACGCGGTTAATCATAATCGCATCTACGTTGTAATCGTATAAATTTAAATACGTAAAGCTACGCTGAGCCTCTTTAATGACCATTTTTTCGGGATTTACAACGATGCGGATACTTGTTACGTCTCGGTTTGATAAAATATCTCTCATTTCTCCAAGCTGTTCAAGTGTATTTGTTAATTCGTCCATAATATCATCGGTTGGAAGGGGGACACCAAGAAGTGGTTGAGCTATAGGGCGAACAACTTTTAAAACTTTCCTTTTAATAGGAAAGAGTTTTTCCATCCACCATCCAAGCATGTCTGGAAAGCTGAGCATTGCTAATGTTTCTCCTGTTGGAGCACAATCAATGATAATAACATCATATGTGTTTTGTTTATAATAATCGAGTACACGAAGTAAGCTAATTAAATCTTCCATACCAGGAAACATCGTTAACTCTTCTGTTGTAATATCATCAGCTGCTTTGGAAGTGAAGAGTAGTGTAATATATTTCTGTAATTTTCCCCAGCCTTTTTCCATCTCATAAATCGTATTAATTTCTTGTGCCCACAAATTTTTACGAATTTCTAGTGGCTCGGAAGATAACTTTATACCAAATGAGTCTCCTAAACTATGGGCTGGGTCTGTGCTCATTACTAATGTTTTTAATCCCTGTTTTGCGCTTTGAAGTGCTGTTGCTGCTGAAATGCTAGTTTTTCCTACGCCGCCTTTGCCTGTATACAAAATAATTCTCATCATTCATATCCCCTTTGTTTCGAGTGTCGAATATTACGAGTTACGAAATAATTTTTTGAATAAAAACCCTAATAGGGTTTTTATTCAATCGGAATGTTTTTCATTTTCGGTGTAGAAATCTTTTTTTCTGTTTTTTGCTGTGACGTAGCAATGTGATTCATAATCTTTTGGAAGATTTGTAGTAAGAGTGCTTTTTCTTCTTCTGATAATGCTTCTGTCACTAGGTTAAAGTAATGGGCTGCATTTTGTTTTACTTCCTGAACGAGCATTACACCGTTCTCTGTTAAGCGAATTAATACAATGCGTCGGTCGTTTTCATCACGGTATCTTTCGATATATCCCTTTTTTACAAGGCGATTTACAACACCTGTCGTTGTACTCATCGGTATATCAAGAAGGTCAGCGATTTTTGTCATTGTAATATCTGTATTTCGCTCCATCCAAAGTAAACAAAATACTTCTGTTTTAGAAAGTGTTAAATCTAGGCTTACCCATTCCTCAGGATAGAAAAGTTTCTTGGCGTTATCTAGCAGTAAGTCTAAGAAATGTTCATATTGCAACAATTAATTCCACTCCCGTATATTTCGAGGTTCGTAATATTTGTTTTTATTTTATGTAGAATTGAAATAAATGTCAATGATTTTAACTGTTTTTTCAGATTAGAAAGAAAACTAACTTTAAAATAGTATTGTTTTATGGTAGATTTATAAATATAAAACTAGAATTTACATAAAAATCCATCATGGTAAATATACTTATCTATAATGGATGTACAGCTAACGAGGGGGAGAACGATGAGAAGACGTAATACGCAAGCGTTCACGTTTTTAGCATGGACTTCATTTGTTTGCGCACTTTCAGGTATGCTAATTGGAATTTATACGTTAGATGAAACGCTTAGTGTAAAAGGATATTATTTAATTGGAACATTATTTTTAACGATGTCTTGTTTTGTATTACAAAAAACAATTCGTGATAATGAAGAAGATAACGAGAGATTTCCGAAAAATAAACCGTTAGATAAAGAGTAAATCGTAAAGAAAGGCATTCGCCTTTCTTTTTTTATGTAAAAATGCAGTAAGTGCCGTGTGTTGACTTGCTTGAAGTACTGAAAATTTGGTATCATCAATAGTATTGTAGATTGAACGATATATTATGGAGGTGGCCTAGCCGTGTCAAGAATTTCCGTTGAGAATGTAAAGCACGTAGCACATTTAGCACGTCTTGCAATTACTGATCAAGAAGCTGAAAAATTTCAAAAACAACTAGATGCAATTGTTACATTTGCAGAACAGTTAAATGAATTAGATACAACTGATGTAAAACCAACAACTCATGTATTAACTATGAAAAATGTTATGCGTGAAGATGTACCAGAAAAAGGTTTACCAGTCGAAGAAGTATTAAAAAATGCACCGGATCACAAAGATAATCAAATCCGTGTTCCAGCAGTATTAGAATAGAGGAGGGGAATTTCGATGTCATTATTTGATCATTCCGTATCAGAGTTACATAAGAAGTTAAACAACAAAGAAATTTCCGTTACGGATTTAGTAGAAGAATCTTACAAACGTATTGCGGATGTTGAAGATAACGTAAAAGCTTTTCTTACATTAGATGAAGAAAACGCACGCGCGAAAGCGAAAGAATTAGACGCGAAAATTGGTGCTGAAGATAATGGTTTATTATTCGGTATGCCAATTGGTGTAAAAGATAACATTGTAACTAACGGTCTTCGTACTACTTGTGCGAGCAAAATGTTAGCAAACTTTGATCCGATTTATGATGCAACAGTTGTGCAAAAGCTAAAAGCTGCTGACACAGTTACAATCGGTAAGTTAAATATGGACGAGTTCGCAATGGGTTCTTCAAATGAAAACTCAGGTTTCTACGCTACGAAAAATCCATGGAACTTAGATTACGTTCCAGGCGGATCTAGTGGTGGTTCTGCAGCAGCTGTAGCAGCAGGAGAAGTATTATTCTCTCTAGGTTCTGATACGGGTGGTTCTATCCGTCAGCCAGCTGCATATTGCGGCGTTGTAGGTTTAAAACCAACTTACGGACGTGTATCTCGTTACGGATTAGTTGCATTCGCATCTTCACTTGACCAAATCGGACCGATTACACGTACAGTAGAAGATAATGCATACTTATTACAAGCTATTTCAGGTATTGACCGTATGGATGCAACTTCTGCAAACGTTGAAGTAGGAAACTACTTAGCTGGTTTAACAGGCGACGTTAAAGGTTTACGTATTGCTGTACCGAAAGAATACTTAGGAGAAGGTGTTGGCGAAGAAGCTCGTGAGTCAGTACTAGCTGCTTTAAAAGTATTAGAAGGTATGGGCGCAACTTGGGAGGAAGTATCTCTTCCGCACTCTAAATATGCTCTAGCAACGTATTACTTATTATCTTCTTCTGAAGCATCTGCTAACCTTTCACGCTTTGATGGCGTACGTTACGGTGTTCGTTCTGATAATGTAAATAATTTATTAGATCTTTACAAAAACACACGTAGCGAAGGTTTCGGTGATGAGGTAAAACGTCGTATTATGCTTGGTACATTTGCACTTAGCTCTGGTTACTATGATGCATATTACAAGAAAGCACAACAAGTACGTACATTAATTAAAAACGACTTTGAAAATGTATTTGCTAACTACGATGTTATTATTGGACCAACAACGCCAACTCCGGCATTTAAAGTGGGCGAAAAAGTTGATGATCCAATGACAATGTATGCAAATGACATTTTAACAATCCCAGTAAACTTAGCGGGTGTTCCAGCGATTTCTGTTCCATGTGGATTCGGTGCTAACAACATGCCACTTGGTCTACAAATCATTGGTAAACACTTCGATGAAGCGACAATTTACCGCGTTGCACATGCGTTTGAGCAAGCAACAGACTATCATACAAAAAAAGCAAGTCTGTAAGGAGGCGAGCATAGATGAATTTAGAAACAATTATTGGTTTAGAGGTTCACGTTGAGTTAAAAACAAATTCGAAAATTTTCTCTGCGAGTCCAACAGAATTCGGAGCGGAGCCAAATACACAAACAAGTGTAATTGACTTAGGATACCCAGGGGTACTTCCTACTTTAAATAAAGAAGCAGTTAACTTTGCAATGAAAGCTGCAATGGCATTAAACTGTGAAATCGCAACGGAAACGAAGTTCGACCGTAAAAACTATTTCTACCCAGATAATCCGAAAGCTTACCAAATTTCTCAATTCGATAAGCCAATTGGTGAAAATGGTTGGATTGAAATTGAAGTAGATGGTAAAAAGAAACGTATCGGTATTACACGTCTTCACTTAGAAGAAGATGCTGGTAAATCAACGCATACAGCTGATGGTTCATTAGTAGACTACAACCGTCAAGGTATGCCTTTAATCGAGATCGTATCTGAGCCAGATATGCGTACGCCAGAAGAAGCATATGCATACTTAGAGAAGTTAAAATCAATCATTCAATACACTGGCGTATCTGATTGTAAGATGGAAGAAGGTTCTCTACGTTGTGATGCGAACATTTCCCTTCGTCCTGTTGGACAAGAGAAGTTCGGTACAAAAGCGGAACTGAAAAACTTAAACTCATTCACTTACGTACAAAAAGGTCTTGAGCACGAGCAAGTGCGCCAAGAGAAAGAATTGTTATCTGGTGGTATCATCCAACAAGAAACACGTCGTTATGATGAAGCAACGAAGAAAACAATCTTAATGCGTGTGAAAGAGGGATCTGACGATTACCGTTACTTCCCAGAGCCAGACTTAGTTGAACTTTACATCGATGATGAGTGGAAAGAAGAAATTCGTGCTTCGATTCCAGAACTTCCAGATGCACGTAAAGCTCGCTACGTTGCAGAAATTGGCTTACCGGCTTATGATGCACACGTATTAACATTAACGAAAGAGATGTCTGATTTCTTTGAAGCAACTGTTGCAGACGGTGCTGATGCGAAATTAACATCAAACTGGTTAATGGGTGAAGTGCTTGCATACTTAAACAAACAACAAAAAGAATTAAAAGACGTTGCATTAACGCCTGCTGGTTTATCTAAAATGGTTCAATTAATTGAAAAAGGTACAATTTCTTCTAAAATCGCGAAGAAAGTATTTAATGAATTAATTGAAAAAGGTGGAGACCCAGAAGAAATCGTTAAAGCGAAAGGTCTTGTTCAAATTTCTGACGAGGGTACACTTCGTAAAGTTGTAACAGAAATTCTTGATAACAATGAACAATCTATCGAAGACTTTAAAAACGGTAAAGACCGTGCAATTGGCTTCTTAGTTGGTCAAATTATGAAGGCTACAAAAGGACAAGCAAATCCACCGCTTGTTAACAAAATCTTACTTGAAGAGATTAATAAGCGATAATAGTAATAACTTTTAAAGATTAAGCAGAAAAACACCCGTACATGGGTGTTTTTCTAGGTTAATCAAACGTTTGTTTAAATGAGAGAAGATCGTTTAAACAAACGTTTGATTAACTGTCAAAAGTGGGAAAATGTTTGTATAGCAACTATGGTATGATAGTTGCAAAAAGGTGGGAATAATGATAAATCTAGACATAGAGGTTTTTTTTCATCTCATGAAATAATAGATAATTATTATTCGTTATATGTAAATTGTTGTGAGGAAATAGATGGACATAAATTTTTGTCAAATAAAACAAAACCATTGAAATGAATATTTACTTTTGATGGACTACACGAATCGGGTTCTTACTGCCTGTTTGAGCGGGATAAAAGAAGGATAGGAAGATGAGAGGAGGTAGGCATGGGAATACTGAATAGAAGTTCGGTATGTTCTTTTTCGATACATAAAGAAATTTCCTGTGCTAATAAATGATGAAGCGAGCAAGAATTATTTATAATCCTACTTCTGGGCGCGAGCTATTTAAGAAGAGCTTACCGGAAGTATTACAAAAATTAGAACAAGCTGGATATGAAGCGTCTTGTCATGCGACAACTGGCCCTGGAGATGCGACTGTGGCAGCGAGGCAAGCTGCGGATCGTAAATTTGATGTGGTTATCGCAGCTGGTGGTGATGGTACATTAAATGAAGTGGTGAACGGTTTAGTAGGACATGAACATCGTCCGAAGTTTGGAATTATTCCAGTTGGAACGACAAATGATTTTGCGCGTGCAATCGGTGTACCTCGCGCTATTGAAGAGGCTGCGGATATTATCTGTGAAGGGAAAACAGTTCCGTTAGATCTTGGTAGAGCGAATGATACATATTTCATTAATATCGCTGGTGGCGGCCGTATTACAGAATTAACATATGAAGTACCGAGTAAGCTAAAGACAGTATTAGGCCAACTTGCTTACTATTTAAAAGGAATCGAAATGTTACCATCATTACATCCAACATATGTTGAAATTGAGTATGATGGAAAGTTGCTACAAGAAGAAATTACGATGTTTTTAATTACGAATACTCGTTCAGTGGGCGGCTTTGAAAAGGTAGCACCATATGCATCAATTAACGATGGATTATTTGATTTATTAGTACTGAAAAAAGGTTCTATAGCTGACTTAATTAAAGCTGCAACACAAGCACAGCGTGGTGAACATATTAACAATCCAAAAGTACTATACACACAAGCAAATCGAATTAAAGTGCATTCACCAGATAAACTAATGATTAACTTAGATGGTGAATACGGTGGAGATGCACCGATGGAATTCGAAAATATATATCATTGTCTTGAACTATTTGTTCCTGAACATCAAGAGGATGCCCTGTAAAGGCATCCTTTTTATTATATAGAGGAATTGTAAATTGGAAGTTAGTTTGATTTTTATGGTATTTTTACAATTCGTTTATGTTATATCCATACTTTATTGATACACTGGAGGAGATAAGAAACGAGAGGTAGGATGCTATGGAGAAGGTAAAAGCAATACTATTTGATAAAGACGGGACGTTAATGGATTTTCACTCAATTTGGATAAAAGTAGCTGAAGAATTGGTGGCAGAATGTATAAATTTATATCAACTTCCAAAGTCAATGCAGCCTACTTTATTAAAAGAGATCGGTGTAGATGGGGTATTTGTGAACCCTCGTAGCGCAATAGCGGCAGGAACAAGCCTTGATGTTGCAAAAGGGCTTTGTAAGTATATTACGTCATCTAAGGAAGAAGAGATGCATGAGTGGGTAAGTGAAAAATTATTTTCCCTTATGTACGAGCACCGTTCCTATATGAGAATGACGGCAGATTTACCAAGAATTTTACAAAGCTTAAAGGATAGAGGATTTATTTTAGGCGTTGTTACAGCTGATGATTTCGCACCGACAGAATTATTTTTAAAACAGTATCAATTAGAGTCTTATTTTGATTATGTTGTAGCTTCAGACACGTTTCCGGCACAAAAACCAGATAAAAGAATTGTAGAATCATTTTGTGAAAGGTTTCGTTTAGAGGCGTGTGAAGTAGCGGTCGTTGGAGATACTCCAACTGATTTACATTTAGCAAAAAATGGCGGCGATTGCTATGCAATTGGAGTACTATCTGGTACAGGAGATCGTCAAACGTTAGAACCACTCGCGGATTTAGTAGTACAATCTGTTGGAGATTTTATTTCTCATTCAGGTGAGTTTATTTGGGAACAAGGAAAGTCTAATGTGTAAGAAAAATAAGTCTATAGGGACTCTTAATGAGTCTTTATAGACTTATTTTTTATGCTGAAATAGAAGGCATGTAGGATGAATGCTAGAAAAGCATGTTGGCATACATTTTGCAATGTAAAGAGAAAACAATGTAAAGAAAAGGATGGGGTACGTAATGAATACAAAAAAATTTGCTAAAGTAAATGAACAAATTCCTGGACCGAAAGCAGCATCTTTATTAGAACGCCGCCAAAATATAGTACCAAAAGGAGTAAGTAACGGCATCCCAACGTTTGTACAATCTGCAAAGGGTGCTCTTGTAACAGATATTGATGGCAATCAGTACATTGATTTCGCGGGAGCAATCGGAACAATTAACGTAGGGCATTGTCATCCGGCTGTTAAAGAGGCGCTCCATAAACAAGTAGATCAATACATTCATACTGGATTTAATGTCATGATGTATGAGCCATATATTGAATTAGCAGAAAAACTTGCGGCATTAGCGCCGGGAAGTTTTGATAAGCAAGTACTATTTTTAAATAGTGGTGCAGAAGCAGTTGAGAACGCTGTGAAAATCGCTCGTAAATATACAAAAAGACCTGGTATTATCGCATTTTCTAAAGGATTCCATGGGCGTACATTAATGACAATGACGATGACAAGTAAGGTAAAACCATATAAATTTGGATTTGGCCCATTTGCGCCTGAAGTCTATAAAGCACCATTCCCATACGAATATCGCCGCCCAGAAGGATTAACGGAAGAGCAGTACGATGACTTTATGATTGAAGAGTTTAAGAATTTCTTCATATCAGAAGTAGCACCAGAAACAATTGCAGCCGTTGTAATGGAACCTGTTCAAGGGGAAGGCGGATTTATCTTTCCAAGTAAGAAGTTTGTGCAAGAAGTACGCAATATTTGTTCAGAACACGGCATCTTATTTGTAGCGGATGAAATTCAAACAGGATTTAGTCGTACAGGAAAATATTTTGCCATTGATCATTATGATGTCGTTCCAGATTTAATTACGGTATCTAAATCATTAGGCGCTGGTGTACCGATTAGTGGTGTTATTGGGCGCAAGGAAATTATGAATGAGTCTGCGCCGGGAGAGCTTGGTGGAACGTATGCAGGAAGCCCACTAGGATGTGCAGCAGCATTGGCAGTACTTGATGTAATAGAAAAAGAGAATTTAAATGATAGAGCGATAGAATTAGGAAAAGTCGTAATGAACCGATTCGAAGAGATGAAAAATAAATATAATTGCATTGGTGATGTGCGTGGTTTAGGGGCAATGTGTGCATTCGAGCTCGTTCAAGATCGTAAGACGAAAGCACCTGATAAAACGTTAACAGCTAACTTGTGCGCAGAAGCAAACAAACGCGGATTACTTCTACTATCAGCAGGGACATACGGTAATGTTATTCGTGTGTTAATGCCATTAGTTATTACAGATGAGCAACTTGAAGAAGGATTAACAATCATTGAAGAATCATTACAAGTCTGTTATGAGAAAGCAAATACTGCGCATGTTTAAAAGCTAAATAATAAATCGCAAACATTCTAGCTGACTCTATATAAAATGCAGAAAATTCACTTTATAATAAAGGTAGTGAAGTGAATCGATGGATTGGAAGTTAGGGGTGGCTAGGATGGTTGCAGAAAAGGAACGAATGTTAATGGATTTACAAGATGTATTTGAATATGCGTTTGACGAAATTTTTGTAACTGACGAAAAGGGAATCGTTGTGCGTGTAAATAGTACATGTGAAGGGCACTATCAATTAGCTGCTAAAGAGTTAGTAGGAAAGCATGTGAAAGAATTGCAGAAGGATGGTATCTTTTATCCATCGGCAACGTTAGAAGTAATTGAAAAAAAGAGACCGATTGAACTCGTTCAAACGACAAAATCAGGAGAGTATTTACACGTTCGTACAAGGCCGGTTTTTGACGATGAGGGAAATTTAAGAAGAGTAATTAGTTATTCTCGTGATCTTACAGAACTCTACCAATTACGTCAAAAGGTAGAGGAAATGGATAATCAGTTAAAAACATATAAAAAAGAATTAAGAGAAACGTATGAACATGAAGGACTTATTTTTAAAAGTATCGCTATGCAAAAAATAGTCGAGACAATCAAGAAAGTATCCGTGGTAGATAGTACAGTTCTCGTTTTAGGCGAGACAGGAGTAGGGAAGAGTCGATTAGTACGTCATTTACATGAAGTGAGTAACCGGAAGAATGAAAGTTTCTATGAAATTAACTGTGCGGCATTGCCAACGAATTTAATTGAATCAGAGCTTTTTGGATATTCAGGTGGATCTTTTACAGGTGCGAATCGTGAAGGGAAAAAGGGATTATTAGAGTCAGCGCATAGAGGAACTCTTTTCTTAGATGAAATTGGCGAAATGCCGCTTGAAATTCAAGCAAAGCTTTTGCAAGTGTTGCAAGAAAAAACGTTTCGCCCTATAGGCGGAAGGGAATTAAAAAAGGTGGACGTTAGAATTGTAGCGGCAACAAATCGAGATTTAAGTATGATGGTGAAACAAGGAACATTCCGGAAAGATTTATATTATCGTCTGAATGTCATTCCCATTTTAATTCCACCACTCCGGGAAAGAACCGAAGACATTTTGCCACTCATTTATCATTATTTACAGCACTTTAACGAGAAATATGGCCGGAATGTAAAATTAGCACCTAGCACATTGCAAATGTTTGTTGGTTACCCGTGGGAAGGAAATAATAGAGAAATTGAAAATGTGATTGAGCGAATTGTGATAACTGCTGACGATATCGTTACGATAGAAGATTTGCCAATAGCGATGCAAGAATCAACGGTTGAACAGTCCGGTCAAAGTCTCTATAAAATGTTAGAAGAAGTAGAACGGAATATTATTTTGAAAGCATATAAAACATATGGATCGAGTTATAAAGTAGCGGAGTTTTTAAAAATAAGTCAATCTGCTGCCACTAGGAAAATAAAGAAACTTATAGAGGAGGAAGAAAACATTGGATAAAAAAGCGACGTTTGTAAATGTAGAGAAAAAGGCGATGTATATAAATGGTGAGTGGATTACATTGCAAGAGCAAATCGAAGTAAATAATCCAGCAACGAAGGAAATATTTGCGACGGTACCAAAGGGCGGAGTAACAGAGGCAAAGCAAGCTGTTGATGCGGCCCATGAAGCTTTTAAATCATGGTCTAAGTTAACGGCAGCAGACCGTGCAGTGAAGTTGAAAAAATGGTTCACACTTATTGATGAAAATAAAGAAGAGATTGCAGCGATTATGACGAGAGAACAAGGAAAGCCATTTGCAGAAGCACTTGGTGAAGTGAATTATGCAAATAGCTTTGTTGAATGGTATGCAGAAGAAGGAAAACGCGTATACGGTGAAATGATTCCTGCTTCTCATCCGAATAAACGTATTTTAGTTATGAAGCAACCGGTTGGAGTTATGGCAGCTATTACACCTTGGAATTTCCCGGCTGCTATGATTACGAGAAAGGTAGCTCCGGCGCTTGCAGCAGGATGTACAGCAGTTGTAAAACCTGCAAGTCAAACGCCGTTAACTGCGTTGAAATTAGCCGAATTAGCTCATGAAGCGGATATTCCAAAAGGCGTAATAAATATTGTAACAGGCAGTGCGAAAGCAATTGCTGATACGTGGATGGAAGATGGACGTGTTCGAAAAGTTTCCTTTACAGGATCAACGGAAATTGGGAAGGAATTAATGGCCAGTGCTGCACAAACGATGAAAAAGGTTTCACTTGAGTTAGGTGGTCACGCGCCGTTTATTGTTATGAATGATGCGGACTTAGATAAAGCGGTAGAGGCGGTAATCGGCTCGAAATTTCGTAATGCAGGACAAACGTGTATATGTACAAACCGAGTATTTGTTCAGGAAGAAGTGTATGAAGTATTTGTAGAGAAGTTCGAAAAGGCAGTAGGTCAGTTGAAAGTAGGAGACGGTTTCGGTGACGGAACGACTGTAGGACCACTTATTGACGAGAATGCAGTTTCGAAAGTACAGGAACATATTGAAGATGCTATCCAAAATGGGGGAACAGTTTTATTTGGTGGCCAAAAGGTTGAGGAGCTAGATGGACACTTTATGCAACCAACTGTAATTGGATTGGCGAACGATACGATGCTTTGTATGAATGAAGAAACATTCGGTCCAGTTGCACCAGTTGCGAAATTTAAAACGGTTGAAGAAGTAGTCGAACGTGCAAATAATACCCCATATGGCTTGGCTGCTTATATTTTTACAAAAGATATTAGTCAAGCGTTCCAAATTAGTGAAGCATTAGAGTACGGCATTATCGGATTAAATGATGGTCTTCCATCAGTTGCACAAGCACCATTCGGTGGCTTTAAAGAGAGTGGTATTGGCCGCGAAGGAGGCCATTTCGGTATCGAAGAATATTTAGAAATTAAATATATTTCATTAGGACTATAAGTAGTATACTAGAATCTCTATAAGGTAACAGAGAAGGAGATTCTAGTATGGTATATTGGCTATTATTACTCGTAACAATTATTTTTGAAGTAGCTGGAACAATTGCGATGAAATTATCAAACGGTTTAACAAAGCTCGTTCCAAGTGTACTGATTTTCGTATTTTATGGAATTTGTTTCAGCGTATTTGCTATCGTTGTAAAAAAAATCCATTTAAGTATTGCTTATGCCATTTGGTCTGGCGTAGGAACATTACTTATTACAATCATTAGCGTGTATTTCTTTAAAGAGCATATTAGCTTATTCCAAGCGTTTTGTATTCTCTTTATCGTTTTAGGAGTAATTGGGCTTAAGGTTTCATCAGCATCATAAAAGGCTATCTTCCGGTGTGGAAGATAGCCTTTTATTTGTATTAAAATGCCCAGTTACCTTTACGGAAGATTGGTTCATGTCTTCCATCATCTGTAATACCATCGATATCAAGCTCGGCTGATCCGATCATGAAGTCGTTATGTGTAATACTAGTGTTTGCTCCGTTTTCAGCAAGTTCTTCTTTAGACATTGTTTTCCCGCCAACTAAGTTGAAAGCATAAGCACTTCCGATTGCAAGGTGGCAAGATGCGTTTTCATCGAATAGCGTATTGTAGAATAAAATATTTGTGTTTGAAATTGGTGAGTCATGAGGTACTAAAGCCACTTCTCCTAAGAAGTGAGAACCTTCATCTGTTTCTACTAAATGTTTTAAAGCTTCTTCACCAGTTTCAGCTTTATAGTCTATGATACGTCCGTTTTCAAATGTTAACGTGAAGTTATCAATAATGTTACCTGCAAATGCTAACGGTTTTGTGCTAGATACTTGACCGTTTACACCTGTTTTAAGCGGCATTGTAAATACTTCTTCAGTTGGAATGTTCGCCATAAATGGTACGTTCTTTTCATTTAAGCTACCAGCACCAGCCCATACATGCTTTTCTGGAAGTTCGATCGTTAAATCTGTTCCAGGACCTGTATAGTGAAGAGCTTTATAATGTTTTTCATTTAAGTAATCAACTTTTGTATGTAACGTTTCATCGTGTTCTTTCCATGCTTCCACAGGATTTTCTAAATCAGCACGAGTAGCTTTGAAAATAGCATCCCATAGTTTTGCTTCTCGTTCTTCTGGTGCAACGTCAGGGAATACTTTCGCAGCCCATTCTTTCGTAGGGACAGAAATGACACACCAGCTTACTTTATCAGCTTGTACGTAATCACGGTATACTTTCATTGCTTCACCAGCTACTTTATGAGCTGTTGCGATACGCGTTGCTTCTACACCTTTTAATAAATCAGGGTTTTCTGCATAAATAGACATAAATGCAGCGCCTTCTTTTGCTAACTCTTCACGAGCGTGTGCTTTCCAAGATGGGAACTCAGCGAATGCTTCTTCAGGAGCTAGATCGAACTTTAAGCGTGTTAACGTCTCATCATTCCAATCCACATATACGTGTTTTGCACCAGATTTATATGCTTTTTCTGTAACGAGGCGTACAAATTGTACAGCCTCAAGAGGTGCACTAATTGATAATGTTTGTCCTGGTTGAATATTAACACCAACATTGACTGCAAGGGCAGCATATTTCTCTAACGTTTGTTCAAATGACATATGTATAATCTCCTTTAATTTGAAAGATTTCTTACTATATATAATACAAGAAAATTCAAAAAATATATATAAATATAGCGTAAAAAGAGAGCTCAAAATATATTGAGCTCTCATCGTTATTTAATCGAAGAAGCAAATTGTTCTACAGTCGTCGAATTGTGTATGCGAACACGCTTCATTTTTAACAACTCATCGGATTCACCTTTTGTGATGAACTTTCCGGGTTTTGTTGTCGTCGCAAATTGATAATATTTCTTCGTTTCTGCAACGACTTTATCATCTACATGACCGAATGGATAAGCAACTGCGATAACGGGCTTACCTGTTATTTTTTCTAGCTTTTCTTTCGATCCTTTTAATTCTTCTTCATAGTTTGTGATCTTCGGTAAGTCTGCATGTGTTGCAGTATGAGATTGCATGGAGAAAATGCCGGAATCAACCATTTCTTTTATGTCAGATGTAGAAAGAGATCCTTCAGCATCAACATTATTAACAATCATATATTCCGTTGCTGTTGGTTTAAACGTATCGTTTTTTAGCTTTTTCAAAATATGAAATGCATTCATATTATTTTTCATACCGTCATCAAATGTAACAAAGATAGGTTTATTCACTTTATTTATATCGCCCCAGCGTTCAAAAGTTAGTAATGTATAGCCGTTGTCTTGTAAATATTTCATTTGGGCTTCAAAGTTAGCGGGGGATACGAATAAATCTTTAATGCCTTGTCCGTGATAATCATCGATTGCATGGTACATAAGAACGGGAACCTTTTGCTCGAAAGTAATTGCAGATTTTGTGAGTGGAATGGTTTTCCCATCTTCTTTCATTCCTATTGCTTCAATTTGGAATTCACCGCGTTTTCCTTCAAATTCTTTTATGTCAAAAGGAAGTGTAAACTGTTTCTCTTTTTCTTTAGAAGAAAAAGATTTAGTGTGTTCCTTTCCGTCAGCTGTGCGCCAAATTTTATATTGTACCTCAGTTAAAGTATCCTTTATATCTGTCATATGAATAGTAGTATTTGTAGATTCATGTGTAATTGGATGATAAGAAATTTTACCTTGTTCTTGTACGGCCACTTCTTGTTTCTTAGTCTCTTGAACCTTTTTCTCTTTTTTAGGTTCAGGACTTACATTGCTACTGTTACAGCCAGCTAAAATGGCAGACGTACATAAAGCGATTGCTGCGTACTTTCTCATAAAATCACCTTCTATTGTGTATTATGTTGCATGCTTATATTTAAAATCCCCACCGCTGTTAGAGAGGTGGGGATATACCCTTGTTCATCATATCATTTTAGTAATGAGATAGGTTTTTAATAGAGTTATTTCTACCATCTTTTAGTAAGGTTTGCTTTATCCCACTATTTGTGGGCAGTAAGACTCCGCCTCAAGATTCAGCGAAAACAAAGAAATTAGGTGAGGGCTGATTAAAGTTTCACTTTATAAGAGATATGAATTTTTCCATTGATGTATTAGGCCCTACAAAATGGCGTTTAATTAAGTACTGTTCGTTTGGCATCCCTTTTGTAATGTGATTACCGTGATCAGTAGTTACTGCGAACTCATAATGTTTTTTTGTTTCTTCAACAGCTAGGTCATTATAAGAACCTACTGGATAGGCGAGAGCGATGACCTTTTTACCAGTAAGGGCTTCGATTTTTTCTTTCGAACTACGTAATTCCTCATCATAATTACTTGAATAGGCCATCATCGTATGATTAGCAGTATGCGATTGAATAGAAAAAATGCCTGAATCCATCATTTGTTTTATCTCATCTGTTGATAGACGATTTGGTTTGTCTATCTCATTTGCAGTAAGAAATTCAGTAGCTGTAGGTTGAAATCTATCATCTTTTAATTTTTGTAAAATATGAAGAGCGTTCATATTATTTTTTCGACCATCATCCATCGTTACAAAAACAGGTTTATTTACACGATTTATATCATTCCAACGTTCAAAAGTAAGCATCGTATAACCGTTATCTTTCAAATATTGCATATGCTTTTCGAATTGCTCAGGTGGTACATATAAGCCATAATCCCCATCACTTGGTCCAGGGTATTTTTCAATTGCATGGTACATTAATACGGGTACACTTTGCTGGAATGTAATTTTAGATGTTACTAGATTTGTTTCAGTATTATCTTCTTTGATTCCTACTGTTTCAATTTGGAATTCGCCACGTTTTAAATGAAATGATTTTAAATGTAGTGGGAGGGCAAAGTCACGTTCTTTTTCTTGTGAAGTAAAAGTCTGTTTGCTTTCAGGACCATCAGCAGTACGCCAAATATTGTAACGTACTTGTGTGAATGAATCTCTTAAATCCTTTGTATAAAGCGTGGTGTTTTGTGCGTTATATTCATACGGATCCCATGTAATAATCCCTTGTGTTAAAGGAAGTTCAACTGCTTTCGCTTTTTTTTGTTCAACTGCTTGTTTCGCCGTCGCTTCTTTTATTTGTTTATCACTAGTGCTACAACCTACGAGAATAGCAGAAGAAAGTAAAGCGATATATGTATATTTTTTCATTCTATCATCCTTCTATTGTGTTTTAATTATCATCAATTATGTCATGCAATCATCATTCGTATAAGTGAAACTAACTCAAATTTTCGATTTTAAAAATTTGAATTATACCCTTGTACATCATATCACTATAGAATATATAGGGGAATACATTTTTGGGATAATTCGGAAAATAACTTATATTTTTTTGGTGGGGTTTACATAAAAATACATATAGAAGAAAATAAGAAAACTCCACCTAAATTTCCTTTTGGAAAAGGAGAAGTAAGGTGGAGTTTTTTATTAAATAAACAATCCAGCGATTGTTGCAGATAAAATAGAAGCAAGTGTTGATGCAAATAACATTTTCCAACCAAATTTAGAAACAATGCTTCCTTGTTTTTCAGAAAGGGCACGGATTGTACCAACAATCGCACCAATTTGGCTAATACTTGCGAAGCTAATTAAGAATACTGTAACGATTCCGACTGTACGTGGAGATAATGTTGATGCAACATCTTTTAAATCAAGGATTGCTACAAACTCGTTTAATACAATTTTCGTACCCATAATACCACCAGCTGGGATAATATCTTGAGTTGGAATACCCATTAAGAATGCAAATGGAGAAAGTATATAACCGAAGATTTGTTGTAAAGTAACAGCATATCCCATTGCACCTGAAGCGGCACTAATTACGTAGTTTACAACTTCCATCACACCGATGAAGGCAATCATTAATGCGGCAACGATACCAGCTACTTTTAAACCATCAAGCGCCCCGTTAATCATTGCGCCGATAAAGCTGTCTCCGAATAAAGTTCTATCAAATTTTTGAATCACTTCATCTTCTTTCTTCGTATCAACTGGTGTTAATAGCGAACAAACGATCAAGCTTGAGAATAAGTTTAGCGGAAGAGCTGCTAGTACATATTTCGCATCTAACATCATTACGTATGATGCTGTAACAGAAGCAGAAACGGAACTCATCGCAGAACAACAAATGATAAACATACGGTTTTTATTGAAATGTTGTAAATCATTTTTAATAACGATTAACGCTTCACTTGAACCGAAGAATACAGAGTTTACTGCGTGGAATGACTCGACGCGTGGTAAACCAGTAATTTTTGAAATGGCACCGCCGACAACGCGAACGATGAATGGTAAAACACCTAAATAACTAAAGATAGAAAGTAGTGCTGAGAAAAATACGATAATTAATAGTACGTTTAAGAAAAAGACAAAATCTCTTTGAATTCCATTAAAGAGAAAATCGACACCTGTCGTACCAAGTTTAATTAGTTTGTTGAAAACTTTACCAATGAAAATAATGATTTGTTGACCAATCTTTGTGCCAAACATAAACCAACCGATTAAAATTTGAAAACCAATCATAATAGCAATTGCACGGAAGTTGATTTTACTTCTATTGTTTGACAAAGCAAAGCATAAACCTAAAACGACAAGAATACCGATAATGCTCATTACATATTGCATGTAGTTGCCCCTTTCAGAAGTTCGTATAAAGTTTGTACATAAAACGCTCGTTATATTACTAAAAATAAAACAAAGAGGTTTTATGTCATACGTAAGATGTCTGACCTTTTAGAAAAATAAAAATAAAAAAAGACCCATATGGATTCACTTTCATCTATGAGAGAAAGCTAATCAATATAAGTCTTTTTTTGCACATAGGCTAATATTCATTAGTTTTCCCCATAGTCCAGCAATTTAAGGTTGCCGGGTAGAAACTCTCGATCCATATTATCGAATATATATGAGGTAACATCGTCCGTATTAAATTAGTAGTAGCGTAACATTAACAGAGAACTATCGTCAATAGCTTTTTTTCTTCCGATAGAAATAGACCATATAAGTATGATAAAATGTAACGCAGTGTTATGAAAAAGAGAGGTCGGAAAATGAGTACAAAAATGACGCCACCAATTGAGAAAAATGAGTTTATAGACGTAGTATTTGAAGATTTAACACATGATGGTGCCGGTGTTGCGAAAGTAAAAGGCTATCCTATTTTCGTTAAAAACGGATTACCAGGTGAAGAAGCACAAATTAAAATTATTAAAGTGAAGAAAAACTTCGCATTCGGTCGTTTAATGAAACTTCATACAGAAAGCCCATATCGTAAAGATGCAGAATGCCCAGTGTACAATCAGTGCGGCGGTTGTCAGCTTCAGCACTTAACATATGAAGGACAATTACAAGCGAAAGAAAAACAAGTACGTGACGTTATGCAACGTATTGGCGGATTAAGCGATGTTCCTGTGCACCCTGTACTTGGCATGAAGAACCCATGGGTATACCGTAACAAAGCACAAGTACCAATTGGAGAACGTGAAGGTGGACTTGTCGCTGGTTTCTATCGCCAAGGAACACATGACATCATTAATATGGAATCATGTTTAATTCAGGCAGAAGAAAACGATACATTAATCCAGGAAGTAAAACGTATTTGTGAAAAACACGGTATTTCGGCATACAACGAAGAGCGTAATAAAGGAACACTTCGCCACGTAATGGCTCGTTACGGACAAGTAACAGGGGAAATTATGCTTGTCTTCATTACTCGTACAGCAGAATTACCAAACAAAAAAGCAATCATTGAAGAAATTGCTGCAAAATTCCCAGAAGTAAAATCGATTGTTCAAAACGTAAACACGAAACGTACAAACGTAATCTTCGGAGACACAACGACAGTACTGTACGGATCAGAATACATTTATGACTTTATCGGTGACATTAAATTTGCAATTTCAGCACGTTCATTCTATCAAGTAAATCCAGAACAAACGAAAGTGCTATACGATAAAACGTTAGAATATGCAAAATTAGATGGCAACGAAACAGTAATTGATGCCTATTGCGGAATTGGATCAATCTCCTTATTCCTAGCGCAAAAAGCGAAAAAAGTGTACGGCGTTGAAATCGTTCCGGAAGCAATCGAAGACGCAAACCGAAACGCGGCACTAAATAACATGACAAATGCTGAATTTGGCGTAGGAGAAGCAGAAGTAGTCATTCCAAAATGGTACAAAGAAGGCGTAATCGCTGACACAATGGTCGTAGATCCACCGCGTAAAGGTTGTGATGAGGCACTACTAAACACAATCATCGACATGAAACCAAAACGCGTCGTATACGTATCATGCAATCCAGCAACATTAGCACGTGACTTAAAAGTACTAGAAGAAGGCGGATATAAAACGCAGGAAGTACAACCTGTTGATATGTTCCCGCATACGACTCATGTAGAGTGTGTAGCTTGGCTTAAGTTGGTATAATAGGAAAGCAGTTGATATAGGAAAATCTATACCATCTGCTTTTTGATGTATTGAGAGTTTGAAATTGCATTCATATTGAGAGGATTTGAATTTGAAATGATAGATAATTTTTGGCGTGATTTACCACGACCATTTTTTGTACTTGCACCAATGGAAGATGTGACAGACGTTGTGTTCCGTCACGTAGTAAGTGAAGCTGGTCGCCCAGACGTATTCTTCACAGAGTTCACAAATTCGGATAGCTATTGTCATCCAGAAGGTATGAAAAGTGTACGTGGCCGTTTAATTTTTACAGAAGATGAACAACCGATCGTGGCGCATATTTGGGGAGATAATCCTGAATATTTCCGTCAAATGAGTATTGGTATGGCAGAGTTAGGATTTAAGGGCATCGATATTAATATGGGTTGTCCTGTACCGAACGTAGCATCAAGAGGAAAAGGTAGTGGCCTTATTCTACGTCCAGACGTTGCGGCAGAACTTATTCAAGCAGCAAAAGCGGGCGGGCTACCTGTTAGCGTAAAAACACGACTGGGCTTTAAAGAGTTAAGCGAATGGGAAGATTGGTTAACGCATATTTTTAAACAAGATATCGCAAACCTTTCTATTCACTTACGTACAAGAGAAGAAATGAGCCAAGTGGATGCGCATTGGGAACTAATTCCGGAAATTAAAAAATTACGTGACCGTATCGCACCAAATACGCTAATAACAATCAACGGAGACATTCCTGACCGTAAAATCGGACTGGAACTTGCTGAAAAATACGGCATTGATGGTGTTATGATTGGACGAGGTATCTTTAAAAATCCATTTGCTTTCGAAAAAGAGCCAAGAGAGCATAGTAGTAAAGAACATCTTGATCTTTTAAGACTGCAGCTGGATCTTCAAGATCAATATGCAGAAGTATTACCACGCTCTATCACAGGATTACATCGCTTCTTCAAAATTTATGTAAAAGGCTTCCCAGGAGCTGCTGAATTAAGAAATCAATTGATGAGTACGAAATCAACGAATGAAGTACGTGCATTGCTTGATAAGTTTGAGGCGAGTGTGAATGTAGTAGAAGGTAGTGAAACAGTGTAACTTTTGAAAGTTACACTGTTTCACTTTAATTAAGGTGAACCGTATCATAAGCAAGGGCGGTATTCTATTCTATGTAAAACACGAGTAAGAAAAGAATACAGGAGAAAAGCGAAAATGGTAGGTTGGTCTTGATTTTCAATGAAAGTATCATGTTTATTTTATTATGCCTATAATTGGAGGCCGTGTGAATGTTAAGTGATCAGGCGAGATATTCTAGGCTCGCGAATATAACAAAAATAATAAATACAAAATTAGAACTACGTGAAGTATTGCAGCGTGTAACAATTGCGATATCAGAGGAGATTGTTAAGTGTAACTCTGTTGGAATTTATTTACCCCAGGAAGATGGAACGTTTAGAGGGTTTGCAGGAAAACCAGAGACAATAAATGGCGTAACGCTTGATACTCAGGTGATTGACCCTGAAATAGACTTACTGGCAAAAGAAGTTATTGAAACAAAAAAAACGATTTATATCTCTGATACATCAAAGGATGATCGACCGGATTCGAGACCAGTTGCTGCGTTCAAAATTAAGTCCTTATTAGCTCTGCCTATCTCATTTGAGCAAGAGTTATTTGGTTTGGTTTTTTTATTTGATTATGGAGTTCCAATGAACTTAACAAATTCAGAAATTCAAAGTGTTGAAGCTTACGTAAATATGGCTGCGGTCGCAATTCAAAATGCAAAAAATTTAAAGCAGAAGGAAAACCTTATTGCTGAGAAGCAGCTGTTACTAAATGTTACCCGTGATTTATCAATGTGTTCCTCGATACAGGAGAGTTTTGATAAATGTTTCTTTTACTTAGGAAAGATTTTAGAGAGTAAAAACATGGTAGCTCACCTTTTAGATCCCCTAGACAAAACAACGATTAAAACAACGAAGTTAAGCAAGGAATGTGATTGGACAGAAGCGGATTGGATGGAGAAAAGCTATGAAGCCAAGATCCAAGAGGTTATTCAAACAAAAAATATAGATAGTAAGGGCCTATTGATGATTCCATTGGTTTCAATGGGAGAAGTATTAGGGGTAATCGTCGGTGGCAAAGGGGGAAAAAGTCACAATTATGATAATTCCCAAATACAACTTGCAAAATCTATCGTTGATGCCACAGCGCCTACGTTTTCAAACTTGTTATATATGGGTCGACTTGAAAGCATGGTGGAAGAGCGAACGCGAGAACTAGCTATTGCTAATGAAAAAGTTACAAGTGTGATTGAAAGTATTACGGATGGATTCTTTACTTTAAATAATACGTGGGAATTTACGTACGTAAATAAGCATCAATATTTTCCACAAAGAAAAACAGCAAAAGATGTATTAGGCAAGAATATATGGGAGATTTTCCCGAGTAGCATTGACGAAGTCATGTATAAGGAACTTCATCGTGTAATGTCAGAGCGAACTACAGTGTATTTTGAATTTTTTTCTGCCCCTGATGAATATTGGCACGAAGTTATTGCATATCCGTATGATGATGGTATTTGTTGTATTTTTAAAAACATAACGGAAAAAAAGCAATATGAGCAGGAATTGAAAAGGTTATCCAACATAGATTTAATAGGGCAAATGGCAGCTGGTATCAGTCATGAGATTAGAAATCCAATGACAACAGTACGAGGATTTTTGCAGTTATTAAAAGAAGAGCCCACCTATGAGAAACATAATAAGCACTTTAATTTAATGATTGAAGAACTTGACCGTGCCAATTCTATTATTACTGAATTTCTCTCAATGGGTAATACAAGGAAATCGGATTTACAGATGTTAGATTTAAATTCAATTATTCGCGATATTACTCCGTTAATAAAGATTGATACGCATAATCAAAATAAATATATTCAAGTCGATACAAGTGACATTCCGGAATTACTTTTAAATCGTAATGAGATACGGCAATTATTAATAAACTTATACCGTAATGGCTTAGAAGCGATGGACACAGAGAAAGTTCTAACCATTAGCACATACAAAGAAGATCGAGATTGTGTGGTGCTTGCAGTGCGGGATCAAGGAAATGGTATCAGGCCTGAAGTATTAGAGAAACTGGGTACTCCATTTTACACGACCAAAGTTAATGGAACAGGATTGGGATTAGGTATATGTTATGCCATTGCTGCCCGTCATAATGCAAAAATAGAAATTCAAACGGGATCCGAAGGCACTACCTTTTTTGTTAAATTTAATTATGAAAATAATAAAAAATAACCTTATTTAGATTAGTTTTGTTGAACTGTATCACAAATATTTATATTTGAGTTGCATAAAAAAATGGACAAATTTATATCAGGTTTGTCCATTTTCAATTGTGTTAATTAATAGTGAATTCCCAACAGAGGTTTCGTTCAGCATCTTTATAATCAATTAAATAATTCAATATTGATCTTTTCCCATATTAACCCTAGTATCAGTATGATTTAATTGGAAGAAAATATGAAATGGAAATACCTAAACAGCATATGTTGCGGTTTTAAAATCATCCCCACAAGCATTAATCCACCTAAGACTACAAAACCTCCCCCTAAAATGTTAAAGTAGTAACTTAACGACATTCATTTATACATGCTAAAAGCATTACTATAATCAACATTTCAGGAGGCAAAACAATGGCAATGAGCAACAATGATATATTAAAAAGAGTAAGGTACGCTTTAGATATAAGAGATATAGATATGGTAGAAATCTTTAAACTTGGTGGTATGGAAGTAACGAAAGAAGACGTAGTTGATATGCTTATAAAAATAAAGAGAGCGCCTCAGCATGAAGCTGAAAATGATGATGTGGTCGAAGATGAGTACGTATTAACATGCGATATGATGATGTTAGAGGCATTTTTCAATGGATTTATCACTTTAAAAAGAGGGAAGCAAGATCCGAAACCAGGACAACCAGCACCTGTACAAAGCAAAGAGAGTGCGAATAACCTTCTTCTAAAGAAAATGAAAATTGCACTATCTTTAACGAGTGAGGATGTACTTGATATATTAGATAGCGTAGGCGTTACGGTAACAAAGGGAGAACTAGGAGCCCTATTAAGAAAAAAAGGTCATAAAAATTACAAAGAGTGCGGCGATAGATACGCAAGGAATTTCATTAAGGGATTAGGTGTAAAGTATAGAGGGTAATGATTTTGTTAAAGCAGCAAATGATATAATAGGTAGAGTAGGACGTTCGTGTCCTATTCTTTTTTTATTTGTAAAATAATACGTTAGGTGATGAAATGGTACATACATATTTAGGTGAGACGATTAATTTTTATATAACTTATAAGAAAAAAAAGTCGGTGCGTCTTTTTGTAGATTCGTACGGAAATGTGGAAGTGCAGGCTCCAAAGGGAACACCTGTTGAATACTTAGTCCAGTTGCTAGAGGAGAAATGGGATTGGATTCAGAAAACACGTAAGGAAATGCAAGAGCGAGCGCTTGGACCGCAGGAAAAGGATTACGATCAAGGAGAGGGCTTTCTATATTTAGGCAATACGTATCCGATACAGATTTTTCAAGATGCAAATATTACGCAAGACAGTGCAGTGCTTGAAGGAGATAAGCTACACATTTATGTGAAAGAGATTAAGGATGAGAAAATCCAGCAGGCTTTAAAACGATTTTATTATAAGCAGTGTAAGTCATTGGTAGAGAAGAGTATTAAAGTGCATCAAAGTAACTTCAAAACAAAACCGCGTTCTATTCGTATTACAGATAGTAGTCGTACGTGGGGAACTTGTGATTCAAATCTGCAACTAACATTCAATTGGAAACTAGCGATGGCACCACAGCGAGTAATTGATTACGTAGTTGTTCATGAAATGTGCCATATGGTTCATTTAAATCATGATCGATCTTTTTGGCGTCTTGTCGGCAAAATAATGCCTGATTATAAGGAAATGGAGAATTGGTTAGCGTTATCTAGTTGGAAGATGACGGTTTAGCAATGTGTGATTTGAACTATAACTTTGCCGTCTGGGCAAGGTTATGGTTCTTTTTGTCTGTGGCGAACTTATGGTTCAAATCACAGGGATTTATAACAAAAAGCATAAGATGGCCGTTTTGGCCAACTTATGCTTCCAGGATTTGAAGAATATTTTTATTATGGCTACTTTTCAACTAGTACGATATCATCAAGATAGGCATGAAGATATTCATTATAATCGCCTGGTAATACGGAATCAGTAAAAATGTTGATGTATGGACTTGGAGAACTATAATTTCGAGTAGTAAATTCGAACGACTTTTGTTCATACTGTGAGGAAGTAAATCCAATGCTGACTGGTTTTATTACATCAGGCCCCGCTGCTTCTACGTATATACCTCTACCAGGAGTAGTTACTTTTCCAGATGCGGACAGTATGTATGTAGTATTAGGCTTCAAAGTTACGCGCCCCCTAAATACACCGCCATATCCACTTAAATGAATTCCTTTAGAATTATTTACTCCTGCATGCTCTTCAATATTGTAATTTATATCGCCCTCAAGTTTAAAAGGTTCTAAACTGGAATTGTAGTCAAAATCAATATTAAAAATATAAGTTTTTTCCTTTTCTTTTAATTGTACATTATCAAACTTAACCATCCCCTTTGCTGTAGAAGCAAGTTTGACAGCAAAGTTTGACACATCTTCCCCTGTTTTAAACTTTATCTCATGATGTTCCGGATTAAATCCTGTATTATACTGCTTCTTTGTTAATGGAACTATTTCTTGATTGGTATTCAGATTACCTACTGTTACTTCTGATGGAGAACCTATACTTCCCGCTATATCAAATGTTAATGTATATTCTGTATTCGGTTTTACAGTAACAAACTGATAGACTGAGTCTCCATGTATTAATTTCAGATAATGATTGTCTGTTTGAGAATTACCAATATTCTCGATAGAAGAATTAGGACTATATAAAATCCAGTCATTTAGCCCATCCTCAAAATCTCCATTCCTAACTTGTTCATTTGCAGATGAACTATCTGCTGATACAATACCTGAAAAACTTATACTGGCACTTAATACAATTGCTGTAGAAAATACTCCTATACCGACTTTTTTAAACAATTTCTTCATCTCCTTTGGTCAGATTAAAATTCATTTTTTCATATTTCTATATATGTTTGGATAAAGCTTCCAAAGAACACTTTTATTAATAAATGATTTATGTATCCGAGATTTAGGTTATTTTCATTTGAAAGCTCTTCAACGTATACAAGGACAACTCGCTCAAAGTGAACGGGTAAAGAAAGCATATCGAGAGAGCAAAGTGACCTATTAACTAAGGGAAGCGTCCGTTCCACTCGCTCGTTTATTAAAGTTATTAGTATCAATTTGACCAAACCTTATTCCAAAGCTACATGAATAGAACACACGGCAAACTTATAGGTAAAGTTACACAATACACTTTATATAGGTTGCGATTATTATTAATGTTTGTCGGTAAGGCGATATATCTCAAAAATCGCTAATATATTTGGAGTTGCAATCGATATGTTCAATGAAGAGAAAGTGAAAGGAGATGTCACAGCAGACATCTCCTTTTTCTTACTTAGCAATTATCGTCCAAATTTCACAACAAAATCTCCGTCTACTTTCTCCATCTCATACCCACGATACCCCTCCGAAAGCAACGCCTGCTGTCCATCAGCATCGCTCATCGGAACATTCTTAATCTCCGTCCAATCTCTCTCCTTGTCTCCACGCAATTCCTTTACAAACACATACCGCATACTCCCGCCATATTTCTCTTTCAATGCAGCAATCTCCATTCCTTGCGAAAACTTGTCTTTTAAACTTGGAATGTTAAAAGGAGCAACGGTACAGCAAACATAGTCGTATTTGCTATCTTCTTTTTGTAATTCGTTCATGATGACTGTCGCTAATATTTTTTGCATCCCATTTCCTCGGCTGTTCGGGTGAACATTTGAAATTTCTTGATAGATGACGCGATGTAGTTCGCTTTCTGCTATGCCAATATCAAGTCCTAAATGTTCGTCGTCGATAGGAGGGACGAGTAGGGCACGAAATGCGATGAGTTCGTTTTCGATAAAAGCACCGATCATCATGCCGTTTCCTTCTAGAATGTATTGAAATTCTTCTAACGAGAGTGGTTGTAAGCGACTTTTATCCTCTAGCGCTTCAACTACGACGTTTTGTAGTGATAAGATTTGCTCGATGTTCTCTAGTGATAGTAATGTAACGTGAAATGACTCGTTATTTTGTTTTAACGATCCTTTGTATAGAACTGTCATGTGTTAGTCCTCCTTTAGCGTACAACGTCTTGAAAGACGGTTAGTTCTTGTAATGTATCTTCATTTATTTCAATGCCGAGTCCTGGCTTTTCGTTTAAGCGAATAAATGGTACGTCGTAATGTAAGTTTCCGATGTCTTTCGTGAACTTTAATGGACCTGTAAGTTCAACGCTCGTAATAATTTTTTTCGAGAAAGCAACATGGAATCCTGCGGAAGAGGCAACAGATGATTCGACCATGGATCCAACTTGGCATTCAATGCCGGCCATTTCTGCCTGGTGAGCGAGTTTTACAGCGGGATATATGCCGCCGCACTTCATTAGTTTTATATTTACTTTATCAGCCGCGTCTAATTTAATGATTTGGCGCATTTCACGAGAACCTTTTAATCCTTCATCAATCATAAGTGGAAGGTCTGTTTTAGAACGAATGTGAGCCATTGCGTCAATATCATCTGCGACAACAGGCTGTTCAATCCAGTCGATGTTTACATGACCTAATGAACGAAGTGCCGTTAATGTGTTTGCGCTATTTTTCCACCCTTGGTTTACATCAATACGAATCGCAATATCATTTCCTACACGTTCACGTACCGCTTCAATTCTTTTTACATCTTCTATTACATTTGTACCGACTTTCATTTTGAAAGATTGGTAACCTTGTTGAATCATGGAGGCAGCTTCATCAGCCATGTCTTCAGGTTCCGCGATACTTAAGACGTGAGTGACAGGGAAGTCTTCATGGTAGCGTCCGCCAATTAATTGATATACAGGTTGATTTAGTTTTTTGCCCATTATATCAAAACAAGCAATATCAATCGCGGCCTTCGCAGTAGGCACACTGTAAATTGTATTGTCCATCATATCGTGTATTTTCTCGATATTCATTGGATTGTGCCCGATGAGCGCAGGAGCAAGTGTATGTTTTAAAGTATGGAAAGTACTTTCCCATGATTCGCCTGTAACGTGATCATCAGCAACGCCCTCACCGTAACCGATAATGCCATCATCTGTTTCCATTTTGACGATAATAGAAGGCATATCAGAATAAGAACCATAACTAATAACAAATGGATCGCGAAGCGGTAAACGAATTGCATAAAGATGAATAGCTGTAATTTTCATTAGGTAGAGACCCCTTCCTGTTTACAATAGTTTTGTACATTTGATATAGTTGACGTTAAATAGTCGTTAATTAATGATAAGGAGTTAGAAAAATAATGATAAAAATTGCAGTCGTCGGTTCAAAAGAGTTTATGGAGACACTTTTACCTATTGCTCATAAATTAGAAGAAATAGAGATTGATCCATATATTTACCTTCATCCGGCAGAATCTTCTGAACTATTAAAGCGTTTAAAGCCTTGTGACTTCATCTTTTTCTCAGGTGCTTTACCTTATTATATGGCAAAAGAAATAAGAGAACAATTACGAATTCCAAGTACGTATTTACAGCAAGACGAGACAACGGTCGTATCTTCCATTCTTTCTATCATGTATCACCAACGGATTCAACCACATAAAATTTCAATTGATTTAGTAGACCGCTCATTCATTACAAATGTGTTCCATGATATCGGTATAAAAGAAAGTCCACAAGTGTTTGATTATGAAAATATGCTGTGGAGTAAAGATGAGATAAATAGAGTTATGGATTTTCATATAGCTAAATATCAATCAGGAGAAGCTCATTTAGCTTTAACTAGTATCCACGCTGTCTATGATGAACTTCAAAAAATAGGTATTCCTTCAGAGCGTATGATAGATCCGAAGCAATCGATTATACATGGGTTAAAAGATGCAAAAATAAAAGCTGAGTTAGTAAAAAGCCATTCAGCTACTGTTGGTGCTTGTATGATTTCTTCTTTAGAATTACGAGTAGGTTTGCTTGAGCAATTAGATGCTATTTCAAAAGCACTACATGGTTCATTTAAAAAAGTTGATGAAATGACGTTCATTTTGTATACGACTCGTGGTGATATTGAATCGATTATAAAAACAAATATGATAAATACTTTATTTGCGAGTATAGAAGGAACGATAGCTATTGGATTTGGTTACGGAAAAACTGTGAAAGAAGCGGAGCAAAATGCTAAAATCGCTCAAAATTTCGCGAAGAATAATCCAATAAACCACTGCTTTTATATACTAACAAGTGATAAAGAACTATTTGGTCCGTTCCCGAAAGAACAGAGGGTACAAAGTTTGAAGAATGAAAACCCGGAACTCATGAAAATAGCGAAGGAAACGAAACTTAGTCCAGCAAACTTATCAAAAATTATTCAATTTAGTCAATCACATTCATCATTGAAGTTTACAGCAGCAGATCTTTCTGAATACTTACAAGTGACCCGCCGATCAACAGAAAGGTTATTAAAGAAACTAGTTGATTATGGGTATGCTCATATTTGCGGCGAGGAAATGCCCTATCAACAAGGGCGCCCTCGTGCAATATATGAACTGAATTTACCGTTATCTTTAAGCTTCTAATTGAGCTTTTTGCTTTTTTAGTAGTTCTGCTTTTTCAATGTCTGATAGTTTCGTAATTGTGAGACCAGTTATGCCGTAAAGGATTGAAATAATAGGTACGATGAAATTCAATATAGCATAAGGAGCATATTCGAATGCGCCAACTCCAAGTGTTGCGAGAATAAATACACCACATGTATTCCAAGGTACGAAAACAGAAGTTAATGTTCCGCCATCTTCTAATGCTCTGGATAAATTTTTAGAATGTAGTCCTTTTTCTGTGTATGCATTTGCGTACATTCTTGAAGGAACAACAATCGAAATATATTGTTCAGAGCAAGTAAGGTTGGTTGCAAAGCAAGATGCGATAGTAGAAGCGATAAGTCCTTTTGCTGATGTCGCTAATTTTAAAATTTGGTTTACAATTGAGCGGAGAATTCCAGTATGTTCCAGTACCCCTCCGAAAGTCATAGCGACAATTGTCATAGAAACCGTATTCATCATCGAATCTAAGCCACCGCGGTTAAAGAGTTCGTCTACTAGCTTGTTGCCAGTGTCTATAACAAATCCATTTTGGAGTGCGCCGACAGAAGCGGAGACAGAACCGCCTTGAATAAAGACTTGTGATAAGAATCCTAAAATAATACCTACGAGAATAGCTGGGATCGCAGGAACCTTTTTAGCGACCAATACCATAACGACTACAGGTATGATTAATAGGAAAGGTGAGATAACAAAGTTTTGTTGCAACACTTGTAACGTTTGATCGATACCTTTTGCATCAATATTGTTAGCACCGAAGCTTCTTCCCAAGAACGCATAAACGATAAGAGTAATAACTAAACCTGGTATTGTAGTAAATAACATATGACGAATATGTGTGAATAAATCTGTATTTGTTAACCCTGCGGCTAAGTTTGTTGTGTCTGAAAGCGGTGACATTTTATCGCCGAAATAAGAACCGGAAATGATAGCACCGGCAACCATTGGAGCTGGGATTCCCATACTTAGTCCAATTCCCATTCCTGCAACACCAATTGTTCCCATTGTAGACCAAGAGCTACCGATAGCTAATGCAACAATAGAACAAATAATTGTAATTGAAACTAAAAATAGTGATGGAGTTAAAAGATTTAAACCGTAATAAATCATTGTTGCGACGATTCCGCCGCCAATCCAAGCACCGATCGTTAAACCTACTAGAATAATGATAACGATAGCGGGTAATGCGAGGCGAATTCCTTTATACATCGCTTCTTCAATATCGTGCCATTTGTAACCGTAACGCCAAGCGACGATAGAAGCAACGGTAGTACCGATAATAAGTGGGACGTGAGGGCTTTGTTTTAATACAACAATTGTAACCATCATAACTGCAACTGTAATAATAATAGGGATTATTGCTACGCCAAAAGGTATTTCTTTTTTCATAAACTGCCTCCTCATTATGGATGTTTATATTTTTAGAATTGTCGCAAAATAGACGTTATTAAATTATAATAACTAAAGACTGATAGGAGCGTCAATAAAAAAACAGAAAATAAGGAATATTCTATCGTTATGAAGTGAGTGGAAATAAGTTGTCGATCGTATTTGAAAATAAACAATTGACTTTTTTCTTAAAATTCAATATGTTCATAAAAACATCTGTTTTTCATAAGTATAATTAACCTGAATGGTTTTGGAATTTGGGAAGGAGAATGTAGCTTTGAAAACATTAGAACTACAAGAGCGTTTAACTGAAATTTTTCAGCACTTACATGAAAACCCTGAAGTGAGTTGGAAAGAGTATGAAACGACAGCGTATATTACTAACTTTTTAAAAGAAGAAGGAATTTCATATAAAATATTTGATGATTGTCCAGGCGTGATTGCGGAAATCGGAAGCGGAAACCCAGTTATTGCAATTCGTGCCGATATGGATGCACTATGGCAAGAAGTGGACGGAGAATTTAAAGCGAATCATTCATGTGGTCACGATGCTCATATGACAATTGTGATGGGGCTTATTTTACAATTGAAAAATATGAGATGGAATAGTGGAACAGTTAGATTTATTTTTCAGCCGGCAGAGGAAAAGGGAAATGGTTCTTTAAAGATGGTAGAGAAGGGTGCCGTGGAGGATGCAGATTTCCTATTCGGTGTTCATTTGCGCCCGATTGAAGAACTACCTTTGAAACAAGCTGCTCCATCTATTCGTCACGGAGCAGCAGGATTTTTAGAAGGAACGATTCATGGAGATGATGCACATGGGGCACGTCCGCATCAAGGGATAAATGCAATTGATGTAATTTCTATGATCAATATCGGTTTGAAAAATATATGGCTACCACCGCAAAGTTCATATTCAGTGAAGATGACGAGGTGCCAAGCTGGCGGGGATAATCTAAATATCATTCCAGGTAACGGGCATTTTAGCTTAGATGTAAGAGCAGAAAATAACATATTACTAAATGAATTGAAGCAAAAAATAGAGCGAGTAATTTTGTCGGCTGAATCAATGGGATCTAAAGTATCTTATGAGTGGATCGATCTCGCACCAGGAGCTGAAGTTTCAGAAGAAGCTGAGCGCTTTATGCGAAAAGGCATTCTTGAAGTATACGGGGAAGAGGGATGCACTGGACCACTGTATACGACAGGAAGTGATGATTTCCATTACTACACAGTGAAGAGACCACATTTAAAAGCTGTTATGCTTGGGCTAGGGGCAAACCTACAACCTGGATTACACCATCCGTATATGAAGTTCGATCATAGTTGTATTATGGATGGGGTAGAAATATTGAAACAAACTGTATTGAAAGTACTAGAGGACAGGAGCTAGAGAGCTCCTGTTTTTTTCGTGAATTGTCGGTAAGTCGATATATTAAAAAAAATCGTCGATATAATTTCACGAACCAATTAATGCAATGAAAAATCCCTCTCCGGTACATGGTGTATAATAATAAGTACCATTTTCTAATAGGAGAAGAAAAATGAACGAACAATATTACGATGCTGTATTACATATAAAAACTGTCGGTGAGCAAAAGGGCTTTAATAAATCTATGCATTATCACCGTTATGAACCGACGCCATATAGCGGATTAGATGAACTATTAAATCAATATGAAATAAGAAGTAGCGACCGGGTTGTAGACTTTGGATGCGGAAAAGGACGATTAAACTTTTACATGCATCATAAGTGTGGTGCTTCAGCGGTTGGAATTGAAATGAATGAAGAGTTTTATAAAGAAGCGATGGAAAACCGTGAGCGCTATGCACGAAAGGTAAGAAACAGTAAAGATAAAATTGGGTTTGAATATTGTTTAGCGCAGGAATATGAGATTGATCCACGTGATAATCGGTTTTATTTCTTTAATCCATTTTCTGTACAAGTATTTATGAACGTAGTAAATAATATTTTACTTTCGGTAGAAGAGGCGGAGAGAGAAGTAGATATTATTTTATACTATCCTTCTGAAGATTATATTTTCTTCTTAGAGAACCAGACTGCGTTTGAATTGAAGAGAGAAGTAAGGTTGCCTGGGGCTTATGAGAAGAATGGGAATGAGAGGTTTTTAGTTTATACATTAAGATTATAAGAAAAGCAGGTGCCTTGGCACCTGCTTTTCTTTACTCACGTCTATATAATTAGTTACGGATTAAGTAATCAAATGCACCTAAAGCTGCGTTTGCACCTGAACCCATAGAGATGATGATTTGTTTGTACGGATTATTTGTACAGTCACCTGCAGCAAACACTCCTGGTACGTTTGTAGCGCCGTGCTTGTCTGTTACGATTTCACCGCGAGCGCGTTCAACTGTTTCGCCTAACCAGTCTGTGTTTGGAACAAGACCGATTTGTACGAATACACCTTGTAATTCAACGTGATGAACTTCTTCAGTTTCACGGTCGATGTAAGAAATACCGTTTACTTTATCAGTACCAGTGATTTCTTTCGTTTGAACGTTTTTCAGAACAGTTACATTTGGTAAGCTGTTAAGACGCTCTTGTAATACAGCATCAGCTTTTAATTCTGGCATGAATTCAAGAACAGTTACGTGCTTAACAATACCTGCTAAGTCGATAGCTGCTTCAATACCAGAGTTACCTCCACCGATAACTGCTACGTCTTTTCCAATGAATAATGGACCGTCACAGTGTGGGCAGTATGCTACACCTTTATTTTTGAACTCAGCTTCACCTGGTACGCCAACGTTACGCCAGCGAGCACCTGTTGAAACGATTACGCTCTTACTTTTCAGAATAGCGCCGTTTTCAAGTTCCACTTCAATAAGTTCTTTTTTCTCTAAACGTTTTGCACGTTGTAGATTCATTACATCGATGTCGTATTCTTTTACGTGCTCTTCAAGGCTTGCTACTAGCTTAGGACCTTCAGTGCGTTTTACGCTGATGAAGTTCTCAATACCCATAGTATCCATTACTTGACCACCGAAGCGCTCAGCAACGATACCAGTGCGGATGCCTTTACGTGCTGCATAAATCGCTGCACTTGCACCAGCAGGGCCGCCACCAACAACAAGAACATCGTATGGATCTTTATCAGAAAGCTCTGATGCATCTGGACCGTTACCCATTTTAGCTAAAATTTCTTCAAGAGTCATACGACCGCTTCCGAAAGATTCGCCGTTTAGGAAAACTGTTGGTACTGCCATGATGTCTTTGCTTTCTACTTCCTCTTTGAATGCAGCGCCATCAATCATAGTATGTGTAATACCAGAGTTTAGAACGCTCATTACGTTAAGAGCTTGTACAACATCAGGACAGTTATGACAACTTAGGCTGATATAAGATTCAAAATGATATTCGCCTTGAATGTTTTTAATTTGATCGATTAATTTTTGTTCAACTTTTGGAGCGCGTCCACTTACTTGTAGTAAAGCTAACACTAATGAAGTAAATTCGTGTCCTAATGGAATACCAGCGAATACAACACCAGTGTCTTCACCAGGGCGATTTACGCTAAAGCTTGGTGTTCTCTCTAATTCAACTTTTTCTACTGTAATCTTAGATGACATAGTAGCTAATTCGTCTACTAGAGCTAACATATCTTTAGATACGTCATCGTCTCCAGCGCTTACTTTAAGTAAAATATCGTTCTCCATTAACTGAAGGTATTGGGATAGTTGTGTTTTTATATCTGCATCTAGTATCATTTTGATCGAACTCCTTAGATTTTGCCTACAAGGTCAAGGCTTGGTTTAAGTGTTGCAGAACCCTCTTGCCATTTAGCTGGGCAAACTTCACCTGGGTTGTTACGTACGTATTGCGCTGCTTTAATTTTGTTAACAAGAATGCTTGCGTCACGGCCGATACCGTCAGCATTGATTTCCATAGATTGGATAACGCCGTCTGGATCGATGATGAATGTACCACGAGCAGCAAGACCTTCTTCTTCCATTAAAACGTTGAAGTTTGTAGTGATTGTGCGAGTTGGGTCACCAATCATAATGTATTCGATTTTGCCGATAGTTTCTGAGCTATCATGCCATGCTTTGTGAGTGAAGTGAGTGTCTGTAGATACAGAGTATACTTCAACGCCTAAGTCTTTTAGAGTTGCATATTGGTTTTGTAAGTCTTCAAGTTCAGTTGGGCAAACGAATGTGAAGTCAGCTGGGTAGAAACAAACTACACTCCATTTTCCTTTTAAACTTTCGTCAGTAACTTGGATAAATTCTCCATTATGGTAAGCGTTAGCTTTAAACGGTTTTACTTCTGTGCCGATTAATAACATATTAAAATTCCTCCTAAATGTTGGTTTTGAGCATCAAAAAATAGTGTGCTCATAAAATATATTTTTTAATTAACTATAATAATTCTAATTCGATATTAATTATCATATAGAAGTGGTTATTTTGTCAAGAGAATAAACCAACTTTATATCAATTTAATTAATATTTATTCTCAATTAAGGTTGTTAGAGAATTAAAAGGTAGTTTTCATGTAATCGATTTTCAATGAGTATATAAAAGAGTAGTGTGTATGTTAGAGACATGGTGTAAGTATAAATTGTTAGGAAGAGAATACTTCTTAGAAGTTGTGGAGTTGAAAAGGATTGCTTATTTCTATTTTACAAAGAATTGTGTGATAAATAAAATAAAATGAATTAGAATCTTTTTGAACATTTTTTGTCATCTCAAATATATAATTAGGAAGCATATTGCAGTGATATAGAAACATTGACTCAAGATGTTAACAAGATATAATAAAACCTAGATATACCTTTCAAAAAGAAGAAGATATAATATAGGATAAAAATTTTTCAACCTATTATTTTTTATAGCTTTTAGAAAACGCTTACAATTAGTGTGGAGGGGAAACCATGTCTAAGTTCACGAAGTATTTTTTAATGGAAGCTAATGATGTGATTGTATATGTGAAAAAGAAATTATCTAAGTTTGAGGATGCAAAGGGGTTACAGTGTAAAGAAATAGGCGATGGTAATTTAAATTATGTATTCCGAGTTTGGGATGAGCAGAAGAATATTTCTGTCATTGTAAAGCAAGCTGGGGATACAGCAAGGATTTCAGATGAATTTAAGTTGTCGACGAATCGTATTCGTATAGAATCAGATGTTTTGCAGTTAGAGGCGGAGTTAGCACCTGGGCTTGTCCCAAAGGTATATTTGTTTGATAGTGTGATGAATTGTTGCGTAATGGAAGATTTATCAGACCATACAATATTACGTACAGCACTTATAAATCATCAAATGTTTCCAAGGCTTGCGGATGATTTAACGACCTTTTTGGTAAACACACTTTTATTAACATCGGATGTTGTAATGAATCATAAAGAGAAGAAGGAGCTTGTGAAAAACTATATAAATCCTGAATTATGTGAGATAACAGAGGATCTCGTATACGCTGAGCCATTTACAAATCATAATAAGCGTAATGAGTTGTTTCCATTAAATGAAGGATGGATTAGAGAGCATATTTATAGTGATAAAGAGCTTCGTATGGAAGCCGCAAAACTTAAGTTTTCTTTTATGACGAATGCACAGGCACTTATTCACGGTGATTTACATACTGGTTCTGTTTTTGTAAGAGATGATTCTACAAAGGTTATCGATCCTGAGTTTGCCTTTTATGGACCAATGGGATATGACATTGGGAATGTAATGGCGAATTTAATGTTTGCTTGGGTGAATGCAGATGCGACTATGAATCCTGGGGCTGAGAAAGATACGTATATGAATTGGCTACAATCGACAATGATAGAGGTAATTGATTTATTTAAGAAGAAGTTTTTAGATGCTTGGAATATTCATGTGACAGAAATTATGGCGAAGGAAGAAGGCTTTAACGAAGTATATTTACAATCTGTATTAGAGGATACAGCTGCAGTGACGGGCCTTGAGTTAATTCGTCGTATTGTTGGGCTAGCGAAAGTAAAAGATATTACTTGTATTGAGAATGAGGAAGCACGTGCTAGAGCAGAACGCATTTGCCTTCAAGTAGCGAAGAAATTTATTTTACAGGCGAATCAATATAAAACAGGCAAAAGCTTTGTAGAAACGTTAAAAGAACAGTCAATGCACTATGCGAAGTAAGGGGAGAAGATAATGGAAGAACAATTAATACCAATTCAGTGGAAAGATGATGCTTTAGTTTTATTAGATCAAACATTACTACCGAATGAGATTGTCTATGAATCTTTCAAGACAGCTGAAAGTGTGTGGGATGCCATTCAAGTAATGAAAGTAAGAGGGGCGCCAGCGATTGGTGTTTCGGCAGCTTATGGTGTGTATTTAGGAGCCAAGGAAGTTACTCAAAATACGGTGGAAGAATTGATAGAGGAAGTAAAAAAGGTATGTGCATACTTAGCGACATCAAGACCGACCGCAGTAAACTTATTTTGGGCACTTGAAAGAATGGAGGCAGTCGCGACAGAGAACGCACACTTATCAATCGCCCAGTTGAAAGATAGATTGCTAGAAGAGGCAAAAGAGATTCATAGAGAAGATGAAGAAATTAACCGTCAAATTGGAGAACATGCACTAACATTATTCCATGATGGAATGGGAGTATTAACACATTGTAATGCCGGTGCGTTAGCGACGACTAAGTATGGTACTGCGACAGCTCCAATGTACTTAGCGAAAGAAAAAGGATGGGACTTAAAAATCTATTCAGATGAAACACGCCCTAGATTACAAGGTTCAACGTTAACAGCATTAGAGCTACAGCGAGCGGGGATTGATGTTACTGTTATTACGGATAATATGGCAGCTATGGTCATGTCACAAGGAAAGATTGATGCGGTGATTGTTGGATGCGACCGTGTGGCAGCAAATGGTGATGTAGCAAATAAAATTGGGACATTAGGCGTATCTATTTTGGCGAAATACTACAACATTCCGTTTTATGTAGCAGCACCAACACCGACAATCGACTTAAAAACACCGACAGGAAAAGAAATTCCGATCGAGGAGAGAGATGCCTCTGAAGTGATTAATCGTTTTGGACAATATTCTGCTCCGAAAGAAAGTAAAGTATATAATCCGGCATTTGATGTCACACCACATGAAAATGTAACAGCGATTATTACGGAAAAAGGGATTGTAAGAGCACCGTTTACGGAGAACTTAAAAAAACTATTTCAATAAGTAGATAGATTTAAAAAGTCAGTCATCATAAGCTTCATACTTAGGGGGATGTATATGTTATTACAAAAAGAAAGAGAAGAAATTGTAGCGTATGGAAAGAAAATGATTTCTAGCGGTTTAACAAAGGGGACAGGCGGCAATATTAGTATTTTCAATCGCGAGCAAGGTCTTGTTGCAATTAGCCCAAGTGGTTTAGAGTATTATGAAACAAAACCTGAAGATGTAGTTATATTAAACTTAGATGGTGAAGTGGTAGAGGGAGAGAGAAAACCATCAAGTGAGCTTGATATGCACCTTATTTATTATAGAAAGCGTGAAGATATAAATGCGCTTGTGCATACACATTCTCCTTACGCGAAGACGATTGCATCATTAGGATGGGAACTTCCTGCAGTATCGTATTTAATTGCTTTCGCAGGTCCGAATGTACGCTGTGCACCGTATGAAACATTTGGTACGAAGCAATTAGCAGATGCTGCTTTTGAAGGCATGATTGATCGTCGTGCCGTTTTACTTGAGAACCACGGTTTAATTGCAGGTGCAAATAACATAAAAATGGCGTTTACTGTTGCCGAAGAAATTGAGTTTTGTGCGCAAATTTATTATCAAACGAAAAGCGTCGGAGAGCCGAAGCTATTGCCAGAAGATGAGATGGCGAATTTGGCGAAGAAGTTTGAAGGGTATGGGCAGCAATAGAATGAAATAAAAAACACCCTCAAGAAAAAATCTTGAGGGTGTTTCTTACGCCTTTTTAAGCAACAAATACATAAAGTAAGGAGCGCCAATTAAAGCAACGACAATACCTGCTGGGATGCCATTAGGTTCAACGATGTTTCGTCCGATTGTGTCTGCTAATAGCAATAGCCATCCGCCGATTAAAAGGGCGATAGGCATGAAAATCTGATGTCTTGGACCTACTAAAGATTTTGCGATATGAGGAGCCATTAGTCCGACAAAGCTAATTCCTCCTGTTACGGAAACAGCTGCAGCAGCAAGCGCAACGGCTGCAACTAATAAGTATCTGCGTTCTTTTTCAATTTCAATTCCAACGCCGATTGCGACTGGTTCGTTTAATGCTAGAATGTTTAATCGATTTGCTTTATAGAAAACGAACGGAATTAATACGATTAACCATGGGAGCATTGCTAAAACGAAGACCCAGTCATCTCCCCAAATATTTCCGGCAATCCATTTGGCGATAAAGTCCACTTTCATACGATCAGCGGATGAAATAAGGACAATCATCATTCCAGATAGTGCAAATGAAAAACCAATACCAGTTAATGTTAGTCGGATTGGCTGAAGTCCAGTTGATTTACTATAAGAAAATACGTAAATTAGAACAGCTGTCAGAAATGCGCCGATAAATCCAACGACAGGTAGTAAGTAAAGAAATGAACCTACATCTATTGGAAAGTATAAAAAGAAAATAGCAACAGCAACACCAGCCCCGGAGTTGATTCCGAGAATACCAGGTTCCGCTAAATCATTTCGGGTAATACCTTGCAGGATAGCACCTGATAAAGCGAGAGCCATACCAGCTAATAATGTAATAATAATTCTAGGTAGTCGTAAAGAGTATAAAACAAACTCCTCTTTAAAAGTCCCTTGTCCCATTAATGTTGGGAGTAGTCGATCATAAGATAAAGATGCTGAACCAAGTCCCATTCCAACTACAATGGTGGTGATGGTCAGTATTAGTAAAGCGAGTATAATAAGACGTTGTTTTCTTAGAATAGATTGCATCATGAGAATGTTTTTCCTCCTTTACGTACAACGAATAGGAAGAATGGCAGTCCAACAATTGCGACAATAGCGGCAACTGGTGTTTCGTACGGAGCGTTAATAGTACGTCCGACTGTATCTGCAAGTAGCATAAAGGAAGCTCCAGCAATTGCTGACATCGGTATAACAAATCGGTAGTCAGGCCCAACAATTGGACGTACCATGTGAGGTACCATTAAGCCGATAAATGCCATATTTCCGACAAGCGCTACAGACGCACCAGCAAGTAATATAATAATGATAAATAGAATGGTTTTAATAACAATAATTTTTTGACCTAGTCCAATAGCCACTTCTTCACTGAAACTAAGAACTGTCAATTTTTTTGCTAGTAAGATAGCGATAAAGATACTAATTGAAATGACTGGAATAATAATTTTTAACTGGCTCCAAGTCGTTCCAATTACGCCCCCAGCAGTCCAAAGTGATACATCTTGTGAAATTTTGAAGTAAATGCCGACTCCTTCTGAAATTGCGAGTAGAAATGCTGAAACGGCAGCACCGGCTAATACAATTCGAAGAGGGGACAGCCCGCCTTTTTTCACCATACCAATTCCAAATACCATAATCGCACCGATTGCAGCACCGATAAAGCAAGCTAATGTTAAGTAAAGATAGCTGATGGAAGGGTTGAAAGCAAGTGTCAGTGCAAGCGCAGCATTTGCTCCACCAGATAGCCCTAGTAATCCAGGATCTGCAAGAGGATTTCGTGTTAATCCTTGCATAATTGCTCCAGAAACAGCAAGTCCAGCTCCTACAAAAATAGCAGCTACTTCACGTGGTAAACGAATTTCGCGAATAATAGATAGTTTGTCCCCTTTAGCGGAGGAAGTGAGTGCTAACCATACATCTTTTATTGAAGTATCTGCAGCACCTAATACCATTGCCACCATAAAAATAAGAAAGAATGCAATTATGCTCAAAATTAGTTTGTATGTAAAAGCTATAGAACGTGGATTGTCGTGATCTTTTGTCATTCGTTTCACATCTTTTCTGTTCATAGAATAAAGGAAGAGGAATTCTTAATTTAAGAATTCCTCATGTTTGTATTATTTACCAAGAAAGCTCTTCTTGAAGAAGTCTAGTTGGAAGTCTAATGTAAGTGGATCGTTGAAATAGAATTCCATCATGTTTGCTTCATATACACGATTATTTTTTACTGCTGGGATGTTTTTATATGATTCTGTCTCTTGGAATGAGTTATCAGTATCTTTGTTTTTACTTACGATTAAGTAATCACCAGCAAACTCAGGTAATACCTCAGTAGATAATGCGTAGTAACCTTCTTTCAATGCTTTTTCTTTTACTTTTTCAGGCATTTTTAATTTCATTTCTTGGTACAGAATTTCTGTTCCACGGCCCCAGTTCTCGCCGTATACATAAAGCTGTTTGTTGAAGTTTTCTACAACAGAAACTGTTGCATCTTCACCGATTTTTGCTTTAATTTCTTTACCAGCGTCTTGTGCACGTTTCTTGAAGTCATCAACCCAAGTTTTTGCTTCTTTTTCTTTGTTTAATAACTTACCGATTTCTAAATGCTGTGTTAAGTAATCAACTTTTCCGTAAGTGTATGTTACAGTAGGAGCGATTTTCTTTAACTTATCAACATTTTTAATATTTGATAATCCAATGATTAAATCTGGATTTAGTTCAGCGATTTTTTCAACATTTTCATCTGATACTTCAGCAACATCTTTCAGTTTGCTATCAAAACGTGGGTTTTGTTTAGACCATGAATCTACTCCAACAAGATTTACTCCTAATGACATTACATTACCAGCGAATGATGATAAAACAACAACGCGTTTTGGATTTGCAGGAACTTCTACTTTTTTACCATCTTCAGATTGGTATGTAATTGTTTCTGATTTGCTACCTTTTGCATCGTTCTTTTTGTCTGTAGAGCCATTGCTACAAGCACTCATAATAAGAACGAAAAGAACTGTTAGTGAAATAAATAACTTTTTCATTGTCTTTCTCCTTTAACATAGATGATATGTGTATACAATAATTTGTTTAACTGTAATCTTTTGAAAGAGTAGTGGTAATACAAAATACGTATTAATAATCTTGAATACGAGATTTTACAATATAGTATTAACCATATTAATGAAAGAAGATGTAATCTCAAATTTGCTAATTATTAACAAAATGATAATGATTATCACTATTGATTCTTTAAATAATATAATTTTATATAGGTGTATTGTCAATAGTAATTTTGATTGTAAAATTTGCGGAAACAGGTTATATTTTATTGAGAATGATAATCAATGATTAGTAGCTGAGGAGTGAAGGTGAATGGATAGAGAAGAATTGTTTGATGTAACCGTGATAGGCGGGGGACCTGCAGGGCTTTATTCAGCTTTTTATAGTGGACTCAGAGAGATGAAAACGAAAATAATAGAATTTCAACCACAGTTAGGTGGAAAAATACATGTTTATCCGGAGAAGATGATTTGGGATATTGGCGGATTGTTACCGGTTACTGGTGAAAAATTAATTGAGCAACTGGTACAACAAGGGTTAACATTTCAGCCGGAAGTGGTATTGAATACAAAAATAGAATCCATTATTCGTAATAAAGATGGGATTTTTACGTTAAAAACAAGCAATGGAGAAGAACACTTTTCAAAAACAGTAATCGTTGCAACTGGAAGTGGTATATTAAATCCACAAAAGTTATCAATTGAAGGTGCGGAGCGATTTGAAGTATCAAACTTAAATTATACAGTTAAATCGTTAAAACGTTTCAAAGATAAAACGGTCATTATTTCAGGCGGAGGTAACTCGGCAATTGATTGGGCAAATGAGTTAGAACCAATTGCGAAAAAAGTTTATTTAACATATAGAAAAGAAGAATTATCTGGTCATGAAGCACAAGTGAAGCAACTTATGAACAGCTCAGCGGAGTGTTTCTTTAATACCTCTATTACAAAATTAATTGCTGGTGATAATCATGAAGCAATTGAATATGTAGAATTAACAAATCATGAGACGGGTGAAGTTGCCCATTTGCCTATTGAAGAAGTGATTATTAACCATGGATATGAGCGTGACATTACATTATTAGAAAATAGTGAGTTAGACGTTGCAATTATAGATAATTATTATATTGCAGGGAATGCAAATAGCGAGTCTTCAGTAGATGGATTATATGCTGCGGGAGATATTTTAAAGCATGAAGGGAAATTACACTTAATTGCGGGAGCGTTCCAAGATGCTGGAAATGCTGTAAATAAAGCGAAACAATTTATTCAGCCAGATGCAAGCGAGTATGGAATGGTTTCTTCGCATAATGAAGTATTTAAGAAAAGAAATCGTGAATTGATCAAGCAGATGATGAAATAATAAAAAACAAGTATACCCCCATTTACTTCTCTATTCGAGTGATAAGAGAGGTAAATGGGGGTTTTCCTGTTTACTATATTTTCAATCATTATAATGACACCGGTTTCATCAGTTTATGTGATATGAACGTTTTATTTGTAAATTTTCCTAGAAAACAATGAATCTATGTTTTGCTGACGCAGAACAGTATTACATTATGCTGTCCCTTTAGCTCGTTCGTTAGGAAATGGCATATTTAATATAGACGCAATGTACTGTTTTCCATGCATTCGAGCCAATGATTCTAATATTTGACGGACGCGTTTTGTAAGATGTCCTTGTCCCTTTATAGCTTCACAATATGCGTCATAGAAAGCGTATTTAGCCCAAAGGAAATCATCTTGTTGGAATAAAAAATGATTTTTGTACCATTCCCCAATTGTATGGTAACAATTGTTTTCATGTATTGCTGAGCTTTGAGAAAGAATACGATCAGATAAAGATGTAGTTAAATGAGAAATTGTGTTTTCTGTTTCAACCTGTAATGTTTTTTCTAACATTGTAATGATGTGACGAGTAGCCATATGTTAACTCTCCTTTGTGTAAATGGGTAATACCATTCTATATTTAAAAAATCCTTACTATATTATTATACAATATATGGAATGCATCCACCTTCTTTTTAAATTGCATTTACAAAATCTTTTTTATTTGTTTACAAAAATAAAGTAAGATACAGTATATAGGAAAAAATAATAAAGGAATGAACGCGTTGTATATAACAGTAGAAGAAGCTGCGGAGTATTTGAATTTACCAAAGTCGTATATTGAAGAGCTAATTCAGCAAAAGAAAATTCGTGCGCTATTTGATGGAGAGCAATATTTATTAAATAAAGAACAATTCAATACACATTTAGAACAAATGGAAAAATATAAGCAATTAGTGGAAGAAATATTAAACGAACCAATTCCAGAAGATATGGATGTTAAAGACGAAGATTAAACGATGGGAAATCCCGTATGAAGATATGTAAAAATGTATCTTCATACGGGATTTTTTGTCTAAAGCTATCAAAAGCCTAAAGAGCCCGCCGGCGTTCCATGGAATTTTGATAGGTAGTAGTCTACCATGTTAAAAGCATATTTTTTTCTAGCTAGGACAAACATAGAGAACGTAACCTGTACAGATACATATACTATCAGTGCAAAAGCTTATAAATTAATGGGAGGAGTTTTCTCGTGAGTTTATTTCATTGGGATTTTTTGAAAGACTTAATTGGATCTTATGTAAGAGTAAACAGAGGTGGACCAGAATCTCAAAAAGGAACAATAGTATCATTAGGTGCGGACTACTTCGGATTAGAGAATGAAAAAGGAGAAAACCATTATTACCAACTTCGTCATCTGAAAAGCATTACCCAAAATACAAAAGATGGTGGAATAGGTGATTTTGGATGGGCGGAAGAAGACATTGCAGAAGACTTTGAAACGTTACTTCAAAGTTTTAAATACCGCTGGGTGAAAATTAACCGTGGTGGACCAGAGAAAATTGAAGGTATTTTACAAGATGTTTCTGGCGGTTATGTAACATTGATTATTAAAGAAGAAGTTGTATTAATTGCACTATCTCATATTAAGAGTGTTAATTATAATGCACCAGTAAGTGAAGAGAGTGATGAGGGTAGCGATGAGAGTAGCAATGAGAAAAGTAATGAAAACAGCAATAATTCAAGTCGAGCTCGCGCACTAAGACAATCAAGTAGAGGAAGATAAAACAGAAAGGAGGGTATGAATTTGGAGGATGTATTATGTTGTGATCAAATCAAAGGGTTAGTCGGTGAGAATGTAAAAGTAAATCTTCGCGGACCGGAAAGTCGAGTAGGTGTACTATTATTGTTAGGAAAAGATTACCTTGCACTACAATTACCTCATGGAGAATTAGTGTATTATCAGCTGAAACATGTGAAGAGTCTAGTCAGAAAAGTGAAAGAAGCACAAGAAGAATATGGTTCATGTTTCTATGCGGAAGAAGATACTTTTTTAGATGTATTAAATGACTTGAAGTATAAATGGATAAAGATTAATCGTGGTGGACCAGAGTGTGTGGAAGGTTTATTAAGTGATATACATGATGGAAATATTACACTAGTAAACGGTTATGAGGTTATTTATGTAATTAATTCTCATGTTAAGAGTGTGAGTCAAATAGTTAAGAACAAAAAGAATGAAGAAGAATAATGTTTAATAAATAAAAGGGGCATTATGATTGAAAATGAAGAATGATTTCATATTTCTCTGTAATTATTTTTGGATATATGAAAAGGGATTTCTTACTATTAAAAAACAGAGCATTGCCCCTGATTATTTTTAGAATAAAAGACAGGGAAATTGTAATTTCATAGGAAGGAGGATATAGATGAATGAGTTAAACAAAAGTATTGGAGAAAATATATATGTTAAATTAATCGGTGAACAAAGATTTAAAGGTGTATTAATAGACGTAGGAAATGATATTGTTGTTCTTTATAATGGACAAGATTACGTATATATATCTTTATACCATGTCCAATATTATAAATTTTTAAGACCACATGATGAAGAAATATCAAAACCAGATGTTGATTCTGTAATTAAGAGGGAGTCCCCTTCAATTTCTTTGAGAAAAGTATTAAGTACCTCTAAAGGGATTTTTACAGAAATTTATGTAGCTGGAAATGCTCCAATACATGGTTATGTTACAAGCGTAATGAACGATTATATTGTTTTTTATAGTCCAGTTTATAAAACTGTATATGTATCTTTAAAACACTTGAAATGGTTAATTCCGTATAAAGAAAATCAAGTGCCTTATGCCCTCAATAAAAATGAACTCCCCGTAAATCCATTAAATATTACGTTAGCTAGAACATTTGAAGAACAGCTTATTAAAATGTCTGGCAAAATCATGGTGTTCGATTTAGGTGAGGGATCTAATAAGATCGGAAAAATGGCGAAGATTGATGAAGGGCATATTGAAATATTAAAAGCACGTGATGCAAAAATGTATGTAAATATTCAACATGTAAAATCTGTCCATTGTCCGTAAGCTAGTTGAAAGGGCTGGCTTTTTCTTTTATATGCAGAAGAAAAGGTCGAGCCTATTTATTTAGCTCGATTTGAATATGAGGGGAAAAATGAATTGAATAGAAATATGTTAGCTTTATCTATGAAGAGCTAATCTTGTGCAAAATTATATAAAATATGTACGAGCCATTTTTTCATATATTCAATTTGTTTTTTGAGGGAGAACTGCTTAACTACTATATTAAAGGGGTTTTGTTGGTGGAGCAGTTTCCGAATTCGTTATCGATTACATTACTTGGTAGTGCTGGTGGAGCAGCAAAAGCAGTTTTAGCAATTTTAAATCAAGCGATAGTAAATGAAAAAGACCCGATTTATGAAACGATAAAGAATGTTACATTTCATTTAGTTGATATAAAACAAAAAGATAGGACTTATTATGATGAGTTGTTTCCAAATTTAAAAAATCAATTGTTTTTATACGAAATAGACCTCCAAGATGTAGTGACATTTAAACAGCATTTAAAAGAAAGTAGTACGAGTGTTGTTATTGATGTTTCAGGGGCAGATACAATCAGAGTATTAAGTTGTTGTAATGAACTTGGAATTTGTTATATTAATTCAGCTTTGGAAAATGAGGCAGTAGATCAGGACGATAGTTTAATCGGCTTTCAGCTTACGGAAAGATATACGAGGTTTGAGAAGGAGAAAGAGAAGTTTACAAATACAAAAGCAATTATAGGCTCAGGTATGAATCCAGGTGTTGTTCAGTGGATGGTTGTTGAACTTATGAAGGAGCGCCAAAATGAAAAGCCAAGAGCATGCTATATAGTAGAACATGATACGTCATTTTTGAATGATACAGCACTAATAAAGCCTCATACACTGTATGCTTCATGGGCAGTAGAGCGATTTCTAGATGAAGCGATATGGAGTTATCCGATGTATATGAGTCATCATCGTCCCCTTTATTTTTATGAAGATGTATATGCTTCAGAGTATAAAGTAAAGTTAGGAGAGAAAGAGTTTTATGGTTGTTTAATGCCACATGAGGAAGTTTTAATTTTAGGGAAAAACTTCAATATGGAAGTTGGGTTTCTTTACCGAATTAACGAGTATACAACAAATGTAATTAGGAAGAATTTAGATAAGGTAGAAGATTTATGGAACTGGAATCGTAAAGTATTTAATCCAGCGGAAGAAGAGATTGCTGGCGAGGATTTAGTTGGTGTATTACTCGTTTATGAAAATAGCGAGACATATATGTATAACGTGATGAATAGCAGTCAAGTTTTTCGTAAATATAAAACAAATGCAACTTACTTTCAAGTAGGATGCGGAATTTATGCTGGTTTGTGTAGTTTACTTTTCGATAACTTTAAACAAGGTGCCTATTATGTAGAGGAATTATTATTAAATACAGAAAGTAAGTATGGAGAATATTTAAATTTATATATGAAGGATTTTGTAGTAGGGGGAAATGATTTTACGGATGGACTGCTACATGATCGGGTAAGATGGATATAAGTTGTGACGAAAAGGAAGGAGGAATCTCCTTCCTTTTCGCGTTATAAGGTTACATATTGCTCTGAAAGTAAGATAATATGTAGAGTTTTTGTATTGATCATGAGGAGTATTTATATGAACAAAGTTATAAGCTTACTTTATGAGGAAAGAGAAGCTTTAAAAGTATTTAAAAAAATTAACGGATTTGTTAGGGAAACTAAAGCCAATAAATTATGAATGGTGTAATATACGAGCAATCCTTTTATATGTTGTACAGCTAATGGAAAGTTATGCAGTGTAGTATAGAGTGGGATTTCATTCGCAAGTAGATGGGAATTTACCTGTTATAAATGGTGATGATAAACGATTAAAATAAGTGTTATTAAATATTATTAAAAATGGAATAAAATCAATGCCAGAAGGTGGAGATATTCATATCCGTGCATATCGAAAAACTGAAGGGCATTTGTGCATGTCTGTTGATGAGCAAGGCTTTGGTATAGAGAAGGAGAAGCTAGAGAAGGTTGGAAAGGCTTTTTACACAACAAAGGAAAATGGTATGGGACTTGGATTAATGATTACATTTAAAATTATTAAGGAACATCAAGGAAGTATCGCGATTCAAAGTAGCGTGGGAATAGGAACGAAAGTGGAAATTTCTTTACCGACAGTATAATGCACTAGAAGAAAATATTTTTCAGAAAAGTGTTCTTGTTGTGTAAATATAAACATTTTATAAAATGTTTAAAGAAGGGTTTTTTTTATAAAATACTTCGTTTATAATGGAGGAAAATATCGACATGAGATTTGTTATTCATGTAACGGTTCGGTAGTGTTAGGAAAAGAAGGGGTGCACGCGCATCCTTTTTTCTATGCAGATATTATGAAAGAGGTGGTATGATGGAATTAACATTAAATTCGACTGTATGCTTGCACACGATTCAATTTCGAAAAGAGCAAAAGAATTATATTGTCAAAGATACAATTACAGGAGAAAAATATGAAATGCCGCCACTTTGGATTGATGCATTGGCAATGATGCGTGACGGTTTTTTATTGGGAGAAATTGAGGAGAAATTAAAAGAAGAGTATCCAGACGAAGAAATAAATATGTTAGCATTTACGAGGCAACTGTTAGAGCTAGAGCTTGTCGGAATGGTAGATGGGGAAGAAATAGCTTGTACAAAGAAGAAAGAGAAAGATTATTTGGCTTGGTTACGTCCTCGTGTTGAGCAATTCTTTCTTAGTTTAAATAAAAAAAATAGAAGCAAAGGTCAATGATGATCTTTGCTTTTTTGTATAGTTTGTTTAAAAAATTACAGCGAATGCCCTTGCGAAAGCACCGTCGCTATCTTTAATTTTTAAAGGTGCCGCTGAGAAGAAGAAACGCTTCGTGTGAATGGCATCTAAGTTTGTTAAGTTTTCAATTAAACAAATATTATTCCCAAGTAGTATGTGATGAATTGGTGATGTTTCTGTCGTTACCTCGTCAGGAGAAATAAAATCTAAACCGACCGATTTTACTTTTAATTGAACTAGTTCTTCGGCTAATTCTTCAGAAAGATAAAAAGCTTCTTTTTCATACGCTTCTGTATTCCATTTAGTAGATAGATTGGAATGGAAAATAACAATATCCCCTTCTTGTATATCAACATTATGCAATACTTCCTTACGTAACTTTCGCTCTTGAATATGAGTTACATCGATAAGAACGGCTTCGCCTACAAATTGATCAAGGGGGAGTTGGTCAATAGTCGTTGCGTCTGAAATGAAATGTGCAGGAGCATCACAATGTGTGCCAACATGGACGACAGAATGAAAATCTGTAACTTGATAGCCTGTCTCTTCAACGCTTGTAATGGCTCCTAAATTGATTTTTGGTGTTCCAGGGAATTGGGACATATTGTTTTCAAATGTTTGTGATAGGTCAATTACTTTCACTTTAAATACCTCCAATATATGTTTTAAAATAAAAAAACTCACCTTTCATAATCAAGAAAGATGAGTTTTGCACACAATAGTTACGTTTTATCTTTCAAAATGCAATGCATTTTGCAGGAATTAGCACCTATTCAGTTTGTATAAACTGAGGTTGCTGGGCGTCAAAGGGCCGGTCCCTCTGCCTCTCTTGATAAAGACATATTAAATTTTAGTTCTGAATATTCATTGTATTTAAATTGTAATTCATTTCCTTTTTTTGCGCAATATAAAATAGGTATTCACCCAAATAAAGCTGCTCGCATATTGTAGCTTATGTAAATAGAATGCTGCGAAGGAGTGAGTGCAGTGACAGGGAATGTATTGAATTATTACGCTGGTGGAAATACAGCTAGAGGATTTCATAATTTATACGATGAGAATTTGAAAGGGTTAGACAGATTATTTATTTTAAAGGGTGGTCCTGGAACCGGGAAATCTTCTTTAATTAAGGCAATAGGTCGTGAATGGGTTGAAAAAGGATATGATATTGAATTTTTACATTGTTCTTCCGATAATAAATCGGTTGATGGTGTCATTATCCCGAAGTTAAAAGTAGGAATTGTTGATGGAACATCTCCGCATGTTATCGAACCGAAAACGCCAGGAGTTGTTGAGGAGTATATCAATTTAGGGGTTGCTTGGGACTCAGATAAATTAAGAAAGCAGAAGGTAGAAATTGAACGATTTGTTTCAGAAGCAAGCAAGGCTTTTCAAACTGCTTACGCTTGTTTTAACGAGGCACTAGTTATACATGATGAGTGGGAGAAAATATATATTAATAATATTGATTTTAATAAAGCAAATGAACTAACTGATCAGCTGATTCAGAAGCTATTTACAGATAAAGGCGGGAAACAATCGCTTGTGAAACATCGTTTTTTAGGAGCGGCTACACCGAAAGGAGCAGTTGATTTTGTTCCTAATTTAACAGAAGGATTACCACATCGTTATTTTATAAAAGGACGCCCAGGCTCTGGGAAATCAACAATGCTCAAAAAATTAGCTAAGGCAGCAGAAGAAAAAGGCTTTGAAGTTGAAGTATATCATTGTGGATTTGACCCCAATAGTCTTGATATGGTTATCGTAAGAGAATTAGGGTTTGCAATTTTTGATAGCACCGCACCACATGAATATTTTCCAAGCCGCGAAGGTGATGAAATTATAGATATGTATGCCCTTATTGTGACACCAGGGACGGATGAGAAGTATGCGACAGAAATTCGCGATGTTTCGATTCAATATAAAGCAAAAATGAATGAGGCGATGTCTTTCTTAGCGAAAGCGAAATCAGTTCGTGATAAATTAGAACGAATTTATATTACTGCTATGGATTTTTCAAAAGTAGATGCATATAAAGAGGAGATTCAAAAAGAGTTTGAACGAATTGCGGTTAGTGTATCAGAAAAGAACAAGTAAAAAATGAAGCATTTTGATAGGCTGTCGGGAATTTTCTGACAGCTATTTTAGTATGTAGTAAACTTAGTAATATATTTGTCGAATTTCCAAGGAAATAATCAAAAAATGGAGAGGGTATGAAATGAGAGAGAAAATTAGAGCGGAGTTAGAAAGAATTGAAAAAGAGAATGATGTGAAAATTTTATTTGCGGTAGAATCAGGGAGTCGTGCTTGGGGGTTTCCATCGAAAGATAGCGATTATGATGTTAGATTTGTTTATATGCATCCCGTAGAGTGGTATTTATCAATTCATGATAAACGAGATGTAATTGAGTATCCGATTAGTGACGATTTAGATATAAGTGGATGGGATATTAAAAAGGCGTTACAACTATTCGCAAAGTCAAACCCAGCTTTACTTGAATGGATTCGATCACCGATTTTTTATTCGAAAAACACTCATTTTCCAGAACAGCTTCAGCAAATGAGTGATAAGCAATTTGATCCAAAAGCAACGATATATCATTACTTACATATGGCTTCAAAAAATTATCGTGAATTTTTGCAAGGTGAGAATGTAAAATTGAAAAAGTACTTTTATGTATTACGTCCTATTTTAGCTTGTAAGTGGTTAGAGGAGAAAACAACTTTGCCTCCTGTAGAATTCGATCGATTGATTACAGAATTATCATTAGAACGTAGCGTACTAGATGAAATTGAACAGTTGTTAATAAAGAAAAAGGCAGGTACGGAATTAGATATTGGATTAAAAATTGAGGTTTTGAATCAATTTTTAGAAGAACAAATTCATTACTATGAGCGACATGTAAAAGGAATTGAAAAGGGACCAGGGATCGATATTGAGAGTTTGAATACATTGTTTCGAGATATGTTGTTTGCAGTAAATGAAAAAGAGCACAAGTGAGTTTGTGCTCTTTTTTATTTTGTAGGAATAAAGAAAACAGATATAGCTGCGATGAGACCTGCGAATGAGAACAAGTAAAAATTCCATGCTAAGTCGTATTGCATTGTCATAATAATGCCGACAAGAATAGGACCAGCGATTGCACCAACTCGGCCAAGTCCAAGTCCCCAGCCTAAGGAGGTAGCTCGAATATGGGATGGGAAGTATTGTGTTACATATGCATTTAATATTTGAGTAATGCCGACTGATCCAATTCCAGCAAGACCAATTAAAAGATAGATGATTGTAACAGATGGTTTAATTGTTAATAGTCCAATACATATAGCTGCCATAAGATAGGAGATGCTAATAACAATTTTAGCTCCTATACGATCTGCGATTGCTCCAGCAAATAATGCACCGATAGCGGCAGTAATATTTAGCATAAGTAGAAATGATAAACTAGATCCAAGAGGGTATCCAGCTTGGCGCATCATCTGTGGTAACCAAGTATTTAAACCATATATTAAAAACATTCCCATTATATAAGTGATCCAAAAAAGCAGCGTCGCTTTTCTGTATTCAATTGAGAATAAAGTAAGGAATCCATTTTTCTTTCGTATATTAGATGAGTTTTGGTGAATTTCATCTTTTTCATGGAATTCAATTTGAAAACGATGAAGGATTTTGTCTACTTCTTCTTGGCGATTACGTGATAATAAAAATTGAATGGATTCAGGTAAATAACGGATAATGAAAGGAATGAGGAGCAGTGGAATCATTCCGATGCCAAACATAGTTCTCCATCCGAAATCTTCTAACATAAACATAGACAAAATAGCGCCTAATACGATTCCCAAAGGATAGCCAGTAAACATAAGAGCATAAATAAAAGATTGTCGTTTTTTGGGTGAATATTCAACGGTAAGTGCTGAAGCTGTTGGAATAACACCGCCTAATCCGATTCCTCCAATAAATCGAAATAGCCCAAATAATTCGGGGGAAGGAGCAAGTGCAGCTAGGCCCATTGTGATAGAAAAAAGTGCTAAACAGCATATAAGTGTCCATTTTCGTCCAATTAGATCTGTAATGGTTCCAACTAGAATAGCACCAATAAACATCCCAAATAAAGCATAGCTAGCAATTGTACCAGCGTGTGTCGGTGAAAGTGCCCAGCTTTTGTCTTCTAGGAGTTTTGGTAGAACGGCACCGTAAATACCTAAATCATATCCATCAGCTAGAATGGCTAGCCAACAAATAAAAACAACAAGTTTTGTAATAGAGCTTGAAAAGACAGTTTCTGTAGATTCTAGATGAGGTGGAGCTGAAGGTTGCATAATGTTCACCCCTTTTAATTTGTAGATGAATATATTATTTTATTTTGTGTTAATATTTTCCTTCTTGTATCGGGATTTATCCCGCTTTAATGGGCAGTAAGACCCCCACCTCAAAATTCAGCGAAAGCAAAGAAGTTAGGTGGGGGATCAACTGCCCATAAAAGTCCGATTGGTTCAACTAATAATAAGTGGGGGATGAAGAAAACCCCCACTTATTAAAGTTTCACTTTATCTGAAATGGTTTTATAACAAATAAAAAAGTTCAACAGGTTTCCTGTTGAACTTCTTTATTTGTTTACTCATTATCAACTCGTTTTAACGGTTGATCTGCTGGACCTTCCATAACATCGCCCTCAATTGAAAAGCGGGAACCGTGGCAAGGACAGTCCCAAGTACAATCACCATTATTCCATTCAACTTCGCAGCCGAGGTGTGTACAAGTTGTATCGACAATATGTAATTTTCCATCTTTGTCTTTATAAGCACCTGCTCGTTTCCCATTAACATGTACGACAGATCCTTCACCAACTTCGAGATCTTCTGGTTTACGTAATGCAGTTTCAATCTTTCCTTCAATTAAATGTTTCGCAACATCAAGGTTTTGGGAGAGGAACGTTTTTATATCTGGATTTGCATGGAAGCGTGATGGTGCATACAGTTCTTTATATGGACTGTGTACTTTTAGAATGGAATCCTTCAGTAAATGAGCGGCGGCAGTTCCAGTTGTCATTCCCCATTTACGATATCCAGTTGCAACAAATATATTTGGATTACTCTCGTTAATATGTCCAATATAAGGGAGCTTATCTAGCGTGATTAAATCTTGTGCTGACCATCTATAGGGAACTTCATCTACTCCAAACGTTGCTTCCGCAAAAGAATAAAGTGCTTCGTAATGAAGCATCGTGTTTATTCCTTGTCCTGTTTTATGACTTTCTCCGCCGATTAAAATTAATTTTTCACCATTGTTTGTTGTATAGCGTAAGGAGCGTTTTGGATCATCAATACTTAAATACATGCCACCTGGATAATCCGTTTTTGCTTTGATTGCTAGAGCATAAGATCGTTCAGCATACATTCGCGTAAAGAAAAAGCTATTCGCATCATAAAAAGGAAAATGTGAACAAGAGACAACATATTCACAAGTGATGCGATGTCCGCCCTTTGTAATGACTTGTGGATAATCACCCTTTTCCACATCAATAGCGGTTGTTTGTTCATAAACTTTGCCGCCCATCTCCACAAACTTTTCTAAAAGTGTTTTCAAATAAAGAAGGGGATGGAATTGTGCTTGGTTTTTCATGACCAGTGCAGATTGTACAGGAATAGGAATCGATAGAGATTGAACATAGTCACAAGATATATTTAATTTTTGATAGGCTTCATATTCTTTCGATAAATTTCTTAATCCATTATCAGTAGTTGTATATAAATATGAATCTTCATTTGAGAAATTACAGTCGATTTTATATGTTTGCACAGTCTCATTTATGAATTGTAGAGCATGATTATTTGATTCATAGTAAAGCCTTGCTTTTTCCAAACCGAAATGACTTATTAATTCATCATAAATAAGATCATGTTGAGCTGTTACCTTTGCTGTTGTATGCCCAGTTGTTCCGTTTAAAATAAGACCAGAATCAATTAAAACAACATCGATGCCTTCTTTCGCAAGTAAATAGGCAGTAGTAATACCTGTAATACCAGCACCGATAACAGCGACTTTCGTCTTTATATTTTCGGATAAAGGGGGAAAAGCAGGGATTTGAGTAGATTCAATCCAATAAGATAATGGGAATTGTGGAAATGTATCACTTGTCATTATAGAAACCTCCCGATTTTAGAACAATTTTCCTTTTAATATTTCCATATGATATGAAATTCATGTGTGCTGTTTTAGAAAGAGTCTATTTTTATTAAAAGAAAGATAAAATTATTTTAATATAATTATTTAATGTTGTCGGTATGAAGAGATAGGAGTTGTGTAAAGCTAGATTCAGGTGAGTTTATTTGTTGTTTACACACAGATTTCTTGAATAAGGTAGAGTCTATAGTATATGAGTGTATGTATATGGATAATGGATAAAACCTTATAAAATCTATGTTTTTTCTTTAGTGGAATAAAGTATAATTATAAAAATATAACCAACTTTTATTACTAGGTCATAAAAGTTGTTGACAATATGGAAATTCTATTGATATGATTCATCATGTGGAAAGGTTGATAGAGAGTAAAAAGAGAAATGTTTTTCATTGATAATAAAAGCGAAAAAATAAGTGACGATAGAGTGAGTATATTTTCCTTATACATAGATGCTTTTTAATCAGCTAGTAAAATCAATCTGGAAGCAAGAATTGATATATGTAAGTTGCGCAAGACGCGGCATAAGAAAGGGGCAAAAGGATGAAGGAGCTTCATACGTTTGGGTGGTATGCAGCACGTGTATCACCACATTTGCCGAAAAAAGCATTCAAACCAGTTCCTACTCGTTTATTTGGTGGACTGGCTTATTTGCTTGTGGCATTGGCGGGATTAATATCGATTGGTGTATTTGAATTGAATGTGTGGGCGAATCTAGGAATTGCGATTGTTCTTGGGTTATGTTTTGCTTCACTTGGGTTTTTAGGGCATGAAATTTTACATGGAACTGTTGTAAGAAAGGCATGGCTTCGAGATTTCTTAGGAGCAATTGCGTTTATGCCATTATCAACAGGACCTAAACTTTGGAGAAAGTGGCATAATGCAACGCATCACGTTCATACACAACATGAAGAGAATGATCCAGATGCATGGCCGACACTTGAGAAGCTTAAAAAGAGTAAGTTTTTGAGCTGGGTATATCGTATGCCTCTTCATGTACGTTCATTCTTTAGTTTTCTGTCACTAACCATTCAATTTACATTGCATTCCACTCGAATGTTCTTTCATTTTATAAAAGAATTTAAGTCATCCAATCAAAAATCTGTATGGCTTCAACTTCTTTTGCCTTGGACAGTTTGGATTAGTTTATTGTTTATTATGGGACCAGCAAAATGGTTATTTGCATATGTGATTCCGTTGTTAATTGCTAACTTTATTGTAATGGCATATATCGCAACAAATCACCGCTTAAATCCAATTGTTCCAGTAAATGATCCGTTAGCAAACTGTTTATCAGTAACAGTGCCGCGTTGGGTAGACGTTTTACATTTCAATTTCTCATATCATACGGAACACCATTTGTTCCCTGCTATGAGCTCTAAATACTATCCGTTAGTAAAAGATAAAATTAAAGAAATGTGGCCGGAACGCTATCATGAGATGCCAATGACAAAAGCTTTGGCAGCGCTATGGAATACACCACGTGTGTATTATCAAGGAAGTGAATTAGTGGATCCGCATAGAGAGCATTTCTATGGTTCTTTAGGAAATGGACTAGATCCTCATAATATTTCATATCGTGAGGAACATATAGAGGAAGAAGAGAGTATTAAAAAAATAAATCAGTAAAAATTGATATATTTTGCAGTGAAAAAGCAAGCCATCTCAGGCTTGCTTTTTCTTATAAAGAGACTTCTTTTTTATTCTTTGTACTAACTTGAATTGAATTTGTTTCTTTTCTTTGTAGTCGTTTTTCCAAAAGGTTAACAAGGTAAGTGAATAGGAGAACAAGCACGAGATAATATAAACCAACGATTATGTATGTTTCTAATTGTTGGAAGTTACCCGCAGCAATAGATAAACCTGATCCCCATAATTCGGACATTCCTACGTAAGCAACAAGAGAAGAATCTTTTAATCCAATAATAAACTGATTTCCTAAAGGAGGAAGAGATTGCCGAAATGCTTGTGGTAGTACAATACGGCGCATCGCTAAAGGATAAGGCATGCCTAGAGAACGAGCAGCTTCTAATTGTCCACGGTCGACAGATTGGATGGATCCACGGAAAATTTCAGTAATATATGCACCGTTATGGATTGCTAAAGCAATTGCTCCTGCCCAAAAAGGAGTAAAAACAACAACGGATGTAATACCAAAATAGAGAATGGCAATTTGAACAATTAAAGGTGTACCACGAATAATGGCGATATATACATGAGCAATACTATTTAAAACTTTATTGTTAGAGATCCGAAAAAAAGCGAATAGTAATCCAATTAGTGAACCGAGTACTAGGGAAGTTAATGTTAATTGTAATGTGACAATAGTAGCCTTTAAGAGTGTGGGATAAGTAGACATAAAAATTTCAAACATATGTGTCACCTCATATTGTATGGATTTTGGTAGGGAATGAAATACCCCACATAAAAGTGGGGCATAATGTATGAAACATTTGACTAGCTAATTTACTTCGTTTTTTCCTCTTCCCCGAGAATATTACGCCCGAACCATTTTTTACTGATTTTTTCATACGTACCATCTTTAATGATTTCATCTAAAGCTTTATTTACTTTCTCAACCATTGCTTTATCATCTTTACGAATAGCAATTCCCATTTCATCCAGATTTAATGGTTTTCCAGCTTCTTTTATATTTGATTTACCTTCTTTGATCATACGTAAACCGACCATTTGATCAGTGATTACTGCGTCAACACGCCCAGGCTCTAGGTCCATAAGTGCAGTAATATCGCTGTCATATTCTGTGATTTGATCTGTATGTTTTGCAACAAGGGCTTTAAAGGTACTAGCCTTTACAACACCAATTTTTTTACCTTTCAAATCTTCTGGAGAAGAGATAGATGTATTCTTTTTAGCCACAAAAATTTGGGCACCAGAACGATAATAAGGATTTGAGAAATTAACAGCTTTTAAGCGTTCTTCTGTAATTGCCATACTGCCCAATATAGCATCATATTTTTTCGATTGTAGACCTTGAATTAGCGTTTCCCACGGATTTGTAATAGGAGTGGGTTTCATATTCATTTTTTTCGCAAGTGCCTCACCAATTTCCACATCAAAACCGGCAAGCTTTCCGTCATTTTCTTTATAGTTAAAAGGTTTATATAAGCCACTCATCGCATAACGGAATTCTTTTTCACCATTTGAAGAAGTAGTAGCACTTTCCTTACTACAGGCTCCTAGTATGAAGGATGTACATAATGTAATACTCGCAACAATGGTTAATAGTTTTCTTTTCATAAAACCCCTCCTATATATTGATCATACGGATGGTTTTAAGTATGTTATTGAGTTGTGCACCGTATGAATGTATTTCTTTTCGTTTGAAACAGAAGTTACATTATAAAACGTTGCGTAAAAATTGTTTTGCTCGTTCATGTGATGGAGCTGAAAAGAATTGCGTTGGCGGAGCGTCTTCGACAATTTTCCCATCATCCATAAAAATGACGCGATCGGCTACATCCCTTGCGAAATTCATTTCATGAGTAACGATAACCATGGTCATTCCTTCTTCAGCAAGTTCTTTCATAACTTGCAATACTTCTCCAACAAGTTCAGGGTCTAAGGCTGAGGTAGGTTCATCAAATAGCATAATTTTAGGGTTCATAGCAAGAGCTCGTGCTATGGCAATGCGCTGTTTTTGACCACCTGACAGGAGGTGGGGCGTTACATCTGCTTTATCTTGTAGGCCGACTTTTTGCAATAGCTGATTTCCGATATCCTTTGCGTTTGCTGCTTCTAATTTTTTTACATGAATAGGTGCTTCTATGATGTTTTCTAGTGAGGTCATATGGGGAAAGAGGTTAAAGTGCTGAAAAACCATACCGACATTCTCGCGGACTTTGTTTAAATTTGAATGCTTAGGATCAATTTGTTCACCTTGTAAGTGAATTTCACCTTCATCGTACATTTCTAAAAAGTTCAGACAGCGAAGTAATGTACTTTTACCGGAACCACTGGCACCAATTAAAACAACAACTTCTTTTTCTTTTACTTCTAAATCAATTCCTTTTAAAACATCAAGTGAGCCGAATGACTTTACTAGATTTCGAACCTGAATCATACAAAACCCCCAGTCAAAAATATATTTTACAAATGTTGCCCCTTATTTCTGTTATTAGCCACAAATTGTCAGAATCCTTTATTTTTTTCGTGCAATTGGATATTCAAAGAAATAATGATTTTTAAAATCTCTATATCCTTCTATAATGAAAATATGGATAATAATATATAGGTAGTATTTATATTGCTTATAAAAAGGGGGAAAGGGAAGATGGAAAAAGAAAGGAAAACATTTTCTTTTGGATTACGTACACAACTTATGCTGTTCACTACACTTTTAGCTTTCATTACATATTCAACAAGCATATTTTTTATTTACGTGGTATACGATTATTTTCAAAGTTATGTAAGTCAAACTGTATATAATATTATCGTTATGTTATTAGGGGTAGTATGGTCTGGAATTTTAGCATATGGAGCAGCTGTATTTTTAATTAAACCGCTTCGCAAGTTAGAGGAGGCGGCAAGAAAAGCAGCTGAGGGTGATATTCGTGAAGATGTTCCATTACCGAAGATAGATGATGAAATTAAATCTTTAAGTGTTGCATTTAATATGATGTTAGGAAACTTAAGGGGCATGGTAAAAAATATTGATACAACATTTTCTTATACAAACAATCAAGTACAGCAGATTAGAAAACAAACAGGCGAAGCAACGAGACAAGCGCAAGGTGTATCGGAGACCCTTGCAGAGATTTCTTCAGGTGCTGAGCAATCAGCAGCATCAATTCAAGCGATTGTTTCTGCTGTTGATACAACGACGTCTATTGCAAGTGAAGTAGAAGAAAAAGCGAAGCATTCTGATACGTTGTCTTTAGAAATGGTTCAAGCTTTAGGGCATAGTACCCGTGTTTTTACGTCTTTAATTCAAGGTATTCAAACATTGGCAAAAGAAAATGAAGATTCAATGCAAAATGTACAGAAGTTAGAAGAACGAATGAAACAAGTAGAACATATTGTGTCTGTTGTAAGTGCGATTGCTAGCCAAACGAATTTATTAGCACTAAATGCTTCTATTGAGGCAGCTCGCGCAGGAGAGCATGGAAGAGGCTTTGCGGTTGTTGCGGAAGAAGTACGGAAACTTGCTGATGAAAGCGATCATTCTGCAAGAAATATTTCGCAGTTATTACGGGATATGCAAGATGAAGTACAACAAGTTGCAATGAAAATGACAGAACAAGTGAAAATAGCTAAAGAAGAGGCGAAACGTGGGGAAGCTACGGAATTAATTTTAAAAGAAATGTCATCAAGTGTTATGGAAGTAGCCGATGCAACTCAGCAAATCAGTAGTTATATGAATGAACAAGTGAGTCACATTCATCAAACAGGAGCACAAACAAAAGCTGTAGCAGCAATTGCTGAAGAAACGTCAGCTGGTTCGCAAGAAGTGGCGCGTGTGACGCTACAACAGTCTAAAAATATGATAGTAATCGATCAATTATTAAAGGATTTAGAGAAGCAAGCAACTGATTTGAAACAAACAATTGAACGATTTTCAATGTAAAAAGGAAGAACAGCATTCTGTTCTTCCTTTTTTACGTATGAAAAGGAGGGATACTTTGTTGAAAACGAAAAACATTGCACGGATCATATATGGTTTTCACTTTACGCAATCTTTGAAAGTTAGGACCATAATAACTAGTTTGCCAATTTTTAATGTCGATATCAGGCCAATTGACATAGTCTCCTAGTGTATAAGGATCTAAGCTTTCTCGTAAATCTTTAACCCAGCGTATATTACGATTTTCTTCATCATCGTATTTCCAAGAGGTAATGTATTCTTGCGCAATAATTGCTTTACGATGAAAATAAGCTGTTTCAGTAGGCGAAATATTTTCAACAGCACCTACGAGCGATTGGTGCCAAATACTCGCATCTTTATTTGGAGCATGAGAAAGAAAATGTTGCATGATTTGAATGCCTTTAAGAGGGATAGGTTTATATACGTAGGAACCAGAACGCTTAAAGTTTTCAGGAATATTACCGCTATTAAAGAATTGAACAGCTTGTATATACGAAACTTCATCTATAAAAAGTGAGGGAGTACCAGTTCCAAGAAGAGGAGATAATAAGGAATGGAGTTCAGAGGGAGGGCCAACAAACTCACCTTTTACTTCAATTTTATTTCGTTGTTTTGCGAATAATTCAATTGATGAAGTGAGACGCTCGTCTATATAAGGCGCCCAGTTTTGCCACGCTTGAAATGCAGCGATAAAATCTTTCCATTCCCATGTAATGGAGAAGATTGATACATTCTTTATAGGGTGCACTCGAAAAGTTAAAGAAGTAACAATTCCGAAGTTTCCACCACCACCGCCGCGGCATGCCCAAAACAAGTTATGGTTTTCATGTTCGTTTGCGTGAATGATTTTCGCTCCAAATTTACCACACGCTTGTACCATTTCAACTTCTACTAATTGATCACATGTTAATCCAAATAAGCGTGAAAGCATACCGATGCCACCGCCAAGTGCTAATCCAACAATTCCAACGCTTGCACTTGTACCAGCCGGAATTGTCACACCATAATTCCAAAGCTCTTTATAAACAGTGCCAAGATTTGCACCAGCTTCAATTGTTGCTGTTAATGTATCTGTATTAACAGTAATGCGATGCATTTCACTCACATCAATAATAAGTCCTCTATTTAAAAGGGAAAAATTTTCATAGCTATGACGGCCGCTTCTTAAGCGAAACGGTACATGGCGTTCTCGAGCCCATTTTAAGGCATTACACACATCATTTTTATTTTGGCAAAAAACAATAATACAAGGGAGTTTTGGGATACTTAAATTTAAATTCATTCGGGCTACATCATAGTCAGGATCTGAGGGAACAACGATACGACCTGTTAATTTTGTTTGTTTCAATTTATCACTCCTTTCTAAAAATAAGCAGTGCTTTTTATTAATATATGAAAAGCGTATGTAACGTGCGTGGACAAGAGCAGGTGAGGAATGAGATTTGCTTTTGTGAGAAATAAATAAAGCATAAGAATAAGGAATCTACATAGAGTTCAATGAAAACAGTTGCAAACTATTCATATTTTGTTATGATAGTGTTACGAAAACGTTTGCATAAAATTTCCGATGGGATGCAAAAGGAGAGAATGACTATGAATAAGACATGGTGGAAAGAAGCGGTTGCTTATCAAATTTATCCACGTAGCTTTATGGATTCAAATGGTGATGGTATTGGGGATTTACAAGGGATTATTGCGAAACTGGATTATTTAAAAGATTTAGGTATAGATGTAATTTGGATTTGTCCAATGTATAAGTCACCTAATGATGATAATGGTTATGACATTAGTGATTATCAAGATATCATGGATGAGTTTGGTACGATGGAAGACTTTGATGCTTTACTAGATGAAGTTCATAAGCGTGATATGAAGCTTATTATTGATTTAGTTATTAATCATACGAGTGATGAACATCCGTGGTTTATTGAGTCTCGTTCATCTAAAGACAATCCGAAGCGTGATTGGTATATTTGGCACGATGGTAAAGATGGTGCGGAACCAAACAACTGGGAAAGTATTTTTAATGGTTCGGCATGGGAATATGATGAAGGAACAGAACAATATTATTTACATTTATTCTCGCGTAAACAACCAGATTTAAACTGGGAGAATAAAGAAGTTCGCGAAGTGTTATACGATACAGTTAATTGGTGGCTTGATAAAGGAATTGATGGTTTCCGAGTGGATGCAATTAGCCATATTAAAAAAGAAGATGGCTTCAAAGATATGCCAAATCCAAAAGAACTAAAGTATGTACCATCTTTTGATAAACATATGAATGTAGATGGTATTCAACCTTTATTAGAAGAGTTAAAAGAAAATACATTTTCTAAGTACGATATTATGACTGTTGGCGAAGCGAATGGCGTTAAGATTGAAGATGCTGAGCTTTGGGTTGGAGAAGAGCAAGGTAAGTTCAATATGGTATTCCAATTCGAGCATTTAAGCTTATGGGATGCAGAGAAGAAGAAAGATCTTGATGTTGTAGGATTGAAAAAGGTATTAACGAAATGGCAAAAAGGGTTAGAAAATAAAGGATGGAATGCTTTATATATTGAGAATCACGATAAGCCACGTATCGTTTCAACTTGGGGAGATGATAAACAATATTGGCGTGAAAGTGCAACAGCTCTTGGAGCAATGTATTTCTTTATGCACGGTACACCATTTATTTATCAAGGACAAGAAATTGGGATGACAAATGTTCAATTCCCAAATATTGAAGATTACGACGATGTAGCAATTAAAAATTTATATCGAGAGAAAATTGCAGAGGGTGTATCACATCAAGATATGATGGAGATTATATGGGCTTCTTGCCGCGATAATTCACGTACACCTATGCAGTGGAACGATGAGATGAATGCTGGATTTACAACAAGTGCACCTTGGTTTGGTATGAATCCAAACTACAAGGAAATTAATGTTGAAAAGCAAAAGAATGAAGAGAACTCTATTTTCAACTTCTATAAGAAAATGATTGCCTTGAAAAAAGAGCATGATGTACTGAATTACGGTACGTACGATTTACTTTTAGAAAATGATCCGCAAATTTATGCATATACTCGTACATTAAACGATGAAAAAATCGTTGTAATTAGTAATATCTCAAAAGAGGAAGCATTGTATAATGAGGGTTCATTTGCACTAGAACGCAAACGTTTGCTTTTAAATAACTATAAAGTTGCGGAACATGAACAAGTGACTACAATTACGTTAAAGCCTTATGAAACAAGGGTTTATCGCATTTCATAATAAAAAGGGATGCTCTTAGAGCATCTTTTTTTATGAAAAAAAATAAATTTCTATTGCAAAGTGAAAACGCTTTTATTAAAATAGATTTATGAAAACGGTTGCGTAAAGGGATAAAAATAAAGTGACGTAAGGAATCGTTTTCATCATAGAAAAAGAAATTATAATTTAAATCATTATGTTGTTATAAATAAAGGGGAGGAAGAACAGATGAAAATTACGTCTTTTGATTTTTGGCAAAAGTTCGGGAAAGCATTATTAGTTGTTGTAGCTGTAATGCCAGCAGCTGGTTTAATGATTTCTATCGGTAAGTTAATTGGGATGTCTGCTGGGGATATTAATGCAGTTCATACAATCGCTCGCGTAATGGAAGACATCGGTTGGGCAATTATTACAAATCTACACATCTTATTTGCAGTAGCAATTGGGGGATCTTGGGCGAAAGATCGCGCAGGTGGTGCATTTGCAGCGCTATTAGCATTTGTCTTAACGAACAGAATTACAGGAGCTATATTTGGCGTAAACGCTGAAATGTTAGCGGATTCAAAAGCGACAGTTTCTTCAGTATTAGCAGGAGATTTAGTTGTAAAAGATTACTTTACTTCTGTACTTGGTGCACCAGCATTAAACATGGGAGTTTTCGTAGGGATTATCACAGGTTTCTTAGGAGCTACTCTATATAACAAATATTATAACTATAACAAACTGCCACAGGCATTAGCATTTTTTAACGGAAAACGATTTGTACCATTCGTTGTAATTGTTTGGTCTACAGTCACTGCAATTGTATTATCACTTTTATGGCCATTCATCCAAAGTGGATTAAATGAATTTGGTCGCTGGATTGCAGCTTCAAAGGATAGTGCACCGGTTGTTGCACCATTTGTATATGGAACGTTAGAGCGTTTACTATTACCATTCGGTTTACACCATATGTTAACGATTCCGATGAACTACACAGAGTTAGGCGGAACGTATACAATGTTAACTGGCTCAAAAGTGGGACAAATTGTAGCAGGGCAAGATCCATTATGGCTTGCATGGATTACAGATTTAAATAACTTATTAGCAAATGGAGATACAAAAGCATATAACGATCTATTAAATAATGTTGTACCAGCTCGTTTCAAAGCTGGACAAGTTATCGGTTCAACAGCAGCGTTAATGGGTATTGCATTCGCGATGTTCCGTAATGTTGATAAAGAAAAACGTGCAAAATATAAACCAATGTTCTTATCAGCAGCATTAGCAGTATTCTTAACAGGTGTAACAGAACCAATTGAATTCATGTTCATGTTTATTGCTCCAGTATTATATGTTGTATATGCAATTACAACAGGACTTGCATTCGCATTAGCAGATTTAATCAACTTACGTGTTCACGCATTTGGATTTATTGAGTTAATTACTCGTACACCGATGATGGTTAATGCAGGATTAACTAGAGATTTAATCAATTTCGTTATCGTTTCATTAGTATTCTTCGGTCTGAACTTTACATTATTCAATTTCTTAATTAAAAAGTTTAACCTACCAACACCAGGCCGTGCAGGTAACTACATTGATAATGAAGATGAGTCATCAGAAGGAACAGGAAATGTACAAGATGGTTCATTAGCAACAAAAGTTATTGATTTATTAGGTGGTAAAGAAAATATTGCTGACGTAGATGCTTGTATGACGCGTTTACGTGTAACAGTAAAAGACTTAGATGTTGTTGCACCAGAAGCACAATGGAAACAAAATGGTGCTTTAGGACTTATCGTAAAAGATAAAGGTGTACAAGCAGTATATGGTCCGAAAGCTGACGTATTAAAGTCAGACATTCAAGATATGTTAGGTGCGTAATAAGATGAAGTTGCTAACTTTAAACTGTCACTCTTGGCAAGAAGAGAATCAACTAGAAAAGATAAAATATCTTGCTAAAGTCATTCAAGAAGAAGATTATGATGTGATTGCATTGCAAGAAGTAAGTCAGTCTATACAAGCTGAAAATGTATGCGGTCACAAGAAAAAAGATAATTTTGGACTTTTACTATTAGAAGAGTTAAAAGCGTTATATGTAAAAGATTACAATATTACTTGGGATTTCTCTCATATTGGATATGATGTGTATGAAGAAGGATTAGCGATTCTAACGAAACATAATGTTATAAATGAAGATACGTTTTTTGTATCAGAAAATAAGGATACAACGTATTGGAAAACACGCAAAATTGTAAGTGCAACAATTGCTTATAATGGTAAGAACATTACGTTTTACTCTTGTCACCTCGGTTGGTGGAATGATGAAGAAGAGTCATTCAAAGGTCAAGTTGATCGTTTAATGGAGCGTGTAAATCGCAATGAACTTTCCTTCTTGATGGGTGATTTTAATAATAATGCCCGCTTGCAAGGGGAGGGTTATGAGTATATGATGCAAAAAGGTTTGTATGACACATATGAACTAGCAGCAGAGAAGGACGAAGGAACGACTGTCCAAGGTGAGATTGCTGGTTGGGATGAAAATAAACATAATTTACGAATCGATCTAATATTGTGTAACCAAAGTGAAAAAGTTCGTTCTTCAAAAGTCATTTTTAATGGTACAAACCGAAATATAATTTCAGATCATTTCGGTGTAGAAGTACAAGTAGATATATAATAGAAGAAAACCTCACAGATGATGAAAAGCTGTGAGGATTTTTTTTAGGAATACAAGTATTTCCAAGAGAAAATACTTGTATTTTTTATGACATTTCCTATATATTTGTTATTATTGAATGTAAAACCGATTTGGTCATTTTGTATTCATACTTTGACTGACTTCGTTATATAATGTAGTAAGTCAAAGTTAATGGGAAAAAATAGTTCGTTTTTGGTTAATCCACGATGTAGAAAGTGATATAATTGCAAAATGTATGTATCATTTTCTAAAGAAGGAAAAATATATAATTAGGTGATAACTTCTATGAAACAAATTTGGCGTATTTATAAGACAGATTTACGGAATGTAGCTAAACATTGGGCTGCGATTGTTATTGTTTTAGGATTAATGATTTTACCATCGTTATATGCATGGTTTAACATTAAAGCTTCTTGGGATCCATATGGAAATACAAAAGAGGTTCCCATTGCAGTTTCTAACCAAGATGCAGGCTCTAATTTAAGAGGGAAAGATATCAATATCGGGGACGAGATTGTAGATTCTCTTAAGAAAAACAAAAATCTTGGGTGGAAATTTGTAGATCAAAAACAAGCAATTTACGGAGTTGAGCGCGGAGATTACTATGCAAGTATTACAATCCCGAAAGATTTCTCTGAAAAGATTGCAACTGTTCTGGATGAAAATCCGCAGAAGCCAGAACTTGATTACTATGTAAATGAAAAGGTAAATGCGATTGCACCGAAAATTACAGCAAAAGGTGCATCAGGTATTACGGAAGAAATTAGTAAAAACTTCGTTAAAACAGCGAACGGTGAGATTTTTAAAATCTTCAATGACCTTGGAATCGATTTAGAAACAAACTTACCAAGTATCGAAAAAGTAAAAGATCTTGTCTTTAAGTTAGAAGCGCAGTTCCCAGAAATGAATACATTAATGGATAAGGCGTTAGATGATGCGACTCGAGCAGAGGATCTGGTAAAAGTAGCTCAGAAAGAGTTGCCAGTTGTAGAAAGTGTTATCAATGATGGGCAAGAAGCGTTAGGGAACTTAGATAAGTTCTTTGCCAACAATGATGAAACATTAAAGAATGCACCTGGAACAATGAGAAATAATTTAACTGTAGCAAAAGATGTAATGGATAAGGCCAATACTTTTACGAACTTTTTAATGAATCCAGGGATAGACCTTTCTGGTATGAAGGGATTACCGGAGTTTCCAGCACGCCCAGATCTTTCAAAGATGAACGATGAAGGTTATAAAAATATTGCAAGAAACATTAATCAAACAGTGAATAATGTTTTAAACTCAGCACGTGCAGGAACAGCATACGGGAAAAGTGTTGTGAATGGATTGCAAAATGGCCAGTTTGATCCAGAAAAGGCAAAACAAGACCTTAATGCGGTTTCTGAAAATCTTCAAGGTCGTACAGATAGTATTGCATACCTTATTAATGTATTTACTGAACTTCAAAAATCGGCAACGACTGATTTTGGTCAAAGCTTTTTCCAAGGGCGAGTGGATCGCTTAACTAAGCTGAAAAGCGGTATGGAAAATGCAAACAACGGTATTAAAGATATTGTAAATGTTATCGGTACAGGACAAGAAGTAAAGAAAGATGTAACAGATGTAGCGAATCAAAAATTAGATGCAGCAAATGGATTAATTGATCAAGCGGAAAAAGATTATAATGAAACGTTTGTAGCAGATTATAAAAAAGCAGTTAGCACAGTCGATCAAGCTAAAGCTGATGCAAATGAAGCATACGATAGTGTGAAAAATGAATATGAAAAGGCAAAAAATAATTTAGAAGGTGTTATAGCAGACGTAAATAATAGAGGTGTTAATGGATTAGATAGTACAAAAGTAGCTTTAAATGATTTAAATGGTCAACTACAAGCTACTAATAATCTAATTGGTGATGCGATTCCGGTTCTAGAAAGCACAAATAAGGTATTAGCAGATGTAAATAGCGGAAAAAACCTTAATGGTGGAATTGCAAAATTGAACAAAATACAAAATTCTGTTCAAAAAGGTATAGATGCAACAAATAAGGCAACTACACTAATCAATAATGGACAGAAGCCTACAAAAGAGGTCGTAGAAAGTATTAATGAAGCGACTAAAAATGCTTCAGCTCAATTAGGCGATTTCTTAGCAACATATGATTCAGAAATTGTTCCAAACTTTAACACAGCAATTGAACGTACGAAACGTATGTCTAAAAATACATCTCAAATTTTAAAAGAAGCAGACAAAAAGCTTCCAGATGTTAAAAAGTTACTAGAAGATTCATCAAAAGGCTTAGTAGATGGTAAAAAGAAATTAACAGACATTAAGGCCGACATGCCGGAAACTGAGAAAAAGATTAAAGAACTAGCAAATAAAATTCGTGATTTTGAATCTGAAGAGGATATAAAAGACATCATACGCTTATTGAAAAATGATGTTGAAAAGCAAAGTGATTACTTTGCGAATCCAGTCAATTTAAAAGAGAATAAATTATTTGCGATGCCGAACTATGGTTCAGCAATGTCACCATTCTATACAGTGCTTGCATTATGGGTAGGCGCATTATTAATGGTTTCATTATTAACAGTAGAAGTACACGAAGAGGGCGCGAATTATAAGAGCCATGAAATTTACTTCGGACGTTTATTAACATTCTTAACGATAGGTCTTTCACAAGCGTTTATCGTATCGATGGGAGATATATTCTTGCTCGGTACGTACGTAGTCGATAAGTTCTGGTTTGTGTTATTTAGTTTATTTATTGGTGGAGTCTTCGTTTGTATCGTATACTCGCTCGTTTCTATTTTCGGAAACGTTGGGAAATCGATGGCGATCATTTTACTTGTACTGCAAGTAGCAGGATCGGGCGGAACATTCCCAATTCAAATGACACCAGCGTTCTTCCAAGCAATTTATCCGTTCTTACCGTTCACATACGCAATTAGTGCAATTCGTGAAACAGTAGGCGGAATGCTATGGGATATCGTAACGCGAGATTTACTTGTGTTAAGTGCTTTCGTAGTAGTTATGATTGTAGCTGCGTTATTACTGAAAACACCAATTAACAAATCGAGTGAAAAGTTTGTTGAGAACGCAAAAGGAAGTAAAATTATTCATTAATAATAAAAGGTTCCTACCGAGAGTGGTAGGAACCTTTTTGTTTAATCAAATTTTAATTTCTTTAAAGCTTCTGCGAACGGATTATTTAATGGTTCTTCTTCTTTTTTCTGTTGTTTCATATATTTTTGAACGTCGCGCTTATCAGCCTTGCTTCCAGATTCCTTTTTACGTCTTTCTTGGAATGTGGATAATTTCTCGCGATAGCCACATTTACATGCAAAGATTTGTCCTGCACCTTCACCACGTAATTCTAACTTCTTCTTACATTGCGGACAACGAGCGTTTGTTGTACGAGATACGTTTTTACGATGACCACATTCACGGTCTTGGCAAACGAGCATTTTTCCTTTTTTGCCGTTTACCTCTAGCATTGGTTTACCGCAATCTGGACAAGACTTCGTTGAAATGTTGTCATGTTTATATTTTTTATCACTCGATTTAATTTCAGATACAATTTCTTTCGTATAGTTCTTCATTTCTGAAATGAATACTTCTTTTTTCAGTTTACCCTTTGCAATTGCCTCGAGCTTTTGTTCCCACTCACCAGTTAGTGTAGGTGATTTTAATTCTTCTGGCACTAAATCAAGTAACTGACGGCCTTTTGAAGTAATGTGAATATCTTTACCACGTTTTTCAATTAAGAATGAATTGAATAGCTTGTCGATAATATCAGCACGCGTTGCTACAGTACCTAATCCACCAGTTGATCTTAGTGTATCAGCAAGTTGTTTATTTTGCGTATCCATATATTTTGTAGGGTTTTCCATTGCTGAAAGTAAAGTAGCTTCGTTAAATCGTGCAGGTGCTTTTGTTTGACCTGATGTTTGCATAATTAACTTTACAGTTAATGTATCGCCTTTTTCAATGTGAGGTAGAAGTTGCTCTTTTACGTCATCCGTTACATCATCATCTTCAAAGCGATTTTCATATACTTCTTTCCAACCGGCATGCAGAATAGTTTTTCCGCGTGCAATGAACGTTTCATTACCAACTTTTGTGCGTAACGTTAGTTGCTCGTATTCGAATGCTGGGAATAAAACTGCTAAGAAGCGTTTTACAACTAAATCATAAATTTTACGTTCTTTATCTGTGAAGGCCGAGAAGTTAACGTATCCTTCTGTCGGAATAATTGCGTGATGATCACTTACTTTACTATCATCAACAAATGACTTATTAGACTTGATAGGCTTTTGTAATACTTTATGTGCTAAAGGACGGTACTCTCCAACTCCGCACGCCTTTAGACGTTCTGGAAGTGTTCCAACGATATCAGATGAAATATAGCGTGAATCTGTACGAGGGTACGTTAGCACTTTATGTTGCTCATACAATTTCTGCATAATGTTTAATGTTTCTTTTGCAGAGTAACCGAACTTTTTATTTGCATCACGTTGTAATTCAGTTAAATCGTAAAGACCAGGAGAGAATGACTTCTTCTGTTTTTTATCAATTTCCACAACAGTAGCATTATGCTTATCTAAACCTTTTACAATGCCATCAATTTTTTCTTTATTAAAACTGCGGCTATTACCGTTAGCATCTTGCCAAGTCAGCTTTAACTGATTCGTCGTTTGTGCTTCGATGCCGTAGTAAGTTTGAGCTTTGAAGTTCTTTATTTCATCTTCACGATTAGCAATCATAGCGACAGTAGGTGTTTGTACACGGCCGCAATTCAGCTGGGCATTAAAGCGAGTCGTTAAAGCGCGAGTCGCGTTAAGACCGATATACCAGTCAGCTTCTGAACGTGCAACTGCTGAAGCGTATAAATTGTCATATGCTTTACCTGGTTTTAAATTAGCGAATCCATCTTTAATCGCTTTATCAGTAACAGATGAAATCCATAGACGTTTGATTGGTTTGTTAACTCGAACCTTATCAATAATCCAACGAGCGACTAATTCTCCCTCACGTCCAGCATCTGTCGCTACAATAATGTCATTTACATCTTTTCTAAGAAGCTGACTCTTCACAGCATTAAATTGCTTCCCTGTTTGTTTAATAACCGTTAATTTCAAACGCTCAGGTAGCATCGGTAAATCTTCTAAATTCCATTGTTTATATTTCACATCATAGCTTTCTGGATCAGCTAATGTAACGAGATGACCTAAAGCCCAAGTAACAATATATTTACTACCTTCAAGATAGCCGTTCCCTTTTTTATCACATTTCAGTACACGTGCGATATCACGTGCAACAGAAGGTTTTTCAGCAATTACAATACTTTTTGCCATATTTAAAAACATCCTTTCAAATTTCCATACGTTAAATATAGCATACATCTTTGTTCTATTCAGTCTTGCTGACGGTTTGAGTTATTTGTGATGAAATATACGTGTGAGAGTTTTACTTATATAAAGGAGAAGAATGGTTGAATCAGGAGAGTTATGATCTCTATCATTCTATAAAAGGAAAGAACTTGTTATTTTACTAGAATAAGAGTAGACTTTGAAGTAGATGAATACTAAACACATGGGAGTTTGTGGATGCAAACTGAGAGTATGACTAATCCGTCATTGACCATTTGAACCTGTTGGATAATGCCAGCGTAGGGAGAGTGTAAAAGCACATGTTCAGGCACTTTGCGTACGCGCAAAGTGTCTTTTTGTGTATCTCCCATCACTATAGTTAGGGGATGAGAAGAATGAATATGAAAGAAATTAGTAAAGTAGTGGATTTGGTGAGAGAATCTAATCCGCTCGTTCATAATATTACAAATGTTGTTGTAACAAACTTTACAGCTAACGGTTTGTTAGCGTTAGGGGCATCGCCTGTAATGGCGTATGCAAAAGAAGAAGTGGCAGAAATGGCTAGCATTGCTGGAGCGTTAGTATTAAATATGGGGACACTTCGTCCTGAAGAAGTAGAAGCGATGTTACTTGCGAGTAAATCAGCAAATGTGAACAATGTACCAGTATTGTTTGATCCAGTTGGTGCAGGAGCAACATCGTATCGAACAGAAGTTGCGAGACATATTCCGGCCGAAATTGATTTAGCGATTATCCGTGGAAATGCAGCTGAAATAGCGAACGTTATTAATGAGAGATGGGAAATCAAAGGGGTAGACGTCGGTGCTGGAAATGGAAATGTCGTAAGTATTGCAAGGCAGGCAGCTGATGAATTAAATACAGTTGCGGTGATTACTGGAAAAGAAGATGTTGTTACAGATGGAGAGCGAACGATTCTTGTTCGAAATGGTCACCCTATTTTAACGAAAGTTACGGGAACTGGTTGTTTACTAACTTCTGTAATAGGAGCATTTGTAGCAGTAGAAAAGGATTATGTAAAGGCAGCAGTAGCTGCATTAACGTTTTATGGTGTAGCTGCGGAACTGGCAGCTGCTAAGACAGTGGAGCAGGGACCTGGTAGTTTCCAAATTGAATTTTTAAATCAGTTAGCGAATACAACTTCAGATGATATTGAGAAGTATGGGAAGATTGAGCTTATATAGTAAGGAGGGAAATTAGATGTCGCGTATTACAAAGGCTGAAATGTCTAGATTGTTATCAGTATACTTTATTATGGGAAGTAACAATTGTACGAAGGAGCCACTACAAGTGTTGAGAGGTGCACTTGAAGGCGGTATAACAATTTTTCAATTCCGTGAAAAAGGGGAAGGGGCTTTAACGGGAGAGAAACGTATTTGTTTCGCAAAAGAATTACAAGCGATTTGTAAGGAGTACGGTGTCCCATTCATTGTAAATGATGATGTGGAACTAGCTATCGAGTTAGATGCAGATGGCGTGCATGTTGGACAAGATGATGAAGGAATTACTTCTGTTCGTGAAAAAATGGGGGATAAAATTGTTGGTGTATCTACACATACAATTGAAGAAGCACGCTGGGCAATTGAAAACGGAGCTGATTATTTAGGTGTTGGCCCTGTTTTTCCAACGAGTACGAAAAAAGATACGAAAGCAGTTCAAGGAACGAAAGGTTTAGCTCATTTTAGAGAACAAGGAATTACAACACCAATCGTTGGGATTGGTGGCATTACAATTGAAAATACAGCTTCAGTTATAGAAGCAGGGGCGGACGGTGTTTCAGTTATTTCTGCGATTAGTTTAGCGGAATCTGCGTATGAAAGTACGAAGAAGTTAGTGGAGGAAGTAAACAGGAGTTTGTAGGAAAAAGAAACTTCACACAAATAGTAAAGAACATAATGGAAGAATGGTCGGTTAAAAATATTTAAACAAACGTTTGATTAAAAAAGCACAAACCTTTTACAATTGTAGGTTTGTGCTTTTTCTTTAAAACATAATTGAAATTAAGAGCATTCCAATTCCGATAGAAGTGAACGTTGCGATTAGACCTGGAATCATAAAGCTATGGTTTAAAACATATTTACCAATGCCAGTTGTACCAGTGCGATCAAAGTTAATGGCAGCAACAATTGTTCCATAGTTTGGAATGAAGAAGTATCCATTTACTGCAGGGAACATCGCGATTAGTAGTGCTGGTGGAATACCGAGTGATAATCCAAGAGGCATTAAAGCACGTACTGTTGCGGCTTGACTGTATAGTAAAATAGATAGAATGAATAATGCGATGGCAAATAGCCATGGTGCACTTGTTACTAGGTGTTGAATTGATCCTTGAATCATATTTAAGTTTCCGTTAAAGAAAGTATCTCCCATCCAAGCGATACCGAAAATAGCAACAACTGCTGTTGCCCCCGCTTTAAAGACGTTACCAGACACGATGCTTTCTACATTTGGTTTGCAGAAAATAATAATAAGAGCTGCGATGGTTAACATAACCATTTCAATTGTGTTTGGCATGGAAAGACGAACTAACTTCCCGTCGACCATCCATCCTGGACGAAGTGCTTCAAATGAACCGAGAAGCACGACAAGGAAAGTCCCTACTAAGAAAAGGATAACGGATAGTTTAGCGCCTTTTAAACCAACAAATTCTTTCTTCTCTTCAATTTTAGGAATCATTCCTTCTTTTAAACGTTTCAAGTATTCAGGGTCTTCATTTAATTCTTTCCCCATTTTGCTAGCAACAAATGCAGCTACCATACAAGCGATGAAGGTAGAAGGAATACTTACTTTTAAAATATCTAATAAAGTGATTTTATAGTCAGCTAGCATTGCTAAAAGGGCAACAGTTGCAGCTGATATAGGGCTAGCTGTAATTGCTTGTTGGGAAGCGATTACGGCAATTGACATTGGTCTTTCTGGTCTAATCCCAGATTCGCGAGAGACTTCTGCGATAACAGGAAGTACAGAATAAGCAACGTGACCAGTTCCTGCGCACAGTGTAAATAAATAAGTAACAATTGGAGCAAAGAATGTAATGCGCTTTGGATTTTTCCGCAGTGCTTTCTCAGCCAGATGAACAAGGTAGTCCATTCCTCCAGCGGCTTGCAGTGCACCGGCGGCTGTAATTACTGCTAAAATCATAAGCATTACATCAATAGGAGGAGCTGTAGGTTGTAAGTGGAAGACGAAAACAAGTATTGCCATACCAACGCCACCCATTACTCCTAAACCAACTCCGCCTAGGCGTGCGCCAATAAAAATGCAGAGTAGTAACGTAAGAAATTGTAGCCAAAACATGATAAACTACCTCCGAAATTCATTAGTTAAGATATATTCGAATAATTTAATTTGAATGAAAATTAAAATAAATACTCAAAACAATCCTTGTGTTATATACATTTTTTATTATATAACACAAGAAATGTAACATTCACGAACTTTGTTAAATTATTTCGAAAAAATAATACATTGGAACTTTACATTTGAATCTCTAAATAGGTAGACATTTTAATTTTTATGTTGTAATCTTTGATAGAGAATACTTTAATTCTCATAGAACTCCCATATCGTTCAACTCGTTCAGCGAGAAAGGCAAACTGATGGAAACATTAGGACGCAAAACTACAGGAGCTAAGGCCGAAAGGCTATGCTAGCCAGTTACCGGACGGATAGGGTTGGTCTTGACCAATGCTCTTTTCATTGGTCTTTTTTTTGTTTGTAAACAAATGAGAATAATTATTATTTATTAATAAGGTGTATATTTTAATAGCGTTACTTTATAGTAAGTTAATTAAGAAAGGTGATGTTAATGAAAAAACATTGGCATAAGCTATCATTTCTTCAAAAAAATGTATTGCTAACTGTATTAGTTATTTTGACGCTTGTTGGTACTATGGGAGCGTTAAGTTTTAATATGTTTCAAAATAGCATGATGTCTATATTTGAAAGGCATTCTTTTGAAACAGGAGATACGGTATTACATAAATTAGACGCAGAAATATTAAGGGATGTTGCAAAAAATCCAACCGCAGAAAGAGAAAAAAGAGAGAAGTTAACAGAGAAATTAGATGAATCAACGGAAGAATTGAACAGTGTTGGACAAACGTATATTGTTGGAGCGAAAAAAAATGAAAAAGGTGAGCTACAAATCATTGATTTGTCCACAGGTTTAGCAAATGTTGTTGAAGTAAGACCGGGGGAATATTATAAACAACCAGATCTTTGGATGGAAGCATATGATAAAGTAATGAGCACAAAAAAAGCAAACATGACAGTAGTATATGAAGACGCATTGGGATCATGGGTAACGATATTAGAGCCAATTAAAGATGAGAAAGATAATATTGTGGCAATTGTCGCAGCCGATGTAGATGCCTCTATTGTTCCTATGACAAAAGAAAAGTTCATTATACAAGGTTTAATGTTTATTTGTATTTCTGTTTTAATTGCAACGGTTATTCAATTCCTAATCGTACGTAACGCACTTGCTCCATTGCGGGATTTACGTGAAGGATTGCGCCAAGTCGGTGAAGGTGACTTAAGTATTAAATTAGAGGAAAGACCAGATGATATTGGTATTATTAATGCGTATTTTAATAATACCATCGAGAAGTTTAAAGGGATTATAGATAAAGTGAAGCAAACAGCAGAACAGGTTTCCTCATCTTCACAAGAATTGTCAGTGAGTACGAAAGAGAATAGCATGGCAGTCCAAGGAATCGTAAGTTCTATAGTTGAGTTAAGGGCTGGCATTCAATTACAGGAAACTGCAGTACCAAAGTATTTAGATATTATATATGAAATGGAAGATAGGATGGAAGAGATAACTAATACTGCAAAACAAATGGCGAAAGAGTCTGAAGGTACAAAGCATCATTCAGTAAAAGGAAATGGTATTATTGAACAGACGATTAATCAAATGAACATAATACAAAATGCAGTACAAGATTTATCTTCTATTATTTATTCTTTGGAAACAAGATCAAAAGAAATTAGTGATATTGTAACAGTAATTACCGGTATTTCAAATCAAACGAATTCGCTAGCTCTAAATGCTTTTATTAAATCTTCACGTGTTGAGGAAACTGGTGAGGGATTTGTCGTTGTTGCGGATGAAGTGCGTAAATTAGCAGAGCAGACCGAAGTATCAGCAAAAGATATAGCAAAATTAATAGGGGAAACACGAGCTGGTACGGAAGAAGCTGTTGTTTCAATGAAAAATACCTTAAAAGAAGTAGAATCGGGTATGAAACTTGTTGAAAGTAGTGGTGCTTTCTTTGGTGGGGTTTCAAAATCAGCACAATCTGTTACAAATCAGGTTAGAGTTGTTTCTGACAATTCAAGTGATATATTGCAAAATAGCCAAAATATTGTGCGGATTGTAAATGAACTATCACTTATTGCAAATACGTATGCGAATAGTAGTAGTAATGTTGAAGAAAGTATGAAAGAGCAGGAAATGTCTGTACAAGATATTGCGGAATTAGCTAGTTCTTTAAGCTGGCTTTCGCAGGAGTTACAAGAGTTAATAGGAGAATTCAAAAGTTAAATGAAATGATTATACGCGCTTTTGTTTGTTCAATAAAATAAATCATGCTACAATGAAAACGAATTAAGGACCGGGGAGCCAATTGGCTGAGAGGATGTAAACAAACATCGACCCTCAACCTGATCTGGATAATGCCAGCGTAGGGAGTTACTTAAAGTGATGTAGCATATGTTATTCTATAATAACTTGCATACAAGGCTTTCCTACGCAGTAGGAAAGCCTTTTCTTGTTTGAACATTTCATTTTATAAGGGGGATTTTACTATGTCACAACAAGTTACAATTTCATTTTCAGTAGTACCACAAGCGAAGAACAAAGATGTGTATTCTGTTGTTGATAAAGCAATTGAGGTTGTACAACAATCGGGAGTTCGTTATGAAGTAGGGGCAATGGAAACAACGCTGGAAGGAGAATTAGATGTACTTCTTGATGTCATTAAACGTGCGCAACAAGCTTGTGTGGATGCTGGAGCAGAGGAAGTGATTACTTCTATTAAAATCCATTATCGTCCAAGCACTGGTGTAACGATAGATGAAAAGGTTTGGAAGTACCGTGATGAATATGCAAAACCAGAAGCAATCTAAAATAATTACAACTATTTGGCTTATCCTTCTCATTGCGATATGGGAAGGATCTGTTTCATTATTTAAAATTGAACCGTGGATCTTACCCAAGCCTTCTGCCATTGTTCAAGAATTAATTGGAATGAAAGATTTACTATTACCGAATACGATGCAAACGTTACAAGAGGTTCTAATCGGACTGTTTTTTGCGATTTTAATTGGGACAAGTATTGCAATTATTATGGATGTTATCCCTTTATTTCGTATTTTAATAAATCCGTTGCTTGTTATTTCGCAAACGATTCCAATCGTTGTACTTGCACCGTTATTTATTATTTGGTTTGGATATGGAATGCTACCGAAAGTAATGGTAGTAATACTCGTTTGTTTCTTCCCGATTGCACTTAGCATTTTAGAAGGTTTTCAAACGGTAGATAAAAATATGTTGAAGTTGTTGCAAACGATGAAGGCAACGAAATGGCAAGTTTACCAGAAAGTAAAGTTTCCAGCAGTGCTTCCATACTTTTTCTCAGGTTTAAAAATTGCAGTTACATATAGCGTAATGGGAGCGATTATTGGGGAATGGCTCGGTGCCAGTGAAGGATTAGGAGTTATGCTTACAAGAGCTACAAAATCCTTTTTAACAGCCCGAGTATTTGGTGTGGCAGCAATTATTGTTATGGTGACATTATGTCTGTATTTTATCGTGGAGTTTATGGCAAGAATAACAGCACCGTGGATATATAGAAAGGACGGCAGAAAATGAAAAAAGGTTTAAAAGTTATGTTAGCTGCCTTATTAGCAGTAGGTGTGGCTGGATGTAATCCGGCGAAGAAAGAAGAAAGTGCAAGTAAAGATCAAAAAGTAAAAGTAGTATTAGATTGGTTTCCAAATACGAATCATACTGGCTTATATGTAGCGCAAGCGAAAGATTATTATAAAAAGCAAGGCTTAGATGTAGAAATTATTCAGCCTGGTGATAATGTGACAGCGGAGCAAATGATAGCTTCAGGAAAAGCTGACTTCGCAATAAGCGCACAAGAAAATGTAACGTTGGCTCGTGTAGAAGGTATTCCTGTTGTATCTGTCGGAGCGATTATTCAGCATAACACTTCAGCTTTTGCATCGCTTAAGAAAGATAACATGACTTCACCGAAAGATTTTGAAGGTAAACGTTACGGAGGTTGGGGAGGACCAGCAGAAGAAGCAACGTTAAAGACAATTATGGAGAAACATCAAGCTGATTTTAATAAAGTTGAAAAGATCATCTTAGGACAAACCGATTTCTTTAAATCAATCGGTCGTGATGCAGACTTTGAATGGATTTATTACGGATGGGATGGAATTGAAGCGAAGCGCCAAGGAAAAGAGTTAAATACGATTATGGTGAAAGACTTAGACCCGGCGCTTGATTTCTATAGTCCTGTTATGATTACGAGTGAAAAACATACGAAACAAGATAAAGACTTTGTGAAAAAGTTTATGAGTGCAACGACAGAAGGTTATAACTTTGCAATTAAAGAACCGAAAGAAGCTGCTGATATTTTAATTAAAGCTGTTCCAGATGTAAATAAAGACTTAGTACAAGAAAGTCAAAAGTGGTTAAGTACGAAGTATCAAGATGATGCAAAAGCATGGGGAGTACAGAAGGAAGAAGTTTGGACGAATTACATGAATTTCTTATATGATAACAAAGTTATTAAGAAGAAAATTGATGTGAAAGATGCCTTTACAAATGAGTTCCTTCCAAGTGAAAAATGAGTGGATTACAAATAAAAGAGGTTGTAAAAGCTTTTGATGGAAAGAATGTATTAGCAAATATTAGTGCTTCTATACGAGAGGGAGAGTTCGTTTCCTTTGTAGGACCGAGTGGTTGCGGGAAAAGCACATTATTAAATATGATTGCAAATGTTGAAAATCCAACAAGTGGGGATGTAACGTATAACGATAAGCAAATGCAAGAGCAAGATGTTGTAAGTTATATGCCGCAACAAGATTTATTACTGCCGTGGCGATCAGCTTTGCAAAATATAGTTCTTCCATTGGAAATCGAAGGGAAACCGAAAAAACAAAGGCTAACGGAGGGAATAGAAGCATTAAAGCAGTTTGAACTAGATGAATATGCAGACCATTATCCAGATGAATTGTCTGGTGGTATGCGTCAAAGAATTAGTTTTCTACGCACATATTTATGTGAAAAGCCAATTATGCTACTTGATGAACCTTTTGGAAAATTAGATGCCTTTACAAAAATGGAAGTACATAGCTGGCTTTTAAACTCTTGGCACCAAGAGAAGCAAACAATCGTTATGGTCACACATGACTTAGATGAGGCAATCTTGCTTTCGGATCGCATATTTATTTTATCTCAAAGACCAGCTTCAATAGTTGGTGAGGTACAAGTGAAATTACCTAGGCCGAGAACGATGGATATGTTAACGTCACTTGAGTTAAAGAAGGATAAGGAAGAAATTCTGAGAGTATTAGCCCCGTATATGAAAAAATAGAAAAAGCCTTTTAACAGTTTTTGGTATAATCGCTGTTAAGAGGCTTTTTATATAGGGGGAGAAAGATGAAATCTATAGAGCAAATAGTTGATTCTTTAACAGCTGATAATCTTGAAGAAGGAAAGTTCTTATTAAAAAATCATATTTTATTGATGAAGTATGGTATGGAACATCATGAATTAAAAGAAGAAGAAATGACAGAAGTTTTAAAGTGGGTGCAAGGCCGGAATCAATTAAGAGAAGATGTTCCAGAATTACGCGATTTACATTTAGTTAAAAAATTTCAAGTGTTATTAGATGAATTTATTCATTCTATAATTTCAAATGGTTATGTGGAAGATGCGGTAGAAGTTTTAGAGAGTGTATTGAAAAGTATGGGAGCAGTCGCTCATATTGTAAAGATTATGTTTGTTGGCAAAAGAAAAGTTAATAGAAATTCTTTAGAAATGGTAGAAGAGTTAAAACGGGAGTGCTACAACTTAATGGAACAGCGTGCTGCTGTCGGGTTGCATGCTCAAATCTTTCACGTTTTAGGTTTTGTTCATTCCATTCAGTTTGATTTAGAAGAAAGGTCGCAGGAACATGGACGAACTGTAATAGGCCTTTTAACGGATTTTAAGACGAAGGAATTGAAACCTGTACAACAATTTCAAAACGAAGAACATATTCCAGAAGTGAAAAATATGGTTAGTAAAGAGTATGGGATAGAGCTACAACGAAGAATTTATATGTGGAAATCGTTAACGCTCATCTTTACAAATCCATATGCATTAGAAAAGATGTATAAAGAAATTTACGCAGAAAATGAAAAAGCGGAGAAGGAACAAAAGAAAAAATAGAGAATAGAATATAACAGAGTAGTTTATACTCTTAATATAACAAATGTTAAAGGAGTGAAAGGATAAAATGACTTTATCAACTGTTCTTCAAATGGTTTTAGCTTGATGTGGGAGAAGTCTGCCCATTTTTAACGATTAAGCTAAATTGAAGACAGCAGGTAAAGAACCTTAATCCTTTTTTACGATAATATGTAATGGGTAAGGTGTATTCACCTTACCCATTTTTTATATATACAATTAAATAAGGCTTTATACTGTTGCTCTCTCTATTTAGCTTACGAACAATAAGTAGAGGAGAGAAAAAAATGAGTATATTAACAGTAGAAAATTTAAGTCATTCGTATGGTGAGAAAACCATTTTAGATAATGCGTGTTTTCGGCTATTAAAGGGCGAGCATGTTGGGTTAGTTGGGAAAAATGGAATTGGAAAATCAACATTGTTAAGGATTTTAACAGGAGAACTTATACATGATGACGGAAACATTGAATGGTTTCCACATGTGAAGATAGGTTTTTTACAGCAGCATATGGATTTACAAGAAGGAATAACAATTGAGGGATACTTACAAAGTGCATTTTCTAATTTGTATGCAATTGAGTGTGAAATGTTAAAAATTGCTGAAGAAATGAATGGAGCAGGAAAAATAGAAAAACTGTTAGTAAAGTATGGAGAATTACAAACTATATTGGAAAGTTCTAATTTCTATCAAATTCATACAGAAATTGAAGAAGTAGCAATGGGCTTAGGCTTACTTGAAATAGGCTTGAAAAAGGATGTTTCACAGTTAAGTGGAGGACAGCGAACAAAGTTATTACTTGGGAAGCTCCTTTTAGAAAAAGCTGATGTTTTATTGCTAGATGAGCCAACAAACTATTTAGATACAGCCCATATAGAATGGTTGCAATCGTATTTGAGACAGTATGAAAAAGCTTATGTGATCATTTCACATGACGAAGTATTTTTGAACAGTATTACAAATGTTATTTATCATCTAGAAGAACGGAAAGTGAAGCGGTACGTAGGAAATTATGAAAAATTTGTGCAAAGCTATCAATTGCAAAGGAAACAATTACAATCGGCGCATGCGAAACAACAAAAAGAAATTGCTCAGTTAGAAACATTTATTCAAAAAAATAAAATTCGAAAAGCGAAACAGGCTAAAAGTCGAGAGAAAGTATTAGAGAAAATGCAAAGGATTGAAAAGGTTAATCATGTAACTCGATCCCGTTTTGATTTCAATGTTTACGAGGAGCCAGTGAGTCGTATATTGCAAGCTGAGAAACTAAGGATAGGTTATAGTGATCCGCTATGCCCAGAGTTGAATTTACAAGTGAAAAAGGGAGAAAAGATAGCGATTGTTGGTCATAATGGAATTGGAAAAACGACGATGTTAAAAACGTTATTAGGTCAAATAAAACCGCTAAGTGGTTCAATTTCTGTTGGCGAGCGAGTAAATCCTGCCTATTTTGCACAGGAAGAGTTTGCTTCAGAAACAACACCATTAGAGAAAGTTTGGGCAGAACGACCAGATATGACAAGGAAAGAAATACGCCAAGCATTAGCAAAGTGTGGTTTGAAAGAAGAGCACGTGTTAAAACCTATTCGTTTATTAAGCGGCGGAGAACAAACGAAAGTGCGTTTATGTGAACTTATCGTAACGAAAAGCAATGTTTTAATTTTAGATGAACCGACTAATCATTTGGATGTAGAAACAAAGAAGTCTTTGCAGGAAGCGTTACAACAATATACAGGAACAGTTTTACTTGTCTCACATGAGCCTTCTTTCTATGAAGGGTGGATCACAAAAGTATGGAATATAGAAGAATGGAACGCTGAACAATAATCACAAAGAAAAGGCATTAGCTTATATAAGCTAATGCCTTTTCTTTGTGATTAACATGATTTTCGAGAACTCTTACATGAGAATTGTATGAAGAAGCACTCTTATGGTGCGCTTATAAGCGTGCTTTTTCTTATGTTATGTTTATATTTAGATGCCTTTCCCTAATAGGCGACTATCTTTTCTTTATATATATAGATAGTTTAAAGTGGAATGAAAAATAATTCCTATATGTAAAGGATAATGTGATTAGTATAGGAAGACAATAGAACTTAAAGGAAATTCATGTAAAATTCAGATGAACTTCACACGAACTTCATATTAGAAACTAAATATAATTATAATAGGTTATCGTAATATATATTTACGATTTTTCATAAAATTAAAAGTTTGAATTTAGGTCAGAGCACTCAAACCTAAATTCAAACTTTAGTGAAATAATTAATGGAGGTTACGTTTAGTTTTCGCTAATAGATGCATTTAAAAGTTCAGCAGGATTGCCTGTTCCTGCTCCTCCGATTGTAATCGATCCACCAGGAGGAATTTCACCATTCCATCCTGCATTCGTAATTACGTAATGATTATTTATTTTACTACTAATTTTAGAATCCCAAACTTGTGTTAAATTGCCGTTATAATCAAATTCTAATTTCCAGTTTTTAATAGGGGTCGTTCCACTATTTTTAATTACAATCGAGAAGTTGTAACCACTTCCCCAATTTGAAGTGACTGAAAAGGTAGCATTCCCATTTCCATCAGGAGGTGTTGTGTTAACGTCATCTGTTTTTACAAGAATAGAAGTAGGCTGTGATTTATTCCCAGCAGTATCCTTTGCTAATATTGAAAATGTATATTCTGTATTTGGTTTTAAGTTTTTAATTGTAATACTATTTATTGTTGTACTCCATTTTTCTTCTCCGGCATTAATTTCATATTCCGTAACTCCTACATTATCAGTAGATGCAGTCCAGTTTAATTGAACTGAGTTTGAATTTTTATTTGTAACAGCAATATTTTTTACGTTTGTTGGGGGCTCAGTATCTTTTTGAGCAATAGGTCCACCAAGTAATTCTTTTACTAACGTATCAAGTAATTTTGGTCCACTGCAACTATATTTTGGACTTGTACGGCAATCTCCGCTTAGTTCCCAAAACATTGCGCCACTTAAACCCTTTGTCTTTATATAGTCTGTTTTATATTTCATAGATTCGTTGTCATCATAGCTAATAAACGTTCCTGTAGTCGCATTATATAAATAAGGTACTTTCGCTACATCGTTCCATCCGCGAACAAAACCATTTTTATTCACATAGTTAGCTGCTAAATCACCGTAATCGTACACACCTGTGTCACCGGTAGAATAATCATCCCAAGTACCTTTAGAAGCTAGCTTTCCGTCACTACCTGGTTCACAAGGTTGGTATTGCCCATTATTTTCTTTTCCGCAACTTTTCCATCCACGTCCGTAAAAAGGTACACCTAATACGAGTTTATCTGCTGGAACCCCTTCATTTGTATAAATGTCTATCGCACCATCTACGTAAAATTTCGTATCCGCTGCTGGGTCATTTGGATCTTTGTATAGTGCTGCATTATGGTTAGAAGTAGCTTCCCATCCACCGTGGAAATCATATGTCATAATATTAATCCAATCCAGTATTTGAGAGATCTTCTTTAGCTCTGTATGATCCGCATAACGTTGGCTTGCACCTGACGCGATTGTTAGTAAATATTGTTTCCCATCTTCTGCACCAGCTTGCGTTAATGCATTTCGAACATCTTGAAGGAGTAAGGTGAAGTTTTGCTTATCTTCAGGACCATAGCTACCGCCAGGAATCGTTTCAACGCCTGGGTATTCCCAATCTAAATCAACGCCGTCAAATCCGTATTCACGAAGAAAAGCTACTGTAGATTCAGCGAATACTTTTCTTGTTTTTTCATCAGCAGCCATATCAGAAAAGCGGTTAGACCAAGTCCAGCCACCAACTGAAATAATTGTTTTTAAGTGAGGATACTTAGCTTTTAATCGTTTCAGTTCTCCAAAATTTCCGCAGCGAGCATATTTATCACAATCTTCCCAAGTTGTACCCGATCCGGGATAAGATTTTGTGACATCAGCCCATGGTTCACCGAGTACGAGAGTGCCATTAGGGACCTCTTTATTTTGCAGTGGTACACCAGATTCTTTACAGTTCCAAGTTTGTTTATTTGGATTATCGGGGTGAGTAGAAGGGTTTCCATGTTTTCCATTCCAGCAAATATCAGCGAAAGCATAGTTTAAATGAGTTAGCTTTGATGCATCAATGTCTGCAACTTGATAATTACGTCCGTAAATGCCCCATGAAGGAAAATACCCAACAATTTTTTGACCTTGCTTTGGTGAATCTGCTAATGCGAAATTTGGAGTAATAAAGTTTGTGAGAAAAAGAGGTAAGAAGAGTAGTAGGGATAGTAATAGCAGCGTGAATTTTTTTGATCTCATAGTCATTTCTCCTTTCAAAATAAAAGATATATTTAAAGGCATGCGCCAATAAACCAAAATGAATCTAGACGTATGAAACGTCTAGATAAAAATGATCAGACATCACGAAGTCTATACAAGGGAGCTGGGGGTGATTAAATCGTAGCAAATGTAAGATTTGGTGTAAACGCTTTATTGGATTCAAAAAGACTTTCTCAATATGAAGTGGCTCTAATACAGATTACACATGAAAATAAAATATTGATTAGGGGGGGAAAGGCTTCTTGTAATTAAATTTGAGAAAAAATTGTGTGAAGTCAATTTGTAATAACGTAGCGAGATGAGAAAAAATCATGTAAAATAATAGTAAAAATATGTAAAGGAGCGAATGGTGTGGATGTCTTTTTGAACATTGCTGAAGAAAAAATTCGACAAGCAATACGGAATGGAGACCTTGATCATATTCCGGGAAAAGGAAAACCACTACAATTAGAAGACCTTTCAATGGTACCTCCTGAACTTAGAATGAGTTATAAAATTTTAAAAAATGCGGGCATGATTCCACCAGAAATGGAACTACAAAAAGATATATTAAAAATAGAAGACTTAATTGCGTGCTGTTATGATGAAGCAGAGAGAAAAGAATTACAAGAAGAGTTAACAGCAAAAATGCTTCGTTTTCAGCAGGTAATGGAAAAGAGAAAGATTAAAGATAGTTCAGCTTTTCGTATGTATCAGGGTAAAGTATTTCATAAATTACGCTAAGAGGGATAAGATGAATAGATTTGAAACGATAGAAGAATTAGCAACATATATTGAAGAACAACAATTAGTGCTGCTTTTTATTAAAACAGAAAATTGTGGTGTTTGTGATGTTATGCTAAGAAAAGTAAATAGCGTACTAGAGAATTATGATTACGTAGAGAAAGTAGAAATATTACTACAAGACATGCAAGAAATCGCGGGGCGATATGCAGTATTTACAGGGCCAACAGTTTTATTATTTTATAATGGAAAAGAGATTCTTCGTGAATCGCGCTTCATTTCACTTGAAAATTTAGAGAGAACCATTCAATTATTCGAAGATTAAGGGAGGTTTTTATATGGAATTTATTATTTTCATACTATTATTTGTTGTAGTTGGAATAATTGTAACAGCAGTTCGATCGAACAAAAAGAAGGTAAATCTTACAAAACAAAATAACATTCATAATTCATCTAACAACTCATCGCCATTATTTTTCTTTGCTGGATCTGATAATGATAGCTCGCATGGAGGTTCACATGATTGTGGAGGATCTTTCGGTGGAGATAGCGGAGGCAGCTGCGATGGTGGCGGAGGTGGCGGTGATTGATGAGAAATACGCCCTATATGGGGGCGTATTTCTCTTTAAACAAACGTTTGATTAGTTGGCTTACATATGCATAAAAACAGTTAAACAAACGTTTGATTAAATATTTTTAAGGTATTAAGGGGAATAGAAATGAAAAGGGAACTGAAAGTGAAAAACAAGGGGAAAGTAGTGTTATTTTTATTAGCTGCGGGAGGCGTAGTTCTTGTTAAATTAGGATTTAAAATTGGAATCATACATATAATCCGAACGTGGTGTGAAAGTACGTTTTCTTAAATAAGAGATATAGCCTCTTGCGATAGAGGTTTTTTATTTGTTATTATTAGACTGAACGGTCGGTTTAAAGAGGTGTGAATATGAGAAGAAGCGCAGAAGAGATAAAGAAAGAAATTGCCTATAAAGCAGAAAGTCTGTTTTCACAGAAGGGTTATGCAGCTACATCTATGGAAGAGATTTGTGAAATTACAGAGCGAAGTAAAGGAAGCATTTATTATCACTTTAAAAGTAAAGAAGAATTATTTTTATTTGTAGTAAAACAGCATACGTATGATTGGCTTGAAAAATGGAATGAAAAAGAGAGGTTGTATAGTACGAATACTGAAAAGCTATATGGTCTCGCGGAATATCATGTCGAGGACATACAGCAACCAATTTCAAATGCAATAGAGGAATTCTCTATGAGCCAAGTTGTAAGTAAAGAGATTTTGGATGAACTATTGGCTTTAACTAGAGAATCATATGTTATGTTTGAGAAACTAATTGAAGCAGGCATACAGTCTGGAGAGTTTCGCGAAGATAATACGCGCGACCTTATGTATATTCTGAATGGATTATTATCAGGGCTTGGAGTACTTTACTACGAGTTAGATCATAAAGAGCTGCAACGTATTTATAAAAAGGCAATAGATGTATTGTTAAAAGGAATGGCAGCTGAATAATAAGTCAGTTGCTTTTCTTACAAAATAAATTAGACCGAACGGTCGGTTTGTGAAAGGGGAATGAAAATGAACGCTTTATTTAAAAACCGAGCATTTATGCTCGTTATGGCATCTGATATTTTACAACAATTTGCAATTTGGATCAGAAATATGGCTCTTTTATATTTCATAATGGAGCGAACGGATAATGATCCAGTTTCAGTTTCGTTGTTATCGGTTATGGAATATGCACCTATTTTTATTTTCTCGTTTATCGGTGGTGCGCTAGCTGATCGCTGGAATCCGAAAAGAACGATGGTTGCTGGAGATGTACTAAGCGTACTGTCTATTATAGGAATTGTCTTGTTGTTAAAGTTAGATTATTGGCAGGCTATATTTTTTGCAACACTCATTTCCGCGATTGTAGGTCAGTTTTCTCAGCCATCATCTTCGCGTATATTTAAGCGCTATGTAAAAGAAGAACAGGTAGCAAATGCGATTGCATTTAACCAAACATTACAGTCATTATTTCTGATTTTTGGACCAGTAGTAGGATCGCTTGTGTACACACAACTTGGTTTATTTACGTCACTATATAGCTTAATCATTTTATTTTTGTTATCTGCTATTGCTCTTTCGTTTTTACCAAAATGGGTGGAACAAGAGCAAGTGGCGAGAGATTCATTGAAAAATGATATAAAAGAGGGTTGGAAATATGTTCTTCATACGAAAAATTTACGTATGATTACGATTACTTTCACCATTATGGGCTTAGCTGTTGGACTAACGAATCCATTAGAAGTGTTTCTTGTAATAGAACGGCTTAGAATGGAAAAAGAAGCCGTTCAATATTTAGCCGCAGCTGATGGAATAGGTATGTTAATTGGTGGTATTGTTGCTGCAGTTTTTGCTTCAAAAGTGAATCCGAAAAAGATGTTTGTATTCGGTATGAGCATATTAGCGATGTCATTTTTAGTAGAAGGGCTATCTACATCATTTTGGATTACTAGTTTCATGAGGTTTGGAACAGGTATTTGTTTAGCTTGTGTTAATATCGTTGTCGGTACGCTTATGATTCAACTTGTACCAGAAAATATGATTGGAAGAGTAAATGGAACAATTTTACCACTGTTTATGGGAGCAATGTTAATTGGAACTTCACTAGCTGGAGGATTGAAGGAGATGACCTCACTAGTGACTGTATTTTGTATAGCGATGGCACTTATTTTATTTGCGATAGGGCCAGTTCTACGCATGCAAATACATAAAGAAGATGTTGCTAATAAAGAGGAACGAACAAATTCGTTAGCCACGAAATAACCATTGTAAGGGAGCAGAATTGCTCCCTTTTCTTGTGGCAATCTTTTGACAATAAAATGCCCCGACTATATACTGATGATGTAAAAACGATTTTACAGGTTAGGAGAAATGGTGTGAAAAATCAAATCTATGAATTACGCACTGAAAACAATATTTCACAAGGTGCATTGGCTGATAAGTGTAAAGTTTCTAGACAGACGATAAATGCAATTGAGAATAATAAATATGATCCAAGCTTAGCGTTAGCATTCCGTTTAGCGGAAGTATTAGGAACCACTGTTGATAAACTATTTTTGTACAAGCTGTAGGGGGAGTAGTTGTTGGGGAATGAGAAAATAAGCCTTGTAGTTACGACATTAGTGGCTATAAGTACGTTAGTGTTTGCACTTTATTATTGGTTAATTGAACTTCAAGTAAACTGGTACGCACTATTTATTTGTAGCATCGCATTACATTATATGTTTAAAAGTTTGGCATCACATAATGTGGAAGGGACAACGGAGGAGAAAGAAGATGTAGAAAAACATGTATTAAAAACAAGTGCAAATGTTACGTATTATGTACTTGTTGTATTAATTTTTGGTTTGTTTTTCGCATCGGTAGGTTTTAATAAATGGATTGATTTTCATAACATACCGCTTTTGTTTGCATTATGCGCTGCGATAGTTGTAAAGCCGGCTGTAGAATTTTTAATTGTAAGACGTTATCGATAAAATAAGAAAAAGATCCTCTTCTTATGAGAAGAGGATCTTTTTCTTATAGCGTTTTCGTTTTTGGACTAGGTGGTGTAACGGATGTATTATTTTCCGGAACTCTAGTTAGTAAGAATCCCCCGATAAGGAACAGTACAATAATACTAAGGACACCAGCGTTTGTTTTCCCCGTTAATTGCGTTGTAACACCGACTAATACTGGACCCATAATCGCTGCGAACTTGCCAAATATATTATAAAATCCGAAGAATTCATTTGCCGATTCTTTAGGTACTAGTTTAGCAAAATAGGAACGACTAAGTGCTTGAATACCACCTTGAGAAGTGGCGACTAACATTGCTAAAATCCAGAAATCAAGTGTCGTTTTTAAGAAATAAGCATATGTGCAGATAATGATATAAATAATAATACCGACATATAGCATCTTTTTACCTGTAAATGTTTCTGATAATTTTCCATATAATAAAGCGAATGGACAAGCTACAATTTGTGTGACGAATAAGATGATTAATAGATTCGTTGCACTAATACCAAGATCTGTGCCGTAAGCGGTGGACATAGTAATAATTGTATCGACCCCGTCAATGTAGAAAAAGTAAGCAATTAGGAACATAAAGACCGTTTTATATTCTTTAATATTTTTAAAAGTATCAGCAAGGCGTTTGAAGCTCATTACAATTGGTCTAGGGTGACGTTCAATATAATGCGTTTGCTCTACGTTTTTTAGCATTGGAATTGTAAACAATCCCCACCAAAGAGCTGTTATCGCGAATGAAATTTGACTAGCAATGCCGACTGATAAAGGGATAGTGCCTTTTTGAGCAAGAATAATAAGAGCGATACAACCGATAAAAGGAATTGTGCTCCCAATATAGCCTAATGCAAAGCCTCTTGTAGAAATTCGGTCCATTCTATCTTTAGAGGTAACATCTACTAAAAATGCATCATAAAAAATGTTTGCTCCTGCAAAACCGACCAATGCGAGCATATAGCAGCCTAGTAATAAGTACCACTGAGATGTTGGGACGACTGCTAGCATACTTGTAAATACGATGCCGAGTCCAAAGAAGAATGTGAAAAATCGTTTTTTAAATCCTTTATAATCAGCAACTGTGCCGAGAATAGGAGCAAGTATAGAAATTAAAAGTGTAGCGAACGAATTTGCATATCCCCAATATGCTGTTGAAGTTGCACCAGATAGTCCAGCTTCTTTTGCAGCTGCTTTAAAGTAAATTGGGAATAATGCAGTTGTAATGACTAGCGAATATACCGAGTTCGCCCAATCGTATAATATCCAGCTTTTTTCTTGTCTGGACATTTTTTTCATATAATGTTCCCCCTTAAATTTGTTCTACTAACAGTGTACAAAAATAAAAATTATAAAAAGAGAAACAGTGATGATTTTTACATAACTTTTACATATATACACAGATCTTTACAATTGAAGTAAATCCTCTACAATTGATCCGTCTGTTTCACCTAAGTGTAAACCGAGTAGTCTAGCGATAGTTGGACCTTCATCAATAAGTCTCATATAGGGGATGGTAACACCGCTTTTTATCCCTTTCCCAGCAGCGATAAAAATTGTTTCATAGTTAGGTTTTGTTGGAGAGTATCCATGCGTACCAAATGTATATTTTTTACTAGGCGTAACATCTTTTTCAGTAATTTCTTTTATAAAATTTCCTGTATAGTTTTCAGTGAAATAATAACCTTCTCGCGCTTCTAACATAAATAAACAATTACCATCTGCACCGCAGTCTTTTGCAGCTTCATCATGAAGTATAAATTCAATTCCGTTTTGTTTATTTTGAAGTAGTTCTTCAAGTAGTAGTTGCACTTTTCGAATGGTATCTGTATCATTTTTGTCCTTCACATATACATAGGCAGAGCCGTCGCAACTTTGGCAATAGACCTCCCAGTCTACTAATTTCCCTTTAGAATTTATAGATAGAAGCCCAGTTTGATGAAATAGTACATTTAATTGAATGGCTTTGTTTTCACTCAAGGCGCTATGATCACCAAGAGCTATAATTGCACTTTCTTCGTATAGATTACTGTCTTTTAAAGCTTGAATAATTTTCCCTAGCCGTTCATCATGTCTATGAATTGCAGCTATTGTTTCTTTTGATTCAAAGCCGTTATAGTGTCTTTGAGTGTCTAAATCGGTGAAATGTACAAACATGACATTAGGCTTTTTCGTCTGAATTGTATGCACAGCAGAAGCAAGTACGAAATCATCGAGTTCAGGCTGTGATAAGCCATTTCTTATATGACCAAAACGCTGATTTAAATCTAATTGATATAGCGGGCTACCACTAAATAATGAAACTAAAACCTGATTTTGCCACGGTCTATTTGGAAAGATTTCTGGTAAATTGTAATCAATATTTGCTCTGCCGGTAACAGGCCATAGAAGGGCTGCTGTCGTTAAATTTGCTTTGCGCGCTTCATCGTATAACGTTGTTCCTTTAATGGATTTTCGGTACCAATGCCAATCTGGTGACTCGCGTCCAGGTTGAAGTAATGTATTGCTAACTACGCCATGTTTATTAGGGTAGTTCCCAGTAACGATTGTTGAGTGACTTGGGTATGTTACAGAAGGATAAATAGGTTCCACTTTTGTCGCAATTGCGCCCTTATTTATTAATGTTTGGAAATTAGGGAGTTTTTGTAATATAGGAAAATCTAAAGCTGATAAGCAATCGAAAGATAAAATAATGACGTGGTTTGTTAATGCTTTATCCATAAAGTTCCCTCCTGATTATATAAAACCTATTCTTATATATTACTATTAATACCTAGTAATAAAAATATATTTTTAGGTGAAAATTTATTATTTATTTTCAGAAAAGTTAAACATATAATTAAGTATAAGGGAATGAATGGAAGGAGGAAACACTATGGATTGGCTAGATGAATTTAGTATCTTTTATATCATTGGCGGAATTACGATTATCCTTGTATTTGCTATTTCGTATTTACTAAAGAAACGGTTTCCAAACAAACAGTTCGATATTATATTTGCACTTAGTTTAATACTTCTTTGCTTAGCATCCTTTCCGGTTACAATGATGGTGATTGGTGGATGGGAAGGAATGGGATATGGATTTATTGGTTTTTTCGTTCTACTTGGTACACTTATCGGTATGATTGCACATCAACTTTTAAAAATCACGAGAAAAAGCTACGTATAAAACTGCAAAAAACGAAAAGAATATATAAAAATGAGAAAATTAGCTATTGTTTTAAAAAAGAATTTGTATTATGATAATCAACAAATTTATTTCGTTATAACGATGAAAAAGGACTAGTACATGTTCAACCTTTTTAGCAGAGAGAGAATCCGGCAGGCTGAAAGATTCTTAAAAAGGCGATATGGAACCTACCTTTGCGTTCTGCATATGCAGCGGGAATTTCCCGTTATCAAAAAGAGAGCATGCGCAATTTTTGTGCATGAATCAGGGTGGTAACGCCGGCAAAGCTCGGTCCCTATTTAGGGACACGGGCTTTTTTGTATTTTCAAAAGGAGGAAGACTGACTATGGCAAAAGAACAGGTACAAGCGATTACGAAGATGGAAGAGGACTTTGCACAGTGGTATACAGATATTGTGAAAAAAGCAGAACTTGTTGATTATTCAAGTGTAAAAGGATGTATGATTCTACGTCCGTACGGTTATGCCTTATGGGAAAATATGCAGAAAGTGATGGATGAGAAGCTAAAAGCAACTGGTCATGAAAATGTGTATATGCCAATGTTTATCCCAGAGAGTTTATTGCAAAAAGAGAAAGATCATGTAGAAGGATTTGCTCCTGAAGTAGCATGGGTGACACATGGCGGGGATGAAAAGTTAGCGGAGAGACTTTGTGTACGCCCTACATCTGAAACTTTATTCTGTGAGCATTTTTCAAAAATTGTGCAATCCTATAATGATTTGCCAAAGCTATATAATCAGTGGTGTTCAGTAGTTCGTTGGGAGAAAACAACGAGACCATTCCTTCGTACAACGGAATTCTTATGGCAAGAGGGTCATACAATTCATGAAACAGCAGAAGAATCTCAAGCTGAAACCTTAAATATTTTAAATCTATATGCTTCTTTCTGTGAAGACTACTTAGCGATACCAGTAATTAAAGGACAAAAAACAGAGAAAGAAAAATTTGCGGGCGCAAAGGCGACTTATACGATTGAAAGCTTAATGCATGATGGGAAAGCACTTCAAACAGGAACATCTCATAACTTTGGAACGAATTTCTCTGAAGCATTTGATATTAAGTTTTTAGATCGTAACGGTAAGTGGCAATATGTACACCAAACATCTTGGGGGGTATCAACAAGAATGATAGGTGGACTTATTATGGTTCATAGTGATAATAATGGGCTTGTAATGCCTCCTAAAGTCGCACCAGTGCAAGTTGTTATTGTACCAATTGCTCAGCATAAAGAAGGAGTTTTAGCGAAAGCAACAGAATTACAAGAACATATTCAAAAGGTTGCACGCGTGAAAATAGATGCTAGTAATAAAACACCAGGCTGGAAATTTAATGAGTATGAAATGAAAGGCATTCCAATTCGACTAGAAGTTGGTCCTAAAGATATTGAAAAGAATCAAGTCGTACTTGTAAGAAGAGATACGAAAGATAAAGAATTTATAGCAATGGATCAATTAGAAGAACGTATTCCAGCGCTACTTGAGGAAATTCATAATTCTTTATTTAATGAGGCAAAAGTATTCCGCGATGAGAATACGTATAGTGTGACGAATTTCGAAGAGATGAAAAAAGTAGCGGATGAAAAGCAAGGATTTATTAAGGCAATGTGGTGCGGAGAGTTAGCTTGTGAAGAGAAACTAAAAGAAGAAGTCGGAGTATCTTCACGCTGTATGCCTTTTGAGCAAGAGCATTTAGCTGACGAATGTATTTGTTGTGGTAAAGAAGCTAAGCAAATGGTGTATTGGGGAAAAGCGTATTAAGACTCTTTCTGATAAGTAATAAAAAGGACTTTGGGCTGCATAATAAAATGCAATCCAAAGTCCTTTTTAGTTTTACAATTTATCCCACTTTAATGAGCGGTAAGACCCCACCTCAAAATGCAGTGAAAGCAAAGAATTTAGGTGGGGGATGAAGAAAACCCCCACTGATTAAAGTTTCACTTTATTTCATGTATGTTTTAGATGGAAGGATGTGTTTTATTTTACATTTTTACGGCGAATAAATAGTAACATACCGATTAGGAATGTTGAAAGTCCTATTAAAATAGATGCAGGATATTGTGTTGCCGTATTAGGTAACTTATCGCCTTGTTTTTTCGCATTATCTTTTACATTCCCACCCTGAGAACTGCTATCGCCTTTAACACGGCTACCGCCCTGAGAGCCATTCCCACCTTGAGAACTGCTATCGCCTTTAACACGGTTGCCACCTTGAGAGCCACTGCCACCCGAGCCATTGCCGCCGGAACCGTTGCCACCTGAGCCACTGTCACCTGAGCCACTGCCGCCCGAACCACTGCCGCCCGAACCATTACCACCGGAACCGTTGCCACCCGAGCCGTTACCACCAGAACCACTGCCACCTGAGCCACTGCCGCCCGAGCCATTGCCACCGGAACCACTGCCGCCCGAACCATTGCCGCCCGAACCGTTATCACCGGAACTACTGCCACCGGAACCGTTGCCACCGGAACCGTTACCACCAGAACCACTGCCATCAGAGCCGTTACCGCCCGAACCGCTACCGCCCGAGCCATTGCCATCAGAACCACTATCGTCCTGAGAACCATTGTTTCCTGGAGGTTTATTATTATCTTTTGAGTTGCCTTCCGCTAAATGATCGTTATTTTGTACAATTGCGTTTGCTGCTGGAGAGAAGTTTTCTGTTGCTGCATTACCGATATTTAAACCGCTAAAAAAAGATAAAGAGAGTGTTGATGCTAAAATGAAGATTTTCGTCATTGTTTTCCTCCTAAGAAATTAATATTCCATCTAAAATACATCCCTTTGTAATATTTCTTAGGAAAAAGAGTTTTATGCAAAAAAAACTATATATAGAAAAAGGTGGTGTATTTCTGAAGAGAGAAAAGAGTTAGTGTAAATTCTTTATAATAGTAGAGCAGTAGGAATTTTACACGCATTACAGTAGAGGAAGTGACAGCAGATGAAAGAATATATTGCATTTGATATTGGTGGTACACAAATTAAATATGGAATTGTTTCAGAAACAGGAACAGTACGAAAGCATAAAACGGTTCTAACAGAAATTCATTTGGGTGGGGAACAAATCATTCAAAAACTTATTCTTCTATCCAAACAATTAATGAATGAACAGACGATTTCAGGAATTGGCATTAGTACTGCGGGAATTGTTAATATTCATAAAGGAGTTGTAACGGGAGGGACAGAGCATATTCCGAACTACGCGACTATTCCTATTATTGATAGATTGCAAGAGGTATTACAAATTCCTGTGTCCGTTGAAAATGATGTGAACTGTGCAGCTTTGGGTGAGAAGTGGAAAGGTATTGGAAACGGAAAAAGAAATTTTATTATGCTTACTCTTGGAACTGGTATTGGAGGAGCGATTTTTATAGACGGAGAGTTATACAGGGGACATTCTTTTAGTGCTGGTGAATGGGGAAATATGTTAATAGAAGGAAAGCAGTTTGAAGAGGTCGCTTCCATTTCAGGGTTAATTCGTCTTGTGCGAAAATATAAAGGTGAAAGTGATTGGAATGGAAAAATGATTTTCGAACTGTATGATAAAGGAGATAGAGAAGTTACGCAAGCGGTTGAGGTTTTCTTTAAACATTTAGCGATTGGAATTAGTAATCTTGCTTATATTTTTAATCCAGAAATGATCGTTATAGGTGGAGGAATTACTGATAGAGGAAATGAGTTCTTAAAAGAAGTAAAAGAAGAGGTAGAAAAATATTTAAACAAAGAGATTTATAGTAATTGTGAGATTGAACTTGCACAAAACGGTAATTGCGCAGGAATGATTGGTGCCATTTACCACTTCTTACATCATCATAAGTAAATTATATGAATGTTTTCATATAACTGAGAATTTATCCTTTTTATCACTAGGTAAATAATGCTACAATATAAGGGAAGAATACAATATTTTCCGCCTTGGAAAATGCTTTGTAGAAAGGAAGAAACTGCATGCCTATTATTTTAGAAAAAGGTCAAAAGATCGATTTAACGAAAGGACAACCAAAAGTAGCAAAACTACAGGTTGGCTTAGGCTGGGATCCAATTGGGCAATCAGGTGGGTTTCTGTCTTCATTATTTGGAAGTAAACCAAATGTAGATTGTGATGCATCTGTTGTTATGTTAGAAGGGGATCGCTTTTTAAACAAAAACGATTTAGTTTACTTCGGAAACAAGCTTTCTACTTGTGGTAGTATTATTCATTCAGGAGATAATTTAACAGGTGAAGGCGCTGGTGATGACGAAACAATTTTCGTAGAATTACATAAAGTTCCGAGCCGTATTAATCGTTTAGTATTCGTTGTAAATATTTATGACTGTGTAAATCGTCGTCAAGATTTCGGAATGATTCGTAATGCATATATTCGAATTCAAAACCCGCAAACTGGTGAAGAATTAGCACGCTATAATTTATCGGATAATTATGCTGGCAAAACGACTCTAATTGCAGGTGAAATGTATCGCCACGGAAGTGAGTGGAAGTTTTCAGCTGTTGGAGAAGGCACACAAGATAAAAACTTAAGTGAGATTGTATCACGTTATCAATAAAATAAACCGAGGAGGAATTGAATATGGCATCAATTTCATTGAAAAAAGGACAAAAGGTAGACTTAACAAAAACAAATCCAGGTCTTTCAAAAGTTCTTGTAGGACTTGGTTGGGATACGAATCGTTATGACGGACAAAACGATTTCGATTTAGATGTTAGTATTTTCTTAGTAGGTGCTAACGGTAAAGTTTCAGGTGCAGAGGATTTCGTCTTCTATAATAACCCAAAAGGTGCGAATGGTGCTGTCGAGCATTTAGGAGATAACCGAACTGGTGAAGGTGAAGGCGATGACGAATCGATTAAAGTAGATTTGAAAAATGTACCTGCACATATTGAACGTATTTGTTTCACAATTACAATTTATGATGGAGAAGGACGTAGCCAAAACTTCGGACAAGTTTCTAACTCTTTCGTACGTATTTTAGATGAAGAAAAGAATGCAGAGCTAATTCGTTACGATTTAGGAGAAGATTTCTCTATTGAAACAGCTGTTGTAGTAGGGGAATTATACCGTCATGCAGGTGACTGGAAGTTCAATGCAATCGGAAGTGGATTCCAAGGTGGATTAGCTTCTCTATGTAACAATTTCGGTTTAGATGTAGAGTAATAGCTTCGTATATCCATCGGTGAAACAGATGTTTACTGGTGGATATATTTTTTAAGATTAAAATATAGAGGTGAATATAAATGGTTATTCAATTGCAAAAAGGACAGAAGATTGATTTAGGTAAGACAAGCCCAGGTTTAACAAAAGCGGTAATTGGTCTTGGATGGGATATTAAATCTTATGATGGTGGATCAGATTTCGATTTAGATGCATCAGCATTCCTATTAGATGCGAACGGAAAATGTACGAAGGAAACTGATTTTATCTTCTATAATAATTTACAGTCTCCTTGTGGATCTGTTTTGCATACAGGGGATAACCGTACAGGTGAAGGCGAAGGCGATGATGAGCAACTTGTTGTGGACTTAAAGAAAGTTCCAGCAGATGTGCACAAAATTGCTATTACAGTTACGATTTATGATGCAGAAGGCCGTAGTCAAAACTTTGGTCAAGTAGGAAATGCGTTCGTTCGTTTAGCGAATGAAGAAACGAATGAAGAAGTTCTTCGTTTTGATTTAGGGGAAGATTTCTCCATCGAAACAGCAGTTGTCTTTTGTGAATTATACCGTCATAATGGACAGTGGAAGTTTAATGCAGTAGGAAGTGGTTTCCAAGGTGGCCTAGGTGCGCTTGTAAGAGCGTATGGCTTGGATGCATAGAAAGGAAACGATATTCGTTTCCTTTTTTTGACCTTTCTATAAATCTAGCAAAGAATAGGGGATAAAGGTAAGATGAGTATTTTGCAAGGAATCCTTGATACGTATGCTCAGTTTTTCGACTTGGACATGTGGATTAAAGTTTTGCAAGATCCAGTATCTTGGGGATTAATAGGTACACTTGTTGTACTTGAAGGTTTGTTATCTGCTGATAATGCACTTGTATTAGCAGTAATGGTAAAACACCTTCCGGAAGAAAAACGTAAAAAGGCATTATTCTATGGACTTATTGGAGCTTATGTATTCCGATTTATTGCGATTGGAATTGGAATGTTCTTAATTAAATTAGCGTGGGTAAAAGTGTTAGGTGCACTTTACTTAGCTTGGCTTTCAGTTAAATACTTCATTGATAAAAGAAAAGGTAATGCAGAAGAAGAGGAAGCTCATGGTATGAACCAAAACAGTATTCTCTTCAGAATGTTTGGTGTCTTCTGGGGAACAGTTGCGATGGTTGAATTAATGGATATCGCGTTCTCTGTAGATAGCGTACTTGCTGCATTTGGTGTATCAAATCAAGTTTGGATTTTATTATTAGGTGGAATGCTTGGTATTTTAATGATGCGCGGTATCGCTGGCGTATTCTTAAAATTGTTAGAACGTATTCCAGAACTTGAAACGACAGCATATATTTTAATCTTAATTATTGCAGCAAAAATGTTATTGTCTGTTATTCATATTGAAGTAAGCCATACGCTATTCTTTATTATTTTAGTTGTAGCATTTGGAGCAACATTTATACTTCACTACATGAAGAATTCTGGACAAGCTAAAGAAGAAGTTGCAGCTACTAGAGAAGACAATAAATAATTGAAATGGGTTTGCTCGTTTTACGAGCGCCCATTTTTTATAACCAAAAATAGTTTATAATAGAGGAAAGACTTAGAAAAAACGTAAATGTTTTTGGAGGTGAACTGTTGTGTTTTCACGTTTTACACTTCAACCATATGGATTAAAAGATGAATCAGATTTAAAGCAATTTGAAACACTTTTAGAAAAACGCCCACAATATGAACTGACAGAGAATGAGATGAAATTTAGTTATATAGCATGTCGAATCCTTGGCGTTCCTAATGATGTAGATGAATATTTTAATGAGTTATTTGATTATAGTGAAGCGAAAGGAATCGAAGTTTTACACGAACAAAATTTAAACAAAGTGATTGATTCGGAAAAGCTTCGTCATATTCAAGAAGTGTTCGGATTACATCAAGAAGCACCAAATGGTCTGACAGTAAATAGGTTAGTGGCACACTTATCTGGGAAACAACTTTTACCGAAAGTAGACAATCCTGACTTACAGCATTATATACATACGACGTTTATTTCTGTATTGAAATTGTATGAGAAACAACATAACCAATCATTAAAAACAGAAGGATTTCGTCGTTTCTTAATTGATATAATTAAATTAAGTGAAAATTACGTAGCGAAGTGGTTTTCTACGGTTAATTATAAGAAACAAATGCCGCGTATCGTTTGGTACGGTGATGCGACGGAAAGCCGTATATATTTCTTATACTTCCTTATTATGCTCGGCTGTGATGTACTTTATTATCATCCAGAAGGAAAAGATGGATTTGAGAATGTTGATGAGGAAGGAAGAAGTTTTGTTGTGTCTCATCCAGGTCGCATTTCTCTTGAACCATTTCCAGATCGCCGCCGCGAGCGTGTGGCAACAGTAGCGTATCAAGCTTCAAAAGAAATTGAGCAAGTACTTCACCACGATAATTCACTGCTGTACAAGCCGTGGCAATTCCGTTCATATACACCTGTAGCTCGTACGCTCAAAACCACGTACGATGAACTCTTTTTAATTACAAAAGAAAAGGCTTTTGTACGACCGACATTCTTTGTTGAGAATAAACACATCTATATCCCTTCTTTATTTGCGAAAATATCAGGTGTTTCAAAAAATGATAAAGAGTATTTTCAGCGATTAAAGGCTGTTACATCATTTGATAACAGTTTATTAATTAATACATTCCCGTTTACGAAAGAACAAAAAGCAAATTTCCAATATCATTACCGAGATGCTTTAGACCGCGGGGGAAAATTACATCCAGATTTAATTATGAACAGTCATTGGTGGCCACATAAACGATTGCCAGAAGGATTACAACATGGTATTGCAGAGGCGATCATTCATGCGTGCGAAAGTGAAATGTGTAAACCAATTGCAAAAGAGACGAAAGAAGATGTAGCGTTATATGTTTTCGCACAACTTTCTCAAATACCACCGAATATTTTAGAACAGCTTGAGAAATTTGATTATTCACAAGATGTACCGAAAATTGTTATATTTAATAATGAGAAGAGTGGAGAATTAACTCGTTCTGATGCTGTTTTATTACTATTTTTAAATCAAATAGGAGTAGATGTATTCCACTTCAATCCAACGGGACGAAATGATATTGAACCGTATATTGATGCTGCCGCATTTGATTCCCATTGGCTTGAAGAAGTTAATTTCGATCTTGAGTTTCATGGTTCATCAGCCTATAAAAATTTATCACAAACAATAAAAGGACTGTTTCGTCCATTTTTATAAGGAAAGGGAGAATACCATATGAATAACCCAGTCATACTAGATTCAAAAACAGAATTAAATGAGCAAACAGCACAAGATGTTCGTTTACAACTTAGACAAGATGCAGAAGTACAACGTATTTATAATGGAGTAGATATTAAAGATCAGTTAGAATTAATCGAGCTTGGAAAAGAACCTTCTATGGAAATTTCACGTTTTGCTGATCAAATTTTACATACAATGTCTTTATCAAAAATAGAAGACTCTGGAGAATTATTAAAACAGCTTGGTAAAATTATGGACAGATTCGATAGCAAAGACTTCGCGGAAGAGAAAAGCGGTTTCTTCTCACGTATGTTCAAAAAAGCTGATAAAATGATTGAACAAATCTTTAGTAAGTACCAAACGATGGGTCGCGAAATGGATAAAGTATACGTAGAAATTACAAAGTATCAAGATGAAATGAAAAAATCAATTGGTACGTTAGACGGTTTATATGAGCAAAACTTAAAATATTATTTAGACTTAGAAAAATACGTAGTAGCAGGAGAAATGTTATTAGAGCGTTTAAATACAGAGCTAGTTCCGATGTATGAAGAGCGTGTACGTAACAATGACCAATTAGCAGGTATTGAATTAGAATCACTGAAAAACTCTGTTGAAATTTTAGAGCAGCGTATTGATGATTTAGAGAAAGCACGTATGGTTGCGCTACTTACAGCACCACAAATTCGTATGGTTCAACGTGGTAATAATAAATTAATTGGTAAAATCAATACAGCATTTATTACAACGATTCCTATCTTTAAAAATGGTATCATTCAAGCGGTAAATGCGAAACGTCAAAAGCTAGTTGCAGATTCTATGGCTGAACTGGACCGCCGTACAAATGAATTACTTAAGAAGAATGCACAAAATATCGCAACGCAAAGTGTGGAAGTAGCGAGATTATCAGGTTCTTCTAGTATTAAGATGGAAACACTTGAGGAAACTTGGAACATTATTTCAAGAGGTATGCAAGAAACACAACAAATTGAAGAACAAAATAAACGTGAGCGTGAAGAAAGCCGCAAACGAATGGCTACGTTAACAGAGAATATAAAAAAGGAATTACAAGGATAAATGAAAAGGCAATGAGGGATAATCCTCATTGCCTTTTAGTTTCTCTTCACTAATTTAATGATCTCATTCACAACAAGTGGAATGATACTTAATAAGAGAACAAATCCCCAATCTCGCATCGTTAATGCATGCACACCGAATATATTTGCAAGAGGTGGAATGGAGATAATACACACTTGCATAAGAATACCGATAAGAAGGGAGAAGACTAAATATTTATTTGTAAAAATCCCAATTGAAAAAATGGATTTCGTTCTTGAACGCAAGTTAAATGAATGAACGAGCTGAGAAAAACTAAGAACGACAAATGCCATCGTTTGAGCGTGTAATAGAGCATCCTCATCAATTTGCTCTGGGAAAAGAGGAAATAAATTTGTATCTCCAGTATAGAATTTTGCTCCGGCGATAAAGGCTATTAACGTTAACAGTCCAATGACAGCCCCATTGAAAATAAGAAAAGGAACACTACCACTAAATAAGCTTTCTTTCGCATGACGTGGTTTTTCCTTCATCACGTCTGGATCTTCAGGATCAACCCCAAGTGATAGTGCAGGCAGTGTATCTGTAATTAAATTCACCCACAAAATGTGAATAGGTCGTAGTGGTGTTGCCCAGCCGAGTAAAATGGCTAAAAATAAAGCGATAATTTCTCCAAAGTTACAAGAGAGTAGGAAGAGGATTGATTTTTTTATGTTACGATAAATATTTCTACCTTCCTCAACAGCTTTCACGATAGATGAGAAATTATCATCTGTTAACACGACATCCGCAGCCCCTTTTGCAACGTCTGTTCCTGTAATGCCCATCGCTACGCCAACATCTGCTTGCTTTAAAGACGGTGCATCATTGACGCCATCACCAGTCATAGAAACGATATTTCCTTTTGCACGTAATGCTCTTACGATCTTTACTTTATGTTCTGGAGAGACCCTAGCGAAGACATGTAAGTGATCAATTTTGCTTGCTAGCTCTGTATCTGAAATGTTATCTAATTCAGTTCCAATCATAATTTCAGATATTTCTGTAGCGATGCCAAGTTCTTTGGCGATTGCAAAAGCGGTATCTTTATGGTCACCAGTAATCATAACTGTGCGAATACCGGCTTTTTTACATTCTGTAATGGAATCTTTTACTTCAGCTCGCGGTGGATCAATCATACCGACAAGACCAATAAAGATGAGGTTTTCTTCAAGATGATTTATATCCACATCGCTTGAATTGTATTGTTTAAATGCGAATGAAAGTACTCTTAAAGCTTCTCGAGACATTGCTCCGGCAGCTTCTAATATTTGATTTTTATGAGCATCTGTTAGAACCTCGATTTTACCATTTTTAAATATGTGGGTACATCGAGGTAAGAGTTTATCAATAGCACCTTTCGTCATGCTATAGTAGCTGTCATCGTATGTATGCACGGTTGACATCATTTTACGATCTGAATCGAAAGGCATCTCGTTCACGCGCTCATGTATCTTTTCTAAATGATCTTTTTGCATGTTAAAAGTGCTTCCAGCAACGAGAAGAGCAATTTCAGTCGGGTCTCCGGTTTGTGATTCATTATTGTAAGACGCATCGTTACATAGCACCATATTTTCTAACAATAGACGGTGCGCATCATTATTTACATTTAAATTTTCTAATTGATCGTATGTGGTATCACTATAAAAGTGAGTAACGGTCATTTTATTTTGCGTTAACGTACCTGTTTTATCTGAACAAATAATTGTGACAGAACCGAGAGCCTCAACAGCTGGTAGTTTCCGAATGATAACGTTTTGTTTAATCATGCGCTGCACACCAATTGCAAGAACGATGGAAACGATAGCGGGTAACCCTTCTGGAATAGCTGCAACGGCTAAACTAATAGCAGTCATAAACATTTCTAACGTATCCCGGCCTTGGAAAAAGCCGATGAGAAACATAACGATACAAATAGCTACAGCGACAAATCCTAAATATTTTCCGACTTGTGCTAAGCTTTTTTGAAGTGGTGTCATATCATCGTCTGCTTCATGTAAAAGGGTAGCAATCTTACCAATTTGTGATTTCATGCCAGTTTCAACAGCAACACCGACGCCTCTTCCATATGTTACAAGAGTAGACATAAAGGCCATGTTTTTTTGATCGCCGAGTGGTACTTGTTCTTCACTTTGCATAGAAGGGTGGTAGATTGCATCTTTATCAACAGGGACAGATTCACCAGTTAGAGCAGATTCTTCAACTTTTAAATTTGCGGTTTCGATTAGGCGTAAATCGCATGGGATATATCGTCCGGCGTCGAGCATAACGATATCACCTGGAACGACGTGCTCAGATGGAATTTCTTTTAGTTCACCATTTCGCTTGACGATAGCTTTAGGTGTCGCCATCTTTTTCAATGCCTCTAAAGCTTGTTCTGCTTTTGATTCTTGGACGACGCCAATAACAGCGTTTAAAACTACAACGAGCGCGATAATACTGGCATCAGCCCATTCACCTACAAAGGCTGAAATAAGAGCAGCAATAATAAGGACATATACGAGGACATCATTAATTTGGGCGAAAATCCGCTGCCATAACGTGCGTTTTCGTTTTGTAGCTAATTCATTAAAACCGTATTGCTTTAAACGCTCATTTACAACTTCATCTGTTAAACCGTGTTGTTCGTTTGTTTCTAGGTCGATTAATGTTTGATCTTTCGTCTTACTGTACCAATTGCTCATAAGTAAGCACCTCCAGTAAAAACAGTTAGCAATGGTAGTGTTGCTATTATTTGTGAGTAGTATGTATGGAGAAAAAATCTAAGGTGAGGTTCTACCTCTATTGTACAATATTTTACAGTTGGTTGAGAGAAAGAGAAGAGTTGTCATGAATTTGTTGAAAATAAAAAAGAGCCTCATAAGTGAGGCTTCTTATTTTTTAATTAATGTACCTAATTCTTCTGTAATGGCTTGCATTTCACTAATGCTGAATGTTTCACGTTTCATAACATGCTCATAAATGTCACGTAAGTCTTCGTACATTTCTTCATTAAAGCTAGCAGCTCTCATCGCTCCAGCATTAACCATACGTAATTTTTCTTTAATAGCTTCGACCATATATTCAACGTTTTCTTCTGACTTTACGGATAAATCCACCGAAGTGTCCCCCTTTAAAATAACATAAGGTTATCTTAACACTTTTTATCATTTTCGTTAATGAATCTTTTCAATCCTATTAAATTAGTAGGGATTTCCTTTATATTTAAGAATTGGTTGTTTATACTATAAGTATATATTAAGAAATGCACCAAGAAAGGAAGAAACAAATATATGGTTCAAGTATTGTTTGTTTGTCTTGGGAACATTTGCCGTTCTCCGATGGCAGAAGCGATTTTTCGAGATCTTGTCGTAAAAGAGGGACTCGAAGAGAAAATTGTCATTGATTCTGCAGGAACTGGAGATTGGCATGTTGGCCATCCGCCACATAAAGGAACACAAAAAATTTTAAAAGAAAATGCAGTCACTTTTGAAGGAATTAAAGCAAGGCAAGTAGAAAAAGAAGACTTAACAAAGTTTGATTATATTATTGCCATGGACAACAAGAATATAGCAGATTTAAAAAGTTTAGGTAAAACTGGAGGCTATATTGGTAGGCTGTCCGATTTTGTTCCAGACGGTGGCTGGACAGACGTTCCCGACCCTTACTATACAGGGAATTTCCAAGAAGTATATGACCTTGTAACAGAAGGGTGTGCAAAGCTATTAGCTTTCATTCGAAATGAACAAGGAATATGAGGAAGCTTAGAAAGAAATACTTTCTAACATAAGAAATGAAAGGGTGAAGGAATATGGCAAAGAAAAATAATATTGCTCGAAACATTGCGATTGGTGTAGCTGCAGGTGTAGCTGTATCTATGTTGAAGAAAGAAAACCGTGAAAAAGTAAAAACTACTGCGGAAAAAGCAAAAACAAAGATGATTGAAATTGGTGAAAATGCAAAAATTAAAGAAAAAGTGCAAACTGTTACAGATAAAGGACGCGAACTTGCTGACTTCAATGTCGTAAAAGCGAAAGTAGCAGAAATTAAAAAATTAACGCCATCTGTTGTAGAGACGTTAAAAGAAACGAAAGAAATTTTTAGTAAGAAAAAGGTTGAGCCAGCAGAGAAGCCAGAAACGATTGAAATTCAAGCTGTATCTACAAAGGTAGATGAGCTGAAAGCAGAGGAAGAGCCAGTAGTTGCTGAAGATGGCGGTATGAAAGAAGCGCGTGAACTATTTATGAAAGACTCAAATGCAGAGGAAAAAAAAACTGAAGCGTACATTGAGTTGAAGCAAGATAAAGAAGAGAAGAAAAGCGTTTAAACATATATGAGAAAAATTTTAGAAAAGGTGAGAAGAAACCGTACTTATTCGTTTGGTAAAGATTTGTATGACCGGACGATGCGTGATGATGTAGCGGGCTTGGCAGCACAGCTCGCTTATTTCTTCTTGCTTGCGATTTTTCCTGGGCTTGTTTTCTTAATTACGCTTCTTGGATTCATTGACCTTCAAACAGAAAATGTGCTCAATTTATTAGAACCGTACGTGCCGGACGATGCAATGTCTTTAATTGAAGTTAACGTTGATAAGGTTGTAAATGAGCAAAATGGTGGTTTATTATCATTTGGTTTATTATCAATGCTATGGTTTGCTTCAAACGGGGTAAATGCGGTTATGAATGCTTTTAACCGTGCGTATGATGTAACAGAAACACGTTCTTTTATTAAAACGAGAGCTTTATCAATTGTATTTACGTTAGCAATCATTTTTATGATTGTGTTTGCGCTAATTGTTCCAGTATTTGGACAAGTGATTGGGACAGCGGTATTTAAAGCAATTGGTTTATCGGATAGTTTTTCTTACGTGTGGAGTATTACGCGGTTAGTAGCGAGTTTCTTTGTTTTATTCGCATTGTTTAGTTTTTTATATACATTTGCACCAGATCGAAAGTTAAAAAGAAGAGAAGTCATTTCAGGAGCAACATTTGCTACTGTAGGATGGATTGTGGTATCGTACTTATTTGCTTATTATGTAGATAAGTTTGCGAATTACGCCAATACATATGGTGGTCTCGGTGGTATTATTATTTTAATGTTATGGTTTTACTTAACTGGATGGGTAATTTTACTTGGCGGTGAAATTAATGGTTTACTCCATCATTATAGAACGGGTGGCAATAATTCCCGTAATGAAAAGTGAGCTCTTGTTCCATAATAAAAGGGAACAGGGGGGATATTTCATGAGTAATAATAAAAAGAACCACAACAATAAAAATAACAATAAACAAAAGAGCAGTTCGCATCCAAAGCATAAAACGAGTAGTAGTGCGAACGGGCATAATAGCTACCATTAAAAAAAACGGGTCCTCTATGAGGGACCCGTTTTTATTTGTTTCCTTTTAATAATCGTAAGCCATTCAAAATGACAAGAATCGTACTTCCTTCATGTCCAATAACACCGAATGGAAGAGCTAAAAATTGCAAGAAGTTTGAACAAATCAGCATTGCAATTACAGCTAGTGAAAAGATTACGTTTTGCTTTACAATACGGTTCATTCGTTTTGATAAGCGGATTGCTTGGGAAAGTCGAGATAATTCGTTTTTCATAAGTACAACGTCTGCAGTTTCTAAAGCTACGTCTGTTCCTTCACCCATTGCTACGCCAATGCTAGCGGTAGCGAGTGCAGGGGCATCATTGATACCATCTCCGACCATTGCTACTGTCCCGTATTTTTCTTTTAGCTTTTTAATTGTTTCAACTTTTGTTTCTGGTAAGCATGATGCGTAATATTCCTTTATATTACTTTCAGCGGCAATTGCTTTTGCCGTTTCTTCATTATCACCAGTAATCATAATTGCTTCGACACCAATGCTTTGTAATTCGCGAATAGCAGCTATTGTTTCTTGGCGAAGTGTATCTTTTAAAGCGATAAGTCCAAGGACGCCATCCTCATCACGAATATAAACGACAGTTTTACCTTCTTTTTCAAGTGAGGCAGAAATACCATTATGGAATGTCTTTGTTTCTTCACCGATAAAATCAGCTTTACCTATTTTATAAGCTTTGTTTTCAAAGATTCCTTTTAGTCCAAAACCAGTTACATCTTCAACATTTTCTGGTTTTTGTAATGTAATGTCATGCGCATGTTGTGCATATTTAACAATAGATTCAGCTAAAGGATGTGTTGAGTGACTTTCAATTGCTGCTGTAATAGAAAGTACTTCTTTTTCTGTCATATTTTCTCGAACATATACATCTGTTACGGTAGGTTTTCCTTGTGTTAATGTACCTGTTTTATCAAAAGCGATTGCTTTTACTGAAGCGAGGCGTTCTAAATGTATGCCACCTTTAAAGAGAATTCCATTTCTTGCTCCGTTAGAAATTGCGGATAACGTTGCTGGTGTAATGGCAGCAACGAGTGCACAAGGAGATGCGACTACAAGTAAGATCATAGCGCGATAAAACGTTTCATTCCAGCTCCAGTCCAGTAAGAAATGAGGGACGAACATCATAAACGCAACAACGAGTAGTACCCCTTTTACGTATGTCCCTTCAAACTTTTCGATGAATAGTTGTGATGGCGATTTTTCGCTTTGTGCGCTTTGGACAAGACGGATAATCTTTTGGAATAATGTTTGATCGCTCGGCTTCGTAATTTTAACTTCGATAGCACCACGTAAATTTACAGTACCGGCAAATACCTCATCACCGAATTTTTTCTCATTCGGAATAGGTTCTCCTGTAATAGCAGCTTCATCGATATTTGTTTCACCGTTATGAATCGTACCGTCAGCAGGAACACGCTCACCAGGTTTAATTAAAATAATGTCGTTAATTTGTAATCGTCCAACAGGAACACGTTCCTCGGTTCCATTTGAAATACGTAATGCTTCTTCAGGTTGTAAATCAAGAAGTGCAGAAATTTCTTTTTGACTTTTACTTAATGTATAAGATTCCATCGCACCGCTCAGTGCAAAGATAAAGATTAAAATCGCGCCTTCTGCCCAGTAGCCAATCATTGCAGCACCGATAGCAGCAAAGAGCATAAGCATTTCGACATTTAGCTCTTTCTCTTCAATTGTATCTTCAATGCCTTCTTTTGCTTTTGCATATCCACCAACTATATAAGCAAGGATATAGCAAGTAATGCCTACATTCATTGCATCGTTCTTTGTGAATAACCAACCAGCTAAAATGAAAATACCAGATGCGATTGCAAATATAAGTTCATAATGTTTCTTTAATGAATCCCATAAAGAGGGATGAGAAATAGACTTTTGTACTTGTAATGTTTTTACTTCTGAGTTCATTACTACTCGCTCCTTCCAAATTCTTATTGAGAAAAAGAATCAAAATCGAAACCCCTATAAAACGACGAAAGCTGCCATCCATAATGGATAGCAGCATTTCTGTTGAATCTGATTTTAATAGTTATTATGTTGTAATTATTCTATAGTATAGCATATGTTTTCGCTGGATGATATGTTTTTGTTTGCGTATAAACTGAAAACTTGTGTTTTCTCAATTCCTTTGGTATATATGAATACTGTTCATAAAAAGATCGGAAAGGAAGACAACAAGTGAAGACAGAGAAATTTTTTACCCATCCGATTGGCGTATTTATTGCTGCAATAGTAGCAACTTTTTTATGGGGGAGCGCATTCCCTTTTATTAAATTAAGTTATGCTGAACTTGGAATTCAGCCACAAGAAGTTGGAGAGCAAATATTATTTGCTGGTTATCGTTTCTTTTTATCTGGAGTCATGCTCTTATTATTCTTTAAAGTGTTAGGAAAAGATATGAGTTTCAAAAAAGGAACGGGGAAGCAGTTAGTACAAATTGGTTTATTTCAAACATTTCTTCAATATATATGTTTTTATATTGGAATGAGTTATAGTTCTGGTATTGAAGGAGCTATCATTTCAGGAACATCATCATTCTTTCAAATTTTACTTGCTCACTTTTTATATAAAGATGACGCTCTCAATGTGAGAAAAATAATTGGGGTCTCTATCGGCTTTTGTGGTGTCATTTTAGTAAATGTACCGAGTGATGGTAGTTTGTCATTCCATTTCGGAATCGGTAGCTTATTACTTCTTAGTGCAGCAATGTTGTATTCATATGGAAACATATTAGCGAAAGAAGGTAGCAAAACATTAGATGTTGGCTATATGACAGCATACCAAATGATTTTTGGTTCTATCGGGCTCTTATGTATAGGGGCTTTGCAAGTTGGAGTCATGCCATTTACATTTAGTGTACATGCAATACTTATGCTTCTCTACTTATCTTTCTTATCCGCAGCAGGCTTTTGTATTTGGAATACAATTATGAAGTACAACAAAGTTGGAAAAGTATCAATGTACATGTTCTTTATACCCGTATTTGGTGTTTTATTATCGAGCATGATTTTAGGAGAAGCAATTCATTCATTTGTATTATTTGGTTTAGCATGTGTAGCCGCGGGAATTATCGTGGTGAATCGTACGCCAGCTAAGCAGAAAATGGAGCAAGAAAAACAGGTAGCATAAATAACAGGAAAACGATTACAATGGAAGAACAGTACTGTTCTTCTTTTTTTATAGAAAAAGGATAATAGACTAGGTATAACGAAAAAAGATACAAAAAGCATTTATTGAGGAGAACATGTTATGAATTTACTTTACATGGTGTTAATTGGGCAAATCATTCTTTTTTTAATTGGTGCAATGTATGCAATAGGACAGACAAAAAAGACAAGAAATAATATGCCGTTACCTTTAGCAGTGCGTCTTATTCTTAGTTTTTCTTTAACAGCAAGTGCAATTTGGATATGGTTACAAGATCCATCAGTGGAGTATAGTACGTGGGTTGCACTAGGTATGACGTTATCAACTGTAGGAGATTTATTTATGGCAGGTTTGATTCCAATTGGTCACAGGTTAATTGGAGGGATGATTACTTTCGCGCTTGCACATTGTTTTTATGTAAAAGCATTTTTGCAAACAGGCATCTCATGGAATGGTTTTTGGATTGGTTTACTCGTATACGGACTCTTTCTCATTATAGGATGGTTCTTTTTTATACGAAATGATAAACAAGATAAATTGTTTACGATAGGAGCTCTAATTTACGGACTGTGGGTTGGAGGAATGGCTTGCTTTGCATTCGCCTTATACTATGAGAATACAGGAATATGGTGGATACCGGCTTTTGGTGGTTTACTATTTGTGATTTCTGATTTTATTATAGGCGTGACAGATATTGGAGGGCGCAAATTAAAGTATGAACCACTTTGGATTTGGTTTACATATGTAGCGGCTCAAATGTGTATTGTATATGTGGGAATATAAAAAGATACTCTCAAAAATAGTAGATAGACTATTTTGAGAGTATCTTTTTTACTATTTTACTTCAGCCGATTTTTGAGATGGAGTTTTACTGTCGACACATAGTGAGATAAATATAAATTATAGTATATAAAATAAGAAGTTTATGGGGATTATTCTAAATTTGTGATATTATGATTTTATAATTCAGAATTTTGTGGAAATTATGTAGTTGAAGTCCTTATAATTAAAGTAAAAAGATGATGAGATGGTGGAATGATGCAAAAGAAAAAACGTTGGCGTGAATTCTTTGGAACAATTGCAATTGCATGTTTGTTGGTGTTTTTGTCAAAAATCTTTTTGTTTTTTCCTACGACTGTAAAAGGAGCATCCATGAAGCCAACGTTACAAGATGGGGATAAGGTGATCGTTAATAAGTTGGCAAAGCAATTTGAAAGTTATGGGCGAGAAGATATTATTGTTGTGAAGACAGATAATTTTTATGTGAAAAGGGTTATTGGCTTGCCAGGTGATGTCATTGAAGTGAGAAATGATCAATTATATGTGAATCATGAAGTGATACAGGAAGCGTATTTGTATAGTAATAAAAAACAAGCTGAAAAAAAACTTATGAATTTAACAGAGGACTTTGGACCGATTACAATTCCTACAAATAAGATTTTTGTTATGGGAGATAATCGCTTAATAAGCAGAGATAGTAGAAATGGTTTAGGACTTATTGATAAAGCGGATGTATTAGGAGAATTAGCGGCAATTTATTACCCATTTGAACATATGAAAATAATGAATTAAAGTAAAAAACCAAGCAAATTTCATTTGCTTGGTTTTTTATCCCGCTTTAATGGGCAGTAAGACCCCACCTCAAAATTCAGCGAAAGCAAGGAAGTTAGGTGGGGGATCAACTGCCCATAAAAGCCCGATTGGTTCAACTAATAATCAGTGGCGGATGAAGCCCCCCCACTGATTAAAGTTTCACTTTATGTTAAATCGTAGGAGACTGATTAAATTCATAGACGTCTTCATTGTTTTTGTTCGTACTTAAAACGAATTTGTGCTGCAATAGTTGCAGTTTAAAGAATGCTAACGGATCGTGATAAGTTTCTGGGTTGCTTCTTAACGTTGCTAATGTTTGCTCGTCTTCCTGTATTTCAAGTTGAGCTGATTCTACATTTTGTTTCAGTATGCTAAGTGGATCTTTAAAGAACATCATGATATCTCGTTCTAATGCGCCTTCAAATACTTCAAATTGAAGGAAGAATTGTTTTGAGATTGTTTGAGCAATTTCCGTATAATCTTCCGTTTCAATGTATTGTTTATATTTGTTTGCGAGCATAGATTGATTTTTTTGCATGTTACCAAATAGTTTTCCCGCACTTTTTAAGAAAAATTGTGTTGGTGTAAATCGTAATAAAATATTGATGTTCGATACTGTAATTCGATTTGTCATACGTACAACATCTCGATGCCAATCATCTAGTAATTTGAAATCGCAAGGAAGTTTCATGCGTTCTTCTTTATATAATTTATTAAACGTTTCACTCATTTCATCTAAATAAGACTGAGCTTGAATAAATTCATTATGCGCTGTTTCAATCCACTCTTGAATAAACCCAGTAAATTTAGGAAGAAGCACTTGCTGTACATGTTTTTGAATTCGTTCGTTCATTGCAGCATTTAATTCCTCATGAACTAATTTGAAATCACTATCTTCTTGAACAAGATCAGAACAGCTCTGTAATAATTCAGGAATTTGAGAATGGATATCTCGTGTGATTTCTTCTTTCGTTAAAAGATAAGATTCTGTAATAGAACGAATTTTATCTTTTTCAAGAGCAGTAAGATTGTTAATAAATCCGTTTAGTTTTACTGAGATATGTTTATTCCAGCGTACGGATTTCACTAATGTATTTTCTAATTCCACACGTTCATTTACAAGGTATGCGATTGTTTTTTGCGTAAACCATATTAGTTTTTTTATACGTTCTTGTTCTATGTCGCGTTCAGCTAGATTAGAAAGAATAGATTCTGTCACGTCTCCAAGTTGCTGGCTACTCTCTTGTGAAGAAGAGTATGGGAAGAACTTTGCATTTGGGAAATGGACTTTAATCTTACTCATTAGTTTTTCATTATTGGCCGCACTATTTGTGTGTAATACGAAATGAATTTGTAAGTTTGGCACTTGTTCACGTAAATAAAGTAATGTATCAAGCTCTTCACCATGCAATGGTGAAGCAGAATTTAATACGTAAATAAGGCTATCTGCTGCTTGTAAGTATTCAAAATATGAGCTGTTTTTATCTACTTGCCCTTGAACAGATGGCGTAACAAGGAATGCAAATTTATTCTTTCTTAAAAATCTACTTGGCAATTTAATTTCTATACACTTCTTCTCAAGTTCTGACTCGGAAGGTGTAGCCATTATTTGATGGAATTCATCAAAGTTCGGTATATTGTGTACATCTAACGCAGTGAATTCTGTTATTTCAGTTTGGCTATCATCTTTAAATAGAATAGGAGTTGTTACAGTCTCAGTTAAGATGTTCTCTCCTAATATTGAATTGATGAATGATGATTTATCATGGTCACTAGTTCCCGCTATTAGTAATTGTGTAACATTTAAATCACATAGTTCATGAACAAGTAACGTAAATTGATGACTTAAATCCACATCATTTTTTTCAGCCCATACAGCAATTGTTTCGAATAAATGAGAAACGGTTTCCATATTTACATTTGTTTCAGCTGTTGAATTAGAGAGTAGGGCTCCCGCACTTTTTACGAGTAATGACTCTAAAGTTGTAGGTGAAACTTCATTCCATGCTAACACTGCAGCAGAGACAAATAGGGCATCTTTTGCTTTCGTTAAACTAAACCAATTTGTTAATAAATCTGGTACAAGTCCCTGCATTTCATGCATGAAATGTTCACCAGTAATTAATTCAAAGTACGTATCTTGGTAGCGTTCAACAATTTCATGCCAATCGTCATTGTTGTCTGTTTCAATATGTAAGAATAAATGATTTATTGTTTGAATCCAAGGTAGATGCAAGTTTTCATTTTGATAGCTGTTCCAAAGAGCAATAACAAGTTCTTTAAATTGGACTTGATCAATTGCATATAAAGCTTTTAAAGATTCATAGAAATATTCTGGTTTGATTTGTTTCGTGAATCCTTGATTCACATAATTGATTAAAGTATCGAACCAGTGTAATGATTTTGTTCGAATTCCTTCTTGAACGGCAAGTTCGATGGCGTTATTCCAATCTTCTTGTTTTTCATAGAATGAGCGAGCAATTGCAGTAATATTTGGATAGTCAGGTTGAAATGCAACAGCCTCACTAATTGTCTTAAATGCTAGACCTAAACGATCTTGTTCGATGTAAAGAGAAAGAAGTTGTAAGGAAACTTCCATTGTAAGAGTTGTATCTTCCGTTTGGATAGATTGATAAATTTCTTCTGCTTTTGGCAAGAATCCTAGTTCAAAATAAGAATCTGCAATATTTTTGGTGGCCCAAAGTGCAAGTTCGTTATTTACTTTCTCCCATTTAAATATTGCGGCTTCAAAGTCTTTATTTTGGTAATAAAATTCACCTTGAGCAAAGCGGATATTAGAAATGTTGGAGAATTCGTTTGTAGATTCATTTATATATGCTTCACCGAGTACTTCCGATACTGGAGTAGAAGTTTCTTCTGTTAAAAATGTTTTATAGTAAACCTTTTGGATAAATTGATTTTCAATGGTCATGTTCGTTCCCCCTGTATAATTTAGAAAAATGATGTTGTATGTAAAGGGTGCATGTTCTTTTTATAGGTAGAAGTTGCATTATATCGACCAAACTACGTTTTTGCTAGATATATCATTTTTCCTGAGAGTTAAACCGTTGCGAAAAGTAACTTTCCTTTATTGTAACAAAAAAACAAGCATATGAATTTTTATTTTTTAATCCGGCTATTTATGGATAATAAGACTAGCACTTCAAAAAGCGGTGAATACAAGGGAAGTAGGCGGGAGTTGGGTGCACGATTAATGGCTCACTTTCTTCCTGCTAAAGGAATGGATAGAAGTAGAGTTCATTATAAAAACAATGTATAGTGAATATGTATACCATGTTTGTCTGAAAGATAGAAAGGGCACAATGTGGAATAACGATTGTGCATAGGATGTGTCTTCCGAATGGAACAACATATTGGCGAGTTAATCGCGCATTATGGGTATTTTGGAATTATTATAGCGTTGGCAGGTGGGATTGTCGGATTACCGATACCAGACGAGTTTTTATTGACCTTTGTTGGTTATAATGTTTCAAAAGGAGTTATGTCAGGAACAGCTGCTTTTTTAAGTGGGATGGCTGGTGCGGTGTTAGGTATTACATTAAGCTACATATTAGGCTTAAAACTTGGACTTCCCGTTTTAAAAAAATATGGGCCGAAAATTAGAATTAAGGAACATCATATTGAAAAAACACACATTTTATTTGAAAAATATGGACCATTTCTTTTAATGATTGGTTACTTTATACCAGGAGTACGTCATTTAACAGCATATTTTGCTGGGGTGTCGAATTTAACACTTTGGCGTTTTTGTTTGTACGCTTATGGTGGTGCGCTTATTTGGATAAGTGTTTTTATTGGACTTGGCTGGAAGTTAGGAGAGAAGTGGCGTTTCGTTGAGTATAGTTTACATCATTATGGAATATGGATTTTATTCATTTCAGTAGTTGTTACAGGTGTTGTATGGTTTTACATAAAGAAAAAGAAAAACCGCTATTAGCGGTTTTTTTAGCTGAAAGCAATAAATAGTACACCAGCTGTAATAAAGACTACACCAATGCCAGTCATAAAGTTTAACTTTTCACCGAGTATAATCATAGCGAGGATGATAGAAAATACGACGCTTAATTTATCGACAGGAGCCACTTGTGAAACTTTCCCTGTTTTGAGGGCAAGGAAATAAAATAGCCATGACGAAGCACCTGCAATTCCACTTAATGTGATAAAGAGCAGTGCTTTTTTATTTAGCAGTACGTCTCCAATATTTTGAAATTTACCTTGTATAATAATAACGCCTACCATAAATAATGCCATAATAATAGAACGAACCGTTGTCGCAACGTTGGCATCGATTCCATCTAAACCAATCTTTCCGAAAATAGATACAAGGGCAGCAGCAATTGCTGATAATAGTGCGAATAAGAGCCATGAACTCATAGTAAAATTCCTCCAATCTTACATTATTATACATGAAAATCATTCTCACGTATAAAGTGAAACTTTAATCAGTCGGATTTTACCGTCTCGCAAAAAGCTGGATAGATAACGAAATAATCCCACCTTATATTTTTAATAAGGTGGGATTATTATACTACTCTGCAATTTCTTCATATAAAAAGTACGTTACATTATAAATATGTTCTACTTCATCGTCTGTCATAAACAATAATTCGTCACGCTCAATCCCTTTTTTCTTTTCAATAAACTCAATCATATTTTTGCGTTCTTCTCTTTTCATCAATTTTATTGCTCCTCTCAATCTGTTTTAATACAGTTTATTTAAGTTACTGCTATTATATAACAGAATCTTTAGAAAGTTCCACCTATTTTATTGTTTTTTTCAGAAGAACTTTTCGACAAAACAAGCCCACCTAAAGGGGGCTTGTTTTATTTTATAGTCGTAAAAACTCGGGCTCCGTCGTACCAGCACCATCGATGTAGTAAATTGTGTCAGGATTGATTTTAATTAATACATAATTAGGGTCTTCAGGACCGAGTAACCAGCGTTTTAAGCTATTATTCCAAAACTTATTTTTTAATGTGGAGTCTTCCTCGATGGAGGCTAGGCCTTCAACTTCAATATAATCTTCATCTAATTTTTTTCCTTCACGCCCAAGTAGTACATATACATTTGGATTTTTTTCAATATCTGTTATCTTTTTTGATTTTCGATCTGTTGCAACATATAACACAAAATCTTCGTGGAAAAACATCATAAAAGCGCTATGAGGTTTATTTTCACGTACAGTAGATAATACACCAGTTCGTTGACCACAAATAATCGTTTCAATTTTTTCTTTTAAATGCATGCTTTTAACCTCTTTTCATATTCTGTAATTTTCTTCGTCCAAATAAAAATGAAGTATCTTTCATACTCTTTTCATCAACATGATTTTTTAAACGTAATTGTGATGAAATCGGACAAGTTAGGAGAAGAATAATAATAATATCGAGGAGAAATACATACGATGGAAGGATGAAAAGCATGTTTAATAAAATATTTCTTATCGTAGCGCTGATTGGGGTACCACTTTCTGTACTGGGAAAAACACTTCATTGGCCTCAAACAATTATGTTCGCTGTGTATTGTATTACGATTATCGCATTAGCGGGTTTTATGGGCAGAGCGACAGAAAGCTTGGCAATTGTCTCTGGACCTAGAATAGGCGGATTGTTAAATGCTACTTTCGGTAATGCAGTCGAACTTATCATTTCAATTTTTGCACTTCAGGCAGGGTTAATTGAGGTTGTGTTAGCCTCTTTAACGGGTTCTGTACTTGGGAATTTATTATTAGTAGGAGGGCTATCCTTCTTTGTAGGAGGGCTTAAATACAAAAGACAAAGTTTTAATGTGTATGATGCAAGGCATAATTCAGCTTTATTAATATTTGCTGTTGTAGTAGCTTTTGTTATTCCAGAGATTTTTTCAATGAAGATGGACGCTGGAAAGACGTATCAATTAAGTATCGGTGTTTCTATCATTATGATTATTATGTACCTTGCTGCGTTGCTATTTAAGCTCGTTACACATCGTGGTGTATATCAACATAAAACGGATGAAGTAGCTCATGAGGAAGAACCAGAGTGGTCGAAAGGTAAAGCGCTACTCATTTTAGCAATAGCGACAATTGCGGTAGCTTATGTGTCAGAGGCGCTTGTGCATACATTTGAAACAGTTGCAAAATCATTTGGTTGGTCAGAATTATTTATAGGGGTTATTATCGTTGCGATTGTTGGGAATGCAGCGGAACATGCCTCTGCAATTATTATGGCGTATAAAAATAAAGTAAATATTGCAGTTGAGATTGCGATAGGTTCTACGTTACAAATTGCCATGTTTGTTGCTCCTGTATTAGTACTGCTTTCTATGTTCTTCACGCAAAGGATGCCTTTAGTATTTACAATACCAGAACTTGTTTCTATGATTACAGCTGTTTTCTTAACGATTGCGATTTCGAATGACGGAGATACAAACTGGTTTGAAGGCGGTACGTTATTAGCAGCGTATGTCATTATGGGAATTGGTTTTTATTTATTATGAAAAACAGGCATAACAATTGTGCTCAGGGAAAACAATAAACGAAGTAGTATATATACCTTTACGTAGGAAGGAGCCAGACAGGTGAAACGAGTATACAGCATATGTCTTTCAACTATGGTCTCGTTTATTTTATTATTTCCTAACAGTGGCTTTGCAAAGACAACGGTAGAAACAAAAATGCCTTCATCTGTTTTAAATATTTCCAAAGACAATACGTTTCCAAATGATGCGCAAGATTTGCCGCGCTTACAGCCGAGTAAGTTTGCTCAAGAACTATTGAAAACAGCAAATATTAAAATTGAAAATCCAGACTTAATTCGAATGTTTAATGAAACGACAATATCGAATGCGCCGCTTGCGGTAGGGTACCGAGCAAAGATTTATTTAGGTCAATGGGCTTTGAATTATGAATCGGTTGATACATCGATTAATTGGGAATATAAACAAGTAAATCGCAATGTGTACGATAATCGCGGAGGAGATCGCTTATATCCGCTACGCTATAAACAAGAAACGCAAAAGACGGTTGAAGGCGATTTAACAGCAGATATGAAAGATACTGCGGATGTGAAAAAAATGATGCTCCTCAAAGCGCTTGAAAAAGTACAATTGCCACTTTCATTTAAAACGACCATTGGGTATGGTACAGGGCATGAGCGCGTGTATAATATTAGTCCGAGTCAACTTGGATATTTATACGCTTATACACCAGCAGTAAATGAAAAAGGAAAAGTGACTTTTGGAGAAGTGTATCTTGTTTTAAAAGGAAATCAAAAAAGGCTTGTTGTAAAAAACATTACTTCACAAGGAATCGGAGCTGCTATTCCAATTCATGATCATTTGTATTTTAAATTCATTTCTTCTTCTCATTCGCAATAATATAAAAAAACGTCAGCTTATAAGCTGACGTTTTTTTATAATGTAATATTTGCTGTTTTTGATAAGAAATCTTCTGTTGGATAGTAGCTATTTTTTACAAGAACATTTGGTCCTAGGCATTTCACTGCAGGACAGTGACAGCTTAATGATTTTGCTGTTTTTGAGGCACTCCATTTGTCATACGCTTCTTGTAGTGTATTTGTTTGTACGTTACCTAGAAGGGGAACGTCACCGAAATCAGTTACAATAATATTTCCATCGAAAATGTTGACGTTTAAACGAGAACGGCCATCTGGATCGTTACGAACTGTTACATTTTTGCTTTCTTGTAATTTCTTAAATGTGGCGATGTCTCGCTCGTCATCGCTACAAGCATAGAAAGGTAAAGTTCCAAATAACATCCATACATTTTCATCGCGAATTTCTAGTAAATGCTCAATTGCATCACGAATTTCAGCTTTTGTTAAAATCTCTAAATTACTCGCGAAGTCACTTGGATACATCGGGTGAACTTCATGACGTTTACATCCCATTTCGTCAACGATTTGACGATGAATATGTTCCATGTGTGGTAGAGTTCGTTTATTCAGCATTGTTTCGGCTGATACGAGTACACCTGCATCTGATAGAGCTTTACTATTTGTAATCATTCGTTCAAATAATTTTGCACGTTGTTCATACGTAGGTTTACGCTCCATCATTGCAAATCCACCTTCAACGAAGTCATCAATTGTTCCCCAGTTATGAGATATATGCAATACGTCTAAATAAGGAATAATTTGTTCGTAACGTGCTAAATCTATAGTTAAGTTTGAGTTGATTTGAGTGCGAACGCCTCGTTCATGGGCGTATTTTAAGAGTGGTGTTACATAGTTGTCGACGGATTTTTTTGAAAGCATAGGTTCTCCGCCAGTAATACTTAAAGAACGTAAATGAGGAATCTCATCTAATCGTTTTAATAAAAGATCCATCGGAAGCGGATTCGGGTCTTTCGGCTGTAACGTGTAACCAACAGCGCAATGCTCACAGCGCATATTGCATAACGTCGTCGTTGTAAACTCAACATTTGTTAATAGTAGTTTGCCGTACTCTTCAAGGTCCATATACGCTTCCCATGGATCGTAAGAAGGAGTAATCGGCTTCATTTTTTGTGATATCGTCATATGAAATACTCCTTTGACTATTGAAATAACAATTTGTCCATTCTCTATAATAGAAGAATATGTGCTTTTTATAAAGTGAAACTTTTTTGTGAAAAAAGAGATAGGGCTTACATTTGAATGAATTACTGTGACAAAATTGATGAAATTTCATGCCCATAGCAATCATTTTTGCGGTATAATAAAAGCAACTCGAATTAAAAGGAGAGTGCCTTCATGGGAAAAGCAATTCAAGATAAAGATACACAATTAGTATATTTAAAAGAACGTTTAAATATGTTCATTGAAGTAATTGATACAATTGAACCTGAAGAAGTAGAATTAGAAGATGTGGATCGTCTTCTTGCGATGTTAGATGAATTAGAATTAAAATGTGAGCAATTTAAAAAAGACGAATAATATATTAAAAAGGCTGCCTATTCCAATTTGGTAGCCTTTTTCTGTACGGATAATAGAAGGACGATAGAAAAAGAGGTATAATCAAGTTGTGAAAAATTTCATTTATGCTTGAATAGCGTGAAACAAATAAAAAGCTGAAGAGCATAACAATGGGATTTTCATCTCATAACGTTTTGGTAGCGTTCACAATTGAGGGGGAAGTAACAATGGAAAAGCTTCAAGAAAGCATGTATCAACTAATTGTTGAAACGTCAACGAACTTACCGAAAGATGTTCGTCGTGCAATTCAACAAGCGAAAGAACGAGAAAATGCAGGGACTCGTTCTGCGATGGCACTTGGCACAATTACGAATAATATTAAAATGGCTGATGATAACATCTCACCAATTTGCCAAGATACAGGGATGCCAACGTTTAAAATTTATACACCAGTTGGTGTGAATCAACTAAAGTTGAAGGAAGCTATCTATCATGCGCTTGAGCGGGCGACAAAAGATGGTAAACTTCGTCCCAATTCTGTTGATTCTCTTTTTGGAGACAATAGTGGAAATAATTTAGGGCCAGGTACACCGGTTATTAAGTTTGAACAATGGGAAAAAGATTATATTGATGCACGTTTAATTCTAAAGGGCGGCGGCTGTGAGAATAAAAATATTCAGTATAGCTTACCGTGTGAATTAGAAGGACTTGGACGAGCTGGCCGTGATTTAGAAGGGATTCGTAAATGCCTTCTTCATGCAGTATATCAAGCACAAGGTCAAGGGTGTAGTGCAGGTGTAATTGGTGTTGGTATCGGGGGAGACCGCACATCAGGTTACGAATTAGCAAAAAATCAATTATTCCGTACATTAGATGATGTCAATCCAGTACCAGAGTTACAAAAACTTGAAGAGTACGTATTAGAAAATGCGAATAAGCTTGGCATTGGTACGATGGGATTTGGTGGAGAAACAACTTTACTTGGCTGTAAAATTGGCGTGTATAACCGTCTGCCAGCTAGCTTCTACGTATCTGTTGCATATAATTGCTGGGCATATCGCCGCCTTGGCGTAACAATCCATCCTGAAACAGGTGAAATTATGGATTGGCTATATCAAGAAGGTGACGATACACTTCAGCAAGAAGCACAAGAAAAAACGGAGCAACGTGAGATTGTATTACAAGCTCCAATTACAGAAGAGCAAATTCGTGAGCTTCGCGTTGGTGATGTTGTAACAATTAATGGCATGATGTATACAGGTCGTGACGCAATCCATAAGCATTTAATGGATAATGATTGTCCGGTAGATTTAAATGGACAAGTTATTTATCACTGTGGTCCAGTTGTCGTGAAAGATGAAAATGAAAACTGGCAAATTAAAGCGGCAGGTCCAACGACAAGTATTCGTGAAGAACCGTACCAAGGCGATATTATGAAGAAATTCGGTATTCGTGCTGTCATTGGAAAAGGCGGTATGGGAGCGAAAACATTAGCGGCTTTAGAAGAGCACGGTGGTGTATATTTAAATGCAATTGGCGGTGCAGCACAATATTATGCTGAATGTATTAAAGAAGTAAAAGATGTTGATTTCTTACAATTTGGTATTCCAGAGGCGATGTGGCATTTACGTATCGAAGGATTTAAAGCAGTTGTAACGATGGATTCTCATGGTAATAGCTTACATGCAGATGTTGATAAAACATCACTTGAAAAATTAGCTAGCTTTAAAGAGCCAGTATTTAAGTAAACAAAAATGCATCTCGAATCATTCGGGATGCATTTTTTTGGCATATATAGAAAAACATGTTCAGCATGAAAGAATGCGTAGCAACAGAAACTACAAGTACGATTATATATGGAAAGGAGACTATTTATGAAATATAAATGGTTATATATCGGTCTCATTTTTTCAATTATGATGGCACTTGTTCCAGTTTCAACATTAGCTTATACAAATACTCCACATAACTGGGGAATCCCGCGCCCTAAAAATGAAACAGTACCAGATGCAGGAAAGTTATATACAGATTTGCTACAAAAAAATGGTGGGTTTTATTTAGGGGATACAAAGAAAAAAGATATTTATTTAACATTCGATAATGGGTATGAGAATGGATACACAGGGAAAATCTTAGACGTATTGAAAGAGAAAAAAGTACCGGCAACTTTCTTTGTAACGGGTCATTATATTAAAACACAAAAAGATTTGTTATTAAGAATGAAGGATGAAGGACATATTATTGGAAACCATTCGTGGAGTCATCCTGATTTTACAACGGTAAATGATGCGAAGCTTCGTGAAGAATTAACGAGTGTAACAGAGGAAATTAAAAAAGTAACTGGGCAAAAAGAAGTCAAATATGTACGCCCTCCGCGAGGCGTGTTCAGTGAAAGAACGTTAGCTCTTACGAAAGAAATGGGCTATTATAATGTATTTTGGTCACTTGCGTTTTTGGATTGGAAAGTGGATGAACAAAGAGGATGGCAATATGCACATAATAATGTCATGACGATGATTCATCCGGGATCTGTTTTATTACTTCATGCAATCTCGAAAGATAATGCAGAAGCACTTGCGAAAATCATTGATGATTTGCGCGAGAAAGGGTATCATTTTAAAAGTCTAGATGACTTAGTAAAAAGCAATCAACCGTAAGCATGTATGCTTGCGGTTTTCTCATGCTATAATGATGTGTAAAAAGGATGGGGAAACGTATGTGGAGCGAACATGTTACGTTAGAGTATCCGTATCATTTTGAAGAGGTATTAAAACGGTTATCTTTTGATCCTCTTAACATCATTCAATTAGATGAGAAAGTCATTTATGTCCCGCTTTGTATAGATGAGGAACAGGTTGTTGTTCGCTTGCAAGGGATTGGTACTGTGCAAAATCCACAGTTTTGGATTTCTAGTCAAACAGGAGATCCAAAGAAAGTCATGAAACGAATGAGAGCCATTTTTCATTGGAATGAACCGTTTCAAGATATACAACATCATTTTTTAAACACATCATTACGTCCACTATTTGAAACATATGCTTATACTCCAATTATTTTAGAATTTGATTATTTCGCTTGCCTTCTTCGCTGTATCATTCATCAACAAATAAATTTGAAATTTGCTACTGTGTTAACAGAACAATTTGTAAAACGATATGGAACAGAGAAGAATGGTGTATTCTTTTTCCCCACCCCGGAAATAGTAGCAAATATTTCAATAGAGGAATTGAGAGAGCAGAAGTTTAGTCAACGAAAGGCTGAATATATAGTAGGATTAGGTCAAAGTATTGTCAGCGGTACATTAGACTTGGCGAGCATAGAAACCAGGGCGGAAGAAGAGGTTTCGGCACAATTGTTACCAATTAGGGGGATTGGTGCATGGACAGTGCAAAACTTTTTAATGTTTGGGCTTGGACGGAAAAATATGTTTCCGAAAACTGACATTGGGATTCAGCGTGCGGTGCAAGGGATATTTCAATTAGAGGATAAACCTGATGATGTATTTTTAGAAAAAGTGAAACAAGAGTGTGAACCATACTGCAGTTATGCAGCGTTATATTTATGGAAAAGTATAGAGTAGAGGTGTAATAATGATACAAAAGCAACATGAGAGTAAGTTGGAAGTTGGTCAAACATTTCCTGTGACAATTAAACGTCTTGGGATTAACGGAGAAGGCGTTGGTTATTTTAAGAGACAAGTCGTTTTCATTCCAGGGGCATTACCAGGAGAAGAAGTTGTTGCAGAAACAACGAAAATTCAGCGTGGCTTCGCTGAAGCAAAAGTGAAAAAAGTTCGTAAAGCTTCACCACATCGTGTGAAAGCACCATGTCCGGTATATGAAGAGTGTGGCGGTTGTCAGCTGCAACATTTAGATTATAAAGAACAATTAAATCAAAAGCGTGATATCGTTGTACAAGCATTTGAAAAGTATATGAATAACAGCTTGGAAGAGAAAATCCGTCCAACGCTTGGTATGGAAAATCCATGGCATTACCGTAATAAGAGTCAATTACAAGTGGGACGTAAAGATGAAAAGGTTATTACAGGGCTGTATAAGCAAAACTCACATCAGTTAATTGATATTGCTCATTGTATGATTCAACATAAAGCAACGAATGAAGCGACAAAAGTTGTAAGACGTATATTAGAAAAGTTGAATGTTTCTATTTATAATGAGAAAAAACAAAAAGGTTTAGTACGCACAATTGTGACACGTACTGCAGTTCAAACAGGGGAAGTACAAGTTACACTTATTACAACAAAAGAAGAATTACCAAATAAAGATCAATTTATCGCAGAAGTACAAAAACAAATGCCAAGTGTGAAATCAATTATGCAAAACGTAAACTGGCGTAAAACATCTGTTATTTTCGGTGATAAAACATTTAAATTAGCTGGAAAAGAAGTAATTCAAGAAACACTAGGTGATTTATCATTTGAATTATCAGCACGTGCATTCTTCCAGTTAAATCCAGAACAAACAGTTGTTTTATACGATGAAGCGAAAAAAGCAGCTGCTTTAACAGGCGATGAGAAAATTGTAGATGCGTATTGTGGTGTTGGTACAATTGGACTGTGGCTTGCAAATGATGCAGCGGAAGTACGTGGTATGGATGTAATTCCAGAAGCGATTGAAGATGCAAGAAAAAATGCGAAGCGTCACGGATTTACAAATACGAAATATGAAGCAGGTAAAGCTGAACAGTGGTTACCGAAATGGGTAAAAGAAGGATGGCGTCCAGATGTAATTGTTGTCGATCCACCACGTACAGGTTGCGATGATAAATTACTGGAAACAATTTTAAAAGTGAAGCCGAAACAAGTTGTTTACGTATCTTGTAATCCTTCTTCATTAGCACGTGATGTACAAGCATTAATGAAGAGTTATGAAGTGGAGTATGTGCAACCAGTTGATATGTTCCCGCATACAGCTCATGTAGAAAATGTAGTGAAGCTTGTTAGAAAGTAAAGTGTATTCATATTCCCTCACGATATGAGGGAATATTTTCTATGAAGGAGAATAAAATGAACAATTATAAATTAACGATTCAGTACGATGGTGCACGTTTTAAAGGATGGCAACGTCTCGGTAATAACGATAATACGATCCAAGGAAAAATCGAAAGTGTTATATCTGAAATGGTCGGAAAAGAAATTGAAATTATCGGTTGTAGTAGAACAGACGCTGGTGTACATGCTTTGAATCAAGTTGCTAACTTTCAAAGTGATGAGAAGTTAGTGGAACATAAAGTGAAAAAATATTTAAATCAATATTTACCTAACGATATTAGCATTACGGATGTAGAAGAAGTTCAAGATCGCTTCCATGCTCGTTACAACTCTAAAGCAAAAACGTATCTTTATAAGATTTGGAATGAAGAGCATACAAATCCATTTATGCGTAAATACAGCATGCATGTGAATAAAAAATTAAATGTGAAAAGCATGAAAGAAGCTGCGAAACATTTAGTTGGTTCACATGACTTTACTGCTTTTTCAAATGCGAAATCAAAGAAAAAGTCTATGGTTCGAGAAGTATATACACTTGATGTGATGGAAGAGGCAGGATTTGTACAAATTAGAGTAAGTGGTAATGGATTCCTTCATAACATGGTACGAAAAATTGTTGGAGCATTAATTGAAGTTGGATTAGGACAATTAGATGCAGAAGCAATTCCGCACATTTTAGAGGCGAAACAACGCAATCAAATTAATTGTCTTGCTGAGGCGAGTGGTTTGTATTTGGAGAATGTTGAGTTTTAATAATCAGTAAAAAAATCGAGCTGTGTAGGCTCGATTTTTTTTTGTTTTGGTGTTAAGAAGATTGTTCTTTCTTCGTACGTATCTTTAAATTCCAAAAAGCAGCAAGCATAATAGCTGCAAAGGAGCCGCTAATTGTTGCGAATAGCTTTGCATAAGGAAAGCTGTTCATATCCATGAGTAACATCATACATACAAGGGTAGGGAAGAAGGCTAAGTATTGTAATAACTTTAATTTGTTATCATTACTCATATATATCATTCCTTTCTAGTATGTTATATGTTTATTATAGCATATTTTACCAGTTTATATTTACACTTGGAAGCAGGTTTATCCTACATTAACAGGAAATACAGGTCCAATTAGTCAGGGTGGACAAAACCTCCATAGATTAAAGTTTCACTTCATTTCATATGTGTAAATGCAATTTTTTAATTCGATATTGTAAGTTTTGCCTACTTAATCCCAAAAATTTTGCAGCCTGTGAGATATTACCGTGGTACTCTTTCAGAATTTGATTGATGTAGTTCTTTTCCATTGCTTCTATTGTGTGCTTTAACGTTTTAGGTGCATCAGCATCGTTATTAGTTAGGAAAGGTTGCGCATTGAATTCCTTTTTTATTCGTTCGCGAAAGCGAGTGGGAAGATGAAACGCTGTAATGATATTTTCATCTTCAACTAAATTCATTGAACCCTCAATGATATGTTCTAATTCTCGTACGTTTCCAGGCCAATCATATGCATACAAGAATTCTCTTACATGTACATCTAGATCCGTCACGCTGAGCCCAAATTGAATGTTGTACTTTTCGATAAAGTGCTGAACAAGAGCTGGAATATCTTCTTTTCGTTCGCGTAAAGGCGGGAGACATAAAGTAACGACGCTTAATCGGTAATATAAGTCTTCTCGTAATCGATTGTGTGTAATTGCTTCAAGAGGGTCTTCATTAATAGTTGCTATAATGCGAACGTCAATTTCTTTTTCTTGTGTGCCTCCGATTCTTCGTATTGTTTTTTCTTGTATAGCTCGCAGTAACTTTGCTTGAAGTGCTGGACTTAATGAGTTGATCTCATCTAATAACAAAGTTCCTCCGTTTGCTTCTTCAAATAAACCAGCTTTATCGATAGCTCCTGTAAATGCACCTCGGTTCGTACCAAATAATAAGCTTTCCATGAGTGTATCAGGTATAGCGGCACAATTTTGTGAAATAAATGGTTTTGTTGAACGCTGACTTTCGTTATGAATACTTTGTGCAAATAGTTCTTTGCCGGTCCCAGTTTCCCCTACGAGAAGTATGGAGGAGGATGTACGAATGACTCTTTTAGCTTCTGTAATGACAGATTGGATAGCACTAGAATCACCGATTATGTGATCAAAGGTAAACTTATTATTTTGTTTTCGAGAAAGGCTTGTTTTCATTGTTTGTTTGGAATGGTTAATCTCTGTTGAAATTTCAATAGCACCTTTAATTTTTCCGTTTTCTATTATAGGGAAAGTGTTGTTAATCGTCGTAATTTCTTGTCCTTTATTGTTAAAATACGTTTGTTTTATATTTTTGTTTGTTTTTCCTAATTTTAATGCCTCTATAAGAGTACTATTTTTATTTTCTTCAAATGCGAATACTTCTAAAGGACTTTTGTATAGCACATCTGAGCGTTCCATTGATTCAATTTCCATCATTTTGCGGTTGTAGATAATCGTTTTACTTTCCTCATTAATAATATGAATCCCGATATCGAGCTCATTGAGTAAAGTTTCATATAGCATATTCATTTCAATGATCTGTTTAAAATTAATTTCTTCTGTACGCATAGATTATCTTCTCCTCATTTCACCCTATGAAGACTGACTTTTTATAATTTTATTAAAATTCTTATAAAATCGCAAAATTTTTTTGCGATTTTCCTTTTAAAACTTCTCAAATGATAGAAAAATTTTGCGGTTATGAAGATTTTTTGGGGAGAAACCTTCGTTTTAAATAGGAATTGGAGATTGGTACGCATTTTGCATAAATAATAGTTGAAATCTCTAAAGGAGGGATATGCAACGTTTCAGTAGCAATTAATAAGAAGGAGGAGTTTATAAAGTGAAGACGGTTATAGAAGGCGTGTATAGTCCTTGTTACGGGAAAGTAGAGAAGCTATTTGTTGCGGAAAGTTCATACGTATACGAGTGGGAGAAATTAGCGTTAATTGAAACAATAGATAAACAGAAAGTAGAAATTAAGGTAGGAATTAGTGGGTATATCGAATCATTAGAAGTAGTAGAAGGACAAGCTATCGCTGATAAAAAGTTATTAATAACAGTGAGGGATGATCTTTTAATAACAGGTAGTGATTAATCTATGTATTTTGCTCTTTTCAATAATTATTTTTATTATGAATGATTTTAAAAACGCTTACATGAAGTGGGTTTCCAAAGGGAAAAAGGGGGGATTTATATGATGGATCAAAACCAAGGGTTAAAACGAGAATTGAAAAGCAGGCACATATTTATGATTGCACTTGGAGGAGTTATTGGTACCGGTCTTTTCTTAGGATCTGGGTATACAATTCATGAAGCTGGGCCTGGAGGAGCGATTGTAGCGTATCTTGTTGGAGGATTTGTTATGTATTTAACGATGCTCTGTCTTGGAGAATTAGCTGTCGCGATGCCTGACGCAGGATCTTATCAAACGTATGCTACAAAGCATATTTCCCCTGCAGCGGGTTATGTAGTCGGATGGATGTCGTGGTTAAACTGGTCTGCTACGATAGGTATTGAACTGATTGCAGTTAGTATTTTAATGAAACGATGGTTTCCTGATGTACCGTCATGGATTTGGTGTGTAGCATTTGCGGTGCTGCTCTTTGCTATCAATGCATTATCTTCAAGAAGTTTTGCAGAAGTTGAATTTTGGTTTGCAAGTATTAAAGTCATTACAATCATTGCATTTATTATTTTGGGCGGGGCAGCAATGTTTGGTTTTCTAGATATGAAAGGAAATGAACCGGCACCAATGTTCTCTAGTTTTACTGATTATGGTGGATTGTTTCCAAATGGATTATCAGCTATTTTAATTACGATGATTGCAGTTAATTTTTCTTTCCAAGGAACGGAACTAGTTGGTATTGCAGCTGGAGAGAGTGAAAATCCAGAGAAAACGATCCCGAAGGCAATTAATAATACGGTTTGGCGTATACTTGTGTTCTTTGTATTATCTATTTTCATTCTTGCAGGCTTATTCCCTTGGCAACAAGCCGGAGTGATAGAAAGTCCATTCGTAGTTGTATTTGATAAAATTGGTATTCCTTATGCAGCCGATATTATAAATTTCGTTATTATTACAGCTGTTCTATCCGTTGCGAATTCAGGATTATATGCAACTTCTCGTATGCTATGGTCTATGTCTAATCAAGGAATGATTAGTCCGATTTTTGGTAAGTTATCTAAAAATGGTGTTCCTATTTATGCATTGATTGTAAGTACAATTGTAGGTTGCCTTTCATTACTATCAGGTATTTATGCGGAAGATACAGTTTATTTATGGCTACTTTCTATTGCCGGATTTGGGGCGATATTAGTTTGGGCATCTATTGCTCTATCTAACTTATTAGCTAGAAGGACATATATTAAGCAGGGCGGGGATGTGAAGGACTTGAAATTTAAAACACCGCTGTATCCATTTGTACCACTGCTTGCGTTAGTATTAAATGTAACGGTAATCGTAGCTATGGCTTTTATCCCAGAGCAAAGAATGGCGTTATATTGTGGAATTCCATTTATGATTGTTTGTTTACTGTTTTACCGTGCGACAAAAAATAAGGGAAGCAAGATAGAACATGTTGAAAAAGTAAATACAACAGAAGCAGAAAGTTTATAAATATATTAGAAACTTATGCTGAAAAAAGAGACTGTAAAATTGTAAACAGTCTCTTTTTTTGTGAAAATAAAGCTGGAAACATACTATGTATGCAAAGGGGAATTAGTGATGAATCAAGAAGTTTCACAGCTGTTAGAACAGATTGATTTACGAAAAGACGAATTACTAGAGCTTACAAAGGATTTAATCCGTTTTGAAACACCAGCACCGCCGGCGAGAAACACAAATGAGGCACAAGAATTTGTTGCGGATTTTCTAAGAAAACGAAATTTTAGTGTTGATAAATGGGATGTATATCCGAATGACCCGAACGTTGTTGGGGTGAGAAAAGGGATAGAAAGTGACACACATAAAAGTCTTATTATTAACGGACATATGGATGTAGCTGAAGTGTCAGCAGATGAGGCGTGGGAAACTAAGCCATTTGAGCCGTTTATAAAAGATGGTTGGTTAGTTGGACGTGGTGCAGCAGATATGAAAGGGGGACTGGCTGGAGCGCTATTTGCTATTCAGCTTTTACAAGAAGCTGGAATTGAATTACCTGGAGATTTAATCTTTCAATCTGTAATTGGGGAAGAAGTTGGAGAGGCAGGTACACTTCAATGCTGCAAAAGGGGGTATGATGCTGATTTTGCAGTCGTAGTGGATACGAGTGATTTACATATGCAAGGACAGGGTGGTGTAATTACTGGATGGATTACTGTGAAAAGCCCTCAAACATTTCATGATGCAACACGCAGGCAAATGATCCATGCTGGCGGCCGTTTATTCGGAGCGAGTGCGATTGAAAAAATGATGAAAATTGTGCAGAGTTTACAAGAATTAGAGCGTCATTGGGCAGTTATGAAAACATATGAAGGCTATCCATCTGGAACAACAACAATTAACCCAGCTGTTATTGAAGGCGGACGGCATGCAGCGTTTATTGCGGATGAGTGCCGGTTATGGATAACAGTGCACTTCTATCCAAATGAAACACATGAACAAATAATAAAAGAAATTGAAGAGTATATTGGGAAAGTAGCAGCTGCCGATCCATGGTTAAGTGAAAATCCACCACAATTTAAGTGGGGCGGAGAATCAATGATTGTGGATCGTGGCGAAATTTTCCCTTCTTTAGAAGTGGATAGTGAACATGCAGCAGTAAAAACCCTTAGCTCAGTACACGAATCAATTCTATCTAAAAATGCAATTTTAGATATGTCTGCAACGGTAACGGATGGTGGTTGGTTTAGTGAATTTCATATTCCAGCTGTTATTTACGGACCAGGTACATTAGAAGAAGCTCATTCAATAAATGAGAGAGTTGAAGTAGAACAGTTAATTGAATTTACAAAAGTAATAACAGCATTTATATATGAATGGTGTCATACAAAAAAATAGATTAGTATGTTGAAATCGTACAGGTATGTATACTTGTACGATTTTTTAGTGAACTATTTCAGAGCTGAACAGAAACAACTGAAATAGTTCTTTGTTTTTCTATGTCTTTCGTTTTAGTTCGATTAATTTCTCTTTCGCTAATTCAACAGCAATTGCATCATCTAAATAGCCAATTGGAAAGAGATAATCAGGGATAATGTCTGTTGATAAAATGAAATACAGTAATGCGCCTCCGAGAACCGCACGTTCCTCATTTGAAATAGTCTCGTTGCAAAATTGTTGATACATATCTGTTAATTGTTCAATAAAGGGGCCGGCGCTATCAATTTGTTCTAATTTACTCGCGAAACTTTCATGAATACGTTTTTCACCTTCTGCTGTTTGAGCATAGCGTTCATAGTTTTCAAGTTCTTGTTTTACGCGCGTTGTTGTATAGTCGAAATCGAATAAGTTAGAGGATTGCAGCGTTTGCTGAATTGTATCAAGAGATGTGTACATATCCGTCTTTTCTTTATTAATGTGAGGAGAATCAGGATACATTTCATCAAATAACAATTGGGGTGGAACTTGCAAGCATTCTGCAAATTTTTGTATATGTTTTTGTTTTGGTGGTTGTTTACCATTCATAATTCTTGAGATTGTTGCGGGATCAATATTTGTATGCATTCCTAATTGGCGCATGGATAAGGCACGTTCTTTTAAAAGTTTTTTTATTAATGTACTAAGCCGTTCATTTGGATTTTCTTTAGGCATTGTGAAGGCACTCCTTTTTTATTGTTGAAAAAATGTTGAGCATTTATTACATGTATATGAAATAGACAGGCACAGTTGCTCAACATTTTCATAAGATGCATGGAAAAGTGAGAAAAAGGGGTGGCTGTTTATGAGTACGGCAGGTCTATTTTCAATTTTTTTAATCGGGATTGCTTCTAATTTAGATAATGCAGGTGTTGGGATTGCATATGGCATTCGTAAAATCCGCATTTCGTGGTTTAACAATTTTATCATCGCATTTTTTGGATTTTTATTTACTTTATTAGCTGGCTTTTTTGGGAACTGGATTGTGTTATTTATTTCAGAGTTTACGGCAAACTTGATTGGAGCAATCGTTTTAGGCATAATCGGGGTGTTTATTTTGTGCCAGCCTTTCTTGGGACAAAGAAATACCGTAAGTTCTAAAGATGGTAATGTACTTATGGGGATTTTACGTGATCCAGAAAAAGCAGATTTCGATGGATCTAAAACAATTAGTTTTTCTGAAGCAATTGTGTTAGGCGTTGCATTGTCTATTAATAACATCGCAGGAGGATTTGATGCTGGGGTAACAAACTTGAATCTGTGGCTTACGGCATGTATTTCTGGGGTGTTTAGTTTTATTTGTATTAGTGGTTTTGCGTATGTAGGAAAACGATTTTTAGCAGCATACTTAGGGAAATGGGCTACTGTTATTGCGGGAGCTTTATTAATTCTTATTGGAATCGATCAGTTGTTGTAAGGAGAACAGAAAACAATGTTCGAGTATTTCCTTGGAAATACGGCAAAGGCTTGCATATATCGACGTACTTTTCTCCATACTAATACGGATTTCTTTTAAAGAAGGGGGGATCCGTATGGGACGCGGAAAAGCATTTGATCATAAGAAAAAAGGGCATAACCATCAACCGCCTAAAGGTGCGTTCATTCATAAAGATGTAAATGAACATACTTTAGAAGAGGAAGAGCTACCAGTAAATATTGAGACGTATAAAAATAGTTTGAAAAAACATTAAAAGCACCTACATAGGTGCTTTTTCAACGTATATCTTCAATTAATTGTTCCGATTCTTCATGCATACTGTACTCACTTAAAACTTGAATACAGAGCCACTTTAGTTCTTCGATAGTATGTTCAAGTTCTTCAGGAAGCACGTGATGAATGTCTTCAAGTCCCATTCCGAAATGAATAAGTTCAAGCACTTGATCATCGATGTTCCGATCCATTAATAGTTCAAGTACTTCTAAATTGAATATGTATCGGTGAGCTTCATCGAGTGAAACCACTTTTAACTTCAAGCTTTCTACAATACTCAATATAAAAAGAAGAATTGTTTTTTCAAGAACAGGCTGTTTTTCCATTTGAAATATTAGTTTCATCTTTCACACCTCCACATATAGCGCTAGGTTGTACTATATTATTCAGGAGGGGGGAGCAAATATGCATGATATAGAGAAACTTTCAGTACGGTTTTTGTGAGGGGACGGATAGCTGATAAAGTTGAGTGTTTTATGCAACAAAAAAATCCTGCTAGTATAGCAGGATAACTCAGAATTAAAAAATGCTCCATCCTTCTTGAGCAGAAAGAAGTTCAAGAATTTTAAAACCAGCGATACTATTTCCGTTTGCATCTAAAGCCGGCCCGAAAATACCAATTCCCATTTCTCCTTTTACGCAGCCGAAAATGCCACCAGCTACACCACTTTTTGCTGGAATACCAACACGAATCGCAAATTCACCAGACTCGTTATACATACCGCATGTAACCATAAATGTTTTACAGATTTTTGTAATATGTTTAGGGATAATTTGTTTTTTCTTATATGGATCATATCCATCCATCGCAAAAATTAAGCCGATACGCGCTAAATCGATACAGTTTACTTCAACTGCACATTGACGAGTGTATAAATCCATAAGTTCTTCGATGTCACAATCGATAATTCCGTTTTGTTTCATATAGTAACAAAGTGAACGGTTTAAGTAAGCTGTCTCTAATTCTGAATTGGCAACTTTAGAAGAATAATTAATAGTAGGATTATCTGTTATTTCACGTACAAAATGAAGGATGCGCTCCATTTTTGCTTCATTATCTTTTCCTGTTAACATGCTTGTAATGGCTAGTGCCCCTGCATTAATCATTGGATTAAGTGGCTTAGAAGGACTTGTCGTTTCTAACTTAATAATAGAATTAAATGGATCACCAGTTGGTTCCATTCCAACTTTAGAAAATACATATTCTTCACCACGATCTAAAAGGGCAAGTGCAAGTGTAATTACTTTTGAAATACTTTGAAGAGTAAATAGTGTTTGTGAGTTGCCAGCATGGATGTATTCTGTTTCTTTATGGAAAATGGCAATCCCTAAATCATCTGGATTTGCATTTCCTAGTTCGGGGATGTAAGTAGCAAGCTTTCCTTTTTTCGTATATGGTTTTACTTGTTCTAACAACTGTTGTAAGTTGTTTGTTTCAATGCACTGCATAGTACCAACGCTCCTATTTCGAATTAACTAAGTTTACTTTTCCCGATATGCTCGGAAATAAATAATAACATGAAAAAGTGGAATGATAAAACGAAAGTTACATGTTCTATAGTAGGTATTTCGTTTCGAGTATTCTATATTGAAAAAGGAGAAATTCCCTTTTATATAACAGTTTGGAAATAGGAGATTTATCCATAAAAAATTCGAAAATAAAAACTACACATCTATACAACTATATGTTATTATGGTTATGTAAATAGAAAGCGTTTTCTAAGGCGTACTTATAATGATAACGATTTCATAAATTTGATAGGGGGAATTAAAATGTTGCAGTTTCTACAACGTATTGGTAAAGCATTAATGCTTCCAATCGCCGTACTACCAGCAGCAGGATTATTGCTTCGTTTAGGGCAACCAGATGTATTTGATATTCCTGTTATGGCACAGGCCGGTGCAGCAGTTTTTGATAATTTAGCACTTATTTTTGCAATTGGTATTGCAATCGGTCTTTCAGTTGATGGTAGTGGTGCAGCAGGTCTTGCAGGTGCAATTGGTTATCTAGTTATGAAAAACAGTATTGATGCACTTAGTAAGGGATATTCTACTGTAGAATTACAAGATAAATTAGGCAAAGTTCAAGATTTAGTAGGTAATAGCGCTAATGTAGATCCATCTAAGCTTGCAGATACAATGACACAGGTATCTAAGGCAGCCGAATTATCGACTAAAGTGGATATGAAAGTTTTAGGTGGTATTATTGTCGGTGTTATAGCAGGACTTCTTTATAATAAATTCCATAAGATTAAACTTCCAGAATGGTTAGGATTCTTTGCTGGAAAACGTTTCGTTCCGATTGTTACATCGGTTGTGATGTTACTATTAGGAATTCTATTCGCACAAATTTGGCCAGCAATTCAAAATGCTATCGATGCATTAGCTCATGGAATTGTTAATTTAGGGGCAGTTGGTTCAGGTCTATTTGGTTTATTAAACCGTCTATTGATTCCAATCGGTTTACACCACGTAATGAACACATACTTCTGGTTTGTACTTGGTGACTTTACAAATGCAGCAGGTAATGTTGTAAATGGTGATATTGCTCGCTTCCTTGCAGGAGATAAAACAGCGGGTATGTTTATGACTGGTTTCTTCCCAGTTATGATGTTCGGTTTACCAGCAGCATGTTTCGCAATGATTGCGGCTGCTAAACCAGAAAACCGTAAAATGGTTACAGGTATGTTAGGTGGTCTAGCATTAACGTCATTCTTAACTGGTATTACAGAACCAATTGAATTCTCATTCATGTTCTTATCACCAGTATTATATGGTATTCATGCTGTATTAACAGGTCTGTCTCTATTCATTACAACAACACTCGGCATTCACGATGGTTTCACATTTAGTGCCGGTGCAATCGATTACTTCTTAAACTTCGGTATTGCAACAAAACCAGTATTACTCGCGGGAGTCGGTTTAATTTACGCAGTAATTTATTTCGTTGTATTCTACTTCTTAATTAAGAAGTTCGACCTGAAAACGCCTGGTCGTGAAGATGAAGAGGAGCTAGCTGAAGGTGAAGAAGCTCCAGTTGCAGGTTCAATTGGTGAAACTTATGTAGCAGCTTTAGGTGGAAAAGAAAACTTAACAGTTATTGATAACTGTGCAACACGTCTACGCTTACAAGTGAAAGATGCTGGTCAAGTAAACGAAGCAGCATTAAAACGTGCTGGTGCAAAAGGTGTTATGAAATTAAGTAACACGAGTGTCCAAGTTATCGTAGGTACAAATGTTGAATCTGTTGCCGATGATATGAAAAAACACGTATAAATAATGAGATAAGAGGATATCCAAAAAGATTGATAACATCAATTTTTTAGAGGATATCCTCTTTTTTTGTTAACAATTTAACGGGAATCTTACTTTTGTAAATTTTCTTTTTCTTTTTTATGCATATAGGTTGGTAATATGTGCAGTGCGTGATAAAGTAGGGATGACGTCGAATGGAATGTCGAAAATCTATGAAAAAGATCTGGAATGAATCTTGTGTAGTGGAATTAAATTATCGGTAAATAAGGGGAAAAAAGCAATCATGGATCAAGAAAAAAATAATGCGAATGGGAAAGCACGTCAGCCGATTGTATACATAAAAAGAACAATCATTCTCGTCTTACTATTTTCACTTGTATATTTCATGTATACAAAAATTGTTGCGCATAATAAGAAAGAAGAAACTTTAAAAGCAGCGGCAGAAATGAAGAAACAAGAAGAGCTGAAAAAGAAAGAAGAAGAAAAAAAGAAACAAGAAGCACAAAAACAAAAAGAGCAGGAAGAACAGGTGAAGCAAGTACAAGCTGCGGAAAAGCCTGCTGAGGGACCACCTCAAGAAATTAATGAAAACGCTCAATTAGATCAATATTTACAAAACGCAGGATTTAGCGGGACAGCTGTTATTGTGAAGAACGGAAAAGTTCTTTTGAATAAAGGATACGGTATGGCGAACAAAGAGAAACAAGTACCGAATAATTCAGAGACAACTTTTTATATTGGTTCTATTTCAAAGGCATTTGTAGCGACTGCTATTATGCAATTAAAAGATCAAAATAAATTAAATGTAGAGGATACGATTGCAAAGTATATTCCAGATTTTCCTCAAGGTAATGGTATTCAGTTAAAACATTTACTAACACATACATCAGGAATTCCAGAGTATGAGCAGGGAACAGAGGATATTTCTCATGAAGAATTGATAAAACGAATAGGAAAGCAAAAGCGTATTGGGAGTCCAGGAGAGAAATGGAAGTATTCCGATTCGAACTATTCTATACTTGCCTACATCGCTGAGAAAGTAAGTGGCCAACCGTTAGAAGAATATATTAAGCAGCATATTTTTGCACCTGCTGGTATGAAACATTCTGGTTTTGGTAGAGAGTTAGAACAAACAAGATTCCCATCAACGGGTTATAAAATAGTAAATAACAATATGACAACACCTAATATTCCAAGTATGTCACAACTATATGGTTGTGGTGATATATATACAAGCGCACATGATTTATATTTATTTAATGAAGCACTCTTCTCTGGAAAGTTAATTTCAAAAGAGAGTTACGATCAAATGTTTACAGGCGGAAAAAAAGATTACGGATTTGGTTGGTATGTAGACCCGGGAAGTTATTCGAATCACGGTGTCATGCTAGGATGGAATTGTTTAAATGGATTTAGTAAAAACGGAAGTGTTTATGTCGTTTTATTATCTAATATTCAAAATAACATTAAATCATTTGGTAAAGTGAATAACGACATTTATACGATGTTGCGAAATATTGAAGTGTAAGAGACTATCCTATTGGATAGTCTTTTTTTTATTGAGGAAGTGTAGGGGGCGATGAGATAATGAAATAAAGTGAAACTTTAATCAGTGGGGGTCTTACTGCCCGGCAAATAGCGGGATAAATGAAAAAGGGGGAGGGATATGAGTATACATAAGCATCACGCACGTAACGCGAAACGCATTTTTTTTGTAGCTGTCATCGTATGGATTATTGTCACAATTGGATTAGTAATGGAATATAAAAAAGGGATGCTATTCACTTCGGAGAAAGAAAATCTAAAATTAATAGGTGTTGTACTACCAGCATTTGGATTGTTAATATATAGTTTTATAGAAAAAAGAAGATCAAAAATGCTTAAACAGGAAAATTATAATATAGAGACTTCTGAATTATTTGAGCAACAAAAATTTGTTGTTCGTAAAGAGGTAGGGATATTTCAAGTAATAACATACTTTGGATTAGATGGTAGTGCAGTAGGTTTTTTAAAAGAAGAGTATGATTTTGTTATGCAACGTGTATGGCAAGCTGTACTTTCTTTTTTGGTTAAGGGACTACATAAGCAACAATTTTATTTGTATAATCACTCGGGAGAAAGATTGTTGTGTGTTCGAAAGAAGACCGGAGTACGCAATTTCTATATTTTTTCCGATGTAGAGGGAAAGAAAATTGGAGAATTGAAACAAGTACTAAGTTTAACAAAGTGGGAATGGATCTTTTTAGGAGTGGATGGTAAAGAACTTGGTAAAGTGACTGGGGACCTTTCAGCAACAATGCAGAAAATAGATTGGCGAGATGGAACGCATATTGATGTGAAAGAAGATGGTATTCCGTTAGAAGCTGTTAAGTATTTCTCGGCAAGTAGTGGTTCACTAGTTACAGCTTCTATAAGTGAACAGGCAGAATTACCACGAGCGGTTTATTACAGCGTCTCTGCCATTGTTACAATTAAAAATTAAAATATATATAAAGATAGATGGGATACCATCTATCTTTTTTGTGTGATTAGAAAATATTGTTTCTTTGAAAAATGTATGTCTTACCTATCACAAAAAAAGCCTGCTTTGTATACATTAAGATGTATGGATGTATTTTTGTAACTTTAAAATAATAGGAGGAGAAGTGTATGTGTCTGTTCGGTAAGTATTGGAAAAAGTTATCGAGATTGTTTAATAGGCAATTAGATTATTTTTTAGACAATAAGTTATTGCCCGCTGTGGAAAGACTTTTATTTTCACAAAACTTCGCGAGATTTATTCAAAGAAACTCTAAGCAAGCTACGGAAGAATTTATTGAATCAAGTAGATTTCAATCTATTATTTGTAACATTTTAAAAGAATGTAATACATCACCTTTTAAAGAAATCGCAGAGCAGTATTTGGGGAAAAACGTAGAGATTACTGTGACAGTTGGACAGTTAACAGGTGTAATTGTGGCAGTTGGAGATGATTTCTTAACACTGCAAGAAGGAATAGGAACAGAAGTTTTATTACCATTTACAAGTATTATATCAATTAAAGAAGCGTAAGAAAGGAGAATTATATATGTTATTTACTGATGAATTGCGTAACCATGTTGGTGAGTTAGTGCAAGTTGTGACAGCGGTTGAAATTGTTGCAGGTATTCTGTTATCTGTGACAGACGGGGCAGTAAGTGTTCGTACTTCTCCTTCTTATGGACCACCGGAAGATATAGTTGTACGTATCCCTATTATTTCTTATGTTCGCTTGGAAGGGTAAGAGTGATACAAGTATGAGAGTATCAGTTGTTATTCCAGTGCATAATGAAGCAAGTACTTTATCACAAGTTTTAGTAGAAGTGGAGAAGCTCGAACCATATGAAATTATTGTAGTAGATAATGGATCGACAGATGGGACGAAAGAAATAGCGTTACAACACCATTGCCGAGTAATTTATTATAAATATTCTCTTGGCAATGATGTTGGACGGGCGATTGGAGCAAGAGAAGCGAAGGGTGACATTGTTTTATTTTTAGATGGTGACATCGTTATTGATAATAAAGAATTACAACGTTTCATAAAAGGAGTTCGGCAAGGTCACCAAATTGTTGTGAATAATTTAACATGGTCCGTTTATTTAAAGATGAGGCCGCATTATACGACAGTTGGAAAGTTTATGTTGAATCGTTATTTGGATAAAAAAGAGCTTGTTGTTGGTTCTTTAATTGCAATTCCACACGCAATGAGTAGAGAAGTTATTCAGAAATTTGGTTGGTGGAATTTAGCAGATCCAGCACTGTTTCAAGCGATGGCGATGTCTAGAGGAGTAGATATTGTCGATATGGCCTCGGTCGATGTTATTCATACAAATAAAGTACGTCCTGTTCATACTGGTACATCACCCGGTTCGCCTTATCCGAAAGCGACTAGTCGTATTATGGGAGATCATTTGCGTGCTTTGCAATATGTAATCGAAACATATGGTAAGCGTGGTGGTTTTTCGGAAGGAAATAGGGATAGAGGGTTTGTAGGAAAGTATAAACCAGTTGTATTACAAAAGAAAAAAGCGAAATATAGTGCTATTATCCCAGTATCAGAAGAAAAGATGACTATAAGGTCTGTTATACAAGAAGTAAAAAAAGCAGGTGTAGATGAAATTATAGTGGTTGCGAATGGAGCTGATAGGGAGACAATTAAACAAGCAAAGTTAGAGAATGTTATCGTTATTGAATTCGAAGAAGCACTCGGCCATAATGTGGCCCGAGCGATAGGAGCTATGCATGCCACGGCTGATATTTGTTTATTTGTCGACGGTGATTTTGTTATTCCGGAGAAAAAACTAATTCCATTTTTACATGCGATTGAAGATGGACATGATGTGGCATTAAATGATTTACAGTGTTTATTAGATATGTTTCATCCGGCAGATCCAATTAGCATGGGAAAATATTTTGTGAATTTGGTAGCGAAACGACCAGATTTATGGAATAACTCATTAACGGCAGTACCACATGCTATGCATAAAAAGGTAATAGAGAAAATAGGATACGATTCTCTTATCATTCCGCCACTAGCCCAAATGAAAGCTATTTTAGAGGGATTCTCTATTACAGCGGTAGAGTTTGTAGATGTTATAAAAACAAATCGGGTACGCCCAGAGCAACATGGATTTGTAAATGGGCGTATTCCAGCATTTGACCGTATTTTCGGCGATCAAATTGAGGCAATTGCATATTTATTACAATCCACAGATGAACGCGGGAGTTTTACAGATGGAGAGCGGGATAGAAATATAATTCAACAATTGAGAAAGGAAGAAGAGAATACAGATGAATGTTAGTAGTACAGTTGCCATTATCGGATTAGGATATGTTGGCCTTCCTTTGGCAGTTCATTTTGCAGAGAGAGGACATACAGTAATTGGATTAGATAAAGATACTAGAAAAATAGAATCGATTATAAAAGGAGAAAGTTATATTCCAGATGTTTCTTCTAAATTGTTACAAAGTTTATTGACTAAAAAAAAATTAATAGTAAATACACCAGATCAAGGTATTGCTGATTTTCAAAATAGTGATTATGTTATTGTCACTGTTCCGACTCCAATTAATGAAAAAAGAGAACCAGACTTAAGTGCCCTCATTTCAGCTTCTCATTATATACAACAACACCTTCAAAAAGGACAAACCTTCATTTTCGAAAGCTCCACATATCCAGGCACACTTGAGGAAGTGATTATTCCGATTGTTTCTCAAGCAGGTCAAAAGGTAGGAGAAGATTTCTATATCGGATATTCCCCTGAGAGAATTGATCCGGCTAATAGTCACTATTCCGTTCAAACGATTCCAAAAGTTATTAGTGGACAAACAGAAAAGTGTAAGCAAAAAGTACAGGAGTTGTATAGTACTACATTTGATGTAGTTGTTCCAGTTAGTTCTCCGAAAGTAGCTGAAATGTGTAAGTTATTTGAAAATATTCAGCGCCTAGTCAATATTTCATTAGTAAATGAGTTAAACACACTATGTGAAAGTTTAGGAATTGATTTTTATGAGGCGCTTGAAGCTGCATCTACAAAACCGTTTGGATTTACCCCATATTGGCCAGGGCCAGGGATAGGGGGACACTGCATTCCAGTAGACCCTTTATATTTTCAATGGAGAATAAAAAAGAATGGAGCAATTAGTCAATTAATTGAGGCGGCACATGTAATTAATGAAGAAATGCCAGAGAAAATAGTCCGGAAAGTAAAAGGTATGGTGCAATCACCTGCATCAGTTTTAATTGTAGGAATTGCGTATAAGAAGGATGTAAATGACTTAAGAGAATCACCAGCGTTGCCAATTATTGAATTGTTAATAGAAGAAGGATATGAGATAGAATATCATGATCCATATATTTCTTCTGCAAAATTTGGAGATAAGGTGTACCAATCTGTTTCTTTGGATGAACAAGTCATTAAACAAGCGGGTTGTATTTTAATTTTAACTGATCACTCTAATATCGATTGGAAGCTTTTTAAAGGAATGAAGCGAGTAGTAGATACACGTGGAATTGTAAAGAAGGTGAGTGTATGAGTAAAAAATGTTTAATTACAGGTGGAGCAGGATTCATTGGATCGCATCTAGCTGAAGAATTGGTGAAAAGAGGTTATGGGGTCACAATCGTGGATAACTTCTATAAAGGAAAAAATAAATATCATGATGAGTTAATGAAAGAAATTCGGGTTATTCCAATAAGCGTTTTAGATAAAAGCTCAATTTATGAATTAGTAAATCAACATGATGTAGTGTTTCATTTAGCAGCAATTTTAGGTGTGAAAACGACAATGGAAAAGAGTATAGAGCTTATTGAAACGAATTTTGATGGAACGAGAAATATTTTACAAGCAGCGCTAAAAGGAAAAAAGAAAGTAGTCTTTGCATCTACTTCAGAAGTATATGGTAAGGCAAAGCCACCCTTCTCTGAAGAGGGGGATCGATTATACGGAGCGACTTCTAAAATACGTTGGAGTTATGCAATTTGTAAAACGTTAGAAGAAACATTGTGTTTAGGATACGCTTTAGAAGGTTTACCTGTAACGATTGTTCGTTATTTTAATATTTATGGTCCAAGAGCGAAAGATGGTCCGTATGCAGGGGTAATCCCACGATTTATCAGTGCAGCCCTACAAGGAGAAGACATTCTCGTATATGGAGATGGAAAGCAGACACGTTGCTTTACGTATGTGAGTGATGCGGTAGAGGCAACGATTCGAGCGATGGATGAAAAGGTAAATGGTGAGATTATTAATATAGGTTCTGAGAATGAAAAGAGTATAACACAAGTAGCAGAAGTAATTAAAAAGCTAACGAAATCTTCTTCAAAGATTGTCCAAGTTCCTTTCAAAGAGGTATACCCACATGGCTTTGAAGAAATTCCAAATAGAAGACCAGATATAACGAAATTAAAAGAACTTGTGCAGTTTCAAGCGACAGTAACGTGGGAACAAGGATTGAAAGAAACAATTAAATGGTTTCGTGAAGAAAATAATGGCTAAGTCGCTATCAATTATTATTCCTGTATGTAATGAAGCGGATACGATTTCAGACGTTATTCAATCGGTAAAAGGATTAAATCCAGTAGAGATTATTGTAGTAGCAAACGGTTGTAACGATGGTACAGAAGAGGTTGCCAGTCGTTTAGGGTGTAAAGTAATCAAGTATACAGAGCTACTCGGGAACGATGTTGGACGTGCGGTCGGCGCAAAACACGCGATAGGTGATGTACTACTATTTATAGATGGAGATTTTGCTATTCAAACTTCAAAATTACAATTATTCCTGAATCCAATTTTACATGATCAGGCCGACATCGTTTTAAATAATTTGGACGCACTATTTTTAAAGAAACAAAAACCGCACTCCGTGACAGTATGGCGCCAAATATTAAATGCAATGTTAGAGCGTGAAGAGTTAAAAATTGATTCTTTATTATCTGTACCTCATGCGTTGACAAAAGAAGTTGTTCAAAGCATTGGATATGAGTGTTTTGTGAATCCTATTGTAGCTCATTTACGCCTATTACAAAGCAACTGGAGGATTAGTCGTCATTGTGTAATTGATGTTATTACGCCAAATAAATTTCGGCCGACCAAGCATGCTGCGTATGGAACGGGTCTTTCTCAATCTGAAAAACGGATGATAGGTGATCATATAGAAGCTGTATCGGAGCGAATAGTGGGCAGTAATGAGCGCGGAGGGTATTATGATGGAAATAGGAAAAGAGAGAGTGTTTATCATACTTTAAGTTTCGAAGATTTTTATCAAGGATGGGGCGTCACATCTAAGTTGTATAAAGGAAAGCAATTATCGGTCATTATTCCTGTACAAGATGAAGAGAAAACAATTGGCAACGTTATAGAAGAGCTCCGCAAAATTGAACCTTTTGAAATTATCGTTGTTGTAAATGGTTCGTCTGATAAAACAGCAACGGTTGCAAAAAACAAGGGAGCAACAACAATTGTATATAAAGAAGCACTTGGAAATGATGTAGGGCGTTCACTTGGAACTTATTTTGCAAAAGGAGAAATTGTATTATTTATAGACGGTGACTTTGTTATTCCAGCTAGGGAATTATATCCTTTCGCAAAAGCAATTGCAGATGGAATGGATGTCGCATTAAATGATCTAAATCATTATTTAGATTTAAGAGTACCGCTTCATCTTGTAACTGCATTTAAATATGCATTAAATTTAGCTTGTGATAGAAAAGATCTAGGAGTAGGCTCTCTTATCGCTGTACCGAATGCGTTTAGTCGTAAGTGTTTGAAAGAAATCGGATATAGATCTTTACTTTCACCTTGTGTAGCCCAAGTGAAAGCTATTCTGTCAGGATTCGAGATTGCGTGTGTAAGTCGTGTAGAGGTCGATAAGATGAACCGTATTCGTCCCAGTGAACATTTTGCAAAAATAGGTCATCCTCCAGCTGTCTTGCGAATTATAGGTGACCATATAGAAGGATTAGAGCAATTAATTGTATTGGAAGGCCGTCGTGGTGGATTCTATGATGGGAATAGAAAAAGAGATGCTTTAGAGTAGTAACAAAAAAAGTGTACAACATATGTACACTTTTTTGTTCTGTTATAAAAACTATAACAGATTAGGAGATAAGAGTATTACAGCTCTACAATGGGTATTGTTCTTATATTACAAAATAGGACTCGTATATAAGGATACCAAAAAAATACAATTAAGGAAAGGGTTAATTATAAAGACTTTTAAGTGAAGTTAACACTATGTATATAGTTGTTTGCTCAACATTTCACAAACATGTCACAACTATTTCGTTCACTTTCGCAAAAAAGTAGTATTCTAAGTGTGTAAGCTGTTATATAAAAAATCTTAGTCCTGTACTAATCAAAAATGGAGGAGATTAGGATGACTCAAGTATTAGAAAATGTAAAAAACGCATGGGAAAACTTTAAAGGTGAAAAATGGAAAGCAGAGATTGATGTTCGCGATTTCATTTTAAATAATGTAAACGTTTTCGAAGGAGATGAATCTTTCTTAGCGGGAGCAACTGAAGCAACGAAACAACTTTGGGATCAAGTAATGGATTTAACAACGAAAGAACGTGAAAACGGTGGCGTTCTTGATATGGATACAAAAATTGTTTCTTCTATTACATCACATGAACCAGGATATTTAAATAAAGATATTGAAAAAGTAGTCGGTTTCCAAACTGAAAAACCATTTAAACGTTCTTTACAACCATATGGTGGTATTCGTATGGCGGAACAAGCTTGTGAATCTTACGGATACGAAATGGATAAAGAACTTAGTCGTATTTTCAGAGACTGGAGAAAAACGCATAATCAAGGTGTATTTGATGCATACACACCAGAAATGAAAGCGGCTCGTAGATCAGGTGTAATTACTGGTCTTCCAGATGCATACGGACGTGGACGTATTATCGGTGACTACCGACGCGTAGCATTATATGGTATTGATCATTTAATTGAAGTGAAAAAAGCTGATTTGAATTTAACTGGCGGTGTAATGAGCGAAGATACAATGCGTTTACGCGAAGAGTTATCTGAGCAAATGCGTGCACTTCAAGAGTTAAAACAAATGGCTGCTTCTCATGGCTTTGATATTTCTAAGCCTGCAACAAATACACAAGAAGCATTCCAATGGTTATACTTCGCATATCTTGCAGCAATTAAAGAGCAAAACGGAGCTGCGATGAGTCTTGGACGTACTTCTACATTCTTAGATATTTATATTGAAAGAGATTTAGCAAATGGTACTTTAACAGAAGAAGAAGTACAAGAAATTGTGGATCACTTCATTATGAAATTACGTCTTGTGAAATTTGCAAGAACACCTGATTATAATGAATTATTCTCTGGTGACCCAACTTGGGTAACTGAGTCTATCGGTGGTATGGCATTAGATGGTCGTCCATTAGTAACAAAGAACTCATTCCGTTTCTTGCATACATTAGATAATTTAGGACCAGCTCCAGAACCAAACTTAACAGTTCTTTGGTCTAAACAATTACCACAGAACTTTAAAAACTACTGTGCGAAAATGTCTATTAAAACATCAGCAATTCAATATGAAAATGATGACATTATGCGTGCTGATTACGGCGATGACTACGGAATTGCTTGTTGTGTATCTGCAATGAGAATTGGTAAACAAATGCAGTTCTTCGGCGCACGTGCAAACTTAGCAAAAGCATTACTATATGCGATTAACGGTGGTAAAGATGAAAAATCTAAAGCACAAGTTGGTCCTGAGTACGCACCAATTACTTCTGAAGTATTAGATTATGAAGAAGTTATGCATAAGTTTGATATGACAATGGAATGGTTAGCGGGTCTATACTTAAACACATTAAATGTTATTCACTACATGCACGATAAATATAGCTACGAACGTATTGAAATGGCACTTCATGATACAAATGTTCTTCGTACAATGGCAACAGGTATCGCGGGTCTATCTGTAGTAGCAGACTCTTTAAGTGCAATTAAACATGCAAAAGTAAAACCAATTCGTGATGAAAACGGAATTGCGGTTGACTTTGAAATTGAAGGAGATTTCCCTAAATACGGTAACAATGATGATCGTGTAGATGAAATCGCTGTAAACCTTGTGAAAACATTCATGAATAAACTTCGTAAACATAAAACATACAGAAATTCTGTTCATACAATGTCGATCTTAACAATCACATCTAACGTTGTATACGGTAAGAAAACTGGTAACACTCCAGATGGTCGCCGTACTGGAGAACCATTTGCACCAGGTGCGAACCCAATGCATGGCCGTGATACAAAAGGTGCATTAGCTTCATTATTATCTGTAGCTAAATTACCATATGAAGATGCACAAGATGGTATTTCTAATACATTCTCTATTATTCCAAAAGCACTTGGTAAAGAAGATGATGTACAAGTACGAAACTTAGTATCAATGCTTGATGGTTATGCAGTAAAAGAAGGTCATCACTTAAATATTAACGTATTTAATCGTGAAACATTAATGGATGCAATGGAACATCCTGAGAAATATCCACAATTAACAATTCGCGTATCTGGTTACGCTGTAAACTTTATTAAATTAACTCGTGAGCAACAAATCGATGTAATTAACCGTACAATGCATGAAAGTATGTAAGTGAAAAAGTGTCCCTCTGCATTTTATAAATAGCAGAGGGAGGCTGCTTCAATAAAGGAGGAAGTAACATGGTAAAAGGAAGAATTCATTCTGTAGAGTCTTGTGGTACTGTTGATGGCCCAGGAATTCGTTATGTCATATTTACACAAGGGTGTTTATTACGTTGTCAATATTGTCATAATGCTGATACGTGGGAGATTGGTAAAGGAAACGAAATAACAGTTGAAGAAGTAATGCAGGATGTGACATGTTACCTTCCTTTTATTGAAGCTTCTGGAGGCGGTATAACAGTTAGTGGTGGTGAACCATTACTACAGCTAGATTTCTTAATTGAGTTATTTAAGAAATGTAAGGAAGCTGGAATTCATACAACAATTGACTCTTCGGGTGGTTGTTATTCTGAAGAACCAGAATTCCAAAATAAGCTAGATATTTTAATGGATTACACAGATTTAGTTTTATTGGATTTGAAACATATTGATTCAAAGAAACATCGTAAATTAACAGGAAAACCAAATGAACATATTTTACAATTTGCTCGTTATTTATCGGATAAAAATAAACCGATTTGGGTACGACACGTATTAGTTCCCGGTATTACGGATAATGAAGAGGATCTACAAAGATTATCTAGCTTTATTCAAAGTCTGTCTAATGTTCAGAAAGTCGAAGTGCTACCGTACCATAAGCTTGGTGTATATAAATGGGAGGCACTTGGACATAAGTATCCACTTGCGAATGTAGAACCACCTACTGAAAAAAATGTAGAACAAGCAAGACATATTTTACAAGCAGTCTAATCCAAATATTGGGTTAGGCTTTTTGCTTTCTTTACAATAAAACCTAGAGTATGTATATAGAAAAGAGTATACTGAAAATAGAATATCCATATTTTTGTAAGGAATAAGTGGAGAAATTTACATAATTGTAAAGGGAAATCAAAATAGTAAAAAGAATTAAGAAGTAAAAGAGTGAGTATCATGGAATAGAGAACATTTGTAAGTTATTGCGAAAGCTCTTATAGGAAAGTATAATGTAAAGATATGAGCACAGATAGGATTAAGGGGTCAATCTTATATGCTTTGCATATCCACGACAGGTACATAGCTGAAAGAGAAACATTAGAATCTGTTTATGTAATTTTTAAGGAAAATGTTTTTCCTATTGTCGTATATGCAATATGGAGAAACAATAAGCTAGGAGTGGATTTGTTTGATAAAAAACCCCAAGGTTTTAATATTAACTGCACATTACGGTAATGGTCATGTGCAAGTAGCGAAAACATTAGAACAAACATTTCGCCAAAAAGGAATTAAAGATGTAATTGTATGCGATTTGTTCGGAGAATCACATCCAGTTATAACCGATATTACAAAATATTTATATTTAAAAAGTTATACAATAGGAAAAGAATTATACCGCTTGTTTTATTACGGCGTAGAAAAAATTTATGATAAAAAAATAGCATCTTGGTATGCGAACTTTGGAAGAAAACGTTTGAAATTACTTTTACAAGCAGAGAAACCGGATATTGTTATTAATACATTTCCGATCATAGCTGTACCAGAGTTGAAAAAGCAAACAGGTATTTCAATTCCTGTGTATAACGTATTAACGGATTTTTGTGTGCACAAAATATGGATTCATCGGGAAGTAGATCGTTATTTTGTAGCAACTGATCACGTAAAAAAAATTATGATTGATATTGGTGTGCCTGCGGAGCAAATTGTTGAAACTGGAATTCCGATTCGTAGTAGTTTTGAGCTGAAGATCAATCCAGACATTATATATAATAAATATCAGTTATGTAAGAATAAAAAGATTCTACTAATTGTAGCAGGTGCTCATGGGGTATTAGGAAGTGTAAAAGAACTATGCCAATCATTTATGTCAGTATCTGATTTACAAGTAGTTGTCGTTTGTGGGAAAAATGAAGCGTTAAAACAGGATTTATTAGGTGTTCAGGAAAAAAATCCTGATGCATTAAAAGTATTTGGTTATGTTGAAAATATCGATGAATTATTCCGTGTTACTTCTTGTATGATTACGAAGCCAGGCGGTATTACGTTAAGTGAAGCGGCAGCATTGCAAGTACCTGTCATTTTATATAAGCCTGTCCCAGGACAAGAAAATGAAAATGCGATGTACTTTGAAAGAAAAGGAGCTGCAGTTGTCATTCGTGATGATAGTGAGGTTTTTGCAAAGACAGAGGCGTTATTACAAGATGATATGAAGCTTCTTCAAATGAAAGAAGCGATGAAAAGCATTTATCGTCCGGAGCCGGCTGGTCATATTGTGGATACAATTTTGGCAGAAAATCATGTAGAACCGAATCATATACCTATTAAATCACCTGCTCTTGCACAATTATTTACTTAATATGAAACCCTCTTTTATATGTTTAAAGAGGGTTCTTTATTGTTTTATAAGATATAGCAACTTATCCACATGAAGATTGCGCTTTCATTAAACAGTAAAGTCGAAATATTAACAACTATATCCACATTGTCCACAATTTTTAGAAAAATATCCACAATTTCAACATTTACTATGCGTTATAACATATAAACTTGTGTAGGGGTTGTTGAATTTATTCACAATTCTATAAATTGTGTGGATAACGTTATCCACACAAAAAAGGTTTCTTATTTATAAGAAACCTTTTTTGTCTATTCTATCACGTAGAAAAAATATGTAATGAGAATGAATAATTAGGGGGGAAAACTTCTAATTATTCATTCTCACTTTAAATACTTTTCGAGCGATAACCCGCTGCACGATCTGCTTTGCGAAATTCTCGTTGGTAGAGAACCTCTTGTGTACTAGATAATGTATTCTTTGTTTTATCACGTTTCTTTTTATCCATTACAAATCACCTCGTGTCCTAAAGTCACTATCTATCGTTTCCAAAGACATGGGGTGATATACGTATATGGCAAAATGTTAATGATTAATTATTTTTTCTAAAAATTTAGATTACGCTTCTTTTAATTGGTGAGTATCTTGGAACGTTGTATCTCGCATTGTAGCAAGTGTATATTGATCTTTTGGAATTTCATATAAGTTATATACTTCTTCATTTGCGTTAATTTCATCATAAACGGCTTTTCTTGTTTCGTTTGCTAGATTAACATATTGTAGTTTTTCGGCAGCTTTAATAGAACGAATATTTATTTTGCGAATACGCATAAAGATTGTTTCAATATCTAATTCGTAGAAAAGTTCACTAAAAAATGAATCTTTCGCCAATTTATTATAGCCTTTTCCATGATAGGGTTTGCCAAGCCATGTTCCAAGAAATCCGGCTTTTTCTTGCACATCAAATAAAGTAATTGTTCCGATAGGGTTACCCCATTCATCTAAAATTGTGCGTGAAATTAATTCCCCACGCTCTTCAGCTTCAATCGTTTGTTTCGTTAAAAATAAATATTCCTCATAAGAATAAGCCTTTTGACGCACAAAAGGGAAGACAGCTGGATCCACCATTAACTCGTATAGAACGTGGCTGTCGTGTAAGTCGCGTTTTTTCAACATACTAACTCCTCCTCACACGAGGGTAGCATGACGAAAAAGCACCCCACCCTCGAAATTTTTATATCAATCTTTAAAAAATTTCGGGGTGGGAATCGAACCCACTAGAACCAGTTTCTAACGCTGGTGGCGCACCATTTGCCTTCCCCATTCATCAATTTGAAAATGATAATCACGACACAAATTGATTATGGTTTCATTCAGTTTATAATCGTATAATACTTTATCTAGTCAAAAAAATAAACTAGTTTTTTTTATTTTTTTTGTAAATTATTTTTCCATCAATCATGGTTAGTACAGGCTTGGCTAAATAATGGAAAGGATGATGGGTCCATAACACGAGATCAGCGTCTTTTCCAACCTCGATGCTTCCAATTCTATCCTCTAAACGTAAATTTCGTGCTGGAAATATAGTGATTCCTTCTAGTGCAGTTTTTTCGTCTAATCCTTCTCTTACTGCGACAGCAGCACAAACATTTAAATATTGAATTGGTGTATAAGGGTGATCTGTTGTTATAGAAACTTCCACTCCATTTTTCGATAATATATGGTAAGTATCCCATGTTTTGTTTTTAAGTTCGATTTTAGAACGGCGTGTAAGAGTGGGGCCAACTGAAACCTTCAAATTGTGTTTCGAAAGCTCTTCAACAATAAAGTGTCCTTCTGTACAATGTTCAATGCGTAAATCGAGGTTGAATTCTGTTGCAAAGCGTAGAGCTGAACTAATATCATCTGCTCGGTGAGCGTGGATACGTACGGGTATTTCGCGGCGTAATGCTTTTAAGATAGGCAGCATTCGAAAATCAGCTTCATGCCCGTAGTGCTGTGCTTCATAGAATGATTCTCGAAGTAATCCCATAATTCCCATACGTGTAATGGATTCTTTTGTTCCATTACTATGGACCTTTTTAGGATTTTCTCCAAAGGCAATCTTTAAGCCGGCAGGTTCTTGAATAATCATATGATCAATACAAGTTCCAGCTGTTTTTATTACACAAGTAGTACCACCGATAATGTTTTGACTTCCTGGCATAACGTGAACAGTTGTGATTCCGTTTTGTACAGCATCTTGAAATGCAATATCAAAAGGGTGGATTCCGTCCAAAGAACGGATATGTGGTGTTGAAACTTCAGATGTTTCATTTGCATCATTGCCAGCCCAACCAGTACCTTCATCATAGAGACCAAGATGAGTATGGACATCAATAAATCCAGGTAAAAGATGAAGAGCACGAGCGTCTATAACTGTCATATCTTGGGTAGGTTGAATGAAAGGCTTGACCTCGGCAATTCTTTCTCCTATAACGAGTACATCCCCTTGAAATTTTTGGGATGTAATAGGATAGACAATGGCTTGTTTGAGCAATATTTTCATAGGTACCTCATTTCTGTTACTTTACAATATTAATGGAATTTAAGGGAAAGTAACTGAAAGATTATTTGTGTAATAATGCTCCGGATTCTAGAACATGAAAGTTTTGAAAGGGGCCCCTGTAAAACTGTGTTTTAGAAGTACTACATTGTATGCGAAAGTATATTTTGTAATGCATGGTCTATTGCCGGAAATGTGTATTGATACCCATGTTTAATTGCTTTACTAGGTAATACATGTTGTCCTTCTAGTACAAGTATACTCATCTCGCCCAATAAAGTGTGAAGTATAAATGAAGGGACAGGTAACCAATGAGGCTTTTTCATTATAGTTGCAATGGTTTCTCCGAATTCCTTCATTCTTATAGGTAGGGGAGCTGTAATGTTAAGAGGTCCATCAATTTCTTCTTTGTGTATGATGAAATCAATCAGGCGAACGACATCGTCTATATGAATCCATGATAACCATTGGTTTCCAGATCCAATTGTACCTCCGATATAGAATTGATAAGGGAGTAGCATTTTTGGAAGAGCTCCTCCGTCTGCGCCCAATACAACTCCGAGTCTTGCGTAGATTGTTCGTATTCCGAGAGAACGAGCTTTAGATGCTTCTTGTTCCCATGAATATACTGTATTTGCTAAAAAGTCATTTCCAGGAATCTCATCCTGTTCTGTAAAAGACTCAGTTTCAGACGTTCCATAGTAGCCAATAGCACTTGCGTTAATAAATGTGTTTGGTTTTGTATTTAGTTTTTGTAATTGTTTAATGAGTCCTTTTGTTGTTTGGATTCTACTGTTTAAAATGGAGTCTTTTTGTTTCTTTGTCCATCTACTGTTAATAGACTCTCCAGCTAGATTAATAACTACATCAATAGAGGAGAGGGGGAATGTTTGTAAATCTGGTGTCCATTGTACGTATTGAAGGTTAGGGTGGGAAGTTTCAATATTTTTGTTTCGAGTAAGAATATAAACATTATATCCTTTTTGAATAAAAAAAGTAGAAAGGTATTTACCGATAAAGCCGGTACCACCAGAAATTGCGATTCTCACAATTATTTCCTCCTCATTATATATATTCTTGAAAAGCAAAAACGTTCCTTGACTATGTTAAAATAATAGAGAGGTGAGAGTATGGCTGTCATTACAAAAATAGAAGTGCAAAAACGATCGAAAGAACGGTTTAATATTTATATTGATAAAGGTCAAGGTGAAGAGTACGGGTTTAGTGTGAATGAAGTAATCTTAATAAAACACGGATTACAAAAGGGCTTAGAAATTGATGAAATAGCGTTAGGAAATATTTTGTACAATGAAGAGGTACAAAAAGCATATTTACAAGCAGTCTCCTATTTATCCTATCAAATGAGAACGAAACAAGAAATAGAAGAGTTTTTACGAAAAAAAGAAGTGGGACAGGCCATCATCTCTGAAGTCGTTTCGAAATTATTACATGACCGATATATTAATGATAAAGAGTATGCTGTTTTATATACGAGAACGCAAAGTAATGTAAATCGAAAAGGTCCTACTGTTATTAAAAGAGAGTTGTTAAATAAAGGTGTTCAGGATCTAATTATTATGCATAGTTTACAAGAATATCCGAAGGAAAAGCAAATTGAGAATGCTTTAATTCTTATAGAAAAGAAGAAAAGGTCTTATCAAAAGCAGTCCTTTTTACAAATGAAGCTAAAGTTAGACGAAATGCTCGTTCGTAAAGGATATTCTAGAGATGTGATTCAAATTTGTTTAGAAGAATTGAAAGACGAAAAAGATGACGAACAGCAACAAGAAGCGTTACACTATCATGGGAATAAATATTATGAGAAATATAAGAAGTATGATGGATGGACATTCGAAAATAAGATGAAACAAGCGTTATATCGCAAAGGATTCTCTATTGATGAGATAGAGATATATTTGCAGATGAAACGCGAAGAGGGATGAGGGGAATAAGATGAATATGCCAAAGCGCTACAGTGAGATGACACCATATGAGCTAAGGGAAGAAATTGGGGTTTTGAAAGAGCAAGCGATAAAGGCTGAGCAGCTTGGAATTGTAAATGAGTTCGATGTATTAATGAGAAAGATGGCAATGGCTCGCGCTTATATGACTGACATAAATAAATTCCATATTGGTGAGACATATGAATTGGTAGAAGAACCTGGTATATTATTTAAAATTACGTATTTCAATGGGGTATTTGCTTGGGGACATAAGCAAAATGATAATGAAGAGATTGGAATACCGATTTCCTTATTGCAAGAAAAATAAAAACCAGAGAGCGAATATCTCTCTGGTTTTCATCTTTGGTAGGCGTTACAGGAGATAGGAGATTCTAAAATTGGCGCTTTTTACATTCATTCGCCAATATAATGAGAGACTGGGTTTGTTGCGTCTGTCCGTTAACCTGCGCTTTAGCATGTTTCGGACGAGTCCACGTATGGTTAAATAATTCAGAACGACTATCTAAGCGATCACGGTAGCTCATCTTTATCACCTCGTGTAGGAAGTTAATTTAATTTGTACTACTCTTCCTGCTGATTTGCAGCACGCATACGTTCTTGTGGGTGCGTGTTAATTGTGCCGTTAGGTCGTTTCGAAGCGAAGCGTGATTTCGCTTTCGGCTGACCATCGATTTTGCTGTTGTTTTTTGACTCAGACCAAAATTCGGCTTGTTTACCCATTGCGAACGCCCTCCTCATCATCAGTTGATACCTCTTTAAGAAGTATCACTTATAGAATGTGCAAAATAGAAGAAACTATCCTTTAGAAATTAAGGGAATAAATAGGTAAAAGGAGAATAGAACATGAATGATATTCACGAAACATTAACAAAAGAATTAATAGACAAAAATGACAAACTTTCTTACGCACAAGCTCGTGCGTGGGTTGAATTATTGTGGGAAGACTTTCAAACAACTTATGCGAAATCAGGTCGTTATCAAGGTGATGAAATGACTGAACAAGTGGTACGAACATGGATTAATAATTATGGAGGTCGCCTTCATGAAATGCGTACAAATAATCCGAAATATAGCCATTTAATCAATCAAGAAGATCATTTGAAACATTAAAAAAAGCGACTTAAGTCGCTTTTTTTAATGTGGAAGTAACTCCAGCTTTTTTCGAAGTTTTTCTTCACTAAAAATCCATCCTGTATAGGAACTAATAATATTTAAGTTATGATCAAGTTGAACGATCGCAACGAATGGATAATAATCTTTACTACGATAGCGCAAATCAATGAATCGAACCTCGTAATAATGATCATAATCGAAAATGTCCCAGCGATACACAGGGGAGAAAGATAAAAATGCTGAGATGTTTTCATCTTGTTTAGCAGCGCGCATAATAGTATTGTCTGGGAACGGTACCCGTTCGAATTTATCATATACCATGATGTTACCGCGATGCCATCTAGCAACGTAGTAATAATTGGTTGTAACGATTGCTAAATGATAATGATAAAATCGATAAGAAGGAGAAATAATTATCTTCTCAACATTTTTGAAACGTTTTTGTACAACGCTTCTTATATTTCTATGCATCATAATCCGTCCGATATAGTAAACAACCATCAATATATACGCTGCTAAGGCAGTATATCCTTTATGGGAACCTACGAGCATACAAGCAATTGCGAGTATATGGATGAAGAAAATGACGGTATCGAATGTATTAATGATACCGAGTGCTACCCATTTTTTTGTGAAGGGCCGTAATGCCTGTGTACCGTAGGCATTGAAAATATCTACAAAGACATGAAGAAAGACGGCAATAAATGACCAAAGTAGTAGATGCAAATATGGAGCGTCTGAAAAGAAGGCGAAAGAGATGCCACTTATAAGGAATGACCAAAGAATCACTGCAGGAATGGAATGAGTAATCCCGCGATGATTTCTTATATATTTAGCGTTATTACGCAATTTTAAAACTGTATCGATGTCAGGAATATTGGAACCGGCAATTGTAGCAAGCATAACTGCTTGTGGTCCAATATCACTTTGTGCTATGGCTGGATCTAACGTTGCCAAACTGCCTAGAGTAACGCCCATAACAAGGTGAGTGGCTGTGTCCATAGAAATCCACCTCCGTTTTTTATTAATGTAACTCTTTTTATTCGATACCTCAAGTCCTTTGCCTTCTATTTCCTATGTCATCTTACTTAAATTTTTTCCTAAAATCTTTATAATAGTACTTATATGCAAAAAAATGAGGGGGATCAAGTTTGACACTTGAAATATTAAATAATTTTAACATAGAGCAGTTTCAAAATGATTTAATTGGTTGGTTTGAAAAAGAGCAACGCGACTTACCGTGGCGTAAAAATAAAGATCCATACCGTGTTTGGGTTTCAGAAATTATGTTGCAGCAAACTAGAGTGGAAGCTGTAAAACCATATTACGCGAATTTTATGGGGAAGTTTCCTACTCTAGAAGCTTTGGCAAATGCTGATGATGAAGAAGTATTAAAGGCATGGGAAGGTTTAGGGTATTATTCTAGGGCACGTAATTTACATGCGGCCGTAAAAGAAGTAAAAGAAGTATACGGCGGAATTGTACCGAATGATGTAAAGAAAATTGAAAAGTTAAAGGGAGTCGGACCATATACAAAAGGTGCTATTTTAAGTATCGCATATGGTATACCAGAGCCTGCAGTTGACGGAAATGTTATGCGTGTATTATCTCGTATTTTATCCGTATGGGATGACATTGCAAAACCAAAAACTAGAAAAGTGTTTGAAGAGATTGTGCGTGAAATTATTTCGGCTAAAAATCCATCTTATTTTAATCAAGGTTTGATGGAGTTAGGCGCGCTAATTTGTATTCCAAAAAATCCAGCATGCTTACTTTGTCCTGTACGTGAGCATTGCAGGGGATATGCTGAAGGTGTTCAAAAGGAATTACCAGTCAAAAGTAAAGCAAAGGCCCCTACGATGGTACCGATTGTTGCAGGAGTGCTTCAAACGGAAGATGGTCGTTACGTCATTAATAAACGTCCAAGTACCGGTTTATTAGCTAATATGTGGGAGTTTCCGAATGTTGAACTTGGCGAAGGGATTCGTAATCAGAAGGAACAGCTTATAGATTATATGAACAAAAAATTTGAGCTTTCAATTTCTATTGAAGAATACGCAATGAATGTACAACATACGTTTACCCATCGCACTTGGGATATATTTGTATTTTACGGAAAAGTAACTGGTGATATTGTTGAAACAGATACATTGAAATTTGTATCGAAAGAAGCTTTTGAACAGTTGCCTTTCTCGAAATCACATCGTACGATTTATGAAAGTTGTGTCGAGAAGATTACAATGCAATAAAGTGAAACTTTAATCAGTGGGGGTTTTCTTCATCCCCCACTGATTATTAGTTGAACCATAAAAAAGTGTTCCCTAGATTGGGAACACTTTTTTAATCGTAAGAAATTTTTGTCCCATGAGTCCAACTAGCCTCACCTTCTTGTAAGCCGCCTCTTGTTTCAATTTCTTTTACAATTCCTTTATAGATACTTTGACCTTCTGCGTTTAAATACGGAAGAATCTGTTGTAATGAATGATGAAAATAAGCCAATTCATCTTCTTTCCACTCATTTTTTGAAACCATCGTTAGTTCAGTCATATCGCGTCCTATATACATATTTCCACCTCCATTTCCTATAGTTTGAATGAGTGATAAGAGATATATACGGAGATTAAAAAAAGAAAATCACGGATAGCTTCTAAGTAAATTGGTTACATTATTGGTTGTGGAGGTGAGAAAGATGAATAAAAAACAACAAGGTTATAACAAGGCAACTTCTGGCGCTAGCATTCAAAGTACAAATGCTAGTTATGGTACAGAGTTTTCAACTGAAACAGATGTGCAAGCAGTACAACAAGCAAATGCACAATCAGAAGCAAAGAAAGCGCAAGCTTCTGGTGCACAAAGTGCAAACGCTAGTTATGGTACTGAATTTGCAACTGAAACAGACGTGCATGCTGTGAAAAAACAAAATGCACAATCAGCTGCAAAACAATCACAATCTTCTAGTTCAAATCAGTAATGGAAGAAAAACACTTCTCTAATTCGGGAGAAGTGTTTTCTTTGTGCTTTGTTCATGGTGATGAAAATAAAGCGAACGACATAACTTCTAATAAGTCAACAAATGTAGTCAAAGGAGAAGGAAGTTAAAGATTAGAAATATGTAATGAGGAATAATAACTGATCAATAAATCTAAAAGGGGGTAAGTAATGAACGACTTTGATAAGTTGGTGGGAGAGCAATTAGAAACGATGGATGAGTTGTTGAAGTTACAAGCTCATCTAGAGAAGTATCAGCAAATTGAAATGAGCGAAAAGGATACGTGCGATAAAAAGGAATTACATTTTATACGCCAAGAAATATATAGAACAGAAGTAGCACTCAAGTTATTACATGAGAAGTTTGAAGAGCAAACAAATAGTGTAATTCAATCTTTTGAAACTGAAAAAATGATTTCAAATTTAGGATAAGACATATTGTTTCCCTCCGGTGAAAGGTCCTTCTTTAGATAGAAATAAGGAAGGGCTTTTTCTATTTCTATTTCCTCGTTTGTAAATCATTCAGCGAAGACCTTGTCTCCTAAGAAGATTAGGGATATGGTATTCAGTGTGAGAAATGGAGTCTTGTCGCTTTAGTTTTAAAATTTCGACAAAAAAGTTATAATAGAAAAAAAGTGGATGCAGTTCAAAGGGCATTTGCAGTTGAAAGAAGGGAGCATATATGGGATTTCCCAAAGAAGGAGAAAAAGTACAAATACATAGTTATAAACATAATGGCTCCATTCATAGAATGTGGGAAGAGACAACAATTTTAAAAGGGACACAGAGCCTCGTGATCGGAGCAAATGATCGTACAGTAGTGACAGAATCAGATGGCCGAACATGGATTACTCGTGAACCAGCAATTTGTTATTTTCATGCAAACTATTGGTTTAATGTGATTGGGATGCTAAGGGAAGAGGGAGTATATTATTATTGTAATTTAGGCTCACCTTTTGCATATGATTCTGAAGCATTGAAGTACATTGATTATGATTTAGATATTAAAGTGTATCCAGATATGACATATACGCTTTTAGATGAAGATGAGTATGAAAAGCATAGTCAAATTATGCAGTACCCACCTGTTATTGATACTATTTTAAAACGAAATGTAGCACAATTAACACAATGGATTCATCAGAGAAAAGGGCCATTCGCGCCAGATTTCGTAGATATGTGGTATGAAAGATATTTAATGTACAGAAATTAAAACAAACCTGCAGGGGATTTCCCGGCAGGTTTGTCCTATTAGAGGGGGGATTATGTGCAAGGTATAAAAAGATATTTGCAATTTGTTAAACCATATCGGTGGCTTATTGCTATTACGATTATGATTGGTCTAGTTAAATTCGGCATTCCGCTTATTATGCCGTGGTTATTAAAATATATTATTGATGATGTAATTCAAGGCGGAGGGTCACTTCAAGATAAAACATCCCAATTAGTAACAGCTGTTGGGATTGCTTTTTTTATTTTTGCAGTAGTGAGACCGCCAATTGAATATTATCGTCAATATTTCGCGCAGCGTATCGCAAATACGATACTATATGATTTGCGAAAACATATTTTTGGTCATTTGCAAAAGTTGAGTTTACGCTATTATTCGAATACAAAAACAGGAGAGATTATTTCACGTGTCATTCATGATGTAGAACAAACGAAGGACTTTGTAATTACTGGTTTGATGAATGTTTGGTTGGATACGGCAACAATCGCTATTGCTATTATTGTTATGTTTTCTATGAATGTAAAATTAACATTTGTTGCGCTATTAATTTTACCTATTTATGTAGTGGCAGTGAAATATTTTTTCGGACGTCTTCGAAAATTGACGAAAGAGCGTTCACAAGCTTTAGCAACGATGCAAGGGTATTTACATGAACGTATTCAAGGGATGCAAGTGACACGTAGCTTTGCATTAGAAGAGTACGAGGGTAAGCAGTTTGAAAAAAGAAATAATGAATTTTTGACGAAAGCGTTAACGCATACGAGTTGGACTGCAAGGACATTTTCAGCAGTGAATACGTTAACCGATTTAGGCCCGTTACTTGTAATCGGTTTTGCAGCGTACGAAGTGATTCAGGGGCAGTTAACATTAGGGACTATGGTTGCCTTTGTTGGATATATGGATAGTTTGTATAGTCCGCTTCGACGTCTTGTTAATTCCTCTACAACATTAACACAGTCTTTCGCATCGATGGATCGAGTGTTTGAATTGTTAGATGAGAAATACGATATTGTCAATGTGCCAAGTGCGGTACAAACGACAAAATTAAATGGTGAAGTGATATTTGATAATGTATCTTTTCGTTACAATGCAGATGAAAAAGAGATATTACATAACCTTTCGTTAACTATGGTGCCAGGAGAGAAGGTAGCACTTGTAGGAGCAAGTGGGGGAGGGAAGTCATCTCTTGCTAGTTTAATCCCGCGTTTCTATGATGTTTCTTCAGGTGCAGTGTATGTAGATGGGATAGATGTTAGAAAGTATGATATGAGAAATTTACGTAGTCATATTGGAATTGTACTGCAAGATAATTTGTTATTTAGTGATACAATCGGGGCAAATATTTTATATGGAAATCCTAAAGCTACAGAGGAAGAAGTGATTGCAGCTGCCAAAGCTGCGCAAATTCATGATTTTATTATAGAGTTACCTGATGGTTATGATACTGTCGTTGGGGAACGTGGTGTGAAGTTATCTGGTGGGCAAAGGCAACGTGTAGCGATTGCACGAGTGTTTCTAAAGAACCCATCGTTACTTATATTAGATGAAGCGACATCCGCTTTAGATTTAGAAAATGAACGGTATATTCAAGAGGCGCTTCAGACGTTAGCTGCTGATCGAACGACGATCATAATCGCACATCGATTGGCGACGATTACGCATGTGGATACGATTATTTATATTGAAGATGGTGAAATTAAAGAAACAGGTTCTCATGAAGAGTTAATGAAAAAAAGAGGGTTTTATTACAATTTATATCAACTTCAACATATAACAGAAACAGCTCCTTTAGCGTAAAAGGAGCTGTTTTCTTTATTCGTCTTCTTTTTTATCTTCGATTTGGAGTTCTGCTTCTGGTTTATGGTATGTGTAGAAACTATCCACAAGTAAATCTAAATGCTCTACTTCTTCACTATAGTTAATAATGGCAGAAATAAGAGGGAAGAGGTGTAGCCATGTTTTATACGCTTCCTCATCGTCCTTGTTTTGATAATCCATAAAGATATCAATTAATTCTTGTTTACCTGTTTCAACTTCATCAAGCATTTCAACAGATTGTTGTTTTTTTGCTTTACCAATAAATTTTAATAAAACTTGTTCATGATAATGGGTTAATGAGTCAAGTTCGTTTTGGATAGATTCCTGAAATTCTTCTGGCATATAGCGCAGTTCATTTTCAGTACGATGTAATGATTTTAACGTACTTAAAGCACGGCTTGTCGTCGCTAACATTTGTCTGAATAAAACGAGCTTACGAATTTTTGCGAACTGTACTTTTTTCGTGTAGCTTCTTTCTTCTTTATACAGCAAATAGTAATGGTTTAGTTTGATCATTTTTTCTTTCATACGATCAATATCAGTTTTTAGCGTTGTAAAATCAGAAGCTTGCCTGCTATTCATTCGAATCCATTTTACAATTTCTTCTGTATTATCAACGATACGATGATAGAGTTTTGTTTCGTATTTTGGCGGCATAAACACTAAATTTACAAGTGAAGCCGCAATAATTCCAATCATAATCGTCGCAAAGCGAAGTAAGGCAAAACTAAAGAAATCTTCGCCCTGATACTCCATAATGGCGATAACTGTTACTAAAGCAATTGATATTGTGTTTTCTAATCGTAATTGTAACGTAAGCGCAATTACTAATATACATGTTAATCCAATAATAAAAGGATTATGTCCAAAAGCAGTAGCAAATACGATAGCGAATACCGCGCCAATGACGTTTGCTTGAATTTGCTCAAGAGCTGTTAAATACGAGCGGTATACAGACGGTTGAACAGCGAATATAGCTGAGATTCCGGCAAATACTGGACTCGGTAACTGAAGTAAAATACAAGCAAATAAAGCTAACGTGATGGCGATACCCGTTTTTAAAATGCGAGCACCAAGTTTCATACCCTTAATAAGATCCTTTCTCTTGTCATAATGAATGTACAACATGATACTATACATTCATTACAATATGTTAGCAAGTGATATTTTAGTGACGTTAATAAGAAATTAAGATTCATTTTATACTTTTTCCTAATTCTTTTTAAACATCAGTTTTTAGTAAAAAAACCTGCTGAATTTCAGCAGGTTTCAAATTGTTACTATAGATTACTATGAGAAGTGTACTTCGTCAATTTATCCCGCTTTAATGGGCAGTAAGATCCCCACCTCAAAATTCAGCGAAAGCAAAGAATTTAGGTGGGGAGTCAACTGCCCATAAAAGTCCGATTGGTGAGGGCTGATTAAAGTTTCACTTTATTCTTGAAAATGAAAGTTAGGTATATCACTCTGTTGAGATAGAAGGGTCAGCTTGCTCTTTTTTCGGGATAATTTCAAAAAACTGTTGCTGCATATCATCGAGTAACGGTGTTAATAAAGCAACTTCCTCGTATTGCTCATGCTCATTTAGTACACGAATATAATCTAGCAATAACTCAGTTACATCTTGCACACCATTTTTACTAATTGTTTGTAATGTAACATTTGCTCCTTTTGCGATTCTTCTTTTTAAAGCCTGTTCAGTTAAACCTAAGCTTGAATCATGACGTAAATATACAACACCGCCAGTCATACCAGCACAGATCCATGGACCAGGATCCCCTAAAACAAGCGCTCGCCCATTTGTCATATATTCAAAAGCGAAACCTTTAATATTAGAGTATGCACCTATATTCCCTTGCTCTTTTTCACGGAGTGGCTTTGTCATACGCCCTCCAATTATCATGTCTGCTCCAGAAAGGCGAATGCCAGCGCGAGCATCAGCATTACCTTGAACGTATAGCGCTCCTTTTTGTGCACCGTATCCAAAACCTTTTCCGACAGAACCGTTATAATATATGCCGTCTTTTCCTTTTGCTTTTGTTATATAAATACCACCACCAAAGGAGGTTTTACCAATACCATCTTGTGCACCGCCATTTACGTGTATAAATAAGTTCTCACTATTGTAAGCACCTAATCCATTTCCAGGAATAGAGCCATTCGTATACTTTAATGTAAGTGGTTCAAGCTTGGTGTCTTCATATAATTTACTACGAACGCGATAGCAAGATTCTAGGCCACCCATAACGCGATGCTCTACGCCAACGCCTACTAATTCTTTTGAATGAGGGGAATGAACTGTTTCCAATTGTTTTTCCGATACGTATTCTGTTTGTGTAACAGGTGGATGTTCTATCGTTTGTAGTAAATTATATAAGTCTAATGAATTTTCGCCTCGAACTTGCTCTAATAAATCGGAACGCCCAACAATTTCTTGTAAATTTGTATAACCAAGATTTCCTGTTAATCGTTTTAGTTCTACGCCAAAAGTGGTGAATAAATGTAATAATCCAGCGACGGCGCTTTCTAATTTGCGTGGGACGAAGCGGCGTAATCCATGTTCTTTCGCCTGAGCTTCAGACTCAATTTGTGTTGCAATTCCAACGTGACAAGTATCAAGGTGACATCCGCGGCAAGTTGTACAGCCGATTGCAATCATAGATAATGTACCAAAACCAATACGGTTTGCCCCAAGAAGCATGATTTTCAAGGCGTCATTGACACTTCGAATACCACCGTCAGCCCAAATTTCTACCTTGTGTCTCATATTTGCTTCTAATAAAGCATTGTGAGCGGCTTTCACACCGATTTCTACAGGGAGACCTACATGTTGCAATGCGTGAATACGCGCAGCACCTGTACCACCATCAAATCCGCTAATGTTAATAAAATCAGCACCAGCTTTTGCGATACCGACAGCAATTGTTCCAATGTTAGGGACAACAGGGACCTTTACAGCTACTTTCGCAAGTTGATTAGCCGTTTTAATCTCTGTAATCATTTGAGCCAAATCTTCAATGGAATAAATATCATGGTTGTTAGAAGGTGAAATTAAATCTGAGCCAATTGTAGCATTACGTGCTTCAGCGATTTTGGCTGTTACTTTTGAACCTGGTAAATGTCCACCTTCACCAGGCTTTGCGCCTTGCCCAATTTTTATTTCAATTAAGTTTGATGAATTTAGTAGTTCAGCATTTACGCCAAATCGCCCAGATGCAACTTGTTGTCCACGTGTATGTGGATACTTTCCAATCATATCTTTAATTTCACCGCCTTCACCGTTCAAGCTAATCATATTTAGCTGATCGGCCGCTTCTGCATATGCGCGAAAGGCAACTTCATTTTGAGAACCGAATGACATGGAACTAATAATAAATGGTAAATCATGATTGTGAATGCTGATGGACACTTCTTCAGCGGGAACTACATGTTTTGCTTGTTTCGTTTGAACAAGGTGTCTAATTGCAATTGGGTTATTTTCTTCTAATTCACTTAACTTGTCACGGTAATCATCATAAGAGTTTCCTTTTGCGACATCGCCGATTGCTTTCCAAATTCGCGGGAATATATGAAAAGATTTTCGCATTCTAACTTTAGGATCGTTGTAATCATCTGCTCGCATTTGTGCATCTTCAGCAAGTGATTCAAGCGAAAAAGCTAGATTATTTGACCCGAAGAAATTCGTAATTTGTAATATATTTGCGATTTCCTCATGTAATCCGATGGAAGAATAGAGGCGACCGTAACCGCGTAATTCATGAATTCCAATTGTTGAAATGACTTTCTCTAGTCCTTTATTAAGTGCATGATATAAATTCGTAATTGGTGTTTTTGTCCCATCATTTACGGTTGCAAATAATAAATATGGATTAATACTATCTGCTCCTAATCCGTACAGTGTGACGATATCGTGTAAGGAGCGAAGGGCACCAGAACGTATAACGAGAGAGCAGTTTCGGCGTAATTTATTTTCGCTTAATACTTGATGTACTTTAGCGGTAACTAAATGCGGATCAATCCATAACTGTTCATTTAGATGAGCGTTGGCATCGTCTATTAATAGTAGGGAAGCTCCATTGTTCACGGCCTTTATCGCTTCAGAACTAATTCGATTTAAGGCGCATTGTAAAGTTTCTGCCGGACTGAATGTAGCAGAGATTGTAGCGATAGAGCTATGAGTATTGAATAGCTGTATAAGTTGTTCGTACGTAATTGTGTGTAAATCCTCTGCAATAGATTGTGCTACACTTCCTTCTAAAATAACGGGGGAAAGCATCTCAACTACAAATGGCTGTTTAGCGCCACTTAATAAACTTGGACGCTCTCCAAGTATCGTCCGTGTGGAGAAGTGTTCGACCTCTCGATCGCGATCGATTGCTGGATTTGTAACAACGGCTACACTTTCCTTAATGAAGTCAGCGATATTTCGTCTATCAGTATCGAGTGCGGCAAGTGGTGAGTCATGTCCAAGTGAGCGAATTGGCTCAACGCCTTTTGTTGCCATCTGTTCAAGAAGCTGAATATGCTCTCGGTCCCATCCAAAAGCAACATATTGCTTCGTCTCAACTTGCATAGAATCACATAATCCCGAGATTTCTTTCGTTTCAGGGATAGATAAGTTTAAATGATAACCTTTCGTATCCACTCGTTTTTTAAAACGGTTATATACTTGAGTTTGGTAGTCATCGTATTCGTAGAGTACCAGCTCATCTTGTTCATTCCACTTTAGACCGACTTTTTCTCCAGGAGCGAGTGGTTTTGGTTCTGCTATATATTCAGTTGGTGATACAACTCCAGGTTCAGATGAGAAAATATAAGAGCTTTCTGTTTCAACTTTCCATACTGGTCGTAGTCCAAGGGAATCAACGCTGAAAACAGCTTCATCTTTATAACGTGAAATAATGCCAGCTGGACCTTGCGCAAAATGGCCCCATGCTTCACGTACATACGTATATAAATCTTGTAAATGAGGTTCATAAAGTTTAATTTCATTAATAATTGGTGGGAATAGTATATCCATTGCTTCAAATAAACTGTAGTCGTATTGAACAAGTAGAGTTTCTAAGGTGCGGTTTAAATCTTGGGAGTCGCTGCCCCCAGCAGTAAGTGGAACATGAATCATGTCAGCTTGATCGCGTAATTTTGCAATGGTGTTAATTTCACCATTATGTCCGAGAACGCTAAATGGTTGTACACGAAAAAAATTAGATAATGTATTAGTAGAATAGCGGTTATGTCCTAGTGTCATAGTTGAAGCGATAAGTGGATGTTGTAAATCATTGTAATAGGCAACAAGTGTATCCCCAGCACCTAGAACTTTATATACAACATGGTCACGACTTAAAGAAGCAACATGAATCGCTTCGTTTTCCTCTATTTTGATCGTTACTGAAAATAATGTTTGCTCAATATGTTTAACTTCATTTTCCGCGATAAGAGCAACTTGCCAAAATAAAGGTTCTTCTTGTTTGCCAAGTGGACCGAGTGCATCGGAATTTATTACGTCGTCACTTTCGAAAAGGATTGCAAGGTTTTCGTTGTTTAGTTGTGTACGAATATGATTTTTTAAATTAACGATATTTGCGTTTTTGTTTAGAAAAAAATGTCCAACGATAAAGTGGGGATGATCCACGATCGTTGGAGTATATCCGCTACTTTTTAGTTTTTCATTCCAAAGTGCTTTTGGTACATCAATGTGAATGCCGATTCCATCGCCTTCACCATTAATGAAGCCAGCTCTATGATTCATTTTGACGAGTGATTGTATACAAAGGTCAATGTTTTCTTTTGTAGGAATTTTTCGTTTCTCCATAACGGAAACGATTCCGCACGCATCATGTTCTGCATTTTTATAATCTCGAAATAAAGACGGTGTCCATGTATTTGTTTTATTGAGCATCCGTCAATCCCCCCTCTTATTGAAGTTTGAATAATCTTACTATTTAAGGCGTGAGCAGCCTTGTATACAGAGATAGTAAGGATATAAAAGAAAATTAAACAGATAATTATGAATAATTATACTATTAATGAGGGATTTATGAAATAGAAAAAAGGAAAAAAGAAAGATGTGCTTTCTTTTTTCCTTTTCATGACGGGATTATTTATTCTCCGCTAAAGCAGCAAATGCTCTGCCTACAGCTTCGATTGTATATTCAATATCTTCTTTTGTATGTTCTGTCGTTAAGAACCATGCCTCATATTTAGAAGGTGCTAAGTTAACTCCTTCTTGCAGCATAAGCTTGAAGAATTTACCGAACATTTCACCGTCTGTATCTTGTGCTGCATCGTAATCTTCAATTGTATTTGTTGTGAAGTATACAGTTAAAGCACCTTTTAGTCGGTTTAATGTAATATCGATATTATGTTTTGCAGCTTGCTCTAAAATTCCCTTTTCAAGCATTGCACCAAGTTCATCTAATTTCTCATAAAGCCCTTCTTGTTGAAGAACTTCTAGACAAGCAATACCAGATGCCATAGAAGCGGGGTTTCCTGCCATTGTACCAGCTTGATATGCAGGTCCAAGCGGAGCAACTTGTTCCATAATTTCTTTCTTACCACCGTAAGCACCGATCGGAAGTCCACCGCCAATAACTTTACCAAGCGCTGTTAAGTCTGGTGTTACGCCAAGTAAGTCTTGAGCACCACCGTACATGAAGCGGAAAGCAGTAATAACTTCATCATAAATTACTAGTGCACCAGCTTCGTGAACAAGTTCATTCACTTTCTCAAGGAAGCCAGGTTTTGGCTCTACAATACCGAAGTTTCCAACAATCGGTTCTACAAGAATAGCAGCTACTTCATGTCCCCATTTATCTAATGCTTCTTTTAAAGTTTCTACATTATTAAATGGAACGGTAATAACTTCTTGAGCGATACTTTGTGGTACACCGGCTGAGTCAGGAGTTCCTAGCGTAGAAGGGCCAGATCCAGCTGCTACAAGTACTAAATCAGAATGACCGTGGTAACAACCAGCGAATTTCATAATTTTTGTGCGGCCTGTGTAAGCACGAGCGACACGAATTGTTGTCATTACTGCTTCAGTACCAGAGTTTACGAAGCGGACTTTATCTAATGCAGGCATTGCTTCTTTTAACATTTTTGCAAATTTTACTTCTAGCGCTGTTGGTGTTCCGTAAAGTACACCATTTTCAGCAGCTGTTGTAATTGCTTTTGTAATGTGCGGGTGAGCATGTCCAGTAATAATAGGACCGTATGCTGCTAAATAATCGATATATTTATTTCCGTCTACATCCCAGAAATAAGCACCTTTTCCACGTTCCATAGCAACAGGAGCGCCACCGCCAACTGCTTTAAAAGAACGAGAAGGACTATTAACGCCGCCAACAATATGTTCTAAAGCTTCTTTATGTAATGCTTCTGATTTTGTGAATTTCACTACAATTCATCTCCTTACAAAAATCTATGTATTATTCTAACATGTTTTTCGAAAAGACGTATTGTTTGTGATAGAGAAGGCAGTTGGGTAAACTATTCGTTGTGACATTTAGGAAGGGGGTCCGGTTATGAAATCGGTAATTGAGGTACAAGGATTACGTAAAGAGTTTACAGCCTATTCAAGTCGTCCGGGTTTAAAGGGTGCATTTCGCGATTTATTAAATCGTAATTATAAAATAGTACCAGCAGTAAATGACGTATCTTTTACTGTGAAACAAGGTGAAATGGTTGGGTATATTGGTGAGAATGGTGCCGGTAAATCAACGACAATTAAAATGCTTACGGGGATTTTGACTCCGACATCAGGAGAGATTTTAGTAAATGGGATGAATCCACATAAACAGAGAGAAGAATTTGTAAGAACAATTGGTGTTGTTTTCGGTCAACGCTCGCAACTTTGGTGGGATATTGCTGTACAAGAATCGTTTCGTTTATTAAAAAAGGTGTATGGTGTATCAGATGCTCAGTATAAAGAGCACATGGAGCACGTAATTGAAACGTTAGATATCGGTCCTTTATTAGATAAGCCAGTTCGAAAGTTATCTCTAGGTCAAAGAATGCGTTGTGAATTAGCTGCAGCATTAATTCATAATCCGCCGTTATTATTTTTAGATGAACCTACAATTGGGTTAGATGTTCTTGTGAAATTGAAAATACGTGAATTTTTAAAAGAAATGAATGAACGTTATAAAACAACAATTTTATTAACAACCCATGATATTACGGATATTGAAGCTTTATGTGAGCGCGTTATCATGCTGGATGAAGGAAATATTATGTATGACGGTTCTTTAAATAATCTTCGTACGCAGTGGGGAGCAGAGAAGGAAATACACTTTCAATTTATTGCACCAGTTTCCTATCAGGCTTTATCAATGGTTATGCCAGATAGTCATGTCGTTTGGTCGAAAGCAAAAGAGGAAAACGCGTGGGTTGCAAAAATACCGAATGAAGAAGTTATCATTTCAATGCTTATTTCTAAAGTAGTACAAGCATTTCAAATTAAAGATTTAAAAATTAACGAAGTGTCTACAGAGGAAATTATTCGTAACATTTATGAAGAAGGTATTAAACATGGGTAAGTATATTGAAATGATTCGAATTCGCTTTTTAATGATGCTTGCGTATCGTACAAACTATTATAGTGGGATTTTAATTTATACAATTAATATCGGTGCGTATTATTTTTTATGGCAAGCAATTTATAGCGGGAAAGAGAATATTGAAAGTTTATCTATTTCGCAAATGACTACGTATATCGCAATTGCGTGGATGGCACGTGCCTTTTATTTTAATAATATAGATAGGGAAATCGCGATGGAGATTCAAGAAGGACGTGTAGCGGTAGAACTGATTCGTCCATATAACTATTTAGGGATGAAAGTGATGCAAGGTCTCGGTGAAGGAATATTTCGTTTTGCCTTCTTTTCAATTCCAGGTATGGTTATCGTTACCTTATTATTTTCATTGCAAATTACAACGAATTTTCAAACGTGGTTATATTTCTTCTTATCTTTAATATTTAGTTTTATTATTAATACACAAATTAATTTAATGACGGGAATGCTCACGTTCTTCCTATTTAATAATAGCGGAATTATGTATGCAAAACGTGTTGTTATTGATTTGTTTTCAGGTCTATTATTACCAATTAGTTTTTATCCGTTATGGGCTCAAAAGGCAATGGTATTTTTACCGTTTCAGGCCATTAGTTATATTCCGAGTATGATTTTTTCAGAAGGTATACAAGGAAGTAAATTGTATGAGGCATTATTATTCCAAGTAATTTGGGCAATTGTACTTATTATTCCAATTGTACTCATGTGGAGAACGGCGAGAAAACGTCTAATTGTACAAGGGGGATGATGAGATGATATATATAAACCTATTTTTGCAATATGCAAGCCAATATATAAAAACAAAATTGGAGTATCGGGGCGATTTTATCGTTGGATTACTTTCTGATTTATCACTGCAGGCTGTTAATTTAATCTTTATTCTCGTTGTGTTTGGGCATACGCAAGCATTAAAAGGCTGGAGTAGAGAAGAAGTCATCTTTATTTATGGTTTCTTTTTAGTGCCGTTTGCCATTTTCTCAGCTTTCTTTAACATATGGGACTTTAATGATCGTTACATTATTAAAGGAGAAATGGATCGTATATTAACAAGACCGATTCATAGTTTGTTTCAAATTATATTAGAAAGAATGGAGCTTGAATCTTTAATTGGAGCGATTACAGGAATAATTGTAATGGGCTACGCAGCGGTGGAGTTGCAATTATCTTTTTACTGGTATGATTTCTTCTTATTCTTACTGATGGTAGGAGGGGGCGCCCTTGTATACGGAGGGATATTTGTTACGCTTGCAAGTCTTGGTTTTTGGTCGGATGCGAAAAGTTCAATTATGCCGCTAATGTATAACATAGGTAACTATGGTCGCTATCCTGTTAATATTTATAATCGTGTGATTCGCTTCATTTTAACGTTTGTATTACCATTTGCGTTTGTCGGAGTGTATCCAGCAGCATATTTTTTAAGAAAAACAGAGTGGAATAGCTATGCATTTGCAACACCATTCGTTGGTGTTATCTGTTTTACGATTGCAATCACTCTTTGGAATCAAGGGGTAAAAAGGTACCGTGGTGCTGGGAATTAATTATAGAAGCTTGTTTGTTTCTAAGGGATAAATCCAATAGCTGTCTCATACATATAAAATGAGGTGGAGGACATGTTATGGGGATTTATTCTATTAATTGTAGCAATTGCTATTTTGAGAAGTGTCCAATTGTTATGGAGTTCATATTCAGATTCTAGGCGTTTCTTTTCGCTTTATAATTTAGCCTCCTTATTTTTAATTTATACAACGGTATTGATTGCGTTTGGGTTAAGTTATGTTGTATTAGAAGAAATGGGCTTTGCAGTTTTGAAAGAAGATGGAGAAAGCTTGCATGCTCAATCTTTTCAACTCGTAGAAATTAGCTTATATTTTAGCGCAGTTACTTTATTGTCCGTTGGGTACGGTGATATAGCTCCGATTGGAATAGGGAGATGGATTGCGATTGCAGAAGCGCTAATTGGATATACATTACCGTTTGCTTTTGTCATGAGGTCTGTAATAGACAATGAAAAATAAGATTGCATTTGATATAGTAAAAGAAAAGAGTAGGAGTGATAATAATGATCACAGTAGGAGAAATGGCTCCAGAATTTACATTAGAGGGAAGTAACGGGGAACAAGTTCGCTTAGCTGATTTTCGTGGTAAAAATGTAGTTCTATATTTTTATCCGAAAGATATGACTCCAGGGTGTACAACTGAAGCGTGTGATTTTCGAGATGCATATGGATTATTTCAAGAGAAAGATACAGTTATTCTTGGTGTAAGCCCTGATTCAGCGAACAGACATCTGAAATTCATTGAGAAGCATGAACTTCCATTTGTGCTTTTAGTAGATGAAGATCATAAGGTAGCAGAATTGTACGATGTTTGGAAATTAAAAAAGAACTTTGGGAAAGAGTACATGGGAATCGAGCGTTCTACATTCCTTATTAATAAAGACGGTGAGCTTGTAAAAGAATGGCGTAAAGTGAAAGTGAAGGGACATATTGAGGATGTTCTTTCTTATATAAAGTAAATTCACTGTGGAGATAAAATATATAGAAGTAAGGCGAGTGTCTATACATATTTTATCGTCTTACATAAAGTGAAGTGTAGGGCATACCTCCTCAGATGATAATATTCCAAGTGCGATTATGTCGCACTTTTTTTCTATGTAAATGTATAGAAAATGGGGAAAGATATATAAGAATAAGGCTATATACAAAAATAAACCACATACTTATAGTAGAAATATTGACGATTTATAAGAAAAGGAGTACACTCTTTATAAGAATTATAAAATAATAATCCGTATAGAATCGGGGTGCATGACGGTGGTCAAAGAAGAATTAAAAGAAGCGCTAGAAATGCTGAAAAATACGGGTGTACGCATTACTCCACAGCGTCATGCTATTTTAGAGTACCTTGTGGAATCTATGACGCACCCAACAGCGGATGACATTTATAAAGCATTAGAAGGTAAGTTTCCAAATATGAGTGTTGCAACTGTTTATAATAACTTACGTGTATTTAAAGAGGTTGGACTTGTAAAGGAATTAACTTATGGAGACGCTTCAAGTAGATTTGATTATGTTACAAGTCAACATTATCATGTGATTTGCGAAAAATGTGGTAAGATTGTTGATTTTCCTTATGGAGGTTTGGAACAGCTTGAAGAGGAAGCTGCGAAAACGACAGGCTTCGTTATTAATAGTCATCGCTTAGAAATTTATGGCGTTTGTCCAGAGTGTCATAAGGCGTAATATATAATAAAGAAAGAGGCTGACGGCTTTACGTCAGCCTCTTTCTTTATTATATATGGGAATTGCGTTAGGTTCAGGAGGGTTTAAAATGTTCAGTGAAGAACCTAATTTGATTAAGGATAAATACAAAAGGTGATTTCTTGGTTAAGAAATCACCTTTTAATGTTTAGTTTTGTAAGGCTACATTGTACCTATATATAACTATGATTTATAGCTCTTCTTATTATATTTCTCATCAAATTCTTTTCCTTCTAGATTTCGATCCATTGTTAAAGGTTGGTTGCAATGCATACATGCGTCAACACGACCGAGCATTTTTGTTGGCTTATGGCAGCTTGGACAAATAATTTGTACCGTTTTAGTAGATAACATGCCAATCCAAAAGTAAACGACAGTACTAGCGATAACAGCTAAAAAGCCAACCATCATAAATGTTGTCATAATAATAATGTTTTCACGGAAAAAGACTCCTAAGTATGCAATGAAGAGACCGATAAATACTAAACTTAATGCAAAGGTCCGGATTTTATTGATTTTGTTTGAATACTTAATGCTCATTCTCACCACGCTCCTATAATAATAATATAACACAAAATTTAGAATTTTCACTCGTTCGGAAACATGATAAAGTGATAAGATATGAAATGCGGAGTGTGATGAAGAATGAAGGAAGACTATAATGATTTTTTGGAACATGTTTTTAAGGATTTAACGGGATGTGAAATTTTTTTATAAAAAGTATTGACCCTATATGTACTGCATGATATATTAATAACCGTCGCTGATGCGGAAACGCAGAAAACGACAAAAAAGAAATTGAAAAACTTAGTTGACATCGAAAAACGAAGATGTTAACATAAGGAAGTCGCAAATGAGCGACTAAGTAGTTCTTTGAAAACTGAACGAAACAAACAACGTGAAACGTCAATTTTTATTTTTAGATGCTAGACAAACTAACTTTATTGGAGAGTTTGATCCTGGCTC
>NZ_JBTGPA010000029.1:0-362 GCF_054326875.1 Bacillus sp. BC08 | reverse complement strand
ATTCGAACCTTCGACCCTCTGATTAAAAGTCAGATGCTCTACCAACTGAGCTAATGGCTCGTAAATGGCTGGGCTAGCTGGATTCGAACCAGCGCATGACGGAGTCAAAGTCCGTTGCCTTACCGCTTGGCTATAGCCCATCGAAATGTTTATCTTCTTTTCAAAGACAAATGTTATTGTAACATAATGTCCAATAAAAAACAACTGCCAAATAGCAGAAGTTAAAATGGCGGTCCCGACCGGGGTCGAACCGGCGATCTCCTGCGTGACAGGCAGGCATGTTAACCACTACACCACGGGACCATTTGGTTGCGGGGACAGGATTTGAACCTGCGACCTTCGGGTTATGAGCCCGACGAGCT
>NZ_JBTGPA010000028.1:0-211356 GCF_054326875.1 Bacillus sp. BC08 | reverse complement strand
GTAGCTCGTCGGGCTCATAACCCGAAGGTCGCAGGTTCAAATCCTGTCCCCGCAACCAAATGGTCCCGTGGTGTAGTGGTTAACATGCCTGCCTGTCACGCAGGAGATCGCCGGTTCGACCCCGGTCGGGACCGCCATTTTAATAAGGCTCGGTAGCTCAGTCGGTAGAGCAGAGGACTGAAAATCCTCGTGTCGGCGGTTCGATTCCGTCCCGAGCCACCATTTATCTTAATAATATACGCCGGCTTAGCTCAATTGGTAGAGCAACTGACTTGTAATCAGTAGGTTGGGGGTTCAAGTCCTCTAGCCGGCACCATGTAAGTTTCGGAGGGGTAGCGAAGTGGCTAAACGCGGCGGACTGTAAATCCGCTCCTTCGGGTTCGGCAGTTCGAATCTGCCCCCCTCCACCATTTACATAGGGGCATAGTTTAAAGGTAGAACTGAGGTCTCCAAAACCTCCAGTGTGGGTTCGATTCCTACTGCCCCTGCCAAATATATTTACACAACATGGCGGTTGTGGCGAAGTGGTTAACGCACCGGATTGTGGCTCCGGCATTCGTGGGTTCGATTCCCATCAGTCGCCCCATTTTTATTTTAAAAATTACAAATAATCTAATGGATACTTACATATAATTAAGTAAGAAATCGATGGGCTATAGCCAAGCGGTAAGGCAACGGACTTTGACTCCGTCATGCGCTGGTTCGAATCCAGCTAGCCCAGCCATTTTTGCGGAAGTAGTTCAGTGGTAGAATACAACCTTGCCAAGGTTGGGGTCGCGGGTTCGAATCCCGTCTTCCGCTCCAATAAAATTTCATATGGCGGCATAGCCAAGTGGTAAGGCAGAGGTCTGCAAAACCTTTATCACCGGTTCAAATCCGGTTGCCGCCTTTTCTTTTGTGCCGATGTGGCGGAATTGGCAGACGCGCACGACTCAAAATCGTGTTCCTTCGGGAGTGTCGGTTCGACCCCGACCATCGGTATCATGAACGGCATAAAAAAACTCTATACTAACTGTATAGAGTTTTTTTATATTTTCTTCGCGTGACAAAATAAGCACAAAAAGTGTGCGAATCCAGCTTGTTTACATTTTAAAAGATAAGTATAAAATTTTTCTCTATCAAAGCCCATGTGATAAAGTTGGAGTAAATTGCGAAACAATAAGAGGATAAAAATGTCAGCAGAATATTGTATATACAATATTCTCTTTAAGCACTCTAGAGAGAACCTCTCCAGCCTGGTGACATGAAGTTAAATCCGACACCACCAGTAGATATTAGGACATTATCAGCTGTTAATTTTGTAATTTCTAAAAACTTCTTTTCAAACTTTTCTCTGTTGTACTTATACATAGTTGAGTGGCACGCCCACATTTGCGTTGAAGTACTTAACCAGTCTCCTAATTCCTTTAATTCAGGAAACGACTCAAATTGAATTGGTTCATCTAATTTCATAAATCTTACTTGATAGATAGTTGGGTTTAACTTCTCTCCGATTCCTTTAAGCCCATGTGCTTTTTTCTCATTTGAATGTGTCATAATTCTCCCCTATCTTCCCTTCAAATTTTTTCCTATTTTAATTATACAACGATAGAAAGTAATTATGGGAATATTATGGAAGAAACGTGGGGATCGATATCGTCTTTTTTGTTAAATTATACTATGTGCTTCTAAAATTCGTAATAAACGTAGGAATTCATGTATAATATAACTTGTCGAAAGAACAAAATGATAGTGATTTATATTATGTCTGTAATATGAATCAAAAATGAACTTTTTATATTTCTTTTAAAAATGTGTTGAATACACATTATATTTCATATTAATATTTTTATGTAGATTTAAAACGGGAAAGAGAGTGGAAAGTATGGGTCGTAAATGGAATAATATTAAGGATAAAAAAGCATCAAAAGATGCAAATACAAGCCGTATATACGCGAAATTTGGACGTGAAATTTATGTGGCAGCAAAACAAGGTGAGCCAGATCCAGAATCAAACCAAGCGCTTAGAGTCGTATTAGAACGTGCGAAAACATACAATGTGCCAAGAACAATTATTGATCGTGCAGTTGAAAAAGCAAAAGGCGGTTCAGAAGAAAATTATGACGAGCTTCGTTATGAAGGATTCGGACCAAATGGATCTATGGTAATTGTAGATACACTTACAAATAACGTAAATCGTACTGCAGCAGATGTACGAGCTGCATTTAGCAAAAACAGTGGTAACATGGGTGTAAACGGTTCTGTAGCTTACATGTTTGATGCGACAGCTGTTATCGGTCTTGAAGGTAAAACATCAGATGAAGTTCTTGAAATTTTAATGGAAGCAGATGTAGATGCACGTGATATTCTTGAAGAAGAAGATGCTGTTATCGTGTATGCTGAACCTGATCAATTCCATTCTGTACAATCTGCACTTAAAGATGCTGGTGTTGAAGAATTCACAGTTGCAGAATTAACAATGCTTGCACAAAGCGATGTAGAACTTCCTGAAGATGCTCAAGTACAATTTGAAAAAATGGTTGATGCATTAGAAGATCTAGAAGATGTGCAACAAGTTTACCACAACGTAGACTTAGGAGAATAATACGATAGAAGCCCCCTGTTCGTTTAACGGATAAGGGGCTTTTTTTATGCGGTTAATTAAGTTGATGAATGAGTAAAGGGATTTTGTTGTAGACAGGGAATATGCTTATAGGGATATATGAAATAATCATTATTTCTAGGAGGTTTAATATGGAACATAGAACACCGAAGCATATCGTTGCCGTAGCGGGCTATTTAACAAATGAAAAAGGTGAAGTGTTATTGGCTAAAGTACATTGGCGAGCGGATACGTGGGAGTTACCAGGAGGACAGGTGGAAGAAGGAGAAGCGCTCGATCAAGCAGTTTGTAGGGAAATGTTTGAGGAAACCGGTTTAACTGTGAAGCCTATCGGTATTACAGGAGTTTATTATAATGCTTCCATGCATATTTTATCTGTTGTTTTTAAAGTCGCATATGTGAGCGGTGAAATACAAATTCAGCCTGAAGAAATACAAGAGGCTAAATTTGTTGCTTTAAATGAAGGGAACATAGATGAGTACATAACGCGTCCTCATATGAAATCTAGAACGCTTGATGCGATGAGAGCAACACATTTTATTCCATACGAAACGTGGGAAGTGCAGCCATATAATTTAATAGGTAGATTGTAAAGAAAAGAGTAGGTGGTTTGAGATACAATCAAATCACTACTCTTTTTTGTATACTGTTTAAGAAAAAGGTCAAAATAATAATAGTGCTAATATTGATTTTAGGAACATTTGTTCTGTATAATGTATGATATATTGTATACATTTAGATTACTAGATACTTACAAATATATATATTTGTAGATGATATAATGAAAATAGGGTGTTTTAATAGGGTAGTATAGGCTTAAGGTATACTCTACTATTGGTTTAGCATACTCTATATTCAATATTTCAGATGAATAGTAGATAAAAAAAGACTGTGATACAATACTTTTTTACCCCGTTATTTGCCGGACAGCCTGATTGGGGAGGGCTGATTCAAGTTTCACTTTATACCTTACAATGATGTAAGGTACGTGTAAGAGAAATCGATGGGATGTTTTTTTACAACAAGGTATTCTTAAAGTAAGAGTTATACGCTGTGTGGAAAAGAGGTGTTCAAGATGAAAGAACGAGTATTATCTAGGGTGAACTATCATCAAAAAGTTGCATTAAATCCAATGACTAAATTCTTTTATAAAGCCATTATTTTATTATTATTGTTAAGTTGTACGTTATTATTCGTTGGAAATGTAATGATTGAGCAAAGTGATATTAGTAAATTACATGTACCGGCTAAGTTAGAGGTGCCAGAATCATTAACACATGCATTTATTGCGACAGAAGATAAAAGGTTTTATCATCATAACGGTTTAGATTATATAGCGATTGTCAGAGCGTCTGTTGAGAATATAAAGGCTGGTGGTGTTGTGCAAGGCGGAAGCACAATTACACAGCAGTTATCCAAAAATGCTTTTTTAACAAATGAACGTACATTTTCTCGTAAGTGGAAAGAGATTTTCTATACGAAAAAAATTGAACGCACATTTACGAAGGATGAAATTTTAAAATTGTATGTAAGCAATATTTATTACGGAGAAGGAGCATGGGGAATTGAAAAAGCGGCAAACCTTTACTTCGGTAAAAAAGTAAGCCAATTAACGCTGGCTGAAAGTGCGATGATGGCTGCTGTAGTAAAAGCACCTGCTTATTACTCACCTGCACAAAATTATGATAAGGCCGTAGAGAGACGAAATGTCGTTTTGAGATTGATGGAGAAAGAAGGCTATATCAATCATGATGAGTATGTGCAAGCAGTTAGTGAGAAATTAGTCATTCGTCATGATATAAAAACAGAGCAATCGATGTTAAATAATGCGCGTGAAAAAGCAGTAAGCTAAAGGAAGTTCCTACATAGGTGCTTCTTTTTTTTGAATAAATTGTGACAAATTGTGACACAATATCGTCACAATTATTGTATTTTTGTAATTTATGTGAGCGTGTTCATTGCGTGACGTATATAAGTGTTGATATTATGTGTATTGTGTACAATGCTGTATACAGAATATGAATTTAAAGAGGAATGTATATGAAATCAAATAAACTCATGGCTCTTGGTATAGTTTTTTCTATCGCAGTATTGATTGTAATCGGAACAATTGCGTATAGCATCATAAATGACAAAAAAGATAAAGGGAATGAGATGTTTGCTTATTCTACACAACAATCTTTAGGGAAAGATGATGCACCAGTTAAGGTAGTTGAATTTGGAGACTTCAAATGTCCTGCTTGTCGTACTTGGGATGTAACAGTATTACCACGATTAAAAGAAGAGTATATTGATAAAGGTAAAGTGCAGTTATATTTTATTAACTTCCCGTTTATCGGAAAAGACTCTGATTTAGGCGCAGCGGCTGGTGAAGCAATTTATAAACAAGATCAAGATTCATTCTGGACGTTCTATGATGAGATTTATCAAAGTCAAAAGAAAGACACGGAAGAGTGGATTACAGAAGAATTACTTCTTAACATTGTGAAAGAGAAGCTTCCGAAAGTTGATGTAGAACAATTTAAGAAGGATTTACACAGTAAAGAAATAAAAGAAAAAGTACGTAAAGATTCAGATCGTGCTCAAAAATTAAAAGTTCAAGGTGCTCCTTCAGTATATGTAAACGGAAATCTTGCAAACCCTGATTTCGATAGTATGAAGAAGGCGATTGATAAAGAATTGAAAAAGTGATGAGTTACTCATCACTTTTTCGACTTTTTTCGATAAAATTCTTGCTTCCGTTTTTTTAACATGCTATACTATTTTACATAAGTTATTCTAATATCTTATATTTATTTCATATTTGCGGGTGTAGTTTAGTGGTAAAACAAGAGCCTTCCAAGCTCTGGTCGAGAGTTCGATTCTCTTCACCCGCTCCAAATTTTATTAAATGTTTTTCTATAAATTGTGATCAACGCAGTGTTTCGTTTCTAAGATAAACGAGGCATTGCGTTTTTTAATGTTTGAAAAAGATAATTGTATGCGAAAATAGAAGTAAAGAATAGTATTCCAAAAGTGAATTACTAACCAATATAGTCGTTACATAAGGGATGGATTCATCTGAGGAGGCGATTAGGAATGGATTTTGAACAATTAAAGCAAGATGTAATTGCGTATAGTAAAACAATTGGTATAGATAAAATAGGCTTTGCTAGTGCTTCACCATTTGAGGAATTAAAGCAGCGCTTAATTCAGCAGCAACAATTAAATTATCAATCTGGATTCGAAGAGCCTGATATAGAAAAAAGAACGAACCCACAGCTTCTACTACCTGGTGCAAAATCAATTATTGCGATTGCATTAGCGTATCCTTCAAAATTAAAAAATGCACCATTAAGTAAGCGTGGAGAACGCCGCGGGATTTTTTGTCGTGCTTCTTGGGGACAAGATTATCACCTTGTTTTACGAGATCGTTTGCAAAAATTAGAAGCATATTTAATTGAAAAACTTCCCGATATAGAAGTTAAGTCAATGGTTGATACTGGTGAATTAAGTGATCGAGCTGTTTCGGAGCGTGCCGGTATTGGGTGGAGCGGTAAGAATTGCGCTATTATTACACCTGAGTTTGGTTCGTATGTATATTTAGGAGAAATGATTACAAACGTTCCATTCCCACCAGATCAACCAATAGAAGATCAATGTGGAAGCTGCACGAAATGTATTGATATTTGTCCTACAGGTGCTTTAATACAAGGAGGACAGTTAGACTCGAAGAAATGTATTGCATTTTTAACACAGACGAAAGGATTCCTACCGGAAGAATATCGTGACAAAATAGGAAACCGTATATATGGATGTGATACATGTCAGACTGTTTGTCCAAAAAATAAAGGAATGGATTTTCATAACCACCCTGAGATGGAACCAGATCCTGAGTTAGTTAAGCCTTTATTAACACCACTTTTAACAATTAGTAATCGTGATTTTAAAGAGAAATATGGAATTATGTCTGGTTCATGGAGAGGTAAAAAGCCGTTGCAACGAAATGCAATTTTGGCACTTGCTCATTTTAAAGAGGCATCAGCAATTCCTGATTTAATAGGTGTTATGAAAGATGATCCAAGACCAGTACTTCGCGGAACTGCAGCATGGGCACTTGGAAAAATAGGTGGAGATGGCGTGGGCGAAGCCATTGAAAAAGCAATGCAACGTGAGAAAGATGAAGAGGTTCTTCATGAAATGAATCGCGGACTTGAATTGTTAGCGCAGAAAAAAGAGTAGATAATATCTCCCTTTTTCATATTGTAATATGGGAGGGAGACGAAATGGTTGTAAAAATAAATATTGAAAAGCAAGTACAACAATTTTTAGCATATATAACAGAAAAAAGAACAAATGTAGAGGGGATTGCTGAAGATTTATTCCAGGTAGCGCAGAGAAAGAAACAATTGTTCCAAAAGCGTAATGCACATATAGTGAAAGCAACTGCGGACGTTTCTTTCATGAGACAATTAAATAATAGCAATCATCAAGAAATTGATTATCAAATACATTTTAAATATTTAATTAAGCATAAAGAATTATTTTATATCGAAGAGGAACAACTAAAACGAAGAGTTTGTTTAAATAATAGCCGGGTAATAGGTGATTATGCTATTGAAGTGCCAGAAGCAGTTGGAATGAGTGAGACGTTAGAAAGGGAAGTTATAAAAGAGAAGTATGGTTCTTATCAGTATAACCGTTTAGAGGCAGTTAAATATGCAGAGCGTTGGTGGGATGATCGAAACCCTGTATATCGTAATTTCCCTGATAATTGTACGAATTTTATTTCTCAATGTCTTCATACTGGAGAAGTACCAATGAATGGATATCCTAATATTCGTAAAGGATGGTGGCAAAGGGAGAATCAGTGGAGTTGGAGCTGGGCTGTCGCACACTCTTTTTATTGGTATTTGTCAGGTGCTACAACAGGGCTTCGGGCAGAAGCGGTAGAAAGGCCAGAAGACCTTATTCTTGGTGATGTCATCGCTTATGATTTCGAGGATGATGGTAGATGGAATCATACGACGATTGTAGTAGCAAAAGACGCAGATGGTATGCCACTTGTAAATGCACATTCAGCGAATAGCCGTCGGCGTTATTGGAACTATGAAGATTCTAGTAAATATACACCACAAATGAAATATAAATTCTTTCACATTATTAATGGGTAGAGATTTTTCGCTCAAGTGGTATAATACGTAGTAGACAAAAAACAGAGGTGAATATCGCGTGGGAGTACATGTTGTTTTATATCAACCAGAAATTCCAGCAAATACAGGGAATATTGCTCGTACTTGTGCAGCAACTGGAACAGAATTACATTTGATTAGACCGCTTGGATTTTCAACGGATGATAAAATGTTAAAGCGTGCAGGATTAGATTATTGGCAGCACGTGAAAGTTACGTATTATGATTCAATTGAAGAATTTTATGAGAAAAATAAAGATGGTGAATTCTTCTATTTAACAAAGTATGGCGAGAAAGCTCATACAGCGTTTGATTATAGCAAGCGTGAGAAGGATTACTATTTTGTATTTGGAAGAGAAACAAACGGCTTACCAGCTAATGTAATCGAAGAAAATTTCGATCATTGTTTACGTATTCCAATGACTGATAAAGTGCGCTCATTAAATTTATCTAATACAGCAGCTATTTTAATTTATGAAGCATTCCGTCAACAAAATTATCCAGGATTAGATTTAGAAATTGTTTATTAAAAGTCGCCATATGGCGACTTTTTTTCTAAAAATAAAAATAATATGTAATCATACATTTAAAAAAGGGTACATATTCATATAGAATGGGGATATATGAATAAAAATAGATTAGACGGGTTGAGATAAATATGAAGGAACGATATAGTAATCAAAATACCTTTTTAAGTATGATAGATATGGATTTAATAAGAAGAGGATTATTACATGCTATTCAAGATTTAGTATTTATTGTGAAAGTTATGGATGATGAAACCTTTAAATATATTTATGTAAATAAGATAGGTATGGATTATGCGAAGCTAAGCGAAGAATGTTATGGAAAAACGTTCGCTGAAGTATTACAGGAAGATACGGCGGAAATATTACAAGTGCAATATGCAAAAGTAGCGAGCGAAGCGAAAGCACATACCTTTTGTGATGTAGTTAGTTTACCAACTGGTAATTTACATTATGAATCTTCACTTAATCCTGTATTTGATAAAGAAGGAGTATGTCAGTTTATTATTTGTATTACGAGGGATATTACAGCTCAAATTGAGGAGAAGATTGAAATAGAGGAAAAACAAATGTTATTTAAGTCATTACTAGAATATAATAATGACTCCATTATATCTATAGATTCTATAGGTAGAATTACATATGCAAATCCCGCAACGTATGAGATATTTGGATATCGATATGAAGAATTAAACAATAAATTTATTTTTGAATTTATTAAGAAAGAATATGAAAAAGATTTTCAAATTATATTTAAAGGATCCATGCAAGGAAAAGCGAAGCAAATTGTTTCAAAGAAATATGTTCATAAAGAAGGGTACGAGCTCTATATTTCTTTGAGAACTATTCCAATTATTGTGAACGGTGAAATTGTTGGGATATATATTGTTACGAGGGATGTTACAAGGCAAGTATTAAATGAGATGAGAACGGAATATTTAGCTTATTATGACCAGTTAACAGGATTAATGAATAGAATTTCATGTACAAATAAGTTAAATGTTTTGTTAAATGAGAAGATAGATTTTGCGTTTATCTTTATAGATTTAGATGAATTTCATCTTATTAATGATACTTTTGGTCATAAAGAAGGAGATAAAGTATTACAAAAGGTGACAGAATGTTTAAGCAGTATCCAAATAGGCGGTATGCACTTATTTAGAGAACACGATGATCAATTTGTTATGTTAATAGAAAATATAACGAAAGAACGTGTAGAGGTAGTTGCAAAAAGCATACTAAAAAAGATTAGCGAACATTTTGTAATCGAAGAAGAGGACGTGTATTTAAGTGCGTCAATCGGAATTGTAATGGCTCCAACAGATGGAGAGGATGAAAAAATATTATTCCAAAGAGTTGATGCTGCTTTGGAAAAAGCAAAAGAAAAAGGAAAAGGGCATTATCATTTTTATTGCAATGGATTAGATTGTGAGCGTGAACAAAGATTTATAATAGAAAACCAATTACATCGTGCTATAGAAAAAAATGAATTCTTCTTATATTATCAGCCGCAAATGAATATTGAAACAAAAAAAATAGTTAGTATGGAAGCTTTAATAAGATGGGAGAATAAAGAATTAGGATTTGTCTCTCCTAATCAATTTATTCCGTTAGCAGAAAGAACAGGATTTATTATTAAGCTTGATGAATGGGTAGTAAATGAAGTGTGTCAGCAAATACGTGAATGGTTAAATAAAGGATATGAAGTGGTCCCGATTGCAGTTAATATTTCAGCTAGGCACTTTCGTTCTATTACACTAATAGAGATGATTACACGAGCGTTACATAAGTATAATGTACCAGCTCATCTATTAGCGATAGAGGTTACAGAAGGAGCCCTTATACATAAAGACATATCGAAAAGAGTATTGCTACAATTAAAAGAGCAAAATTTAAAGATTCATTTAGATGATTTTGGGACGGGATATTCATCTTTAAGTTATTTAAAAACGTATCCAATTGATACTTTGAAAATCGATCGTTCTTTTATGGAAGGTATACATGTAGATGAACGTGACACGAATATTACGGCTGCGATTATTCATTTAGCTCATACTTTAGAATTGAATGTAATTGCAGAAGGAGTAGAAAAAGCAGAACAAATACAATTTTTGAAGGAAAAGAATGTGAAGTTTGTACAAGGTTATTATTATAGTCCACCTTTATCAAAAGATGATGTGGAAAATGTGTATTATAAATGATAGATAAAAAAAGTGATGTGCTTAGAAGCACATCACTTTTTATTTGTACCAGGTTTATCGTTGTAACCAGATGTAAAAATAGCTGTAAGAAATGTGAGTGATACACCTAAAATTAATAATAATTTCATACTAATATCCCTCCTATTTTTTCAGTTTATGAATCTTAAATATGAATTGAAATGTATGTAAGGTTCTTGGAAGAAAAGAATTTATTTAAAATGAATAGTGGTGTAAAATCTTTAATACCTATATTATACAGAATTTTCTTTGAATTTTGGAGAGAATTTTATTGCACTACTGTATATTTCATTTTGATTTAAAGAATGTTTGAGGACATCCTAGCATACCTTTTATAATAATCCGATTGAACAAGGAGATGGGGGAGGAGCTATAATGGATATTCTTAAAAAAATTGAACAGCATCGAGAAGCAGAAGAACGTTTACAATGGGAAGGTACGTTTGCGGAGTATTTAGAGCTTGTGAAGGAAAGACCATGGGTGGCTCAAACAGCACACTCTCGCATTTACAATATGATAAAAGATGCTGGAATTGAAGAAGTAGATGGTAGAAGAAAGTATAACTTCTTTAGTAATCAGCTATTTGGATTAGAGGATGCTTTAGAACGTCTTGTAGAAGAATATTTTCATCCATCTGCAAAACGATTAGATGTTAGAAAGCGTATTTTATTATTGATGGGTCCTGTTAGTGGGGGGAAATCAACATTAGTTACGATGTTGAAACGCGGATTAGAAACATATTCACGAACAGATCGAGGAGCAATTTTTGCAATTAAAGGCTGCCCAATGCATGAAGATCCACTTCATTTAATTCCGCATCATTTACGAGATGAATTCTTTGATGAGTATGGAGTTAGAATTGAAGGGAATTTATCACCACTAAACGTTATGCGCCTAGAGCAAGAATATGGTTCAAGAATTGAGGATGTAGTTGTAGAGCGTATTTTCTTCTCGGAAGATCGCCGTACAGGGATTGGTACATTTAGCCCGTCTGATCCTAAATCACAAGATATCGCCGATTTAACAGGTAGTCTGGACTTTTCAACAATCGCAGAATATGGTTCAGAATCAGATCCACGAGCGTATCGCTTCGATGGAGAATTGAATAAGGCAAACCGTGGGATGATGGAATTCCAAGAGATGTTAAAATGCGACGAGAAGTTTTTATGGCATTTATTATCGCTTACGCAAGAAGGGAATTTCAAAGCGGGAAGATTTGCGCTTATTTCAGCAGATGAATTAATTGTAGCGCATACGAATGAAACAGAGTATCGTTCTTTCATAGCAAACAAGAAAAATGAAGCATTACACTCAAGAATTATTGTAATGCCAGTTCCATACAATTTACGAGTAAGTGAAGAGGAACATATTTATGAAAAAATGATTCGTGAAAGTGATGTATCCAATGTGCATATTGCACCGCACACACTTCGCGTTGCAGCAATGTTTACGATTTTAACTCGTTTAAAAGATCCGAAGCGTCCGGATATTGATTTAATTAAAAAGATGCGTTTATATGATGGAGAAACGGTAGAGGGTTATAATGCAATTGATGTAGAGGAACTGCAACGTGAATATCAAGATGAAGGTATGAAAGGTATTGACCCTCGTTATGTTATTAACCGAATTTCTTCTACAATTATTCGAAAAGAGGTACCATCTATTAACGCATTAGATGTACTTAGATCGCTAAAAGACGGGTTGGATCAGCATCCGTCAATTAGTAATGAAGATCGAGAACGTTATATGAATTTCATCTCATTAGCGAGAAAAGAATATGATGAAATTGCGAAGAAAGAAGTACAAAAAGCATTCGTATATTCATATGAAGAATCAGCGAAGACACTTATGGATAATTACTTAGATAACGTCGAAGCATATTGCAATAAATCGAAATTACGTGATCCATTAACAGGTGAAGAAATGAGTCCAGATGAAAAGCTAATGCGCTCAATTGAAGAGCAAATTGGAATTTCAGAAAATGCTAAGAAAGCATTCCGTGAAGAAATTTTAATTCGCATTTCTGCTTATGCGCGTAAAGGAAAACGCTTTGATTATAATTCACACGAGCGTCTTCGCGAAGCGATTCAGAAAAAACTATTTGCTGATTTAAAAGATATAGTGAAAATTACAACATCAACGAAAACACCAGACGAAAATCAGCTTAAGAAAATCAATGATGTTGTTGCACGCTTAATTGATGAGCACGGCTATAATTCTTCATCTGCGAATGAATTATTACGCTATGTAGGTAGCCTGCTAAACCGATAGTTTGATAACAAAACGCTGTCTCTTGTATTTTGCGGGACAGCGTTTTATTATCCATTCATATGTGTAAAGTGTCATACCTTGTCCAAATGTAATAAATTAAGATGCAATTTTATGAATTTATTGTCAATTATTTTTACAATATGCATATGATAGAGTAACCAACCATTCATACGAAAAAAGCCAACACAATACAATATGTTGCAAAGCGTAAATGTGTGCAACTATGCATTGTGTTTCTTTCTTATCAACGGCTGAATGTTTCTTTCTAGTATGTGAGTGGCAAAATTTTGTTTAGAATGCTCGGGGTATTATATGAAAAACGTTATATATGTTTATGGGATGAATTTCGATGGGCAGTTACCTTTCATTCTAGCTTGCACAGTATAAAACAAAATTTCTAGCTTGCTGTTCATATAGAAAGACAATTACAGTAAGGAGGGAAAGAAATGGGTGAAGAAAACCAACCAAATTATACGATTTCACAGGAAAACTGGTCCCTCCATCGCAAAGGATATGACGACCAACAACGCCATCAAGAAAAAGTACAAGAGGCAATTAAGAATAATTTACCCGATCTTGTAACAGAAGAAAGTATAGTTATGTCTAATGGCAAGGATGTTGTAAAAATACCAATTCGTTCTCTAGATGAATATAAGATTAGATACAATTATGATAAAAACAAACACGTTGGGCAAGGAAATGGTGACAGCAAAGTTGGTGATGTCGTTGCGAGAGATGGATCAGGTGGTCAAAAGCAAAAAGGACCAGGAAAAGGGCAAGGGGCAGGAGATGCGGCTGGAGAGGATTATTATGAAGCTGAAGTCTCTATTCTAGAATTAGAGCAAGCGTTTTTCAAAGAGTTAGAGCTGCCTAATTTAAAGAGAAAAGAAATGGATGAAAATCGGATTGAACATGTTGAATTTAATGATATTAGAAAAACTGGATTATGGGGAAATATTGATAAGAAACGAACGATGATATCTGCATATAAACGAAATGCAATGCGTGGTAAAGCATCCTTTCATCCAATTCACCAAGAAGATTTAAAGTTCCGCACTTGGAATGAAGTATTAAAACCAGATTCAAAAGCAGTTGTATTAGCGATGATGGATACAAGTGGATCGATGGGAATATGGGAGAAGTATATGGCACGTAGTTTCTTTTTCTGGATGACAAGGTTTCTACGAACGAAGTATGAAACAGTAGATATTGAGTTTATTGCCCATCATACGGAAGCAAAAGTCGTTACAGAGGAAGAGTTTTTCTCAAAAGGAGAAAGTGGCGGAACAATCTGTTCTTCTGTATACAAAAAAGCACTCGAGTTAATCGATAATAAATATTCACCAGACCGCTATAATATTTATCCATTCCATTTTTCAGACGGTGATAATTTAACATCAGATAACGCTAGATGTGTAAAGCTTGTTGAAGAGTTGATGAAGAAGTGTAACATGTTTGGGTACGGAGAAGTGAACCAATACAATCGCCACAGTACCCTCATGTCAGCCTATAAAAATATTAAAGATGAGAATTTCAGATATTATATTTTAAAGCAAAAAGCAGATGTATTCCACGCAATGAAGAGCTTCTTTAGAGAAGAATCAGGAGAGAAAATGGCATAACCCCTTAAAAAAGGGGTTATTTTTTTGTAAACTTTTTATTTTTCTAGTTGATAATGATAATGAAAATCATTATCATTATCATTTATTCGAGGTATGATTACATTTAGATTTATATATTTTAGAGGAGATGTAAAGTTGAAAAAAAATAAAAGAAAACATATAAATGCGATGATTATCGCTGCGGCGTTATCACTTCCATTTGCTGCGTATTCAACACCTGCTTTAGCAGCCGTAGCAATTGAGGCGAATAAAACTGGACAGACTTTAGAAGATGGTACATATGATGCTGTTATGAAAGCATATAAAGATAAAACGAATGAAGAGTCTATGGCAGCTGTCTATATAAAGAATCCTAAGTTAACGATTGAGAATGGAAAGAAAATAGTAACGGCAACATTAAGTGATAGTGATTTTTTCAAATACTTGAAAACAGAGGATATTCACACTTCTGGTGTGTTTCATGATGTAAAAGTCATATCAGAAGACAAAAAGAAAAATGGAACGCAGGTTATTCAATTTGAAGTTGGAGAATTAGGAAAAAGATATAATATGCAAATGCATATTTATATTCCGACAATGGCCTATGATAATAAATATCAAGTGCAGTTTGAAGTAAATGCTTTAAATTTAGAAAATAATGCTCCAGAAAAGCAAAAGGAAAATAAAGAGGACCAACAGGATAAAAGCGGAAATGTAATATTAGATAAGCAATTACAAAGGCATATTAATAAATATAATTTGAATAGAGAGAATCTAAATACGCCAATAACTAAGGAAGATTTATTAAAAGTTAAATCTTTAATAGTCGTCGAGGCTAAAAGTAAAGGAATACAAGAGGTAAGCGGTTTAGAATATATGACGAACTTAGAAACCTTAACATTGGAAGAAGTTAAGGTAGAAAATATCCAATTTATCTCGAGTTTGAGACAATTAAAATCATTAAGTATAACTTATGGTGAACTTAATGATATTGGACCTTTGGCTGATTTAGAACATATTGAAAGTTTAAGCTTGAGAAACAATAAAATCTCGGATTTAAGCCCGTTGAGCCAAATGAAGAAGATTTAAATAGTAATTATATAAAAGATATTAAACCATTATTTACAGTAACGACTTTAAAGACTTTGACTGTAGCAAATAATCAAATTAGTAATGCTAATCTGGCTGGGATTGAGCAATTGAAGAATGTGAAGAGTTTATCTTTAAGTAACAATGGACTTACTAATATTGAACATATTACACCAATGAAAAAGTTAGTAGAGTTAGATCTTTCTAAAAATGAATTAGAAAACATCGAGCCTTTATCAAGATTGTCTACTGTACAATCACTTAATTTAGAAGAAAACTATATCTCAGATATAATGCCACTTAGTCAATTAACAGGTTTATACGATTTAAAGCTAGGGTCAAATGAAATTCGTGATGCTAGACCGGTTCAAGAGTTAGGAAAAAGAATATACATTGATATTCAAAGACAAAAAATCTTTTTAGATGATGTAGAAAAAGATAAGGAAGTTAAAATACCTATCTATAATTTACAAGGAGAGCTACTCGATACTATTCAATTAAAAAATGGAGATGGAATAGTTAATAATGGTTCTGTTAAATGGGGTACTACTGGTGAAAAAACATACGAATTTATGTTGGATATAAAGCCAGAAGAGAATCGTATTAAGTTTAATGGAACAGTAATTCAAAATGTTGTTGAAAGGTTAGATGAAATAAAAGGAAATAATGAACAAAAGGAAAATGTAATTCTCGATAAAACTTTACAACAACATATTAATAAAGAGAATTTAGGTAGAAAGAATTTAAACGCTCCTATCACAAAAGAAGACCTATTGCAGATTAAAAACTTAGAGATACTTAAAGAAAAAGGAAAAGATATAAAAGATATAACAGGTTTAGGGTACATGACGAACTTAGAAAAACTCACTTTAGAAGGAGTAGGTTTGAAGAATATTGAATTTATCTCGAACTTAGAAAAGTTGAACGATGTGAATGTATCTCATAATCAAATTGAAGATATAACACCCATATCTTCATTGAAAAGTTTACAGTGGTTAAATCTTGCTGATAATCAAATTAAAGATGTTTCAGTTCTTAGCCCAATGTTAGACCTACTCAGTTTAAAATTAGCGGGAAATGAGATTCGTGATGTAAGGCCGTTAATACAATTAGGCCAATGGTTTTCAATTGATGCCGGAAGACAGAAAATCTTTTTAGATGAAGCAAAAGTAAATGAAGAAATTCAAGTTCCTGTATATGATTTAGAAGGAGAAATTATTGAGAATATTAAACTGACGAGTGGGGGTGGAACATTTAATAACGGAGTAATAAAATGGAGTACTCCAGGTGAAAAGGTATATAAATTTGATTTAGATTCGGATGAAATTAGTATAAGTTTTAACGGAACAGTAATCCAGAATATAGTTGAAAAAGAAGAAGTAAAAGAACCAACAAAAGAAGTTGAAGAACCGAAAGAAGAAGTAAAAGAACCAACGAAAGAAGTTGAAGAATCAAAAGAAGAAGTAAAAGAACCAACAAAAGAAGTTGAAGAATCAAAAGAAGAAGTAAAAGAACCAACAAAAGAAGTTGAAGAATCGAAAGAAGAAGTAAAAGAGCCAACAACAGGAGTTGAAGGATCGAAAGCGGAGGTAAAAGAATTAGGAAAAGAAATTGAAGGGTCAAAAGACGTAGTCAATCCATCTACAGTAGTTCAAGAACAAAACGTGAATAATCAAGTTGTGAAAGAAAAAGTAGTAGAGAACCAAAGCATGAAAGAAAATAAACCAGTTGTTAATAAAGAAGAAAGTAAGAAATCGCTAGGAGCAACAGGTGGACAAGCGAATACATCAACGTTACTTTCAGGTGTAGCATTAGTTCTTTCAGCACTGAGTATGTTTGTATTTAGAAAGAGATTATTTAAGAAATAAAACGTTTTATCTTATTATAATGTAAAATAATTATAATAGTTTTTGAGAAGACATTATCATCGCGATTTCATTTTGAAATATGCTTATGATGATGTCTTTTTTAGAAGGATATAAATGTAAAAGGTGTAAATATATTAGAGAAGGAGGAGAGGTTATGCATGTCAGTTCTATTTTGAAAATTGAAGAGGTGGCATCATTTATTGCAAGTATGAATAAAGATGCTACTCATTATGTTGGTTATTGTGGAGACGAGAAAGAGGAGTTATTACAGACAATTATCCATGATTTTTCTGATATAGGATGGGAACAATCTTTTGTTGCTACTTATGAGAATAATAATTTAATAGGTGTATTAGGATTTGATGTGGATGAAGTAAAGAAATGTGCAGAGATTTGGGGACCGTTTATTCTTTCAGCGAATTGGGAAGAAGTTGCTTTACCTATGTGGAAGGAACTTATCGAAAAGGTGCCTTTTCATATTGAAAAGTTTTATGGTTTTTATCATGTGGAAAATAATAATTGTGCCCGCTTAATGAAGGTGTTATATGCAAAAGAACAAGATCGACATAGTATTTTCAGTTTAAGCTATAATATTGTGGAAGAACGTAGTATATGTAATGTAGAAGAAGCTTTACCAAAAGTATTTGAGCAGTTTATCTCTTTACACAATAATGCTTTTCCTAATACATATTATGTAGGAAATGAAATTATCGAACGTTTAAGTGATACGAATAAATTATTTGTAAGTATGAAGAATGATAAGTTAGAAGGTTACGTATATGTTGAAGTAAATCCGGAGTTTCAAGAAGCGAATATCGAATTTATTGCAACTGCTGAAAATAGTAGAAGAAAAGGTGTCGGAGAGCGGTTATTACAAGCTGCTATTCAGTATATTTTCTCGTTCCACGGGATGAGAGAGATAGAGTTATGTTTGAATACGAATAATGATCGTGCGATGAAGTTGTACAAGAAAGTAGGTTTTGAGGAGAAAGTATGTTTACAACACTATATAATAGAGTAAAAACCCATTCGTATGAAGATTATAATTCATACGAATGGGTTTTATTTAATTTACTTTGCCGCCCTCAGTAATAACGGATGCAGGACTAATATGAGGACCAAATTCTTCTTTTAGAAGAGGTGCTAATCGTTACATAACCTTTTTTATTTTTTTCGGAACTTCTTTCGTTTGCAAATTAACATCTTCTTTTCGCAGCTCTTTAAAGAGCGAAGTAACCATAAGAACGACTACGATAGAAAATGGTAGTGCTGCGATTATAGCTGCAATTTGTAGTGCATTTAATCCTCCAGCTTGTAATAAAAGTGCTGCAATGATCGCGATTGTTAATCCCCATATAAGTTTTAAACTATTTTTCGGTGATAAGTTTCCGTTACTCGTTTGCATTGAAACAACAAATGTTGCCGAGTCAGCAGAAGTAACGAAAAATGTGGCTACTAAAATTAATCCGATAATCGTTAAAAATGTAGAGAATGGTAGGTGTGAAATAACAGCAAATAATCCAATCTCTGTACCATTTTTTGCAATTTCATCAGCTATCCCAAGCGATTGGAACATTTCCATATGGATAGCGGTACCGCCAAATACTGCAAACCAAAATGTACAGATAAGAGTTGGGACTAATACAACTCCAATAATAAATTCTTTGATTGTGCGCCCTTTAGAAATACGGGCGATGAATGTGCCGACGAATGGAGACCAAGAGATCCACCATCCCCAATAGAAAATAGTCCAGTTTTCAATCCAAGAAGAAGATTTTTCATTAAATGCTCCTAAATTTAATCCCATACTAGGTAAAGCTCCGATATAAGAACCGAGTGTAGATGTGAAATATTTCATAATAAATACAGTTGGTCCTAAAAGTAAAAAGGAGACGAGTAAAATACCTGCAAGAGAGAAATTTAAGTTACTCAAATATTTAATCCCACGATCTAAGCCTGTTTGTGCACTTGTTAAATATAAAACAGCGAAGATGGCGATAAGTACGAGTTGTGTAAGTAAAGTGTTATGAATAGAAGGGAATAAATAGCTTAATCCTCCGGCGATTTGTTGAGCACCAATCCCAACAGATGGCACAATCCCGAATACTGTGGCTAAAACAGCTAAAATATCGACTGTTTTTCCGATAGGAGAATTTTTCGATCGATTAAATAAGGGAGTAACTGTAGCCCCAATTGTGCTACCTTTTTGTTTGCGGAATGTGAAATATGCAATTGTTAAAGCAACCATTGCGTATAGTGACCATGGAAAGAGACCCCAGTGGAAAAATGAATATTGCATAGCAAGCTTGGCGCTTTCCTCTGTACCTGCTTTTCCTGTTAATGGATCTGTAAAATGTGAAATCGGTTCAGCGATTCCATAAAAGAGGAGTCCAATTCCCATTCCTGCTCCAAACAACATGGATAGCCAAGATGGATAACTATACTTTGGTTTTTCTCCATCCTTACCAAGACGAATAGAACCGTACTTAGAAAATGCTAAATAAGTGGCTAAAATAATCATTGCGGTCATAAGTAGAGAGTAAAACCATCCCAATTTATTGAGGATAAATGAGTTTAAAGAAGATGTAACGCTTTGTAAATCATAGCCTTGTATCCAACTTGCCGGGGTAATTCCCCATATGATGAATAACGTTGTTAGCAAGAAGGAGATATAAAATACACTGTTTTCTTTTTTTATCATAGAATCCCACCTTTGTTTAATAAAGTTAACAATTATATTAATCATAACAATTAAAGGTTTAATTGTCAAAAGATTCTCTTTTTGATACGTGTGAAAGGACTGTTTAATCGCTATAGATTCATAACTATTGGAGGTTAGATAAAAGGAAGGTTGTTCACGATATGTACAAAATTTAAGAAGAAATAATATGAAATATTGCATTTTGTATTGTTACATATAGATTTTATGTTAAATTCGTGAATGGAATATTTGAATAGGGGGCAAGGATATGAACAAGAAATCAACAATTAATAAAGTAATGCTTAGCATTAGTACAATGGCTCTATCACTGGGAGCAATTCAAACTCATGCATCAGCAGAAGAAAAGGTGCCGTATAATGTATTGCATTCGAAACCGGTTGGAATTGAAAAGCCAGTAGATGAGATTGGACACGTTTCTAAAGCAGAGGAGACATTATCGTTTAAAGAACGGTTAAAAGTAGGAGACTTTTCACAGCGACCAGCATCTATTATGAAGAGCTCAGAAGTAAAGCAAATGAAAGAAAGCTATTCAATGGCGGATTTGAACAAAATGAATGATCAAGAATTAGTTGAAACGCTAGGAAGTATTAAGTGGAATCAAATTACAGACTTATTCCAGTTCAATGAAGATGCAAAGGCTTTTTATAAAGACAAAGGAAAAATGCAAGTAGTTATAGATGAATTAGCTCATCGAGGTAGTACATTTACGAAAGATGATTCAAAAGGAATTCAAACGTTTACGGAAGTGTTACGTTCAGCTTTTTATCTAGCATTTTACAACAATGAATTAAGCGATTTAAATGAGAGAAGTTTCCAGGATAAATGTTTACCTGCTTTAAAAGCAATCGCAACAAATCCAAACTTTAAGCTCGGTACATATGAGCAAGATTCAGTTGTATCGGCATACGGTAAATTAATCAGTAACGCTTCAAGTGATGTAGAAACGGTTCAATACGCAGCTAATATTTTAAAACAATACAATGATAATCTTCGTACGTATGTAGACGATCGTATGAAAGGACAGGCTGTATACGATCTTATGCAAGGTATTGATTATGATATGCAATCTTATTTATTTGAAACTCGTAAAGAGGCAAAAGATACAATGTGGCATGGGCAAGTAGATGGGTTTATTAATGAAATAAATCGTATCGCTCTTTTAAATGAAATAACACCAGAAAATAAGTGGCTCGTTAATAATGGAATTTATTTCGCTAGTCGTTTAGGAAAGTTTCATAGTAATCCAAATAAAGGATTAGAGGTTGTTACACAAGCAATGCATATGTACCCGCGTTTAAGTGAGCCATATTTTGTTGCAGTAGAACAAATTACAACAAATTATAATGGGAAAGATTATAGCGGGAATACAGTAGATTTAGAGAAAATACGTAAAGAAGGAAAAGAACAGTACTTACCAAAAACATACACATTCGATGATGGATCTATCGTGTTTAAAACTGGAGATAAAGTATCAGAAGAAAAAATTAAGAGACTATACTGGGCTGCGAAGGAAGTAAAAGCGCAGTATCATCGTGTAATTTTAAATGACGAAGCGTTAGAGCCAGGCAATGCAGATGATGTATTAACGATAGTGATTTATAACAGTCCAGAGGAGTATCAGTTAAATAGACAACTGTATGGATATGAAACAAACAACGGTGGAATTTATATTGAAGAAACAGGAACATTCTTTACATATGAGCGTACGCCAGAACAAAGCATTTATAGTTTAGAAGAATTATTCCGTCATGAGTTTACTCATTATCTTCAAGGGAGATTTGAAGTGCCAGGTTTATTTGGAAGAGGAGATATGTATCAAAATGAGAGATTAACTTGGTTCCAAGAAGGGAATGCTGAATTTTTCGCAGGGTCTACTCGTACAAATAATGTAGTACCGAGAAAGAGCATTATTAGTGGATTATCATCTGATCCTGCAAGCCGTTATACAGCAGAGCGCACACTATTTGCTAAATATGGTTCTTGGGATTTCTATAATTACTCGTTCGCATTGCAATCTTATTTATATGCACATCAATTTGAAACATTTGATAAAATTCAAGATTTAATTCGTGCAAATGACGTGAAAAATTATGATGCTTATCGTGAGAATTTAAGTAAAGACTCTAAACTAAATAAAGAGTATCAAGAGTATATGCAGCAGCTAATCGATAATCAAGATAAATATAATGTACCGGAAGTAGCAGATGATTATTTAGCTGAACATGCACCAAAATCGTTAACAGCAGTAGAGAAAGAAATTAGTGATACGTTACCGATGAAAGATGCAAAAGTGACAAAACATAGCTCTCAATTCTTTAATACATTTACACTAGAAGGCACATTTACAGGCAATGTAACAAAAGGTGAGTCAGAAGATTGGAAAGCAATGAGTAAAAGAGTAAATGAAGCTTTAGAACAACTGGCACAAAAAGAGTGGAGTGGCTACAAAACTGTTACAGCATACTTCGTCAATTACCGTGTGAATAGCTCGAAGCAATTTGAATATGATGTAGTCTTCCATGGTATCGCAAAAGATGAAGGAGAGAATAAAGCTCCAACAGTTACTATAAATGGCCCTTATAATGGACTTGTAAAAGAAGGTATTCAATTTAAAAGTGATGGCTCAAAAGATGAAGATGGAACAATCGTTTCTTATTTATGGGACTTTGGAGATGGAAGCACAAGTGCAGAGGTTAATCCAGTACATGCATATGAAAGAGAAGGAACTTACAAAGTTGCGCTAATAGTAAAAGATGACAAAGGTAAAGAGAGCAGAAGCGAAACAACTGCTACGATTAAAGATGGAAGTTTAACAGAATCAGAACCAAATAATCGTCCAGAGGAAGCAAATCGTATCGGGTTAAACACTACTATAAAGGGTAGTCTTATTGGTGGAGATCACACTGATGTTTATACATTTAATGTAGCATCAGCGAAAGATATCGATATTTCCGTTTTAAATAAGTATGGAATTGGGATGACATGGGTACTTCACCATGAATCAGATATGCAAAATTATGCCGCTTACGGTCAAGCTAATGGAAATCATATAGAGGCAAAATTTAATGCGAAATCAGGTAAGTATTATTTGTATGTATATAAATATGATAATGGTGATGGAACGTACGAATTATCAGTAAAATAAGTACTTTTCCAATGTATGTTTAACTTTACTTTTTGTGGAAAATAGTATATTATATAGATATATAATATATCGGTTATTTACTAGGAGGAGCCTGTCACAATAGGTTTCTCCTGTTCTTTTTTAGGGACCTGTCTTACAGGCTTTTCTTTAAAGGGTAAATAACTGAAAATTAAGAACTATAATCTTTGAAAGAGGTGGGGCATACACATAACAAAAAAGGGATTGTTTAAGAGAGGGGGATAAGAAATGGCTTTGTTTGGTTATCCACTTGAAACAATTTATTTATACGGATTTATTATTGCTACTATACTCACTGTTATTTATATCTTTTTTGGAGATATATTTGAATCCATATTTAGTTTTGGAGGCGGATCTGTATCCGTTGTTACTTTATTACTTAGTTTTTTCGCCATGTTATGTGGACTTAGTTATATAGGAGAATATTTATTTTCCTTTAATAGCATTCTTATTTTCGGGTCTGCATTTGCTATATCCTTTATTGGTGTTTTCGTAATGAAAATATTAATTTTAAAGCCGATTGCAGAAGCAGAACAAAACACTGTGCAGCGTATGGATGAATTCATTGGTTGTAAGGGAGAGGTCATTACGACTATTCCTACAGAAGGATTTGGTGAAGTGTTAATTTCCTCCCAATTTGGAAACAATGCAATCCTAGCTAAAACAGTTGGGAAGAAAGATATTTCACAAGGAACTGAAGTTATTATCGAGGGAGTCCAAGATGGTGTTTTGCTTGTACAGAACATCGCTTATTCTTTAAAGAAACCAAAATTATAAGGGGGAATTTACATGACGATTCCATTAATTATAGGTGGAGTATTACTCGCAATTTTAATTCTACTCATTTTAGTATTCATTACAAAGTATCGAACAGTTGGACCAGATGAAGCATTAATTGTTACTGGAAACTGGCTTGGTGGCGGGAAAAATGTAGTTACCACTGATGATGGGAAGAAGATTAAGATTATTCGTGGTGGCGGTACTTTCGTAGTTCCGATTATGCAAAGAGCAGAGCCATTAAGTCTATTAAACTACAAGTTAGAAGTGGGAACACGTGATACGTATACGAAACAAGGTGTACCGATTACAGTAAACGGTGTTTCTATTATTAAAGTAGGATCTACCATTGAAGAAGTTTCTACAGCAGCTGAACAATATTTAGGAAAAGAAACAGAAGAATTGAAAATAGAAGCAAAAGAGGTTTTAGAAGGGCACCTACGTGCTATCTTATCTTCTATGACAGTAGAGGATGCGTATAGTAATAGAGAGCAATTTGCTCAAAAGGTGCATGAAGTAGCTTCTACAGATTTGAAGAAAATGGGTCTTCGCATCGTTTCCTTTACAATTAAAGAAATCATGGATAAGAACGGTTACTTAGATGCACTTGGTCAGCCGCAAATTGCGACAGTTAAGCGTGATGCAACAATTGCGAATGCAGAGCGTGAAAAAGAAGCCCGTATTGAAAAAGCTCGTGCTGAGAAAGAAGCGAAAGAAGCTGAATATCAACGTGATGCCCAAATCGCTGAAGCTGAAAAACATAAAGAGTTAAAAGTACAATCTTATAAGAGAGAGCAAGAACAAGCTCGCGCAGACGCGGATCTTTCTTACGAATTACAACAAGCGAAAGCGCAACAAGGTGTTACAGAAGAGCAAATGCGCGTTAAAATCATTGAGCGTGAAAAACAAATTGAATTAGAAGAAAAAGAGATTGCGCGTCGTGAAAAGCAATACGATGCAGAAGTAAAGAAAAAAGCAGATGCAGATCGCTATGCTGTTGAGCAATCAGCGGAAGCAGAAAAAGTAAAACAAATTAAAAAGGCAGATGCGGATCAATATAAGATTGAAGCTGAAGCGAGAGCTCGTGCAGAAGAAGTACGTGTAGAAGGTTTAGCGAAAGCGGAAATCGAAAAAGCGCAAGGTCAAGCAAAAGCAGAAGTACAAAAAGCACAAGGTACAGCGGAAGCAGATGTTATTAGGTTAAAAGGTTTAGCAGAAGCAGAAGCGAAGCAAAAAATTGCAGAGGCATTTGAGTTATATGGCCAAGCGGCAATTATGGATATGGTTCTTAACATGCTTCCAAGTTATGCGAAGGAAGTTGCAAGCCCACTTAGCAACATTGATAAAATTACAGTTGTCGATACAGGCGGCGGTGGTAAAAATAGCGGCGCTGGAAAAGTTGCAGGTTATGCGACTGATTTAATGGCAACGATGCAAGAAACATTAAAGGCTTCTTCTGGCATTGACTTAAAAGAGTTATTAGAAGGATTTGCTGGAAAAGGAGCAGTACAACAATTATCAAACGATAAACCTGTTGTATCTGTAGTAGAAGATGAGAAAAAAGAAATAGAAAAAGATAAAGAATAGTAAAGTGGTAAGAACCTCTAGTAAGTGAGATACTAGAGGTTCTTCTGCGAATTATAATATTTCGAATAATATACATTTTTATATATTGTTTTAATTATATAAATTATATAGAATGAAAAAGGTATGTATCAAATCTTAAAGAGAGAAAGAGATAAGAAGTCGATTGATACATTTGAATCGTATGATTTATATAAAGAAATTAAATGTAAAACAATTACATTTAAAACGGTATGGAGGGGTAGAAATATGTTTCAAGGGAAATTAAGGAGTAGTAGTTTAAAAGCAAAGTTGCTTGTATCATTTGTTATCATTTTAATTCTTCCAAGTATTGTAATTGGTTGGACGTCTTATCAGCAAGCAAAGACAAACTTTAATGAGACGATTTCACAATCGGCGAAAGATAATATAAAAATTTTGGATAATGTAATTAATAAAGAATTGGATAGTAAAAAAGTAGATGCAGTTTATTTTACGAAATTATTTACACAATCAAGTTACCAAACGGATCAAATACAAAATATCCAAAATAAACTAGAAGAATATAATAAGTTACATCCAGAACTGGAAGCCATTTATACTGGATCGAGCAATGGGCAGTTTATTCAATCACCGTCTATTCAAATGCCAGAAGGATATAATCCTACAGAAAGAGATTGGTATAAAGAGGCAGTGAAAAAAAGTGGAGAAGTAATTATTACAGCTCCATATAAATCAAAAACGACAGGAAATATTGTTATTACAATAGCAAAACAAAATGAGGATAAGAGCGGTGTTCTCGGTATTGATTTAATTATTAATGATATTGTAAACACTTCAAAGATGGTTAATATCGGTAAAAGCGGATATGTAGCAATTTTTGATCAAGATAAAAATGTGGTCGCACATCCAACGAGGAAGCCAGGGGATAAGGTAGAAGAGAAGCTTGAAAAAGAGTTATACAAACAAGAAACAGGTGATTTTAATTTCACATTGGATGGTGAAGAGCGTCATGTCACTTTTAAAACAAATAAGATAACTGGATGGAAAATAGCAGGAATTATGCCTTCAAAAGAAATTATTGAAGCAGCTGAACCTATTTTCTATAAAACGATAACTGTTATTGGTATTTCATTAATAATTGGCGGGATTTTAATTTACTTCATAATTGCTTCTATAATTAATCCGTTAAAACAACTTGTTATATCATCGAAAAAAATTAGTGAAGGCGATTTAACAGAATCCATTACAGTTCATTCTAAAGATGAAATTGGACAGCTAGGAGAAAGCTTTAACGAGATGGCAGCATCATTACAGAAGGTCATTTCTAATATAAATACTTCAGCAAGTCATGTAGCGGCATCTTCAGAAGAATTAACAGCTAGTATGAAGCAGACGAGTGAAGCGACGGAACAAATTACACAAGCGATAGAGCAAGTGTCGAGTGGAGCGGAAATACAAACGAAAGAAGTTGAAGAAGGCGCAACATTATTAGAAGAAGTTACAGAAGGAATTCAGCGTGTTGCAGATAGTTCTTCATTAGTATCCACAGCATCTATGTATACGAAGAAAAAGGCTGAAGATGGTGGGAAATTAGTTGAACAAACTGTGAATCAAATGCAATTAATCCATGAGTCTGTTTCACAATCAGATAAAGTGATTGTGTTGTTAGATGATAAATCGAAACAAATTGGAGCAATCCTTGAGGTGATTCAACATATCGCAGAGCAGACAAATTTACTAGCATTAAATGCTGCAATTGAGGCTGCGAGGGCTGGAGAGCAAGGAAGAGGATTTGCAATTGTAGCAGATGAAGTGCGAAAGTTAGCAGAACAATCCGGACAGTCTTCTACGGAAATTGGAAAACTAGTAAAAGAGATACAATTTGACATAAAAGAGACAGTAAGCTCTATGAAGCAAGTTGGAACAGAAGTACAATCAGGACTTGTAGTTGCAAATGAAACGAAGCAAAGCTTTGCTGAAATATTGAAGTCTACAGATGATACAGTTGTACAAATTGATAGTATGGTAGAAGTAGCGGAACAAATGACAGTAGATGCAAAACAAGTTAGTGCATCTATTAATGAAATTGCAGCTACGATTGAAGAAAATGCAGCAAGCGTTCAAAATATTGCTGGTTCTTCAGAAGAACAATTAGCATCGGTAGATGAAATCAATGCGGCAGCAGTTCATTTATCGCAAATGGCAGAAGAATTACAAGAGATGATTGGAAAGTTTAAAGTATAATAACAATGTTAAGAAACGAGGTAGTAATTGTACTTCGTTTCTTTTTTTGTGAAGATAAAATAAAGAAATATAGAGTACCCGTGTTATGATTAGGTGTAATTATAAAAGACTGTAAATTCTTTAAATTCTATCTTTAATTATGTTAGGGGAATGGTTTTGAAATTTAAAAAGTTAAAACTACAACCGAGAATTACAATAACAATTAGTACACTTATTCTAGTCGTACTTCTATTAACAAGTTATTTATTTTATTACATATTGTCTGAAACGGTAGAAGAGCAAATTGGGAAACGGGCTTTGCATGTTGCGAAAACAGTTGCTGCTATACCTGAAATAACGGAAGCTTTTCAAAAAGAAAATCCAGCTTCTATTATTCAGCCAATTGCAGAAAAAATTCGAATTGATACAGATGCTGATTTTATTGTAGTTGGAAACAAAGAGGGGATTCGCTATGCACATCCTAAGCGAGATAAAATAGGAGAAGAAATGGTTGGTGGAGATAACGAAGGGGTTCTATTAGAAGGGAAATCGTATGTTTCGAGAGCAACTGGATCATTAGGCCCTTCATTACGTGGCAAAGTTCCAATCCGTAATCAGGAAAATGAAATTATTGGCGTGGTGTCTGTTGGATTTTCAATGGATGATATTCATGGAGCGGTAGAAGTGTATGGAAAGCGTGTATTTTGGATTACAATAATCGGTCTTTTAATTGGAATAATTGGCTCTATATATTTAGCGGGAAGTATAAAAAGAATGATGTTTGGGATGGAGCCAGAAGAAATTTCATCTTTATATGAAGAGCATAGTACAGTGATTCAATCTGTACGTGAAGGAATTATTGTTATTGATCAAAATGGCATGATCAGTTTAGTCAATCAAGCGGCTTATGATATTCTTTCACTAGATAAACAACGAAATATTATTGGAGAATTTATTTTAAATGTAATTCCTAATTCAACAATACTAGATATATTTCAAACTGGTGAAGAACAGTTTGATCGTCAATTAAATATAAAAGGACAGGCTGTGATTGCGAACCGTCTACCTATTAAAGTACAGAATAAAGTAACTGGCGTTGTATCGAGTTTACGTTTGAAATCTGAAATGAATCAGTTAACAGCAGAATTATCTCAGACGAGGCAATATACAGAGGCATTACGAGCGCAAACACATGAATATAACAATTTGTTGTATACGCTTTCAGGTCTTATTCAGTTAGAATCATATGAGGATGCTCTAGAGCTTATTCATAAGGAAACAGCGGTATATCAAGATTTTGTTCAATTTATTATGAAGCGAATTCAAAATCCGTGGTTAGGTGGGATTTTAATTGGATTCTATAATAGAGCAAGAGAGTTGAAGATTGATTTTATGCTAGATCGAGAAAGTAGCTTAGACCAATTAAGCCCGCACATTGAGAGTAATTATATCGTTTCTATTTTAGGGAATTTAATTACGAATGCATTTGAAGCGATTGAAAGAAATGAAGAAAATGATAAGAAGATAAGAATGTTTGTAACTGATATCGGAGAAGAAATAGTAATTGAAGTGGAAGATTCAGGACAAGGAATTCATGACGAAATCATTACTAGCATATTCTATAAAGGCTTCTCGACGAAAGAGGATGGGAAGCGAGGATATGGGTTAGCAAAAGTGAAAGAGTTAGTAGAAGATTTAAATGGAAGTATTGCAATCGAAAAAGGGGATTTAGGTGGTGCATTATTTATTATCGCATTACCAAAAGAGAGAGGCGAATTGTAATGGGTGAGGAGATTGAAGTATTGATTGTAGAAGATGATATTCGAATTGCGGACATTCATCGTCGTTTTACTGAAAAGATTGAGGGGTTTAAAGTAATTGGAACAGCAACGACTGGAGAACAAGCGAAAGAATGGCTAGATCTTGTGAAGCCGCAGCTCGTTTTATTAGATGTATATTTACCTGATATGCAAGGAACGGAACTTGTCACATATATTAGGCATAATTTGCATGATACAGATATTATTATGATTACAGCCGCATCTGAAACAGATGTAGTGAGGCACGCCTTACGAGGCGGAGTAACAGATTATATCGTAAAGCCGCTTATGTTTGATCGATTTAAGGCGAGTTTGGAAAGTTATCAAAAAAAGATTGTGCAGCTGAAGAAAAATAATCAATTATCTACAGAACAAATAGAACATTTATGGTCTCAAAGAGGCGTAAAGGGAAATGAAATAGAATATGCTCCAAAAGGTATAGACCCCTTAACTTTAGCAAAAATAAAAAAGCATATGTTAACAGTGAATGAAGAAGGAATTACAGCAGAAGTGTTAAGTACAATGGTAGGAGTAAGCAGGTCAACAGCGAGACGTTATTTAGAGTATTTAATATCAGGAAAGAAAGTTCATGCAGAGCTTACATATGGAAGTGTAGGGAGACCAGAGAGACGGTATTTTCTTGTTTCTTCATAATAAAAAACAGTGGAGGATATGTGTCCTCCACTGTTTTTTTATCTTATATTGGAATAATCCCAATTACAATTCCAGTAATCAACATCACCATTGTCGTTCCAACGGCCCACAATAAAGTGAAGCGTTGATGTTCACCAAAATCAACTTTGGCCATTCCGACTAATAAATAAGTGGATGCGACAAGAGGGCTTAATAAGTGAACAGGTTGACCAAGTAAAGAAGCACGTCCCATTTCGGCTGCACTAATTCCGTAAGCAGCGGCAGCTTTCGTTAAAATAGGTAATACGCCGAAGTAAAATGCATCATTAGACATGAAAAATGTGAACGGCATACTAAGAAGAGCTGTAATAATTGGTAGTTGTGGTCCAAGAGCGTCTGGTATAAGAGTGACTACACTTTGAGCCATTGCATCTACCATTTTTGTTCCTGATAAAATACCAGTGAAAATTCCAGCGGCAAATACGAGAGAAACAACCGCTAATACGTTTCCTGCGTGAGAAGCAATACGTTCTTTCTGTTGTTCTAAGTTCGGATAGTTAAGCATAACAGCAATCGCGAAAGCAATTGTAAATAAAACAGGTAACGGCATAACTTCTAGTATAAGGCAAACAAGCAAGGTAACAGTTAATAAAAAGTTAATCCATAGAAGCTTAGGGCGTTTATGAACGGCAGCTTCTACTGTGGCAGCTTGCTCATCCATCGTTTGCATTTGTTTTAAATATTGTACATTCATAATGCCTAAACGTTTTCTTTCTTTTTTGCCAAGATAGTAAGCAACGAAAACGACCCAAATTGCACCAGCGATCATTCCTGGTATAAGTGGTGTAAAGAGTTCTGATGCGTCTAGTCCAAGAGCACTCATAACCCGAGCCGTCGGTCCGCCCCACGGTGTAAGATTTGTTACTCCTGCCCCCAACATAACAACCCCAGCTAATATAAGTGGATTCATTCCAAGGCGTTTATATAGTGGGTACATTGCAGAAACAGTAATCATATACGTTGTTGTTCCATCCCCATCTAATGAAACGATAATAGTAAGAATTGCTGTACCAACAACAATTTTTAAAGGATCTCCTTTTACAAATTTCAAAATCCTACTAATTACAGGATCGAATAAACCACTATCAATCATAATTCCAAAATACAAAATAGCAAACATAAGCATAATACCAGTAGGCGCTAGTTTTTGAATCCCTTCTAACATCATAGGTCCCATATTTGCATAAAAACCGCCAATTAATGCGAAAGTAATTGGAATTAATATTAATGCTACTAGTGCCGACATACGTTTCGTCATAATTAAAAACATAAAGACAAATACCATCGCAAATCCAAGTAGTGCTAACATGTAATCTCCCCCTCGAAAATGATTACGCTTTCAAAATGTAATGAAAATTCAGATAAAATGTTTTTTGTTTATCATAAAATCAATCATTCAAATGGTAAATAATTTGAAAAATAACATCATTAGAAGCATAATTTTTATTTTGGTCATTTTGTTCACAGGAGTTAATTTGAATTTTTAAAAAGTAAGCTGCTCTCCGTAAGAATGGTAGAATAAGATGAAAATATTGAAGTGTGAAATAGGGAGTAGATTTTATATGAAAACGAGAATGGAAGAGATTTATAGTTCTTATGAAGGAAAAGTAGAAGAGATTTTTGTTAAAGAATCTTCTTACGTATATGAGTGGGAAAAATTAATGATGATCCGAAAAAATAACGGTGAACTTGAAAAAATTGCGATCGGTATCAGTGGAAATATAAGGTTAGTAAATGTAGTTGTTGGACAGCAAATTAATACAGATACATTATTAGTTAAGTTAGAAGATGATTTATTAATTACAGGTTGTGAATGATGAGAGATGTGTAGATATGACTACACATCTTTTTTGTTCCATATATTACAAAAGACACATCGTTTTTTCACAAATCTCACACAAGTTTTTGATATTCTCCTAGTGGAAGATAAGGTTAGGGAGGAAATAAAATGAGAACAAAGTATGTGATGCTTGCTATATGCTTATGTTTTGTCTTTACAATAGTAGGATGTGGTAAGAAACAAGTAGAGGCTGTGGCAATTGATGAGAAACATGATAAATGTGATATTTGCCAAATTGGGGTAATGGATAATCAATTTGCAACAGAAGTTATTTTAGAAAATGGAAAAGCGTTAAAGTTTGATGATATCGGTTGTATGTATAAATGGATGGAGATTAATCCAGGAGAAAAGACGAAAGAAAAATTTGTTCGCGATTATGATTCGAAAGAGTGGATTCCATTAGAAGATGCGACTTACGTATATGATAAAACAATAACGACACCGATGGCTTATAATGTCATTTCATTTGAAAGTAAAAAGGATGCAGAGAATTTTGTGTCTAACTATAAAGGAAAAGTTCTTTCATATAAAGAGCTAGCAGAGCATAAATGGGAAATGAATAAAGAGATGATGGGGAAACCGAAAACGGGAAATCACGGTGGGCATCATTAATAATAGAAAAAGACAACTATATAGTTGTCTTTTTCTATTATTACTCAGGTGCAAATATAGAAAAGGTGTAAAATTTTTAGAAGAACGGTTACAATGGAATATAGTAACCTAAAGCAATCATTTACCCCGTATTAACGGGCAGTAAAACTCCCACCTCAAAATTAGGCAGGAGCAAAGAAGTTAGGTGGGAGATCAACAGCCCGTAAATACCCGATTGGTTCAACTAATAATCAGTGGGGTGAACCCTCCCACTGATTAAAGTTTCACTTTATGTACTTTGTAGAAATGTATACAAATGCAGTAAAATCGTGCTAAACTAATTGCTGCGCTAATATAGGTTGAGAAACTTAGGTATAAGTTTAGATAATCCGATTAAAGAAGGAATATAAAGGGCTTATGGATAAATGTACTCAAGAAGAGTTATTGTATGTGATGGAGGAATGGTTAAGAAAACATTATCTTTCATAGGAGCTGTAGTTGTGAGAAAACAAAAAATTTTATTATGTATGTTATTAGGACTTTTAATGACGGTAGTGGCTTGCGATAAGCAAGAGGAGCCAGAATCGAAACCGGTTCATGTGAAAAACGAAAAGAAAAAAGAAAAGCATAAAGAACAGGAAGAACCTAAAGAAGAAAAAAGTATAAATTTAATGGACAAACAGTTGCTACTTTCTGCGACTCTTGGAGACACAGAAACAGCTATGAAGCTGATTCAAGATGGAGCCAATATAAACGTAGAAGGTGACAACGGAGAAACACCTATCCTTGCAGCAACGTATCAAAACCATGTAGAGACAGTTAAAGCATTAATTGGTGCGGGGGCTAATATTGAAAGTAAAGATGAGAAACAAAGTAATCCATTTCTTTATGCAAGTAGAGAAGGCTATACAGACATTGTAAAGCTACTAATTAATGCAGGGGTTAATACGAAAGAAATTACTAAATCGGGTGGAACAGCACTCATTTCTGCATCTGAACGTGGCCATGTAGAGGTCGTAAAAGAGTTATTAGAGCATACAGATATTGATGTGAATTATAGAAATGCTCGTGGTGGAACGGCTTTAGTAGAAGCAATCGTATTAGGAAATGGTAGTGAAAATCATAAGAAAGTAATTCAAATGCTTATTGACCACGGGGCAGATGTAAATATGGCCAATAAGGAAAATGTTACGCCACTGCAATATGCTGAAAAAAGAGGTTTTAAAGATATTGCAAATATGTTGAGGATAGCTGGAGCGAATGAAGTCGTACAGCCACAACCACAGCCGGTGGAATAACAAGTATGAAACAATCCCATTTAGATAGACAGAATGAAGAAGTCATTTCGTATGATGGATTCAGTAATGTGTATTTGAATGGGATTTTTGTTTGTAAAGAAAACCGTATCCCAAAAGGATACGGCTTTTTTACAAGGAGATAAGGGATCAAAAAAATGAAGAAGTCTTATCTCGTTTATATGAGTAAAGGGTCTAGAATGAATCTTGTCCTTTTCATTATTTGTTTAACTCCATTGCGACTTGTTTGCCGTTTACGAAAACCTCTGCCACCGCTACTACAACTTCCATCACTTTTTTCATTTCTCATCTCTCCTTGTTTTTTGTTTCACTTCTTACTTTTAGTATAAGGAAATATAGCAATTGCAACTATCGAATTGAATGACAAGAGACTTACATTGTTGTAAGGATAATTGCTTTGTTTGTAATAAAAGTGATTCTGAATATGATTTCGGAAATTTCTGTCGTTTTGAACTATAATTATAAAGAGAGTGGTTTAGAAAGAAGGGGATAATATGAAAAGAATTCTTGTTATTAGTGATATTCATGGAGAAATAGAAAAGTTCGAACAGTTACTGGAAGAAGCTCAATACGATGCAAAACAGGATCAATTAATTTTACTGGGAGATTATGTGGATCGTGGTCCAAATGCGCGTGCTGTAATCGAAAAGGTAAAAGATTTAAAAGAAGAAGGTGCCTTTGTTTTAAAAGGAAATCATGAAGATATGATGATTAAGGCGCTAACGACAAATGAGGAACGTTCATGGAACCATTGGGTAAAAAGAAATGGTGGAGATCAGACTTTATATAGTTATGGATTTGTAGAAGAAGATATTGTGGTTAATGAGGGAGATTTCCAAAAACCGATGTTACAATCTCGTGTATTAGATGAACACGTAAAATTTATTCAAGAATTAGATCATTACATTGAAACAGAAGAGTATATATTTGTACATGCTGGTGTTGAACCAATGAAACAAGTTTCTGAATCTGAACCATACACGTTAATGTGGATCCGCAATGAGTTTCATAGTGGGTATAGTGGTGAAAAGGTTGTTGTATTTGGTCATACGGAAACGAAAACGCTTCATGGTAGTGAGGATTGCGGAGTATATTTTGGTAGTAATCGTATTATTGGAATTGATGGTGGAGCTGTGTATGGTGGTCAGCTAAATTGTTTAGAATTGCCGAGTAAAGAGGTATACGTAGTAAAAAGTTGAAAGAGATAAGAGGAATCTTATTTCTTTCAACTTTTTATTAAGCTAATTTTAAGACAATGCTTTTATAATAAAACTTCAAAAAGAAATAGTTAAAAATGAAATTACATAATGTGACTACATTCTTTCGTTATGAAGAGAAGAGAAGAAATGTAATTATAAATAGAATTGAATAACATGGTGGAAGGTGAGAATATGCGCTTACTCGTAGTAGAAGATAATGCTTCTTTATTAGAGTCTATTGTCCAAATATTACGCGATGAATTTGAAGTAGATACAGCATTGAATGGAGAAGATGGATTATTTCTAGCGTTACAAAATATATATGATGCCATTTTACTTGATGTGATGATGCCAGAAATGGATGGTTTTGAAGTGATTCAAAAAATACGTGATGAAAAGATTGAAACACCAGTCCTATTTTTGACAGCGAGAGATTCTTTAGAAGATCGAGTGAAAGGGTTGGATTTTGGCGGGGATGACTATATCGTTAAGCCGTTTCAGGCTCCAGAGTTAAAAGCAAGAATTCGTGCTTTGTTACGACGAAGTGGTAGTTTAACAACAAAGCAGACCATTCGTTATAAAGGGATTGAACTGTTCGGAAAAGATAAAGATGTTCAAGTAGATGGACAAGGTATTAAGCTAACATTAAAACAATATGAGCTTCTAGAGTACCTTGTTCAAAATAGCGGAAAGATTTTAATGCGTGAACAAATTTTTGATCGTGTTTGGGGATTTGATTCAGATACGACAGTAGCAATTGTAGAAGTGTATGTACATCATTTACGTAAAAAATTAGAGCCATTCGGTTATCAGAAAGATATTCAAACCGTTCGAGGTATTGGATATATATTAAAAGAACAATGAAAAAGGGAAGTATGTTTCAGAAGACACGTATTCGATTGACTATATTGAATTCATTAGTATTTATCATTTTGATAGGCGTATTAGGTAGTATTATTTATTCGTACACATATAATCGTATTTATAATGAAGTAGATAAATCGATAGGAAAATCCGTTCAGCATAGAAAGAATGCAGATGATAAAAAACTACCTAAAAAAATTAGGGGATATCCTCCAATTGGGGATCCAAGGATAATGGAGTTAACTTGGCTTGGAAACACAGTGGAGATAGGTATTGAAAACGGCAAACGCCGTTTTATCTTTGAAGATAATTTGGAAAAGTTTTCTCCAAAGAAGTTAGGAGCTTTGCAAGATATAGAAGTGCAAGGGCAATATTTTAGAACGTTTGCATTTCAACAAGATACAAAAATAGTTCAAATTGTAAGGGATATAACAGCTGAAAAAGAAATGTTAAATACTTTATTTTTAATTCTTGTGATAGGTTGTAGCGTAGGAAGTTTATGTGCAATAGGAATTGGCTTTTTCTTAGCTGGCAGGGCACTCGTACCCATTCAAAATTCATGGGAGAAACAGCAGCAGTTCGTTTCGGATGCATCACATGAATTAAGGACACCACTTGCGGTTATTCAATCCAAAACGGATGTGTTATTTCAGTCACCATCTGCGACAATAGAAGAAAAAGCGATGGATATTTCTACGATTTCAAAGGAGTGTAGAAGGTTATCTAAGCTTGTAGCTAATTTATTATTGTTAGCACGTTCGGATTCTAATCAAATTGAGATGGATAAGAAAACATTTGAAATGGATACATTGTTAGAAGAAATAGTAGATCCATATAAAGAGATTGCTTCCTATCAAGAAAAAGAGATGATATTGAAAGTAGAGCATGGCATATCATTTATGGGTGATAGAGAGCGAATCCATCAAATGATGGTCATATTGTTAGATAATGCGATGAAGTATACGAATGAAGGTGGTCATATTCAAATCGATTGTACGCAAACGAACAGTACGATTCGTATACGAGTGAAAGATGATGGGATAGGAGTAAAAGATGAGGACATCCCAAAACTATTTAATCGTTTTTATCAAGGAAATAAAGCGAGAAGTGCGTCAGAAGGAGCGGGATTAGGCCTTTCAATCGCGAACTGGATTGTAGAAAAGCATTATGGGAAAATATCAGTAGAGAGCCAATGTGGAGAGGGTACTTGCTTTGAAGTGATTCTTCCTAAAAACCAAAGAATATAAGTGAGAAGACGATCTTGTTTTTACAAGGTCGTCTTTTTTTAAGGGAAAGTTAAGAAACTATTTTTAACATGTATTATATACAGAAAGTTCGCCCTATGAAGAAGTGATTATAAAAAGATATTTGAGCAGATTATATCAATCAGAATGTTATTTCGATTATGTATAGGGAATGATGGAAAAGAGAGTGTAAGAGGGAGGAATAAATTTTGAAAAAGAAAATGATGACGGTATTCACTATTGGAGTAATGAGTTTAAGTATATTAGGGGGTGCCTCTCCTTCTGAAACATCAAAAGGGAAGACAGATTACAAGCAGCGCAGCAAAGAACAATTAAACAATGGGCAGATACATGCGGTGCATACAGAAGAAAAGGCGGAAAATCTAGGGATTGAAACGGAAGGGAAAGAACAAATTACGCTAGAAAAAGAAATCCATGAAACAGAAGTAGGAAGGGAAGCAGAACAGTTAGGAATTTCGATTGAAGGAAAAGATGTTGGAACTCTTTCAGAAGAAATCTATGAAACAAAAATAAAGCAAGAAGCATTAAAGCTAGGCATATCTATAGAGAATACAACGATTATAAATTTAATTAATCAAATTAATACGATTAAAATTAACGATGAAGCGGATAAATTAGGCATTTCGACAAATGGAAAAGAAATAGAGGACATTGAGGAAGAAATCTATGGAACGAAAGTAAGAGAGGAAGCAGGGAAGTTAGGTATTTCCCAAAAAGGAAAAGAGATGGAAACGTTAGCACAAGAAGTGTATGAACAAAAAGTACAGGAAGAAGCAAAAAAATATCATATTGATTTGTATGGTAAAGATATATATCAAGTATTAAAAGAAATTAATGAACAAAAAGTATTACAAATGGCAGATGAGCTTAATATGGATAAAACGAGTATGAACGTTCAAGAATTAGCCGAAAAAATAAAAAAAGATCAGCCTGAACAAGGCAAAGAACTAAATTTTGTACCGGTGATTCGCACGGATGCTGACGCGTTTTATTCGTATTTAACGAACTAAAAAGGGCGTGAGAGTGATAAGGAGATGGAAGTGGTATATATGTATGGTATTACTAGCTATAGCAGTATGGAATGTATATACAAATGGAATTACAAAGTATGTGGAGAAGTTAACGTTCTTCAATATACAAAGCGGAAAAGAAGCGGAGTTTAGTAAGAATAATGAAAAGGTTATCATATCAAATGTACCTTTAATTCAGCAATTACCAGAGCTAGATAGAGGGTGCGAAGTAACGAGCTTAGCGATGATGTTACAATACGCAGGCATTACAGTGGATAAGATGAAATTAGCAAATGAAATAAAGAAAGTTGATTTTATGAACGATGGTGTTCGTGGAAATCCGAATGAAGGATTTGTAGGAAATATTTATACCTTTTCTGAATCTGGATATGGTGTATATCATGAGCCACTCTTTCAATTAGCGAAAAAATATTTGCCTAATAAATCTGTAGACTTAACAGGGAAGAGTATAGAAGAAACGTATAAGAGTGTAAAATCAGGACAACCGGTAGTTATGATTACAAATGCAACATTTGCGCCATTAGATGAAGATGAATTTACTACATGGGAGACAAATAGTGGAGATGTTTCTATTACGTATAATGAACATTGTGTAGTACTGATTGGATATGATGAAGAATTTGTATATATTCGAGATCCTCTAAGTGATAGTTTAGATGTAAAAGTACCGAGAGAAAACTTTGAAAAGGCCTGGATGCAAATGGGGAGTCAGGCGATTAGTTATGTGAAAAGCAATTAGTAAGGAAAGAGATGTAAGGAATTGTAAGAGGAGTTTTTGTTAAGAAATAAGAGAACTTCAGCTTATTATATAAGCTGAAGTTCTCTTATTTTTTATGATTAAATCTTTAGAAGTAGTGAATATGTAAAAATGCATAATTGACGAAAAAATTACATGTTATCATTATATATTGTTTTATATATGTTTGTTGTATAAAATTACACAAGTATTCACATTACATAAAGGAGGCTTATTATGCAAAAAATATTTAACTGGGTTAAATGTATGAGTATCAAGAAAAAATTAATCATTTCATTCTTTCTTATTTTAACTATACCAGGACTTATTATCGGTGGTGTTTCATATCAAACTGCCAAAACAAATTTTGAACAACAAATCACAGGTAAAGCAAAGGAAAACATTTCGATTTTAAATACTGTTATTTCTCAAAATATAGAAGAGAAATTTGTTGATGCAGCATACTTTGCAGACATCTTAACAGAGGATACATATCCAAACGGGCAAGAAGAAATAGTAAGAACGAAGTTAGCACAATATATAAAACTTCATCCAGAAGTAGAAGGCATTTATATTGGAACGCAGACGGGAAAGTTTATAAGAGAACCATTTATCCAAATGGCTGATGGGTATAATCCAACAGATAGATCTTGGTATAAAGAGGCGCATGAAAATAAAGGAAAAGTAATTGTTACTGCACCATATCAATCAGCATCTACCAAAAATATGGTAGTGACAATTGCTAAAGAAGTAAAAGATGGTAAAGGTGTTATAGGAATTAACTTAAATTTAGATAACATCTTAAAAATTTCCAAAATGATTAATATTGGTGAAAAAGGTTATGCAGTTATTTTAGATCAAAATAAGCAAATTGTTAGTCATCCATCTAGAAAACCAGGTGCAAAAGTTACTGATCCTTGGATTAAACCAATTTATGAAGATAAACAAGGAAATGTGTCTTATACAGAACAAGATGATAAAAAGAATTTAATATTTGCAACAAATGAGAAAACAGGATGGAAAGTAGTAGGAGTTATGTTCGACGAAGAAATTACCCAAGCTGCGAATCCAGTATTTTATAAGACTTTTATTGTCATAGCTATCGCTACTGTATTTGGTAGTGTATTAATTTATTTCATTACACAGTCTATTACGAGACCATTAAGAAAAATAGCTGACTCGGCACATAAAATTAGTAAGGGAGATTTGACAGAGAAAATTACAATCCATTCCAAGGATGACATAGGGAAATTAGGGGATTCCTTCAATGAAATGTCTGCCTCTTTACAAGATGTGATTACTCAAATTAGTTTTTCAGCAGAACATGTTGCTGCATCGGCTGAAGAGTTAACAGCGAGCGTACAGCAAGCAAATGATGCGACAGATCAAATTACAATTGCAATGGAACAAGTATCAGGTGGGGCTGAATCACAAAGTCAAGGTGTTGAAGAAGGTGCGGCTACATTACAACAAGTAAATACAGCAGTTCAAGATGTAAATGGAAGCGCGGAATCAATTTCTATCTCCTCATTACATGCGAAAGAAAGAGCTGAAGAAGGAGAAGAATTGGTTGAACAAACAGCAAAACAAATGCAGTCTATTTCTAGATCGGTATCCGAGTCAGATGCTATTATTAAACTTCTTGATGAGAAATCAAAGCAGGTAGGAGCTATTTCTGAGGCAATTCAAAACATCGCTACTCAAACGAACTTATTAGCTTTAAATGCGGCTATTGAAGCAGCAAGAGCAGGTGAACAGGGCCGAGGGTTTGCTATTGTAGCAGATGAGGTTAGAAAATTAGCGGAGCAATCAGGAGAATCATCTGGAGAGATTGCAAATTTAATTGCAGAAATTAAGGCTGATATTGAACATACAGTTAAGGCGATGGATAATGTGAATGGGGAAGTTCAACAAGGCCTTGATGTTGTAACAAAAACGAAAGTGAGTTTTACGGAAATTTTAAGTTCTACTACACATATTGTTTCTCAAGTGAATCAAATGGTAGAAACAACGAAGAGAATTGCTGGAGATGCAAATGAAGTGACAAATGCTATTGATGAAATTGCAGCGGCTGCAGAAGAAAATACAGCTAGTATGCAAAGTGTTGCTGCTTCAACAGAAGAACAAATGAATTCAATGGAAGAAATTAGTTCAGCTTCGCAAAATTTAGCTGAGATGGCTGAAGAACTACAAGCGATGACTAGTAAATTTAAAGTATAATAACAGCAGATAAGTAAGGTGAAAATAATATCACCTTACTTATTTTTCTATTTAGTAATTAGGGGAGTCATTAACGGGATGAAAAAAAGAAAAAGACTATGGAATTTATGGAAAACGATTACATTGTTAGTTTGTACAGTTGTAATTTTTTCTTTACTTGTGACAGATATATTAATTAGTCATAATGTAGAACGGACGACGGAGGATAGCCAAGCAGAGAAAGCAAAAACAATTGCACACATTGTGGCGAATGATTCGATTGTAATCGATGGTTTGACTGGGAAAGCAGATACTTCTGCAATCCAAACGTATACAAATAGAATATTAAAAAACACAGGTGTTCAATTTATTGTAGTTATGGACATGAATGGAATAAGAAAATCACATCCAAATCCTCAAAAAATAGGTCATCATTTTATTGGAGGAGATGAAGGGCCTGCATTGAAAGGAAAGGAACATGTATCGCTGGCAGAAGGAACTTTAGGTATTTCAATGCGAGTATTTGTACCTGTATTTTCTGAAACAGGTGAACAACTTGGAGCAGTGGCTGTTGGTATTTCAGCAGATAATGTAAAAGAGAGAGTTAAGGAAAGTAGACATATCATTTATATTGGAGTTGGAGTTGGAGTACTAGTCGGAATTATAGGAGCAATATTACTAGCTAGACATATAAAGAAAAGTTTATTTGGTCTTGAACCTCACAGGATAGCGAAAATTCTTGAAGAAAGAAATACGATGCTACAATCTGTAAAGGAAGGTATTATTGCTGTAGATAAAGAGGCCAATGTGACTTTAATAAATAATGAGGCAAAACGATTGTTTAAGAAAAGTGGTCTTGAAGAAGATTTTATTGATAAAGATGTTGAGTTGTATATGCCTAATTCACGTATAAAAGAAGTATTACAAACGGGAGAGGTGCAATTAAACGAAGAACAAAATATTTATGGAATTACGATTGTAACGAATCGTGTTCCTTTATATGTAAAAGGAGAAATAGTTGGTGCGATTGCAACATTTCGTGATAAAACAGAGATTAGAAAATTAGCAGAAGAATTAACTGGTATTAGACTATATGCGGAAGCATTACGGGCACAATCGCATGAATTTATGAATAAAATGCATGTCGTATTAGGGCTTACACACATGAAGCAGTATGAAGAATTGCAGAAGTATATAAGCGGTATGGTATCAGAGCATCAATATGAAATTGGTGGGGTTATGGAAAGAGTAAAAAGTCCAGTATTTGCTGGTTTTTTACTTGGGAAACTTAGCTATGCTAGAGAGAAAAATATAAAATTAATCATAAGTGAAGACTCTTACATGCCGGAAATAGATGATGAAAGTATTATTCATGAACTAATTACGATTGTCGGAAATTTAATTGATAATGCATTAGAGGCAGTGACGAATTGTGAAAAGAAGCAAGTTGAACTTGAGATACAATATGGTGATACATTAATCATTACAGTACAAGATACGGGGAAAGGTATACCAGAAGAAGAAATAGGGGCATTATTTACGAAAGGTTATTCCACAAAGGGAGATAACCGTGGTTATGGTTTGTATCTTGTAAAAGAAAGTATACAGCGAATAAATGGGGAAATTCATATGCATTCATTAGTAGGAAAGGGAACAACGATAACAATTGAAATACCTAAAGGTAGGGATGAGAGGCAAATATGATTAAAGTTTTAATTGTAGAAGATGACCCGATGGTAGCAATGTTAAATACGCATTATTTAGAGCAAGTAGGAGGGTTTGAACTTGTTCAAGCAGTTAACTCCGTAAAATCGGCGATAGAAGTATTAGAGAAATCACGAGTAGATTTAGTATTACTTGATATTTTTATGCCTGAAGAGACTGGATTTGAGCTTTTAATGTATATTCGGAACCAAGAAAAAGAAATCGATATTATAATGATTTCAGCTGTACATGATATGGGGAGTATTAAAAAAGCATTACAATATGGCGTAGTAGATTATTTAATTAAACCATTTACATTTGAACGATTTAAAAAGGCATTAACTATATATCGAGAAAAACTTATTTTCATGAAAGAACAACAAAAAATTAGTCAATCCGAATTAGATTCGTTAATTTTGCAAAAAGAAAAAAAAGAGCCTACTGTCACTAAAGAGCTTCCGAAAGGATTAACGAAGCAAACGATGCAATTAATTTGGCAGAAGATCGAGTCGTTGAATGGACGAGCATTTACAACAGACGAGATGGCACAATTAGTAGGAGTTTCAAGAGTTTCTATTCGAAAGTATGTAATGTTTTTGACTGAAATTGGAGTATTAGAAAACGAAATGGTGTATCAAAATGTGGGAAGACCAGTGAGTAAATTAAGATGTATTGACCAAAATAAAATAGAGTTTTACGTATAAGCGACTTATTATAAGTCGCTTATACTTTTTTTAATTACAAAATCAATTACAAAACTTACAAAAACTATTTTTACTATTGAAAGCGTTTTAATATTGTTATTAAGAAAACAAGGGGGTGCCATATGGGAATTCAAAAGAATGTGGAAGCGGTATCATTTCCTGAAGGAAATGAAGCACAAAGAGAATCGTTCGCTTCTAAAATTATGAATGTAAAAATCGGTGTTATACCTTTACCGTTATATGTAGTATTGGCTGCTATTATTTATGGGGCATCTGTATATAATAAATTGCCAGCAGATATGATTGGTGGATTTGCAGTTATTATGATCATGGGTATTTTCTTAGGCGACATTGGGATGAGAATTCCAATTTTAAAAAATATCGGTGGTCCAGCAATACTTTCGTTATTTATTCCATCATTACTTGTATTTTTTAACTGGATGAATCCAGCTTCAATGGAAGCTGCGACTATGTTAATGAAAAAATCGAACTTTTTATATTTATATATTTCTTGTTTAGTAGTCGGAAGTATTTTAGGAATGAACCGTAAAGTGTTAGTACAAGGTTTCGTTCGTATGTTTATTCCCTTAGTAGTAGGGACATTAGCTTCTGTAGCAGTAGGATTATTGGTCGGTTCACTATTTGGATTTGAAATGAAGCAAACATTCTTCTTTATCATCGTACCAATTGTGAGTGGTGGTATCGGGGAAGGGATTTTACCATTATCATTAGCGTATAGTGATATTTTAAATGAATCATCAGCAACGTTTGTATCGCAGCTTATTCCAGCGGCTATTATTGGAAATATGTTCGCAATCGTGAGTGCAGGGTATATGAAGCGTTTAGGTGAGAAGAAGCCGGAACTTAGTGGTAACGGTGTATTAGTGAAAACAGATAATCAAGCAGAGTTATTAAAAGAACAAAATACAGAGAAGCCAATTGACTTCTCATTAATGGGAGCAGGTTTATTAATTGCGTGTACGTTCTTCATCTTTGGAGGATTTGCTTCTAAGTTCATCGGTATTCCTGGAGCAATCATTATGATTTTTTCAGCAGCACTTGTGAAATATTTTAAATTAATGCCAGCAAAAATGGAGCAAGGGGCATTCCATTTATATAAATTTATTTCGAAGAATTTAACTTGGCCGTTAATGGTCGGATTAGGGTTGCTATATATTCCGCTAAAAGACGTAGCAGCAGTTCTTTCAGTAGGATATGTTGTTGTGTGCGCATCAGTTGTTCTTACAATGGTAGCATCAGGTTTTCTTGTAGGGAAAGTGATGAAAATGTATCCAGTTGAATCAGCAATTGTAACAGGATGTCATAGTGGTTTAGGCGGAACTGGAGATGTTGCTATTTTATCAGCTTCAAATCGTATGGAATTAATGCCGTTTGCGCAAATTTCAACACGTTTAGGCGGGGCAGCAATGGTTGTAACAGCGACAATTTTATTAAAAATGTTTTCATGATCAAACAAGCTAGCTATATTCATATAGCTAGCTTGTCAAATTAAGGGGAGATTATAAGTATGTTAGAGAATCAAATTAATGAAAGATCATTGTTACTGCATAAAGAATTAGTAGGGAAAATTGAAATTACAAGTAAAGTAGAAGTAAATTCAGCGGATGATTTAAGCCTGACATATACACCAGGTGTAGCGGAGTCTTGCAAAGCAATTGCGGCGGATGAAGAAACAGTGTATGACTATACGGCACGCGGTAATATGGTGGCAGTTGTTTCAGATGGAACAGCGGTACTTGGTTTAGGGAATATTGGACCGAAAGCAGCTATGCCTGTTATGGAAGGGAAGAGCATTTTATTTAAGAAGTTTGCGAATGTAGATGCTTTCCCGTTATGTTTAGGTACGACTGATGTGGATGAAATCGTTACCCTTGTGAAAAATTTAGAGCCTACGTTTGCAGGAATTAACTTAGAAGATATTGCGGCACCACGTTGTTTTGAGATTGAAAAGCGATTAAAAGCAGAAACAAATATTCCTGTATTCCATGATGATCAACATGGAACCGCTATTGTCGTCTTGGCAGCTGTTATTAATGCATTAAAAGTTGTTAGCAAACAAATGGATAATGTAAAAATTGTTATTAACGGTGCGGGTTCGGCAGGAATTGCAATTGGAAAATTATTATTAAAGGCTGGTGCAAAGCGCATTACGTTAGTTAGCTTAGAAGGTATTGTTTGTGAAGGTGAATCATGGATGAACGAAGCACAAATTGAAGTTTCTAAAAAGACAAATCGAGAATATGTGCGTGGAACGTTAAAAGAAGCGATTCATCAAGCTGATATTTTTATTGGCGTATCTGCTCCTAACGTATTAACGAAAGAACTTGTACAAACGATGAATGAGAAAGCAATTGTGTTTGCTATGGCGAATCCAATTCCAGAAATCTTCCCAGAGGATGCATTAGAGGCTGGGGCAGCTGTAGTAGGAACCGGGCGCTCGGATTATGCGAATCAAGTAAATAATGTATTGGCGTTCCCAGGGATATTCCGTGGTGCGTTAGATGTGCGCGCGACGGATATTACAGAAGAGATGAAATTAGCGGCAGCATATGGGATCGCTAACATCATTACGGACGAAGAACGTAATGCGAATTATGTAATCCCGAATCCGTTAGATAAAAGAGTTGTTCCAAGTGTTGCGGAAGCAGTAGCGAAGGCAGCTATTGATTCAGGCGTGGCGCAAATTACGACAATACCAAGTTATTAATAGCAAAAAAGCAGTGCCTAAAAAGGCACTGCTTTTTTGAGATAAGAAATCAAAATAATGAAGAAGTGTAGAATTATTTATGTTTCTTCACTATTTATTTAATTCCATTGCAACTTGTTTACCATTTACTAAAACCTCAGTTACTGCTACGATCACTTCTATCACTTTTTTCATCTCTCATCTCTCCTCGTTGCATTTCTTACTTTAAGTATAAGAGAAGAGAGATACTTCAGCTATCGAAGTACATGACGTAGAAATTACATTGTTGTAAGAAAGTGGTTTGTTTTTGTCACTTTACTTAGCGGTGATTACGAATTGCTCATAATATTTTTCATTTATATATATGTTTAATACCCATAATCCAGATGAAGGTAGCGACATAGTGAGTGGGAGTTCGGTTGTAGTAGAATCAATTGTATTTGAAGTAGTCCAAGTTGGTTTAGAATTTTCTTCTTGAAAGAGTACGGGTGTTGGGGTTACTGATCCTTGTTTTAGTGCGATAATAGATAGTTTTCCAGTTGGCATTTCAGGATCTAAAAAGTACCACATTATTTCATTTTGTTCATTTGCGATAATAGGTTTATCAGCCATTGCGACTTTTTCTTCGATGCCTTTTAAAGGTATTTTTTCTTGTATGAAGGAGGGTGTTTCTTCCCAATTTACATCTTTTAAAACGCTAAGATGAAAAAAGGAAGGTGCATTAACTTGAGTGGATGACGTTGCGATGGCTTCTTTTTTAGGTACTTCTGAATCAAGTTGCCCTTGTGTGCATCCAACGATGAGAAAGGAGAAAAGTAACATGGTTCCGATTTTTTTCATGGTGTCACACTCCTAATTTTTATTGTTAGTGTAATTGTATTTGCTAGAAAGCGGGACAATTCCTTTAAAGCGTCAAAAGAGGTCGTAAGTTTTGTACGACCTCTTTTGACATTTTCTATATTTGCTCAGTTGTAAAGGTTGGTTCTCGTTCTTTTTGCGGCATGGTTAAGAAAATAACAGAAAGAACGATACATACGCCGCCTAGTAATTGATATGCTCCAAAGGATTCATTTAGCCAAGCGATTGAAACAATGGCAGCTACAAGTGGTTCAATGCTAGATAAAATGCTTGTTTCTGTTGCTGCTAAATATTTCAGACTACCGATATAAAGAAGGAAAGAAAGGGTGCCACTTATGATGATAAGAATAAGCATAGAAAAAGTTTTTGGTGTGAAAGTTTGTGAAAGCTGACTCCATTCAAACGAGCGATTACAAATAAGCAGGGCAATACCGCCGATTAACATCCCCCAGCCAATTACTACAGTTGTTCCGCATTCTTTAATAAGAGAAGCTGGATGAAGGGTATAAAATGCAAATCCAATTGCTGTTAATAGGCCGAAAATAATGGCTTCTTTCGATAAGACAATATTTTCAATTGAACCGTTTGTAATAATAAAGTACGTTCCTGTTAGTGCTGTTATAATTGCGAGTATTTGCAGAGAAGCAGGGAATTTTCGTTGTTCAAATGCGACATAAATGGTAATAAGAACAGGACCAAGAAACTGAAATAAAGTGGCTGTAACCGCATTACTAATATGAACTGTTTCGATAAAGGCGTATTGTGCACCGAGCATGCCGAGAATAGAGAAAATAATAAGTTGTATAGAATGTTTAGGGTGTTTCCAAATTTGAAATATGTTTTGTTTTTTTATAAGTAAGAAAGATAAAATAAATATTCCCGCAAGCAGCAAGCGTATCGTCAAAAAATCAATTGATGATACGTTAGTATGTTGAAATAGCCACTGAATCATTGGGCCAGATAATCCCCATAAGGTAGCTCCTGTAATAATCATAATGAGTCCAATCCGTCTATTGTTGTTCATGATCATGCATCTCCTCTCGAGTATTTGATTTTTTATGTGTGACATGATAAAAGGAATTATATATAAATTCTGGTACTGTAAAAAGTATCAGATTTCAGTTTTATTAAGGGGTCAGATGTTATGTTAGAATTAACGCCTAATTTGAATACGAATAGTAAAAAGGCATTGTACGTGCAATTGTATGAGTATATAAAAAAAGAAATTAAAGATGGAACGATTCCGGCTTTTACAAAATTACCTGCAAAAAGAAAGCTGGCGAGCTATTTACAAGTGAGTAAGAATACAGTAGAAGCGGCTTACGAACAATTACTTGCCGAAGGCTATATTGAGTCGGTATCGAGAAAAGGTTATTTTGTATGTAAAGTTGAACAAATGATTTATGTAGAAGAAAGCGAAGAGAAAGTAGAAGAAGTACCGTTTCGGGAGGAGAACTATAAATTTGATTTCACCCAAACAGGAGTTGATAAGAATACTTTTCCGTTCACTATGTACCGCAAGCTTATAAATGATGTATGGCAGCCACATAATAATGAGTTGCTTTTTCTTGGACATCCTCAAGGGGAATTGAGCTTAAGGGAGGAAATTGCGAACTATTTGTATGAATCTAGAGGTGTGCGTTGTTCAGCTAGCCAAATCGTATTAGGGGCAGGAACACAAATATTAGTGAAGTTACTTTTTCAATTGTTGAAGGGAAGTAAGTATGCAGTTGAAAACCCAGGTTATCATAGGAAAATGGTTGTTTTTGAACAAGGAGAAAAGAAGGTTCAAATGTTGTCTTTAGATAGGGACGGAATTTGTATGGCAGATTTAGAAAATAGCGATGCAAATGTTGTATTTGTAACGCCTTCTCATCAATTCCCATTTGGAATGATTATGCCTATTACGAGAAGGACACAGCTTTTACAATGGGCGAAGAAAGAAGATAGATATATTATTGAAGATGATTACGATAGTGAATTTCGCTATTCAGGAAAGCCAATTCCGGCACTACAAGGATTAGATACAGATGGGAAAGTTATTTATATGGGGACGCTATCAAAGGCTTTGTTACCCTCATTACGGATGAGCTATATAGTATTACCGAAGAATTTAATTGAAAAATATCAAAAGGAATATTTGTTTTATACGCAAAGTGTTTCGAGAATGGACCAAGAAGTGATTAGAAGGTTTTTAAATGAAGGCTATTGGGAAAAACATATTCATAAAATGCGTGTCGTCTACCGGAAAAAGAGGGATCGACTTGTTTTTGAAATAGAGAAGTATTTCTCTAATCGTGTTGAAGTGATAGGAGAAGATTCTGGATTACACATTTTATTACAAGTGCATAATGGAATGCGAGAAGAAGAGTTAATTAAAGAAGCTGCAAAATATAGTATTAAAATATATCCTGTTTCTACGTACTATAAAGACGGTACTGCACCTGAAAATGTAGTTTTACTTGGGTTTGCGATTTTGTCAGAAGAAGAAATTGCGAAAGCGATTCAACTACTACATAAGGCATGGTATACAAGAAAGTAAAAAAACATCCTCCAAGCATGAGGATGTTTTTTATTATTTATTTTCATCTAAGAATAAGACCATATGCTCTTCGTCCCAATATTGTCCGTTATATTTTAATGAACGTTCTTGTACACCAAATGTTTTAAATCCTAATGATTCATAAAGTTTTTTTGCTCCATCGTTGCCAACAACAACATCAAGCATAACTTGTTCTACTTCTAAAGATTTAGCAAGTTCAAGACATTCTTTAATAAGTGCTTTTCCTGCTCCAAGTCCGCGTGCTTTTGGAGATACATATACAGAACCGATTTTAGCTTTATGTTCTTGTTTTACATATGGTTTCGTTTCCAGTGTTGCAACCCCGATTAATTGTCCATCTTTAAATGCACCTAGCGTATAGTTTTCATCTTGTGCTAATTTTTGTGCTTTATATTCAATCGCACACTCTTTATTAATAATATCTTCATAAGAAGAGCTGAAAGCTTCAGGGTTTTGCTTTAATCCTTCTACACGAAGTTCTAAGTAAATTTCCGCTTCGTCTTTTGTTAATACATGGATATCCAATTATATCACCCTCCAAATCTTTGCAAATGTATCTTTACTCCGCTATTCGCGGGCAATAAGACTCCAACTTTAAAATTCGGCGAATGCGCGGAATTTAGGTGGGAGACAACTGCCCGTAAATACCCGATTGGTTCAACTAATAATCCATGGGTGAACCTTTCCATGGATTAAAGTTTCACTTTATTTTATATTGAAATAAGAATAATTTCAAAAGCTTAGCTTATATGAGCTGATTTTATGAACAAAATAACACCAGTAGTGTTTACTACTACTGGTGTTTTCACACGCATCTTATTCAAAAGGTAGCTCAATTATAAAGTTTGTTCCTGCTCCTAATTGGCTTGTTACTAGAATGGAACCGTTATGCAATTCTACAATTTCTTTTGCAACAGCTAGCCCGATACCTTTTCCGCCAGTAGCTCTCGTTCTGGATTTATCAACACGATAAAAGCGATCAAAAATATGGGGGATATCTTCTTCGGGAATACCTTCTCCTTCATCATCTACACTTATTGCAAAAGAATCTGTTTTCGCGAGTACACGTATCGTAATAGATGTGTTTTCTGGCGAATGCTGATAAGCATTGTGTAATAAATTTAACATAACTTGTTCCATACGTCTTTCGTCTATGCAAACTTCTAAGTCATCTTTGCAATATACATGGAGTTGCATTTGTTTATTTGTTAATGTTGTTTTTGTTTTTTCAATCATTCTTTCTAAAAATGGTTTAAGTAGCACTTTTTGTTTTTTTATAACAAACTGGTGTTGTTCTAATTGTACAAGCATAAATAAATCTTGGACGAGATCGGTGACACTATCTGTTTCATCCTCAATGATTTGCAAGTATTCTTCTCGCTCTTCTTTCGTTAAAGATTCTCTCTTTGCTACCTTCGCATACCCTTTCATATAGGTCAATGGAGTTAATAGTTCATGGGCAACACTAGCGAGAAATTCATTGCGTTCTTTTTTCATATAAGTCAGTTCACTGGATAAATCTTCAATCGTTTTTGCTAAGCTTCCAAGTTCATCATTTCGTTTTATACCTAATTGAATTGGCGTATTTAATTTTGACATTTTTTCTGTTGCCCTCTTCATTTTTATAAGCGGTTCTGTAATAACACGAGAAAAAACGAAGACAGAAATAGTCGTTAAAATAATTGTCACAACACTAATGATAAGAAATTGATTCATGAGTTTAAGTAACATATTTTCTAAGAAAGATGTTTTTAATAACATATATAACTTACCTTGAAATCCTTGAGTTTCCAAAGGGCTTACTGTTGAGATGAATTTTGATTTTTTCCAGTTTTTTTCGACGATCAATCCTTTTTTGGGAATAGTCTCTGTTTTACAAGTAAGTTGTTTTTGCATTTCTTTCGTTACGGGTTCTGAGGTAGAAATAATTTTGTCATTATCGTCCGTTATAATGATAGCTATATCAGAGTTGGCAACTAATTCTGATTTAACTAAGTTTTCAGCTGCATCTGCGATATCGAACTCAGGGTACATAGGACGGTTAGGATTTTTATTGTATTCAGCGCGTTCGGTGTGTTTCTTTTGTTTAGAGTATTCAGCCCACCTTGCGCGTTTTGTAATTTCGTTACTATAGCGATTCCCTTTTTCTAAAAGAGCAAGTGTTTCCTCCTCAATGCGCATGTTTGAAATGCTTTTGTAAAAAGATACGAAAGCAATGGTTTCAATACATAAAGCTAATATTAAAAAGTATGTCCCAATTTTAAGGGAAAGTTTACTCATTTTCTCACCATACCTTATTCATAATAAACGGTCAGTGGTAGGGTATTTCCACTGACCGAAGTAATTATTCACATTTCCATTTATATCCGACTTTATAGACGGTTTCTAAGTGATTTTCAATTGGAAATCCTTTTTTACGTAATTTATCACGGATATTGCGAATATGTGAATCGATTGTTCTATATTCGATGTCTGTTTCATAGCCCCAAATTTTCTCGATTAAATCATCTCGGCTATAAGCACGGTTTGTATTTTGTAAAAATAGTCCAAGTAACGAAAATTCAATAGGAGTTAGTGAGATTTTTTCATCATAAACTGTGACAGTATGTTTCGTTTTATCCCACTCGATACCATTGAAGCTAACGAAGCCGTCTTTCTTTGTACGACGTAATATAGCCTCGATTCTTGCGACTAATACATGCTCATCAAATGGTTTTGTAATATAGTCATCCGCGCCCATAGTGAGGCCTTTCACCATATCGTAATTTTGATTACGAGCTGTTAGCATAATAATTGGAACGTTGGAAATTTGACGGATTTGATAGCAAGTATCCCATCCATCCATATTCGGCATCATAACATCTAACAAAATAATATCGAAGTCTTTTTGTTCTATTAACTTTAGTGCTTCAAGGCCAGAAGTAGCTTTCATACAAAAATAGCCACGAGGACTTAAGAACAGATCTAATAATCGTAACATGCGTTCTTCATCGTCTACTAATAAAATTTTAACCATAATCTTGTGCACCCCAAACTGTTCATTCTACTTGTATAGTTTACATGAAAATAATAAAAAACTCTTTTTATGTGATTGGGTGGAAGAGTTATTTTTCGCTCAGAGTAATTGACATAAAAAATGCACTAGTTTTGCACAACTATTTTTTATAATAGAAAACGTAGCGACACAAAATACCCTATGTTGCGACATAACGTCATGTCATTTTATTTATAAAATGACAATTCCATTCTATTGTGTATGTGAGATAGAGAGGGTTTTCGTATTCACCTCGCATCGGATAAGAAAAATTTCCTATCTCACACTTTTTTTAAAAGGAGATCATACACATGAATCCAAAAGAAGAAATTTCAAAAAAAGAAAAGCAAGATCGTAATACGGTTGTCATGTGCATTGCCGTATCTATGGTTATTATTATAAGTTGTGTAAATAAAATTTTGGGGATTTTATAATATAGAAAAAGCTTATTGCTTCTTAAGAAGCAATAAGCTTTTTTTCGTTATTAGGGGAATATTTCTATATAATAAACCAAGGTAAAATTGCTAACCCAGAAGTTACAATTGCTGTAGTAAATATTAAAAGCATAGCTCGTTTGTTTTGTTTCATGTCACATTCTCCTTTATATATCAATTGAATGCTATACGTTCATTTCATGATTGGTGCCTCACTAATTAAAGTGTCACTTTACCCCGCATTAATGGGCAGTAAGACTTCCATCTAAAGGTTTAGTGGGTGCGAAGAAGTTAGATGGAAGATCAACTGCCCATAAAAGCCCGATTGGTTCAACTAATACTCAGTGGAGGTAAAGCTTTCCACTGAGTAAAGTTTCACTTTATACTTTTAGTATAATGAATGGAAAGGTTTGGTACGATCGATAAAGGTGACATGAAGATTACATTGTTGTAATGAAAAAAGCATCTTTCTTAATAAGAAGATGCTTTTAAAAAACTATATTGAAGTATTAATCATTTAAGAACAGAACCATATGTTCCTCGTCCCAATATTGACCGTTATGCTTTAATGAACGCTCTTGTACGCCGTAAGTTTGGAAACCTAATGATTCATATAATTTTTTGGCACCAGCGTTACCAACTACAACATCGAGCATAAGTTGTTCCACATGTAATTTATCGGCATTTTCAATAATGGCTTTAATTAGAGCTCGTCCTGCTCCAAGGCCACGCGCTTTTGGGGAAACAAAAACGGAACCGATTTTTGCTTTATGTTCTTGTTTAATGAAAGGCTTTGTTTCTAAAGTAGCAATGCCGATTAAATCGTTATCTTTGAAGACCCCTAGAGTATACTTATCCGGATTGCTTAATCGTTTTGCCATAGCAGCTACAGGATCCTCATGTTTCAGAACATCTTCATAAGAAGAGCTAAAAGCTTCCGGGTTTTTCGTTAAACCTTCCATACAAACTTTTAAATATATTTCTGCGTCCTCTGTCGTTAATAAGCGAATTTCCATAGTTGTAACCTCCTTGGTCGATTTCAAATAAAATAAATCCATTACTTTTATAAGATTGTGTATGCGTTTTGTTAGCAGTCTCTTTTAATTTGTAAAAGAATGAAAAGATATATGCTACAATGTTTTGTTTTTAAATATGTAATGAAATTATATATTAACTTTATTAACTATTCAAGTCTTTAGTATATTACATTTTCATAACTAAAATAACTCCTCGGTTGAGGAGTTATTTTAGTTATTCGATTGATAACCATCAATTCGCTTTGGATGGGTGTAAATATTACAAGATTCATTTCTAATAAATCCTACGACTGTAATGCCTAAATCGTGAGCGAGTTGCAATGCTAATTTTGTTGGAGCGGATTTAGATAGAACAATTTCACATCCAATTTTTGAAACTTTGAGTAGAATTTCGGATGAAATGCGCCCGCTAAATGCAATAATTTTTCCTTTAACAGATATATCGTTGCGTAAACAATGACCATATATTTTATCTAATGCATTATGTCTTCCGATATCCATTCTTGATAGGAGGATATTGTTTCGATCACACAGAGCGGTATTGTGAACACCGCCAGTTTGGCGAAATGTAGTGGAAGATTGTTGTAAAGTATTCATTAAGTAAAAACATTCTTCAGGAGTAACTTTCACGTGTATATCATGTAAATCTTTTGCTTTTGCTGCATCGTTAACGAAAATAAAACCTTGTCTACCTTTTCCGCAGCAAGAAGTGATGTATCGCTTATTATATAAAGTTTGATAGAGCGGATTTACTTTTGATGATCTTACATGGACAATTCCGTTATCTTTTTGCACCCATAGCTCTTCAATATCTTTATAAGAAGAAATAATCCCCTCAGAAATTAAAAAACCAATAACCATATCTTCAATATAGGTTGGTGTGCATACGACTGTTACATATTCTTCACCATTTAATTTAATAGTAATAGGAGATTCTGTAACAATCTCATCAAGCTGTTTTGAAAATGTACCAGATTGATAGCGTACAATTGTATAAGTTTCTTGCGTAGGCTCCATATTAAATTCCCCTTTTTTATGTATTTCTCTCCCATAATTATCATAAAACAATGGAAAAAATAAAAACACCTATTAGCAAGAAGATCACAGATTATTTTGGTTATTATTGTATATGTACGATATAATAGAACTGTAGAATAATGATATTTTCAAGCTTTCGTAGTTATACCTTATAACATCTAGAATCGACTTCATAAGAAAGTATTTGGGCAGAGCGTTTCAAAAATATGTACAGTAATGCGATTTTGAAAACGGATTCATAATTGTGTTGTACAGTTGGTTGTAAGGAGAGGGGAAACTATGACAGAACAGACAGTCCGTGTAACCGTGGATGGTAAAGAATTTTCCACATCGGGTGAAAAGACGATACTACAATTATTTAACGAGAGTAATTTGGAACATCCTCAAATTTGTCATGTACCAGAAGTAGATCCAATTCAAACTTGTGATACGTGTATTGTAGAAGTAAATGGGAAGTTAATGCGTGCTTGTTCAACGAAATTAGAGAATGGTATGCATATCGAAAGACAGTCCCGGCGTGCAAAAGAGGCACAGACTGAGGCGATGGATCGTATATTAGAGAATCATTTATTGTATTGTACCGTTTGTGATAACAATAATGGTAACTGTAAAGTCCATAACACTGTACATATGATGGGAATTGAAGAACAGAAATATCCGTATGAGCCGAAAGTAAGTGCTTGTGAAGTGGATATGTCACATCCGTTTTATCGATATGATCCAAATCAATGTATTGCTTGTGGGCAGTGTGTAGAAGTATGTCAAAACTTACAGGTTAATGAAACTATATCGATAGACTGGAACTTAGATCGTCCACGTGTTATATGGGATCATGGTGTAAGTATAAATGACTCATCTTGTGTAAGTTGTGGACAGTGTGTAACAGTATGTCCGTGTAATGCATTAATGGAAAAATCAATGTTAGGTGAAGCTGGGTTTATGACAGGATTAAAACCAGATGTGTTAGATCCGATGATTGATTTTGTAAAGGATGTAGAGCCAGGATATAGTAGTATTTTAGCAGTTTCAGAAGTAGAGGCTGCGATGCGTAAGACGAAAGTTAATAAAACAAAAACAGTTTGTACATTTTGTGGTGTTGGTTGTTCCTTCGAAGTATGGACGAAAGATCGCCATATATTAAAAGTTCAACCTGTTTCAGATGCGCCGGTTAATGGTATTTCCACATGTGTAAAAGGTAAATTTGGATGGGACTTTGTAAATAGTGAAGATCGTATTACGAAGCCATTAATTCGCCAAGGAGATATGTTTGTTGAAGCTTCATGGGAAGAAGCATTAGAAGTTGTTGCTTCTAACATGCAGCATATTAAATCTGAATATGGCAGCGATGCATTTGGATTCATTTCTTCTTCGAAAGTAACAAATGAAGAAAACTACCTTATGCAAAAACTAGCACGACAAATATATGGAACGAATAATGTGGACAATTGTTCTCGTTATTGTCAATCTCCAGCGACAGACGGTTTATTTAAAACTGTCGGTATGGGCGGGGACGCTGGAACAGTGAAAGATATAGCGGAAGCAGGCCTTGTTATTATCGTTGGTGCGAATCCAACTGAAGGACATCCTGTACTTGCGACGAGAGTAAAACGTGCTCATAAATTACACGAGCAAAAACTAATTGTAGCAGACCTTCGTAAACATGAAATGGCAGAGCGTGCGGATTTATTTATTCATCCGCGCCAAGGTACGGATTACGTATGGCTTGCTGGTATTACGAAATATATTATTGATCAAGATTGGCACGATAAAAAGTTTTTAGCTGAAAATGTAAAGAACTTTGATGAATATAGCAAAATGTTAGAAAAGTATACGCTCGATTATACAGAAGAAATTACGGGAATTTCAAAAGGAAATCTGAAAGAAATGGCTCGTATGGTATATGAAGCAGATGGAACTTGTATACTTTGGGGAATGGGTGTAACGCAAAATACAGGAGGAAGTACAACGTCCGCTGCCATTTCAAATTTACTGCTTGTTACGGGTAACTATCGTCGTCCTGGTGCAGGCGCATATCCATTACGAGGGCATAATAACGTACAAGGTGCTTGTGATATGGCAACATTACCAAACTGGCTTCCTGGTTATCAAGCAGTATCAGATGATACGCTTCGTGCGAAGTTTGAAAAAGCATACGGCACAACTATTCCGAAAGCACCAGGATTAAATAATATTGCAATGTTACTTGCGGCAGAAGAAGGAAAACTACGTGGTATGTATGTCATGGGTGAAGAAATGGCTTTAGTTGATTCAAATGCGAACCATGTGCAACATATTTTATCGAATTTAGACTTCCTCGTTGTTCAAGATATGTTCTTATCAAAAACAGCTCGTTTTGCTGATGTTATTTTACCAGCGGCACCAAGCTTAGAAAAAGAAGGAACGTTTACGAATACAGAGCGCCGTATTCAAAGATTATATGAAGTATTGAAACCGCTTGGTGATTCCAAACCAGACTGGTGGATTTTACAAAAGGTTGCTCGTGCACTAGGAGGGGATTGGAATTATGAAAGTCCAAGTGAAATTATGGACGAAATCGCATCACTTGCACCGTTATACTCTCAAGCAACGTACGACCGTCTAGAAGGATGGAATAGTTTATGTTGGGGTAGTCATGATGGTAGCGATACACCGCTATTATATGTAGACGGATTTAACTTCCCAGATAAACTTGCTCGTTTATCATTAGATGAATGGGTGCCACCGGTTGTAGCGCCAGATGAATATGATTTACTTTTAAATAATGGTCGTATGCTAGAACATTTCCATGAAGGGAACATGACGAATAAGTCGGCTGGTATTTTATCTAAAGTATCTGAAGTATTCGTTGAAATTTCACCTGAACTCGCTATAGAGCGCAATGTGAAAGATGGTGGTCTTGTGGAATTAGCATCACCATTTGGGAAAATTAAAGTACAGGCGCTTGTTACGGATCGTGTAACGGGGAAAGAGCTATATTTACCGATGCATGCAACGATAAATGAAGAAGCGATTAATATTTTAACCGGGACGGCAACAGACCTTTATACGTGTACACCAGCATATAAACAAACGATGGTGAAAATGCGTGTATTACGTGAAAGAGGAAATCGTCCGTTACCATCTTCAAACCCGCGAGATAAAAAGCGTAATCCGCAAAATGGTGTTGAAATCGATCAAAAGTGGCAAAGAAAACAATACGTAGCACTTGTGGACTAGGGGGCGGAGATAGTGGCGAAAGAAATTACGTTAATTAAAAAGAAAGTTGTAACAGAGGAAGAACAGAAACAGCAAGTAGCAGATGAACTTCTAAATGAGTTATCTAATAATCGTGAAGCAGTAGAGGAAACGATGCAGCTTTTAGCACAGTTACAGAAGGCTGGGATATTAGATGCGGCGATTAGTTTACTTGCTGCGAAGGAAGATGTTTCAAAAATCGCTGTGGAGCAATTAAATCGTGAACCAGTTAAAAATGCACTCAACAATATGATGGGGGCAGGGGAAGCGCTATCCGCAGTTGATCCAGAGGTAACAAAGCAAATCACATCGAGTTTAGTTACTGGATTGCAATTTGCAACAGATGAATTAAATAGTGGTAAAAAAACTAAAGTGATGGATTTCTTTAAAGTGTTAAAAGATCCAGATATCAATAGAGCCATTACATTCGGTTTTAGCTTCTTGAAAGCATTTGGACAAGGGTTAGAGAAAAAATAGGGTAAATGAAAAAGTGATGGGAAGTAGCCATCACTTTTTTCATTGTATGTATAAGAGTGTTCATGTTATGCGGAATATATTATTATTAAAAAGATGGATTAGAAATGGAAACATGGAATCCATCTCAAATATCGTTTTAGAATGTGGAGGAATATATGCAACACCGTAAAAGACTTTCTATACCAGGAGTAATGAGACATTCCTTTCAAACTGTTAGATTTGCTTTTTGGAATGTGTTAACATTCCAACTCGCTTATAAATTATTAGCAGCGATTGTGTTTATCCCGCTTTTCGGTATTATTTTCAATAAGTTGTTGTACTTTGGTGGGTATGCAAATGCAACAAATGATGAGTTATTAGCATTTTTGAAAACACCATACGGGATTTTGGCGATTGTAATTTTATCTATATTGGCATTGTTTCTTATCTTTACAGAGTTTGCAGTACTTATTATTATTTCGTACTTCGCTCATAAAAGGCAAAAGGTGAGATTACGTCCAATTCTGTATAAAACAGTAACGTATTTACCTTCTCTGTTTACATATTGCTTACCTGGATTTGTTTTGTATGCAGTTGTACTATTACCACTATTAAGCGTGGGGTATAAATCTGCATTGATTCCTGAAATTCAAATTCCTAATTTTATTACAGGTGAACTATTTAAGACAACGATGGGGCAAGTTGGGTATTATACTTTCTTTGCTGTAGTTGCTTATTTAAATCTTCGTTGGATTTTTGTTTTACCTATTATCGTTTTAGAGCAAAAGCCGTTCCGCACGGCAGCACGCAAAAGTGCCAGCTTAGTAAAAGAAAGCTTCTTTAAAGTATTGTTCTTTTTAGTAGGTTTTTTCATATCTGTAGGAATCGTCTTTCTTTTATGTGTAGGAATTTATTTACTTTGTCTGTGGGGAGTATATGAATTTACAAACCCAGAAGGGACATTTGCGCTGCTAGCAGAGTCAACTATTTCAGTCTTCTTAACAAGTACATTGTATCTATTTAGCTTTATTATGACGCCGTTTTACATTATGGCGTTAACAAGATTGTATTTACAAAAGGTTCCAGTTGAAGATGTTTTATTAGAAGAAGGATTAGACTATTCGAAAACAAAAGCAGATAAATGTTTCTTCCAAAAACATCGTTGGAAATTTATTGGTGTATATATTGTAGGAATTATTACTGCGGGAATGGTGGTTGCCTTCATTGTGACCTTTATTACAAACACATATAAAGAACCAATTATTATGGCTCATCGTGGTTATATTTCAAAAGGTGTAGAGAATACGAAAGAAGCTGTGCAGGGAGCTATTGATGCGAAAGCAGATTATGCTGAAATTGATGTACTGCAAACGAAAGACGGTGAACTAGCAGTTATACATGATTTGAAGCTAAAACGTCTTGCTAATGCTAATGTTCACGTGTCAGATTTAACGATGGACGAGTTAAGACAGCTTACCCTAAGTCAAGATGGATTTTCAGGACAAATCAGTACACTTGATGAAATCATTAAGCTGGCAAAGGGGAAAATCAAGCTTAATATTGAAGTGAAGTTACATGGTGGCGAAAAAGACTTCGTAAACAAAGTATTAAAAGCAATTAAAGATAATGAATTTGAGAAACAATGTGTCATTCAAACGTTACATTACCCGCTTATTAAAGAGTTTAAGCGTGCAAATTCAGATATAAAAGTCGGATATATACTGTACGCAAGTAGAGCCAACTTAAAGAATGTGAAAGCTGATTTTTACGTAGCGGAAGAATATATGTTAAATAAGAAGTTAGTAAAAGAAGCAAGGAAGTTAAACAAGCCAATTTACGTATGGACAGTAAATGATATGGAAAGTTTAAAGGGATATTATAAGTTAAACGTAGATGGTATCATTACCGATTATCCTGAAGATGCACGTGAAACAATTAAGATGTTAAAAGAACAAGAAGCGGAAGAAAGTGATGTGTTTGATAAAATTAGTGAAACAACAGATGATTTATTTTCTAAGTTATTTATAAGTTACCCAGCTGCTGGCTAAATGCCTGCAGCTGTTTTTTTAGGAGAAGAATATATCTCTAAAGTATTGTGTAAGGTAATAAGTGTATATGTATACGTCGCTACTTAGGTTTCTTACATTGTTACATTATTGTCGAATAATAAAAGAATACGGTTAGTTTTGAAGGAGTATAATGAAAATAGAGTGATAGATAATGAAATGGAACGAAGAGGCTAATAGAATCAATGTTCCATATATTTACACTATTCTAAATATATAAACTTTAAAAAAATGGTATGTTAGCGTTTTCATAACTTTTAAGTTATGCTAGAATAAGGACATAAGTTATTAATTATTACAAAAAGAAAAAAGAATCTCTTTTTTCTGTTAATTATAAGGGGGCATTTCATTATGCGTATTGGGGTACCAGCAGAAATTAAAAACAACGAAAACCGTGTGGCAATGACACCAGCAGGTGTTGTACATTTAATTCGTAACAATCACGAAGTATTCATTCAAAAGGGTGCAGGTTTAGGATCTGGTTTCACAGATGCTCAGTATGTTGAAGCGGGAGCAAAAATTGTTGATACAGCTGAAGAAGCTTGGAACATGGAAATGGTTATGAAAGTTAAGGAACCAGTTGAAAGCGAATACAAACACTTCAGTGAAGGTTTGATCTTATTCACATACTTACACTTAGCTCCAGAACCAGAATTAACAAAAGCATTAATCGAAAAGAAAGTTGTTTCTATTGCATATGAAACAGTACAATTAGAAAACCGTTCTCTACCATTACTTGCACCTATGAGTGAAGTAGCTGGTCGTATGGCTGCACAAATTGGTGCACAATTCCTTGAGAAAAACAAAGGCGGTAAAGGTATCTTACTTGCAGGTGTTCCAGGGGTTAAACGTGGTAAAGTAACAATCATCGGTGGTGGACAAGCTGGTACAAATGCTGCTAAAATTGCAGTTGGACTAGGTGCGGATGTAACAATCATCGACTTAAGTGCAGAACGTCTTCGTCAATTAGATGACATTTTCGGAAACCAAGTAAAAACTTTAATGTCTAATCCTTACAATATTGCAGAAGCTGTAAAAGAGTCTGATCTTGTAATCGGTGCAGTATTAATCCCAGGTGCAAAAGCGCCAAAACTTGTAACAGAAGAAATGATTCAATCAATGGAACCAGGTTCTGTTGTTGTAGATATCGCGATTGACCAAGGTGGTATTTTCGAAACAACTGACCGTATTACAACTCATGATAACCCAACTTACGAAAAACACGGCGTTGTTCATTATGCAGTTGCAAACATGCCAGGTGCGGTTCCACGTACATCAACTCTTGCATTAACAAACGTAACAGTACCATATGCAGTACAAATTGCTAACAAAGGCTACAAAGAAGCTTGCTTAGGCAACTCTGCATTACTAAAAGGTATTAACACATTAGATGGCTATGTAACATTCGAAGCAGTTGCAGAAGCTCACGGTGTAGAGTACAAAGGTGCTAAAGAATTATTAGAAGCAGAAACAGTATCTTGCTAATAGAAGCATTATACAAAACAAAATCGAACAATATATAAAACAACATGATAAGAGCTAAGAGATAATACCTCTTAGCTCTTCTTGGTAAAAGGGGGCATTCATCGTGGCCAACCTATTTAAAAAGAAATCCGTTACGCAATTGTTAGGGGAAAGTAAAAGTAAAACTTTAACGAAAACGCTAGGGGCATTTGACCTAACAATGCTAGGGATTGGTGCGATAATTGGTACAGGAGTTCTAGTATTAACAGGATTAGTAGCAGCAAGAGATGCTGGTCCAGCAGTTATTTTTTCATTTATGATTGCAGCAATTGTTTGTGGATTTGCAGCTTTATGTTACGCAGAAGTTGCATCGACACTGCCTGTTTCAGGTAGTGTGTACACATATTCGTATGCAACAATTGGTGAGTTTGTTGCCCATTTAATGGGATGGACATTGTTATCCGTATATGTCGTAACGACTGCCGCAGTAGCCGGAGGATGGACGGGTTATTTCCATAACCTAGTGAGTGGATTGGGACTTGAAATTCCAAAAGCATTGCTAACGATTCCAGCACAAGGTGGTATGGTAAACTTACCAGCAGTTATCGTTACGTTAGTGATAACTTGGCTATTATCACGAGGTACGAAAGAAAGTAAGCGTGTGAATAACATAATGGTATTAATTAAAATTGGTATTGTTGTTTTATTCATTGCAGTTGGTGTATTTTACGTGAAACCAGAAAACTGGATACCATTTGCACCGTACGGTTTAAGTGGAGTGTTCGCAGGGGGAGCAGCAGTATTCTTTGCTTTCTTAGGATTTGATGCATTAGCAACTTCTGCTGAAGAAGTAAAAAATCCACAACGTGATCTACCGATTGGTATTATTGCTTCGTTAGTTATTTGTACAATCATTTATGTTGTAGTTTGTCTCGTTATGACAGGTATGGTTTCTTATAAGGAATTAGATGTACCTGAAGCTATGGCATATGTGTTAGAAGTTGTAGGACAAGATAAAGTGGCTGGTGTAATTGCTATTGGAGCTGTAATCGGTATTATGGCTGTAATTTTTGCTTACATTTATGCAACAACTCGTGTATTTTTCGCAATGAGCCGTGACGGTTTATTGCCAAAATCTTTCGCGAAAATTAACAAGAAGACTGAAGCGCCAACATTTTCAGTTTGGTTAACAGGAATTGGTAGTGCTTTAATTGCTGGATTTATCGATTTAAAAGAATTGTCGAATTTAGCGAATATTGGAGCGTTATTAACATTCGCTATGGTTGGTGTAACTGTTATCATTCTTCGTAAAACGCATCCGAAACTGCAACGTGGATTTATGGTACCACTTGTACCAATCTTACCGATTATTTCAGTTGCATGTTGTCTATTCTTAATGGTAAATTTACCATTAAAAACATGGATATACTTCGGTGTTTGGTTAGCAATCGGAGTAGTTGTATACTTTGTTTATTCGAAAAAGCACAGTCATTTAAAAGACGATGGAAGTTCGCAGGATAATTTAGAACAAGCTAATTAACAGCTAATTAAAAGGGATATAAGTATAAGTAAGCCTTGTGCGTCTAGGGAACGCGCAAGGCTTTTTTCTTTTGTGCAAAATGTACATCTTTTTTTGTATGAGAATGTAATGGATGCAGAAAATATGGGTAGATTTTTTTTATGTGAACGAAATGTTCAAAAAAATGTATGAGATTTCATTGACACATATGAATAGACGCTCATATAATAAGAGTATAAGATATATGAATGATTGTTCATATGTTCAAGTGAAGAGGTGAGCTATAATGGCTGGAAATAAAGTAAAAACACCACAAGAGACATGTTCTCAAACGATAATTCATGAAGAAGTTGTTGATCAAGTAAAACAAACAATTCCAACTGATGAAAGTTTAAGCAAAGTAGCAGAATTATTTAAAGTATTAGGTGATCGTACACGTACGAGAATATTACATGCGTTATTTGAAGCTGAAATGTGTGTTTGTGATTTAGCGTATTTGTTAGGAATGACACAATCATCTATTTCACATCAGCTTCGTGTGTTAAAGCAAGCGAAACTTGTAAAGAATCGTAAAGAAGGAAAGGTCGTTTATTATTCGTTAGCTGACCAGCACGTCATTCATATCTTCGAGCAAGCGTTTGAACACGTAAACGAGGAAGAATAAAAAGAACGCGAGGAGGGAGAACGATGGCTGAAGCATTGGTGAAAAAGAAACTGGTGTTAGAAGGTTTAGATTGTGCGAACTGTGCAATGAAAATTGAAAAAGGTGTTGGCAATATAGAAGGAGTAAATTCTTGCTCTGTAAATTTCGCGACAAAAACAATGATTTTAGAAACAGCACAAAATAAAGAAAGCGAAGTTGTTACAGAAGCAAAGCAACTCGTTACAAAATTAGAACCGCATATTAAAGTACAAGAAGAAAAAAACACAAAAGTAGCAAAAGAAGTGTTTATATTAGAAGGTTTAGATTGTGCAAACTGTGCGATGAAGATTGAAAATAAAGTGAAAGAAATGCCGACCGTTTCAGAAGCAACTGTTGATTTCGTATCAAAGAAATTAAGAGTTGAAGTAGCGAATAAAAGAGAATTAGAAGCGACTGTAGCAAATATAACGAATGTTGTTCAAAAGTTAGAACCAGATGTGAAAGTTGTTCGTGAAGAAAAAGGTGGTCATGACCACGGACATAGTCATGACCATGGTGAAGCAAATGTGAAAAAGATGGTAGGACGATTAGTGGTCGGCGGAATTTTGACAGCAATTGCTGCATTAGCTGGCTTACCACAAATGATAACAATTCCGTTATTCGTCCTTGCGTATTTATTAATAGGTGGAGATATTGTTTGGAGAGCGGTAAGGAACATAACTCGCGGCCAAGTGTTCGATGAGAACTTCTTAATGGCAATTGCAACACTAGGAGCTTTTGCGATTCAACAATATTCAGAAGCTGTTGCGGTAATGCTATTCTATCAAGTGGGGGAACTATTCCAAAGTATTGCGGTCAATCGCTCCCGAAAATCAATTACTTCATTAATGGATATCCGTCCTGATTATGCGAATGTGAAGGTTGGAAATGAAACGAAACAAGTATCACCAGAAGATGTACAAATTGGCGATTATATTATCGTGAAGCCTGGTGAGAAAGTACCATTAGACGGAAAAGTAGTTGAAGGAACATCAATGGTAGATACTTCAGCATTGACTGGTGAATCTGTACCACGTGAAGTCGAAGTTGGAAATGATGTATTAAGTGGTTTTGTGAACCAAAATGGTGTATTAACAATTGAAGTTACAAAAGAATTTGGTGAATCAACTGTATCAAAAATTTTAGATTTAGTTCAAAATGCAAGCAGTAAAAAAGCGCCAACAGAAAACTTTATTACGAAGTTCGCGCGTTACTATACTCCAGTTGTAGTTATTACAGCAGCGATCATGGCGTTTATTCCACCACTTATTTTAGAAGGAGCTACATTCTCAGAATGGATTTATAGAGCTTTAGTGTTCTTAGTAATCTCTTGTCCATGTGCGTTAGTTGTATCTATTCCTCTTGGATTCTTTGGAGGAATTGGTGGTGCATCTAAAAGTGGTGTGTTAATAAAAGGAAGTAACTATTTAGAAGCTTTAAATGATGTGAAATATATTGTTTTTGATAAAACGGGAACATTAACAAAAGGTGTCTTCAAAGTTACAAAAATGGAACCGAGCGAAGGTATTACAAATGAAGAATTATTAGAGTATGCAGCATTTGCTGAAGTGTATTCTAATCATCCAATTGCACAATCGATTCGAAAGGCATATGGAAAATCAATTGATGAAAAAATAATCGATGATTATAACGAAATTTCTGGTCACGGTACAGTCGTAAAAGTACAAGGAAAAGAAATTTTTGCAGGTAATGCTAAGTTAATGAGAAAAGAAAATATTACATTTAAGCAACCAGAAACGGTAGGTACATTAGTTCACGTTGCTGTAGATGGGGAATATGCAGGTTATATCGTTATCTCTGATGAGGTAAAAGAAGATTCAAAACAAGCAATTCAAAAATTAAAAGAACTAGGTATTAAGAAGACAGTCATGTTAACTGGTGATGCAAAAGCAGTTGGTGAAGCTGTCGGTAAGGAATTAGGTTTAGATGAAGTTCACGCAGAACTATTACCGCAACAAAAAGTAGAAGAGATTGAAAAAATTGATGCGGCGAAGAACGGAAAAGAAAAAGTTGCTTTCGTTGGTGATGGTATTAATGACACACCGGTATTAGCAAGAGCAGATGTTGGTATTGCGATGGGTGGTTTAGGATCAGATGCAGCGATTGAGGCGGCAGACATCGTTATTATGACTGATGAGCCTTCAAAAATTGCAACAGCCTTAAACATCGCAAAACGTACACGACGCATTGTATGGCAGAATATCATCTTTGCATTAGGAGTAAAAGGGTTAGTTTTATTACTGGGTGCTTTCGGTATTGCAACAATGTGGGAAGCTGTCTTCTCAGATGTTGGTGTGACACTACTTGCAGTGTTAAATGCAATGCGTGTACTACGAGTGAAAGATTTATAAAAAAGAGGACGCAACCTGCGTCCTCTTTTTTAGGTTATTTTGTTGAAATTGACTCAATAAAATAATAGCAAATATTATTTTATAAATAAATAACGTAATATTAAAATTTACAAATAAAAAATATTTGTCTTATTATTTAATATATTGTTCACAAAGATACATATCATATTGAAAAAACAGAGAAGGAGGAGCTTCTCTGTTTTATTTTTGTATATTTTTTTCAACTTGTTCTCGAACAGTTTGAATGTAATTCATTTTATGATCCCAACATTCTTGACTTAAATCGACAGGGTACTCTTCGGGATTTAAAGTTCGCATATACTCTTCCCAAAATAGCGCGAGACTCTGTTCATTATATTTTTGAATATCTAATATACCTGGTAGTTCATATGTTCTTTCGCCGTTAACGAAAATGTCTTTATGCAGTTCGCGAGCTTCAAAGTTTGTTACAAATTTACTTATATACGTGTGAACAGGGTGAAACATTTTTAAGCGTTCTTCTTTTCCAGGTTCTTCAGAATCTAATGCAATATAATCTCCTTCTGCATGATCATTAACTCGATTGATAATGCGATAAATTCGTTTCAGTCCTGGAGTCGTAATTTTTTCAGGGTTAGATGAAATTTTAATTGTATCATTTAACTTTCCATCAGTATCTTCAATCGCAACTAGTTTATAAACAGCCCCTAATGCCGGTTGCTCAAAGGATGTAATCAACTTTGTTCCAACGCCCCATACATCAATTTTTGCTCCTTGAGATTTCAAATGCATAATTGTGTATTCATCTAAATCGCTAGAAGCAATAATTTTTGTATGTGTAAACCCAGCTTCATCTAGTAGTTTTCTTGCTTTTTTTGATAAATAAGCCATATCACCACTATCAAGGCGAATGCCATAAAAATCGATACGATCCCCAAACTCTTTCGCGACGCGAATCGCATTTGGAACACCTGATTTTAAAGTGTCGTATGTATCAACGAGAAAGACGCATTTTTTATGAGTTTCAGCGTACTTCTTAAACGCGACATATTCATCGCGATATGCTTGAACGAAAGAGTGAGCGTGTGTGCCGGCTACGGGTATTCCGAAGCGCTTCCCGGCCCGTACGTTACTCGTAGATGAGAAACCACCAATAAAGGCAGCGCGTGTGCCCCAAAGAGCAGCATCAAACTCGTGGGCACGTCTTGTGCCGAATTCTAAAAGTTCATCGTTATTTGCAGCGTGCTTCATACGAGCTGCTTTTGTTGCAATTAATGTTTGGTAATTCACAATGTTTAACAGGGCAGTTTCAATAATTTGTGCTTCGCCGAGCGGTGCATCCACACGTAATAAAGGCTCGTTATTAAATACAACTTCACCTTCTTGCATACTTCGAACTGTCCCAGTGAATTTCATATTTTGTAAATAATGAAGGAATTCTTCTTCAAATTGTAATTCGGCTAAATAAGCGATATCGCTTTCGGTAAAGCTGAAGTTCTCTATGTACTCTACAATCTTTTCAAGACCGGCAAAAACAGCATAACCGTTCTCGAATGGAAGCTTTCGAAAGTATAAATCAAACACCGAACGGCGATTATGAATACCATCTTTCCAATATGTATAAGCCATATTAATTTGATATAAATCTGTATGTAAGGCATAGCTATCGTCTTTGTAATAAGTCATCGCGAAAACACCTCCATAATTTGGTTATAGTATACCAATTTTTCATCACTCGTAGCAAAGAATGGATATGAAAGTATAGTCAAGAGGGAAAAAAATGAAATATTGCATATTTTTTAGAAAATTAACATTTATCAATTTATATTTCTCAAGATTTTATGTATTATTAGAGTAATGGGGGTAATGAGAATGGAGGAGGACAATGCAACAAACATTAGAAAAAATAGGCAAACAAGTCTTTTATAAACGGCTACAGCAAAAAATGACACAAGAAGAATTATGTCAGGGCATTTGTTCTGTCTCATACTTAAGTAAAATCGAAAATGGAAAGATCGAAGCATCAGAAGAAATTCTACAATTGCTCTGCACAAGGTTAGAAATTGCCGTGACGGATTTGAGAGATGTAGAAGAAGATGTGAAGGGGAAGCTGGAGGATTGGCATAAAGCTATCGTCCATTTAGAAAGAGAACGAATTGAGCAAATATATATTGATTTACAAGAACAAATGGAGCAAGTAACGGATTTTGAAATTATGAATTATTATGAGTTATTATATGTACGTTATCTTATGATTAAGCGTGATATTGACAATGGTGTGGAAAGATTAAATAAATTAAAAAAAGGGTATAAAAAATTATCTCAGTTCCAAAAAATGTTATTCACATATAATGTTTCGTTACTAAATTGTTTACAAAACAAATGGAAGATAGGATTAGAGAGTTTAATTGAAACAGAAAAAATGGCGAAAGAGCTAAATTATCATGAGAATGGAATTTATTATAATTTAGCATTAGCATATAGTCATTTAGAAAATCCGTATAAAGCTCTGCATTTCGCTAACATTGCAATAGAGGGATTCCGCAATGAATATAAATTCCGTAATGTGATAAACTGTCAATTTATTATAGCAATTTGTTTTGTAAGGCAAGGGCAGTACAAAGAGGCTTTGGATATGTACAATAGCATTTTACGTGAAGCGAGTTCGTTTTCTGAAAATGAGGTAATTATGGGTATCGCTTTAAGTAATATTGCCGAAGTCTATGGTAACCAAAAACAATATGAAAAAGCTAAGGAATTTTATTTAAAAAGTTTGCAATATCATCAACATGAAGATGATAATTACTTAGATACTTTATATCATACAGCATTACAGTGTATTCATTTAAAACAAATGGATGAGGCGGACCAGTGGATAGAAAAAGGTATCTCTATTGCTCAGCGAAACGAGAAATATAAAAGGGTATTATATTTATTAATTATTTTACAATATAAATATTTCCGTACATCGGATGAATACAAGAAATTTCTAGAATTAGAGGCTATACCATTTTTTAAAAGTGAAGGCAATTTAGTGTATTTAAAGCAAGTATATTTAGAAATTGCGAATTATTTCGAAGGGATCCGTAATTTCGAAGAGAGTAGTCGTTATTATAAAGAAACTATTTCGCTATTGGAAAAAGGAGAGGAGAAATAATATGAAAAAAGTGATGTTTTTAGGGCTAGTTATTGGAGTTGTATTTTTGACGCAGTTTATTACACAGTATTCGTCAAGACCAGATGTTTTAACGCAAGGAACACAAATAGTTGAAACAATTGAATCGTAATAAAAACCCCTTTCCAACCGGAAAGGGGTTTTTTCAATATTTGTTCCCCAAAATTCTACAACACTTGAGAAAATAATTAATTGAATTTTTAGTATATTAATAGTGGAAACATAGTGCTACGATAAAACTACTCTTTTTCAAAAAAAATTTTTTATTAGGGGGAAGGTTATATGAAAAAGAAAAGTTTAGCATTAGTGTTAGCGACAGGAATGGCAGTTACAACGTTTGGAGGGACAGGCTCTGCATTTGCGGATTCTAAAAATGTGCTCTCTACGAAGAAGTACAATGAGACGGTGCAGTCACCGGAGTTTATTTCTGGTGATTTAACTGGAGCAACTGGCAAGAAAGCAGAATCTGTTGTGTTTGATTACTTAAACGCAGCAAAAGGTGATTACAAGCTAGGGGAAAAGAGTGCGCAAGATTCTTTCAAAGTGAAACAAGTGAAGAAAGATGCTGTAACTGATTCAACAGTAGTACGTATGCAACAAGTTTACGAAGGAGTACCTGTATGGGGTTCTACGCAAGTAGCTCACGTAAGTAAAGATGGTTCTTTAAAAGTATTGTCTGGAACAGTTGCGCCTGATTTAGACAAAAAGGACAAGTTGAAAAATAAAAATAAGATCGAAGGCGCAAAAGCAATTGAAATTGCGCAAAAAGATTTAGGGGTTACACCTAAATATGAGGTAGAACCAAAAGCGGACTTATATGTATATCAAAACGGTGAAGAAACAACATATGCATACGTTGTAAATTTAAACTTCTTAGAGCCAAGCCCAGGAAACTACTACTATTTCATTGAAGCAGACAGCGGTAAAGTATTAAATAAATATAATAAACTTGATCATGTAGCAAATGAAGATAAGTCACCAGTTAAGCAAGATGCTCCTAAACAAGAAGCAAAAGCGGTTGTAAAGCCTGTAACAGGGACAAATAAAGTAGGAACTGGTAAAGGTGTATTAGGGGATACGAAATCACTTAATACAACGTTATCTGGTTCATCTTACTACTTGCAAGATAATACGCGTGGAGCAACGATTTTCACATATGATGCAAAAAATCGTTCAACATTACCAGGAACATTATGGGCAGATGCAGATAATGTTTTCAATGCAGCGTATGATGCAGCGGCAGTAGATGCTCATTACTATGCAGGTAAAACATATGATTATTATAAAGCTACATTTAATAGAAACTCTATTAATGATGCGGGAGCTCCGTTAAAATCGACAGTTCATTACGGAAGTAAGTATAATAATGCGTTCTGGAATGGCTCACAAATGGTATACGGAGATGGTGATGGTGTAACATTTACTTCATTATCTGGTGGAATTGATGTAATTGGTCACGAATTAACGCATGCTGTTACGGAGAATAGCTCGGATTTAATTTATCAAAATGAATCAGGTGCGCTAAATGAAGCGATTTCTGATATTTTTGGTACTTTAGTAGAATTCTATGATAACCGTAACCCAGATTGGGAGATTGGTGAAGATATTTACACGCCTGGTAAAGCGGGAGATGCGCTTCGCTCTATGAGTGATCCAGCGAAATATGGTGACCCAGACCATTACTCTAAGCGTTACACTGGTTCAAGTGATAACGGTGGAGTTCATACGAACAGTGGTATTATTAACAAACAAGCTTATTTATTAGCAAATGGTGGTACGCATTCTGGTGTAACTGTAACTGGTATCGGTAAAGATAAGCTAGGTGCAATTTATTACCGTGCAAACACACAATATTTCACACAATCTACTACATTTAGCCAAGCTCGTGCTGGTGCAGTACAAGCTGCAGCTGATTTATATGGTGCGACTTCTGCGGAAGTAGCAGCAGTTAAGCAATCATTTAGTGCTGTTGGTATAAACTAAGGTTTTAAGAGAGAGCTATTAATAAAATACCTCAAAAATAAAGAAGGAGCATAGGCTCCTTCTTTATTTTTTTCTCCATTTTTTCCACAAATAATACAATCCGATACAACCTGTGATTGTTACAATCCACTTTGCTTCGTTTGTACCGTTTATAACATGGTATGCAGAATATACTTCAATCAATAAGGACGGTATTTTACCTATTGTACTGGCAATACTGAAGGATAGTAATGACATTTTGCCTAGAGCCGCAAATAAAGTCACGATACTGGACGGAATGAATGGAATAAAACGAAAAGAGAGAACGAGTAGAAAGGCCTCTCTACCTTCTACGTAAAGAAGGCGTTCTACCTTAGGGTACTTATTTACTTTATCGTGAGTGAACTTTTGCAGGCCTATACGATAAATATAAAACGAGATAATAGCCCCTAAGGCCTCACCTATGATCGAAATGATTGTACCGTTTACTACGCCAAAGAGCTGTATGTTAATGGCGGTCAAAAAAATACTAGGGATAAAACCTAAAAGACTGATGATGATGTTGATTAAGATACTAAGTGGAATTGCGATTGAATAATAGTCTGTTAAGAAGTTTTGAATTGTTTCAGCCATTGTTTAAAATCCTTTATCTTTTTTTGCATTACACCATATTTTCATTATGTAGGCAAGTGTAAATTTACATAATGTAGAAAATGTTGATAAAACACCTCCTCTATACCTTATAAGGGTATTAGGTATATGAAACAAGGGGTATATTTAATTTTTAAAAAAACACAAATAAAACCCTGTTATTAAAGGGTTTTATTTGTGTTTCAGGGGTGATTTAACTCGGGAAATAATTTTAAAAATATAGGGGTATATTTATTTGAAGGTCAAAAATAGTGGTTTCATGAAAATTGGTGAGGAATTAAAAAAATGTGTATGTTTTTTCGATGTGAAATTGACTTTTAGTGAAGTTACGATAATAATCATGAAAGAGGTGATATGATGAAACGAATAAGTAGTCTTTTCTTGAGTAGTTTATTGGCACTAATGCTGATCTTAAGTGGATGTGCAGGAAAAGAACAAAAAACAGAGAAACAAACAGGAAATCAATCGACATCAGTAGAAAAAATTAGTGATAATATTTTAGATGAAATGGAAGGGCCACCTAAAAATGGTCATACGATTGAAAGACATGTAGGAAAATCAGAAGAGGATTTGAAGAATCGCTTGAAGACAGATAAAGTATCAGCGGCAAGTACATACTATGATAAGGAAACAGCGACGAAAGCTGTAAAAGATAGTTTGAAGCAGCATGATAAGGAAATTCAAGATTGGTTAAAAAACTCTAAAGAGGCTCGTCTCGTATTAAATACAACTCATTCATTCCCAGTTGGAAAAACGGTAATAAAGAAAAATATGAATGTAAAAGACAAGTTAGTGAAAACTGTTACTGTTTTAGCGAGAGATAAGTCAGGAGATTTAGGATATAAGATCATTACCTCTTATCCATCTGACAAATAAGAAGGGGGAGTACATATGTATACGACACTACAATACTTTCTTAAATCGTACTGTACGTTAAGTGTTCATGAAGAGGAAATAGTAGGCGTGATGGAAGAGTTTATAGAGCAAGAAGATGCAGAGATTGTTTTGAAATTACGCGATGAATTATTATATATGAAGAAAAAGGATAATTGGGAAGAGGCGTGCGTATTAGCTGCGAAGCAAGGGAATCGTATGTGGTCGTTAGAAGAAACGAAAGACTATCTTGCAACCTTTTTAGTATTATTGCAAAAGAAAAAGGCGTGAGTAGATCACGCCTTTTTTGTTTTTTGAAATTTGCCCGTTTATTAGCACCTCATTGTTTTGGAGCGCTTTTATATACGCTTTTTGAAATTTGTCCATTTGAGATTACTTCACCGTTTTGTGTTACTTTTTTATACGTTACCGCAGTTATTTTGTCATTAGCTCTACTAACTACTTGAGAAGAAACTTCAACATTTTTACCAGTATTTGTGCCGAAAATACGAGTAGTAATACTACCTCCATTTGAAAATGCTTGAATATAAATATGATTGCCTGTATTGTTTTTAAATTTTAAATCCGGACCATAATCTGCCACTGCTGCATCTTGCCCAAGTGGTAAATAATTTACGGGCATGGAATGATTGCTTCGAGAAACAATTCCTAAATCTGCCCTTAAAGCGGCGCTATATAAAGTACTACTAACTTGGCAAACACCTCCACCTGCACTTTGTATAACTTTACCTTCTGAAAATACTGCTGCGGACTTATAACCATGTGCAGCATCCGTTACGCCAACGCGGCCATTAAAACTAAACGTTTCATCAGGTGCGACAATAACTCCACTTAAAGTATTAGCTGACTTATTTACGTTATAGGATTGGTTTCCATTACGACCAGCCATTGGAGTTGAATATTCAGCAATTACTTCTTTAATCCCCATTTTCTGTATATCTTCTGTAGAACGCTCAGGTTTTAAGAGTGTAACTGGTAACGTAACGTCTGATGTGCCAGAAGTAATGGCCTGTTTCGTTAGATCAGTTAACTTTCCTTTATCAATTTTTTCTCCATTTTGACTTTGGCTAATATTTACTGTAGAGCCTTCAATATTTAATTCTGCATTAACAGGATTTTTTAATGTGTCATTATATTTATCCTTCATAAAGCTTTCATAGGCAGTTGTATTTAATTGAGCTGTTAATTTATAATCACGTTTTAATTCACCGTTTTCAGCCTGCTTCCGCATTTTGTAACGATTCATTGCATTTCCTTCTTGTTCTTTAAAGATTTTGTCGATAATATCTTTTTCCTTATAATTTATCCCTAAATCTTTCCATGTGTATGTTTGTTTATCATTTTGGAATATGTAGGTAAGAGATTTTTGGTCTAATTCAGTTACCTTTTGATTAATAATTGCTTGAATATCTTTTTTGTTTTTTCCATCGAGAGAAATACCTTCAAATGTAGTATTTGGTAATGCAGTAGTATCTAATTGATTATTTAGTTTTGATACATATTGATATCCACCAACACCGCCTACACAAAGTAATATGCCTCCAGTAATTGCAGAACCGATCAGTATTTTACTTAGCTTCATTTATTTCCCCCCAGAAATTTTTGTATAAATATATGTATTACATTTTTTGTATAAAAATGATGAAAATAACATTATATACGTACTAGTATACTATTATTTCCACTATCTGTGTAATGTTTTTATAAAAAATGTTACACTGTTGTAATAATTGTCTCTTTTTGTCACAATATGCACGAGAAATATGTTGAAAATTATAATAAAAAGGCTGTCTAGAAAGATCTAGCAGCCTTTTTATTATAATTTTTTATGTTCATTTTTATTCGTAACACTGAGATGTTCTTGTAATGTTGTCGAAATAGTATTGACGCTTTTTTCGTTTGGAACGTAATAATAAATACCACCTATATATTTATCAGTACCTTCTACTTGCATTTTGTCCATTTTTAAATTGGAATCCATTGAATTTTTGGCAATGGTCATCATATCATCAAAAGTTAAATTTGTTTTTAAGTCTTTATCGACAGCGTCGAGTAGACCACCAATTTTATTAATGGAATTAAGAGATAGTGCTTTTTCAGCAATAGCTTCTAAAACAAGCTGTTGTCGTTGACCGCGCATGTAATCACTATCGATATGACGAGTTCTAGCTAGTGCTAATGCCTCTTCTCCATTTAAATGTTGACGTCCTTTTTTTAGATGAATAGCATCTGCTTCGTCTTTACTATTTTGTTCTGTGAATTCAACTGGAACATCGACAGTAATACCACCAAGGGAGTCGACAATTTTAATAAATGATTTAAAGTTGAATTTTACATAGTAATCAACTGGAACATCTAAAAAGTTCTCTACGGTATCAATTGTGCTATCCACACCACCGAATACGTGTGCATGTGTAATTTTATCGTATTTATCACGTGATTTAATGAAGACACGTGAGTCACGTGGAATACTGACAAGTTTAACAGATTTGTCGTTTTTATTAATTGTTGCAAGTAATAGCGCATCCGTGCGAGTTGCTTTTCCGTAATTCTTATCCCTAATCTCACTTTCATCAACACCCATAATAAGTACGGAAATGTTGTCAGTCATAGGTTTCACGGCTTTTTCACGTTTGCTGGATTTATCCCCGCGGCTCAGTTCAGAATAAGCATTACTTAATACAGACTTTGCTTTACTGTATATATGGAAGGAATACCCTCCTGCTCCAAGTGCTATAATCAGTAATGGAATAAGAAGGAACCAAAGGAGGCGTTTTTTCTTTGAGCGTCCTTTTTTGGCTCGAGTATCTTTGTTCATATCGGATTTCATCATTTTTTCTCCTTTAAAGCTATCAAAGTGTATACATCTAGAAGCACATTCAAACACATAAAAAATATTGTACGCTAAATAAAAGCGATTGTACATGTATAAAAAATAGATGTCTTGATTATTTATAAAGACATCTATTCGTTATTGTATACAAAAGATAGGGATAAGAAAATGATAAAATTTTACCTGATTACAACATAATGCTTACGATAATTGCAGATAAAATGCTAACGAGAGTAGCTCCATATAGTAATTTAAGGCCAAATCTGGCAACGACATTTCCTTGTTCTTCGTTTAATCCTTTTACCGCACCTGAAATAATGCCGATAGAAGAAAAGTTGGCAAAAGAAACGAGGAAAACAGAAATAATACCAACTGTACGAGGAGAAAGGCTATTAGAAATTTTACTAAGGTCCATCATTGCTACAAATTCATTCGTCACAAGCTTCGTTGCCATAATGCTACCAGCCGTGACAATTTCAGAACTTGGTACACCGATAAGGAATGCAATAGGCGCAAAGACGTACCCAATTAATTGCTGGAAAGTAATGCCGAATATAATGAGGAATAGGTCATTTATGCAACTCATTAATGCGACGAATCCGATGAGCATTGCACCGACAACGATTGCTACGCGAAAACCATCTAGAATGTATTCTCCAAGCATTTCAAAAAAGCTTTGCTTTTCTCCTTTAATTTCTAAAATATCCTCGTCATCTTTCACATCGTAAGGGTTAATGATGAGTACGATAATAAACCCGCTAAATAAATTGAGAACGAGTGCGGTTACTACATATTTAGGCTCGATCATTGTCATATAGGCACCTACGATAGACATAGATACGGTTGACATGGCAGAAGCGCAAAGTGTATAAAGGCGGTGTTTTGGAATTTGAGCTAATTGTTTTTTTACCGTAATAAAAACTTCTGATTGGCCGACAATGGCAGAGGCGATAGCGTTGTAAGATTCTAATTTCCCAAGGCCATTTATTTTACTAAGGAAGTAACCAATCCAATGAATAAAAAATGGTAGTATTTTGAAATGTTGTAGTATGCCAATTAAGACGGAAATGAAGACGATTGGTAATAATACAGTAAGGAAAAATGGCATTTCACCTTTATTGGCAAGCCCCCCAAATACGAAGTTTATACCATCAGCGGCATACTCGAGTAGCTTTGTAAACAGACTGGAAATGACCCGAATAAGTATGAGACCGATTTCTGTATTTAATAATAAATAGGTTAAAATTAACTGTATAATAAGCATGATGAAAATTGGTTTAAATTTAATATGTTTCTTATTGTTGCTAGCAATGTAAGCAAGGAAGAAAACAACGATAAGTCCCACGAAAAAAGTAATAAATTTCATAGTAAGCCCCCTAAAAGAGATATTCTGCTATATATGTTTTTCATTTCAAGGGAGAATATGCATCGTTGGTAAAGAAAGGAATAGAGAGAGCATGAATATATGTAGAGTGCACCACGTTGCAATTATTTGTTCGAATTATGAAGTGTCAAAAGATTTTTATACTCGGATATTAGGTTTTAAAGCGATAAATGAAGTATATAGAAAGGAACGAGATTCTTATAAGTTAGATTTATGTGTAGGGGAAGAGTATCAAATTGAATTATTTTCATTTCCAAGTCCGCCTGAGCGCCCAAGTTTCCCGGAAGCGGCTGGACTTAGACATTTAGCATTTGCTGTTACAAATATAGGAGAAGCTGTGAAACATTTAAATGAATGTGGTGTAGAGACTGAATCGATACGTATTGATGAAATAACTGGAAAGAAATTCGTCTTTTTCCAAGACCCTGATGGACTACCTTTAGAATTGTATGAGGTTTGAAATTGGTGAATTTTATATAGGGTTGCTTTTGCGTAAATGAAGAAACTAAAGTGAAACTTCTTTTTTAAAGGAGGTGTAACTTTAGCTAAGAAAGCTAAAGGGTATATGTGGATATTTTAAAATTATTGATGGTAGTCATTCTTATTGCATTAACAGGTTTTTTTGTAGCTGTTGAGTTTGCAATTATTAAGGTGCGTAGCAGTCGTATTGATCAACTCGTTAGTGAAAAACGACGAGGAGCATTGGCAGCTAAAAAAGTAACTTCAAATTTAGATGAGTATTTATCAGCATGTCAGTTAGGTATTACAATTACTGCTTTAGGGCTTGGGTGGTTAGGCGAGCCGACTATAAAACATTTACTCGAGCCGTTGTTTTTAAAACTACACTTATCTCCTGCAATTGCAAGTACAGTTTCGTTTATTATTGCCTTTGCAGTGATTACGTTTTTACATGTTGTCATTGGTGAACTTGCTCCGAAGACGCTCGCTATACAAAGGGCAGAGCAAGTTAGCTTATTATTATCGAAGCCAATTATTTACTTTTACCGAGTAATGTATCCGTTTATTTGGGCTTTAAATGGTTCAGCAAGGCTTGTAACAGGTTTATTCGGATTACATCCGGCTTCTGAACATGAAGTAGCTCATTCGGAGGAAGAATTGCGATTAATCTTATCTGAGAGTTATGAGAGTGGAGAGATTAATCAAAGGGAATTTAAATATGTAAATAATATTTTTGAATTTGATAATAGAGTCGCAAAGGAAATTATGGTACCTCGTACGGAAGTTGTAGGTTTATATGAGGACGAACCATTTGAAACACATATTAAAATAATTGCACAAGAAAAATATACGAGGTATCCCGTATTTGGTGAAGATAAAGATGAAATTATTGGGATGGTTAATGTAAAGGATTTATTTATTCGTTATATGGATGGTAATCGTGATGAGGAGTGCTCGATTACACCGTATACAAGGCCGGTTATTGAAGTACTAGAAAATATTCCTATACATGATTTGCTATTACAAATGCAAAGAAAACGAATCCCATTAGCTGTATTATATGATGAATATGGTGGTACAGCGGGGATTGTTACATTAGAAGATATTTTAGAAGAAATTGTTGGAGAAATCCGAGATGAATACGATGAAGACGAGCACCCGCCTATAGAGCATATAAGTGAAGGGTGTAAAATCGTAGAGGGAAAAGTGCTTATTAGTGAAGTAAATGATTTATTTGGCATACACTTAATCGCTGATGATGTAGATACAATTGGTGGCTGGATTATGGTACAAAAGCAAATCGTTGCTGAAGGAGATGTTATTGAAAAACACGGCTTTTCTTTTAAAGTTCTCGAAAAGGATATGCATCAAATTAAACGAGTGGAAATAAAGAAGGTAGAAGAATGATTTTCTATAAATTGTTATCCCGCTATTCGCCGAGCAGTAAGACCCCTACCTCAAAATTCAGCGAAAGCGAAGAAGTTAGGTGGGGGATGAAAAAAATCCCCACTGATTAAGGTTTCACTTTATAAAAGCTATATATAGAAAAATAAATGTTTGCGCTTTCAAAATAGGTGCTATATAGTGAAGGTGGATACTGAAAAATTCTTCTGAATGATACTCGTATTTTTAGATGGCGAATTTTTTAGATAAGGATTTAGAATGAAAAGCATAGGTGATGAAAATGATAGCAACGAAGGATATACGTATAGAAAAAGATTTTTTAGGTGAAAAGGAAGTACCGAGTGTAGCTTATTATGGTGTACAAACATTACGTGCTGTTGAAAACTTCCCGATTACAGGATATCGCATTCATCCGTCACTCATTACGGCAATGGCAATTGTGAAAAAAGCGGCGGCACTTGCAAATATGGATACTGGTTACTTAGCTAAAGATATTGGACATGAAATTGCAGAGGCAGCGCAAGAAATTGTTGATGGAAAATTCCATGATCAATTTATCGTGGATCCGATTCAAGGCGGTGCTGGAACTTCTATTAATATGAATACAAATGAAGTAATCGCTAATCGAGCGTTAGAACGTATGGGATATGAAAAAGGTGAGTATGCGAAAATTAGTCCAAACACGCATGTGAACATGGCTCAATCAACAAATGATGCGTTTCCAACAGGAATTCATATTGCAACTCTTATGATGTTAGAAGAACTTCTTATTACAATGGAAGAACTTCATGCCGCTTTTCGTGCAAAAGCAAAAGAGTTCGATCACGTCATTAAAATGGGCCGTACACATTTACAAGATGCTGTGCCGATTCGTCTTGGTCAAGAATTTGAAGCGTATAGCCGCGTGCTTGCGCGCGATATAAAAAGAATTAAACAGTCTCGCCAACATTTATATGAAGTGAATATGGGGGCGACGGCTGTTGGTACGGGATTAAATGCAAACCCTACCTACATTGAACAAGTGGTTAAACATTTACGAACATTTAGCGGATTCCCACTTGTTGGTGCAGAGCATTTAGTTGATGCAACGCAAAATACAGATGCATACACAGAAGTATCTGCAGCATTAAAAGTATGTATGATGAATATGTCTAAAATTGCGAATGACCTTCGTATTATGGCATCTGGTCCACGTGTTGGATTGGCGGAAATTCAATTACCAGCTCGTCAACCAGGTTCATCTATTATGCCGGGTAAAGTAAATCCTGTTATGGCAGAAGTAATTAATCAAGTTGCTTTCCAAGTAATTGGTAATGATCATACAATTTGCTTAGCGTCAGAAGCAGGACAACTGGAGCTCAACGTAATGGAGCCTGTGCTTGTATTTAATTTAATTCAATCTATTAGTATTATGAATAACGGATTCCGTGTATTCCGTGAATATTGTATTAAAGGAATTACAGCAAATGAAGAATTGCTAAAGCAATATGTTGAGAAAAGTGTTGGAATTATTACGGCAGTTAACCCTCATATTGGTTATGAAGCAGCATCTCGCATTGCACGTGAAGCGATTGAAACAGGAAAATCTGTTAGGGAGCTATGTTTAGAGCATGGTGTACTGACAGAAGAAGAATTGGATATTATTTTAGATCCATTCGAAATGACGCATCCTGAAATTGCTGGAGCTTCTTTACTAAAGAATAAGAAGATGTAATGTGAAAAAACACCGATCCATTTGGATCGGTGTTTTTTGTTTAAAAGATATTAAATACAGCATTTAATTGAAGTAAGCTAATAATAGCTAAGAAGATTAAACTATATTTCATCACTGTTTTAAATAGAGCAGATTCTTTACCAACTAGTCCAACTGCCGCACAAGCAACTGCTATGGATTGTGGTGAAACCATTTTTGCTATTGTGCCACCAACTACGTTTAATGCAACAAGTGTAGATGGTACGATGTTTAATTGATCGGCAGTTACTGCTTGAAGTGGTGCGAATAGTGAACCACTAGATACTACTGAACCAGTAATGAATACGCCAATCCATCCTAAGATTGGAGAAAGAATAGGGAATGCATTTCCAGTAGAAGAGAATGCAAGTCCAAGTGTAGATGACATACCAGAGTAGTTCTCTACGTAAGCTAAAGCGATAACGCTACAAATTGTATATACTGGAACCTTTAATTCTTTTATTGTTTCAATCATTAATTCTTTAATCATTTTGCCGTTTACACGGTAGACGATAAGTGAAACGATAATTGCTAATACAATCGCAGTAGTTGTAGAAGAGAATACATCTAGTTTGAAAATCGCTGCGAAAGGTGTATCAGCTTTTGTGATCGGTGCAGTTTTAATAACTTGATTATGAAGACCAGGGAATTGAATGTTAAATACTAAGTTTGCTAATGGACCATCCGGAGCAAATAAAGCTTTAATTGGTTTTAAATTAAAGATTGTTACAAATGCAGTTAAGAATACGAATGGAGACCAAGCATATAAAATTTGATTGAATGTATGAGATTCTTTTTCTTCTTGTTTTTCTTCTTTAGCAGAAGATTTTGGTTGCCAAACACGTAAGAATAATGCAAGAGCGACCATACTTACGACTGCTGCGAAAATATTAGTAAGTTCAGCGCCTAAGAAGTAAGTTACAACAAACTGAGTAATTGCGAAAGAAACACCACTTACAAGAATACCTTGCCAAGTCTCTTTAATGCCTTTAAATCCATCTACCATTGAAACAAGTAAGAACGGTAAAACAATGCTAATGAATGGCAAAATGTAAACTGCTTGACGACCGACAGTTAATGCATCTATTCCAGTTAATTGTGCAGGTACTGTAACTGGAATACCCATAGCCCCCATAGCACCACCAGCGATATTAGCTACTAAGCAAATACCCGCTGCTTTTAATGGATTAAAGCCCATACCTACAAGTAATGCAGCTGTAATAGCAACCGGAACACCGAAACCAGCTGCGCCTTCTAAGAAAGCGCCGAAAGAATAAGCGATTAATAATACTTGTAAACGTTGATCATTTGTAATACTTGAAATACTATCACGAATAACATTGAATTGTTCTGTTTTAACAGTTAATTTGTAAAGGAAGATAGCTGCGATAACGATAGTACAAATTGGATAAAATCCAGATAAAACACCAAATCCGGCAGATGCTACTGCTGCAGTTGTAGGCATTTTATAAACAAATATAGCAAGAATAATAGCAACAATTACACTGTAAAGACCAGCCATGTAACCTTTCATTTTGAATCCCACTAAACAAATAATGAAGCAAAAAATTGGAAGTGCTGCGATGAGTGCAGATAACCAAATATTGTTTAATGGGTCATAAATTTGTGTCCAAGTACTCATAATAATGACAACTCCTATCTATTTTATGTGAAGAAATTCACATTATTTGTGAAACTATTCACAATCAACTTACATGCTTAGTATATTCTCCTTCAACACTATTGTCAACGTAAAAAAGTATAATTATTCCATAATAGTGTTAAAAGAAATACTTTGTTCATAAAGTAGACAAAAAACACACTCGAGCCTATTTGAGTGTGCTTTATAAAGTAAAGCTTTATCCCGCATTCGCAAAAATTTGAAATAGGATTCATATTGTCCACTAATAGCAGGATAAATTATTTGCATATTCTTTTCCCTTAGTTGTTTCTATATTATTGATCCTATAGCTCTATAGTAGAGGCCGTCTTTGTGTCGAATATGAAAGGGTGTTGTAATACTTAAGATTTGCTAGTTGTGCATTTAATAGGAAGTAGTTCATCACAGTTCAAGCTATTGAATACGAATTTAAAAAGAAATAAGTTAATTTTTAATGTTACAGTATCTCTTTTTACTGAAAATTCCTTTTAGCATAACAAAGAGGTTAAATATAACCCAAATACGTTACGATAGGTTATCAATTATAGACGGTATTTTACAATATCATTACTATACGTTGCAAAGAGGTGAAAATATAACAAAAAGCCTGATAAAACAACGTTTGCAAGCAAAGTATTTGGAGCCGGTTGTTTTGCTTTTTCGTTATATCATATAGTATAATATTCAAAATCAGCAAGGAATTTTTCCTGAATTCTTTACTGATAAAGGTGGAAAAAATTTTCAGCTTTATAGGTTGATAAAGTTATGTCGTAACAGGAAATATAAGAACAGATATATAAATAAATAAAAAGAAAATAAAAACGAAAATGAGGGGAACTTTATGAGCCAAAATCAATTCGAATGTCGTATTTCAGAAGAAGATGTACAAATGTTAAGAGCGTTAGCGCATCCGTTGCGTCTACGTCTAGTAATGGAACTAATGCAACGTGGAACTTGTAATGTAACACAATTACAGGAAGTATTAGAAATTCCACAATCAACAGTTTCGCAACATTTAACGAAATTAAAACAAAATAAAGTAGTGCGCTTTGAAAGACGAGGATTAGAAGTGTATTATCAAATTCATAATGATAAAGTAAGTGAAGTTGTAAAAACATTATTTTCTTAAAATTTGAATATTATGGAAAAAGACGTGTGGGATATACGTCTTTTTTTATTTGTCAGAAAGGTAATAGAAGAGAAAATGTTAGCGTGTAAGGAAGAAAAGGTTATCAATTAACATGCTGCTATATGGAATATATTCTAAAGAGAAAAGAAAAGATAGAAAGGAGTGTAGTAAGGAAAAGGAGGAATAGTAGTATGGATGTAAAACGTGTGAAACAAATTTTATCTTCTTCAAGTAGAATTGACGTTACATATGAGGGCGTCCCAGTATGGATTGAGAGCTGTGACGAGCAGAGTGGAGTTGCTCAAGTGTATGATGTATCTAATCCTGGAGAAAGCGTTCACGTGAATGTGACGGCTTTAGAGGAGAAATGATAAAAAAGACGCTTCTAATTTTAGAAGCGTCTTTTCGAGTGTTATTCCATCATACTCGCAACTTTTTTAGAGAAGAGAAGGAGTACAAGTCCTAAGACGATAACGATAATACCGATACTTGCAAATACTTCAAGGTAGCCTAATGATTGTGTAAAGGAAGCAAGTTTACCTGCTAACCAGTTAGCCATACCCGTACCAGCTAACCATACCCCCATTAGTAATGATGCTAATTTTACAGGAGCGATTGCACTTACCATTGATAGACCGATTGGTGATAAGAATAACTCACCAATTGTATGGAAGAGATAAGTGATAACGATGAATAATAAGTTCGCTTTTACAGTTATATCTGCTTCACTACTTCCAGTTTTTAGAACTGCTAATGTTAAAACAAGGTAACCTATACCTAGTAAAATCATACCTAATGCCATTTTTGTTGGTACTTTTAAATCACCGCGTTTTGTTTTAGAAAGTTTTAACCATAGCATAGATACGAATGGTGCAAGTAGTACGATGAATGCTGGGTTAACTGATTGGAACCAAGATGTTGGAACTTCCCAACCGAAAATTGTACGATCAACAAATTTATTTGTATAAAGTGTTAGAGAACTACCAGCTTGTTCAAATCCTGCCCAGAAGAACACTACGAAACAAGTTAAAATTACAATTGCCCAAGTACGATTTTTCTCTTGTTTTGTTAAAGGTTTCTTTTCAACTGCAGGTTGATTTTTTGACTTTTTACCGACAACTGTTGTTCCTGCTTTACCAAGGTAACGAGGAGCTAATAAGTTGAAAACAATTTGTCCAATAATCATACCGATACAAGCTGCTAAGAATCCGTATTTATATCCCATTACAATAACGCCATTAGCGCTTGTTTTAAAGAAATCTTCTGCTAAAAATCCACAAATAAGTGGAGCAAAGAAAGCACCTACGTTAATACCCATATAGAAGATAGTAAATGCACTGTCACGACGTGAATCATTTTCACCATACAATTCACCTAACAGTGTGGAAATATTTGGTTTGAAGAATCCATTACCAATAACTAATAGTATTAATCCAAGGAATAGTCCTGTTTTTGTATTCATTGAGAATAGTACAAAGTTACCGATTGCCATAATAATTCCGCCGAGAGTAATGGCATGACGTCTTGTGATATAGTGATCCGTTAGCCATCCGCCTATAATTGGCATGAAATATACTGCCGCTGTAAAAGTACCATATAATTGCACTGCGACTGCCTTATCAAATCCTAACCCACCACTAACAGCAGCAGTTGTTAAATAAAGAACTAAAAGGCCACGCATTCCATAATAACTAAATCTTTCCCACATTTCTGTTAAGAACAACAAGTACAACCCTGGTGGATGTTTTTTTGGTGATTGTTGCTCTCCAGCTTTGTCTAATTTTAAAGCTGCATCCATTTTTGTTTCCCCCTAATCCTGTATAACGGATATTTATGTAATCATTTTAATTTACAAAATATTTAGAAGTCAATAGAATTATATGGAAATAGAAAGAAAATTTCTAAAAAGGTTCTATTTTTCTTCGACCGTTACTGTATTTTGCCCTGAAAATGAGATGATAAGCGTTTTCAAATGTAATAATTGAATTCTAAAAGAAAATAAAATAGTGATTAATCAGAAAATTTAGATTAAAATATTTATTCTGATATAGAGAAAATATATTTTATTTACTTTTATAATATAACATATTGGGAATAAAAATACAAAATGAAATAATGTGACATTTAAGTGAATTGAAAAAACAACTCCCTCTGTTGGAGGGAGTTGTTTTATTTAGCAAAGCGTTTTTCGATATCATCTAATAGTAGGTTAGCAGCCATTACACCACCAGCTGTATTCCAAATAACATCGTCAACTTTGTATGCTTTATTATTTTTCACTGCATTTAAATTTTTAAATAGAGGATCATTGATATATTCTTTTTCTAATTCAGAACCTTTTTTCTCGTTGCCTTTATCGAATGTGAAGTAGAATAATACATCGCCATCCATTGCTGAAATACGTTCTTTAGAAACGTTACGTTCTGCAAAGTCCTCTTTATTTTGATCACCAGGACGTTTAAACCCAAGTTCTTTTAAAATAACACCAGAGAATGTATCACCGTGATAAATACGAACATCACCAGGCATGAAGCGAACCATAGAGATTTCTTGATTTACTTTATCGCCTAGTTTAGCTTTTAATTCTTTCATACTTTTATCGTAATCAGCTAAAACCTTTTGACCTTCTTTTTCTTTATTTAATGCTTTTGCATAAAATTTGAAGTTATCTTTCCATTCACCACGTAGCGTTTCAGAGAACACAGTAGGTGCAATTGCTGTTAGTTGCTCGTACACTTTTTCATGACGCATTTTGTTACCGATAATTAAGTCTGGTTTTAAAGATGCGATTGTTTCCACGTTCACTTGTCCTTCATCACCAACAACTTTTACATCTTTCATTTTATCTTTAATATGTGGATACCAAGGATCACCAGTCCAAGATTTTACAGCCCCAACTGGTTTCACACCTAGTTCAAGTAAAGCTTCAGTTCCTTCATTTGTTAAAATAACTACACGTTTTGGATTCGCAGGAACTTCTGTTTTACCCATTGCATGTTCAACTGTAATCATTTCTTTTTTCGTATCTTCTTTTGTTTCCTCTTTCGTATTTGATTTTCCACAAGCACTTAAAAGTAATGAAAAGGCTAGTAAAAATACAAATACTGTAAACGATTTCTTTCGTGTTAAATTCATTATGTACCCCCTACATACTGAGAATTTTTTTCAATAGCAAGCATGATAATAATACTTCATGGTCCAATTGTCAATGAAAATAATTCTCAATATCGTTGACAATGAGAATTAAGTTGAAATACACTTACAACGTATCATTATACATTGAAGGGGAAACGCTGCATGTTATTAAAAACAAATCAAGCAAAATGGATTGGATTATTTGTTGGAATCGTTGCGGTTGTTATTTGTATTTGGGGAAGTATTATTTTCGGATATACAAATACGAGCTGGAAATTAGCGTTAGATGCTTTTTTTCATTTTAATGGTTCCAATGAACATATTATTATTCAAAATGTGCGTCTACCAAGGGCATTAATTGCAGCTAGTGTTGGTGCTAGTTTAGCCATTGCAGGTTGTCTTATGCAAACTTTAACGAAGAATCCACTTGCCTCTCCAGATTTTATTGGATTAAATTCAGGTGCTGCGTTTTTCATAGTTGTAGCAATTGTTATTTTTTCCGTGACATCATTATCGGCTTTCACGTGGATTGCCTTTTTAGGGGCAGCAGTTGCAGCTGTACTTGTATTTGCTTCTAGTTCTTTAGGAAAAGAAGGGACAACGCCTCTTAAGTTAACATTAGCAGGGGTCGCAATTAGTGCGTTATTTTCATCATTAACACAAGGATTACTTGTGTTAAATGAAAAAGCGCTTGAAGAGGTATTATTTTGGCTTGCCGGATCTGTGCAAGGAAGAAAGTTAGAAATTTTACAATCTGTATTGCCGTATTTATTAGTAGGCTGGGTCGCATCTATTATGATGGCAGGGAAAGTAAATACATTAATGATGGGGGAAGACGTTGCAAAAGGACTTGGACAACGAACGATTTTAATGAAATCATTCGTACTTTTTATTATTGTTCTGTTGTCTGGTGGTTCAGTTGCGGTCGCTGGTCCAATTGGATTTATTGGTATTGTTACTCCGCATTTTGCCAGATTTCTAGTTGGAGTAGATCATAGGTGGAGAGTACCGTATAGCGGGTTGTTAGGTGCAATACTATTAATCTTAGCTGATATAGCAGCAAGATATGTCATTATGCCACAAGAAGTACCAGTAGGGGTTATGACAGCATTTATTGGGGCACCATTCTTTATTTATATTGCACGTAAGAGAGGGCTTAGCAAATGAAGAAGTATATTCCGTTTCGTATAGGAAAAGGCGGGCTCTCGTTTTTAATGTATAAACGAGCTTGTCTCGTCTTATTCAGTTTACTAGTTGTTTTAATAGGATTATTTTTTGCGAGTGCAGGTATGGGAGACATGAAAATTGCTCCTTATGATGTATGGCAAGCGATTACTGGAAATGGCGATGCGATGTCAAATATGGTTGTAAATAAGTTTCGTATGCCGCGTATTTTGATTGCTATCCTTGTAGGAATCGCACTTGCTGTAGCAGGATGTATTTTACAAGGTCTCGTTCGAAATCCACTGGCTTCACCTGATATCATAGGGATTACAGGTGGTGCCAGTGTAGCAGTTGTATTATTTTTAGCTCTATTTAGTGATAAAAATAATGCGCTAACTGTAAGCATTCATTATATGCCGTTAGCAGCCTTTGCTGGGGCTACAATTGTAGCGCTTTTTGTATATTTATTCGCATGGAGAAATGATGGATTATCACCGATTAGTCTTGTTTTAATTGGTGTTGGGTTTTGGGCATTGACGAAAGCAGCAACGACTTTGTTTATGTTGTTAGCGCCAATTTATCAAGCGAGCCAAGCGAATGTATGGATTACAGGTACTGTTTACGGTTCTTCATGGCAAAACGTTATGGTACTTGCGCCGTGGGTTCTCATTTTAACGATAATATCATTTATAGCTGCTAGACATTTAAATGCTCAGGAGCTAGGGGATGATATTGCGGTAGGACTTGGTGTTCCTTTAACGAAGTCACGCGTATTCATGTTATTACTGAGTACAGCTTTAATTGGTGGAGCAGTTGCTTTCGCCGGAGGAATTGGATTTGTCGGTTTAATGGCGCCTCATATTTCACGAAGACTAGTTGGTTCTTTATACGGTGCATTACTCCCAGTTGCGGCGATTGTTGGTGCAATTTTAGTACTTGCTGCAGATTTAATTGGGCGTACAGTTTTCACACCACTTGAAATTCCAGCAGGGGTATTTACATCAGCAATTGGTGCACCTTATTTTATTTATTTACTTTATAAAAGTCGGAACTCATAAAGGGAGATGAATATGCAAAAAGCATTGGAGACGAAACGTTTGACGCTGTCTTATGGTGAAGCAATTATTATTGATGAGCTGAATTTAGAAATTCCAAAAGGCGAAATTACAATCTTTATCGGTTCTAACGGTTGCGGAAAATCAACTTTATTACGTTCACTAGCTAGATTATTAAAGCCAACAACTGGTGATATTTTGTTAGATAATCAAGCAATTCAAAGTATGCAAACGAAGCAAATCGCTCGTCAAATGGCAATTTTACCGCAAGGACCGCAAGCACCAGAAGGGCTTACAGTATTGCAACTTGTAAAACAAGGACGCTATCCATATCAAACGTGGCTGAAGCAATGGTCAGAAAAAGATGAGGAAATGGTACAAAAAGCCCTTGCAGCAACAGGTATGACAGAGTTTGCTGAGCGTGATGTGCATGCTCTTTCAGGTGGACAACGTCAACGTGCTTGGATTGCAATGACGCTTGCACAAGATACAGATATTATTTTACTGGATGAGCCTACTACGTATTTAGATATGACTCACCAAATTGAAGTGCTAGATTTATTATTCGAATTAAATGAAACAGAACAAAGAACAATTGTTATGGTATTACACGATTTAAATTTAGCATGCCGCTATGCAGACAATATTGTAGCCATTCAAGATAAACAAATATATGCACAAGGTAAGCCGGAAGAAGTAGTTGATGAGAAGCTAGTACGTGATGTATTCCGGATGGAGTGTCAAATCAGTACGGATCCACTATTTGGGACGCCACTTTGTATCCCGCATGGAAAAGGAAGACGTGTACGTAAAGAGGTTGTTCAGGCAATGAGATAATGAAAAAAGACGATGAGGATTCATCGTCTTTTTTATTTTCTACAAGAAAATAAGAGGAAGAGGGGAATTCGTAAACGTCGTTCATATTCTTCTTCGCTCTGAAAATAATTTTGATTGGGTGTAGCTTCTTTTATGTTTGTGATTGTAAATCCGGCTTGTTGTAACAATGTAAAATATTCTTCTGTTGTACGATGATATTTAATAACTTCTTGATCAATCCAAGGTTCAACGCGTTTCCCCATTTTAAAATAATCATCGACGAGCCAGCTTGTTCTTTTTCCGCTCGTTTGCAAGCTTTCAAATGAAGAGGTAATAACAGGGTGTTGAACACTAAAAGTAAATGATAGATTTCTTGTAATGAATCATATATAATCTAGAATTGTAAGCGGTTACTTTAAACTATTTTTCTATAATAAATTCTGAAAACGTGTTAAGCTAGTAGAGGGATTATTGGAACTATTAAGACAATAATTCGCTTATATGAACGATGGGAGGCTTCACAATGTCTAGTAAAACACTTGCGAAATTTTTAGAAGAAAATTTAGAGGATTTAAAATCAAAGGGGCTTTATAACGTAATTGATCCGCTTGAGAGTTCAAATGGACCGATCATTACAATTGGCGGAAAAGAATATATTAACTTATCTTCAAACAACTATCTTGGATTAGCAACAGATAGCCGTTTGCAAGAAGCAGCAATTGGTGCTATTCATAAGTACGGCGTTGGAGCAGGAGCTGTTCGTACAATTAACGGTACTTTAGATTTGCATATTAAATTAGAGGAAACAATTGCAAAGTTTAAACATACAGAAGCAGCAATTGCTTACCAATCAGGATTTAACTGTAATATGGCAGCGATTTCAGCCGTTATGGATAAAAATGATGCGATTCTTTCAGACGAATTAAACCATGCTTCTATTATTGATGGTAGTCGTCTATCAAAAGCAAAAATTATTGTTTATAAGCATTCTGATATGGAAGATTTACGCCAAAAAGCAATCGCGGCGAAAGAATCAGGTCTTTACAATAAATTAATGGTAATTACAGACGGTGTCTTCTCAATGGATGGGGATGTTGCAAAACTACCAGAAATTGTTGAGATTGCAGAAGAATTAGATTTAATGACATATGTAGACGATGCACACGGTTCAGGCGTACTTGGAAAAGGTGCAGGAACTGTAAAGCACTTCGGTCTATCTGATAAAGTTGATTTCCAAATTGGTACATTATCAAAAGCAATTGGGGTAATTGGTGGGTATGTAGCAGGGAAACAAAACTTAATTGACTGGTTAAAAGTTCGTTCACGTCCATTCTTATTCTCTACAGCATTAACACCAGCTGATGCAGCTGCATGTATGCGATCCATTGAAATTTTAATGGAAAGCACAGAGCTACATGATCGTTTATGGGAAAATGGCCGTTATTTAAAACAAGGGTTAAAAGAACTTGGCTTTAACATCGGAGAAAGTGAAACGCCAATTACACCTTGTATTATTGGTGACGAAGTGTTAACACAAGAATTTAGTAAACGTCTAAATGAAGAAGGCGTATACGCAAAATCTATCGTGTTCCCAACTGTAGCTAAGGGAACAGGACGCGTTCGTAATATGCCTACAGCAGCTCATACGAAAGAAATGTTAGATGAAGCAATTCGTAAGTATGAAAAAGTAGGAAAAGAAATGGGCATCATTTAAGTAAGGGCATCTTTTGAATAGCTTGCAAATGAGGAGTGGGGAAAATGAAAAAAATTCTAGTAACCGGTTCTTTAGGGCAAATTGGTTCTGAATTAGTAATGAAACTTCGTGATGTATACGGTGCATCAAATGTTATTGCAACAGATATTCGTGAAACAGATAGTGAAGTAGTAACGTCTGGTCCATTTGAAACGTTAGATGTAACAGATGGACAAAAACTACATGATATCGCAAAGCGTAATGAAGTAGATACAATTATTCATTTAGCAGCTTTACTTTCAGCAACAGCAGAAAAAAATCCATTATTTGCATGGAATTTAAATATGGGCGGACTTGTAAATGCATTAGAAGCAGCTCGTGAATTAAACTGTAAATTCTTCACGCCAAGTTCTATCGGTGCATTCGGTCCATCAACGCCGAAAGATAATACGCCACAAGATACAATTCAGCGTCCTACTACGATGTATGGGGTAAACAAAGTAGCAGGAGAATTATTATGTGATTATTATCATCAAAAGTTTGGCGTTGATACGCGCGGTGTACGTTTCCCAGGTTTAATTTCTTATGTAGCTCCTCCAGGAGGCGGAACAACTGATTATGCAGTTGAAATTTATTATGAGGCGATAAAAAAAGGCACATACACCTCATACATTGCAGAAGGAACATACATGGATATGATGTATATGCCAGATGCTCTACAAGCGATCATTTCATTAATGGAAGCTGATCCAAGTAAACTTGTGCATAGAAACGCGTTCAATATTACAGCAATGAGCTTTGAGCCAGAGCAAATCGCGGCATCCATCCGTAAACACATTCCGACGTTTACGATGGATTACGCTGTAGATCCTGCTCGTCAAACAATTGCTGATAGCTGGCCAAACTCTATTGATGCAACAGCAGCAACGAACGAGTGGGGCTTTAAAGCAGAATATGATTTAGACAAAATGACAACGGATATGTTGGCTAAGTTAAAAAAAAAGCTCACAGCTGAGTTAGTGACGAATTAATAGGAAGGGTCGATTCTTAGGAATCGACCCTTTTGTTTGTATTTTAGGAATATACAAATAATTACAAGTGTGATAGAATGAGTTAATTTGTGCATAAAGGGGAGAGATACAATGGAGAAATGGGAGCTAGCAAAGGAAATTTACAATACGTCACGTTTAACGGGAACAATTAAACTTCGATCAGGACAAGTATCAACTCAATACTTTGATAAGTACTTATTTGAATCTAATCCAGTACTGTTATTAGAAATTGCTAAACAGTTGAAAGAGCTCATTCCTCCTGATACAGAAGTACTCGCAGGTTTAGAAATGGGAGGAATTCCAGTAGCAACAGCATTATCTTTACAAACAGGTATACCAGTTGTATTTGTAAGAAAAGAGGCAAAGAAGTACGGTACATGTAAGTTAGCAGAAGGCGTTGCTATTACTGGGAAAAATGTTTGTGTTGTTGAGGATGTTATTACGACAGGTGGTCAAATATTAGTAAGCACGAAAGATTTAAGAGAATTAGGTGCGAAAGTCCATCATGTTCTAGGTGTAATTGAACGAACGAAAGAGGGAAAAGAAAACTTATTAGAAGATGGCTTACAACTACATTCTTTATTTACAATGGATGAGTTAATTGAAGGAGAAAAGGAACATGCAAAGAGTTGACGTCGTATATGCACTCATACATGATGAAGAAGCAGATAGAATATTAATGGTACATAATGCAGAACAAAATGTTTGGTCATTGCCAGGTGGAGCAGTTGAAAAAGGTGAAATATTAGAAGAAGCACTAATAAGAGAAGTGAAAGAAGAGACAGGTTTAACAGCCGTGGCAGGTGGACTTGTTGCGATCAATGAAAAATTCTTTGAAGCATCAGGAAATCATGCGATACTATTTACATTCCGAGCCAATGTAGTAAAAGGTGAACTGATTGCGAAAGATGAAGAAGAAATTTCTGCAATAGAGTGGGTAGATCGAACGATCGCAAATGAACGATTCCCATTCTACGATGGAGGATTCGGGGCATTATTAGAAGTAGCCATTCCATACAAGTTTCAACCAGAAACAAAGTGATTGAAAGAAAAAAACAGGAGCGACAACGCTCCTGTTTTTCTATTCAATCGTCTTCAGTAGTAATTTTTTCAATAGTGGTTTAATCTTCAGGCGTAAATCTTCAGCATGATTTGCAACTAAGAAGTGATGGTTATAAATGTTCTTCATTAATTGATAAGTTGCTTCTTTTGCTTCGCCTTCTTCGATGAAAATTCCGATTACTTCCATACCACTTTTACGAGCAAGTTTGACAGCTTCATGCGTATCTAAAATACCGTCTTGTTGATAGTCTAGCGCAGAAGGCTCACCGTCTGTAAAGACAAGTAAGAATTTATGCTTTTCTGGTCTTTTTGCAAGCTTTTCAGAAACGATACGAATAATATATCCGTCACGGTTATCTTCTTCTTCGCGAAGCTGCATAATTTCTGGACCGACGTTTGGTAACGTTGAGTTTTTATACGTTACAACTTCATGGATAACGTTCGGCTTATCTTCAGGCTTAGCACTAGAAGCATCTTCCCAAAATCCGCTAATAGCGTGCGGGATTTTTAAAGATTTCAACGCTTCATGGAATAGGACCACACTCTTTTTCGTTTCTTCCATTTTGTTATACATAGAACCAGAGCAGTCCACTAGTAGTTGGAATGCAACGTCAAGTTCTTGTGATTCTTGTCCTTTTTTATAAAACATACGCGGCTGCTTTTCAGTATAAATACGAAGGAATTTCTTACGAAGTCTTCCGTAATATTTATCACTATTTGCATTCGTTTTATTTTCAATCGTTTTTTCGATAATTTTCTTTAATTCTTTTACATCTTTATTAACGACTGATTTGATAGCTTGGTAATCTTTTTTCTCATCGGTATTTGCTTTGCGAGCTTCTTTAAATGTATGAGAAGCACCTACATTATACTTGCCGTATGCACCCTCGTTTTGGCTAGAAGCGTGTGAAGCTCTTGCTTCTTCTGTATCAGCGCCATCAAAGTTGGATTGTGTACTCTTTTGAGAAGTACCTTGTACAGAACCAAGTGCTTGGTCACCATCTTCTGATTCACGAGCAGTGTCACCCATCATATTTGTTTTTGTTCCGCTTTCTAATTCAAAGCGTAAAAAGTTCTCGTTTTCATTGTTTTTATTTTCACGATGCCATGTCGAGAAACTTTCATCCATTTTGTTTTTGTTTTCATCGTCATCTATGAGCTGCGTATCATCATTTGCTAAATCTTCAACACGACAGTTCTTTTCGTCTGCAATGACAGATAAATAAAGCGGAGCATGTCCGAAATAATTGTTCAGCATATCACTTTCAAGAAGTCCTTCTAAACGATAGCGAATTTTTTCAACGATATACATAATGTCCTCTGTATTACGAGCTTGGAATGTTTCATGCAAAATTGCTTCAATTTGCTCGAAATATTCATTATTAAACATTTCATATTTATCGCTCGTTAATGAAAGATAGCAGAGACAAAATAGACGATCACCGTGATAGTTACGAACACGATTGATTTCATTTTGTGAACCAAAGTAATTGCGATACATTTCTTTTCTTCTTTTAAAAACATGCTTTGTGCCAGGGCGTAAGTTTTTTACGATTTCCTCAACACGTAAATCTTCTAATAGAACAAATAATTGTGTTAAAAACTTTTTTAAGGGTGATTCTTGTAATTCAATCGCATAAGAACGAATTAAAGTCATGTCCGAGTAATGTTTATTACCAAGTGCCTTTAAAAACACTTCGCTTTTTAATCCGATTACTGTATCCTCTTCTTTTCGATCATCCCAAAAGTGACTAATGACAACCTTTTTTTCAATTTCGTCGTAGTATGCTTTATAGCCATACTCAAGGTAGGCATCATCTTCTTTTAGAAGAGCATACATTAAGTTTTCCATTTGTAGAAACAGCGACGCATCAATTTTTTTGTCACTAAAAATTTGTCTCATGAATTATCCCTCAAAGAAATAACTTTCTGCTAATTCACGGACAGTCATTTGTTCTGTTTCATCGTTTAATTTTGCGATAATACTACGTTCGATTGCGCGCATAACAGGAATATATACACCTAAATCACATGCGTCGATAATGCCGCGAATACTTGCTGCCTCTTCACTTACACGTCCATCACGAGCTAAAGGCATAAGATCGCTTGCAAATGCAACGAACTTTTCAATTGTTGCAACATCATTTAATTTTGATTCAGCTAATAATAGTTCTTTTAATGTATCACCTTGAATGTAAGGAACTTCAATAATAACGAAACGGTTTTTTAATGCTTCGTTTAGTTCACTTGTACCAACGTAACCTTCATTAATTGCCGCAATTACACGATACTCCTCATCACCATATACAACTTCTTGTGTAAACGGGTTAGTAATCATTTTACGGTAATCTAACGCACCGTGAAGAAGTGGTAACGTTTCAGGTTTTGCCATATTGATTTCATCAATATATAAGAAATGACCGCTCTTCATTGCTTTCATAAGAGGACCGTTAACAAATGTAACTTCAGATGCGCCATCTTTTGTTTGTAGCGTGTTGTATCCTAAAATACCTTCTACATCTAGGTCGACAGAACAGTTAATGCTATGCATTGGTTTTTGGAATAAAGAAGAAAGAGTTTCCGCTAGTACTGTTTTACCACTACCAGTTGGTCCTTTTAATAGAATGTTTTTGCCAAGAAGAAGTGCTGTAATAGCATCTTCAATAATGCTGTTATCAGATGCTTTATATATTTTCTTTCCAATTAAATGTGCATTTTCACCAGCTTCTTGTTTATTCTTTTCGTGAATGGTTGAGAGCTGTTGTTTTAAATCAGCATGTATATGAAATTGTTCTAACATGTATTTCCCACCTAACATTATTTTCATAAAGTAATACATCTTATGATAACTTGTTTTAATATGGTATGCAAAGAAAAGGAGAGAGGGGAAATGGAAAAGAAAAAGCAATCAATAGTACATTGATTGCTTACAGTAAAGGAGAAATGAGTCGCATAAAAGACTCTAATATTCTTTTTTTGATACTTCTTTTTTGGAATGCGTTCCATTTAATTTCAGTGGAATGCTTAAAGTCCTCTTCAAAATCACGTTTAATATTATGAACGGTTTCTGATTCATAAAGTACGCTAATAAGTTCGTAATTTAATTCAAAGCTACGTACGTCCATATTTGCTGTTCCGATTGTCGCGATTTTATCATCAACGAGTACAATTTTTGCATGCATAAAACCATCTTTATAACTATAAATGGAGGCACCAGCTTTTAAAAGTGGGGTGAAGTAGGATTGTGATGCTTGATCACTAATAATACTATCACTTTTACCAGGATATAAAATGCGTACATCTATGCCAGATATTGCACTTAAACGTAATAATGTTAAGGTTTCTTGATCTGGAATAAAGTATGGTGTAGCAATCCAAATCGATTTTTTTGCAGATCCCATAACGGCTAATAATGTATTACGAATGCTTTTATCATCTGAGCTTGGTCCGCTCGCTACAATTTGCACAGCACCTTCTGCATTTGAAATTTCTTTGCCTGGGAAGTATTGTCTATTCATAAATTGATCCCAAGAATAGTTGTTTAAACCACTAGAGGCATAGAGCCAGTCTTCTAGAAAAATTGCTTGTAATTTATATAGTGCTTTTCCTTCTATTTTTAAATGACTATCACGCCAAACGGGAAATTTTTTTGAACGACCAAGATATTCATCACCGACGTTGAGTCCACCGGTAAAACCAATTTCTCCATCTACAATAATGATTTTTCGATGGTTACGATAATTGACAGTTTCAAGTAACCAAGCTGAAAAAATAGGGTCAAATTCAACAATTTCAATTCCAGCTTCTTTCATAGGTTGTAAAAATCTTCTTCTTAAAGTATTACTTCCGAGTCCATCATAAAGGAATCGTACAATAATACCATCTTTTGCTTTTTTTATTAAAGCATCTCGAACTTTTGTACCAATCTCATCAGATTTATAAATATAGTATTGAATATGTATGTGATGTTTTGCTTGGTCGATGGCTTGCAAAATTTCTGAGAATGTTTGATCCCCGTTTGTTAAAAGCTTTGTCGTCGTTCTATCTGCGGCAGGTCCGCCTCCAAATTTTTGTACGACTTCTGTTAAATGTATAGAACGTTCATGTAAGGGGACTGTGAGTGATAATTCTAGTCGTCTTCCTTCTAATATTTCACGGAATAATTTTCTTTGTTCTTCTGAACGATGGAGATGTTTTTTTCTTCTCCAACGGCTACGACCGAAAATAGAGTATAAAAGCACTCCTATAACGGGAAGAAGTGCTAATACTAAAAACCACGCTAAGGTGCTTTGAGGAGACCTATTTTCGATAAAAATAACGAATGAAATTCCTACGATTGTAATAGACCATAGGGCACCGACAAATGTATATAAAGAAATAAACGATGTATTTAATAGGAAAAGAACGATAGATATAATTAAAAATATTGATAATAATTGAACGATAGGCTTCTTCATTTTTATAAAATTCCTCTAATCTTTCTTAAATATAAACTTCTTATATAAAGTGAAACTTTAATCAGTGGGGGGTTTCTTCACCCCCCACTGATTATTAGTTGAACCAATCGGACTTTTATGGGCAGTTGATCCCCCACCTAAATTCTTTGCTTTCGCTGCATTTTGAGGTGGGGGTCTTACTGCCCATTAAAGTGGGATAAAAAGGTATAATCCGACATTCTTATTATAAAGTGTTTTGTTTTTTTTACAAAATATAGGCAGTTTCCCCATGCTTTCCGCATTTGTCCTACATACAGTATATTGTTACGTTATTATCCCGCTATTTGCTGGTTAATAAACAGTGTAGGAGGGACAAAACCCTTGCCCCTTATATAGGAAAGGGGATAACCATATCGTGGATTTGTAGCAGGTGCATGATGAAACTTAGGATATGGTTATTCGTATTACGTGGTTTCTTCTTATTATATAGATTATTAACAAGGTCCGTACTATTCATATAATACCTATTAAGATGAGAAAATGGAAAAGGAGAGAGGAAACATGAATTATATAGACAATAATGGATTGTATTATCGTCATAATCACGGAGGGCACCATCATCATAATCATGGAGGACACCATCATAATGGCGGACACAATCACCATGATCATCACCACCATCACGGTGGCGGATGGGGCTGGGGTGGAGGCTCATGGGGCGGTGGATTTTTCCCTGGAAGTTTTGCTGGAGGCATGTTAGGCGGACTTACAGCTGGTGCATTAACGGGTGCAGCAGGTGGAGGCTACTATCCAGCACCGTACCCAGTAGCTTATCCAGCGCCATACCCAGCACCATATCCAACGCCATATCCAGGTTATCAGCAAATGCCATATCCGTATTAAACGAAAAAAAGAGGCTACCCTCTTTTTTTCGTTTAATAAAGTATATATTTATAAAATACTTCCAAAATAAAGGTGAAAATATGTTAATATTTTATTATTGTAATTCAAAAACATATATACTAATTTTAATTTTTATATTATTATTCGTGAATAGTTGTATAGTGTGCTCAAACTTCTATTTTGCTGGTAAAGCAAAGAAGTTAAACTTGAGCGGGATTAGTAGGAAACAGTGGTTGTATGGAGCTAGCTATAAAGGAATGTAAGAGAATGAATAAGGTATAATAAAGTAAGCTAATTATAACGATCAGAAACTACTATTTATAATTGAAACGGTATTATATTGCTTTTTAGTACAAATAATATTATGTTATTTTAATCGGCATATTTCAAAACGTGATTTATGTAAAGGACGATTATTAGGAAATGAAATATCTCTATTTCTATGAAAAGAAACAAGTTGTGTTTTAGTCAGATAGGAAGCAAGGAGAGATGCGCATGCTAGAACAAAGAGGTCATGCATTATATGACTCTTCATTGCGAGATTTAAAGTTAGCATTAGATGAGTCTTCAATTGTTGCGATTACAGATCGAAATGGTCTTATTACATATGTAAATGATAAGTTTTGTGAAATATCTAAATATCCACGAGAAGAGTTAATAGGGAAAGATCATCGTATTTTAAATTCAGGACATCACCCGAAAACATTTTTTCAAGTTCTTTGGAAGCGTATTTTGAGCGGAAAAGTATGGAGAGGTGAAATTCGAAATCGAGCAAAAGATGGGACATATTATTGGGTTAAAACAACAATTGTTCCATTTTTAAATGAAAAAGGAGAGCCATATCAATTTATTGCGATCCGAAATGATATTAGTAGTAGGAAAGAAGCAGAACAGAGGTTGCGTTTAAGCGAAAGTCGTTATAGGGAGCTTGCGTATCATGATGCTTTAACGAGTTTGCCAAACCGACTACAGTTAATAACGACTGTCAACGAGATGATTGCAGGCAAAAAAGAATTTGGTATGATTTATTTTGATTTGGATCGTTTTAAATTTGTAAATGACACGTTAGGTCATATTATAGGGGATTTACTTTTAAGCGAAGTTGCTTCACGGTTGCATTATGTGCTAGGAGAGAAAGATGTTCTGGCTAGGCTGGGTGGCGACGAATTTGTGCTGTTAACAAAAAATCATACGCAAGATAAAATGAGGCAGTTAGCGACATCCGTGTTGTCGTGTTTTCAGGCACCATTCATGCTTGAAGGGCATGAAGTATACATTTCAGCTAGTCTAGGACTTTGCTCATATCCGCAAGACGGACAAGATGTGGAAACGCTATTGAAAAATTCGGATTTAGCTATGTACAGTGCGAAAGAACAAGGTAGAAATGCGGCGTGTTTCTTTACAGATGAGTTACGTGCGAAAATAAATCGTAGAATGAAAATTGAATTTGCTTTGCAAAAGGCAATTCGTGATGAAGAGTTAGACGTGGCACTGCAGCCTATTATTGATTTGAAAACGAAGAAATATACTGGTATTGAGGCTTTAGCACGTTGTTCGACAGAAGAAGGACCTATTTCGCCAGGCGAATTTATTCCAGTAGCTGAAGAATCTGGACTTATTATAAAATTAGGAGACTGGGTATTAGAAAAGTCATGTCGCTTGTTTAAAACATTGCCAGATTACGAAGAAGGTCTAAAGCTATCTGTAAATTTATCTATACAACAATTAATGCAAAAGCGTTTTATTTTATCTGTACGTAGCATTTTAAGGAGAACGGGATTTCCACCGAATCGTTTAATTTTAGAAATAACGGAAAGTATTGCTGTTCGTCATTTTGATTATATTATTGCTACATTACAAGAATTAAGAAATATGGGTATTTTAATTGCTCTAGATGACTTCGGAACAGGCTATTCTTCCTTATATTATTTAAAACAACTACCACTGGATATAGTAAAAATTGATCGTAACTTTATTCGTGAATTTCATTATGATCATGCACAGCCAGAGCGAACGATTGTAAAATCTGTTATTGAGATTGCCCATAGTTTAAATTTAGCAGTAGTTGCTGAAGGGGTAGAAACAGTAGAGCAAGAAAGTTTATTACAATCTATGGGTTGTGATTATGTACAAGGATTTTATTATGCGAAACCTTTATCTGTAGGAGAGTTAAAAGAAAAGTTAATTACAGATTTTTAATAAAAAAGAGAAGCCGGTAGCTTCTCTTTTTTTAATTCATTTTTTGTGAGTTTTTCATTAGTACTGGATAAAGAATAAGACCTAGTACGAACAATCCGATTCCTAAGAAGAATGTTTTTAAATCAGCGGTTCCCGTTTTGATAACCCAAATAGAGTATACAAATGCTAATGTAGTAATAATCCCATCCTTTATTCGAGAGCCAGGCATTATATCATACGTTTCTCCTGTAATAACCAATTTGAATTGGTACAGCGTAGAAACAAGGTATGGAATTAAATAAGCTAATGTTGCTACAACGATAGCGAAATTATAAGCTTCTGACACAGTACCAGAAATCGTTGAGAATAAGAAAATTTGCGTCATCACATTTGTAATAAATAATGATTTTGAAGGACTACCTTTTTTATTTGTTTTCGCGAAAAATTTAGGGAAAAGTCCATTCTTTGCTGCCTGGTAAGGTACTTCTGAACTAACAACGATCCAGCCAACTGTAGATCCAAATAAAGATACAAGTGCAAGTAAAGCCATGATATATGCACCTTTAGTGCCAATTGCTAAATTTAACGCGTCTACTAATGGTTTTTGAGATTCTTTTAAAGCATCTTGTGAGAGAGCTCCCATTGTAAGTAGAGTAATTGACATGTAAATAAGAAGAGCGATAATTAATCCGAAAATGGTAGCTTTTTTTACATCACGCTGAGATTTTGCACGGTTAGAAAGCATTACTGCAGATTCAATACCGATAAATGCCCAAAGTGTTGCGATAGCAGCTGAATTGATTTGTCCACCTAACGAAATGGATTGTCCTGCTTCATTCATAAATGTTTGACCGTCTCCGAAATTAGAGGCATTGAAAATGAATAATGTGATTACAATAAACATTGTAAATCCGATAATCTTTGCAATGGTAGCAAGAAGATTCATATTTCCAGCTCGGTCAATATTTTGAGAAAGAATATATTGAATTCCCCATAACATAAGGCTACATACGAGGAAAGTTAATCCTTTTCCGAGTTCTAGTGAAAATCCGTTCGTTGAAAAGAGAATTTGCTTACTTTGTAAAACTGGAAAGAATGTTGATAAATATCCAGCAAAGGAAATAATAACAGATGCGGTTGCAGCCCAGTTTGCAGCCCAATATCCCCATGCCATACTGTATCCTGCAACTTTTCCCGCTTTTTTTGAAGGGAACATTGCTTGAGCGTAACTTTGTGGTCCTGCTTTTAATTCTGGTTTTCGAATTGCTAAATTTCCAAATACGAGTGCAATCATAAATACGCCAAGACCTGTAATACTCCAAGCAAGTGTAGAACCCATTGGACCTGATACTTGTGCTAAATTTGCTGGAAGCATAAATACGCCACCGCCAACCATATTTCCGATCACAAAAGCTGTTAAAATCCATAATCCCCATTTTTTCGTTTCCATTTTTGTTAACTCCTTTGTAGTAAGTTTTGCTTAAACATCATTTTTTACTAGCTTTTTGGCAATAAAAAAAGAGCCATGTAGATAAAAAATACCTACATGGCTCTTCGCCTAACGTAGGTACAACGGGAATAACCCTTGTACCTACGCGTAATTTTTCCGCTAGGTTTCAAGGGTTACGTATGATGATGATGTTTTTGTGCAAATGTAACTACAATTGTTGTATAAGTAAGCATAGTTCTTTGCTCCCTTTCTCCTCTGATTTTGAAGTTAGTATACTACATGTTTTTTTGAATGAAAAGAAAAATATAAAAATTTTTATAAAAATGCGTTTTAGAGATTAAATATTTACCTGTATTTTTCCTATACTGGAAAATAAGTGAGAGATTGGCAGAAGAGTGTAGCGTGGTATAATACATATAGAATTAGAAGGTGACAAGGGGCTATTGTAGATGATGAGCAAGTATGAACAAATTTATACAGAAATCAGCAAGTCAATTGATAATAAACAATTAAAAGAGGGATGCAAAATCCCATCAGAAACTGAATTAATGAAGCAGTATGAAGCAAGCCGCGGTACTGTAAGAAAAGCTGTAGATTTATTACAAGAGCGTGGGTATGTTCAAAAAATACATGGAAAAGGTGTTTTTGTTTTAAAGCGAAAAAACATTGAATTCAACTTTGGTGGCATTGTAAGCTTTCAAGAAGAAAATGAACGTTTAGGACGCCATTGTATTACAGAAGTCGTGGAAATGGAGAAAGTAAAAGCGACAAAAGAGGTTGCAAAGCTATTAAATGTGAAAGAGAAAACAGAAATAGATCATATTAAACGCGTACGGAATATTGATGGAGAAAAAGTAATTTTGGATATCAATCATTTTGTATCGGAATATATTCCTGGATTAACGAGTGAAATTGCAGCGCAGTCCATTTATAAATACATTGAGAAAGAACTAGGTCTTCATATTAGTTACTCACAGAGAGTAATTGAAGTACAGTCATGTACAGAGGACGATAGAAAGTATTTAGATTTAAATGGAACAGACTATGTTGTTGTCGTGAAAAACTTTACGCATTTTTATGATGGAAGTCAGTTCGAATATACAGAATCACGCCATCGTTTAGATATTTTTCATTTTTCGGATGTGGCGCGGAGGAAGTAAAGAGGTGGAACAAACTATTGTTTCATCTCTTTTTTTATAAAAAAATCACAAACTCGTATATACGAGTGTTGACTAACTTATATATACGAGTTAATATGTAATTGTAAACGGTATCAAAAAAAGAAAAGAGGGACGGGAATATGGGGAAAGACTATCGTCAAACTGCAGAGGAAGTGTTGCAGTATATTGGTGGGAAAGACAATATTGAACAAGCTGCACACTGTGTAACGAGACTCCGTATCGCTTTAAAAGATGAAAGTAAAATAGATAAAGATAAATTGCAGTCTATTTCATTAGTGAAAGGAGCGTTTCATAACGCTGGGGTATTTCAAATTGTAATCGGTCCAGGAGATGTTGATCGAGTATATGCTGAATTGATAACGCTTGCAGGTATGAAGGAAGCGACAGTAGCTGACGTAAAAGATTCTGGAAACCAAAAGTTAAATCCAGCTCAAAAGTTTGTAAAAGTATTTTCAGATGTATTTATGCCGATATTACCAGCAATCGTAACAGCTGGTTTACTAATGGGAATTAACAATCTATTAGGAGCGAAGGACTTATTTTTTGAAGGTAAAAATTTATTAGATGTGTATCCAAACTTAAGTGGGCTTTGGGATTTAATTAATATGATGGCGAATACAGCATTCGTATTCTTACCAGCACTTGTCGGTTGGTCAGCAACGAAGCGTTTTGGTGGTAGTCCGATATTAGGGATTGTTATGGGATTAATGCTTGTACATCCTGCCTTATTAAACGCGTGGGATTACGGAAAAGCAGCGACTGGTTTAGATGGACAAAAGATTGAGTACTTCGATATTTTAGGGTTATTTCAAATTGAAAAGGTAGGGTATCAAGGTCAAATCTTACCGGTTTTAGTAGCAGCATTCGTATTAAGTAAAGTGGAAATTTTCTTGAAGAAGCATGTACCGAATGCAATTCAATTATTAGTTGTACCAATTACAACGATTGTCGTAACAGGTGTATTAGCACTAGGAATTATTGGTCCAGTTACACGTCATATTGGAGATTTATTAACAGCTGGATTAGTAGGTGTATATGAAACAGTACCAGTAGTTGGAGCAGTATTGTTTGGAGCATTATATGCACCACTTGTCATTACAGGTATGCATCATATGTTTATTGCTATCGACTTACAATTAATTGCACAGCACGGTGGCACATTCATTTGGCCAATGATCGCCCTTTCTAATATTGCGCAAGGTAGTGCAGCGCTTGCGATGTTCTGGATTTCTAAAAATCAAAATGATAAAAGTATGGCATCTACATCCGCAATCTCAGCATATTTCGGTATTACAGAGCCAGCTATGTTTGGTGTAAACTTACGAAATAAATTCCCGTTCTATGCAGCAATTATAGGATCGGCTACTGCAGCTATATTTATTACGTTAAATGGTGTATTAGCACCTGCCATCGGAATTGGCGGATTACCGGCATTTATTTCTATCATTCCGAAATCGATTCCAATGTTTATTGTCGGAATGATTATCGCAGTTGCCATCCCATTTACGTTAACGTGGTTATTTGCAAAACGAGTAAAACAGAAGTAGGAGGAAGTTGAACATGAAGGATTGGCATAAAAGTGTAGTTTATCAAATTTATCCGAAGAGCTTTAATAGCTATTACAATAAAGAAACCGGTGATATAAAAGGGGTTACAGAGAAACTAGATTATTTAAAAGAACTCGGAGTAGATTATATTTGGTTAACACCGATATACCAATCACCACAAAATGATAATGGATACGATGTAAGTGATTACTACAGCATTGATCCATCTTACGGAACGATGGAAGAGTTTGAAGAGCTTCTAGAAGAAGCGAAGGTACGTAACATTGAAATTATGCTTGATATCGTTGTAAATCATAGTTCGACGGAGCATAAGTGGTTTAAGGAAGCGAAGGAAGATAAAAATAGTCCATATCGTAATTACTATATTTGGCGTGATGAAAAAAATAATTGGCAATCTAAGTTTGGCGGGTCTGCTTGGAAATATGATGAGGAGACAGAGCAATATTTTTTACATCTATTTGATGAGACGCAAGCAGATTTAAATTGGGAGAATGAAAAACTTCGTGAAGAAGTATATGATATGATGCGTTTTTGGCTAGATAAAGGGGTAACTGGATTCCGATTAGATGTTATTAATTTAATTTCAAAAGATCAACAGTTCTTAAATGATGACGGAAGTACGGCGACAAGCGATGGCCGTAAATATTATACAGATGGTCCGCGTGTTCATGAATATTTACAAGAGATGAACCAAAGTGTTTTTGAAGGGAAAGATGTGATTACAGTTGGAGAAATGTCATCTACGACAATTGATAACTGTATAAAATATTCAAACCCTGAGCGCAATGAATTAAGTATGACGTTTAGTTTTCATCATTTAAAAGTAGATTATCCGAATGGAGACAAGTGGACGCAAGCAGATTTTGATTTCATTAAATTAAAAGAGATTATGTCTAATTGGCAAATTGAAATGCAAAAGGGCGGAGGATGGAATGCATTATTCTGGTGTAATCATGACCAGCCTCGTATTGTGTCACGCTTCGGTGATGATAGAAAGTACCGAAATGAATCTGCAAAAATGTTAGCGACAGCTATGCATATGTTGCAGGGCACACCTTACATTTACCAAGGCGAAGAAATCGGTATGACGAATCCTAAATTCGAATCCATTGAGCAATATCGCGATGTAGAATCATTAAATATATACAATATAAAGCGAGAAGAAGGATTATCAAAAGAAGAGATTATCGGGATTTTAAAACAAAAATCTCGTGATAACTCCCGTACTCCGATGCAGTGGAATGAAGAGATGAACAGTGGTTTTACAACAAGTACACCTTGGATTTCAGTGGCTGAAAACTTTACAGAAATAAACGTAGAGAAGGCGTTAAAAGATAAGGAGTCTGTATTTTATCATTATAAAAAGTTAATCGAACTTAGAAAAACATATGATGTAATTACAGAAGGAGAGTATGCTATTTTAGATGAAAATCATCCTAAAATTTGGGCATATACTCGTACTACAGAGAGTGAAGTGCTGCTTGTGATCAATAACTTCTACGGAGAAGAAATAACGTATTCAGTACCAGCCCATGTTCAGTTAGATGGAATGAAACAAGAAGTACTACTGTCGAATTATAAAGATTCCAGCAAGGATCTTACAAAACTTAACTTAAGACCATATGAATCCATTGTCTATCGATATACGAAATAAAAAGGTTGTATGCCCACGCGGCATACAACCTTTTTATTTTAAGACACCGCTATACAAAATGCTTACTTCTACCTCAGGCTTAAATTTTACTTTTGCATAATCTTTATTCCAATTTTTTTTCTTCCATAAGTCAGGGTGATAAGCAATGAGATGTCTACCAATTCCGAAAGCATCACAATTTGCTTTTTGTAGTTTGTTTGTTATTTTTTTCGCTTCTTTCGTAAGTTGCTTTGATAATTCCTTATTTAGTTTTTTTCTGGCGTCCATTTTATAAATATTATCTCTTGGGGCTTCAAGTACTATTACTTTTAGTTGGAGCTTAATGTGAGCATAAACATTTCCTTTTTTATCTGTTGTTATTTTTAAGTCTCGTTTTAACTTTCGATTGCTAATTTCTATTGCTAAATAATCAGATGTCTTCTCTGATTCATCACTAGTAAGTTTCTGGATTATACGGGCATTTGTTCCCATTTTTCCAGTTAATAATACGAATAAAACAGATTGTTTCAAAGGTAAATGACCAGTTAATTTATCATTGTTAAATAAAGCTAACCCGTTTGTAACTACTTCTTTTCCTTTTATTTTTATAGAAGGGAGGGTAAAGTCTTTACCGGGATCTAACATTTTTGTAGCAGCTGTTTCTAAAGTTTCTTTTGGAAATACACTCATATCTTCTAAGCTTTTCACTTTTTTCTGTAGAAAATCTCCAATTAGTAAATTTCCTATTTTCTTTTTTTCGAGTATCTCCGATGTTTCACCATCTACTGCAATAAGTTTTACTAAAGCAGTTGGGTTTGTTGGGTCTCGAAAGCTGACATCTAAATAGGGTAGTATACCCTTTTTTAGAATTTTGGTTCCGAGTAATTGAACACCATATTTGAAATAGCGAATATTACCAGTCACATTTTTTTTTAAGGCATCGCTTGTATCCATTATGTTATGCCCCGTTGCTGAATGTATTTCATTTTCAAATGAAGATTGCTCTCCGCTTGAACTTTTTACGAGCTCGATTGTTTGCTGAAGTTTATTCTCTTCTGTAATATCAGCTCCAATGCTATAAGCTAACCTTGCCTCCCTTAATGGTTCTTGGTCCCAACAACCAGAAAGGAGGGAACTAGTACATAATATAAAGGCTAATTTAACTCTTTTTTTGAACATACTGTTCTCCTTTCTTCTTTCTTATTACTGAATAAAGTAGAAATAAAAGAGGGAGAACAACGATAAAAATATACGTGAACTTATCAGTGAAAGTTGAAATTACTTTTAATTCTTCAGGTGTATCTATAAATAAGGCTACACTAAAAGCAATAATACCAACGATTGGAACAGCCTTTTTATGATTAGCAAGATTGAATATATGTCCAATTCCTATAGAGGCGGCACAGTAATAACTAGCAATAGAAGCTACAACAGTTATCATCCAAATTGGTATGAATAATAAATCGGTTCGGTCTATAATCCCGATATGTAAGGAGCGTAATAAGTAAGCAACTGGTTCTGGAATAAGCTCAACTTGCTTTGGACTAAATACGATAAAGCAAATCCAAACGGTAAAAGCATAAAAGAGAGTTACAAATCCATTAGCAATAGAAATTGCCTTTAGTTTTGCTACAGCAGTCCCGTTTACTTTTGGAAAAGCGATAAGAATAATTTCAAAACCATACATGGCTGTAATTGTTTCTTTCGATGCTTGAATAATATTCCACCATCCAGCCTCTGTAATGGGAAAAATATAAGAAAAATCAGCCCGGGAAAGCCCGAGGGCAATTAAAAGTGCCATAGGTAAAATGAGAATAGAGGCCATGACATAAAATCGTACGATGACTTTAAATGTATTATAAGCTACATAACAACAAGCTATTGTAAATAGGATGAGAATGGCAGACCAAGGAGTTGCTTGTAATATCCAAACTTTAATGACATTACAAGCGTTTAACATAACTGTCATACCGATAAGAGTAAAATAAAAAACATAAAGAAAACCTAATAGTTTTCCAAATTTATTACCAAATAGCATACAAACACTTTCGTACATATCAGCATCAGGAAATCGTTTTAAGAAAAGCCACATAAGTAAAATAATAAGCTGAATTGCAAGTCCAGCGATGAGTGCAGAAATCCACCCACCACCTTTAGCAATTGGATGAAGGCGGTTCGGTAGAGAAAGTATACCCACTCCGATTTGGCATTGAATAACGAAAAAGGTAAATTGAACTAGCGTGATTTTACTTTGCGTGTTTGTCACCGTCCTCATCCTCTCTCGTTACATGTTGGCGCTGCATTTTTTTCGGTTTTGGATCATGTGGTCTTTCCCAAAATGACCAAATTGGTAGTCTTACGAAAGAATCTTTCATATCTTTAATCCGCATCGGGGCAACAGGAGAAAGATATGGTGTATGAAAAGAATGAAGCTGACATAGGTGAACGAAAGTTATAATTAGACCGAATGATATTCCAACATATCCAAATATGGCAGCAAGGAGCATTAATGGAAAACGAAGAATTCGAACAGCTGAACTCATATCGTTTGATGGAACGAGAAAAGACGCAATGGCAGTTAAAGCTACAACGATGATCATTGTATAAGAAACGAGTCCAGCTTTTACAATCGCATCCCCAATTACTAAACCACCTACAATACCGATCGTTTGTCCAACGCGGCTCGGCAGACGAATACCAGCTTCACGTAATAACTCGAAAATTAGCTCCATTAAGAGCGCTTCAAAAATAGGAGGAAGCGGTACTTTTTCTAATGAAGCTTTAATTGTATACACGAGTTCGAGCGGCAACACATCAGGATGAAAAGCGACAGTTGCAATATATAAAGCTGGTAAAAGAAAGGCAATTAAAAAGCTTACTAAGCGAATCATTCGGATGAAAGAACCGACAATCCAGCGATTATTATAATCATCTGGTGATTGATAGAAAGCAAAGAGTGTTACAGGTACGATGAGCGCTGTAGGATCTCCATCAGATAAAATAGCAACTCGTCCTTCCATTAAATTTGCTGCGACTCTATCTGGGCGCTCTGTATTTAATTGCTGCGGGAAGGGTGAGAAAGATGTATCCTCTATAAATTCTTGTATGTATCCTGGAGGCATGAGTGCATCTGTTTTAATCGTTTCTAATCTTCTTTTTACTTCTACAACTAAATCGTCATTCGCTATGTTTTGCATATAAGCAATTGCCACTTTCGTGTGCATTTCTTCACCAAGTGTGAAATATTTAACGACGATATTTGGACTCTTTATGAGTTTACGAATCGAAGCTAAATTAGTTGCTAGATCCTCTACAAAACCAGTATGTGGCCCACGAACAATACCTTCATTATCTGGTTCTGTTATATCTCTCTTTAAAGATAAAGCCGTTTCGAAAATACAAAAACTGTCGACATGTTCATGAAAATATAAGGATTTTCCTTGTAATAAAAGCTGTATCCCATAATTCAAATTCGTTTCTTTTTTCATATTTAACGTAGAAAAAGCTTTATCTAAAGATAAATCCGACCGTGTTAACAATGGCTCAAGAGCCAATTGATGAATTAGATTTGGATCTGCTAAAGATTCAATATATATAATCGTTCCTTTTCCATTTTGAAAAGGGACATCTAATTTTTTTATATCATCTGAGTGACAGAGCTTATTTTCAATGTAATTAATATTTTCCGGAAGTGATGGAAACATATGCTTTTGGTTTTTACTCTCTTGTTGTCCTTTTTGCTCTGCCATAATTTCCACCTCTTTTAGAATAAAGTTACTTCTGTTAATTTTTGCTTTTTGTGAGAAATTTATGCTTGGATTATTTAGAAAAAGTAGGGGGGATGGAAAGAAAGTATATATTTGAGATATTAATATATATCTTTTGTACTATAAGGTGGTAAACCTAGCGGTATGTATAATTACATCATTCGATGAATAGGAAATTTAAGCAAAGCGATTTATAATACTAGTATTGTGTCTTGCCTTTTTAGGTACAGTACACAACCGGTGATTGGCTAGTGGAGGTTATTCCATTTTGCCAGTGCCGGTTTTTTATTGGATAATAGAGAAAATGAAGTTTTATAAAGAAAGAAGGGGTTGTTTTGAAGGATGTAAATTCTATCTTTATGAGAGAAAAGATTGCTAGTTCTTATCTTTATTTCATTTCTTTTCTTGGTTTGATTACTATAACTATATCTTTACTTGAAATTAAAATCCCTTCTTATCCAACGATATTAATATTGTTATTAATATTTATGGGGATTGCAGAGTATTTTCCTGTACGATTTTGGAGAGGAACTAGCTCGCTCACCTTTCCGATAATTTACGCTATGAGTTGGCAGTTTGGAATCCATATAACTATTATTGCTATTGTACTCGTAACACTAATTATTCACCTGCATCGTCGTTCGCCGATACAAAGAATGTTATTTAATAGTACTCAGCATGCGCTTAGTTTGATCTTGGCCGAATGGTTTTCAAATAAATGTATGTCCTTATTAATTAACAAGATAGATATGTCAGTTCTATATGAAAATTTAATATATTTGTTATTATTTTGCGTGTTTTTTTGTTTTTTCAACAACCGCTTTTACGATTTGTTAATGATACTCCTTCCGCAACCATATTCAATCTATCAGTGGTATAAAAAAACTGTAACTGTATTTCTTTGCGAAACTTTTGGTTTCTCTTATGCAGCACTGATGCATGTATTAATTAGTACATATAGTGTCGAAGTAAACGAAGTTACAGTACTGTTCTTCTTTTTTCCACTTGTAGCAGCTTCAATTATTAGTTCTTTTTCTATACGGATAAGGATGGAGAAGGAACGATTATATGAGTTATTTCTTATTACGACCGAAATTAGTCGAGGATTAACGGGAGGAAACTTAAAGCATATTAAACAAGCACTTAAAGGTTTTTTTGGCATACAAGCATATGTAATATGGACAAAAGATGATGGGAACTGGAATATTCTATTAAAAGATGGGAAAGTCCGCTTTGATATTTCTGACCATTCGGAAAATTTAGGGGCATTCGAGGGACTCTCTAAAAATCTAGTATTTAATGATTGGAAAATTGGTACGGCTCCTGGAGATGAAATATTTGATAGTGTCATACGCTCACTTGTATATTTTCCTCTTATTGTAAATGATGAACTAGTCGGAATGTTTGTTGCAGGGAAAAGTAGAACTGCAGGTTTTTTTCCGGAAGATGTACAGTCGTTAGCTACATTTTCTAACCAATTAGCTAACGTAGTTAAAACAAGGATATTGATTTCTGAACAGGAAAAAAGAATGATTTTAGAAGAAAGAAATAGAATCGCACGAGAAATTCACGATGGTATTGCACAAACATTAGCCGGGGTAATATTCCAACTAGAATCCGCGCAGAAAAAATACCGTGATAAACCAATAGATATGCAACAAGTAGTTGAGAAAAGTATAAAAGATTTAAGAGGAAGCCTAGGAGAAGTTCGCTATTCTATTTATGCTTTAAAACCATATCCGACAAAACAATTAGGGCTTAAGCAGGCGATAGCGAGTAAAATAAAATTTTTAAAACAAGAATATGAACTAGATATTACATATCATGAAAGGGGTCATGCACGTGCGCTTAGTTTTTCAAAAGAAAGGGTTATTTTTGATACATTACAAGAGAGTTTGCAAAATATTGTAAAACATGCAAAAGCAGAAAAGACTGATGTTTTACTTAGCTATCAAAGTGAGCACGTGCTTTTAAGGGTTAAGGATAATGGAGTTGGTTTTTCATTATTTGAGTCTATGGTTAAAACGAAGAATGAGCCACATTATGGTATATTACATATGAATGAACAAGCTGAACAATTAGGGGCCACTTTACAGATTGATAGTTCTGTAGGGCAAGGGACAGAAATTACACTGTTAATTCCAGATTCACAAACAAGGGGTGCGTAAAATGATTAAAATATTAGTAGTAGATGATCATGCTTTTTTACGGGACGCAATTCGGAGCATACTAGAGGATGAATCTGATATGAAAGTGGTTGGAGAAGCTAGCTCTGGGGATGGAGTATTGGGAAAAGTAGAAGAATGCGGACCAGATTGTATTTTGATGGATATTAATCTTCCGGGGAAAAATGGAATTGAAGCTACAGAGTTAGTGAAAAAAAAATATCCGAATTGCCGAGTACTTGTGTTTACAATGTATGAGCATGATGAGTATTTAATGGATGCACTTCAGGCCGGTGCTGATGGTTATTTATTGAAGGATTCATCATCGGAACAGGTAGTAACAGCGATTCGAATGTTATATCGAGGTGATTCGGTTATTCATCCGCGTATGACTAAAAAATTGATTACATATCATCAGCAAAAAATGAAAGTAGAATCAAATGAAAATGAACTGACGGAACGTGAAAAGGAAATTCTTTTTGAATTAGTAAAAGGACTTAGTAATAAAGAAATTGCTGAAGTTCTATATATTAGTGATAAAACAGTTAAAATTCACATCAATAAAATTTTTAAAAAACTAAATGTGAAAAGTCGATCGCAAGCAGTGATTTATGCAGTTCGAAATCATCTGGTTCCGTTGGATTAATTAAAAGAACTATCGTGTCTCTTTATTCTATATTACAAAGAATAAGGGATGTGATAGTTCTTTTGTACTATGTAGACCTCGAATCAATTGAACAAAAATACTCCTTTTGTCCAATTTTCAGAAAAGTCAGATTGTGAAATAATAAAAACAGAATTATAGTTTAACCCAATTAATAATCCATTTTATGAAAATTTGTTATTGAAAATAAATTGTGGGGGGCTTTTATAGAAAATTATAGTGAGAAGTGTAGGGATGGTAGTAGTGTTGGAAATTCTTAATTATATGAAATAAAGCTTTAAGATTAATAGAATTTTCAATGCTAAATGGGAATGTAAGAATCAATTTGTTTCAAAAAAATTTTACTAATGGGGAGATGCAATATGAGAAAAGGGAAATTTGGAAAGATTCTTATTGGAACGCTAACGGTTGGTATGCTATTGTCTCAAGGAATTCCATATAACGTATTGGCAGAAGGGGTAAATGAATCTGCTTTAAAGGGTATTGATGATGCAAATACCGTATTGAAAGGACTTACAAAGGAACAACGTAATGCTTTGAAGACGTTAGATACAAAACCAGGTTTTGTTATTTCACCAGGAATCAATACAGCTAGCCCTGATAATGTGAATGTAATTGTAGAATTTAAGCAAGCACCTAGCAAAATTGAGGTGTTAAAAGAAGCAGCTAAAGGGAAAAAGTTAGCTCTTTCAAATGCGGAACAAAAGGTAGAGGCATCACATAAAGGATTTAAAGCAGAGCTTGAACAGCTTCAAAAGAAGAAAGACAAAGGGACGAATTTTAAATCTGCCAAAATAACAAGAGAATATAAGAATGCTTTTAATGGGGTAGCAATGTCGTTACCAGCAAATATGATTGAAGACTTAGTTCGTACTGGTATTGTTAAGCGTGTATGGGAAGATCGTGAGGTCAAAATTGATTTGCCGAAAGAAACAGCTAAGGCGAGTGTCGAGCCAAAAATGGCAGATAGTGTACCACAAATTGGTGTGGACAAGCTACACGATGAAAAAATAACAGGTAAAGGAATTAAGGTGGGGGTACTGGATACAGGTATTGATTATAACCACCCTGATTTAAAAGATGCATATAAAGGATATCGTGCAAAGCAAGGTGAAGATCCAAGCAAAATTGATCCAAACTCTATAAAGGGATGGGACTTTGTTAATAATGATGCTGATCCGATGGAGACAACGTATAAGGATTGGCAAAATTCTGGAGGCTATCCTGAGTTTTATGATGGAAGTGCATATTATACATCCCATGGTACTCATGTAGCGGGGACAATTTCTGCAGACAAAAAGAATAACGTAGATTATGCGGTTAAGGGCGTTGCTCCAGATGTAGATTTATATTCATATCGTGTATTGGGGCCGTATGGAAGTGGTCAAACAAGTGGTATCCTTGCTGCGATTGATAAAGCAGTGAAAGACGATATGGATGTTATCAATTTATCATTAGGTGCGGCTATTAATGATCCTTTATATCCTACTTCTGTGGCAGTGAATAATGCCATGTTATCTGGTGTTGTTACAGTAGTAGCTGCAGGTAATAGCGGTCCAGGTGAAGGTACTCTTGGAGCACCTAGTGCGGCGGCACTTCCAATTACAGTTGGGGCAAGTGACGCTGCGATGACTATTCCAACGTTTTCCGCTAATGCAGGTGATTTACATGTGGATAAGATGATGCTACTTGGAAAAAGCTTTACTGATAAGATTGAAGATTTGAAAGGTCAATCCTTATCGGTTGTATATGCAGGGCTTGGGAAATCAGGTGATTTTACAGGGAAAGATGTAAAAGGAAAAATAGCTCTTATCCAACGCGGTGAGATTACATTTGATGAAAAAATTAAGAATGCAAAGGAAGCAGGTGCAAAGGCTGTAATTGTATATAACAATGTTGATGGTGAAATCACAAGTTATCTTGGAGAAAGCACTTCATCTATTCCATCGTTCCGCTTAACAAGAGTAGATGGTGAGAAATTACAAGCAAAAGCTGCCCAAGGGGATGTGGCTTTAACATTCGGTGAGCTTAGTAATATAAAAACAGAGGGAGATCATTTAGCTGATTTCAGCTCTCGTGGTCCTGCAACGAAAACAGATGATATTAAACCGGATATTGTGGCGCCAGGTGTGTCTATTTTCTCAACTGTTCCTGAATATATTAATGATCCAAAGGATGGAGAAAATTATCCGGTAGCGTATGGACGTATGTCAGGTACATCCATGGCAACTCCTCATACTGCGGGGGTAGCAGCACTCATTTTACAAGAGCATCCAAACTATAGTCCTTTTGAAGTAAAAGAAGCGCTTATGAATACCGCGGTTGACTTAAAAGAAGAGCGCTCTGTATTTGAAGTAGGATCAGGTCGAATTGATGCGTATCGTGCGGTTCATGCAGATACAGCTATCGAGGTTATTGATAAAACATCAAACGTTGTAAATGATGAAGAAGTAGAAATTGAAGAAAAAACAGGTTCTATTGCATTCGGGTATAAAAATCAATTGGGAAATGGACCTATTAAAGATAGTCGAAAAGTCCTAATTAAGAATAGCAGTAAAACAGAAGGGAAAGAGTTTAAATTAGAAGTAGAGTTTTCATCTACAAGTGTAGGTGTGCAAGATGCAGCGAAGAATGGTGTGAAGCTAAACGTACAAGATTCTATTAAAGTGGCTCCTGGTACATCAGGGGAAATTAGCCCTGAAATTACCATTCCAGAAAACGCTGAGTTCGGTAGATATGAGGGATATATTCATATTTCAAATAAAAATAATGAAAAAGAAGTATATCAAGTGCCGTTTGCAGTGAAGTTCACAGAAAAGGGGATTGAATCTGTAGATTTACTGAGAGATGCAATGGCAACAGATGCGTCTAAATTCCATCCATTTATGGAAAGACCAAGTTCACCGCTGACATTTAAATTAAATAGTCCTCTTGAAACCATTGATGCAGTTGTGAAGGATCGAAAGACAGGAAAGGCATTAGGGGTCGTTGGTACACTTAATGCAAGTAGTCTAACACCGAATGTTGAATATATGATGTTTTCTGGTATGGGAGGGTATGTACTTCCATTCACAGGAGATCCAGCTCACCCAATTGGGGATAAACCTGTTCTGTTGCCTGAGGGAGATTATGAATTGAACTTCGTTGGATATGATAAAGAAGGAAAATCTTATACAAAAGGCGATAGCATTATCATTGATAATGTAATACCTGAAATGAAATTTAAGGATGTACAACCTGGTATACATGAAGTCAATGATTCTATGTTTAAAGAAGAAGACGGACAGCGAGCATTATGGGTACATGGTAATATTTATGATTCTACAGTAGATGCATTAAAGGCAAAAGGCTTGCAGTATGATCAAAAGGCTAATCAAATTGTATATTATCAAAACTCAGCCTTCCCATCAGGTTGGTTGAATACAATTCAAGAAAATGGTGATTTTAAATTTGGAGTACTTCCAGAGGAAATAAATGAGCCGTTAAATTTAAAATTATTTGGATATGACCTCGCAACTGCAGGGAATATGGCAACTGGATATAAAGATTATGTCTTTGTAAAAGAAGGGACGGAATACGCTGTTCCAATTTATGATAAAGATAAAATCAAATTGGGTGAAAAAATTACGTTAACTTTGAATCTTAATAATGTAAAACAGCTTATGTCAGGTACATTTGAAATTCCTTATTACAAGCAGTTATTTAAATTTGCAGACGTGAAACCAAATCCAGCACTTACGGAATATGTAAAACAACATGGACTGAACTTTAAATTAGAAGATCCAAAGATAAGTGAAGAAGGAGCTTGGGAAAACAAGGTGAAAGTTGGCGCGTCATTGGAAGGAAAAGAATTTAAAGGATTAGATGGAGATACACCATTTTTAGATGTTACATTCGAGATGACGAGTGATGAATACTTTAATGATTTAACTGCATTTGGAGTAGATAAGTTCTCTTATACAAAAGTTGGTGCAACAGAAGGCAATGAGATTCCTGTGTTTAAAGATAAACCTTTTGCTATTGTTTCAAAACATTCAACGGTTACAGGATATATTGGTCCGGAAGCTTTCTTGAATGAAGAGGGGTATTTAGGTAAGAAAGACTATACAAAACTAGGAGCAAAGGTGTACGCAGTTGGCAAGGATGGAAAGAAATATACAGGAACGATTAATGAAAATGGGCAATTTGAGATTCATAGTGTTCCAGTAAGCGATAAAGAATATGATATTTTCGTAGAAATGCCAGGTCATCTAAATAGTAAATTAACAACAAAAATAGGGAAGATGCAAGACGGTGAATTAGTGGGACAAAACTTTAGAGCTGACATGGATGATAACCTTGCAGGTGATGTAAACGGCGATAAAATGGTAGATATTCAAGATGCTAGAATAGCAGCTTTATCGTATGGAAAAGGAAAAGTATCTGTAAAAGATGGAGATATAAATCAAGATGGTGTTGTAGATGAAATAGATATTCGTTTTATTGAGAAAAACTTCTTGAAAAAGGGGCCAGATGCTAAAGGAAATCAGAAACCGAAAGAAAATGTAGGGCCAGTGACATTAGATAAAATCTTACGCTCTATTGGCTTAGAACCCAAAAAATAAGTGGACAAACTTCTAGAGTAAATAATGCAATCAGACAATGAATAGTAAATGAAATGAGATTAGCTAACAAATGACCGGTAATGATTTACGGTAACATTACCGGTTATTTTAAAAGTAATATTCGTTTAGGTACATGAAGTGACTAGTTTAAAGTTAGTTCGCTTTCGTTGTGGGATGGAAATAAGGTTTGTAGTTTGAACTTTAAAAATAGGGGGACTTGTGAAATGAGTATGAAGAAAAAACTTGGTATGGGTGTTGTAACTGCAGCGCTTGGTTTATCTTTAATTGGCGGGGGAACATATGCGTATTTTAGTGATAAGGAAGTATCACAAAACACTTTTGCAGCGGGTACGTTAGATTTGAGTGTTAATCCTGAAGTTGTTATTAATGTCGACAATATTAAACCAGGTGATGAAATGGAGCGTGGTTTTCAATTAGTAAACAAAGGAACCTTAGCAATAGGAGATGTGAAACTCCTGACAGATTACAGTGTAATTGATGCTAAAGGAGATAACGGGAATTCTGATTTTGGTGATCATATCCGTGTTGATTTCTTGTGGAATTTGGATAAAAATGAGGTTCCAATTTGGTCTACTACGTTATCTGAATTAAAGGTAGCTACGCAAAACGGAAGTATTCCTGATCTTGTACAAAAAGGTGTTGTAGACCGAGAAGGAAATGGACTTGCTCCTGGTGATGATGATACTTTCTATGTAATGTTCACATTTGTAGATAATGATGAAGAGCAAAATGTATTTCAAGGAGATTCATTAAAATTAAATTGGACTTTCAATTCAATGCAGACAAAAGGTGAAGAGAAATAAAAATAAAAATAAAAATAAATGTTATATACGAGAATCAATTGATGAAGAATTGATAAATAGAGCTTTTCATAGTGTAAAGGTTGATTTAATGAATCAACCTTTTTTTGTTTTTAGATTTTTTATAGTATTCATAGCAGTACTTCTAATATTTATGGTGAATTGAATAGAGGGATATAGAAGGGATGGAAACATATGCTTTTTGTTATTATCTTGTTGTGAACTCTTCTGTTCGGACATACTTTCCATCTCCTTTACATTGAAATTATTTCTGTTAATTTTTTCTTTTTTGAGAAAATTACGCTTGGATTATTTGGAAAAAATAAGCTTGAAAGTTACGTTACGTCATCTTTTATACTGTAGAAAATAGGATATAGGGGATGATATAGATGACTTTGAGGCATATGTGGGGATGGAAAGAAATCTTATATTTATTTATGTTTGTATTCATTATTGTTCCAGTAGCAGTTGAATCTCTTTTTTATGACTATGCTTTACAAGTAATAGGGAACGCATTATATGCGGGAGTATTAATGGGATTTATAATGGCAGTGATATTTACTACTGTAGTTTATCTTTTTTGTATAAAAAGATATAAATTGTCGTGGAAAGACATTGGAATTCGGAAGCTTTCATGGAGAAATTTCCTATGGACAGTTGTAGCGCTAATTTTCTTAATTATAGTTAGTATTGCTATATTAATGATGATGGAGAAATTGGGTATTTCTTTTGAAAATAGTAAAATGAAAACGATCCAAAATGATAAATCAATATACGCGTTCTGTATCGCGGTGTTTTTTATACGTTTTTTCGTGATAAATATGGCATATGGAGCGGGGTGCTTATAAGTTCCATAATATTTACCGTTGTTCATATTCCAACATATAACACATTACCAGCGAGCTTTTTAGGTGGAGTAGTATTTGCGTGGTTATATGAGAAAACAAATTCTATTTTATCAGCTATGATTGCCCACGCACTATTCAATTTCATAGCAGTACTTCTCACATTTGTGTCGAATTAAGAAGATATATAGGAGGGATATAGATGGAAATAGCTGTAGAACGCGTTTTTACCAAGGAGATTTTAAAAAGAGCAGCGAGTTTGTTTCATGTAACTGTGGAAGAAAAGCCACTTGGAGATTTTGAAAATTATATTTTTAAGGCGAAGGGCGATCGTGATGAAGATTACGTATTACGTTTAACCCACTCTTCTCACCGTTCAAAGAAAGAAGTCGAAGCTGAACTAGATTTTTTACGATATGTTGCGGAGAATGGAGCAAAGGTAGCAGGACCTCTGTATTCAACGTCTCAAAATCTTGTAGAAGAAATTGGAGCAGAGGATGGAACTTTCTTTTTCGCTTCCTTATTTACATATGCAAAAGGTGAGCAAGTAAAAGGGGAAGAATCAGCTTATTGGGGAGACGCTTACTTTGAAGCATGGGGAAAAGCGATTGGCCAACTGCATCGTCTAACAATGAACTATCCTAAAACAGACTATCGTGATACGTGGGAAGAAGATGAAAGTGGCATTGTTAATGAATTAGAAGATGATCAAGTGAAAAAGATTGCAGCGGTATTAATGGATGAAATAAAGGCTCTTCCCATTGAAAGAGAAACGTTCGGCCTTATGCACGGTGACATTCATCCAGGTAATTTTCATTATGATGGTAAAGAGCTAACAATCTTTGATTTTGATGATGCGGCTTATAATTACTTTATACACGATTTAGCGATGGTTCTCTATTATTCTGTTCTATTTACACCATGGACAGCGGAGGAAAAGACGACATTCGCTCGTAAACAGTTACAAATGCTAAGAAAAGGATACGAATATGAACACAAGTTGGCGGATAGTTGGTATGAATCGTTACCGCTATTTTTACGCTTACGTGATATAGGTTTATATGGCACGCTTCAAAAGAAGTTTAAAGGGAAAGATATGCCAGATAACTTCCGAGAATTATCAGAAGAGCTGTACGAAAGAATTATAAAAAGAGAAGCAATTGTGAATATATAATACATTTTGTTCAAAACAAAGTATATAAAATAAATATATACTTTGTTTTTTTATACAAAAACATGTTTGTTTTATTAAAATAATATTGTTATAGATTCGGTATACACTTATAATTTTATATATATTCTGAATATTCTTTATAAAAAGGAGGGGGAATGTTGGAATCTATCGTAAATTGGATAAATAATATTGTTTGGAGTCCAGCACTTGTTTATTTATGTTTAGGAGTAGGTTTATATTTTTCCATTCGAACGAAGTTTTTACAAGTAAGGCATGTAGGAGAAATGGTGAAGCTGACATTTAAAGGAGAAAAATCAGAAGCTGGTGTTTCTTCGTTCCAAGCGTTAGCACTTTCGTTATCAGGACGCGTTGGGACAGGGAATATCGCTGGGGTAGCAACAGCGGTTGCCTTCGGTGGACCAGGAGCTGTATTTTGGATGTGGGCAGTAGCCTTTTTAGGAGCAGGATCAGCTTATGTAGAATCAACACTCGCGCAAATATATAAGACGAAACATCAAGGACAGTTTCGTGGTGGACCTGCTTATTACATTGAAAAAGGTTTAGGTGTGAAATGGTATGCATTAGTATTCGTTGCAGCGACAATTCTTGCAACGGGGCTTTTATTGCCAGGTGTGCAAGCAAATAGTATTGCCGTAAGTTTAGAAACAGCTTTTGGAATTAACACTACCGTATCAGGGGCTTTATTAGTTGTTGTATTAGCTATTATCATCTTCGGTGGCGTAAAGCGAATTGTTAACGTGGCACAAGTTGTCGTACCGTTTATGGCAGTTGGTTATATTTTAGTAGCTTGCGTTATTGTTGCTATGAATATTGAAAAGTTGCCAGAAGCATTTATGTTAATTATAAGAAGTGCTTTTGCATTAGAGGCGGCTTTCGGTGGTATTATCGGTTTAGCAATTTCTTGGGGAGTAAAACGTGGTATTTATTCCAATGAAGCAGGGCAAGGAACTGGAGCACATGCTGCAGCAGCAGCTGAAGTATCACATCCAGCTAAACAAGGTTTAGTGCAAGCATTTTCCGTTTACATTGATACATTATTTGTTTGTTCAGCAACAGCATTTATGATGATTATTACAGGCATGTATAACGTATTTGATGCAAGCGGAAAAAACTTTATCGTAAATAAGTTAAATGGTGCACAGCCAGGACCTGGATATACACAGGCAGCAGTAGAATCTGTTTTCCCTGGATTTGGAAACGGTTTCGTTGCCATCTCGTTACTCTTCTTTGCATTTACAACAATTATGGCGTATTACTACATTGCAGAAACGAATATCGCGTACTTAAATCGTGATAAAGATCGTCCTTGGATGTCTATGGTACTAAAGTTTGTATTTTTAGGAGCTGTATTCTACGGCTGTATAAAAACAGCAGCAACGGCTTGGGCTTTAGGTGACATCGGTGTAGGAATTATGGCATGGGTAAATATCATTGCGATTTTACTATTGCAAAAACCTGCATTAGTTGCATTAAAGGATTATGAAAAGCAGAAAAAAGAAGGAAAAGATCCAGTATTTGATCCAGGGCCATTAGGAATTAAAAATGCTGATTTCTGGGAGCATGAATACGGAAAAGATAAGAAAGAAGAAGTATCTTAATAGAATAGAAATGAAAAAGCAAAGGGAAAATCCCTTTGCTTTTTTTATGGGAAAAATGAGGCCGGAAGTTATTTTTTTGCCTATTTTTGAATATAAAAAGAATGTACATGCTTTGTTAAGGGAAGGGGGGAGTATGTTGATAGAGTTTCGTCATGTAAATAAATATTATGGTAATTTTCAAGTTTTAAAAGATATTAATGTGCAAGTGAAAAAAGGTGAAGTGGTAGTAGTTGTTGGGCCGTCCGGATCAGGAAAAAGTACGTTGCTACGGTGTATAAATCAGTTAGAGACAATTACAGATGGAGCGTTAATTGTACAAGGTACGGAAGTACACAATGCAAAAACAGATATGAATGAATTACGCCGAAATATTGGAATGGTTTTTCAACATTTTTATTTATATCCACATAAAACAGTTCTTCAAAATATTACACTAGCACCGATTAAAGTAAATAAAGTTTCAAAAGAAGAAGCTGAGAAAACAGCGATGTTTTATTTAGAGAAGGTAGGAATCCCGGAGAAGGCTAGTGTATACCCGCATCAACTATCTGGAGGACAACAGCAAAGAGTAGCAATTGCTAGGGGGCTCGCAATGCAGCCGGAAATTATGCTATTTGATGAGCCTACGTCTGCTCTTGATCCAGAGATGATCGGGGAAGTACTTGATGTTATGAAGACGCTAGCTAAAGAAGGAATGACGATGGTCGTTGTAACGCATGAAATGGGATTCGCGCGAGAAGTAGCAGATCGGATTTTGTTTATGGATGATGGCCAAATCATTGAAGATACAACACCGGCGCAATTTTTTGCAAGTCCTGAACAAGAAAGAGCTCGTCTATTTTTAAGAAGAGTGTTAAATCATTAAAGGGGGAGTTTTATGCTTAAAATGAAAAAGTTGTTTACGTTAATCGTATTTTCATGTTTATTCGTACTTGTCGTTGCCGGGTGCGGAAGTAAAAAAGATGAGGCAAAAGAAACGAATACGAAGCAAGGCGGGGCTGTTGAGCAAATTAAAAAGCGCGGGAAACTAGTAGTCGGGGTGAAGAATGATACGAACTTATTTGGCTTGAAAAATCCTTCGACAGGACAGGTAGAAGGATTTGATGTTGATATCGCAAAGGCGCTTGCGAAAAAAATTCTTGGAGATGAAAAGAAACTAGAATTAAAAGAAGTAACGTCTAAAACGCGTATTCCACTACTGAAAAATGGTGATATTGATGCAATTATCGCAACAATGACAATTACGGAGGAGCGTAAAAAAGAAGTAGATTTTTCAGATGTATATTTTAAAGCAGGGCAATCGTTACTTGTGAAAAAAGGAGTCGATATTAAAAGTATCGATGATGTGAAAAAGGGTGTGAAAGTGTTAGCTGTAAAAGGTTCAACGTCTACAAATAATATTCGTCAAAAGTCACCGGAAGCGACCGTATTAGAATTTGAAAATTATAGTGAGGCATTTACGGCGTTAAAAGCAGGTAAAGGCGATGTCTTAACGACAGATAATGCAATTCTTTACGGCATGGCAAAACAAGATTCAAATTATGAAGTTGTAGGGAAAATTTTCACAGATGAACCATACGGAATTGCAGTGCAAAAAGGTGCAGGTGATTTAACGAAAGAGATTAATAGCTTGCTAAAAGATATGAAGGCGAACGGGGAGTACGACAAATTGTATGAGAAATGGATTGGGCAAAAACAAGAGAAGTAAAGTGATAGTTTCATTAATGGAGCTTTATTCTCATTGATAAATAGTAAGAGGATGAGGGATGCTCATCCTCTTCTTGTAAAGAAAGAGGGGAGAATATGTGCCTGATTTTTCTATATTGACGAATAACATTGATATGTATTTAGAGGGCTTTAAGTATACAGTTATGTCTAGTGTAATTGCATTAATAGGCAGCTTTATTTTGGGAGTAATTTTTGCTGTAATGCGCATTGCACCTATTCGTATTTTAAATTGGTTGGGAACGGCTTTTGTAGAGTTTGTAAGAAATATTCCACTCGTATTAATTGCATTTATATTTTATTTCGCTTTACCTGTAATAGGAATTACTTTAAATGGTTTTGTAGCAGGGACAGTAACGCTTACCGTATATACGGCAGCGTTTATTGCGGAAGTCATTCGCGCTGGTATTCTATCAGTCGCGAAAGGTCAGATGGAAGCAGCACGTTCTTCAGGATTGACTTATACGCAAGCAATGTACCATGTTGTTTTACCTCAAGCGATGAAAATCGTAATCCCTCCTTTAGGAAATCAATTTCTCAATTTAGTAAAAAACTCTTCCATACTCGGAATTATTGCGGGTACTGATTTAATGTATCATGGAGACTTAATTTCAACGAAGACGTTTGTTACGTTTGACGTCTATATATTTGTCGGGATGTTTTATTTAATATTAACAATTCCGCTCAGTATGCTAGTGCGTTATTTAGAAAAACGCTTAGCAAAGGAGGCGGTGTAAATGGATTTTAAGGGAGCAATTACAGGAGATCATATTCTGTTTTTGTTAAAAGGATTACTTATAACGTTAGAGGTAGCGCTCGTAGCAATTGTACTTAGCTTTATTATTGGTAGTGTAATAGGGATATTGCGCTACATGAAAATACCTGTCGTCTCACAAGTATTAGGAATTATCGTTGAAGTAATTCGAAATTTACCACTACTTTTAATTATATTTTTCACGTATTTTGCACTTCCAGAAGTAGGATTGAAATTAGAGATTATAACAGCTGTAATTGTTGCTTTAACAATATTTGAAGCAGCAATGATATCTGAAATTGTTCGAAGTGGTCTATTATCGATTGAAAAAGGGCAAATTGAGGCCGCAAGATCTTCAGGATTAACGTATGTTCAAGCGCTTTGGCATATTATTTTGCCACAAGCATTGAGGAGAATGGTCCCGCCGCTTGTCAGTCAGTTTATTTCATTGCTGAAAGATACATCATTAGCAGTTGGTATATCACTGCCAGAGCTTATGCATAATGCTCAAATTATTAGCGGGCAGAATGTAAATTATATGATTCCAACGTTTATAGTAGTAGCTTGTATGTACTTTATCGTAAATTATAGTTTATCAATTTTATCGAGAAGATTAGAACTTCGTTAACCTTTACAATATATGTAAAGGTTTTCCCTTGTTTATCCTTATTTTCCTCTAATTAGAATCTAAATCTCGCAATAATTCGATTTTTTACATTGTTTTATCAGAAAAGTTTTAATTTTATATAGAAATTGTAATCGCTTTCGTGTATATTTTTATTATCAGAAAATTTTAACAAGATATAGGGGTATCGGTAGGGGGAGGATTTAGATGCAGCAACCAACGAATGAGAAATTACATCGTACGATGAAGAGTAGACATTTATTTATGATCGCACTAGGTGGGGTAATCGGGACTGGTTTTTTCTTAGGTTCAGGTTACACCATTAATCAGGCTGGACCAGGGGGAGCCATCCTTTCCTATTTAGTGGGCGGATTTATTATGTATTTAACAATGCTTTGTCTTGGAGAGTTAACGGTAGCGATGCCAGTTTCAGGCTCTTTCCAAAAGTATGCGACGAAGTTTATTGGACCAGGAACGGGCTTTATGATCGGCTGGCTATATTGGCTTGGCTGGGCAGTAACAGTAGGACTAGAGTTAACGTCAATCGGTTTAATGATGAAAAGATGGTTTCCGAATGTCGATGTTTGGGTATGGTGTCTCGTATTCGGCGTTATTTTATATGCTTCAAACGCAATTTCAGCGAAAAGTTATGCTGAATTAGAATTTTGGTTCTCTAGTATTAAAGTAGTTACAATTCTTGCATTTGTTGTTCTTGGTGGTAGTGCATTATTAGGGTTTATATCATATGACGGAAAAGAAGCAGCACCTCTTTTCTCTAACTTTGTAAGCGATGGTGGATTATTCCCGAATGGACTAGCTGCTGTATTACTTACAATGATTACAGTTAACTTCTCGTTCCAAGGAACAGAGTTAATCGGGATTGCAGCGGGAGAAAGTGAAAACCCAGAAAAAACAATTCCACGTGCGATTCGTAATACAGTATGGCGCATTATGTTATTCTTCATTTTAACAATGACGATTTTAGTAGGGTTAATTTCTTGGAAAGAAGCTGGCGTAATTGAAAGTCCATTCGTAGTCGTATTTGATAAAATTGGTATTCCATACGCAGCTGATATTATGAACTTCGTTATTATTACAGCGTTACTATCTGTAGCGAATTCAGGATTATATGCGGCAACTCGTATATTATGGTCACTTGCAAATGAAGGAATGGCACCAACATCGTTCCAGAAAGTAAATAAGCGTGGTATTCCAATTACAGCATTAGTTGTAACGATTGCAGTAGCTGGTCTTTCTTTATTCACAAGTTTCCTTGCAGAAGATACAGTATACATGTACTTATTATCTATAGCTGGTTTATCGGCTGTTTCAAGTTGGATCATTATCGCTCTATCTCAACTTCGTTTTAGAAGTCAGTATATAAAAGGCGGAGGAAAGTTAGAGGACTTAAAGTATAGAACACCACTATATCCAATTGTTCCTATTTTAGCTTTAATTACAAATAGTATCGTTGTTATTAGTTTAGCGTTTATTCCAGAGCAAAGAATGGCGTTATACTGTGGTATTCCATTTATCATTTTCTGCTATATATATTATTATATGAGTAAGAAACGGAAGAAACCGATGAAAGTGGAGATGGAAGCGAAGTATGAAAATAAAAATTAAGCATGATGATATACAGGCAGATTTATCGTATGGTCCATTAGCGATTGGAAAAGAAAATGGGTATTCACCGTTACAATTACTCGTTTCTTCTATCGCAGGATGTAGTGCAATTGTCTTTCGAACAATTTTAGAAAAGAAACGTATTACATACGATACGTTTACAATTGAGACTGAAATTGGTAGAAGTGAAGCTTTATCAAAACCAGTTGAAAGTGTTCATTTGCACTATAAAATTAAAGCGCAAAACATTACAGAAGAGCAATTGGACAAGGCGCTGCAACTTGCAGTAAAAAATTGCACGATTGTTCAATCGGTAAAAGATAGTATAAAAGTTACGGAAACAATTGAACTAATAAAGTGAAACATAAAAACGTGAGAATACGGCTCTCACGTTTTTATGTTTTTAACAGAGGGGGGAAATATGATGGAATGTTTAGGGTGTAAATTAGCAAACGAAGAGGAAAACATATATAAAGTGTATGAAGATGACTATGTAACATGTTTTTTAGATCATGAACCTTTCTATCCAGGACATACTTTAATTGTGCCGAAGCAACATGTTGTAGAAGTGGACGAATTAGATGATGTTGTAGCGAAATCAATTATGGATACTTCTAAGCTGATTGCAAAAGCGATTAAAACATTATATAAACCAGATGGAATTACAGTTTGTCAAAATGGTGGAATCTTTAATGAGTTAACGCATTACCATATGCATGTCGTACCGAGATATAAAGAGCGCTCGTTTGCTGAGTTTTATACGGTACAACTAGGAGAAAAGAAGAATCATAACTTGGAAGAGACAAAGCATTTGTTACAAGAAGCGATAGAGCGAATATTGCTTACTAAAAAGGCGTAAGAGTGATGATCTTAAAGGAGCAGTCAGCAAAATTCTAATAAACAAAAGCCCAATTTCTCAGTTAAAATAGAGAAATTGGGCTTTTGTTTATTCTATTGTTAAATTTTAACTATAAAAAGATAATGTAGTGTCACAAAGTATATTGCTCATTCGTTATATAGAGTGAGAGGAGGAATTATATGAAAGTTACAAACAATGATTATGAAAAGATGGAAGGGCTATACGAGTTGTACGAACAAAAAATTTATTATGTAGCTTATTCTATTTTAAATAATATTCAGCAAGCAGAAGATGCAGTTCAAGAGACGTTTATTACTCTTTATAAGAACTTGGAAAAGCTCCATAACTTGAGCACTGAAGAGCTTAAACGTTACATTTTGAGGGTCGCGAAAAACAAGGCGATTGATAGTTACCGGAAAAATAAACGACATGAAACATTTTTAGAAGAATATGAAAGAGAATCAGTAGAGGCAGTAGATGAAAATATTGAAGAGTGGGAAAAACGTAAAATGTCTGAGCTTCAAATTGATGCATTGCTAAAAGAGTTCAACGAATCTAACAGACAGGTGTTTAAATACAAAGTCTTTTATAACTTAACGTATCAAGAAATTTCAAGTGTTATGGGGATAACGGAGGTCAATGTCCGCAAGCAGTTTGAACGCACTCGAAAACGAGTCCAAAATATGATAGGAGGTATACAACATGACGAATTCAAAGAACTGCAAAGAAATGTATGACCTTGCTGAAAAAATTGCTTTAGATGATTTTGATAAACTCGAAGAACAACATGAATTTTCACATACATATACGCGCAAAAAGAAATTGTTTATGGAGGAAATGAAGCTGAAAGATGGACAACCGCAGAAAAAGCGTAAAAAACATCGTATGTTAATCGCTGCTGCTTGCTTATTGATTGGTATGCCGACAACCGTTTTTGGTGCAGTGAAAGTTTATAATATGATTGTTCAAAAACAAAATTACGAAGTAAATGTTTCGGTAACAAATAAGGATCCGAAAAAGAGTAATAAGTGGTATAAGTTGAAAGTCGATAAATTACCAGAAAATATGGAAGCAATCGATGACACTGCTATGAAATATTCATTTAAAGATAACGACGCAAATGGAGGCTTTTCATTTAGTCTTTGGAGAGTAGGGGGAAATGCGGACTTTCAAACTTTATATTCAAAAAGCTACGAAGAAAAAGAGATAGGTGGCAAGAAAGCAGTAATTGTTCATAAAGAAACTGGAAATAATAATATAATGTTTGATAGGAAGGTCTTTCTCTTTTTTGAGAAAGAAGGGATTATGTTAGAAAGTTTTATTGGATCAGATATAAATGAAGAACAAATGATAGATGTGTTAGGGAATATTTCACTGGATCCTACTTCAAAAGAAAAGGCATCACATATAGCAGATTATGATAAAAAGTATTTTAGCCAAGCAGATGAACCTAAAAAACCTAAAGTGATTCCTTTGAAAAAAGATAGTAAACGACTATTTCATATAGGGCAAAAGGTTCCAGTAACGATATCTATGGATAACAGCAAAATTGAATATGTGATAGAAAAAGTTGAAGTTTTTGATTCGATTAAAGATTTTAAACAAGAGAACTTTAATGAACTTGGCCTAGGGATATTAAGCAAGAAGAAGGCTTTAGATCAGACAGGAAAATTGCTATCGTACAGACGGGATGTATATAAATTAGGGAATGGTAAAGATTCAATTGATACATTAGTAGATTCGAAATTCGTTAATGTTAAATTTGTCTACTTAACAACAACAGTGAAAAACATTGGTAAACAGGCGACGGAAGAAATCTATATGCATCCATCCATAAAACAGCTTAAATTTGAAGAGAATGCATGGAACTACGCTAAAGAAGAGGGAATGGACGCAACTCGTATTATGACGGGTGAAGTTGATTATTTAGAACCTCACGGAGATGGAAAAAGCTTTTATAATATTGGCAGTATCCGACCAGGAGAAACGGTAAAAGTTAATTTAGGTTATTTTGTAGATGAAGATAAATTAGATTCAATCTTTTTGGATGCTTTCAATTACAGAGGGATTGGTGACACTGAAAATATGAATTCGAAAAATCGTTGGTGGTTTGATATTCGTCAATAATAAAACAATAGGAACAACAGGACGAAGAAGCTGCTTATATTTAGCAGCTTTTTCAGTCTTCATACATATGTAAAACTTCTTTTGCACGCATACGTAAACCATCTATCAATTCTTTCGGTTCTAAAACTCGTGCATCTTTTCCAAGTCTATAAAATAAAGGGGTAATAAAGTTAATTTCACCTTTATCAATTGTTGAATGTATATATCCTGTTCCGTCTTCGTTTACTACCACGAATTCTTCAAGGTAAGGAACGCTTTTGCATTGGCGCACACCTTCTGCTGTTAATGAGACATGTAACTGGGTAGGAATGTGTACTATGTTAGAGCTCGAGTCGAACCATTCTTCTAAATTCATGAACGTCTCTTCATTTTCTTCTGTTGATAATATAGAAAAAATACGATCAACGCGATACAGTAATACTTTTTTTCTGCTGAAGTCATAGGATGGTAAGTACCATAGCCCATCATGAGCATATACACCGATAGGATGAACATGTTTTGTTTTTATCCCCGATTTAGATTCGTATTGAAAGTGTAAATTTTTATTTTCAATAGCCGCGGTTAGCACTTCGTTTAAAAGAGGTGTATCAATTGTTCTCTTTGGATTCCAAAAAGCAATATAAGAGCGTATTTTATCAACTTTCGCTTTCGCATCATGTTGTAGAGAGCTATACAGTTTATGCGTAACGGAATTGATTTCTGTATTAAAAGGCAAGTCTCTGTAGTAGCTTAAAGACTGAAAAGCAAAAAAGATGGAGACTGCTTCTTCTTCCGTAAATAAAATAGGGGGAATGACTTTATTCGTTAATACTTTATATCCTCCGTTACGACCTTGTTCAGCGTAAATAGGTAATCCCATATCACTTAAATCTAAAATGTATCTATGGACAGTACGAACGGAAATATTAAATTCATCAGCTATTTCTTGAGCTGTAAATGTCTTTTTGGCAGAAGCAAATATAAGAATATCTAATAAGCGTTTAGCTTTTGACAAATGTATCACCTTTTTCTTTTTAACATGACATAAAGTGTCATGTTTTATTGTTAGTATATTGTTTACATCATAATGTTATCAAGATGAAACACAAGGAGGAAAAGAGATGTCACGTGAAATTGTTTTATTTATAGCCGCTAGTTTGGATGGATATATTGCGAAAGAAAATGATGATTTAGAGTGGTTAATGGAAACGGAAGGAGAGGGAGATAACGGTTATACAGAAATGTATGAAACAATTGATACAATAATCATGGGAAAAAGAACGTACGATTATGTAGTAGAGCATATAGAACCATTCCCGTATTTAGATAAAAAATGTTATGTTTTTTCTAACTCAGAAAAAGGTTCAAACGAACACGTGGAGTTTGTAAATGAAGATATAGTAGAGTTTACAAAAAGGTTAAAAGCAAAAGAAGGATCTAAAATATGGATGGTCGGTGGAGGAAGTCTACTAAGAGAATTCTTTAAGAATAATTTAATTGATGAATATGTTGTTACAATTACACCGCATATATTAGGCTCTGGAGTTCCATTATTTCAAGACAAGAATCCAGAAATTAATTTAACTTTAACCGATACGAAACGTTTTGGGCAATTTGTAAATTTATATTATAAAGTGAAACTTTAATCAGTGGGGGTTTTCTTCATCCTCACTGATTATCAGCCCTCGCCAATCGGACTTTTAGGGGCAGTTGATTCCCCACCTAAATTCTTTGCTTTCGCTGAATTTTGAGGTGGGGGTCTTACTGCCCATTAAAGCGGGATAAAGTAAAATGATAAAGAAACACGACTACTGATGATAGTCGTGTTTTTGTATAGATGGCAATGAAATAATAAAGCAAGATCCGTGATTGAATTCGCTTGTTACAGTAATATTCCCGCCGTGTAGCTCTACAATTTCTTTCACGATAGATAGCCCTAAACCAGTTCCGCCTGTAGCTCGTGATCTTGCTTTATCAACTCGATAAAAGCGGTCGAAAATGTGAGGGAGGTCTTCAGGCGGAATACCTTCGCCTTCATCTTCAATTGTAATGGAAATATGTTTATGTTCTTCTGTAACAGAAATGTTTATATGAGAATGCTCTTTTGAATGTCTATAAGCGTTATTTAAAACGTTCACTATAACTTGTTCAAATCGCTTCTCATCTAAGCTTACTACCAGTGTAGGAGGACAAGAGAAAGTAACTTTAATGTATTTTTCTTTATATATGGCATTTACTTTTTCGGTTATACGAGTCAGGAAGGTGTGTAAATGTACTTCCTTTACTTGAATAGAAAAGTTATGTTGTTCCATTTGTGCAAGTGAAAATAAATCTTGAACCAAGTTCGTAATATAATCAGACTCATCTTTTATAATAGATAAATATCGCAAACGTTGCTCAGGAGATGTGCTTTCTTTTAAAGCGATATCAGCGTAACCTCTTACGTATGTTAACGGTGTTCGTAATTCGTGAGCAACGCTTGCTAGAAATTCACTTCGCTCTGTTTTCATATAATGTAAATCATTTGCAAGCGTTTGAATAGACGATGCTAGTTCACCAATTTCGTCATTTCGAGTAGTCGTTAACGAAACGGATAAATCGCCTTTACTCATTTTTTCAGTGGCATGTTTCATGTGTAACAATGGTTTTGTTAACAACCTTGATAATAGAAAGATGGTGATGACTGTTAATAGAAACGTAATGACTCCGGCAATAATGAATTGTTTTGTTAGCCCGTTAACCATTTCCTCGATTGATTCTGTTCCGAGAAACATATATACATAGCCTTCCGTTTTTCCAGCCACTACAATGGGGCTAACTGTACATATATAATTAGATGTTTTCCAATGATTCTCTATAATTGCTCCGTCATGATCTGTCCGTGTTTGCATCTTTTCAATATGCTTTTTTATAGTAGTATTTATTTCATTGGATTTAGCTAACACATCCTTATTTGCATCTGTAATAACAACAGTGGTTTCAGCTTCGGATTCCATTAGTGCAACATGGGAGATTGTTTGCTTATCAAAATACTTTTCAAGGACATCTCTGTGACTATTTCCGCGCTTTAATAAACCGGTCATTTCTTCATTTACTCTATTGTTGACAAGGCTATAATAAAGCAAGACAAATAGAACACTTTCTATTAAAAGTGTAACAATTAAAAAATAAAATCCGAGTTGAATAGAAATGCGCTTCATCGTTTTGCTCCTTACTCTAGAGTATCAACCCATCGATACCCGACTCCGTAAACAGTTTTTAAATGGTAATCAATAGGGAAATTTACTTTTCGTAATTTATCACGCAAATTACGAATATGTGAATCGACTGTTCTATCTTCTGTATTTGTATTTAGTCCCCAAATTCGTTCAATGAGCTGATCACGGCTTAATACGTAGTTCACATGACGTAAAAATAATCCGAGTAAAGAGAATTCGATTGGAGTGAGAAGAAGCTCTTCATTATCGACAGAGATGAAATGCCTTGCCTCATCCCATAAAATACCATGATATTGGATTTGTGCGTGTTGATTCGTTCGCCTTAAAACGGCTTCAATTCTTGCGAAAAGTTCTTCTTCATGGAAAGGTTTCGTTACGTAATCATCCGCTCCAAGTTTTAACCCTTGGATGACATCTACTGTTTGATCACGGGCCGTTACCATAATAATAGGAACGTTACTAAATGATCGAATTCTTTTGCACGTTTCCCACCCATCCATCTTTGGCATCATAATATCGAGTAAAACAAATTTGAAGTTTCGATTTTCTATATGTGAAATAGCTTCTTCCCCGGATACTGCACATACGCAGTTGTATCCGATTGGAGTAAGATAAAGCGTTAATAATTCAAGCATTCTCGGCTCATCATCTACGAGTAGTATATCGACCATAGAGTACCTCCGCATTTGTAGTTATTACTTAAATTGTAAGTCAAAATCATGAAGAAATGGTGCAGATTATCATGCATCTGCATAATTTCTTCAGAATTGCTTGTTATTGTAAAGTTGAAATTCCATTTTAGGTAATGACATTGGCTCGAAAACGATTTATACGGAGGCGGTATAGTGAAAAAGATGACCCGAATTTTTGGGATAACAATAATTACAGCAGTTGGTCTTGCTGCATGTGGACAAACAAACACGGATCATAAAAATCATGAATCTAAAGAAGAGAAAAAAACAGAGCAAAAGGAAATGAAAATGAATCAGGAGGTAACTGCGCCGAAAGAAATGAACGAAGGTGCATCGAATGATTTATTAACGACAAGTTTAAAAAATGTAACGAGATTAAACACAAATGATTCTCTGCAAATGGCAGTACTAACTTCGCAAACGATATGGCCAGCAACGCATAAAGAGAATCAGCCAGGCGCTATTATTTTAGTACCAATAGACGAGTGGCAATTAGGTATTGCGAGTGCGGATCTTATTCATCATCCGAATAACGGGCCGATTTTATTTATAGAAAAAGAAAAGGTACCCGAAATGACATTAAAAGAAATACAACGATTAAATCCGCTCGGAACGAAAGATGGAACACAAATTATGGTGATGGGGGATGTAGGTGCATCTATCCTTGAGCAATTAAAAGATTATAAAGTAAAGCAAATAAAAGAAACGGATCCAGCTACATTCGCTAAAGATGTGGATAAAGAATATGCCGATATAACAGGAAGCTACCCGAATAGTATTATTATCGGTTCGTCTGAAGAAGAAGGGCGTTTATACACAACACCAGCTGTGAACTGGATTTCTCATATGCCAGAACCGCTTTTATATACAGAGAAAGATAAGGTGCCAGAAGCGACGATAGAGGCATTAAAGATGAGAAAAGATAAAGCGAATATATATTTACTAGGACCAGAAAAAATCATTTCAAAAGCAGCAGAAAAAGAGTTAAGTAAATACGGGAAAGTAACGCGTATTAGTGGTGAGACTCCAACAGAAAATTCAGTTGCATTTGCGAAGTTTAAAGATGAAAAAACGAAATTTGGGTGGGGGTTCACAAAACCAGGTCACGGCTTATCATTTGTTTCAAGCAAAACACCAGACTTAGCAGTCGCAGGAGCACCATTTTCACATATGGGTAAACACGCACCTGTTGTATTGTTAGAAGAAGGTAAAGCTTCACAACCAGTGTATGACTTCCTTGCTACTATTCAGCCGAAATTTAAAGATGACCCAACGCTTGGACCGTATAATCACGGTTTCTTATTAGGAAGTACGAGTGATATTTCATTTGAAACACAAGGTATATTGGATGAGAGGTTAGAGATTGTACAAGAAAGTGGTCAAGGGCACGGTGGACATTAATGAAATGAGAGAAGACGCTATGAAGGTAGCGTCTTTTTTTAGGAAACTTTTACATAGCGCAAAATCCTCTACTCGTTATATAATAGCCTTCGTGCAGTCGGCTTAGATTTTCTTATGGAGAAAATCAAATGAGAAAAGAGTAGAGGAGTGGTATTTTGTTTCAAACGATAAAAAATGACTGGTTCTCCAACGTGAAAGGAGATGTGCTATCAGGAATTGTCGTTGCTTTAGCGTTAATTCCTGAAGCAATTGCTTTCTCTGTTATTGCAGGCGTGGATCCGACCGTTGGGTTATATGCAGCCTTTTGTATTGCAGTCACCATTTCATTTGTTGGCGGAAGAACTGGGATGATTTCAGCTGCAACAGGTGCAATGGCATTGTTAATGGTGACGCTCGTGAAAGATCACGGTTTGCAATATTTATTTGCCACGACAATATTAACGGGGATTGTTCAAATTATTTTTGGTGTGTTCAAACTGAGCTCATTTATGAAGTTTGTTCCGAAATCTGTTATGAGTGGTTTTTTAAATTCACTTGGAATTTTAGTTTTTACAGCGCAATTGCCACATTTTAAAAATGCCGCTTGGCAAATGTATGCACTTGTCGCATTAGGACTTGTAATTATATATGTATTCCCACGTATTACGACGGCTGTACCGTCTACACTTATTTCTATTATTATTGTGACAAGTATTGCACTTATGAGCGGATTACAGTTGAAAACAGTAGGAGATATGGGAAGCTTGCCGAAAGAATTACCGTTCTTTAGCATTCCTGACGTGCCTTTTACACTTGAGACATTAGGAATTATTTTACCGTACGCAGTTATGCTTGCAATTATCGGTTTACTAGAGTCATTATTAACAGCTTCAGTTTTAGATGATATGACGCATACGGAAAGTAATAAACATAAGGAAGCACGTGGGCAAGGTATTGCAAATATTGTCGCTGGTTTATTCGGAGGAATGGCAGGATGTGCAATGATTGGACAATCTGTTATTAATATTAAATCAGGTGGACGAGGTCGTTTATCAACCTTTGTAGCGGGCGGATTTTTAATCGTATTACTATTTGTTTTAGGTGACTATGTCGTTCATATTCCGATGGCAGCGTTAGTTGCAGTTATGATTATGGTTTCAATCGGAACATTTGATTGGAACTCTGTAACAACGATTCATAAAGTACCAAAAGGAAACGCATTAGTTATGATCGTAACAGTTGTGATTGTCTTAATTACACATAATTTAGCATTAGGTGTAATTATCGGAACAGTAATTAGTGCGGTTTTATTTGCATTCAATATGGCAAAGATTCACGTGAAACATTTATATATTGAAAATAAGAAAATATACGAAATTCACGGTCAACTGTTCTTTGCATCTACAGCAGACTTTATAAATAACTTTGCATTCAATGAAGATGTAAAAGAAATTGAGTTGAATTTTACCCACGCACACGTATGGGACGATTCAGCAGTAGCCGCAATTGATAAAGTTATCATGAAGTATGAACAAAGTGGCATGAAAGTAAGTATAACGGGATTAAATGAACGAAGCTCGAAGATCATTTCAAATTTAGCTACTTATAATAAAAGAATTGCTAGTTAGAAGCCTCCTTTTTAGGAGGCTTTAATATATAATACGAGTAGGATAACGAAAAGGGGATTCAGCATATGTACAAACAAATTATATTAGCATGTGACGGTTCTGAACATGCACTTCGAGCAGCGGAACATGCAACATATATTGCGAAATGTAGTGAAGAAACAAATGTTGAAGTTGTGTACGTAGTAGATAATAGAACGGCAAAATCAGATATTATACAAGGCCAAACAGATTTAGAAACAATATCGGCTAGTCGAAAAGATAAATTAAAAGAGATTGAAGGTTTATTAAAGAAAAAGAACATTTCTTATACAATTACGATATTACATGGTGATCCAGGAGATACGATTGTTCAATATGTAAATACAGGAGATATAGATCTTGTTATAGCTGGAAGTAGAGGATTAAATACACTGCAAGAGATGGTGCTTGGTAGTGTCAGTCATAAAATAGCAAAACGAGTGAAATGCCCGGTGATGATTATAAAATAAATTGAGTGAGATATTCTGTAGTGTAAGCAAGACCTTGATATAATGCAAGGTCTTTTTTTACGTATAAAGAGGGGGAGTACGGGCATACTAGATATATAAGTTTAAAGGAAAATTGTTAACTTACAAATTTGTAAGTTAGTTGTTAGTGAAATCGATGTTATGAAAATTATTCCATTGGTAAAATAAACATATCGAAGGGGAGAGAGGGAGGATGAAAAAGATGAAAGTATTTCAAAATTTATCATATAGCCAAGGTGTCGGTCTTATTTGTTTAGGGGGATTTGCTGCATCTGTTACGTTAGCTGTTGTAATAAAGATGATTCATCAAATTTTTTAATCTTAGAGTCGGGAAGGAATTGATTGTTATTAATAGTAAGAGAAGGATGGTAAATAAAAAATAGCTCCTAGCATGTATGTAGATGCTAGGAGCTATTTTCTTATTTCTCTGTTTCTGCTTTATCGCTTGTTACGCTAACGTTACCCCATTTATATTGATCTTCTGGTGTATATTTATAATCTTTTACGCGGTTATTTACACCTTTTAAGTCAAATTTATAATGAAGTGGAATTAATGGTACTTCATCATGAACTAATTTTTGCCATTTGTCGTATACATCTTTACGGTATTTTTCATCAGCAGCTTTTGGAGAAATACCTTGTTTTAATAATTCTGTGTTTTTGTCAGTAGCCCAACGTGAGTAATTGAACGCTGCGTTTTTAGCCCAAATACCAGAAGGGTCTGGATCAGATGCAGTTCCCCAAGCTGCCGCGAAAAGGTCAACTTTTGGATCATCTTTTTTAATCATATCGTAGAATGAGTTGAATTCATGCAAGCGACCATCAAGAAGCTCTACTTTTAGACCGATGTCTTTCCAAGATTGAATAAAGAATTTTGCAAGAGGTTCACTTACATCGCTACCACTCATTGATAAGAAATTAGCTTTAAATTCTTTACCATTCGGATCTTCGCGGAATCCATCCCCGTTCGTATCTTTATAGCCAGCTTCATCTAATAACTTTTTAGCTTTCTCTACATCTTTATCATAGGCACCAATTTTATTGTTATGATATTTTGGTAGAGATGGTGGGATTGGTGAGTTAGCCGGATAACGTAGGCCGTGATATAATTTTTCGCCAATTTCTTTTCGGTCAATAGCATACGCCATCGCTTGACGTACACGAACATCTTTAAATTTCTCCTTATCCATCACTACTTCTTCTTTTTCTTTATCCATATGGCCTAATTTAAAGCCGATATAACTATAGTATAAATCGGTTTTACCGACTAATTGTGCATTTTTTAATTTACTTACATTTGGATATTGATCTGCACTTACTTCAGCAATGTCAATATCGCCATTTTTTAAGGACGCGTTAACAACGGAAGGGTTAACAACTTTTAAAACCATGCTTTTCAGCTTTGGTTTTCCGCCATAATAGTCATCAAAACGTTCAAATTCAACGGATTCTCCAGGAGTAATTTTCTTCACTTTAAAAGGTCCGAAACCAATTGGGTTTTTACGGATTTTATCAGATTCTGCTAATTTATCGATCGGTACATCTCCTAAATATTTCTTATGAAGAGGGTATGCCCAAAGCCCAGTTTTCACTGAAGGATTCGGTTCTTTAAATGTAATTGAAATTGTTTTCGGATCCGTTACCTTTATACCTGAAATTTTTTCAGCTTTTCCATTGTGGTAATCTTCCATACCTTCAATCATTTGCATTTGAGAGTCATAGCGAGAACCAGCATATTGTTTGCTACCAATCACTAGATAAGAGTATTCTAAATCCTCAGCAGTAACAGGGTTTCCATCATGCCATTTTACATTATCTTTGATTTTTAGTGTAATTGTCTTTTTATCTTCAGAAATTTCATATGTAGCAGCGCCATCATTCGTGTATTCCCAGTTTTCGTCATTTGATAATAAAGATTCATCGAAAATTGTAATGACTTGGTTATCAGGATCTCCTTCATATACAGCGAAATTTAAAAGTCCTTCAAATGGTGTGTTAGAAACAAGACCATATGTTAATGAACCATCTTTAACTTCTTTTTTATCATTTTTAACAGATGCACTAAATTTATTTGTATCTACTTTTTTTGTGCTGCTCGTTTTTTCACTACCACCACTACCACTGCCCCCACATGCTGAAAGTAGTAATGTTGAAACTGCAAGTGTACTTAATACTTTGAAAAACTTTGGCTTATTTGTCATTTCCTCCACCCCTTATCCTTTTCTTTGTCTTGCGTCGGCCGAACGGCGTAGCGCTTGACCAATAAAATTTATACACAGCATCAATGTTAAAATCATGACTGATGCGGGTAACCAAATCCACCATTTTTCTTGTAATACATCTGGATTTCTAGCATAACTAACAAGTGTCCCAAGGCTTGGTGTACTTTCTGGTAGACCAAATCCTAAGAAAGTTAGACCAGATTCAATACCGATGTTTCCAGCAAGGTTTAATGTAATGCTAACAATGATAATGGAACTTAAGTTAGGTAGCACTTGGAAAAGAATGATTTTCCAGTTTGGCGTACCTAAAGTTTTTGATGCAGAGACATAATCGAGTTCTTTTTCAGTTAATACTTTTGAGCGAATTAATCTTGCTTTTCCTGTCCATAAGAACACGCTCATAATTAAAATGAAAGTGAAAATATTGAATGTAGGAACAAGTGTAATAAAAACAATTACAAGCATTAAAAATGGTAAAACCATAACGAAGTCGATAATGCGCATAATGATATTATCAATTGCTCCTCCAAAATAACCGGCAATTAATCCAATTGAAAGGCCAATGAAACAAGAAAGAATAGTAATTGCTAATCCGATTGTAAAGGAGTTACGTGTACCAATAATAAGTTGGCCGAAAATATCGCGTCCTCCATAATCTGTTCCTAACCAATGTTCAGCAGAGGGAGGAGCATAAATAGCGAATAAATCAACTCGTACAATATCTTCTTGTTTCATAATAAAAGATGTTGCGTAGACTGCTAGTAATAAGATTGCTAGGAAAACAAGTGAAAACATTGCTAATTTATCTTTACGAAGTTCTCGCCACATAATAGAGAAACCAGAAGGACTTTTTTCGTAATGAACAACTTCATTTTGTTTTTCAGGGTTTGCTAACATAACGTCTGCTCCTTTCTTTAATCAATACGAATACGTGGATCGACGATGCTTAGAATAATATCTGAAAGGAGAGTTCCAAGTAACGTTGCAAATCCAGTAAACATAACGAGTGCAGTTATTACACTAAAATCGCGTTGAGAGATAGATTGTATAAATAGTTGTCCAATTCCTGGATAGCTAAAAATACTTTCTAAGAAGATGGCACCGCCAACCAATCCTGTAATTTCATAACCTAAGAAGGCTGCAATTGGTAAGAATGAATTTCGTAAAATATGCCTAGAATAGATTTTTGATTCTGGAACACCTTTTGCTCTTACTGTACGAACAAAATCTTTATGTTTCGTATCGATAATTTCGCTTCGTAAATATTGAACTGTACCAACTGTTGCAATTAATGCGCCGGATAAAGCTGGTAATAGAAGGTGATTCAATTTGCTTAAATAGTAAGCAAATGTACCTGTTGCAACTTGAGGATCTACGCTACCACCGGTTGGGAATATTGCAAACTTAAATCCGAATAGGAAGAGCATAATTAATGCAAATATAAATAGTGGTGTAGCAAATCCTAGATAGTTATAAATGGTAATGAGTCGATCAGCCCAGGTGTCATTCCAACGCCCACTTATAACTCCCAGTGGTATGGCAATTAAATAAGTAAGAATAAGAATAACAAGTGCTAAAGATACTGTATTTCCAAGTCGTTCTCCAATTAAATCAGTTACTTTCATTTTATGTGCATAGGAAATACCAAAGTCACCTTGGGCTGCATTTTTAATCCAGCGAACATATTGTGTTGCAACTGGGTCATTTAATCCAAGTTTTTCACGTTGTTCTTCAATTACTTTTGGATCCGCTTTTGGATTCATCGCTCTGCCGGTTAAGGCATCGCCTGGCATTGCCTTAGCTAGTAGAAAGACAAGTACACTTAACACGAATAATTGCGGGATCATTACTAAAAATCTCCGTAATATAAACTTCCACATGTTTTATCACTCCCTTATGGTAATGCCACCCGGTGCGTTGGCGAGATTGGCTTTAAATCATAAGCCCGACCGTTTTCATTGAAATAACTTCCGTATGATTTCTCGTATTCAGAGCTTACTTGTTGACGGAGCTTACGCTGTCTCTCTCTGTTTTCAGGACGAATATCAGGAATGGCTGATATTAGGCGCTTCGTATAAATATGTTGCGGATTACTGTATATTTCTGCACTAGTTGCTTCTTCTACGATGCGTCCGCGATACATAACACCGATACGGTCACACATGTGACGAATTACACCTAAATCATGACTAATGAATAAGTAAGTTAGTCCGAGATCAGCTTGTAAATCTTGCAAGAAGTTTAATACTTGTGCCTGTACAGAGACGTCAAGCGCAGATACAGGTTCATCAGCAATAATAAGCTTCGGTTTTAATGTAAGAGCGCGTGCAATACCAATCCGCTGCCTTTGCCCACCGGAAAATTCATGTGGATATTTATAAATTGACTCTGGATTTAGACCAACTTTATCAAGATATTCTTGAACTGCTCTACGTTCTTCATCAGGTGAGAGCTTCTCAAAATTTCGAAGAGGCTCAGCAATAATGTCGAGAACACGTTTCTTCGGATTTAATGATGAATACGGATCTTGGAAAATCATTTGAATATCTTTTCTTTGTTCACGTAACTCAGAGCGACTTAACTTTGTTAAATCTCTATTATTAAAATGAATGCTACCCTCTGTTGCTTTCGTTAAATGCATAATTGCTTTACCCGTTGTTGATTTACCACTTCCTGATTCACCAACGATCCCGTATGTTTCACCTGGTTGTAATTCAAAACTTACACCATCGACAGCACGCACGTAATCTAATGTGCGGCCGAAGAAACCACCTTTAATTGGGAAATGTACTTTTAAATCTTCTACTTTAAGCAGTGCCATGAGTTACGTCATCTCCTTTCTTATCTTGGAAGTTGAAATGCTTGTAGCAAGTACAACGCACCCAATGGTCTGGTTTTACTTCATGTAAAATTGGATTTTCCTCGTGCTGATCAGGTCTAATCCATGGAATTCGAGCTTGGAAGCGACAACCAGTGCGAGGAAGCTTCGCTAACGAAGGAACCACCCCTTGAATTACATGCAATTTTTCTTTTTCACCGTACGCAGATGGAATGGAGTTTAATAGAGAACGAGTATATGGGTGAAGAGGGTTATTAAAAATCTCTTCAACTTTTCCTGTTTCTACAACTTGTCCGGCGTACATAACGACGATACGATCGGCTGTTTCTGCGACAACACTTAAATCATGAGTAATTAAAATGATGCCCATTTTCGTTTGTTCTTGAATAGATTTTAGTAAGTCTAAAATTTGTGCTTGGATGGTTACGTCAAGAGCCGTTGTTGGCTCATCAGCAATAATGAGTGCCGGGTTACAAGCAATTGCAATTGCGATAACAATTCTTTGTCTCATTCCGCCAGATAATTCGTGTGGGTATTGTTTATATGTAAGTTCTGGTTTTGGAATACCAACTTGATGGAGTAGTTCTAAGGTGCGTTCTTTCTTTTCAACTTTTGAAAGGCTTGTGTGGTAGTCTAAGTTTTCTTCGATTTGTTTTCCAACTGTCATGAGAGGATCAAGTGCTGTAAGAGGTTCTTGGAAAATCATACCGATGTTTGATCCGCGTACTTTATTCATCTCTGCGGCTGACATAGTTAGTAGATCCTTATCTCTATAGTTAAGCTGCCCTTGTAATTTTGTATTTGCTTCATTATGCAGTCGCATAATAGAAAGGGCAAGTGCACTTTTTCCGCAACCTGATTCACCAACGATCGCGACAATTTCATTTTCATGGACAGTTAACGAAACATCATCAACTGCGGCATGATAGTGATCTTGTATGCGAAAGGAAGTCTGTAAGTTTTCAATGCGAAGAAGTGGATTCTTCATGGCTATCCCTCCATCTTTTCAGAAAAGACTAAATATTTTGTATGTTGTTGTTATTTTAATATAAATTGACAATGTTTGACAAGCATAAGTTAAGAAAATATTCAAAAATCTTTTTATACAAAAATTGAATGCAGTTGTAGTGGTATTTGAAGTTGTTTGAAAACGCTAACATATATGTGAGAGGGAAATAAATCTTTTGTAGGAAAAAAGTATTATATGTAGAAAAAAGAGAGGTGTTCTGGAAAGAACAGTCTCTCTTTTTTTGCTAAGAATAATATTAGTACTTAAGCTTGCTTTGGTTTTGCAGACCCTGTCTTTAAAGTAAGAGCAAGGAAGAACATTGCAAGTACACAAGATGCAAGTAATAAGATGAATCCGCCATCCCATCCGAATGCATCTACGATAAAGCCCATAGCGGCACTAGCAAAAGAAGCTCCGCCTAAGTAACCGAAGAAGCCAGTTAATCCTGCTGCAGTTCCAGCAGCTTTCTTTGGCGCTAGGTCAAGGGCATGTAGACCAATTAACATAACAGGTCCGTAAATTAAAAATCCAATCGCGACAAGTGCGATACTATCAACCATTGGATTCCCAGGAGGGTTTAGCCAATACACAAGAACGGCGATAAATACACCAACCATAAATAAAATACCAGCAGGTGCGCGGCGTCCTTTAAATAGTTTATCACTCATCCAGCCACAAAGAAGTGTACCTGGAATACCAGCCCATTCATATAGAGCGTAAGCTGTACGTGAGCTACTATGAGTAAAGCTTTTTTCTTCTACTAAATAAGTAGGAGCCCAGTCTACAACACCGTAGCGAACGAAATAAACGAAAACGTTCGCGATAGCGATATACCATAAAAATTTATTGTTTAGTACGTATTTAAATAAAATTTCTTTTACCGAAAGTTCACGTTCGCGGTCTTGTACTTTTTCATCTGGTGGATATTCTCCAGTATGTTCTTCAATAGAAGGTAATCCGCAAGATTGAGGTGTATCTTTCATCGTAATTAACACATAAATACCAACTAAAATTGAAAGAATACCTGGGAAGTAAAAAATACTATGCCAGTCATTTGCAAAGAAATATAGGCCTAATGTTACAAGAGAAGGCATAAGTGCGCCGCCGACATTATGAGCGACGTTCCAAATAGACATTTTTGTACCGCGTTCACTAATAGAGAACCAGTGAACCATTGTACGACCACAAGGAGGCCATCCCATACCTTGTACCCATCCATTTAAAAACTGAAGTACAAACATAAGTATAATGCTCGTTGTAATGAAAGAAAATGAGCCGAAAATAATATTAATGATACCTGATAAAAATAGCCCAGCTGCTAAAAAGTAGCGAGGATTACAACGATCGGATACGATACCCATAAGAAATTTACTTAATCCGTAAGCGATAGAAACTGCTGAAAGGATAACCCCAAGTTCCCCTTTACTAAATCCTTGTTCGATCAAGTATGGCATTGCAAGTGAAAAGTTTTTTCGAACAAAGTAATAACCCGCATAACCGATGAAGATACCTAAGAATACTTGTAAACGTAATTTACGGTATTCGCTATCAACGCGATCAGCTGGTAAGCGTTCCGCGTGGGGCGCAGGTTTAAAGAATTGTGTAAAAAACATAAAATGAAAATCCTCCCCTAATTAATTCGAAGCGTTGTAAGGCAGAGAGAATATAAAAAGGCCATGAAATATAAAAAAGTTTCCTTTTTTATGATTCATAGCCGTGTACTCCGATTCTCCGTGACTGTCAATATTAACTTCGTCGAAAATTATACAACTTTGTGACAGAAATGTAAACGTTTTTAAAAATAAAAAGTGTTGACGGATTTTGTTCGTGGGATTAATATTTAAATACGTTAAATATTTTATTGCTTAAATAAGAGGTGGATAACATGCCAAATGATATGACGCATATCGATAAAATTCAAGCTCTTGCTTTTTCGATTGGAAAGAAAATGCAGACGGAGTTATTAGAACAAATGCAAGCAACAGGACTTACACCACCGCAGTTTTATATTTTAAAGATTTTAGATCATTATGGTGCTTCAAGAGCGACAAAATTAGCAAAAAAGATGTATGTAAAGCCTAGTGCAATTACAGTGATGATTGATCGCTTAATTGACCAAGAGCTTGTAGAGCGCTATCACGACAAAGATGACCGTCGTGTTGTCGTCATTGAGCTGACAAAAAAGGGGAAAGCTAGAGTAGAAGAGGCAATGATCGCTCGTAATGAGCACATTGCAAAATATTTCTCACATTTAGAATTACAAGAAAGAGAAGATTTGTTACGCCTCTTTGAGAAGTTAGAAACAATTATTTGCGGGACACAAGAGAAAAAAGAGAATAACTAAGAGGAATTGAGGAGATTACATGGAGCAACAAGAAAACATAAATAGAAAGTTGCTGTTAATTGGTTTAATAATCGCGATGCTATTTGCTGCATTAGATGGAACAATCGTTGGTACAGCAATGCCGCGTATCGTCGGTGAACTAGGCGGATTAAGCTTAATGACATGGTTAACAACAGCTTATATGTTAACATCAACAACAGTCGTACCAATTGCAGGTAAATTAGCGGATTTACTTGGCCGTCGTAACGTATATATAACAGGGTTAGTTATCTTTATGGTTGGTTCAGCGTTATGTGGTATGGCAAATGGTATGACAGAATTAATCATTTTCCGTGGTATTCAAGGTCTTGGTGGCGGTATTATGATGCCAATGGCTATGATTATTATCGGAGATATGTTCACGGGAAAAGAACGTGCGAAATGGCAAGGTATTTTTGGTGCGTTATACGGTCTTGCTTCTGTAATTGGACCACAAGTTGGTGGTTGGATTGTAGACGCAGTGAACTGGAGATGGGTATTCTACATTAACTTACCAGTTGGTATTTTAGCAACAATCTTTATTGCAATGGGATTAAAGTCACATAAACAAACAGGACCGATCAAAATTGATATTGCTGGAATCTTTACGATGATTCTCGGTGTTGTAAGTTTATTACTTGCATTAACGTTTGGCGGGAAAGATTATCCATGGGATTCTTGGCAAATTATCGGGTTATTTGCATTAGCTCTAATTGGTATTGTTAGCTTTATTATCGTTGAAACGAAAGCAGAAGAACCGATTTTACCGATGCATTTCTTTAAAAATCGTACATTTACATTACTGAATGCGATTGGATTCTTTATGAGTATCGGAATGTTCGGTGCGATTATGTTCGTACCATTCTTCATGCAAGGAATTGTAGGAGTAAGTGCTGCTGAATCAGGAACAATCATGACGCCAATGATGATTACTATGATTGTGATGAGTATTATCGGCGGGCAACTTGTATTAAAAGTTGGTGTAAAACCACAAATTATTACAGGAATGCTTATTATGGCTGGTGGTTTCTGGTTATTAACAACGATGGATATGCACACAACTAAATTAACTGCAACTTCGTATATGATGGTTATCGGCTTAGGAATGGGTCTTGTAATGCCAACATTAACATTAGCGTTACAAGAAAGTTTCCCGAAAAAAGACCTTGGTGTTGTAACATCATCAAGTCAGTTCTTCCGTCAAATCGGTGGAACATTTGGTATTACAATTTTAGGATCAATTATGAATAACACTTCAGGTACAACATTAACAAAGAATTTAGTACCTGTATTAGATACATTCCCGAAAGAAGCGGGACAAATGGTAACGAAATTTAAAGATATGATTCATACAGACCCACAAGGTTTATATTCGATGCTATTTAGTCCAGAGGCATTAAAACAAATGCCAGAAGCATTTGCTAATAGCATTGTACCAATCTTGAAAAACTCTTTAGTAGACTCACTTCATACTGTATTCTTAACAGGATTAGTATTTATCGTGGTAGGTGCCATCTTTACGATTTTCTTACAGAAGATTAAACTATCAGATCGTAAAAAAGGTGCTGAAGAGCCAGCTGCAGAGGAAAAAGAACAGACTGTATCATATTCGTAATGAAAAAGCATCGCCTTATGGCGGTGCTTTTTTGAGTATAACCTTAAAAGCTTTTTCGTGAGAAATGATTGACGTATTTCTAGAAATGCGTTATATTATTTTCTGTAAACGGTTACATGAAATGGAGAGGGAAGAGAATGAGTACGATTAAAGACGTTGCGAAATTAGCGGGAGTATCTGTTGCGACCGTTTCCAGAGTGTTAAATAAAAATGGATATGTTCATGAAGATACATTAAAGAAAGTAGAGCGAGCAATTGAGATGCTAGATTATAAACCTAGTATAGTAGCGCGTTCACTGTATAATAAAAAATCTCGTTTAATTGGCTTAGTTGTTCCCAATATCGTGAATCCATTCTTTCCGGAAGTTGCACGTGCCGTAGAAGATGTAGCACATAAGCAAGGATACACAGTTGTCCTTTGTAACTCTGATGAGAGTTTAGAGAAAGAAAAGCAATATATTGATGTACTTAGGCAAAATAATGTGGATGGATTTATTGTAGCAACAAATCCACAAAATAGTGTTAATTACATGAAGTTGTCTGTTCCAGTTGTTGCAATTGACCGTATGTTTAATGAGCGTATTCCTACTGTATATGCAGATAACTATGCAGGGAGTCAGGCAGCGACAAAGTTATTAATAGATAAAGGCTGTAAACATATTGCACATATTCGCGGACCGCGTGACGTAAGCACCGCTAATGAACGTTTTGAAGGTTTTGTAGACGTTATTACGCAAAATAATCTTTCTTATATGATCGCAGAGAGTACATTTGATCCAGCTAATAGTGAGTGTGTAGCGGTGGAATTATTAGAAGAATACCCACATATTGATGGCATTGTTGCTGGAAATGATTTAATTGCAATAGGTATTGTAAAGGCTGCACTTCAAAAGGGGATTTCTATTCCGGATGATTTACAAATTATCGGATTTGATGGGATTTCTTTAACAGAGATGATGTATCCATCTATTACAACTGTTGCACAGCCAATTTATGAAATGGGGAAAATTGCAACAGAGCTATTGTTAGAGCAGATGGAAGGAAACGTATTAGAAGAGAAACACTATCGTTTACCGATTGAAATTATAGAACGAAATACAACGAAGTAAGGAGATGAAATAGATGCCAAATATTGCAGTAGTAGGTAGCATTTCAATGGATTTAGTGGCCGTTTCACAAAAACGTCCGAAAGCAGGGGAAACAGTAATTGGTGAAGCATTTCATACAATTCCAGGAGGGAAAGGAGCCAACCAAGCAGTTGCTGCAGCTAGATTAGGCGCAAATGTAGCGATGGTTGGCGCGGTAGGAAACGATAATTATGGAACTGTAGTTAGGGGGAATTTGGAGAATGAACGTGTTTTTATCGACTATGTGGTACCGGTTACAGATACAGCAACAGGAATTGCTCATATCGTTTTAGCCGAAGAGGATAACAGTATTGTTGTCGTGCAAGGAGCGAATGCTCTTGTAAATGAGTCGGTTGTAGATCGTTCAAAAGATCTTCTTATAAAAGCAGATATGGTTGTTCTTCAACTAGAGATTCCACTTGAAACAGTAAAATATGTATTGGCTATTTGTGAGGAACACAAAATCCCGGTTATGCTAAATCCAGCGCCAGCACAAGTGTTATCAGAAGATATTTTAGAAAAGGCAACTTATATTACACCAAATGAACATGAGTGCCGCATCGTATTAGATGATTTCACATCACCAATTGAAGATTTACTGGCTAAATATCCAAATAAACTATTGATGACAGAAGGTTCTAAAGGTGTTCGTTTCTATAATGGTACGGAGATTGTACATGTTCCTAGCATCGCTGTTGATGTAGTAGATACAACCGGAGCTGGTGATACATTCAATGGTGCATTAGCAGTTGCGCTTTCTGAAGGAGAAGCACTTCAAAAAGCAATTCGTTTTGCGAATATTGCTGGTGGCCTTTCTGTAACGAAACTTGGGGCGCAAGGCGGTATGCCAACGAGAGATAAAGTACGTGAAGTGCAGGTGATTGTCGGATGAAAAAGCACGGTGTATTAAACAGTGAGATTGCATCAGTCCTTGCTTCACTTGGGCATACAGATACAATTGTGATTGCAGACTGCGGGTTACCGATTCCTGACGGAGTAAAACGAATTGATTTAGCTGTTGAGATTGGAAAACCTAGCTTTTTAGACGTATTGCAAGTGGTAGTTGATGATATGGCAATTGAAAAAGTGACGTTAGCAGAAGAAGTCATTAATAATAATGCAGAAGTAAATAAAGAGATCGAGCTGAAACTAATAGAGCCAGCATTTGAATATGTATCTCATGAACAATTTAAAGAGCATACGAAGAAAGCGAAGGCGATTATTCGTACAGGAGAGGCTACTCCTTATGCCAATGTAATTTTACATGCAGGCGTGATTTTTTAATAAAGGGAAGTGATGGGAATGCGTATTGAAATGAAAAATATTTCAAAGGCGTTCAATGGTAATGCTGTTTTAAAGAATGCACAGTTTATGATTGAAACAGGGGAAGTTCATGCATTGATGGGGGAAAATGGAGCGGGTAAATCAACGCTCATGAAGATTTTAACAGGTGTATATAAAAGAGATGGTGGAACAATCACGATTGATGGACAAGAACGAACTTTTAAAAATGCGAAAGAAGCAGAAGAGTACGGTATTGCATTTATACATCAAGAATTGAACATATTATCGAATTTAACAGTAGCTGAGAATATGTTTCTCGGTAAAGAGTTAATGTATGGGAAGACGGGTATTTTGCGTACGCGTCAAATGAACGCGATTGCGCAGCAGCAACTAGCGGAGTTAGGGTTACATGTAAAAGGCGCTATGTTGGCAGGAGCGTTATCAGTTGGACAACAGCAAATTATCGAAATTGCGAAAGCGTTAATGACAAACGCGAGCGTTATTATTATGGATGAACCTACAGCTGCATTAACAGATCGTGAAATTGAAACGTTGTTTACTGTCATTAATAAATTACGTAAAGAAGGCGTTTCGTTCGTTTATATCTCACACCGAATGGAAGAAATTTTTTCAATATGTGATACCATTACGATTTTACGTGATGGGGAATACGTAGGAAAGAGACTCATTCCGGAAACATCATTTGATGAAGTAGTGAGTATGATGGTGGGGCGCAGCATCGGTGAACGTTACCCAGAGCGAAATAGTCAAATTGGCGATGTCATTTTTGAGATGCGTAACGGAACGAAAAAAGGGAAGTTTGAAAATGTTTCGTTTCAAGTGAGAAAAGGTGAAATCCTTGGTGTTGCTGGCTTGATGGGAGCTGGCCGTACAGATATTATGAAAGCGATATTTGGATACGAACCTTTAGATTCTGGCCAAATTTTCATAAATGGACAAGAAGTAAAGATTGATAGTCCAATAGATGCGATTAGACAAAGAATAGCCTTTATTACAGAGGATAGAAAATCTGAAGGGTTAGTGTTAGATTTCTCAATTCGAGAAAATTTAGCTTTACCGAATTTAGAGAGTCTTTCAAAGGGAAGTGTCTTAAGTAACGAACTAGAACAACAGTTTACAGCGGATATGATGAAGCTACTTAATGTGAAAGCATCTAGTGGAGAGCAAGCAGTGAAATCTCTTTCTGGTGGAAATCAGCAAAAGGTTGTTATTGCAAAATGGCTAGGTATCCACCCGCAGTTACTCATTTTAGATGAGCCAACAAGGGGTGTAGATGTTGGAGCGAAAAAAGAAATTTACTCTATTATGAATAAGCTTACTGAGCAAGGCGATGCCGTTATTATGGTATCATCTGAGCTTCCAGAAGTTTTAGGAATGAGTGATCGCGTTCTTGTCATTCATGAAGGAAAAGTCGGAGGCATTTTAGAGAAAGATGCGGCATCACAAGAGTCTATTATGGCACTAGCTACAGGGGGAGAGTAAGAATGGCTAAGAAGGGGAATGTATTACAACAACTTGGTTCTTTAATCGGTTTAGTATTAATTATCGTCGTAATTACAGCTTTAAATCCAGCATTTATTGAAATTCCAAATTTATTTAATATACTGCGTCAAGTATCGATTAATGCGCTTATTGCATTCGGAATGACCTTTGTAATTTTAACAGGGGGTATTGACTTATCGGTAGGTTCTATTTTAGCATTATCAAGTGCACTTGTTGCTGGAATGATGGCAAGTGGTATGGACCCGTTTCTTGCAATGGCAGTTGGATTATTGGCTGGTCTTGTAATGGGGATTGTAAACGGTATCATTATTGCGAAGGGAAAAGTAGCTCCATTTATTGCGACGTTAGCAACAATGACTATTTTTCGTGGGTTGACGCTTGTTTATATGGACGGACGTCCGATCACTGGTCTTGGTGATCATTTAATGTTCCAAATGTTTGGACGCGGTTATTTTCTCGGTATTCCGGTACCAGCTGTTACAATGATGATCGCTTTCGCAGTACTATACTTCATTTTGAAGAAAACGACATTTGGTCGCCGTACATTTGCAATTGGTGGAAATGAAGAAGCAGCAGCACTATCAGGTATTAATGTTACGAGAATTAAAGTAATGATTTATGGTCTTTCCGGAATTTTGGCAGCGCTTGCAGGTATTGTCTTAACATCACGACTAGATTCTGCACAGCCAACTGCAGGTACTTCTTACGAATTAGATGCAATTGCAGCAGTTGTATTAGGTGGAACAAGTCTTTCTGGAGGAAGAGGCTGGATCGTTGGTACATTCATCGGTGTACTTATTATCGGTGTACTAAATAACGGTTTAAATTTATTAGGTGTATCTTCTTTCTTCCAACAAGTTGTAAAAGGGCTTGTAATCTTACTAGCTGTATTAATTGATCGTCGAAAAGAAGCGTAATGGAGGGACAGTTCATGAAGAAATGGTTACTTATACTCGTTGCATGTATTATGGTCATTACTGCTGGTTGTTCAATGGAACCACCAGAATGGGCAAAGGATTCTAGCGATAAAGGTCGAAATAAAACTATTAAAGTTGGATTCTCTGTTTCAACTTTAAACAATCCATTTTTTGTGACTTTGAAAAAAGGGGCAGAAAAGAAAGCGAAAGAAAGCGGCATTGAATTGATTGCTGTTGATGCACAAAATGATGCAGCAAAGCAAACAAATGATGTTGAAGATTTAATTCAAAAAGGTGTCGATGTAGTTGTTATTAATCCAACCGATTCAGATGCTGTTGCTTCAGCAGTAAGTGCGGCAAATGCAGCAAATATCCCTGTTATTACTGTAGACCGCGTTGCAAATTCAGGTAAAGTTGTTTCTCACATTGCCTCTAATAATATTGAAGGTGGTCAAATGGCTAGTGATTACATTCGTGAATTAGTTGGCGAGGGAGCAAATGTTGCTGAATTAGAAGGAATCCCTGGCTCTTCTGCTGCTCGTGAGCGCGGGAAAGGATTCCATAACGTAGCGGATAAGTCTTTAAAAGTAGTTGCAAAACAAGCAGCTGATTTTGATAGAGCAAAAGGATTATCTGTTATGGAAAACATTTTGCAAGCAAATGGTGATATTAAAGCCGTGTTTGCGCATAACGATGAAATGGCATTAGGGGCACTTGAAGCATTGAAGTCTTCTGGAAAAACAGATGTAGTCGTTGTTGGTTTTGATGCAACAGAAGATGCTGTAAAGGCGGTTAAAGATGGGCGTATGGCTGCAACAGTTGCTCAAAAACCGGAATTAATCGGGGAGAAGGCGATGCAAACAGCAAAAGAGATCACGCAAGGTAAAAAAGTGGACAAATCTATTCCGATTGAATTAGAGCTTATTAAGAAAAATAAATAAATATAAAATGAAAACCAGGAAGGAAGAATAACAAATGAAATTCTTTATTGATACAGCAAACATTAATGAAATTAAAGAGGCAAATGCATTAGGCGTAGTAGCTGGAGTAACGACAAATCCATCACTTGTAGCAAAAGAAGGCGTAGATTTCCATGAGCGTATTCGTGAAATTTGCAGCTTTATAGAAGGACCTGTAAGCGCAGAAGTAATTAGCTTAGAAGCTGATAAAATGATTGAAGAAGGGAAAGAATTAGCGAAGATTGCTCCAAACGTTGTTGTAAAAGTACCAATGACAACGGAAGGTTTAAAAGCAGTAAAAGCATTCTCTGATTTAGGAATTCGTACAAACGTTACATTAGTATTCTCAGCAGTGCAAGCATTGCTTGCAGCTCGCGCTGGTGCAACATACGTTTCACCATTCTTAGGTCGCTTAGATGATATCGGTCATAATGGTATGGACTTAATTCGCCAAATCGCAGAAATCTTTGCGATTCACGGCATTGAAACAGAAATCATTGCAGCATCTGTACGTCACAGTGTTCACGTAACTGACGCAGCATTAAATGGCGCACATATTGCAACAATCCCAGCAAACGTAATTGCTTCATTAGTGAAGCATCCATTAACAGATCAAGGAATTGAGAAATTCTTGGCTGATTGGGAAAAAACACAAGAGAAATAATAGAAAATCGAGAATCCTAGTTTAATTGACTAGGGTTCTTTTTTTATTTAAAAGAATTTTCATGCAATTTTGCATATTGTCTTTTAAATTTGTTATATAAGCTATTTAATATATATCAAATCACTTTTTATTTTTCATATTTCGACATAAAAAGGTAGAAGTTCTGACCAGAAAACTGGAGGGGCATGATTCTATAACAGAAAGCTTAACGTTTATAGAATTATGCCTTTTTATATAGGGAGGGCAGAAAGTAGGGATTTCGATTTAAATGCACTTATTTATCTGAATTTTAAGTTTTATAAAAGGAGAGAAATAGAATGAGAAGAAAAGCGCCATGTAAAGTGTTATCATCATTAGCAATTGCGGCAATTATCGGATGCACATCTGTAATGAGTACGCCGCTAGCATACGCAGAAACGCCAGCAAAAGAGAAAGAAAATGTATCTACAACACCAATTGATTACAATTTAATTCAAGAAGATCGTTTAGCGGAAGCACTGAAGGAAAGAGGAACAATAAATCCAGCCTCTTCTAAAGAAGAAACGAAAAAGGCTGTAGAAAAGTACATTGAAAAGAAACAAGGCGATCAGGCAAATAAAGAAATTCTTCCAGCAGATACTGCTAAAGAGGCATCTGATTATGTGAAAAAAGTAAAAGAAAAGAAAATGGAGGAAAAGGAGAAAGTAAAGAAACCTGAAAAAAATGTGAATCCTGAGCAAAAACCTGAACCAAATAAAAAGCAATTGAATGGACAAGTCCCAACGTCTAAAGCAAAGCAAGCGCCTTATAAGGGATCTGTTCGAACTGATAAAGTATTAGTATTACTTGTTGAATTTAGTGATTATAAACATAATAATATTGATCAAACGCCAGGGTATATGTATTCGAATGACTTTAGTAGAGAGCATTATCAAAAAATGTTATTTGGTAATGAACCGTACACATTATTTGATGGTTCAAAAGTAAAAACGTTTAAACAGTATTATGAAGAGCAGTCTGGCGGAAGTTATACGACAGATGGATATGTAACGGAATGGCTAACTGTTCCAGGAAAAGCGTCTGACTACGGTGCTGATGGTAGCAGTGGTCACGATAATAAGGGACCAAAAGGCGCACGTGATTTAGTGAAAGAAGCTTTACATGCAGCTGCTGAGAAAGGGTTAGATTTATCTCAATTTGATCAATTCGATAGATATGATACAAATGGTGATGGAAATCAAAATGAACCTGATGGTGTAATTGATCATTTAATGGTAATCCATGCTGGTGTTGGTCAAGAAGCTGGTGGCGGTAAATTAGGGGATGATGCAATTTGGTCACATCGTTCAAAATTAGCAATAGATCCAGTAGCGATTGAAGGTACAAAATCAAAGGTAGATTACTTTGGTGGAAAAGTAGCAGCGCATGATTACACAATTGAACCAGAAGATGGAGCAGTAGGTGTATTTGCGCATGAATTTGGACATGATCTTGGCTTACCGGATGAATATGACACGAAATATACTGGATTGGGTTCACCTGTCGAAGCGTGGTCATTAATGAGTGGGGGTAGTTGGACAGGGAAAATTGCAGGAACAGAGCCAACTAGTTTCTCACCACAAAATAAAGACTTCCTACAAAAGAATATGGGTGGCAACTGGGCAAAAATTTTAGAAGTAGATTACGATAAAATTAAGCGTGGTGTAGGAGTTCCTACATATATCGATCAAAGTGTTACGAAATCCAATCGTCCAGGCGTTGTACGTGTTAACTTACCAGGTAAGAGTGTTGAAACGATTAAACCTGAGTTGGGAAAACATGCATATTATAGTACAAGAGGTGATGATATGCATACAACATTAGAAACACCATTCTTTGATTTAACAAAAGGAACAAATGCGAAATTCGATTATAAAGCAAATTATGAGTTAGAAGCAGAGTGCGATTTTGTCGAAGTGCATGCAGTAACAGAAGATGGAACGAAAACATTAATTGATAGACTTGGAGAAAAAATAGTCCAAGAAGATAAAGATACAACAGGTGGAAAATGGATTGATAAATCATATGATTTAAGTCAATTTAAAGGAAAAAAAGTGAAACTGAAATTCGATTATATTACAGATCCAGCTGTAACATATAAAGGTTTTGCGATGGATAATGTAAATGTAACTGTTGATGGACAAGTTGTATTTTCTGATGATGCAGAAGGACAATCTAAAATGAATGTAAATGGTTTTGTTGTTTCTGATGGGACAGAAAAGAAAGCTCATTATTACTACTTAGAGTGGAGAAACTATGCGGGATCAGATAATGGATTAAAAGCAGGAAAAGGTCCAGTGTATAATACAGGACTTGTCGTTTGGTATGCAGATGATAGCTTCAAAGATAACTGGGTTGGGGTGCATCCAGGTGAAGGATTCCTTGGTGTGGTAGATTCTCATCCAGAAGCATTTGTTGGCAATTTAAACGGAAGACCAACTTACGGTAATACAGGTATGCAAATTGCAGATGCTGCATTTTCATTTGATCAAACACCAGCATGGAGTGCAAATTCATTAACACGTGGACAGTTTAACTATTCTGGATTACAAGGTGTTACAACTTTTGATGATTCAAAAGTATATAGTAACAAACAAATTGCTGATGCAGGAAGAAAAATTCCAAATCTTGGACTTAAATTCCAAGTTGTTGGACAGGCAGAGGATAAATCGGCAGGCGCTGTTTGGATTAAACGTTAATAACATAGAAGCACATTCTTCATATGAAGAATGTGCTTTGTAATTTGTACAGTAAGTTATTATTTTAGTTCATGTAATACAAGTGTCTGTTCATATGTAGTGTATCAAATTATGTTGGAGAAGGAAATATTTCCGAGGAAATTGTCGAAGTATCGTCGGTATTTATACACTTTCTTTGTAAAAGAAGAAGTGTAGTATTGCCTTTACAGTTTAATTTATTTACATTGTTATTTGGTTAGACACAAAAGTAATATATCCATAAAAAAGAGCGCTATTGGATAGTGCTCTTTTTTATGAATAGAAAGGAGTGAGCTAAATGAAAGAAATAATTGAATGTCCACAGTGTGAAGGAGATATTACTGCGCAACATATTATTGATCTCCCGCATCCTTTTTCATTCAGGTGTCCACACTGTAAGGTGAGGCTAAAAGAAATGAGGATCACACCATGCTTAATATTAGCGGCAATTTGTATCATTCCACTGTTTATTATAATTGGAGAGAGTATTAAGGAATTACTAGTAAAATATTTTTCTATTATAGACGATATACCAACTGTACTTATTTTCTTCTTATTTTGTTACCCATTGTATTATCTCTATGAAAAATATAATGCCATATTGTTTATTAAATACGGATTATTGAAAGTTAAAAGTTAAATAGGAGATTATCACTATGTTGTGGAAAGTTTATTTAGTAATTGTAGCGATATTGGCTATTACTTCTTTAGGAAGAGGTATGTTTCAAACGCCAATTCAAAAGTTTGATTTTGTAGTGACTATCATTACATGGATTGGGCTATTTGGTTTTGTTTTTGATGTAGAGATAGTAACCCCACTCGTTTGGAAGTGCATCTTCGTGTTTAGCGTTATTTGGACTTTTACTGCAGTTTTTGTTTTACGTTTATATGAAGAGAAGGATGAACCGCTACCTTTTATATTTAAATTAATTGGTATTATCCCAACTCTGCCATTATATTATGGACTATATCAATATGCATTTAAAAAAAGACAATGATGGAATTAACCCATCATTGTCTTTTTTACTTTGCTTTTTGTTTTACTTTTTATTTTGCTTCTTACATAAATCATTCCAGCGAATGTTAATAAGAATGCAGTTCCGATAACGAAGCTGACGCTAGGGGGTGCCCCGATTGCTCCAACTGTAAAGGATCCAGCAACAACTCCTAATGAGAAGAAAGCATAAAACAATCCGAATGCTTTTCCGCGCTTATCATCTGTCGTATTTTCAACAAGTAACGCATTTATTGATGGGAAAAGGATAGCGAATCCAATGCCATAAATCATCATAACGATAAAGAGCATACCTTTTGTTGTGAATAATCCAAGTAAAGATAACGCGAATGCCATTACTGTAATACCAATTAGCATGAGTTTTGAACGATTAAATCGATCATAAATACGATTTGTTGGCAGCAAGAAGAAGAGGATAGCAGTAATTCCGAATACACTTAACATCATACCTGTTGTAGATGCTTTAAGTGCTAATGCCTCAACTTTCACTGGTAGCATATACGTGACAATTCCTTGTGAAAACATTAGCGTGAAAGCACCAATATATGCTTGTAATAAAGGTTCTGATTTCAATAGTTCAATCATATCTTCTTTGTTCATCATTTGTGTTCTTGAAGTATCTTTTCTTGATACGTTATTTGGTAAGAAGAATAGAGATACGATTGTACCAAGGACCATTAAAATAGAAATGGTAATGAACACCCACTCTATACCAGCAGTTGCTTTCATAATTCCACTGAACGCAGGTCCTACGATTGCCGCTGTTCCAACAGCAGCACCAGATAGAGCCATTGCCTTACCTTGTCTTGCTGCATTTGTTTGTTTTGATAAAAACGTAAAGGCAGCAGGAATTAAAAATCCGTCACTAAAGCCGTGCATAAAGCGAACAACTAATAGTTGTTCACCACTTTGAACAACGGTGTATAACAAGACTATGAAACTCGTAAGTCCCATGCTTATATAAAGTATTTTTTTTGCACCAAATTTATCGACAGCAGCGCCAGCAATAATATTACCGATCATATTAGCGAATGAGTACATACCGACAACTAGTCCAATAATAAGAGGAGATCCTCCCAGACTTTGAGCGAACGTACTCATAATAGGTAATTGTGAAAATGTATCTAGAAACGCTACGATAACAATAAAGTAAATAAAATATTTCAAGCGATATTCACCTCTCCTATGCTATTATGGCATAATGCTAATTTCAACCGCAATGAAATTAGCATTAACAGATGTGGGAAAAAGTACAAAGTGACAAAATATTGAACGTTATTTGTTAAAATTTAGTGGGAATGAGATTGTTTTTTTGAAATATATGGATGAAAGTATTATAATAGATCTGTAAACTTCACCAGGTTAAGTATATACGTAGAGAGGGATGTATAAAATGAAAGCACTACTTTGGCATAATCAACGTGATGTACGAGTAGAAGAAGTACCAGAACCAACTGTAAGACCAGGAGCAGTTAAGATTAAAGTTAAATGGTGTGGTATCTGCGGAACAGACTTGCATGAATATTTAGCAGGACCTATTTTTATTCCAACAGAAGAGCACCCATTAACACACGTAAAAGCACCGGTTATTTTAGGTCATGAGTTTAGTGGTGAGGTAGTTGAAATCGGTGAAGGCGTTACTTCTCATAAGGTGGGAGATCGCGTCGTTGTAGAACCTATTTATTCTTGTGGTAAATGTGAAGCTTGTAAACATGGACATTACAATGTTTGTGAACAACTTGTTTTCCACGGTCTAGGTGGAAAAGGCGGCGGTTTCTCTGAATATACAGTAGTACCAGAAGATATGGTTCACCATATTCCTGATGAAATGACGTATGAACAAGGTGCACTTGTAGAACCAGCAGCAGTAGCCGTTCATGCAGTACGTCAAAGTAAATTAAAAGAAGGGGAAGCTGTAGCAGTATTTGGTTGTGGTCCAATTGGACTTCTTGTCATTCAAGCAGCTAAAGCAGCAGGAGCAACTCCTGTTATTGCAGTAGAGCTTTCTAAAGAACGTCAAGAGTTAGCAAAATTAGCAGGTGCGGATTACGTATTAAATCCAGCTACTCAAGATGTACTAGCAGAAATTCGTAACTTAACAAATGGTTTAGGTGTAAATGTGAGCTTTGAAGTAACAGGTGTTGAAGTAGTACTTCGTCAAGCGATTGAAAGTACAAGCTTTGAAGGACAAACTGTAATTGTTAGTGTGTGGGAAAAAGATGCGACAATTACGCCAAACAACCTTGTATTAAAAGAAAAAGAAGTTATCGGTATTCTTGGATACCGTCATATCTTCCCAGCTGTTATTAAATTAATTAGCTCTGGCCAAATTCAAGCAGAGAAATTAATTACGAAAAAAATCACAGTAGATCAAGTTGTTGAAGAAGGATTTGAAGCACTTGTAAAAGATAAAACACAAGTGAAAATTCTTGTTTCACCTAAATAATAGAGAATAGTAAAAAGTAGCCCTTTTCTAGAAATAGAAGAGGGCTACTTTTTTTCTATACAGAAAGGTGATAGACTTTCCTATAACTACAGGTATTTTATTTGGAAGGGGAAGTCGAATGTTTTCATTTATGTTGACATTGAAACGGATGCTAAAAGCTTGTTTACGAGCGTGGAAAGATAAAGAATTTCAAGTATTATTCGTATTAACATTTCTAACATTAACATCTGGTACAATTTTTTATAGTACAGTTGAAGGATTACGTCCTCTTGACGCTTTATATTTTAGTGTGGTCACGTTGACGACTGTCGGTGATGGGAACTTTAGTCCACAAACGGATTTCGGAAAGGTATTTACAATCTTATACATATTTATTGGGATTGGACTAGTATTTGGATTTATTCATAAGTTGGCAGTTAATGTACAATTGCCAAGTATATTATCAAGTAGAAAAAAAGAGTAGAGCATGTGGATGCTTTACTCTTTTTTTACATTAGTTTAGACAATCATTTGTAGTAGCTTAACAATACTTTATTACAATATAAGTGCATTCAATCATTATATTCACTATGTATAAAGTTATAATGATATGAACATTTGCATATTTTGATTTAATGATAGAAATTTCATGAAAGGTGGGATATTCTAGTCATAGGTTAACCGGACGACATCATAGGATTCTAACAAAAAAGTTTACAATAATTCAATTATAAAATGGAGGATTTCAGATGAAAAAGAAAGTACTTGCTTTAGCAGCAGCTATTACATTAGTAGCTCCGTTACAAAGTGTTGCATTTGCACATGAAAATGATGGGGGAAGTAAAATAAAAATAGTTCACCGCTGGTCTGCTGAAGATAAACATAAAGAAGGCGTAAACTCTCATTTATGGATTGTAAACCGTGCGATTGATATTATGTCTCGCAATACAACACTTGTAAAACAAGATCGAGTTGCACAATTGAATGAATGGCGTACGGAGCTAGAGAACGGTATTTATGCTGCTGACTATGAAAATCCTTATTATGATAATAGCACATTTGCTTCACATTTCTATGATCCAGACAATGGAAAAACATATATTCCATTTGCAAAGCAGGCAAAAGAAACTGGAGCTAAATATTTTAAATTAGCTGGTGAATCATATGAAAATAAAGATATGAAACAAGCATTCTTCTACTTAGGATTATCTCTTCATTATTTAGGAGATGTAAACCAACCGATGCATGCGGCAAACTTTACAAATCTTTCATATCCACAAGGATTCCATTCTAAATATGAAAACTTTGTAGATACGATAAAAGATAATTATAAAGTAACGGATGGAAATGGGTATTGGAACTGGAAAGGTACAAATCCAGAAGAGTGGATTCATGGAGCGGCAGTAGCGGCGAAACAAGATTACTCTGGAATTGTAAATGATAATACGAAAGATTGGTTCGTAAAAGCAGCTGTATCACAAGAATATGCAGATAAATGGCGCGCTGAAGTTACACCAATGACAGGTAAGCGACTAATGGATGCACAACGTGTTACTGCTGGATACATTCAGCTTTGGTTTGATACGTACGGAGATCGTTAAGTATTTAAAAAAGGTCAAATCTCACAATAGAGTATTTGGCCTTTTTATTACTAATATATGGAGGTATGAATCGTGAGAAGGAAATTGCTAAAAAGTATACTGAGCGTTGGAATCGGTCTAGCGGCTTTATATAGTGGATCCTCAGCTCAAGCGGAAGTGTCTACAAATAAAAATAATACATTAAAAGTGATGACACATAATGTGTACATGTTATCAACAAACTTATATCCGAACTGGGGACAAAGTGAGCGTGCTGATTTAATTGGGGTGGCAGATTATATAAAGAATCAAGACGTTATTATATTAAATGAAGTGTTTGATAATAGTGCTTCAAATCGCTTATTAGGAAATTTGAAGAAAGAATATCCAAATCAAACAGCGGTATTAGGTCGTAGTAACGGAAATGAATGGGATAAAACGTTAGGTAGCTATTCATCTTCAACTCCTGAAGATGGAGGCGTTGCAATCGTGAGTAAATGGCCGATTGTTGAGAAGATTCAATATGTATTTGCAAACGGATGCGGGCCAGATAATTTATCAAATAAAGGATTTGTATACACGAAAATCAAGAAAAATGATCGTTTCGTTCATGTAATTGGGACGCATTTGCAGGCTGAAGATAGTATGTGCGGAAAAACTTCACCTGCATCTGTACGTACAAATCAGCTAAAAGAAATTCAAGAATTTATTAAAAATAAAAATATACCAAATGACGAGTATGTCCTATTTGGTGGTGATATGAACGTGAATAAAATGAATGCAGAGGACAATAGTGACTCAGAGTACGCATCCATGTTCAAAACATTGCACGCTTCTATTCCATCTTATACAGGACATACAGCAACTTGGGATGCGACGACAAACAGTATTGCGAAATACAATTATCCAGATGCACCTGCTGAACATTTAGATTATATTATTGCAAGTAAAGATCATGCGAATCCAACATTTATAGAGAATAAAGTATTACAACCGAAATCTCCACAGTGGACTGTTACATCATGGCTCAAAAAATATACGTATGATGATTATTCTGATCATTATCCAGTAGAGGCAACTATCTCTATGAAATAGTTCTACAAAAGTTTCTTCTTAAATAGGAAGAAACTTTTTTATTTTGTAGAGGAAATTCCAACTTTCTTTCCAATATGTATAAGACATATAGAGAAGAGGAGAGAAAAATGTGGATAGAGGAATTTTTAAAGAAGTTCCATTACCGTGTGCATTTTTGGATGAAGTGGCTTTAGATAGAAATATTCAATCGATTATAGAATTAAGTGGAAATAAGAAGATTCGTATAGCGAGTAAATCGTTACGTTCTGTTCCGGTTATGCAAAAAATTTTAGCAGCAAATAATCGATTTCAAGGCATTATGTGTTTCTCACCTAGGGAGGCTTTGTTTTTAATTGCACAAGGATTCAATGATGTATTACTCGGATATCCTGCTTATGATGAAAGAGCTTTACATGAAATAAGTTTGCTAACAAAGCAAGGGCTCATTATAACTTGTATGGTGGATTGTGAAGACCATATTGTTTATCTAGAAAAAATTGCTGAGAAGTCTAAAGGGTGTTTTCGTGTCTGTTTGGATATTGATATGAGTAGTCGTTTTTTTCAATTTCATTTTGGGGTAAACAGATCACCGGTAAAAGATGTGCAAGGTGCTTTGAAAATAGTGAAAAGGGTGAAAGAATCATCATTTTTAATACTAGATGGTGTAATGGGATATGAAGCTCAAATTGCTGGGGTAGGAGATCACATACCAAATCAGCGAGTGAAAAGTAAAGTGATTTCGTATTTAAAGAAGAGGTCAGTGTTAGAAGTTAAAGAAAGAAGAGGACATATCATAAAAGAAATACAAAACCTAGGTATTGAAATAAGGTTTGTAAATGGGGGAGGAACAGGAAGTATAAAAACAACCGAGCAAGATAATTCAGTTTCAGAGATTACAATTGGTTCTGCTTTTTATGCCCCGAAGCTGTTCGATTATTATAAAGAGGTGCAATTTCATCCAGCTGTCGGATTTGCTTTACCAGTTGTACGTAAACCAGCCCCGTATATTTACACTTGTCTAGGTGGTGGATATATTGCTTCAGGCGCAATTGGTAAAGATAAAGAACCTGAGATTTGGAGGCCAAATGGTGCGGAATTATTAGCTTTAGAAGGTGCTGGCGAGGTACAAACACCGATTTTTTATAACGGTGAGGACCGGATAGAGATAGGAGATTCTATCTTGTTTCGCCATAGTAAAGCTGGAGAGTTATGTGAGCGGTTTCCTTTTTTATATCGTGTGAAAGAAGGAGAGATTGTTGGGGAGTATTCAACATATCGGGGGGATGGCCAATGCTTTCTATAAAGGGACAAAAATGGAGAAATTGGACAGGGAATGTAGAAGGAACACCGCATTATACGATGTATCCAGAAAGTATACAAGATGTAGTAGAAGTGGTGGGACTTGCACGAAAAAAAGGGAAGAAAATTCGTGTTGTTGGTTCAGGGCACTCTTTTACACCTCTTGTACAAACAGAAGAAATTTTAGTTTCTTTAGATGAATTGAAAGGTATTATGAATATCGATGAAGAGAAGATGGTTGCTGAAGTATGGGCAGGAACAAAGTTACATGATTTAGGGAGATTACTTGAAGAAAAAGGTTATGCACAAGAAAATTTAGGGGATATTGATTCACAATCTATTGCAGGAGCGATTAGTACAGGGACTCATGGAACGGGTATTACCTTTGGAAGTTTATCAACACAAGTTATAGAGATTACCGCAGTTTTATCTACAGGTGAGAGCATAGTTTGTTCGGAAACTGAAAATGTGGAATATTGGAGAGCCTTTCAGTTATCGCTTGGAATGTTAGGTATTATTGTGAAAATAAAATTGAAGGTTATTCCAGCCTATTCACTCGTTTATAAAAGTGAAAAACAGTCATTATCTACTGTAATGAACAAGCTAGAAGAATATAAGAAGAATCGCCATTTTGAATTTTTCGTTTTTCCTTATTCAGATGAAGTGCAAGTGAAATTTACAAATGAAACAACGGATAAAAAAAGTGATTTGAAATGGCATAAACTAAAGGTAGAGTTGCTTGAAAATAAGATGTTTTCTTTGTTATCTAAAGGATGTAAATGGTTTCCTTCTATAAGTAAAGGTGTAAGTCGATTATCGGCTAAAGCTGTACCGAATACAAAAATAATTGGTCCAAGTTATGAAGTATTTGCTACATCGCGTGCGGTTCCATTTTATGAAATGGAGTATAGTGTTCCTTCAAAGTATATGCGGGTCGTTGTAGAAGAAATTTCAAACCTTATTGAAAAGAAAAAGTATAAAGTGCACTTCCCAATTGAATGCCGTTATGTGAAAAGTGATGATATATGGCTCAGTCCAGCGTACGGAAGAGATTCAGCGTATATTGCTGTTCATATGTATAAAGGTATGAAGTATGCTGCTTATTTTGGTGAGGTGGAGAGAATTTTTCTAAAGTATGAAGGGCGCCCACATTGGGGGAAAATGCATACGTTAATGTACGAAAAATTACAAAATATATATCCAGAATTACATTCATTTCTCAAGGTGAAGAAGTTATTAGATGAAACAGAAATGTTTTCAAATCCTTACACAGAAAAATTATTTACGATTATGAAAAAAAGCTGACAAAGTATTATTTGTCAGCTTTTTTTAGTATGATCGCATTTCTTGTTTGACTAATACGCTCGTAAAATAGTAATTTATCACGACTAAATACATGTAATAAAACATGAATAATAAATAGACCGTTAATTACAAATTGGAATAAGAGTATAACTAGTAATATTAAAGGCTCTGTATGATTTAAGATAGAGCTACTCGAAAGAATATAATTGATTCCGCCTAGAATGAAATAGAATATACCGTAACGAATGAATAATTCTTTTAGTGTAATACGCTCTGCTTGTCCTTTAATGTAAATTCGAAGTAACGCTTTTCCTATTGTTCTTCCATTTGTAAAGTATGGAATGATAATAAAGTAAATTAAAATTGAACATGTAATGAAAAGGAGTTCGTATACATTTGTATAAGATTGGATGTTAGCAATAAATAGTGAATTTCCTTTGTTTTTAATGAAAGGTACAACGATAGATAAGAAAATCCAATCAATTTGCATAGCGATGAGACGACGAATGAATCCGACTGGTTTCGTTTCTAAATCAATATGAATATCTAGTTCACTTGTTTTTGGAAGGAAGTACGTAAATATTGGTGCAATGATAAAACCAATTACGCCGCCTAGTGTGTTTAAAAACAAATCATCAATATCAAATAAGCGATAGGCACAATTATAAATACCATATAATCCAGTTACTTGTGTTAGTTCAAAGAACAGTGAAAGGCAAAGAGAAATACACACTGTTTGTAAGAAGCTACGTCGGAAATAATAACGTAAGTACATACCAAATGGAACGGTTAGTAGAACGTTAAAAGCGACTTGTAAAAACGCAGATTCCTTTAATAAATAGAAGTAGGTAGCTGGCTTCGTTAAAATTGCCGAGGTATGATTACTAATCTCTTGTATGAAATAAAATGGCGAGAGTTGCATATGTTGTGTATTAGCCGATTGTAGGCTACATGTATCATATGTTTGTGGCAAAGGTAAGATAACAAGAAAATAGGCATTTAATACATAGAGTAATAGTGAATATAAAATAAATGAACGCCATTTATTCAAATAACCATATTTGCGATAATTAAATATTAAAAAAGGGATTAATAGAAACATCGCTAAAATAGGAAATAAAATAAATGCTGTTTTTATTGGAAATAAATATGCAGTCAAAATGGAGCTCCTTTCAATGAAAATTCGTTTATCATTATAACGTTAAAAGAACCTGAAAACAAAATTAAAATATTTCGAAATAGATAAAATTACAAATTTCAATGGAATTAAGTTATACTAAATTTAATATGAGGATATTATGATTATTATAAGTTGAGAGAGGGTACAAGATATGCGATATGAGCTTTTTTCTGTAAGTGGGGATCATATTACAACTTTTGAAAGTGCATGGCATTTTCAGGAGGGAGAACAGATTTTTGTTCATGATGATCAAACAAAACGAAATTTTATTATTATCCGCCTAACGCATGATGTATTTCAACAAAATAAACATGTTATTCGTTTGTATTGTCAAGAAAAGAAAGTATACGCATAAAAGGGGCCCCTCTTACTGTATAAAAAAGTAAGAGGGGATTTTATCATTATAAAGATATAAAAAAGCGAGTCATCCTAGTAGTTTAATAGAATGACTCGCTTTTCGCTTTGTAAGTTTCACTTTATAAGAAAATAAGAGTAAGTACACCTACGATAATGCAATAGAAAGAGAAATATTTTAAATTCCCTTTTGCCATAATGTTCATAAACCATTTTAACGAAATATATGTCATGATAAATGTTGCGATAAACGCAACGACATATGGTACGAATAATGTATCTAGGTTTGGATCTTTTGCAATGTCTGTAATACTTAGTAATAAACCACCTAAGCTAACGGGGATGTATAGTAAGAATGAGAAACGAAGAGCTGTTTCTTGCTTCATACCAAGTAACATCGCTGCGACGATTGTTGCACCTGATCGGCTTATTCCAGGAATTAGTGCGCAAGCCTGTGCTAATCCGATGATAATTGCATCTTTCATAGAAAGATCGCCATCATTTTTACGTCCACGCAAGTTTCTAATAATCCAAAGGCCAACAGCAGTAATAAGAAGGGAAATCCCAACCATCTTCACGCCTTTTAAGTACTGGTCGATATAGTCTTTAAATAAAACACCAATAACGCCTGCTGGAATAGTCGCAATAACAAGGTAAATAATAAAGAAGAAATCTGATTTTGCGTCTTCTGCTCTTGTAAATATATAAGATAGACCATTCTTAGTTAGACGAATTAAATCATTTCTATAAATAAGTAATACAGCTAATAATGAAGCTGAATTAACAAGTAGTTCGAAGCTAAACCCTTCTATTTTTAGTCCTAGCAAATGCTGTGCTAAAACGAGGTGACCACTTGAAGAAATCGGAATTGGTTCTGTTAGTCCTTGGAACAGACCAAGAATTAAATATTTTAAAATGTAATAAAATTGTTCCATAATAACCTCCTTGTTTAATAGTCGAAAGAAACAACTTGTCCATTATAACAAAGGTACGGATGAATATTGAGAAGAAATAAATATTCGAAATATAATAAAAACCCCTTATAGCGGCGCTATAAGGGGTTTTTACTATTAATGAGAAGCTGCTGTTTCTTGAAGACCTTTATTCAATTGAACATCGACTTTCTCAGCATCATGAATATGATTCATAATAGTAGTATTTAACTTTTGGAACATTTGTTGTGTATTAGCGAATTCTCGTAATATATCATCATTACACGATTTTTGGTTTTCGATAGCTTTAATAACATTTGTAGCACCATTTTGTAACGTTTGAATCATAATTAAAATATTTTCAATTCTAGCGTTTGTATCAGCACTCATTTCTACACCTTCATCAACTAAATGCAAATTATCTTTTGTGTTATCGTATGCTTTTTCAATTTCTTCTTGAATTTTTTTCGTTAAGTTACCGATGTTTTTTGTACTTTCGGCTGTACTTTCCGCTAGTTTTCTTACTTCATTGGCAACGACAGCGAATCCTTTACCGTGTTCTCCAGCACGCGCAGCTTCAATACTCGCATTTAATGCAAGTAAATTTGTTTGTGCTGCAATGTTTTGGATGACTTCTACAATTTGCTCGATTTCTTTTGAGCGTTCACTTAAATGATTCATACTATTAGACGTACGTTGAGATTGTTCACCTAATTTGTTAATTACAATAAGTAAACGGTGAACAGATTCTTTTCCTTCATTAGAACAGTCGATAATTTCTTCAATAGATTGAATTAAGCTTTGTTCTTTTTGTAACATTTCGTTATTCAATTCATTGGAATGTGTAGTACGCGTTGAAACATTTTTGAAACATGAGTTTAATTGTTGAACTAAATTTTGAAGTGTATGGTGTTGATTATTTACAAGTTTATGCTCTTGAACAACGCTTTGTACACGATCGTGGATAGAAGAAATAATCTCTTGTTTTTCAATATCTTTTTGTTTTAATGCTGCTTCTAGTTCCTGTATACGATCTTCTAATTGATCAATTTTATGTTGGAGTGATTTCTTTTGAGTAAACATATATTTATTTCAACCGCCTTTAGAAGTTATATTTTCTCTATATTTGGATTTTAGCATCTTTTATAATTTTTAAATATAGGAATTGTTAAATATTTAAGAATCTATTACATTTTATGCATAATTCCCTTTTTTTCGTCATGAAAAATAAACTGTATTTAATGGTATTGTAAACAAACTGTAAAATAAATCATGTATAACTGTATAAGAAGGGAGTCGGATTATGAACTATTTTAAGCGAATCAGTAGTCTAGTATTAGCAGGCATTATAGGTCTTTCTAGTACAGTCGCTGTAAAAGCAGAGTCAAACGACGAGAAACTTAACAACATGCAACAGCAATTGCAGCAAAACGATGCAGATATGCAAAAGAAAGAGCAAGAGAAGCAAGCTGTTAATAAAGAAATTCAAGGTATCGAAAACGAACTACATAATTTAAATAATACAATTGCAAAAAATAAAGAGGATCAAGCTGCTATTCAACGTAAAATCGATGAAACACATAAGCAGATTGAGCAAAAAAAGAATGAAATTGTCGTTTTAGAGGATAAAGTCCTTGCTCGTAAGGAGATTATGAGAAAACGTATGGTTTCTGTTCAAAACAGTTCAAATACAAGTTTAGTAGTAGAAGTTGTAGTAGAGTCAAAAAACTTTGCAGATTTTTTACAACGTATGAACGCAGTTTCTACTATTCTAGAAGCTGATAAAGAAATTTTGCGTCTACAAGAACAAGATCTTCGTCAAATTGAAGAAGATAAGAAAACAATTGACGAGAAAGAAGCGTCTTTAGTAGTAGACAAACAAAAATTAGCAAAAGCACAAGCTGAGTTGCAAGATAACTTGAAAAAACGTCAAGATAACTTACAAACAGTTCAAGCTAAATATAATGCGATTGCAAGCCAACTTAATTTAGCAGCAGAAGAAAAGGCTAAAATCGAATCAAATATGAAGGCAGTTCAAGAAACAATTGCTCGTGAGCAAGAAGCAGCAAGAATTGCAGCAGAAGAGCGTGCAAAAGCAGAAGCAGCTGCAAAGGCTGAGCAAGAGGAGTTAGCAAAAGCAAAGGCAGCGGTAGCTAAGCAAAAAGAGGAACAGGTAGCTAAGTCGGCAGAGCCTGTAGCAAAAAATACATCACCAGAGTCTAAGCCTGACACGAAACCAGCTAAAGGTGGAAAAGAATTTTATGTAACAGCAACAGCTTATACAGCTGATCCATCTGAAAATGGCTATAAACCAGGTGAAACTGTAAAATCTAAGTTAGGACATAATTTAACTGCAAATCCAAACATGAAATTAATTGCTGTAGATCCAGCTGTTATACCTTTAGGCTCTACTGTATATGTAGATGGATATGGAACAGCGATTGCTGGAGATACTGGTAGTGCAATAAAAGGGCATATAATTGATTTATTAATGCCAAGTTCAGCTCAAGCAAATGAATGGGGCAGAAGAACAGTTAAAGTTACAATCTTAAATTAAAAAGAAATCCAACTTTACAAAACGTAAAGTTGGATTTTTTTACAAAAATAATGTTAAGTTGAGTTTACGTTTTGTTAAGGTTAGCATACAATATAATCGAGAGGTGGTAAATTTGACCATTTTAAATAGAGTGAAGGAATTAAGAGCTCGGTTTAATTTTTCGCAAAGTGTATTAGCAGAAAAGGTTGGAGTGACGAGACAAACAATCGCTGCAATTGAAAAAGGGGATTATGTTCCTTCCTTGTTATTAGCGCTTATGATTTGCGATGTATTTCAGTTAAAGATGGAAGATGTGTTTGTTTTAAATAAGGAGGGGAAAGAGGATGAATAGACTTGTATTTTCTTATATGCTAAATGTACTTTTAATGGTATTAGCAGGTTGGGCGTTTATTGAGTTGTATTATTTTACTATTGAAGTCGCCAATTTTATTCAAACGGAGAGAGTACCATCTGAAATTTCAATGAGTTTAACGCCACTAGGATTGCTTTTGATATTTGGTATTGTATCGACTGTTCTTTATAAAATTCAAAAGAAAAAATATAAAGAGCTATCATATTGGATGTTTCCACTATTATTTCCTCAAGAAGACGAGCGGGAAAAGGCAATTACAGAAAAGGCTTGTCGCACTACATTTATGTCACTATGGTACGTGTTGCCTTGTGCGGTTGGTTTTTTAACGCTTTCTCCAATTGCTAATCTATATGTTCCTGCATATCCGGTATATATTGCATTTAGTATTTTCTTTATTCAAATGACAGTATTTCATGTATCACTATACAGAAATAAATTAGCTTAAAAAGAAACCTTCTTGCATCGGCAAGAAGGTTTCTTTTCAGCTTACACTTGTACATATAGCAATATTATCTTATCATTTTATATAGAGTAAGATTTTGTAAGGGAAAGGAATTGTATATGAATAAGCAAAGAATTTATAGTATAGTAGCAATCCTTCTATTTGTTGTAGGTGGTGTGTTAATCGGAAAGCCATTTTATGATGGATATCAGGCTGAAAAGAAACAGACTGAAAATGTACAGGCTGTTCAAAAGATGGATTATGAAAAACATGAGACGGAATTTGTAGATGCTTCGAAAATTGATCAACCAGACTTGGCAGAAGTAGCGAATGCATCATTAGATAAGAAACAAGTAATTGGTCGTATTTCGATCCCGAGTGTTTCATTAGAACTTCCTGTTTTAAAATCTTCTACTGAGAAAAACCTATTATCAGGTGCAGCAACAGTAAAAGAAAATCAAGTAATGGGAAAAGGGAATTATGCATTAGCAGGACATAACATGTCTAAAAAAGGTGTTTTATTTAGTGATGTAGCCTCTTTAAAAAAAGGCGATAAAATTTATTTGTATGATAATGAAAACGAATATGAATATGCGGTTACTGGTGTATCTGAAGTAACTCCTGATAAGTGGGAAGTTGTCGAGGATCATGGGAAAGATGAAATAACGCTTATTACATGTGTATCTGTTAAGGATAATTCTAAGCGTTACGTTGTTGTTGGTGATTTAGTAGGAACGAAGGCGAAGAAATAAAAAGAAGGTCAACTCTTTAAAGAGTTGACCTTCTTTTTACTAATGTTGAGAAATAATAGAATATTTTAGTGGGTATTTAAGTATTTTTCTATTTATGTATAATAAAGTTAGAATTCAGGATTTTGGGAGGAACAAGAGTGAAACAACAGATGAAGAAACTTCTTTTAACAACAAGTGTAGCGTTATTGGTAGCTCCAATCTCAGCTTATGCGCATCCAGGACGTACAGATGCTAATGGAGGACATACGTGTCGTACAAATTGTGAAAAATGGGGATTACAGTACGGGGAATATCATTATCACAATAAACCAGCTTCTAGTAGCGGTGCAACAAGTCCAGCTCCTAGCACTAATAATAATGGTGCTGTAGAAGCTGAAAGACAAGCAGAAGCGCAGCGCAATGCTGAGGCTGAAAAACAACGTGCCGCAGAGGCGCAGCGTCAAGCTGAAGAAGAGAGACAACGTGTAGCGGAGGAACAAAGAAAGGCAGAGGAAGAGAGACAACGTGTAGCTGAAGAGCAAAGAAAAGCAGAAGAGGCACGTAAGCGAGAGGAAGCACAGCATCAAGCTGATATGGAAAAAGGGCAGCTTGAGGGACAAAAAAGTGGAGAGACTGATTTTAAAGCAGGGAAAAATGATGCAGAATCACATTTAACTGGAAAATCAGATACATATAAAGAAGCATTCAAAACTGCGTATGCTGCATCTTGGTCTTTAGAAGAGCAGAAGAAAACGCATTTTGAAAAAGGAAAAGAGCAAGGTTTAGCACAAGAGACGATGGAAGATAGTCAAATTGCTCCGGAGTTTAAGCCAAACTTTGCAGAAGGTTTCCAAGTAGGGAATAAAGAAAGAACAGAAAAAGTTGAAAAAGAGCAAGCTGAACTAGGAGAAAAGGCAGGTAAGGAACTAGCTGGAAAGGACCCTGGAAATAGAGAGAAAGATGTGTACGTGAAGGCGTATGAAACAGCTTATGAAAAGGGTTATAAGTCTACCAAAAAAGCAGTAGAAAAGGCTGGCTATAAGTATGCATTTGAAAACTATGATTTGAAAGTTCCTGCTAAGTATGAAAAAAATGAATCGTTAAAGAAATGGTTTATTGATGGATTTAAATCAAATAAAAAAGCAGCAGAAATTAGAGAAGAAGGATATAAAAAAGGAGATAGTTGGCTTGCATTCTTCTATAAGAATTTTGTGCCGAGTGAATATAAAGAACATAAAGAGCTGTACGAACAAGCGATAGAAAAAGGTAAGAATGCATAAAAAAGATGAGGGAAATCCCTCATCTTTTTTTAATCCATCCATTTCACTAACTTCTTAGAAATTAGTAATAAAACACAACCTAATACAATTGCTACAGCTCCGATTACGGTGAATACTTCAGCATATCCAAGTGAAGTTGTGAAGCTTGCAAGTTGTCCGCCTAAAATGTTAGCAATTCCTGAGCTTGCTAACCATACTCCCATTAGTAATGAAGCAAGTTTTACTGGGGCAAGTGCACTAACCATTGATAGTCCAACAGGTGATAAGAATAGCTCACCTAACGTATGGAAAAGATACGTAAAGACGATAAATAGTAAGTTTGCTTTTTCTGTAATGTTATGTTCATCACTACCTGTTTTTAATGTAGCGATAACGAGAATGATATAACCGATACCAAGCAAGATCATACCAAGTCCCATTTTAGTTGGGATTTTTAAATCCCCGCGCTTGCGAGTTGCAAGTTTTGCCCATAATGCTGAAATAACTGGAGCAAGTAAAATAATAAATAATGGATTGACCGATTGGAACCAAGATGTTGGAACTTCCCATCCGAACACAGAGCGGTCTACAAATTTGTTTGTATATAATGTTAATGAGCTACCAGCTTGTTCAAAGCCAGCCCAGAAGAAGACAACGAAGCATGTTAAAATGACGATAACTGCGGTACGTTGTTTTTCTTTTTTTGTTAACGGTGTATCTCCTACTGATGGTTGTCCATCTGTTGTTTGTAAATCGCGAGTTGGTTTTTTACCGATATCACCAAGGAAGCGATTTGATAGTGTTGTAAATAAAATTTGTCCAATGATCATTCCGATTGAAGCGGCTAAGAATCCGTAACGGAATCCGTAATGTACGACGCCATCAACTGTTGTTTTGAATAAATTTTCTGATAAAAATCCGCAAACGAGTGGAGCTAAAAATGATCCGACGTTAATACCCATATAGAAAATGGTAAATGCACTATCACGTTTTGGATCATTCTCTTCGTATAATTCTCCAACAAGTGTAGAGATATTCGGTTTGAAGAATCCATTACCGATAATAATAAGCGCTAATCCGAGGTATAGGCCGACTTGGTTTTGCATGGCAAATAATGTAAGGTTACCGAGTGCCATTGTTATACCACCAATTGTGATCGCTTTTCGTCTACCTAGGAACCGGTCTGTTAAGTATCCACCAATCATTGGTGTGAAATAACAGGCTCCAGTATAAAATCCGTAAATAGAGAGTGCCCATGCGGGACTAAACCCAAGACCACCGCTTACTAAAGCTGTCGTTAAATATAATGTTAATAATCCTCTTAATCCATAGTAACTAAATCTTTCCCACATTTCTGTAAAGAAGAGTAAGTATAAACCTGGAGGATGTTTCTTTTTTCTTTGTTGTTCTCTTTCTAGTTGTATCGCTGATTCCATGTTATTTTCCTCCTGACACAAACAAAAACAAAGTTAATAATTTTGCACATTTAATATTTTACCTTATTAACTATTATAAGTCAATAAAGGTTGATTTTTCAGAAGAAATTGGAAAAGAGAGATAGCTATAGAATGGGTATTTCTTTTGTGATAGACTATGGACTATGTTTTCTTTGTAAGGAAGCGGGTTATTGCACTTTTTTATATGTGAAATTGATTTCATGAAAGATGGAATTAAAGAAGGAGAAAGAAATGAAATTGTTACAGAAAAAAGAAATTTTACTTATTAGTCTTATGTTATTCTCGATGTTCTTTGGAGCGGGGAATCTTATATTCCCACCTTTCCTTGGATATGAAGCAGGAGAACATGTGTGGGTTTCATTAATAGGATTTATTATATCAGCAACAGGTCTTCCTATATTGGGCGTTATTGCGATTGCAAAAGCAGGAAGTTTTCAAACGCTAGCGGGTAGAGTTCATTCTTCATTCGCCATTATTTTTCCGTGTATCGTGTATTTATTTATTGGACCAGGTCTTGGTATACCACGTGCAGGAAGTTTAGCGTTTGAAATGGGACCAGGTCAGTTCTTCACAGAATCAGGAAGTATAGTTTTATTATGTTACACGGTTATTTTCTTTAGTATTGTGTACTGGTTAAGTTTATCACCGTCTAAATTAATGGGGTTGTTCGGAAAGGTTTTAACACCGTTATTATTAGGTATGATTGCCCTTATCTTTATAAAGAGTATGTTTACATCAGTAGGTAGTGTGAAAGAGGCTGCCGGAAACTATGGACAAGCTCCGATGTTTCAAGGATTTTTAGATGGGTATTTAACGATGGATGCATTAGCAGCTTTAATTTTTGGGATTGTTATTGCGAATGCTCTTCGGGCAAAAGGTATTGAAGATGATAAAGGTTTAGCGAAATATATGAGTATTGCTGGAATTGGAGCAGGACTATTATTATCTATTATTTATGTCATACTTGGATATGTTGGTTCAATTAGCGGTTCGTTAGGTGCATTTAATAATGGGGCGAACGTATTAGCACAAGTGATGACGACGTTATTTGGACAAGGTGGAGTCGTTTTATTAGGTCTTATTTTTACGATCGCGTGTTTATGTGTTTCAATTGGACTTGTTACATCTTGTAGTCAATTTTTCGCAAGTGCGTTTCCGAAAGTAACTTATAAAGTTTGGGCATTTATATTAAGTTTTGTTAGTATGATTTTAGCTAATTTAGGATTAACACAAATTTTAAAAGTATCAGTACCGATTCTTGGATTTATTTATCCAGTTGCATTAACACTTATTATTTTAGGGTTATTTCATAAGTATATTGGAAAGTATGCATACGTATATGCAGTAACAGTTGGGGGTGTAGCGGTATTTAGTGCAATCGATATTTTCAATAAAAATGTGATGATGAATCAGTGGACATTAGTATTGAAATACATTCCGTTCTATACAGAAGGTGTGGGATGGATTGTTCCAGCTATTATAGGTGCTTGTATTGGTGTTATCGTGAGTATTGTTTTAAATAAGAAGAAATAAGTAAGAGGTGTTTTCCTATTTCGGAAAACACCTTTCTTTTTTTGGAAAAATGGTATTGAAAATGAATAGACTAAGAGTATGATAAAGGTAATTGGTAATATATAGGTTTTGAATAGGTGATGAGGGGGGAGTGTATGAAGGAAGATTTAAATAAGAAAATAGAAGCACTCGAAACGACAATTGAAACAATGCAAGAAGCTCTTTTTGAATTGAAAGCAAAACAGAGAGAAATAGAAGTAGAAAATGCTCAGCAACATGTTAGGAAGGAAAAGAAAGAATATATTGAAACGGTGATGGAGGAAAAGCAAAAAGAAGAAGTAGTTACAATAAAAGAGCCTGTGCAAGAACGTGATATAAAACAAGTGGATATATCTGCTTTTAAACCAGAACCATTTAATATTATTAAGTTTTGCCAAACTTGGTTACCACGCATATTTGTTGGCATTATGTTACTTGGAGTAATATGGTTATTTAAAGCAGGGGTAGATGCCGGATTATTAACACCAGCAATACGAATTGTGTTTGGCATTGTCCTATCTATCGGTTTTTATTATATAGGGGATATTCAAATTAAACGAGAGCGGCAAGCGTTAGGGTTAGTATTAGCAGGAGGAAGTATAACGGGTATAGTTTTAACGACATTTGCGGCACATTATTTATATGGATTTATTCCAGCAAGTGTTGCGTTTGTATGTAATATTGCATGGGTCATTTTAGGTATTTATGTAGCGAAGAGGTATCAATCGGAGTATCTGACTATCTTCGTAGCGGTAGGAGCTTTCTTCGTACCATTCTTATTAAATAGTACGACTCCTAATCCTTATATTTTCTTTGGATATGAGACGATACTAACACTTAGCTTGTTATGGTATGCGTTGAAAAGTCGTTATCAGTATTTATATATGATTTCTTATGCTGTTGCTGCTATTGTTCTTTTCGTCTTCTTTGCTATTATGTCAATGTTAGTAGAGGATTTGCAAATACAGTTAACGGTTGTTTATGGTTTGATTCACTTACTATTATTTTGGCATATGTTTACAGAGAGAAGTTTTATAGTAGAGCCACGCTTGGCGATATTTAGTGCGAATGCAGTTTTCTTTATATTAGCCCTTTCAAAAATACCTGAATTTACAACATGGGGATTAATGATTAGCGCACTTGTGCACGCTATTATGTTCGTGTTTGAATATAGGAAAAATCGACATTCTACATTTACAAATCTTTTATTTGGTTTCGCAATGGGTGCATTTAGTTTAGCGATTTTATATGAGTATAGTTTAGTGAATGCAGCGATTGTATTATTATTACAAGGTTTCCTCGGTATGGTGACTGCTATTAAAGTAAAACAACAGATAAAATTGTATGTTAGTGCGACGGTTTATGCGATTGGAATGATACAGACTATTTTTAGCCCATTTGATCATTTCCTTTCAGCTGGGTTTGTTGCTCATATTATTTTAATAGGTACATTTTATTACTGCATGAAACAAGTGAAAGATGTGTTAATGAGTTTTGGAAAATATGTTTATTCTATAGCACTCTATTGGTTTATGGTTATCATATTTATTGCAATTACTAGAGTCGGTGAAGTGCTTTCTACAGATGGAAGTATAATAAGTGTATCTGTATCGTTATTATGGATGGTATATGCATTATTTGCAGTTTGGCTTGGACGGAATAAAAATATGAATGAAATATTGTATGCCGGCTTAGTCGTGTTAGTCGTAACGATAGGGAAGCTATTCCTTCTGGACTTACCAGAAGTATCGATGATGATCAGGGCAGTGTTATTCTTAATAGTAGGTAGTATAGGTATCGTTATTTCAAGGATGTTTTTCTCAAAAGAAGAGAAATAAAAAGAAGGCAATCCGTATGCGGATTGCCTTTTTCATTATTTCTTATCAATTGTTACAGCTTCACTGTATTTCGCTGTCGTATTTTGGCGTAGACGCAGCGTTGCTTGTCCAGTCGTATTTGGGTTGATTTGTACATTTACAATCTTCTCAGCAGAACCTAAGCTGTTTGTTGTGAAAGAGAATACACTACTATATCCAAAAGCAGATGGCCAAGTGCCATTTGTGTTTTGAACTTTTGCTACTTGTGTACCGCCAGTAGTGAATATACCTAAAGAGTAATTATTGTATGTTGTGTTTGGTAATAAGTTATTTACTTGGATTTTTATTTGGAACACTTCATTGTTTGGTAGAGTACTAGGGTGTGTAACTACGTAGTCGTTTGCTGTTACAGCACCGTTATAACCGTATGATCCTGGTTTAAAAGTATTTGTATTAAACCATTGATAACCTGCATTTGGCGCACTCCAAGGTTCTGGTTGTGGCTCAGTTGATAAGCTTGGTTGTTCAAATGTTTGTAAAGTGGTAGGTAAATCAAGTTGTAAACCATTTACTTGATCTAAACTTGTAAATGTTTCTTTATTCGATAGCCAATTTACGATATTTTCTAGTAAGATAGCATCGTTTTCTTCTTTATAACCATCGTAAGTTTTCTTTGTTTGGCCAGAATCTTCACGAACGTATTTTGGCGTCGCATCTTCAACTGGAGAAGAGTCACCGATAAAGGCAGCTTTTCCAAGTCCTACTTTTGCGATAGCGGCATAAGGACCCTCTGCAATACCACCGCCGTTATAAACACCGCTATCAACAGCATTATTCCATTTTGACGGGTTTTCTGGAAGATAAACAAGTCCTTTTGCTAGTTTTGGGTTTGTAATAGCTAGAGTAGAACCAGCATGCATTGCTACAGATGAAACACCTTTTGTAATTCCGAATGATTGTTCAGGTGACACAATATTTTTAGCAGAAACATCACCAAGTGCATTGTAGCGGAAGCGAATACCGAAGTTGTCAGATAGCCAATCAGAGCTTTCTACTCCTTGCATAGCTTGTGAATTTACTTCTTCACTAGACATTCCTTTTGCAGGATTATCCCAAGCACCGCGTCTATATCCATTAAATACTTCAGAAGAGTCCCAGCGATTTTTGTTACGATCTGCATTATAATGATCTGCAATAAAGAAAATACTTCCGCCATTTTTCACATATTGTAACATTGCATCTTGTTCAGATTTCTTGTAAGGAATATTAGCTTCTGGAACGATAAATACATTGTAGTCTTTTAAATCTGCATACGTAATCGGTGTTGATTTACGAAGTTCTTTTACATGATATCCGTTTTGGGCAATACCGTTTCCGAAGTCAGAAAAGCCGCCATCGATAACCCAGTCAGCGGTCCCAGCAGTTTGACCGTGTGTATTATCGAATAATACTTTCTTCCCGCTATTTTGATTTACAACTTTTGCAGCAATTTCAGGAGCTGGGTCCATTGAGCTTTCCGCATAAGTAGACGGAAGGAATGAAGCTCCTATACTTAGTGTAATTGCTGTTGCTAAAGAAAATGTAATCCATTTTTTATTCTTCATAGAAGAATCCCCCTAATAAAAATATTTGCTTTAATAATGTAATCTATTTTTTTCAGGAAAGAAAGATAGAAAATATTAAATAGTGTAAAGATAGCGTTAATTTGATTGAGAAATATTTGTGTGAATAATGAAAAAATCTCTTCCTAGTAAATAGGAAGAGATTTTGAGCTTAACTAATTTTAGAATTAGGTGTTTCATCAATTTTATGAAACCCTTTCATATAATACACGATAGCTAAACCAATGAGCCAAATTGGGCCAACAATTAATGCAATTCTTGTATCTTCTGAATACGCCATTATACCTAATACTAGTGCAAGGAAAGCGAGTGAGAAATATGAACTTAATGGATATAAAGGCATTTTATATGTTAGCTTGTCCTTTTTATCAGTTTGCAATCCCTTACGGAATTTAATTTGAGCGATTAAAATGATGCCCCAAGTCCAAATTGCCCCGAAAGTTGAAATACTAGTGAGCCATGTAAATACTTTTGCGGGCACAAGATAGTTTAATATAACACCAACGAGTAAAACGATAGCTGTTGCTACAATTCCTTGACTTGGAATGCCGTTTTTATTTAAACGACCGAATCTTTCAGGGGCTTTCTTCTGCTGAGCTAATGTATACAGCATACGGCCTGTACTAAATAAACCACCATTACAAGAAGAAAGAGCTGCTGTTAATACGACAAAGTTAATAATCCCTGCTGCTTTTGCGATACCGATTTGCTGGAATGTTAAAACGAATGGACTTCCTTTCTCACCAAGTTCGTTCCATGGATAAATTGCCATCATAACGAATAGAGCCCCAACGTAGAACAGTAATATTCTCCAAAATACGTTATCGATTGCTTTTGCGAGTGTTTTTTTCGGATTTTGAGCTTCACCCGCTGTAACACCGATTAATTCAACGCCTAAATAAGCGAATAACACCATTTGTAAAGAGAGCAATAACCCAGAGAAACCATTCGGAAACCAGCCACCATGTGACCAAAGGTTTGAAATACCAGTAGCGACACCGCCGTTTCCGAATCCGAATAAAATAATACCAGCTCCAACAATTATCATACAGATAATTGTGACAATTTTTATGAGAGCAAACCAAAATTCAAGTTCTCCAAATACTTTTACGGATAAGAAGTTGAAAGCACTCATTAATAATAGAGCGAGTAACGCCCAAGTCCAGCGCGGGATATCTGGGAACCAGTACTGCATGTAAATGCCAGCTGCTGTAATTTCAGCCATACAAGTAACAACCCATAAGAACCAGTAGTTCCAACCGGTAATGTAGCCAGCTAGTGGTCCAAGATAATCAGAAGCATATTTACTAAAAGAGCCGGCAACAGGTTGTTCAATTGCCATTTCTCCAAGTGCTCGCATAATGAAAAAAATAACGAGTCCAGCGATCATATAACCTAGTAGAATGGAAGGGCCAGCTAGCTTAATAGCAGAAGCGGATCCTAAAAATAGTCCAACGCCAATAGCTGAACCGAGTGACATTAAAGTAATATGTCGTTCTTTTAAACCTCGATTTAAAGTTCCTGATTTGTTTGTGTGCTGCATAAGAAGAATCCTCCTTGTAGAGTGAACGATATTTGAATGCGGTTACTAAATATTTAACTATTTCAAATTATAAAACATTTCTATCTGTTATGCTACAAAAATAAACATGATTAACTGTACTACATCTGCACTTGTCAGACTTAAACTTAAAATTCGAACTATTAGTGAATATATTGACTCTTCTTTTTATTGATTGCTAAGATTAAGTATTATATTTTCTCACATACTAGTAAGAAAAGAATGTGTGATAATAATTCAGATGTAGGAAGGGTACATAACCATGTTTCAATTACAAAAATATAACACTTCTGTGAAGCAAGAGCTTTTAGCTGGCATCACAACTTTTTTTACATTTGCGTATATTCTTGTCATCAATCCGAAAATATTATCTGATGCAGGTGTACCATTTGATCAAGCTTTTACAGCAACCATTATTGCGACGGTTGTAGGGACGCTATGTATGGCGTTTTTAGCTAACTATCCAATTGTTATTGCTCCAGCTATGGGAATGAATGCGTATTTTGCTTATTCTGTTGTTCAACAGGCAGAGGGGATTACATATGTCATTGCATTTTCAGCAGTATTTGTAACAGGTATCATTTTTCTTTTATTATCTTTCACTTCATTTAGGCAAAAGCTAATTGTCGCAATTCCTGATAGTTTAAAACATGCAATTGCAGGTGGAATTGGACTATTTATTGCTTTTATTGGATTACGCCTTTCTGGAATTATCGTCGATCATCCATCTAATTTAGTTACGATTGGTGATTTTCATTCTCCAGCCGTTATTTTAACTTTAATTGGTTTAATATTAGCGGCGGTATTAATGGCATTGCGTGTGAGCGGTGCATTATTTATTAGTATGATTGTGACGGGAGTTATCGCTTTCTTTACAGGGCAACTGAAGTTTACGGATAAAATTGTTGCGATGCCTCATTTACCAGAGGGTATTATCGTTTCAAACCCAATCAACGCCTTTTCAGATGTAATTGAATACGGATTATATGGTGTTGTATTTTCATTTTTACTTGTACTGTTATTTGATACAACAGGTGCATTACTTGGTTTAATTAAACAAGCAGGCTTAATTACAGATAATACTGAGAAACGTTTTGGTAAAGCGTTTATTGCAGATGCAATTGGCGGGACTACAGGCTCTATCTTTGGAACAAGCCCAACAGCAGCGACGATTGAATCGTCAGCTGGTATTGCTGCAGGTGGTAAAACAGGATTAACAGGTATAATCGTTGTCGGTCTAACGATTATAACGGCATTCTTCAGCCCTGTCATTGCTTCTTTATCAAGTGTAGCCGCTATTACAGCTCCTTCATTAATTATTGTAGGTAGTTTAATGGCGCAAAGTCTTCGTGATATTAATTGGAATGAATTTGATGATGCATTACCAGCATTTTTAATTTTCGTTGGTATTCCGTTAACGTCTAGCATTGCGAATGGAATTGCAATTGGATTTCTAGTATATCCAGTCTTAAAAATTGTGAAAGGGAAAGGGATGGAAGTACATCCGTTACTATACTTATTTACAATTTTATTTGGATGTCATTTATTCTTATAATATAGATATAGGTGAGGGAGCTTCTTATGAGAGGCTCCTTTTTTGTGTATAATAAAGTGAAAATCAAATTAATGGCGTAAAATATAAATTACTTAATGGAATATATATGTTACAATATAGGTAGAGGAGGAACATGAATGGCTGTCAGTAAAATAAAAGTCGCGCGTGTTCAGTTAGATTTAACACAGCAACAATTAGCAGAAAAAGTAGGCGTTACAAGGCAAACGATTAGTTTAATTGAGAAGGGGAAATACAACCCGTCTTTAGATTTATGTTTGAAAATTTGTTATGCGGTAGATAAAACATTAAATGATTTATTTTGGGAGGAAGAGGAGTGAGGGGATGAGAATCGTGAAAGATGAACGTTTAATGATTGAGGGGCTAAAACATATTAGACTCGTTTTCATCTTACAAAATATCATCATACTAGGTATTGTTTTTTATCGCTACGTTTTGCAAGGTACAGGATATGAAAGTGTTTCGGATTTATTAATGGTATTTATGTGCGGGATAATAGGTATTAACTTTTTAAACTTAAAAAATTCGGTGCAAGTGTATGAGCATACGGGCGGAGTATCGCGTAGTTATTTTATGAAGCTATTATTCATTCCAGTAGGTATTGTTATTGGGATTTTAGCTATTTGTATCGTTGTAACACCAGATATTTCGATAAAGGAAATTAGTATGACAGGACTTATTATGCTTGCTTGTTTTTTAGTTCCTAGTTTGTTTATATACATATATATGAAAAAAATAAAAAATGAAGATTGAAATATAAGAAAAGCTTTCCCGTATTGCGGGAAAGCTTTTCTTATATTTTTTTATACAGTACTTTATGAAGACCAATCGGTTCAATTTCAAAGATTTCACCATGTTCCTGAAAGCCTAAGCGCTTGTAATATTCAGCTACAGTAATTCGGCCATTACACCATAATATATTTGCTTTACGTTCTTGCAAGACTTGCTCCGCCTTCTGAATTAAGGAGCTTCCAGCACGTTTGTTTCGAAATTCAGGTAATGTGGCCATTCCTCGTAGACGATAATGAACACCTGCTAGTAAGTCAGGGTATATTTCTTTTGAGAAGGAAGCGATACTAATCAGTTCATCGTTTATAAATGCGCCTAAGTGAAAGGTGTCTGTCTCATAGTCGGAAGAGTATTTACAATCTGCTAATGTTTGATTCGGGCGTAAAATTTTTTGACGTAATACGTAAGTTTCAGATCCCTCAATATTTTTCACGGTAATCATATTAACATCCTTTCTTATAAGGCATTTTCTGTTAGTTGTATAAAGAAATAGGCAGGTGCGGCGAAAAGCCCGAGTATGCTAGCAGTTCCGAGAAGGAGTGAAAGTAAGAGGCAAGAGTATTTTATTCCATTCGATTTTTTCCATCCGTAACTACAAATTTCAATGCTAACACCGATGAGAATAATGGCAATGAGTATTTCTGCCAATAATAAAAGAGCTAAAGTTACAATAGACATAATGTGATCCATCCTCATAATATGTGATAGTAACATTTTACCATATGAAATGGAAAAAAATGCCCCTCAATTATGTGAGGGGCATTTTTTATTCTAATATGTTTTTCAACGTATCAATATGTTCTTTTGAACCTGTGACAAGCAATGTATCACCATGTTGTAGTCTCGTATCACCATGCGGGATTAATGCTTTATTACCGCGATAAATTTGAATAACGAGTACATCGCCTAAAAATGGAAGGCGACGTAGTGCAACACCGTTATATGTATTGCTGCGTAGTTCAACTTCACGAACAGTTTCGTTTGCTGTTGTAATTAAGCGTACGAGACTCGGTTTATCAATTAGTGCACGTAACAGAATACGTGTAGAGTTAATTGTTGAGAATACGGCGATATGTTCTTGCGTTGCTTTTTCTTGTAGAAGTGGATCTTCTACACTTGCAATAACATGTTCAACACCTAGTTCTTTTGCATGTTCTGCTAATAATAAGTTTTGTTCATCATCGCTTGTTGCAACAACAACGCGGTCTGCGATAAATGCTGTTCGTTCAGTTAATGATGCGATTGTGATGTCATCTAATTTTACGATAGGGAAGTCATGTGATTTCGCTTCCTCATCATTTATTTTATTTTGACGCATCATATAAAGTGTTACGTCATAATCTTCTCGTTTTAAATCAAGTGATAACGGAAGGGTAATTCTGCTTGCGCCAATAATAGAAACTTTTGGTTTTGGTGTTTCTACTTTTGGGAACATTTTTTTAAATAATATAGGTGCAAAAATACAAGTAATAACTGCGCTTAAAATAAGGGAAGCAGATAAACTTGGACTGATGATTCCTAGTTTTTCACCAATTTGTGCAGCTGCAATAACTAAAGAAAGTGTCGATGTTAATAAGATGGCACTTCCTAGTACGATATTACGTGGATACCATTTTCGTAAAACGAGTGATGGTAACAGTTTTGAGATAAAGAGTCCTACAATTAAAATTGGGATCATTAGCATACTAGAAGGTTCTTTAAAAATAGACCAAACTTCTAAGTTTACACCAACCATCACGAAGAAAATAGGAATGAAGAAACCATATCCGATGGAATCCAGTTTTTCTACCATATCTTCATTTGGTGATAATAACGATACGAGTACCCCTGCTAAGAAGGCGCCTAAAATATTTTCAGCTCCAACAGATTCAGATAACCCAACTAATATTAAGATGAGTGCAAAAACAGCTCGTGTATCAATTTGTACACTACCAGCTTTTAAGCTATCCAAGTATGGAATGTTTTTAAAGCGTTTTGCAACGAAGTAAATAACAATACCAGCGCCGAATAGAAGAAGAAGGAGCCACATGCTTTGGCCGCTTTCGGAATTTAATCCGACGAATACAGCGAGTAAAATCATTGTAACTAAATCTGCAATAACAGCGACTAATAAAATGATTTGTCCGATTGCCGTTTTTCCTAAGTTGTTTTCTTTTAATGTTGGTACAACAACACCTAAAGAAATAGTTGAAATAATTAAAGTCATAAACATTGCATTATCCACGAATCCTAGCCATACGAATAGTAATGATAGGGCATAAGATAAGATGAAAATAAATAAGAAGATAATGCTTGCTGCTTGGAATGTGTTTGGTTCGTTTGTCGTATTCTTTTTCCCTTTTTGTTTAAAGATAGAAAAATCAATTTCTAAACCGCTTAAGAACATTAAGAAGATAAATCCTAGTGTCGATAAGACTTGAAGCCACATATCTGGCTCAATAATATTAAACCCACTTTTACCTACAAAGATTCCTGCGATGATTTCTGCAACAACGACAGGAAGTGCTTTTAATTTAAAGCGTTGTAACAAAAGGGGAACGAAAAACGCGATTGCAACGACAACCATAAGTGATAGAACAGAAGTATGATGTTCCATTGCGTTCTCTCCCTTCAAATAAATATAGTACCTATTTAGCCATATAATAGGTAGAAAAGCAACGCATATGAATTCGATTTCATAAAGAAAGAGTTTTCTTAACATTTGTCATAATAAGTATATTTTTCATGATTCTGTTGTTAATTCCGTAATGTGGATGTAATAGGGGAGGGGATAAAAAAAGACTGCTGAGAAACTTCAGCAGTCTTTTTCATGTACATTACATTGAGAAGAAGATCCATACAGTTAAACCAACTGTTGCAGTTGCAACGAAGAAACTGTATATCATTGTAAGGATTTGAACTCTGCCTTCTCCTTCTTTTAAATGCATGAACATAATTAATTGTAACAACGCTTGCGCAACAGCCATTACGATAATAGTTGTTAAGATCGTTGAAAGTGGCAAGTTTGTATAAAGTGCCACGTATAACGCTAGAAACGTTAGTGCAAGCGATAAAATAAATCCGAAAACGTGTGACCAAGGGAATCCGCTATGCGCATGCCCGTTTGCTTGGTTGTTATTTTGATCCATTTACGCCACCATCCCGTTCAAGTAAACTAGTGTGTAAATAAAGACCCAAACTAGATCAAGGAAATGCCAGTATAAGCTGATAATGAATACTTTACGCGCTGTAACTGGTGTTAAACCTCGTTTTAAAATTTGGATAATAACACAAATTGCCCAAATGATACCGCCTGTTACGTGGGCTCCGTGCGTTCCAAGAAGAACGAAGAATGCAGATAGGAAAGCACTTGTTTGAATTGTTGCGCCTTCACCGATGTACATAATGAACTCTTCGATTTCAAAGAATAGGAAACCTGCACCTAAAAGTAATGTAAGGATGAACCATCCAAGCATTGCTTTTTGGTTGTGCTTACGCATTTCGTGAATTACGATACCACATGTGAAACTACTTGTTAAAAGTAGTAATGTTTGAATTAAAAGCGTTTTAAGTTCAAACAGTTGCGCTGGAGTTGGGCCATCAGCCGTACGACCAGCAAGTACTAGATAAGAGGCGAAAAGTGTTGCGAACAGCATAATTTCAGCCCCAAGAAAAATCCAGAATCCTAGGATATTCAATCTGCTTTGCTCGGATTGATATTCCAAAGGTAAGCTTTTATCTAAAGCCGCCATATCATTTCACCTCTCATGCTATATGTTCTGTTTCTTTAATTTCATCAACGCTTACGTAGTAGCCATCATCATAATCGAATGAACGATAGATTAAGCAAGCTAAAATACCAACGCCGCCGATTGCTGCAAGCCAGAACCAGCTAAATACTAATGCGAAACCTGCAAGACCGAAGAATAAAGACGCAATAATAGGCACGCCAGAGTTACTTGGCATGTGAATTGGTTTAATATCTTCTGCTGCTGGTGTAACTGTTTCTCCGCGTTTTTTCATGTACCAAAAAGCATCAGCTTCTTTGATTTCAGGAAGTTTCGCGAAGTTGTAATGTTGTACAGGAGATTGAGTTGCCCATTCAAGTGTACGGCCATCCCATGGATCTCCAGTTGTGTCACGTTCACCGTGACGAGCACTCCAAATTACGTTGTAACAAAGAAGTAGGAAACCAATACCCATCATTACCGCACCAACAGATGCGATTTGGTTTAGCCATCCCCATCCAAGACTTTCAGAGTAAGTGTACATACGACGAGTCATACCGTCTAAACCTAAGAAGTACATCGGGAAGAAACAGATATTGAATCCGCTCATAAAGATCCAGAATGTCCATTTACCTAGGCGTTCATTTAACATATGACCAGTCATTTTTGGATACCAGAATGTGAATCCAGCAAGCATAGCGAATACTGTACCTGCGATTAATACGTAGTGGAAGTGAGCAATTAGGAAGTAGCTGTTATGGTACTGATAATCAGCTGCTGCCATACCAAGCATAACCCCTGTAACCCCACCGACTACGAAGTTTGGAATAAATGCCAATGACCAAAGCATTGGAACTGTAAAACGAATACGTCCTTTATACAGTGTAAACAACCAGTTAAAGATCTTAACCCCGGTTGGAATCGAAATCGCCATTGTCGAAATCGAGAAGAATGAGTTAACCGCTGGACCTGCACCCATCGTGAAGAAGTGGTGAAGCCATACGACGAAACTTAGTAAAGAAATTGCAACCATTGAGTATACCATCGCACTGTAACCGAATAGACGTTTACGTGAGAATGTACTAATGATTTCAGAGAAAATACCGAATGCCGGTAAAATAACGATATATACTTCAGGGTGACCCCATACCCAGAATAGGTTGGCCCATAACATTGGCATACCGCCGCTCGCCATCGTAAAGAAGTGAGCATCGAATAGACGGTCAAATGTCATTAATGCAAGAGCAACTGTTAATACTGGGAAAGCGAAAATAATGATAATCGTAGTAATTAAGATTGACCAAGTAAACATTGGCATTCTCATTAAAGTCATACCAGGTGTACGCATTTTTAAGATAGTAACAAGGAAGTTAATACCTGTCATTAACGTACCGAGACCTGAAATCTGTAATGCAATTGCGTAGTAGTTATTTCCTACACCAGAAGTAAACTCTGTACCTGCCATTGGGAAGTAAGAAGTCCACCCAGCGTCTGGAGAACCACCGATTACGAAAGCGATGTTGAATAACATTGCTCCGACAAAGAATAACCAGAAACTTAAAGCGTTTAAGAACGGATATGCAACGTCACGAGCACCAATTTGTAATGGTACTACAAGGTTCATTAATCCCATAACGAATGGCATCGCCATGAAAAGAATCATAACTGTACCATGTGTTGTGAAGATTCCGTTATAATGTTCAGCATTTAAATAAGTTGTTTCTGGGAATGTTAACTGTGCACGGATCATTAAACCGTCCATACCACCACGGAATAACATGATAACCGCAGAAATAATATACATGGCCCCAATCTTTTTATGGTCAACAGTTGTTAACCATTCGTCCCAAAGCCATTTCCATTTTTTATACTTTGTTAGTACGAAAATGATTGCTAATGTCACAAGAACGATAGAAGCGTCTGCACCGTAAATAATCGGGTCACCTGTGACAAAGAATTCATCAAGCTTCACTGTGTTCACTCCAATCTGTTGGAATAATAGCTATTATTTTTTGTTTTTGTAGTAGTTGTAATCACAATACTCAAGTGATTTTGGATCTACATAACTTAAGTGATGACTAGAGAATGTCATACGACCAACTACACCAGGTTTAACAATTTCGTTGTACTTATCTTCTGTTAGTTTAGGAGCAGTTTGTTGTACTTCTTTAACCCACTTGTCATACTTCTCTTTAGTTTTTGCTTCAACTTCGAATTCCATGTGAGTGAATCCTTCACCAGAGAAATTCGCGCTACGGCCTAGGTAAGAACCTGGCTTATCAGCTTGTAAATAAAGATCCATAATCATACCATCCATAGTGTACTTCATACCACCAAGTTCTGGTACCCAGAAAGCATTCATTGGACCGACAGAAGTCAGTTTGAATTGAATTGGTACACCAGCAGGGATGTTTAAATAGTTAACGGTTTCAATTTTTTCCTCTGGGTAACTGAATAACCATTTCCAGTTTGCAGATGTAACATAAATCTCAACTGGTTTAATATGTTTGGACTCTTTCGGAACCTCTTCCGAAGCATAAGTTGCTTTTACTGTTGGAATCGATAATGCAATAACGATAATAACAGGAACAAGCGTCCAAATGATTTCTAATAATGTGTTACCGTGTTGTTCAGGTGGCTCATAGTCCATATTCTCTGGTTTTTCACGATAACGAATCAAGATGACTGTAAACAAGATGAATACAATTGCGATAATTAATGACATAAGCAAGAATGACCAAACAATTAAATCATACTGTGCTTTTGCAACAGGTCCTTGCGGATTTAATACTGCGAGTTTCTTATCACAGCCGCCGAGGAACAGAAGTAATGATAACGGAAGAAGCGAAGCCAGCTTCCAAAACGTTTTCTTTAGTTGCACGATTGAAAATCTCCTTTCTCCTTGGATTGAAACTATGCCAATAAAACAATATAAACCTATTAATTTATAGATGGCAATAGTTTTTTTGATATTGTTAAAAAATAGACACAAATGCACACTTTTTAAGGTGAATATCATTTGTAACTTGATAACATTGTAAACCATTTTCCAGTGAAAAACGTGATTGTGAAAATTTTAAGATAAATAAAGTTATACCAAGATATCCAAGAAATAGAAAAAAGCTATCTTATCATAAGAAAGATAGCTGAATATTTGATATATTTAGTTTACTTCTTTTTTTAGATTTATTTGTTGTTCAAATGTGACAACTTTTTTATATTTTAATTGGTATAAAATGTAACAAATAATCATAAATGGAATACCGCAATAAAGAGCAATTCTCTGATCTGGGATGAAAGCTAAACTAACAAATGTAATGAAATTGAGTGAGAATGCTACGATTGGAACGATTGGATAAAGCGGTGTGCGATATTTTAAATCGTTAATGTCTCCGCCGTTTTTTAAGAAGTTTCTACGGAAGAAAAACTGTGAAGCTGCGATTGACATCCAAACTACGACAGCGGCCATAGCTGCAATAGATGTTAAAACTAAAAATACAGTATCTGCCGCAAATATACTTGTTAATAGAGACAAACTTGCAAATATTAGACTGAAAATTAATGCGTTTAGTGGCACACCTTTTTTCGTTAACTTCGTAAAAGCTGGACTTGCCATTCCTTGTTTTGCCATCGCCCAAAGCATACGAGAATTTGCGTATAGACCAGAGTTGGCTACGGATAATACTGCTGTAATAATAACAAAGTTCATAATGTCAGCTGCATATGGAACACCAGCTACATCAAATACAAGTACAAATGGACTTTCGACTAGATTAGCTTCTTGCCATGGGAGTAAACCTACAACAACTGATATTGCTAGGACGAAGAAGAAGAGAGTTCGCCAAATGGTATTTTTAATCGCTTTTGGAATTGTTTTTTCAGGGTTTTCACTTTCTCCTGAGGCAATCCCGATTAATTCTGTTCCTTGGAAGGAGTAATTTACTGTAATCATCGTAAGAAGAACAGCTAATGCACCGTTTGGAAATAATCCGCCATTTTCAGTGAAATTGTGAAGCATGGGTGCTGGTTTTCCGTTAAAGTCTAGTAGACCGAACATAACTGCACCACCGAGTACGATGAAAACAACAATGGTTGCGACTTTTACACTTGCGAACCAAAATTCTGCTTCTGCATATGCTTTTGCTGATAATGCGTTTACAAGAAAGAGTGCTGCTGCAAATGTAACACACCAAATCCACGAAGAAACGTCTGGAAACCAGCGTTTCATTAAAATACTTACAGTTGTTAACTCTACCCCAACTGTAACAGCCCAATTTAACCAATACATCCAACCGACAACAAATCCAAAACCAGGTGAAATAAATTTGCTTGCATAGCTTTGGAATGAACCTGCTTCTGGCATAGCAACGGATAATTCACCAAGACATAACATCGTTAAATACATAACAAATCCACCGACTAAAAATGCAAGAATAGCACCACCAGGACCGGCGTTATGGACGATTTGACCAGATCCCATAAATAGGCCAGTTCCAATAACACCACCGAGTGCAATCATAAATAGGTGTCTACTTTTCATTGTTCGTTTTAAATCTGTTTGTTCTACTTGTTGATTCATATGCCCCTCACCCCGTTATTTTCTGTATGTATGAACTGATTTTCATTCCGAGTTTTTAATCATTAGTGGGGGATATGATACATACTCGGTTTATTTACTATGAAGTGAATGGAGTATGTAAAAAGCGAACTATGACTAAATACTCTAAGAATGTTTTTATTAACAAAGTGATATCTTCACTATGTTAATTATTTTGATTTTAGCAAAAATATTCAGAAAAGTATATTGTTTTTTCTTTTTATTAAAAATAATTAGAATTTTATAACGATGGAAGTGTGAACAATAATTCACAGAATCTTTCTAGCAAACTAGTGAGAAGAAAGGTACAATGATAAGAGGTATGTCTGTAAAATAATAATTAATGGAGTTTTGTTTAAAATGAAAAAGTTAAAATATCTTTTTGTTTTTGGAATTATATTTGCTGCCGCGTTTTTTATAGGGAAAGATAAAATTATACAAAAGGCGCAAGTGTTCCGTTTAGAGTTTCTATCTGAAATGAAAGAAGCGACTATGATTGAAAATGTTCCGTTTATAAAACAGTTACCAGAATTACCTCGTGGATGTGAAGTTACAAGTTTGGCTATGTTGCTGCAATACAAAGGTATACAAGTAGATAAGATGCAACTTGCTAGCGAGATTCATCGTGTTCCATTTGAGCAAAATGGTTTACGTGGAAATCCTTATGAGGGGTTCGTTGGAAATATTTATACGAAGGCAGAGCCAGGATATGGTGTATATAATCAACCTATTTTCAATTTAGCAGAAAAATATATTCCTGGAAAAGTAGTTAATTTAACAGGTAGAGACGTGCAAGATATGTATAAAGTAGTTAGTTCTGGGTCGCCAGTATGGGTCATTATTAATACAACGTTTAAACCACTCGCCGAGAGTAGTTTTGAAACATGGAATACAAGCTCTGGCGAAGTGAAAATTACATATTATGAGCATAGTGTAGTAGTAATTGGATATGATCAAAACTTTGTGTATGTAAATGATCCTCTGAAAAATAATCCGCGTTTAGCTGTTCCGCGAGCAGAGTTTGAGAGTGCTTGGGGACAAATGGGGAAACAAGCAATCACTATTTTATAATAATGAAAAAGTCATCTTTTTGATGGCTTTTTATTTTTAAGTCATAGTGATAGAAAATTCAGAAGATTCTTTCAAAAGTTAACAATTCACGTTATAATAACATTTAACTTAGTGAAGAAGGGGCGAAGAGAAATGGATGTCGCAAAGGAACTTGTTTTATTAAAGAATCAGTTGATTGAGTGGAGAAGGCATTTTCATAAGTATCCAGAGTTATCTTTTCAAGAAGAAAAAACATCAAAGTTTGTATTCGATATACTTCGGGAAATCCCGCATTTAGAAGTGTCAAGACCTACTAAATATAGTGTAATGGCAAGGTTAATTGGTAAACAACCTGGTAAAACTATCGCGGTTCGTTCTGACATGGACGCTCTTCCTATTCATGAAGAAAATGAGTTTGATTTTATTTCTACATATCCAGGTGTGATGCATGCATGTGGCCATGATGGACATATAGCGATATTACTTGGGGTTGTACATAAGTTAGTAGAGGAAAGAGAGAAGGTTAAAGGGGAGGTTCGTTTTCTCTTCCAACATGCAGAAGAAAACTTTCCGGGCGGTGCAGAGGAAATGGTTGCGGCGGGTGTAATGGAAGGTGTGGATTATATTATTGGCGCTCATCTTTGGGCATCGTTAGAGGTTGGTAAAATAGGTGTAATTTATGGTCCTGCAATGGCTGCCCCAGATGTTTTTAAAATTACGATAGAAGGAAAAGGTGGCCATGCTGGAATCCCACATGAAACGGTTGATAGTATTGCAATCGGTACACAAGTTGTTGCGCAACTTCAGCAAATTGTATCTCGCCTCACAGATCCGTTAGATTCCCTTGTAGTATCTGTTACCCAATTTCACGCTGGGACAACCCATAATGTGATTCCAGAACAAGCGGAGATTGAAGGGACAGTGCGGAGTTTAAGACATGAGTTGCGAGAAGTAACAGAGAAAAGGATTGAACGGATTGTGAAGCATGTGACGGAAGCTTACGGGGCAAAATATACGTTTTCTTATGAATATGGATATCGACCGGTAGTAAATGATTATGAAGTTACAGAGGTTATTGAGCAAGCGGCATTACAGCTTTATGGAAGAGAACAAGTTACTCGTTTACAGCCGACGATGGCTGGGGAAGATTTTTCAGCGTTTTTACAAAAGGCACCAGGGACATTCTTTTTTATCGGAGCGGGAAATAAAGAGAAAGGAATTATATATCCTCACCATCACCCTCGTTTTACGATTGATGAAGATGCATTACCGATTGGAGTGGAAGTCTTTGTATCATCCATTATGAATTTTATAAGCAAAGGAGAATGAGATGAAGAAAATACACGTATTGGCGCTTATTCCAGTTTTTTGTTTAGTTGTTGGCCCCGTATTTGCTAATTCAGTTACTCCTTACGTATTAGGGATGCCATTTTTATTATTTTGGGTATTATTATCGGTGCTCATTACGTCTCTTTGTATGGGACTTGTGTACGTATTTGATCCTGCTAATAAGGGGGATGTGAAATGACCGCATTACTTATCATTATATTATTTTTGTTTCTCGCACTATTTTTAGGAATTCGGGCACAACATGGAAAAGATATGAATTTAGAGCAATGGTCAGTTGGTGGAAGAGGGTTTGGCACTATTTTTGTTTTTCTTCTGATGGCAGGTGAAATTTATACGACTTTCACATTTTTAGGAGGAAGTGGATGGGCGTATAGTAAAGGAGCGCCTACTTTCTATATTTTAGGTTATGGGGCATTAGCTTATATTTTATCTTACTTTTTATTGCCGCCAGTTTGGAAGTATGCGAAAGAGCATAATCTTGTTTCACAGCCAGATTTTTTTGTGAAAAAATACAAGAGTCAGACACTTGGCATAATCGTTTCTATCATTGGGGTTATTTCGATAATCCCCTACCTTGTATTACAGTTAAAAGGGTTGGGGATTATTGTTTCGGAAGCATCTTACGGAAGGGTATCACCGGTTATTGCAGTTTGGATTGGTGCAATTGTCATAACGATATATGTAATGGTTTCAGGTATACACGGTTCTGCTTGGACGGCCGCTTTGAAGGATATTATGATTCTGTTTATCGTTATGTTTTTAGGTATATATTTACCGTACCATTATTACGGAGGATTTCAGCCGATGTTTGAAGCGGTAGAAGCAGCGAAACCAGGATTTTTATCTTTACCTGATGAAGGAATGAGTATTTCTTGGTTTGTTTCTACTATTGTATTAACAGCTCTCGGTTTCTATATGTGGCCCCATACATTCGCTTCTGCTTTTTCTGCAAAAAATGAAAAAGTATTTCGTAAAAATGCAGCAATTATGCCACTGTATTCTTTAGTATTACTTTTCGTATTCTTTGCAGGCTTTGCAGCTATCTTGCAAGTTCCTGGATTAAAGGGAGGGGATGTAGACCTTTCGTTATTCCGTCTGGCTCTTCAAACTTTTGATCCGTGGTTTATTGGGATTATTGGTAGTGCTGGGGTTTTAACCGCATTAGTTCCAGGTTCTATGCTTGTCATGGCCGCTTCTACATTATTAGCAAAAAATATTTACCGAACAATGGTCCCATCTGCTTCAGACAGACAAGTTGCTAAAGTGGCGAAGTTATTTGTTCCTGTAGTAACTCTTGTAGCTGTTTTGTTCACTTTTAAAGGTGGAGAAACAATAGGAGCACTTCTTTTAATGGGATATAGCATAGTGACACAACTTTTCCCTGCACTTGTATGTAGTTTGTTTCCGCGGCAAATTATTACGAAGCAAGGGGCAATTGCAGGCATGGGGATTGGATTGTTAGTGGTCGCATATATTACTTTATCGGGCTCAACTATAGCTACGATGTTTCCAGGTTTCCCTCAATATATAAAAGATTTAAATGTAGGTATAGTTGCATTGTTAATGAATATGATTGTGATGTTTATCGTTAGTGGATTCACGAAAAATGTGTCTATAAAGACAGACAATATAATAGTAGAAAAGTAATCCGTGTGCTAGAGCTATCTTTGAAAAGAGATAGCTCTTTTTTGTATATATTTTCTTCTATTAGCGGAATCTAACTAAAAACTTGTTGAAAAGGAAGTTAGGTGGGGGACTTGTTAGAGCTAAAAGGTAACTTAGTTGAAGTTATGAAAGAAATTAGGGATGAGTTAGGTTCGCCTAATGATTTAACAATTAGGGAAGTTGCCCTTGCTGGTAGTTTTACACGCTGTGCTGTTATTTTTTTATGTGGGCTAACAGATAAGGATAATGTTTATAAATATGTAGTTCGTACGCTTCAATATGAAGAAGTACACAAAGAAGAAGCTGTTGTTCAAACATTATTAGATCGTTTGATTTCTATTGCGGAAGTTGGTAAGAAGACAACGTTTCCGGATATTATAAATGCGATTTTAGCAGGAGATACGGTTATATTAATTGATAATATTCCAACCGCTATCGTGATTAATAGTAGAGCGTGGGAAAAAAGAAGTTTAGAACCGCCAGTAACAGAAGATTTAATCCGTGGACCAAGAGTTGGGTTAAATGAAGATATTAATGTGAATAAAATGTTAATTCGCCGTGGTTTACGTGATCCAAAGCTGAGGTTTCAATCTTATATTATGGGGAAGAGATCCCAAAAAGAAGTGACATTAGTATATATAGAAGACATTATTAATCCTTACATTGTAAAAGAACTAGATCGGCGTCTTCAATCCATAGTGACAGATGTCGTTTTTGAGACGGGTACGATTGAGCAATTAATTCAAGATAATAATTTGTCACCGTTTCCGCAGTTTTTGAATACAGAAAGGCCTGATAATATTGTGGCCTCATTAGCAAAAGGAAAGGCAGCTATTTTGGTGGACGGATCACCGTTTGCCCTTATAGCTCCGCTAGTATTTGTTGATATTTTTCAATCTGTGGAAGATCACTATGAGCGTTGGGTAATTGGGACTTTATTAAGGATTTTGCGGATGGGTTCGGGTATTGCTGCTGTTTTATTACCTGCCATGTACGTAGCGCTTGTATCGTATCATCAAGGGCTTATTCCATCTAAATTAGCTTATTCTATTGCGGGAGCGAGAGAAGGGGTACCATTTCCGGCATATATAGAAACATTAATGATGGCATTAACGATGGAGTTAATACGAGAAGCGGGAATTAGGTTACCGAAACCAATGGGGCAAACGATTGGGATTGTAGGTGGTCTTGTAATCGGAGAAGCAGCGGTGAACGCAGGGATTGTAAATCCATTTTTAGTAATTATTATTGCAGTTACTGCAATTGCTACCTTTTCACTGCCTGTATATAGTATTACGATTACGTTTCGGATTTTACTTTTTGTCTTTGTTTTAGCGGCGACTGCTTTTGGGCTATATGGAATTATTTTAGCTCTTATTGCACTTGCGGTTCATATTACGAATTTGAAGAGTGTCGGGGTACCGTATACAACGCCTATTGCTCCTGCATTTTATAAAGATTGGAAAGAAGAACTTATTCGTATGCCAAAATCGATGTTGAAAGAGAGACCGGAATATTTACAAACGAAAGACGCTATATTACGTCCAAAGGAGCGAGAGTAATTGAAACCATTTGAGTATGGCGATGAAGAGATTGGATCTCGGGAAATTGGGTTTGCGGTATCTTCAACAATTATTGGTATAGGAGCATTGTCTATGCCAAGAGATATTGCTGACCAAACTTTATTTTCGGACGGTTGGATTATTTTGCTTTTGGGTGGATTGGTTTGTGCAGTTTTAGGTTGGTTTGTAACGAGGGTAGCTATTTTATTCCCGAAACAAAACTTTGTTCAATATACGAGTGCGCATTTGACAAAGCCTGTTGCGTATACAATTAGTAGTATTTTAATATTAACATTTTCTGCTTTGACAGCATATGAATCGCGAATGATTTCAATAATTTCTCAAACATATTTGTTTAGTGATACACCGATACAACTACTGTCTTTCTTCTTCTTATTAGTTGTTATTTATGGAATAGCGGGATCAAGAGCGGCCTTATTAAGGTTAAATGTTCTGTTTTTACCTATTGTTTTAATTGCGATAGTGCTTCTTTCTTTATTGAATATAAATTTAATGGAAATAAATAATTTGTTACCAGCTTTTCAAACGAAAGTGAGTCAATATGCGGTTGGAGTTAAGAATTCTATTTTTACGTTTATTGGATTTGAAGTAGCTTTGTTTTATGCTGTGTTGTTAAACGATAAGACGGCAAAAAAAGCACCGATGGCAGTTGCAAAAGCTGTGATGGTAAACGTGTTGTCTTACATTTTAATTTATTTAACTTGTATTAGTGTTTTTACATATATGACAACCCGGGGATTAACATATCCAACAATTGAATTAGGGAAAGAAATTGAAATTGGTGGAGGGTTTTTAGAAAGGTTTGATGCAATTTTTTTTACGACTTGGATTATTACTATTTATAACACGACAGCCATGTATTATGACGTCGCATCTCTATTGTTTTGCGCTATGTTTCCAAAAGTGAAGAAACATATTTTCATTTTTGTAAGTGCCCCGATTATTTTTATGCTGAATATGATACCGAGTAGTTTGAATACTTTATCAAGTTATGGGACTTATTTAGCTTGGATAGATATGGGATTTGTTGTTTTAGCACCTTTGCTCGTTTTAATTGTATATAAAATAAAAAGAAGGAATGGTGGAAATGAAACACCTTCTTAAATTTATAATGGTTATGGTTGTAGTTGGATTTATGAGTGGGTGTTCTGAGTTAGAGGAGATAGAAGAAAGGGGATTTGTAGTAGGTGCAGCCTATGATATTGTGAAAAAAAAGCAGTCGAATCCAATCATGAAAGGGACGTATCAGATGGTACTTCCGAGTAAGCTAGCACAGCAAGGTGGACAAAGTGGTGGGGATAGCGAAAATTATATTAATGTTAGTGCAAAAGCAGATAGTGTCTTTGAGCAAATACGAATTATCGCTAAAAAAATTAGTCGTACATTATTCTTTCCACATATACAAGTAATCATTTTTTCTAAAGATTTATTAGCGAATCCATATGTTTTACAAAATACGTTAGATGTATATATTCGTGATCATGAGATGCGAAGAAATATTCGTTTGTTCGTTTCTAAGAAAGATGCAGAAGCTATTTTAAAACAAAGTGCCAAGCCTGAAAATTTACCGGCGCAGTATATTGATATGTTAGCTGAACATCCTCCGAAAAACGCCCAAATGATTGAGGCCGCAAGAATTGGTGAAGTCCAGGAAAAGATGATTTCCAATCGAAGTTTCGTATTACCTATTCTTGAACTAACAAAACAAGGAGTACAAATGAACGGAGCAGCGTTGTTTCGTGGGAAGGATAATAAGTGTGTAGGCAGTTTGAGTGGAGAAGAAACATTAGGGATGAATTATATAATAGGTAAAAAAATTGGAGGTTTTTTTACCATTCGTAAAAAGGATCAACTGATTACATATGAAATTCATAAGTTGCGTCGGAAAATTAAAGTATCTACAATGAATGCTGAAAAACCAAAGTTTAATATTCATTTATATATGGAAGGGACATTGGCTGAGTTACACTTTAGTGATCATAAAAAGGTTTTGAATGAAAAACGTTTAGAGAAGGATATCTCGGCAGAAATGGAGAAGCGCATTCAAAAATCGATTAAGCTTGTTCAAAAAAAATATAAGGTAGATGTATTAGAATTAGGAGAAGTATATAAGCGACATAATTATAAAGAGTGGGAAAAGATAAGTGATAATTGGGATCAAGGCGAAAATTACTTTAGTAATGCTGAAATTACTGTTCATGTTCACCCAACAATTGAACATTCTGGTTCAGCTTTACCGAAAAGAGTGAAATAAGGTGATGTAGGTTGTTTACTGGATTAGGAATTAGTTGCACGATATTAATGGCGGTTCTTCCGGGAACCATATACTTTATTCATAAGAAACTTACAACGTATGGGGCACAGCCTTGGAATACTGATGCACAAAAAAAGAAACCTAAATAAATTCAGGTTTCTTTCGTGCAAAGCAAATGAAGGGGGATACCTTCTATGTATGCTTTGCTTATACAAGCCCTAACCAATGTACCAATTGTGTAGAGAGGAATGTCACAACAATGGCGATAACGGTAGGGATTGCAAACGATAAGAATGTCCATTTGGCACTTTTTGTTTCTTTATATATGTTAACCAGTGTTGTTCCACATGGGAAATGAAGAAGTGAGAACAACATTGTGTTTAACGCTGTTAACCAAGTCCAACCATTTTCTAAGAATAGATTTTTAATTTGATTAAAATCATCTATTTCAGTTAAAGCTCCAGTTGATAAATAAGACATTAATAAAATCGGGATAACAATTTCATTAGCTGGTAGTCCAAGAATGAACGCAGCTAGAATAAAACCGTCAAGTCCTAACATTTTAGCAAATGGATCTAGGAAGTTTACAAAATACATAAGTAAGCTTGTGTCACCGATGAAAATGTTAGCAAGTAACCAAGTTAATGCAGCCGCAGGGGCAGCTACAACGACAGCTCGTTTTAAAACATAAATAGATTTATCGAGTGTTGCACGTACAATTGTATTCCAAACTTTTGGCTTACGGTACGGTGGTAACTCAAGAGTATAGTGAGTTGGCACACCTTTTAAAGCTGTTTTTGATAGTACCCAAGAAACAGTTAATGTCATAATAACACCAATTACAACCATCCCAACTACAACGCCAGCAGTAACTAATGTTTGCATACTACCTGTATAACCAGCAGCCATAAATAATGAAGCCATTAAAATTAACATAGGCCAGCGACCGTTACAAGGAACGAAGTTGTTTGTTAAGATTGCAAGCATGCGTTCACGTGGTGACTCAATAATACGTGTTGACATAATAGCGGCTGCATTACAACCAAAGCCCATCGCCATTGTTAAAGATTGTTTGCCATGTGCACCGGAGCGTTTGAATAAGCGGTCCATATTAAATGCAACACGTGGTAGGTATCCGTAGTTTTCCAATAGTGCGAACATAGGGAAAAAGATTGCCATAGGTGGTAACATAACGCTAATAACAGCACCGATACCACGGAATAAACCAAGTATTAAAATGCCATGTAACCATTCAGGTGCATGTGCTGCCTGGAACCAAGATGTTAAATATCCTTCGGCCCATCCGAAGAATTCAGCAATCATATCAGACGGTACGTTAGCGCCTGCAATTGTAAGATAAAAAATAATAGATAAAATACCGAGCATAATTGGGAATCCCCAGATGGGAGATGTGAAAATTTTATCTAGTTTTTCAGAACGATACAATTTATCAGTATTTGTATATTGAACAGACTCTTTACATATGCTTGCAGATGTTCGATAAATATCTCCGACAATATCATCTCGTATATCTTCTTTTGAGAGTGCTTGTGCATGTTGAATAATATAGTCTAATGGAAGAGCTTTACTGGCTGAGTGAGATTCCATTCATTACGACCTCCCTTACAAGTGGTTCATTATGGTGTTTTTGAAGTGTAGTTAAGAAATTTTTATCTCCATCTAATATACGTAACGCAATCCATCGTGCTGGATACGTATCACCGAACACTTTATAAATTTGTGGTTCTAATTCTTGAATCATACTTTCGATTTTTTCACTGTAAGAAACCTTAATTGGTGTCGGAATTAGTTTTTTATTTGCTACTTTAGCGACAACACTTAGTAAATGCCCAATACCTACTCGGTTACGAGCAGAAATCTTAACTACAGGTACACCGAGCGATTTTGCTAATTTCTTTTCATCAATAACGATGCCTTTTTTCTCCGCTTCATCAATTAAATTAATACAAATGACTACGTTGTTCGTCATTTCCATCACTTGGAGTGCTAAATTTAAATTTCTTTCCATTGCAGTTGCATCTATAACAACGACAGTTACTTCTGGTTTTTCAAATATAATATAATCTCTTGCTACTTCTTCATCCGCAGAATTTGAATATAGTGAGTAAGTTCCAGGTAAATCTATTAATGTATATTTACTTCCGTTATGTTCATATTCCCCTTCAGCTTTTAAAACAGTTTTTCCCGTCCAGTTTCCAGTATGTTGTTTTAAGCCTGTTAAAGTATTAAATAATGTACTTTTCCCGGTGTTCGGGTTGCCAGCTAAAGCAATGCGATGTTTGCTCATCTGAAATCATCTCCTATTAATACCCCGAAAATAAGGGAACTTTCTTCCTTACGTAATGCAATAGTTGTATTGCTTACTTGATAAGCGACCGGATCTCCAAGTGGACTGCGCTGTAATACTTTAATCGTTGCCCCAGGGATAAATCCTAAATCTAATAAACGTCGTTTCATAGTTCCTTCTAATTGTATCTTCTCAATCTGTACAAACTCTCCTGTCTTAAATTCGGAAAGTGGTTTTGTGTTAGCCGATACCATAAAAGTTACCTCATCTCTATATTGTTAGTTTGAGTTTAAAAAGTTTCCTTAGGTAAACTTTTTGTTAGTAATATAGTAGACTACATTGGATGATGCTGTCAATTAGTACTTTAAAAATATTCATTTATTTTTGGAATTGTTCCAATTTATTTAGTTGTACTAAAAAATATTACTGAAATTCTGTTGAATGTAAATGAAATAAGAGTGTAAAAGTTAAAAAATATAATGGATTTGTAAATGTATTTTTAACTAAAAGGGGAAAAGAGCCAAAAATATTTACATTGAATTTACATTGTTAAGAATAAATTTACATTACAGCTTAATTAGTGTGGATTTTGTTGGGTTCTTTAACTGTGAATGTTGGGATTCCTAGCTTTTAAAGATTATTATCGTCATTTACTTAAAATTAAAGATTGCTTAACACTCACATAATATTGTTGTCCTACAATGAATTTGTGTTCGAAAGAAAGTGAATTCGAAAAGTGATAATCCAAATGGGGGTACAAGACATGGTTATGAAAAAAGGTATTAAATTTTCTTTAGCGGCTTTAGTGGTAGCAGGAGCGTTAGTTGGATGTGGGAAAGCAGATGATACAGCTAGTAAAGAAACTGCTAAAGGAAGCGATAATACAAAACAAGAATTATCAGGTACGATTGCAGCGGCTGGTTCTACAGCTCTTCTACCTCTTGCGGAGGAAGCTGGAAAGAAATTCATGGAAAAAAATTCAAAAGTTTCTATTCAAGTCCAAGGTGGCGGTAGTGGAACTGGGATTAACCAAGTAGCATCGGGTGCAGTACAAATTGGTAATTCAGATGTTCCATCAGCAGATAAAATAAAAGATGCTGAAAAAGCGAAAGAATTAGTAGATAACAAGGTTGCGGGTATTGCATTCGCACTTGTCGTAAATAAAGATGTAAAAGTTGATAACTTAACAGTACAACAAGTACAAGATATCTTCACTGGAAAAGTAACAAACTGGAAAGAGGTAGGCGGGAAAGATGAAAAAATCAACGTAATTAACCGTCCAGCTTCATCTGGTACACGTGCTACATTTGAAAAGACGGTTATGAAAGACGCAAAAATTAATGATGGAACTGGTACAACACAAGATTCTAACGGTGCAGTAGAGCAAGCAATCAATTCTACGCCAGGATCAGTAAGTTATTTAGCAATGTCTTACATGGTTGGCGATAAAAAAGGTGCACTACAAACAGTGAAAATTGATGGTTCTGAACCGAAAGTTGAAAACATTTCGTCTGGTAAATATCCATTCTGGTCTTACGAGTACATGGTAACAAAAGGTGAGGCAAAAGAAGCAACGAAAGCTTACATTGACTATGTAAAAGGTAAAGACTTTGAAAAGCAAGTAGAAGATATGGGCTACATTCCAATGTCTAAATTAAATAAGTAATAAAATTTTATGGGGCTGGCTGCAAGGCCAGTCCTGTTCATTTCAATCTATGAAGTGGGGTCTGACCTGTGATGAAGGGGAAAAAACAAATTAATTACGTAAAAAGTGAATATATAGGAAGATCGCTTGTTACGTTTTGTGGTATTTTTATTGTTTTAATTACATTAGCTATTATTGCGTTTATTTGCGGTAAAGGTATTCAATCTTTTACACAAAGCGGTATCTCATTTACTGAGATGTTAACATCGACAAAATGGAATCCAAATGCTGACGAAGGAACCTTCGGAGCTTTGATTTTCATTGTAGGTTCAACGGTGGTTTCGTTAGGTGCGGTTGTTATTAGTGCGCCAATTGCTATAGCTCTTGCTATATTCATGAATTTAATTTCGCCGAAATTTGGAAATAAAGTATTGAAGCCTGTTTTAGAATTATTAGTTGGTATTCCGTCGGTTGTATACGGATTATTAGGGGTTACGATTTTAGTGCCGCTATTACGTGATTCATTCGGGGGAGTGGGCTTTAGTTTAATTGCGGGTATTGTTGTATTAAGTATTATGATTTTACCTACTATTGCTAGTATCGCTTCTGATGCAATACGCTCTGTTCCATTTGATTATTTAGAAGCTTCTTACGGTCTAGGATCAACGAAATGGCAAGCGGTTAGCCGAGTAATTGTTCCTGCTGCGAAAAAAGGGATTTTAACAGGTGTTGTTTTAGGTTTAGCGCGTGCTTTTGGTGAAGCATTAGCGGTTCAAATGGTAATCGGGAACACAATTAAATTACCAGAAGGAATATATAGTCCGACAGCAACGTTAACTGGTATTTTGACAATGGACATGACAAACACATTGAACGGAACTGCTTGGAACAATGCGCTATGGACTTTAGCGATGATTTTACTTGTTATTTCATTCCTGTTTATTTTAGTAATTCGAGCGATTGGGCAAAGAGGTGAGCGATAATAATGAATGCAAGAATGGTAAATAAAATTTGGACGGGTATCTTTTATGCAGTTGCAGCTTTAGTTGTAGCTCTGCTAGTATTCTTAGTGTTTGAAATTTTGCAAAAGGGATGGGGATTTTGGGATCCTAATTTCTTGTTTGGAGAACCAAGTAATACAAGAGCTGGTGGTGGGATTGGTCCACAGTTATTCAATTCCTTCTACATGCTTGTTATAACGCTTGTTATATCTATTCCTCTTGGGTTAGGTGCTGGAATATATTTAGCAGAGTACGCAAAACAAGGGCGTTTTTTAAATTTTGTTCGTTTATGTATTGAGACAATGGCGTCTTTACCTTCTATTGTTGTTGGTTTATTCGGTTTGTTAGTGTTCGTTACAATGACAGGCTGGGGATACACAGTAATGGGTGGTGCTCTTGCTCTAACTATTTTAAATTTACCAGGTTTAACACGTGTTTGTGAAAATGCAATTTCAGAAGTTCCTCATAATGTAAAAGAGGCAAGTCTTGGATTAGGTGCAACGAAGTGGCAAACGATTGCTCGTATCATTATTCCGTCGTCATTACCGCAAATTATTACGGGTATTATTTTAGCGGCGGGTCGTATATTTGGGGAAGCGGCCGCACTGATTTACACAGCGGGTTTAACATCCCCAATTTTAAATTCAGCAGCGGACTTCTCAAGTCCTGCGCATCCTTTAAATCCATTTAGACCAGCTGAAACGTTAGCGGTTCACATTTGGAAGTTGAATTCTGAAGGATTTATTCCGGATGCAAAGTTGATTGCGACAAAATCTGCAGCGGTATTAATTATTATGGTATTACTATTCAACGTTATTTCACGCTTGGTAGCATCTGTATTGCACAAACGTTTTACAGGAACGAAAAGAAAAAGTAAAACGACGAAGAAGGTAAAAGCAGCATAAATTATAAAAAAGAACTCTCTATTTATAAGTAGGGAGTTCTTTTTGTATTTTAATATAGAAGGAATGGATGTAAGGATTGTTGAATTTGTAATTGGTTATAGAGATGAATAGGTGCGGATGAGAGGGGAAGTTAATTTGTTCTTTCTGTAAATGTCAGGATTTCCTGGGTCGGGAAAATCGACAGTTTCTAAGTATATAGCGAAGTTAACAGGTGTTGTAATTGTAGATCATGACGTTTTGAAATCAGCGTTGTTACAATCATTAGAAATGAAAGGTATTGAATCAACGATTGTTGGAGGAGTATCATACGATATTGAATGGGTATTGATTGATTCTTATTTAGAACAAGGGCATAGTGTGATATTGGATAGTCCATGTCTATATGAAGGGATGGTTGAAAAAGGAATGAAACTGTCTAATAAACATGGTGTAAAATATAAATATATCGAATGTTACCTTAATGATATGGAAGAGATTAATAATAGGCTACAAACACGTAAGCGTATGGTCAGTCAGATTGGAAGAGTGGATTCTGAAGTAGCTTTTAAAAAGTGGTTAGATGGTAGTGAAAGACCTTTAAATAGCGAATATCTTATTGTGGCTTCTGATAAACCGCTAGGGCGATATGCTCAAAAAATGATGGATTATATCGATAAGTAGAGAAAAAGCGTTATCTTCATTCATGAAGATAACGCTTTTTCTTTTAAATATCAGGTGTTTCTATGGAAGTGCTTATTTTTCTGCGAGAGCGTCTTTTTCTCCCGATTTTATCTAATAGTTCATACATAACTGGAACGACTACTAATGTAAGAACAGTTGAGACTGCTAAACCACCGATGACAACGACGGCAAGACTTTTTGATACCATGCTTCCTGCTTGTGATTGACCAAATAGGAGAGGAAGCATCGCGACGATCGTTGTTATAGCCGTCATAATAATTGGACGTAATCTAGTGGAACCCGCCTCTAGTAAGGCTTCTCTTGTTCCCATTCCATATTCCCGATTTTGTTGCACTCTTTCTATTAATACAATAGCGTTTGTAACGACGATCCCGATTAACATTAATGCGCCGATCAAGGAATTTATATCAACGGGTGTTCCTGAAATGATTAATCCTAAAATACCCCCAACAGCAGCTAGTGGTAAGGAGAACAGAATTGCAAAAGGAGCGCGCGCCTGTCCGAAGGTAATAACCATAATTAAATATACAATCCCGATCGCAATCCCCATGATTTTAAATAAATCTGTGAAGTTCTCTTGCATAGATTCAGTTGCGCCTGCAATAGTTACTTTTGCACCGCTAGGTAGATCTAAGTTAGCTATCGTTTCGTTTACTTCTGCGCTTACTTTACTTAAATCTTCATTTGATGCCTCGGCAGTAATCTGAATCGTTTCTTTTCCGTTTTTATGGAAGACCTCTGTTTGAAGTTGCTTTTCTGAAATAGTTGCAATGTCTTTTAAAGGAATTGATCCATTAATAGGTGATAGTATGTTTGTGTTTAAAATGTCTTCTCGTTTAGTAATGCTTTCTTTTTTGTGTTCTATCATAATAGTTGTTTTTTCATTATCGATTGAAACTTCACCAATAGGTGATTTCTTCATAAGGAATGCTACTTGTTGTGCTGCCAATTCTGGTGTTAATCCTAGTTGTTCGGCCTTTGTTTGATCAACATGGATTTGCCATTCTTTCTTAGAGTCTTCTAAATTTGTTTTTACTTTAGAGAGAGCAGCCATATCTTTTAGTTTTGTTTCGACGATAGTAGCAGCCTCTTTTAAATTCGTTTCGCTAGTAGCTGTTACGTTAAATTGCAAATTGTTGCCCCCACCAGAGCTTGAATAACTCGTTTTTATATAATCTAGTTCAGCAGGCTCAAAAGCTTTATGTTCTTTCTTTAACTCTTTAATATATTGATCAATATCAGAGCCTTTCTTGAAGACTACAAATATACTCGCAAGATTATTTTTTGTCGTTTGCCCCCATTGTGCATCTTCTGCGCTAGATCCCATTCGTAAAATAACATCCGTTACATCCGAGTTAGAAAGTAATTTCTTTTCGAAATCGAAGGCTTTTTGTTTTTGTGTTTCAGGTGCGTAATCAGCTGGGAAAGTCATGTTAATAGATAACATTGTGTCGTCTTCAGATTTTATGTTCGCTTTCGGTAGCAATATATAGGTTGCAATCGATCCTGCGAATAATAAAAAGGCGGTAAATAGAATAATGAATTTATGCGAAAGAGCCCACTTTAATGTAGCGACATATCGTGGTGAAGAACTTGGCTTTTTGTGTTTTGTTTTTTTGAGTAGTAAAAAAGCCATAAGTGGAACAACTGTTAGTGCAACGATTAAGGATGATAGTATAGAATATACAACTGCTAGTACCATAGGTAACATTAATTTTCCGATTACTCCTGATACGAGGCCGATAGGTAAGAAAACAGCGACCGTTGTTAAAGTAGAAGAAGTAATTGCAACGGAGACCTCTTTCGTTGCATCGAGAATAATATCTTTAGAGAAAGATTCTTTTTGTAAACGACGGAAAATGTTCTCGATGACAACGATACTATCATCAACGAGACGTCCAACTGCAACCGCTAAACCACCAAGAGTTAGAGTGTTAAGTGTGATGTTAGATTGGTGTAGTAAAAAGAGTGTTAATAAAATAGATAATGGAATACTGACAACAGCGATGAGTGTCGTTCGGAAGTTACGCAAAAAGATTAAGATAATTAGAGTTGCAGCAATTGCCCCAAGGATTACTTCTTTTCCCATACTAGTAACAGCATTTTCAACTTGCTCATGAGTTGAGGCTAAAAGTTTGATAGAAAACTGATCTTTATATTGTTTACTTATATCTTTGATTTTCTTATCGATTTCTTTTCCGATTGCAACCGCATTTTTGCTTGGCTCTTTCATGATGATTAATCCAGTGCCTTCTTCTCCGTTTATATGTGAGATTGTATCGTAGTGTTGTTTAAGTTCAATTTGAGCAACATCTTGCAATTTTACTTGAGGTGCAACGGTTATGTTTTTAATAGCATCTACATTTTTTATATCTCCAATGACGCGAAGGTTATATTCTTCTTTATTAACGGTAACGGCTCCAGCTGGAGTGGACGTTTCTTTTCCTTGTAAAACTTTTAATATTTGCTCGGGTGTTACGTTTTTACCTTTTAATTGGTTTGGGTCTAGTACGATAGATAATTCAGAAGTTGATTTTCCGAAAAACATAACGTTGGCAACGCCATCAATGCTTTCGAGTTGTGGTACGATTTCTTTTTCGATTTGTTTTTCATCTGCTTTTGAAAATCCATTTTGCTTCTGGATTGCAATTTGAGCGAGTGGAATCATAGAAGTATTTAACTGGCTCACTACGGGTTTCGTTGCATCTTTAGGTAGTTTAATTGTATTAATGGCTTTTTCAACTTCGCGTGCTGCATCTTTCATATTTGCTTTGGATGTATACGCGATATCGATGCGTGATAACCCCTCGTGCGTAGAAGAGGTGATGCTGTCGATATGTTCTAAATTGCGAAATTGTTTTTCGAGGGGATCAGTTACTTCTTTCGTCATCGCTTCAGCGTCGAGTCCTTGAGATAAAGTTGTGACAGTGACGGCTGGGTTATCGATGCTTGGTAAAAATTCCATAGGTAATTTAGAGCCGGAATAAATGCCGAGTATGGAAATGAGAAAAACCATGATGATAACAGCAGCGCGGTTTTTTAATGAGAACTTTGTTAACCTATCCATAAAGTGATTCCTCCATTGGTTTATTTATAGTTGAGTACGTCCTTTCTTACTATATAACAAAAAATGGATATTTTTCATTAATTAAATGTAAAAAAATTCTAACAATATTTTTAAGTTAATATTTTTGTTGGGATGTCTTTATTTAGCGCGCTATTCGCTAGAGGATAAGACCCTTGCTTCAAAATTCGGTTGGATTTGAGCAGCTTATAAACATCTGATCCGTTAATAATCTTCGGGAAGAACAAAATCAAAAATCAGCATGTTCGCTTTATTATAGAAAGTGAACATGCTGATTGGAGAGGGAAGTGCTGAATCTATTTTTTAGTGTGGATTGATTTGTTCTGTTATATTGTTGGCTTATGGAGAGGTAAATGGTTATGTGCTTTAATATAGAAGAGAATAGGTTTATAAAATGCGGTTGGGTCAATTCGAGTGTATTGGTATACAATTTTAAATGGCTGTTTTCTGTAGAGGGGATGAGGTGTTTCTATATAGAAGAAATTAGGTTGGATATTTTTTTGTGTTTTTTTATAAAAAACACTTGTTATTTAAAAACCATGATGGTATATTAATAAACGTCGCTGATGCGGAAACGCAGAAAACGACGAAAAAGAAATTTTAAAACATAGTTGACATCGAAAAATGAAGATGTTAATATGATGAAGTCGCTTCTGAAGCGGCAGACAAGTTCTTTGAAAACTGAACGAAACAAACAACGTGAAACGTCAATTTTTATTTTTAGATGCTAGACAAACTAACTTTATTGGAGAGTTTGATCCTGGCTCAGGATGAACGCTGGCGGCGTGCCTAATACATGCAAG
>NZ_JBTGPA010000027.1:0-491001 GCF_054326875.1 Bacillus sp. BC08 | reverse complement strand
CAGTAGCACCTGTGTTACCTTGAACACCCTGAGGTCCAGTGGCACCAGTAGCACCGGTAGCGCCCGTGTTACCTCGAGGTCCAGTGGCACCAGTAGCGCCTGTGTTACCCTGAGGTCCAGTGGCGCCGGTAGCGCCCGTGTTACCTCGAGGCCCAGTAGGCCCAGTAGGCCCGGTAGCGCCTGTGTTACCCTGAGGCCCAGTGGCGCCGGTAGCACCCGTGTTACCTCGAGGCCCAGTAGGCCCGGTAGGACCTCTGCCGAACGAAGCTGAATTAACTAGAGTAGTTTGTAACTCTGCAATTAATTTAAGGAGTTCTTGGAGTGTACAATGATCGATTCGGAATAACTTTGTGATGTAAAGTAAATAATTAATTAAAATTTGGAGTTCAACAAATACAGCGCTTGCTATGAAGGTTGGGTTTCTTAATATAGTTATTAAGTTTTTAATAATAGCTAACCCTTGTGCTTTCAGGGAGGAAGTAGCGTCTAGTGAACAAATAAATTTACTTAGTAGGTTCAATGTATCGATTAGATCTTCAATATTTTGAGGAGATGGATTTGCGAAAAGTTTTGGAATTATTTTTGTTAAATCGATAATGATTGCGCGGAATGTTCTAAGTTGTGACTTAGTAACTGGGATTGATGGAGTATTTGGGATTCGTCCGGCGCTACTTGGAAAGCATGGTTTGGAGAATTTGTTCTGACTGTCGTTATAATGAGACATTAAATCTCTCCTTTCTCATGAGGATATGAACGAAACTCATCATAGTAGATGCAAAAATTAGTTAAATGGTCATAGTAAAATCGTTTGTTTAAAGAAAAAATAGAAAAAACGCCTTAGGATAAGGCGTTTTTTCTATTTTCTGCGTATTGATAATATCGTTTGAGTGAAACTTTTGATTTAAATCCAACTAGTTTTATAATTTCTGATTCTGGAGTTTCTTTTTTTATTAAGTTTAAAATATAGGTGTTACGAAAGTGTTGTCCTGAGATTCCTTTACGTAAATTAGCTCTAGATACTTCAAGGCGAATCATTTTTTGGATAGCGATTTCTGTTAATCCCTTTGGTGCATCATTTTCGTATACCCATCTGTATGTTCCGCGATTAAAATCAAATGCAATAAATAATGGGTCATTACTATGGTATTTTGGACGAACGGGTTCTGGGATGCTTTTGTAATAAGTATATAGTTGTTTTTTGTCTTCGCTAGTTAATGTAATTGTTCTTTCTATCCCTGCGGTTGCTGGGATAGATAATGTGTTTGTTTCGAAGTGGACGTGCTGCATAGTTAATGCTGTAAGATCCTGTAAGGATAATCCGTAGTCGATTAACAAGTTTAAAATAGCGATATTACGATCCATTAGTAAAGGGCGCACAGGACGTTGTTTTTCTGAAAGTCCTTCTAATGAAGTGACTATATGCTTTAATCTTTTTTCTTCATCAGATGAAATGAAATCCTCATTACGAAGTGTGCGGTCTGGTTGAATAGAAATTTCCATGTTCTTTAATGGATTAGGGATGTTTAGAAAGTGATGCATTCTATTTAATACAATAAATACACGATGCATCGTTTTCTCAGAGTAATGTCGATTCTTTTTTAAGTCGGAAAAGTAATCTTCATAGTCTTTTGTACAAAGTGTAGCCCATATATTACTGGAAGGGAGCTTTTTGTTTTTTTCTAACCAATGTCCGAAATCTTCAATGTCATAAACATAACGTTTAATGGTTGAAGGTTTTCGGCCTTTATTCAATAAAAAAATAGAAAAGGCTTGTATTGTATCATGGAATTCCGTTGTCTCCATAGTCCCACCACCTTCATTATTTCTTATATTATAGCAAACTTTTCTGAAAATAGTCATTTGCAAGGGAGACAGGAATAATAATATTTGGTGAGTGGATAAAGTGAAACTTTAATCAGTGGAGTATTTGTTCATCCCCCTTGATTATTAGTTGAACCAATCGGGCATTTACGGGCAGTTATCTTTCGTCTAACTTCCTCGCGTTTGCTGAATTTTGAGGTGGGAGTCTTATTGTCTGTTCATGCAGGATAAAATGAGGTGATTGTATGGAACAATCGATGCGAAAGAAAAATAATAATCAAATTAACATTGTGTTAAATCATCGAAAGAAAATTTCTTTACCGGCCGCGGAAAATAAAACGGTAATTTCAAGTGAAACTACTACGAAACATGAGATGTTGCAAAGAATTGAAGAAGAGATGGGAAAGCTAGTTGGAATGGATGATATAAAAAAGATAATAAAAGAAATATATGCTTGGATTTATGTGAATAAAAAAAGACAAGAAATAGGATTGAAGTCTGAGAAGCAAGTACTCCACATGTTGTTTAAAGGGAATCCAGGTACAGGGAAGACAACTGTTGCTAGAATGATAGGGAAATTGTTGTTTGAGATGAATATTCTATCAAAAGGGCACTTAGTTGAAGCTGAACGTGCGGATCTTGTGGGAGAGTACATTGGTCATACAGCTCAAAAAACAAGAGATTTAATAAAAAAAGCAATGGGAGGTATTTTGTTTATTGATGAGGCGTATTCATTAGCTCGAGGGGGAGAAAAAGATTTTGGGAAAGAAGCAATTGATACGCTCGTGAAACATATGGAAGATAAACAACACGGTTTTGTATTGATTTTAGCCGGATATTCAAGAGAGATGAATCACTTTCTTTCATTAAATCCAGGTCTGCAATCCCGTTTTCCATTTATAATTGAATTTGCGGATTACTCGGTAAATCAGTTGTTAGAAATAGGGAAGAGGATGTATGAAGAACGTGAATACCAGTTATCGAAAGAGGCTGAATGGAAATTTAGAGATCATTTACATGCTGTAAAGTACTCATCGCAAATTACATCGTTTAGTAATGGAAGATATGTACGGAATATTGTTGAAAAATCGATTCGTACACAGGCTATGCGCTTGTTGCAAGAGGATACGTATGATAAATATGATCTAATTGGGATATCAAGTAGTGATTTGATGCTTGAAGAGGAGACGCACAGTACGTGAACTGTGCGTCTGTTTTTTGTATAAGTGCTGTTACTCTTTTTTTGCTTTGTCTTGATAAGATTTATGGAAACGTTCCATTTTAGCGCTTTTTTCGTGTGCAGAATTAGGATCATGTCCAATTTGACCTACTGAGCTTTTTTGAGCACCTTTATTAATGTGGTTTGTCATTTGTATTCACCTCGCTTTGAGGATTAGTATAAACATTATGTAAAGAAAAACTCGTTAGAAAAGAAAAACCTCTTTACGTTCTGTAAAGAGGTTGGATTGCTATTTATGCACTGAACGTTCGTTTGTGTCGATACGTCTATGCGGTAAATGCCATTTGTAGTGAATAGAAACCATGCGGAAGCAAACAATTAAAATGAATAAGGTGTATAAAGCCCAATCACTAACAATAATTTGAGCGCCGATTAAGAAACCTGCTAGAATCGTCCAAAAAGCATATACTTCAGCTCGAAGGACGAGAGGTTTTCTACGGGCTAAAAGATCGCGGATAATACCGCCGCCAATGCCAGTTAAAACAGCTGCTACAATTGTAGCGCTAATTGGTAAATTTAATTTCTGAGCATATAATGCTCCTTGTACGGCGAATGCTGATAAGCCGATAGCATCAGTGATGTTTTCCCACTTTTTCCAGTGTCTAATTAATTTATTTGGAAAAAGGAAAATAATTGTCATTGATAAAAGTGCGATTTGGAATAACATGTCTTGTTGCCAAAACGCGACAATCGGATAACCGATTAATAAATTACGAAGGGCACCTCCCCCAAATGCGGTCGCCATTCCTAAAATATACACCCCGAAAATATCATAATCCTCTTCCATTGCAACAATGGCTCCGCTTAGTGCGAAAGCAATTGTGCCTATGATGCTAAAAATCTCCCATGCCATGAATTTTCTCCCCCGCTAACTAGATGAAATGTGCTTCCTCTGCTATTATATTAGAAGGTTTAAATTTCGAAAAGGATGAGTGAACATATTTGATGGAAGAAAAAGAAAAAGTCATATTAGTGGGCTGTCAATTGCCGCAAGAAGATGATGAAAAATTTATGCATTCCATGAAAGAGCTTGCATCGCTAGCGAAGACTGCGCGAGCAGAATTGTTAGTGTCTACAACGCAAAAACGCCCGAAGTTTCATCCGGCGACGTATATAGGTAAAGGTAAATTAGAAGAGCTTACAATGTTAACTGAAGAATTAGAACCGGATGTTATCGTATTTAATAACGAATTAACGCCGAGTCAAATTCGGAATTTATCCTCAGTATTAGATGCGAGGGTAATTGATCGAACACAACTCATATTAGATATTTTTGCGCAACGTGCGAAGTCGAGGGAAGGTAAGCTTCAAGTAGAATTAGCTCAGTTGCAATATACAATGCCGCGTCTTATGGGGCAAGGGTTGTCTTTGTCACGTCTTGGCGGTGGTATTGGAACAAGGGGACCAGGTGAGACGAAACTTGAGACGGATCGTCGTCATATTCGATCACGTATTGATGAAATAAAGAAACAACTTGCAGTCGTTGTGGAACATCGAAAAAGATATCGTGAGAGAAGAAAAGATAATAAAGTATTTCAAGTTTCATTAATAGGATATACGAATGCTGGGAAATCTACACTGTTTAACAGATTAACGGAAGCTGATACATTTGAAGAAAACTTGTTGTTTGCAACGCTAGACCCGACGACAAGGAAAATGCCGTTACCTTCTGGTTATACAGTATTACTAACTGATACGGTTGGTTTTATACAAGATTTACCTACGTCATTAATTGCAGCTTTTCGTTCGACATTAGAAGAGGCTGGTGAAGCGGATGTTATTTTACATGTAGTTGATTCTGCAGATCCTAATTATGTAGGGCATGAAAAAACAGTAAAACAATTATTGTCAGAACTTGAAATTAATCATATTCCTGTTATTACGTTATATAATAAAAAAGATGAATTACATCAAAACTTTATTCCGTTTCCGAAAAGTGACTTCTTAATGACTAGTGCTTTTGAAGAAAATGATTTATTACATATAAAAGAAGCGATAGAAACGAAAATGAAGGAAGAAATGAATCGTTATCAAGTGGAAATTCCTCCGAGTGAAGGTAAGTTGTTAACGTTATTAAAGACGGAAACACTTTTAACAAAGATGGAGTTTTTGGAAGATAAATTTGTATATGATTGCGTAGGGTATATTTTTGCTCATTCATCGCTTAATGTGCAATTAAAGAGATTTTTAGTGGAAGAAGGAGAAAATAAAAATGTTTGAACGTTTGAAAAATGGAGAAAAAATTGCTCCAATTGTAAAAGAAGTAGAGAGCCAAATTACAGAAGTACATAAACGTGCGGATGAAGTAATTGAAAGTAATCAGTTTCGTGTATTAGAAAGTTTTCGTAAACATAAAATTAGCGATTCGCATTTTATTCCGACGACAGGTTACGGTTATGATGATATTGGCCGTGATACGTTAGAAAAAGTGTATGCGGATGTATTTGGAGCGGAAGCTGGTCTTGTTCGTCCGCAAATTATTTCAGGTACTCACGCTATTTCTACAGCGTTATTCGGTATTTTACGTCCAGGAGATGAGTTATTGTACATCACTGGCAAGCCGTATGATACGTTAGAAGAAATCGTTGGTGTACGCGGAAAAGGTGTAGGTTCATTTAAAGAATATAATATTGGTTATAAGGCAGTTCCGCTTACTGAAGAGGGGCTTGTTGATTTTAGAGCTGTTGCGGCTGCAATTCATAGTAATACGAAGATGATTGGTATTCAGCGCTCAAAAGGCTACGCTACTCGTCCGTCATTTACTGTTTCTCAAATTAAAGAGATGATAGCGTTTGTTAAAGAAATTAAATCTGATGTTGTTGTATTTGTAGATAATTGTTATGGCGAGTTTATTGAAGAGCAAGAGCCATGTCATGTTGGTGCAGATTTAATGGCGGGTTCGCTTATTAAAAACCCTGGTGGTGGGATTGTTAAAACTGGTGGTTACATTGTTGGTAAAGAGCAGTATGTTGAAGCGTGTGCATATCGTTTAACATCTCCAGGAATCGGTGCGGAAGCAGGGGCGTCTTTATACAGTCTACAAGAAATGTATCAAGGGTTCTTCTTAGCGCCGCATGTAGCGGGACAAGCGCTAAAAGGTGCGATTTTTACAGCTGCATTTTTAGAGAAGTTAGGAATGAATACATCACCAGCATGGAATGCGCCACGAACAGATTTAATTCAGTCTGTTCAATTTGATGATAAAGATCGTATGATTGCATTCTGCCAAGCAATTCAATATGCATCTCCGATTAATTCTCACTTCACTCCATATGCCAACTATATGCCAGGTTATGAAGATGATGTCATTATGGCTGCGGGAACGTTTATTCAAGGTGCAAGTATTGAATTGTCAGCTGATGGTCCAATTCGTCCGCCTTATGTTGCTTACGTGCAAGGTGGGTTAACTTATTCACATGTGAAGATAGCGATTTGTTCTGCAATTGATGCATTAATTGAAAAAGAATTATTAACAATTTCTTAAGGGGAAGCTGTCGATTTCGACAGCTTTTTTCTAATGAAAGTAATGATTTATTTCATTAGAAAAAAGAATGAAAAAATTTATAAAAAAATCATGTAAGAAAAGCTAACATCTATTGACACTAAACATAACATGTTATAAAATGAGAAGCAGTTAAGGCGAAGGAGGAACTGAAACAATGAAAGAAGATAGACGTTCTGCCCCGCTGTTTCCTATTGGTATTGTTATGGATTTAACACAATTATCTGCACGTCAAATTCGCTACTATGAAGAGCATAATCTTGTTTCTCCAACCCGTACAAAGGGAAATCGTAGATTATTTTCATTTAACGATGTAGATAAGTTGTTAGAGATTAAAGATTTATTAGATCAAGGCTTGAATATGGCTGGTATTAAACAAGTGTTACTAATGAAAGAAAATCAAACAGAAACAGTGAAAATAAAAGAAGAAACGAAAGAAATTTCAAAAACTGAGCTTCGCAAAATACTTCGAGATGAACTACAACATACAGGTAGATTTAATCGAACTTCATTGCGACAAGGGGATATTTCAAGGTTTTTTCACTAAGGATAACTGATTCTGAAGGTGTTTAGAGGGACTAAGGAGGAATTTATAATGGCTAGGTACACAAAAGAAGATATTTTCCGTTTGGCGGAAGAAGAGAATGTAAAGTATATCCGTTTACAATTTACAGACCTTTTAGGAGTAATTAAAAACGTAGAGATTCCAGTGAGACAATTAACGAAAGCTCTTGATAACAAAATGATGTTTGATGGATCTTCGATTGAAGGTTTCGTACGTATTGAAGAATCTGATATGTATTTATATCCTGACTTAGATACTTGGGTAATTTTCCCATGGACTGCTGAAAAAGGTAAAGTTGCTCGTCTAATTTGTGACATTTACAATGCAGATGGCACTCCATTTGATGGAGACCCACGTAACAACTTAAAACGTGTGTTAAAAGAAATGGAAGCTTTAGGATTCTCAGATTTCAATCTTGGACCAGAGCCAGAATTCTTCCTATTTAAAGTAGATGAAAAAGGAAATCCAACATTAGAATTAAACGATAACGGTGGATACTTCGACCTTGCGCCGATGGATCTAGGGGAAAACTGTCGTCGTGATATCGTTCTTGAACTAGAAGAGATGGGCTTTGAAATTGAAGCGTCTCACCATGAGGTTGCTCCAGGGCAACACGAAATTGACTTTAAATATGCAAATGCAATTCGCTCATGTGATGATATTCAAACATTCAAACTTGTTGTAAAAACAATTGCTCGTAAACACGGTTTACATGCAACATTTATGCCAAAACCATTATACGGTGTGAACGGTTCAGGTATGCACTGTAACTTATCACTATTCAAAAATGGTGAGAACGTATTCTTCGATCAAAACGGTGACTTACAATTAAGTGATGATGCTCGTCATTTCATCGCAGGTATTTTAAAACACGCACCAGCATTTACAGCGGTAGCAAATCCAACTGTAAACTCTTACAAGCGTTTAGTACCTGGATACGAAGCTCCTTGTTACGTAGCATGGTCTGCACAAAACCGTAGCCCATTAGTACGTATCCCTGCATCTCGTGGTATTAGTACACGCGTAGAAGTACGTAGTGTTGACCCAGCTGCAAACCCATATTTAGTAATGGCTACATTATTAGCAGCAGGTCTTGACGGAATTAAAAACAAATTAACGCCACCAGCTGCAGTAGACCGTAATATCTATGTAATGACAAAAGAAGAGCGCGAAGAAGCAGGTATCGTTGATTTACCAGCAACATTAGCGCAAGCATTAGTTACATTACAATCTAATGAAGTAGTATGTCGTGCACTAGGTGACCATTTACTTGAGCACTTCATCGAAGCAAAAGAGATTGAGTGGGATATATTCCGCACGCAAGTTCACCAATGGGAACGCGATCAATATATGTCTCTATACTAAGAAACTTAAACCCTTGACACATAACGTGTTGAGGGTTTTTTATTTATCGGGCATTTTTATATGAGGAATAGAAAGGGGCAAGCAAATTCCAAAATGTACTTGCTAATAACTATGCAAAATGAATATCATTTGAAAAAAAGTGAATTGTTTAATATATATGACCTATTTTAATGGGGTGAAAAGTCTTGTTGAAATAAGTTTCAATACAAAGAAAAACCCCCTGATACCGCAGTAATAGAGGGTTTTCGTCATTTATCTACAGTGAATTATGAAGAATATTGTCGTAATTTTTGAACTGAAATTAAGAAGTGTTTAAACAAAAATAAATTATATTGACTCGTTCTATATAAAGAACTAAAATGACAGTAATTAGGGAGTTTTGTATATTCGAAAAATAAAAATAATAATTTTATTTTTGTTTTTTTATGGAATGTTCAACTGAAATCTCATTGGTATTAAATGAGGGGGAGAAGTAATGAATAAGGAAATAAATTTGAAAAATCTATTCACTGTAATATGGAAAAGGATGTGGATACTGCTATTGTTTACGACTCTTACAACGGTAGGAGGAGCTTTGTATAGTGTGTATATGAAAACGCCTCTGTATGCTTCCTCAGCAAGGGTAATTGTTCAAGCTAACGCTGAAACGATGAATACATTGAAAGCGTTGGTGAATGAGCCTGTAATATTAGAAAAAGTAGCTGCTGAATTGAATATAAACAGATCAGCAGGTGCATTAAGTGGACAAATAAGTACGGAAAGTGTACAAGGCTCTCAAATTATGAGGATAAATGTAGTGGATATGGATCCTGTGCTTGCACATAAAATTGCAAATACTACAGCGGCTGTTTATAAACAAGAAGTAGCTAATATACTGAATTTTAATAATGTGAGCATATTACCAGAAGATCCAGTTCAAAAATATTCTATGCCTATAAATATAAATCACTTTAAGACGATACTAATCGCATTCACGTTAGGTATGGTGCTCAGTATCGGTTTTGTTTTTTTATTGGATTCATTGGATGAGAGAATCAAATCAGAACGACGAATTGAACAATTGTTAGATATCCCTGTTTTAGGTGGAATTTCTAAAATGAATAAGAAGAATATGAAAGACAAATTTAGTGGGAAAAATACAGTGTTATTGGGGGAGGGAACAGAGTGGCATACAAAAATAGATGGAAAACAAATAAAGTTAAAGGAGAAAGTATGATTGCGTATACCGCCCCAAGATCGAAAATTTCGGAGCAGTATCGTTCGCTACGAACTAACATTCAATTATCTTCGTCGATTCATAAAAGTAGAACGATAGTGATTACTTCTCCGAGGTACGGTGAAGGGAAATCAACAATTACAGTTAATTTAGCGGTCTCAATGGCGCAAAAAGGCGAAAAAGTATTGGTAATAGACGCGAATTTACGAACACCAACGATTCATGAAATGTTTAGAGTGGAAAATACAATTGGATTAACTGACATATTAAACGGAAAAACAAATTTAGTGGGTGCTGTAAAAAAAACAAAGATGGAAAGTCTGGATGTATTAACTAGCGGTCCAGTACCATTCAATCCGTCAGAAGTACTTAGTTCAGAGGCAATGGATATGCTAATTCAAAAGGCGATGGAACGATATGACATCATATTATTTGACTCTTCTCCTGTATTAGAAGTAACAGATACGAGCATATTAGCTGATAAGTGTGAAGGAGTACTTTTGGTAATCCGGTATAATCGCACTGTGAACGAAGATGCACTTGAAACGAAAAGGGCACTAAGTTTTACGAAAAGTAGAATATTGGGTGCGATTTTGAATGGGAAAGTATAAAAGATATTATTAAATTAAACATTCGTACGTGAAATTGTTCGTTATAAAGAAAATTCAATGAAATTGTGATATGGTGATGTCTCCTAACCGTTATCAATGGAGGCACTCGATTATGCTGTGGGTTGTGAAAATAACCTTAGATGCCGGTCGTCAAAAGTGTAATGTGAGGGAGGGTTAGATGCCCATGTTTTATTAAAGTTTCTAACTATATGTTTTTAATAAAGAGAATATAGTTAGAAACTTTAAGTTTGAAAGAGTTAAGTAAGGAATTGATTAAAGGGGGAAGTTATATGACGTATCGCCGGAGGATATCGTTATTGCTTTTAATGGATTCACTGATAGTATTAACTGCTATTTTTTTTAGTTATTTTTTTGTAAATGCTAGCTTCAGTGTTATCACTTTATCATCAGTTATTAGCTCTATCACTTTATTAGTTAGTCATCATTTGTTTGCTTTTATTTATAAGTTATATAAAAAGGCATTGGAATATGCAAGTATAGGAGAATTGCTAATTATATGCAAGGTTGTTACATATTCTATACTTACTACAGCGGCTGTGCAGCAATTAATCATGGGGAAAATGTATTTTCGATTGTTAGTTGTTACTTGGATGATTCATATTTTATTAATAGGTGGTTCTCGCTTTATTTGGAGAATGTACAGAGATATTTATTATGTTAAAAAAGGCGATAAGAAAAGAACGTTAATTGTTGGTGCTGGATCCGCTGGGACAATGGTTGCTAGACAGTTGTTAAAGAACAGTGCTACGGAATTAATGCCAGTCGCGTTTATTGATGATAATGTCAAAAAACATAATCTAGATATTTGGGGGATTCCTGTAATTGGTGGTATGAACCAAATTGATTACGTTATTAAAAAACTGAATATTGAAATGATAATTTTAGCAATTCCTTCGTTAAACAAAAAAGAAAGGAATATTATTTTAAAAGATTGTTTAAAAACAAATGTGAAAACGCAAATTCTTCCAATGTTAGAAGACTTAGTAACAGGTAAAGTTTCAGTGAATGAATTCAGAGATGTTCAAGTAGAAGATTTATTAGGGCGTGATCCTGTAGAGCTAGATGTGGATATCATTTCAGATTATATAACTGATAAAGTCATTTTAGTTACTGGTGCAGGTGGATCGATAGGCTCAGAAATTTGTAGACAAGTTGCGAAATTTAAGCCCAAAAAATTGATTTTATTAGGGCACGGAGAAAACAGTATATATTCAATAGAAATGGAATTAAATGAAAAACATAATGATAGGAAAGGCGTGTTTATTCCAGAAATCGCAGATATTCAAGATGAAAAGAAGATGCATGTAATAATGAAAAAACATTTTCCTCATGTTGTATATCACGCTGCTGCACATAAACATGTACCATTGATGGAAAACAATCCTGAAGAGGCTGTTAAAAATAATTTGATTGGGACTATGAATATAGCAGAGGCGGCAAGAACACATGGAGTAGGAACGTTTGTTATGATTTCGTCAGATAAAGCAGTGAACCCAACGAGTGTTATGGGGGCAACAAAGAAATTAGCTGAGATGGTAATACAACATAAAGATAAAATAAGTCATACAAAGTTTGTTACTGTACGATTTGGAAATGTCTTAGGGAGTAGAGGGAGTGTTATCCCTTTATTTAAGAAGCAGATTCAAAAAGGTGGACCAGTTACTGTTACTCATCCAGATATGGTTCGTTATTTTATGACAATTCCGGAGGCGTCTAGACTTGTAGTACAAGCTGGTGCGTTAGCTAAAGGTGGAGAAATTTTTGTGCTGGATATGGGAGAAGCAGTAAAAATAGTAGATCTTGCTAAAAACCTCATTCGATTGTCAGGAAACTCCGTGGATGAAATAGGAATAGAATTTACGGGTATACGCCCAGGAGAGAAACTTTTTGAAGAATTACTAAAAGAAGATGAGATGAATGAGCAGCAAGTCCACCCAAGAATTTATGTAGGGCAAGAAATGAATGTTCGTATAGAAGAAATAGAAAAAATAATTTCTGAATATACAGAATTAGATGAATTTGAACTGAGAAAGCGATTGTTAAATTTAGTGAATCAGCGTAAAACTTTAAAACTATTAATACCAGTATCAGGTTAATGACAAAAATTCATAATAAGACGGGTGCGTGGGATGGTGTCTAAAAAAGTTCTGTTTTGTGCAACTGTGGATTATCATTTTAAAGCTTTTCATTTACCGTATTTGAAATGGTTTGCAGACCAAGGTTGGGAAGTACACGTTGCAGCAAATGGGGATATACACCTTCCGTATGTAACTGAAAAATATAATATTCCTATTCAAAGATCACCTCTTAGCATACAAAACCTTCATGCATATAAAAAACTCAAATCAATTATGCATCAAAATAAATATAATATCATTCACTGTCATACGCCTATGGGAGGCGTAATTGCTCGTCTAGCTGCTCGGAAAGCAAGGAGGGAAGGGACGAAGGTCATATATACGGCACATGGATTTCACTTTTGTAAAGGATCATCGTTTATAAATTGGCTTTTATATTATCCAATTGAAAGAAGTTTGGCAATTAATACAGATTGTCTTATAACAATTAACCAAGAAGATTACAATTTAGCAGTTAAACATCGTTTTCAAGCGAAAGATATTAAACTCGTTCATGGTGTAGGGGTAGATATAGAAAGATTTACCCCAGTAACTGAAACGGAAAAACAAGCATTAAAGCTAAAATTTAACTATAATCCACAAGATTTTTTAATGTTTTATGCTGCTGAATTTAATAAGAATAAAAACCAAAGTTTTTTAATTCATGTATTAGCAAAATTGAGAAATGAAATTCCGCATGCGAAGCTTTTACTTGCTGGTGAAGGGCCGTTAATGGAAGAATGCAAAAAACTAGCTACTCAACTTCGGGTGAGTAATATGTTGCACTTTCTTGGTTATAGACATGATATAAACCATTTGCTACAGATGTGTGATCTAGCTGTTGCATCCAGTTACAGGGAAGGTTTGCCAGTTAATATTATGGAAGCCATGGCTTGTGGACTTCCGGTTATCGCTACAAGTAATAGAGGGCATAGGGAGTTAATTATTAATGATAAAAATGGTTGGACTATAGAACGTGATGACATAAAGACGATGGCTGAAAGAATCAATACTATTTCTAAAAATACTAAATTACAAGCGCAGTTTGGACAGTATGGACGTACTATTATTGCGAATGAATATTCAGTTAATGAAGTGTTGAAAGAGAAAAAAGAAATTTATACAAGTTATATGGATGAAATGGAGGATTTAAATTGGGCACTCCATTAAGAGTATTACATGTAGTCGTAAATATGAATAGAGGCGGAGCCGAAACTTTAATTATGAATTTGTATCGTAATATAGACCGCTCAAAAGTACAATTTGATTTTTTAACTTGTAAAGAGGGAGTATTTGATGAAGAGATAGTAAAGTTGGGCGGGGAAGTTCATAGAATTCCATACGTTACAGATGTTGGTCATAGAGGTTATATAAAGGCTCTCAATACCTTCTTTAACTCTCATCCACAATATAAAATTATTCATTCACATATGGATAAAATGAGTGGATTTGTACTTCGTTCAGCAAAAAAAGCAAGGGTGCCAGTTAGGATTGCGCATAGTCATAATACTAGTAGTGAAGGTGGTACTGCTGCAAAAATTTATAAATGGTATGCAGGGAAATCTATAGATACATGTGCAACACACTTGCTAGCATGTTCAAACGCTGCTGCCAGGTGGTTATTTTCAGGTAAAGCTGATGTAGCTAAAATCTTAAAAAATGGAATCGATTGTGATAGATTTTTGTTCTGTCCAGAAATGAGAAAACAAGTTAGAGAAGAATTACAACTTGAGCAAGACGCTCTTGTTATTGGCCATGTTGGAAGATTTGCTCAACAAAAAAATCATACTTACCTTATAGAATTATTCGCTCAGTTAACCCGATTTAGGCCAAATTCAATGCTTTTATTAGCTGGCGAAGGGCCACTTCGTGTGGAAATTGAAAATCAAGTAAGGGAATTGAATTTGGAGAATCATATAAGATTTCTTGGGATACGAGCAGATATAGAGAGGGTACTTCAAGCGTTTGATGCATTTGTTTTTCCATCCATACATGAGGGATTACCACTTACTCTCATAGAGGCGCAAGGAGTTGGTTTACCTTGTATTATATCAGATGCAATTACGAAAGAAGTGGACTTGGGAATGAACCTAGTTGAACATGTTCCTCTGACAGATAAAAAGGCTTGGATAGAAAAAATGAAAAATATAGAAATTAGTAATTTGTCGAGAAAAATACCAACTCAAATATTTTTAGACAAAGGCTACGATATAAAACATACGGCAGAATTAACTCAAGACTATTATTCAGTACTTTCGAGGTGAGGAATATGGAGAATTTAACGATTTTCACCCCTACTTATAATAGAGCGTATTGTCTTACAAATTGTTATGAGAGTTTAAAACGTCAAACATGTAAGAGTTTTATATGGTTAATAATAGATGACGGATCTAATGATAACACAAAAGAATTGGTCGATAGCTGGATAGCTGAAAAACAAATCAAAATTCTGTATCATTGGCAACAAAATCAAGGGATGCATGGTGCACATAATACAGCCTATGAAATGATTGATACGGAGTTAAATGTTTGTATTGATTCAGATGATTATATGCCAGATGATGCTGTAGAAAAAATCCTTTCTTTTTGGGGTAGCTATGGAAATGCTGAAGTTAGTGGAATAATTGGACTGGACTTGTATACAAATGGGCAAATAATTGGCTCAAAGTTACCAGAGAATCTTAAATACTCCACACTTTTTGATCTTTACAACACACATGGTGTCACAGGTGATAAAAAACTGGTCTATCGCACACAATTGACTAAGAAATATCCATATCCCATTTTTAAAAATGAAAAATATGTAGGGTTAGCATATAAATACTATATGTTAGATCAACAATATGAAATGTTATTAATGAACGAAGCACTTTGTTATGTGGAATACATGGCTGATGGATCATCAATGAATATGCTAAATCAATACCGTAAAAATCCAAAAGGTTTTGCTTTTTATCGCAAGGAACTTATGAAATTGCCTTTTACGAATCGACTATTTAAGTATAGGCAAGCTATACATTATGTATCTAGTAGTTTCATATTGAGAAATAGAAGGTTTATACAAGAATCGCCATGTAAAGGACTGACACTTTGCGCACTACCATTTGGGGCTATCCTTTATAGTTACATTACAATGAAAACAAAAATGAAAGTAAACATGTAGAGACTTATTTAGTAATTAAATGAGAGGACAGAATAATGACCATACTTTGGATGAATCTTGCTATCGTATTCATGCTCGCATTTTTTGCAAGGTATTTTGCAATATCAGTGACTAATAGGCTTACATTGATAAAGCCCAATAGGCTGTTGATTATAATGGCGGCTTTATCTCTTGTGTTGGTGGCGGGGCTTCGAAATAATATTGGAGATACTTATTTTTATATGCATGCATATAAAATAACGGAGTTTAATTGGGAATATGTTCAAACTAACAAAGACATGGGCTTTAATATTTTTCAAATGGTTTTGAAAAAATATACGGATAATCCTCAAGTAATGGTTTTTACTACAGCATTGATAACAAATGTACTCATTGTAGCAACACTATATAAATATTCAAGACTAATTGAATTGAGTTTATATGTTTATATTACGTCGGGTATGTATTTAACATCAATGAATGGGATTAGGCAATATTTAGCCGCTGCAATTATTTTTGCTGCCACAAAATATATTTCTGAAGGGAAATGGAAAAAATATGTAGCAATTGTACTATGTGCATCAACATTTCATGCAAGTGCATTAGTTTTAATGCCAATATACTTTTTTGTAAGAAAAAAAGCCTGGTCAGGAACGACATATTTGCTCCTTTTTTTAGCGGTATGTGTAGTAATAGGTTTTAATCAGTTTTCGGAAATTTTATTTTCGGCTATTGGAAATACTCAATATGGTCAATATAAGGAATTTCATGAAGGTGGTGCCAATATACTTAGGGTTGCTGTGAATATAGTGCCAATTATACTGGCTTACCTTGGGAAAGATAAAATAAGGGCGTTATTCCCTGAAAGTGATTATATTGTAAATATGTCTATATTAGGTCTTGTTTTTATGATTATTTCAACACAAAATTGGATATTTGCTAGATTCTCCATATATTTTGGATTATATCAGTTAATATTAATTTCTTGGGTTGTGAAGTCATTTACAGATAAAGATCAAAAGTTGATTTATTATGCAGTTCTAGTGTGCTATTTTATTTATTTTGTATATGAACATGTCATTACTTTGGGAATTATCTATAAGAGTAATCTACTTTGATAATAAATTGCAAAATGCTAGGAGAGGATTGTTGAATGGGGATAGATTCTAAGTCTGAACCTATAAATAAAAAGAAGGTTTTACACATTGTCAGCGCCCTGAATCGCGGGGGAGCTGAAACATTATTAATGAATATATATAGGAAAATAGATAGGGGGCAGCTTCAGTTTGATTTTGTATCCCATCGAAATGAGAAAAATGATTACGAAGATGAAATAATGGCCTTAGGTGGGCGAATATATAAGGTACCTAGTTTAGGACAAATAGGACCTTTTGCCTATGTTAAAGAACTTGTGAAAATTATGTCGGATAATCAATATGAAGTTGTACATGCACATACGGATTATCAAGGTGGTTTTGTTGCTGTAGCGGCAAAAATAGCTGGTATAAAAAAGAGGATTTGTCATTCCCATAGTAATAATTGGCCACAAGACTCTGGAATAAAAGCAAGAGTTATCCTAAAGGTTTTGCAATCTATTATTAAATATGCTGGAACTAATTATTGTGCGTGTAGCGTTGAAGCAGCACGTTTTTTATTTGGTGAGAGAATGCTTCAAAGTCAGAGGATAAAACTGATTAAAAACGGTATAGATATTAATCAATTTACTGATATAGATGCCGGGAGTAGTGTCAGCGTAAGAAGGGAACTTAATATACCGAATACAGCAAAATTAATAGGACATATAGGAAGTTTTTCAGAGTCAAAGAATCATATTTTTATCCTAAAAGTTTTAAAGCAAATTTTAAAAAGAGATTCAAATTATGTTGCTATTCTAGTAGGAGATGGTCCGTTAAGGATTTCTATTGAATTAAAAGCAAAGCAATTAGGGATTTTTGAAAACATTAGATTTTTGGGCGTTAGGAAGGATATTCCACGACTCATGAAGAGCTTTGATGTTTTTATTTTTCCTTCTTTGTTTGAGGGGTTTGGTATTGTAACTTTAGAAGCGCAATCTGCAGGTGTACCATGTGTTGTAGCAGATACACTACCTAATAATACTGACATGGGGTTAGGGATAATGTCATTTGTTGACTTAGATGAAGAAATTGAAATATGGTGTAAAGAAATTTATAAAGCCTTGTTAAAAGAAAGACCAGACAGGGAATTCATAATTAACAATATATCGAAGTTAGGCTTTGATATTAACGATAACATTTACGAGTGGCTATCGTTATATGGAATTGTGTGCAAGGAAGAAGTAGGGTAATCTAATTTGCTTTCATTTTATATGTCTGATGTATAAGGGAAATTGGTAAGCGTAACAGCAAAATACTAATATAAAATGAAGAAGAGAAATCAATAATAGATTTTGTGAGGTATCCTATTATGAAAAAGAAAAGAATATTAATTACATCTTTTGATATGGAAATTGGTGGAGTAGAAAGAAGTTTGATTGGTTTATTAAATACAATTGATTACAGTAAGTATGATATAGATTTAATGTTATTTAAACATGAAGGAGGATTTTTCTCTTTACTACCCAAAGAGCCGAATTTATTAGAAGAATTGCAACGATATACTACTTTTAGAAAATCAATTAAACAGATATTACAAGAAGGGCTTTTCTCAATTGGAATTACTAGGATAATAGGAAAAGTTATGGGTGTTATGCATGGAAGGTTTGTAAATAGTAAAGAACCTGGATACTTTGTCATTCAATATGGATGGAGAATATCTCTTCCATTTCTTCCAAAATTGAGAGAAGAGTACGATGTTGCGATAAGTTTTTTATGGCCGCATTATTTTATAGGAGATAAAGTTCGAGCGAAAAGAAAAATCGGGTGGATTCATACGGATTATTCGAACATACAACTTAACAAAGAAATGGAATGTAAAATGTGGAGGGAAATGGATGATATCGTGGCGGTTTCTGAAAGTTGTAGAGAGACATTCCTGAATAGTCTACCTTATATTAATAAAGAGGTACAAGTGATAGAAAATATAATTGATTCTGAATTTGTTTGTGAACAATCTAATGAAGGAGATATTACTCAGGAAATATCAATAAATAGCGAGCAAATCAAGTTAATTACTGTTGCTAGACTTTCGCATGCTAAGGGAATTGATGACGCTATATATGCGCTTAGACAGTTATTAGATCAAGGATATGATATCGAGTGGTACATAGTTGGATATGGGCCGCAAGAAGCGGAACTTAAATTGTTGATAGATAAACTAGGACTTCAAGATAAATTTGTTTTACTAGGTAAGAAGATTAATCCGTACCCGTACATAAAAGCATGTGATATTTATGTACAACCTTCTAGGTACGAAGGGAAGGCAGTAACAGTTCGGGAAGCGCAAATTCTTAAGAAACCAGTATTAATAACTAATTTTTCAACTGCCAAAAGTCAGTTGGAGAACGGGGTAGATGGATATATTTGTCCAATGGGTATAAAGGGAATTGTCGAAGGAATAAAAAAAATGATTGATGATGTTGAATTCAGAAATGAAATTGTTAATAATGTAAGCCAAAAAAATTATGGTAATGAAATGGAAGTGGAAAAGATATATAGGTTAATTGAATTAGAATAGATTAAGCTATAAAACTAAAAAATCTTTTACTATTTATAAAAGATACTTGGGGGAATTATTTTTATGGATAATGTTTTAGTATTAGATACATCAGTAGGTTCTCTTAATAAGGGTGACGATATAATAATGAAGTGTGTAAAGCATCATCTTTCTGATATAACTAAAAATGCATATGTTTTAACATTACCTACTCATGTTTCACCTTTTCATTGGTACCAAGTAGCGAGAAAATCAAATAGGGTAAAGATTTATAGTGATGCGAAATATAAGTTTGTAGGTGGTTCGAATTTACTAGCAATGGATATGTTTACTCATTTTCCGCAGTGGAATATAAATATATTTAATTATGGTCCTCTAAAGGGGAGTATTCTGGTTGGAGTGGGTGCAGGCAAAGGGAATAAAATAAATCCTTATACAAAAATGTTATATAGAAAAGTTTTATCACATGAATATATACATAGCGTTAGAGATGAAAGAACAAAAAATTTTTTAGAAGAAATGGGGTTTAAAGCTCTAAATACTGGTTGTGCAACTTTGTGGTCTTTTACGCCTGATTTTTGTAGGGGAATTCCGAGTGGAAAATCGGAATCGGTTGTTTTCACATTAACTCATCATTCTAAAAATCGTGAAAAAGATCAATTACTGATAGATATACTTAACAAAAGTTATGAAAATGTCTACTTTTGGATACAAGATGCTGATGATTATGAATATTTAAAATCTCTAGATGGTATACAAGGTATAAAAATTATATCTCCTACTATAGAGGCATATGAAAAAATCCTAAATACAGCCGTTGATTATATTGGAACACGTTTACATGGCGGTATATTTGCTATGCGTCATAAAAAACGTGCAATAATTATCTCTATAGATGAAAGAGCTAAGGGGATGGGTGAAACGTATAATTTAAATCTGATTGATAGAGAAGATTTAAATAATCTCGAAAAAAGGATAAATGGAGAGTTTATCACGGATGTTCAAGTGAATTTTGATGTAGTAAATCAATGGTTAAAACAGTTCTCTAATTAACAAATGTATTGTGGTAAAAATGGCGATTTATTAGGAGGCTCAAATGAATAGTATAATTCTCGATAAAATTGTCGTAAGAAATAATAGGGTTGATTATTATTTTAGTATTAAGGGGGATTTACAAAAGTATTTTAAGACAAGTAATCATATGTTTCTTGAATATAACTATGATGTATCTGATATCCCTTTAAGTATTTTGGCCATTCCGTTTGTTGCGAATGTAGTTCCTCTTGTATGGATTACTAATTCAACAATAGTAATAAATGAATTAGATAAATCTTTTTATATGTGTTTAAATAATATAAAAAATGCATATCAAAACATGTTTCCTGGTGTGAAATTTAAAGGATCCATGGTTGTAGGAGAAATTATTGATAATGTTTACATTCCGGAACTTGAAGCGGCATCTTTATTTAGTGGTGGATTGGATGCACTTACTACATTTATAAGAATAAAAGATAAACATCCCTTGCTAGTTACTGAATATGGATGGCATGAAAATGAAATAGAAGGTAGTAAAGTATGGGAGGCAGATAAAGAAAATGCCGTAAATTTTGTAAAGGATAATGGACTAGAAAATATTTTTATACAATCTAACTATGGGACCTTTATAATTGCAGGGAACATTGACCATGATTTTAGAGAAAAGTTAAACGATACATGGTGGCATGGATTGCATCATGGTCTAGCAATAATATCTGCAGCTATTCCAATAGCTTTTAAATTTAAGATAAAATGTATATACATTGCAAGTTCTAATTCTCCATTATATCAAGTTACTTGTGCATCTGATCCAACTGTGGATAATGAAATAAAATATGCATCTGGAACAGTCTTTCATGATGGATACGAACTTACTAGGCAAGAAAAGATTAAAGTTGTTGTGGACCATTATTCAGCTAGTAAAGAACCTGTTAATATCAGGGTATGTTTTAAAAATGAAGAGAATTGTTGTAAATGTGAAAAATGTTTAAGAACAATTATGGGAATTATCGCTGAAGGGAGAGACCCTCGTGAATATGGTTTTAATATTCCAAGTAATCTTTATCAGTACGTTAAAACTTCTTTAAATAATGAGGTGAAGTTTTTTACTAATACATTCATTGAAATGTATTGGAATTTAATCCAAGTGCGAATGAAACAAAATTGTGATTGTATTACAGATAAAAATTTACTAAATTGGTTTCTAGATTATGATTTCAAGGCGCAACGAAGAAAAGCGTTATTAAAATACAGGATAACAAAGTTTTTCCCGATTTTAAAGAGGAAGATTAGTGCTAAATTTAGTAGAGTGGGTACGCAAAACAACTAAAATATAGAAGGTATTACGATGAGAATACAAAACTCCTTAAAAAATATTTTATTCGGTTTGTCTGGACAAATAATTAGTATTGGTATGGGATTTGTTGTTCGAACTGTTTTTATTTTTACACTCGGTATAGAGTATTTAGGTGTGGAGGGGCTTTTTACAAGTGTACTATTGATGTTTTCCCTAGCTAATTTAGGATTTGATACAGCTATAATATATAGTTTATATAGGCCATTAGCTGAGAAGGATATTTATAAAATACAGGCATTAATGAATTTATATCAAAAAGCATACAGATTAATAGGAGTAGTAGTTTTATTAATAGGGTTATCTCTATTGCCGTTTCTTGATCATTTAGTGAATGCAGATACTACGATTAAAGACATTAACATTATCTATCTTTTATTTTTAATAAGTTCAGTGTCATCATATTATTTTGTATATAAGCAATCTATTATTATTGCTGATCAAAGTAACTATATTATTTCTAAAATACACACTTTGTTCATAATTATATCTAATGCATTACAAATTGTTTTATTAATAATTATTAGTGATTACATTGTAGTACTGGTAGCTCAATTAACATTAAAAGTAATTGAGAATGTATATATTGCAAATAAGGCAAATAAATTATATCCATTTTTAAAAGAAAAAAATAATGCGAAATTATCTAAGACAGACAGACGTGAGTTTTTTGAGAATTTGTATTCCTTGTTGCTATATAAAATTAGTGGTGTAGTAATTAATGCAACAGATAATATAGTTATATCGAAATTTATTGGGGTTATTTGGGTTGGGGTTTATTCAAATTATTTGTTGATCTTAAATACATTAAATACCTTATTAGGCTATTTGTTTTATTCTATCACTGCTAGTGTTGGAAATTTGAATGTGAAAGAAAATGCAGAAAAAAAATATTTTATTTTTCGCGTGATTAATTTTTTGAATTTTTGGATATATGGATTTTGTACAGTTTGCCTTTGGAATTTGATAAATCCTTTCATAACAATCTGGTTAGGTGAGGAATATGTGTTTAATAAGTATGTATTATTTTTCATATTACTTAATTTTTTCACTTCAGGAATGCAAAATACAACTACAATGTTTAGAGAAACCACAGGTTTATTTAAAAAAGGGAAGTACAGACCTATTATAGCGGCAATTATAAATATTGTAGTTTCTATAATTCTCGCGAAACAAATAGGAATAGCAGGAGTGCTTTTAGGGACTGTTATTAGTAGATTATGTACTTACTTTTGGTATGACCCTTATATTATATTTAAAATGATCTTTAAAAAATCTGTAAAAGTATATTTTATTAGATATATTTTGTTTGTAGTGCTTGTATTATTTTCTATTATAGTAACGGATTTTATTAGTTATATTTTTCACATAAATATATTTATGGACATGGCAATACGTAGTATTTTGTGCCTGATTATTCCGAATCTAATCTTTTGGATGGTATTTAAAGAGGCGGAAGAGTATAGATATTTCCTTAACTTAACCCGGATATTAATACAAAAAATAAAATCGAAAACATTAACTCGGAAATTTTCGAATGATAATTATTCATAAATTATAATTTTATTTTTTCCATATCACAGCAAAAAATGCTTTATTTACGGAAGAGATTTTAAGTTGTTCTGAAAATAATAGTAGGTAATAATAGGGTTGTTATGTATAAAGAGTATAGTGCCTTTTTAATAATATTGTAAGTTTAAATAGTATAAATAAAAGAGTATTGAAATAAAAACAGCCAGTAAGAATAGATTTTTTTAGGAAGGAGAAAGGAATTGTAAAAATGCTTTCTAAATAATGGATCTCTAAAAACAATAAAAAGTGATATTACTTCTCTTATATCCAATCAATTTACCTTATGAAACATAAGATGTAGAAAAGCAAAAAAGAGGTGTGAATTGATGTGGAGAAGAAGGGATAATCTTGGGAATTTGAATGATTTAGATTTGGTGTCCAAGCCTCCTTTTCATAATGACATTTTAACTTATGATAGTACGCAATTAAAATGGATTCCAAAATCATTCGAAGATACAAATTCTACAAGTATATATGTATTAGAATTAGATAGATGGGATGTTAAGAATGGTGGGACTGATGCTATCAATACTTCCCAAGGTATTAATAATGCTTTAGTATGGGCGGCTCAACAAGGTTATACGGAAGTTGTGTTACCTAGAGGAATATATTTGATTGATAAACAAACACCCATCGAACCACCAAGTCATTTAACTTTGAATCTAAACGGTTCAACATTAAAAATGGAAACAAATAATTTGACTGGATATGCAATTATAAGTTTTCGTAGAAATCAAGTATATTCTAGGATAACAAATGGTATTATCCAAGGAGATAGATATACACATGATTACTCTAGTGGGGGAACACATGAGGCAGGGTACGGCATTGAATTGGGGAGTTTTACTCCACCAGCTGATGGGGGGAACAATACACGGTTTGTATCTTTAGATAATCTAGATATTTTAGATTGTACAGGAGATGCCATTACACTGAACAGTACTTTTGGGCAGATTTCACCTTTTCCTACAGCATTAGCAAGTTCATTTGAACAGGGAGCAATTAATACAACAGATGGTTCATTGGTAAGTAGTACAACAAAGATACGTTCCAATTTGCAAATTGACATGACTCAAGTGACTATTGTCAAGTATGGTTACTTTGGATTATATGGAAATGGATTTGGAGCATTGGGTTCTGAAATAAAATGCGATTATTATGATGTCATTTTTTACACCTCAAACAATATATTTTTATCTTCAAAAACCAATGTACAATTCTTTGATGAAGTAGAAGTCCCTAAAGGAGCAAGTTATGCTAAAGTTGTTTTGCATCAAGGGAATGTTCCTGCTCCTGCAAATTGTTTAATAAATGTTCGGGTGCCTTCTTTTTCGCAATATACTTATATAGAAAAATGTAATTTACATGATTGCCGTAGACAAGGGATTAGTGTATGTGGGGCAAAGAATGTATATATTCGAGATAATGATATTCATCACATCGCAGGTACCAATCCACAAAGTGGACTAGATATTGAAGATGGATATGATTTAAATCAATATATATATATTGAAAGAAATAATTTTCATGATAATAAAAATTATAATATTATTGTTGTAAATGGGAAATTTATCTATATATCGAATAATTCTATTATGAATACCATTTCAAATGCTTATGTTGGGTTGTCTATTAATGGTGGTGCAGATAGGGTAATCGTAACAGGGAATAATATCCGATTAACCAAGGTCTCTTTGTTAGGAGATGTTATTTTTTCCAATAATTATGTATACGGAGCGCAAGTAAATGTTCAAGGTGTATATGTAAATCGACCTATTAATATATCGGATAATGTTTTTTCTAATAGTAAAATGATTATTGATACTCCCTTTCCATATGCGGTTAAAGTTGATTCCTGTCGTTTTATAAACGATGCAGATAAACTTAATTCCTTGTCAACATTGTATCAGTGGACATTAGAGCTGAAAAATGAACCGCAAACTATCTCAAATTGTATATTTGAAGGACAAGACGTTTTGTATTTAAATTATGTACCAGTAGGAACAGTTAAATCAGGATGGATATTTGAAAATATTATATTTAATAATGTTAAAACTCCAACCTTAGTTGCAGGGACGTATACAAATTGCTTTTTTAAGGATGTAACCTTTTTGGGGATAGCAAGTACAGGAAGCACTTTAGAATTAAAAGGTTGCAAGTTCTTTAGTATAGATAGAAATAACACGTTATTTACAGTGAATAATCTCAAAGCATTCAAGATGATGGATTGTCATATAGAAAAACCAAATGGTACGGTCTTGAATATTCAAAATGTATCTGATGAAATAGTGTTAAGGGGAAATACTATAAAAGTTACAAATGATACTCTTCAGAGAGCTATTATTGTTTTGGATGCAGCGTTTACTGGTAAGCAAGTGATAATTCAAAATAATATTATAAATTCCACAAATTTGATGCAAGTTGGGATAGATAATAGAACAACGAGTAGTACACCTCAAGTAGTAATTCAAAATAACGTGTTAAATAATGCGAAAATTACAATTACGGGGAGGGAATTTTTACAAGGAAATATTGTTAATGGTGTAATCGATTCAAATTAATGCATGGTGATAATTAAATTTGAATAGTTTCAAAAAATTATGAGAAATGAAGTAGAGTGGGTCTATTAATAAATATGTCTATAAAGTATTATATAATGGTACATGGAAGGATTTTGTCCAATGTAATCATTCGAAATAGTTTAATTCCTAATAGATAATATGCTTATTGACTTTTAGTTACTACTATAGAAAAGAGAAAAGCTATTATGTTTTTTATAAACATAATAGCTTTTTGTTATTACGTTAACTGCATACTAAAAAATAGTGAGTAGGAGAATGTTTTAATAACAAATGTTTTTTTATACTATTAAGCGTTGTTTATAAAATTGTTTTTGTGAATATATTTTTTGAGATTTTTACAGTGTGTAATAGTCTCTTGGATAAGCATTTGGAAAATATATTTTGCACCTTTGTGCATTGCTTTCCTCTATATATTAAGTTTTAAAGTTTTGTACTAAAGAAAATGTTTGCAGGTGATAAGTAAAGAAAAATTGAATACAATTTTTTAATTACAACTTGAAAATACTTGATTTCAACCCGTAATGAATACTTTATATATTATTTCACTTTGGAAAAGCATTTGTAATAATTTAAGATGGGGGAATGATTGGTAATGAAGAGACTGTTGGATATCTTTATTTCTTTATTATTATTAATTTGCTTTTTTTTCATTATTCTTTTAGTAGCAATTATAGTTAAAACCCAGATAGGATCACCTATTTTATTTAGACAACAACGTCCAGGGTTACATGGAAAACCCTTTTATCTTTATAAATTTCGTACGATGACCAATGAGCGAGATAATAGGGGGGAGCTCTTACCAGATTACGCTAGATTAACTAAAGTTGGAAAGTTTCTGAGGAAATATAGTTTGGACGAATTACCACAATTAATAAATGTTCTAAAAGGTCAATTAAGTTTGGTAGGCCCTCGACCATTATTAATGGAATATATGCCTTTATATTCGCAAGAGCAAGCTAAAAGGCATAATGTTAAACCTGGAATCACTGGATGGGCTCAAATTAATGGAAGAAATAGTATCTCATGGGATGAGAAATTTAAATTAGATGTATGGTATGTTGAGAATCAAGGTTTTCTTTTAGATTTGAAAATTTTATATCTAACTTTTAGTAAAGTTTTAAAATCGGAAGGGATAACAAATAATAAGCATGTGACTATGCCAGTTTTTAAGGGGGGAATCGAGCATGGGGGGGAATAAAATGAATATTTTGTTTACTAGCTCTGGTAGGAGGGTCACTTTAATTAAAAAATTTAAGGAGGTATTTGAACAAGTAGGAATCAAAGGGAAAATCTTTACTGCAGACTTAAAAGAAACTGCTCCTACCATTTACTTTAGCGATAAGCATTTTATTGTTCCGCGTGTAAATGAAGAAGGGTATATAAATGAATTGTTAAAAATATGTAGATCTGAAATGATAAATCTAATAATTCCGTTAATTGATACCGAATTAACCCTTATGGCTAATAATTCGGAGGTTTTTGAAGGTATTGGTGTAAAAGTACTAGTTTCTAGTATGGAATTAAATAAAATTGCTAATAACAAAAAATACACATATAACTTTTTTGTATCTAATAATATACCAACGCCTAGAGTGTATAGTGATGAAGAGATTGGAAGAAAGGACTATCAATTTCCATTATTAATTAAACCTTATGATGGCAGTTCTAGTAAAGGTGTAACAAAAATAATGAATGAAAAGGAATTGGAATTTTTTAAGGAGTATATACCTAACGCTATGATACAAGAATATGTTTCAGGAGAGGAATACACTATAGATGTCATGGTAGATTTCTATGGGAATATAAAAACGATCGTTCCTAGATTGCGTATAGAGACACGAGCAGGTGAGGTAAGTAAAGGTATAACCAAGAAAGATTTTGACATCATCCAAGCAGCAGAAACTGTAATAAAAGCTCTTCCTAATCCTATTGGATGTATTACTTTACAATGTTTTAAAAAGAAGGATGGACAAATTACATTTATTGAAATAAATCCTCGTTTTGGTGGAGGAATTCCATTATCCATAGAAGCTGGAGCGAATTTTCCACTTTGGACAATTAAAATGTGTCAGGGAGAAGTTTTTACAGATAGAGACTATAATTGGAGAGGAAATTTAACAATGCTTAGATATGATGAAGCGGTTTTTATGGAGAGTATTTAATATGGTGATTCAAGCAATTGTTTTTGATATGGATGATACTTTATATAAAGAGAAAGATTATGTCGTAAGTGGCTTTAAAGCAGTGGATGATTGGATTAAAGATAACTATGGAAAAATTGGTTTTTATAATATCGCAATTCGATTATTTAATTCAGGTGAAAGAAAGTTTGTGTTTAATAAAACACTTAAAAAGTTAGACATTGATTGTGACGAAAAATTGATTAGTAATTTGATAGAACAGTATAGGTTCCATAAACCAGATATTCAATTGTTGGATGAAGCGGATTGGGTACTAAATAATTTGGTTAATACCGTTAAAATAGGACTTATTTCAGATGGATATTTAGTTGCTCAAGAAAGAAAAATAAATGCATTAAAGTTAAAAGAGAGGGTTCATTCAATAATTCTCACTGATAAGCTAGGAAAAGAATGTTGGAAGCCAAGCAAAATTCCTTATGAAAAAATAAGTAAGGAATTACAGGTGCCTCATCAGCAATGTGTCTATATAGGAGATAATTTAAGTAAGGATTTTATAACGGCCAAGAAATTGAAATGGTTAACGATTCATATTAATAGAGAAGATGGAATTTACCATAATCTTATAGTTGAGCAAGCTTATAAAGCGCATTATACAATTAATAATTTAAGGAGATTATCTGATATATCTGTATTAAAGCATATGTTTTTAGATACATAGTATTTAAATATGTATAAAGGATGTGTTTACATGCACACAGTTCAGCATAAAAAGCGAATTTACCTTTCCTCTCCGCACATGAGTGGGAATGAACAAAAATATATCCAAAATGCATTTGATACAAACTGGGTTGCTCCTCTTGGACCAAATGTTGATGGGTTTGAACGAGAACTTGCATCTTTTGTAGGAGTTAAGGGAGGTACTGCAGTTAGTTCAGGTACTGCTGCTATTCATTTAGCTTTACGGTTATTAGGTATTCAAAAGGGAGATACAGTATTTTGTTCCAGTTTTACTTTTGTAGCGAGTGCAAATCCGATTGTTTATTTGGGAGCTGAACCAGTATTTATTGACTCAGAACCGGAAACCTGGAATATGTCACCGAGTGCATTGGCACATGCATTATATGAAGCTAATAAAGTGGGGAATTTACCTAAGGCTATCGTTCTTGTTCATTTATATGGTCAGAGTGCGAAACTAGATGAAATTCTTTCACTCTGTCATCAATATAATGTTCCTATAGTTGAGGATGCAGCAGAATCTCTTGGATCTACATATAAAGGAAAAGCAAGCGGTACATTCGGGAAATTTGGTGTTTACTCATTTAATGGAAATAAAATTATTACCACTTCAGGTGGTGGAATGCTAGTTTCTAATGATGTAGAAGCATTGGAAAGAGCGAGATTTTTAGCGACACAAGCAAAGGATCCAGCTCCACATTATGAGCATAGTGAGATAGGGTATAATTATCGACTGAGTAATATTTTAGCTGGTATTGGTAGAGGACAATTAGAAGTGTTAGAAGATAGAGTGAGAGCTAGAAGATTTATATATAAACGGTATTACGAAGCGCTATCTCACATGCCAGGGTTTTATTTTATGCCTGAATTAGAACATACTCGTCCAAATCGTTGGCTTACTACATTGACAATTAATGAAAAGGAATCTGGGATTTCTATTGGGGAATTGTTGAGAATTTTAGCAGAAGAGAATATTGAAGCGCGTCCTATGTGGAAGCCACTTCATATGCAGTCTCTCTTTAAAGAGAAGAAATATTATCCGCATAGCAAAAATGAAGATGTGTCGCAGTACCTATTTCAAAGTGGAATTTGTTTGCCTTCAGGATCTAATATGTTAGCAGAAGATCAACAAAGGGTAATTCAAAGCGTTTTAAAAGCTGTAGGTAAGTGAAAATAGAATTTGAATTAGATTTGTATACGTACCACTAATTGTTCTTTATAGTGAATTGTTTTTGGCGTTCAGTTTCAATTCACATAAAAAAGGGAGGAGTATAGATATTGAAAATATCTATACTATATAAGTCTGAAGGTAAATTAAAGTATGTAATTGAGAAAGTAATAAAAACAAATAATTTTGTTCTTTAAAAAGAATGATAAAGGGGTATGTTTAACGAATTTAATATGTAAATAGTATTTGTAGTAATTTTCATATATTAGGAGGAAGAAATGAGCGCTATAACTGGCATTATTCACTTTAATAATGAACCTACATCAATTGAACATGGCACACGATTAATGAGTGAATTACAAAAGTACCCTGCTGACGATATTCAAATATGGCACAAAGAAAATGCTTTTCTAGGATGTCATGCACAATGGATTACACCAGAGGCAGTTGGTGAACAATTACCCTTTTATAATTATGAAAAGCAATTGGCAATTACAGCAGATGCTATTATTGATAATCGTGATGAGTTATTTGAAAAATTACAAGTGGATTATTCGGATAGGAAACACATGACAGATAGTGAGTTGATTTTACTCTCTTATCAGAAATGGGGGGAAGCGGCTCCAAAATATTTGGTAGGCGATTTTGCCTTTATGATCTGGGATGAGAAAAAACAAATTCTTTTTGGTGCCAGAGATTTTTCAGGAAGTCGGACCCTTTATTTTTATCGTGGTGAGGAAAAATTTGCTTTTTGTACCATTATAAATCCGTTATTTACTCTACCGTATATTGAGAAAAAATTGAATGAGCAGTGGCTTGCTGAATTTTTAGCTATCCCAGTGAATTTTGAATCGGTAGATCCACAGTTAACAGTTTACAAATATATAGAACAAGTGCCTCCATCACACACTATTTTGGTAAAGGAAGGCGAAGTGAAGTTTTCAAGATACTATATACCAGCTGTTGGGGAAATGCTTAATTTAAAATCAAATGAAGAGTATGAAGAGGCGTTTCGAGAGGTGTATAAAAGTGCAGTGAAGGCACGTTTGCGAACACATCACCAAGTAGGAGCCCATTTGAGTGGAGGATTAGACTCAGGTTCTGTCGTTAGTTTTGCTGCAAGGGATTTATGGACTGAAAATAAAAAATTACATACGTATAGTTATGTTCCAGTAGAAGGATTTGAAGATTGGACACACAAAGGTAGGATAGCTGACGAAAGACCATTTATTCAATCGACTGTAGAGCATGTAGGGAATATACAGGATTATTATTTAGAATTGCCAGAGAGAAGCCCACTATCGGAAATTGATGATTGGCTGGAAACAATGGAGATGCCATATAAATTTTTTGAGAATACTTTTTGGTTGAGTGGAGTTTATGAAAAAGCATCTCAGCATGGAATTGGAGTACTTCTTAGTGGTCAAAGAGGTAATTGGACAGTATCATGGGGACCTATTTTAGATTACCAGGCAATGTTATTGAAAAAGCTACATTGGATTCGTTTTTATCGTGAACTACATTTATATAGTAGAAATATTGGAGTGAAAAAATCACGTGTTTTTGAAGTGGTAAGACGAAAGGCATTTCCATTTTTGCATCATTTACTTTTTTCAGGAAAACAAGATGTAAATTCCGCAATAATTAACCCGGAATTTGCGAGGGAAATGAATGTTTTTGAAAGACTTAGAGAACAAGAAATCGATATAACAGGCACCTCTATTTCTAATGCATATGACATGAAAAGAGAACAGTTTGAAAAACCATATTATTGGAGCATAAATGGCACGTATGAAACGAAATTATCATTACGTTATGCTTTGTGGGATCGTGATCCCACAAATGACTTACGATTGATTCAATTTTGTTTGTCAGTCCCAGAAGAACAGTATGTTCAAAATGGTTTAGATCGAGCCCTGATTCGGAGAGCCACAAAGAACTTCCTTCCTGATAAAGTACGATTGAATCAACGGGTTCGAGGTATTCAAGGTGCAGATGGTGTTTACCGTATGGCTCCTTTTTGGAATGAATTTATTGAGGAAGTTGAAGAACTTAGTGTAGATCCAGTAATCTCACAATTTCTAAATGTAGAGGTAATTAAGAAAGCTATCTCAAAAATTTGTAAAGAACCTCGACCAGAATATGCATTTGATTTAGATTTTAGAGTTTTAATGCGCAGCTTAATCTTCTATCGATTTATAAAAAAAGCAATATGAAAGGAGGTGATACGTATGAAAAAGGAGTGGAAACAACCTGTATTAGAAGTACTTAATATTAATATGACTATGGCTGGGCCTGGGCATAAATATCCAGATGCTGTTCAACCTGACCCAGATGATCCAGTGAAGTACAGTTAAGTCATTGGAAAAATAAAGCTCTTATATAACTTTATTATATAAGAGCTTTCAAAAAATTGACAATGTGGGGGATAGGATGTTTGATTCTATGGGGAATGTGTTATATCAAGCCTTCGGGTTAAAAATAGTAAGTGAAATTCCATTACCCGAATTGTCTCAGCTGAATGAAAAAAAAGAGATGGCAGATGTTCAAGTTGAAATAAAGGATTTGTCAGAACAGTGGTGTAAATATAGCGCGGAAAAGCAAAAAACAATTGTAGTGGAGGATGATGTAGTTATGTTTCATGTTCCTCAAACTGCAATATTTTCTATACAAGCCGGCGAGAAAATCACCTTTTCACCTATGGCAGACGCAGAAGAAGATAAAATTCGCTTATATATTCTGGGAACTTGTATGGGGGCGCTTTTAATGCAACGTAAAACACTCCCATTGCATGGGAGTGTAATTGCCATAGATGGAAAAGCATATGCATTAATTGGTGATTCAGGAGCTGGAAAATCAACGTTAGCCTCGGCTTTTTTGAATAAAGGATATCAGCTTTTAAGTGATGATGTAGTTGCTGTGTCTCTTTTGAATAAAAATAATGTAATAGTTCATCCTTCTTACGCGCAACAAAAATTATGGCAAGAGAGCATAAATGAGTTAGGAATGGAAGTAGCGCAATTGAGCCCTTTATTTGAAAGAGAAACGAAGTATGCTGTTCCTGTGAATTCTCAATTCTTTCCAGATTCATTACCTCTTGCTGGTGTTATTGAATTAGTAAAAACACAGGGAGAAGATATTGAGATGACCCGTATAGAAGGACTCGAGCGCTTGTATAAATTATACCGTCATACTTTTAGGAGTTCTTTGATTTCTAAATTAGGATTGATGGAATGGCATTTTGAAACTTCAACACATATTGCAAGTGGAATGGAAATGTTTCAAGTAAGTCGCCCGACTTCAAGATTTACAGCTCATGAGCTTGTGGAAGTTATTTTAAATACTATACAGAAAGGGAGTATGGTTGATGGTTGTCCACTCGAGAAAAATATCATTAAAACATAACGTTGTCCAAAGTAAAGGTAATATAGTAAGCGATATGGATGGAGAAAAAGTTATGTTAAATGTCCAGAAAGGAAATTACTATAACTTAGGTGAAATAGGCGGAGAAATATGGGAGCTTATTGAAAAGCCAATAATAATTAATCAGCTTGTTACTATGCTAGTATCCAACTATGATATTGAACGAAAAGATTGTGAAGAGCAAGTTCTGTCCTTTTTAGAGTGTTTATTTCAAGAAGGTTTAATTCAAATAAAAGATCAATCTAATAGATAAATTCGTAATTTCAAGAGAACTGTTAGGAAGGGATTAATGAATATTGTGAAAAGGTTAAGGGTATTTTTATCGCTGAACATGGAAACAAAGCTTTTATTTTTAGAGGCTTTTATTTTTTTAGGGTGGGCGCGTGTACTAAAAAGTATTACCTTTTCCAAAGTTGCACCTTCTTTAGGGGATTACATGAACGAAACATCAGTTGCCCAAATTCAGCCACATGGGGATACACTAAAGAAGGTGTCTGAAGCTATTTCTATTATGAGTCGTTATACTTTTTGGGAAAGTCAGTGTCTTGTTAAAGCTATAGCTGGGATGAAAATGCTCGAAAAACGTCACATTGAGAGTACTCTTTATTTAGGAACTGCTAAGGATAGTCATGGGGATTTAATTGCGCATGCATGGTTACGAAGCGGTTCTTTTTATGTTACTGGATCAGAAGGAATGGAGAAATTTACTGTCGTTGGATCATTTGCAAAGAGGCTAAGTGAGGACATTATTAAAGGAGAATAAAATGGAGAAAGATTTTGGTCTTAATGTAGAGTTCATGTCTAAGGAATTGAAACTTCTTTTTGCAATTTTGAAGTTACAAGATGACGAAACAGTGCAAACTTACAGTAATGAATGGTTTTCGGATATTGATTGGGAGGTATTTCTTGAGCAAGCTGTGCATCATCGCGTTTATCCGGTGATATATCAAAAACTTAAACAGGTGGATGAGGAACTAATTCCTTCACATATTGTACAAACCTTGAATAGAAAATATAAAAAAAATACATTTCAAATGCTTTATTTAAGTGCTGAAATGGAACGAATAAATAAACTATGTAATGAAAATGAGATTCGTATGATTTTTCTAAAAGGACCTGTACTATCTCAGGACTTATATGGGGATATTTCTTTACGAACATCCTGTGATTTGGACGTTCTAATTCCGATGCAAAATTTAGAAAAAGTAGAAATGCTACTTTTAGAGCAGGGGTATGTAAAAGACGATTATATTCAAACGATATTAAATGATTGGAAATGGAGGCATCATCATATAACATTTTTTCATCCAACAAAGCAGATTAAGCTTGAAATTCATTGGAGGTTAAACCCCGGACCGGGCAAGGAACCTGGGTTTGAAGAGCTTTGGGGGAGAAAGAGAAAAAGTAACCTTACGAGTAATTCTGTATATATGTTAGGAAAGGAAGATTTATTTTTATTTTTGGTATCTCATGGTGCTAGACATGGTTGGTCCAGATTACGTTGGTTAGTAGATATAAAAAAAATTGTCGATCAAGAACTTAATTGGAGTGAGATCCATAAGTTAATGAGAAAATATCAAATGCGTCATTTAGGAGGACAAGCATTAATTTTAGCAGCTCAATTGCTAGGTGTACGACTAGATGAAAGGATGATGGAATTAGTAGCGAAAAAACATTCAAAGCAGTTAGCTCAAGAGGCACTGTTTTATTTCAAGCAAATGATAAACTTGCATACCGATCCTGTCCCTGAAGAGGTATTTATCTATCATAGTCGATATTTATTTTCACTAATGTCTAATCAGCAAAAAATTTTATATATTATGAGCCAACTATATCCTTATCCAATTGATGCAAAAACATTACCGTTACCTAAATTTCTTCATTTTTTATATTTTCCTCTACGTCCGTTTTTATGTCTTTGGAGGAAAACAAAGAAGCTGGCTTTGTTATAGGGGGAACATCGATGAATCATATTATATATTTTATGAAGAAACTATACTCTTCGGCGGGAAACATACTGTATGTGAATTTATTTGGTATGGTTTTAATAAGTTTACTTGAAGGGATAGGTATTATTTTATTAATTCCTATGATAAGTATGACTGGAATAATTAATATAGGCGAGGAGACTACTTTTATTGCACCTGTCTCTAGATTTTTGCAGGATTTTCCTAAAACAGCAAGTCTAGTTTCTATTTTAGGTATATATATATTAATAGTGTTAGGTCAAAATTTACTACAAAGAAATATAACGCTAAGGGATGCGAGAACGCAACAAGCTTTTATACGAGAATTAAGAATAGAAACATATAGTATGATTTTAAAAGCAAAGTGGAGTTTTTTTTTAGAGAAAAGGAAAACAAATTTAATAAATATATTAACTACAGAATTAGCTCGTGTAAGTTATGGGGTTAATTTAATTTTACAATTGTTAGCTGCTATTCTGTTTACATTTATACAGGTGGGGATTGCGTTTTTATTATCTCCTCAAATAACTATATTTGTTTTGGTCTTTGGTTTATTATTCTTGGTAGCTTCTCGTGTTTTTATAAAAAAAGCACGAATACTAGGCGGTAAGACCTCAGAATTGGCAAAAGACTATCTTTCTGGTATAACAGATCATTTTAATGGAATTAAAGATATAAAGAGTAATACTTTGGAAGCATCACGTATAGATTGGTTACAATCTATAACAAAAAAGATGAGTAATGAGCAAATGGAGTATATGAGAATAAGATCGAAATCTCAATTGTTTTATAAAGTTTCAATGGCTATATTAATTGTATTTTTTTTATTATTATCAGTAAGTATGTTTCAAGCGCAACCCACCCAATTATTATTAATTATCCTCATTTTCTCCAGACTATGGCCAAGATTCATGACGATTCAATCAAATTTAGAACAACTGGCTGCAAGTATTCCTGCTTTTAAGTCATTATGGGAGTTGCAAGTGGAATGTAAGGAAGCGATTGAAATGCAGGATATAGATCAACAAAAACATATAGAGCCGATTCGTATAAAACAAGGTATGGAGTGTAAGGATGTTTACTTTCGTTATAATAAGCAAGAATCTTTATACGCACTTCAAAATATTAATATGCAAATTCCAATAAACAGTATGACGGCCATTGTGGGGCATTCTGGTGCAGGCAAAAGTACATTAATTGATGTATTAATGGGATTAATACAGCCAGAAAAAGGTCAAGTGTTAATAGATGGTACGCTCCTTACAACTGATAATTTATTGTCATTAAGGCGGGCTATTAGTTATGTACCACAAGATCCTTTCTTATTTAATGCAAGCATAAGAGAAAATTTATTGATGATTGAGCCAAATGCAAGTGAAGAACAAATTTGGTCTGCATTAAATTTTGCGGCCGCCGCTGAATTTGTACAAACGCTTCCTAATGGGCTTGATACACTGATTGGGGATCGAGGAGTAAGGCTTTCAGGTGGTGAACGTCAACGACTTGTACTAGCGCGGGCTATTTTAAGACAACCATCCATTTTAATATTAGATGAAGCAACGAGTGCATTAGATACTGAAAATGAATTGAAAATCCAATCAGCAATAGAAAGATTGAAAGGAACGATGACTATCGTCGTAATTGCCCATCGTTTATCAACAATACGTAATGCCGATCAAGTTATTGTGTTAGGAAAAGGTGAAATTGTCCAAAAAGGTGAATTTAATCAATTAGCTAAAGAGAGAAAAGGTGTGTTTCGAAGTTTGTTAGGGTCACAAATGGAAGTTGGTTCTTAGAGAGGAAAGAGTGAATGAATTTTTGTATTCATACAGTTCGAATTGAATAAAAGCCTGAGTGATGGCCAGTTATAACAGGACATTATTCAGGCTTTTATTTGTACGTTTTGTATATTTAGGGAATAAATATAAATAAGTACCTTGCAATGAATAATACCAAGTGGTATATTATGGATGTAATGGGTACCGTGTATTGAACAGTACTGAAATGAGAAAGGGGGATTGACCTTGAACGTTCAGTTTAAAAAAGGCGTGTTAGAACTGTGTGTTTTGGCACTTGTGAAACGTAAGGATTGTTACGGTTATGAACTTGTACAGCAAATCTCAAATAAATTTTTAATATCGGAAGGGTCAGTGTATCCTTTATTACGTCGTTTAACGAAAGAAGGGTATTTTCAAACGTATTTGAAAGAATCTACGGAGGGGCCGCCTCGTAAATATTATCAACTAACTGAGCAAGGGGAAACGCAACTGAATTTGTTAGTAACAGAGTGGCGTGATTTTGCAAAAGGCGTACAAGAAATTATTGAAGGGGTGGAATGGGATGAGTAAAGAACAGTTCCTCAAAGAATTATCAAGTCATCTTAGAAAGTTACCGGAAGAAGAGAGGAAAGATATTTTATTTGATTATGAAGAGCATTTTCAGTTTGGGAAAGAAGAGGGGAAAACTGAAGCGGAAATAATAAAAGGCCTTGGTTCTCCGAAAGTAATTGCGAAAGACTTACTTGCTTTGTATCGCTTTGATGAAATGAAAAAGGACCCATCTACTTCGAATATAACAAGGGCTGTCATGGCTGCGATTGGACTTAGTTTGTTTAATTTCATTATTGTGTTAGGCCCGTTAGTTGCAATTATCGCTTTTATATTTTCATTTTGGGTCGGTGGGATTGCTAGTGTAGTGACACCATTTTTTGTTATTGCAAAAGTATTTATGGGTACTTTTATATGGTTGGATGTATTCGTTAGTATAACGTTTGTTGGAGTAGGTTTGTTGTTATGTATTATCGCTTATTATAGTACGAAGTGGTTTAAAAAGTTATGCGTACGTTATGTATTATGGAACTTCAAAATGATAAAAGGGGAGTAGATGATGAAAAAAATATTGTTAGTAGCAATCGCTTGTATCATTATTGGAGTAATAGGGATTTCACAAACATATGAAAAAGCAGTACAAACTGCAGAAAAAGGAAACAAAGAAGACGTTATTAAAAACGAAACATTAAAAAATATAGAAGTTAAGTTAGACGCTGGGGATATTGTTGTCCAAAAATCTCCCGACTTTTCTTTTTATGTAAAGCAATCAGGAGATGCACGTAAACAAGAGGTTCGTATTGCAGAAGATGGTGACACATTAAAAATTATTGGGGAAAGAGAAAAAGGTGCTTCATTTGATTTTTCTTTTTACGATTTTAGGTTTCAAACATCTACAATAACTCTCCTCGTGCCTGAACGTTCTTACCGGGAGATAAAAATAAATTCATCCGCTGGACAAATAGAAATAAGTGATGTGAAAAGTGATCGTGTAAGTGTTGGTACACTGGCCGGAGAAGTAGATTTGAAACATGTTACAGCAAAAAGTGTGGAAGGATCTTCAAAAGCTGGTGAGGTAAACTTTAAAAAGGTAATAGGGAAAGTAACAGCGAAAACGGCTAGTGGAGAAGTGCATATTATGGATCATGATCCTAAATACGATGTAGAGGCAAGTTCAACTGCTGGGGATGTAGATATTACTTTATTAGAAAAACCACAAGATGCAGTTATAACTGGGCAAAGTGCTGCTGGCGAAGTAATAATTTTTAATGAAGAAAATAAAAATGTAACAATTGGCAATGGTAGTAAAAAGATTAGTGGTAAAACAGCTGCTGGCGATGTGACGATTGAAACTCGTTCATAAGAAATAGAATGTATGAAAATCTATCAAAATACAAAAAGAAGATAATTACCGTATATAAATAAGGTAATTATCTTCTTTTATTATTCTTAGTGTAGATCACGGTATACGCCAATTACTTTTCCGATAACTGACACTTGTTTTAAAATGATAGGTTCTAATGAAGAGTTTTCCGGTTGTAGACGGAAATGGTCTTTTTCTTTATAGAAACGTTTCACAGTTGCTTCGTTATCTTCTGTTAAAGCAACTACAATTTCACCATTATATGCAGACTGTTGTTGGCGAACAACAACTAAATCCCCATCGAAAATACCAGCTTCAATCATACTATCTCCTGAGATACGTAACATAAACACTTGGTCTGCTCCAGCAACAATGCTAGCTGGAAGTGGGAAGTGATCTTCTACACTTTCAACTGCTGTAATCGGTAATCCAGCAGTAACTTTTCCGATAATTGGAACTTGGATAACAGATTGTGTTTCTGTATCCATTCGATCGTCACCTAAAATTTCAATTGCTCGTGGTTTTGTTGGATCGCGTCGAATATATCCTTTTTCTTCTAGTCGTGATAAATGTCCGTGCACTGTAGAACTAGAAGCGAGGCCGACTGCTTGACCAATTTCACGTACGGAAGGTGGATATCCTTTTTCTTGTACTTTTAGCTTAATAAAGTCGAGAATGTCTTGCTGGCGTTTCGTTAACTTTTCCATGTTTTCTAACACCTCGTTTTCTTTCATTTTTCTTATTAATAAGTATAACATGCGAAAAAACATTCTACAAACATAAGTTCGAACAAAAGACGAATTTATGTTACACTGGAGGGAAATAATAGTGAGAAAGAGGGGGGGCATAATGAATGCAATTATTTATGCGCGTGTGAGTACAACGAAAGAAGCGCAAGAAACGTCATTAATACGTCAAAAAGATGAATTATTGCATTTAGCTGAGCGCTATCAAATGAATGTTGCTAAGGTAATTGAAGAACAGGCTAGTGGGTATACGATTGAACGTGACGGTATATTAGAAGTGCTAGATACCATTCGAGATGAACAAATTGATGTGCTACTCATACAAGATGAAACGCGCCTTGGTAGGGGGAATGCAAAGATTGCATTAATGCACTGTTTACATAAAGAGGGAATAAAAGTATACACGCATACGCATAATGGAGAATTACAATTATCGGATTCTGATTCAATGGTATTGGATATTATTGGTATTGTTGAAGAGTATCAAAGAAAGATTCATAACTTGAAAATTAAACGTGGTATGCAACGTGCAGTAGAAAAAGGTTATCGTCCAGAAAATAATTTGAAGAATCGTCATTTAAGCGTAGGACGAGAGAAGAAAGAAGTGCCAATTGAGGAAATTGTACGTTTACGCCGGAATGAATTAACTTTTGAAGAAATTGCAGCAACACTTCGCGGCTTTGGTTATAATGTTTCAAAAGCGACTGTACATCGTAGATATGTAGAATATACAAAGCAATTGCTTGATAAAGAGGACTAACTATTGTATGATAATAATCAGTTTTGAGTAAAAGGGGGATTCGAGATGCAAAGTCACGAACTCATTGAACGCATTAACTTCTTAGCGAAAAAAGCAAAAGCTGAAGGCTTAACTGAAGAAGAACAACGTGAGCGCCAATCGCTACGTGAACAATATTTAAAAGGATTTCGTCAAAATATGTTAAACGAACTTAAAGGAATTAAAGTTGTTAACGAAGAAGGTACTGATGTTACACCGGCGAAATTAAAAGCTTTAAAAAAGCAAGATAATGCAAAATTAAACTAAAAGATGGGCGAAGCCCATCTTTTTTATTTATTATATCCGTTATTTAATAACTTTCCAGTTATTATTGACTGTTGCCTCTATCTTTTTGTGCTTCAATATATAGTTAGCGATAAGTTCAGACATATCTGTTGGTATGTCTTTTATTACGGGCTTATTTTGAAACATAAAGAAGTTTCCTCCGCCGCTTGCGCGATAATTATTCATAACGACGTCATATTCTTCATCCATATTAAGAGGAGTGCCTTTATACTGTAAAGATTCTACTCTCTCGCCAATAGGTTTGGAAATGTTTAATACGTACGAAATCCCTTCCCACATATCGTAATTATAGTGTTGTGGCTTTGGTTCTATGAAGGTAGGGTTTACGATGATAGTTCCATCTGCATGTAATGTGAAATAAGAAGCAGAGAGTTCAAGGGCATTTTTTATATCTGCTCCAGTTATTCTAATTACTTTTAATGTATTTGGATAAATATAATTAGAAACGATGTCACGCATTGTTACATGATCAGGGAAACCTAGAGAAGTATTATGGAATAAGCTTGTACAAGAAATAGAAACATTAGCTATATCCATCTGTATCTTATTTATGAATTCAATAAAAGGATGGTCTTGCAAACGAGTTTGCATAGCGTCTGAAATTTGCATATCTCCATAGATTAGTCCAATAGGTTGATCGAGCCAATTTTGTGTTTTCTCTTCATAATCGGTAACCAAGGAAAGCATATGTTGGTCCGCTGCAATTCCTCGCACGGGCAATAATTGTGAATAACTCTCTTTTCTTACCCATTTTTGTTCTGTTTTCTCGAATGTTACTGTTATTTTTCCGACGGAGTGTCCATTGCATCCAGTCTGTAAAACTGTTACACCATTTATTACGGTGTGAGCGATTTCCCGGTGTTGGTGGCCTGTTAGTAAAATATCTATGCCTTCAATTTCATAGCACATTGCATAACCTTGGTTTTCACCTGTTAAAACTTCAGTCGGTACCCCGGTTTGTAAATCGCGTTCAAATCCTCCATGATACGCTACGACTAGTAAATCTGGTTGCTCTTGTTCGCGAATGTAAGAAACCCATTTTTTTGTTGTTTCCAGTGCATCTTCAAATTGTAGATCTTGAATGTGATGAGGTTGTTCCCAATTAGGAATGTAATGCGTTGTTACCCCTAAAATAGCAATTTTTATATTTGATTCAATATGTTTTATTATATATGGTTTCCCGAAATAAGGTTCTTTTCTGTTTGTATCTAAAATATTTGCTGATAGATACGGGAAGTTCGCAGTAGAAATAGCATGATTTAATACGTCCATTCCATAATTAAATTCATGATTCCCGATAACTGCAGCATCATAACGTAAATAGTTCGCTAATAAGGACATTGGATTTTTCTTATCTTTTGCATATGTAGCGTAATGATAAGTAAAGGGTGTTCCTTGTATGAAGTCACCGTTATCAATTAAAAGAACGTTTCTGTTTTGGGAACGTTCTTTTTTTATAAGAGTAGCAATTTTAGCTAAACCAATTTCGGCTTTGGAGTTATCTTGGTAGTGAATTGGATAAACAGTACCGTGTATATCACTTGTTAATAAGATGTTTAAACTTACTATTTGATTTTGAGTCAATATCATTCACCTTTTCTATTGTTATCTACTAGTTAAGCATATCAAATATATGAAGAGAATTTTAATGAGAATGTATAGAATGTGTAAAGATTCTGTAAATAAGCAATTATTAATAAAAATGTGTGATATATTTCTTCATGTTTACGGAAGGAAATTTATAACAATAAAAATGGAGGCTTTAATATGTTGAAAAAAGTTTTTGCAATGAGCACGACAGTTGTACTGGCGGCGGGATTATTAAGTGGCTGTGGAACGAAGGAATCTAGTGCAAGTAAAAATGCAGATACGAAAAAAGGTTATGTACCGAAGACTTTAAATGTTCAATTTGTTCCTTCTCAAAATGCAGATACGTTAGAGGCGAAGGCAAAACCATTGGAAAAGCTATTAAGTGATAAATTAAATATCCCGGTAAAAGTTAGTATTTCAACGAATTACAATACAATTGTAGAAGCAATGGCATCTAAGCAAGTAGATGTAGGCTTTTTACCTCCAACAGCATATGTACTAGCACATGAGAAAAAGGCTGCAAACGTAATTTTACAAGCACAACGTTTTGGGGTAGATGATGAAACCGGAGCTCCTACAAAGGATTTAGTAGACTTTTATAAATCTGAGTTTGTAGTTAAGAAAGATTCAAATATTAATAGTGTAAAAGATTTAAAAGGTAAAAAAATTGGTTATCAAGATGTAACGTCATCAGCGGGATATGTATGGCCTGCGGCTGTATTGTTAAAAGAGGGTGTTGATCCGTTAAAGGATGTGAAACCTGTTACATTAAAAGGTCACGATCAGTCGCTTATTGCTCTTTTAAATGGTGATGTAGATGCAGCTGTTGTATTCCAAGATGCTCGTAATATTGTGAAAAAAGATTATCCGAATATATTCGATCAAACAAAAATAGTGAAATTTACAGAGAAAATTCCAAACGATACGATTTCGGTACGCTCTGATTTAGATGAAGAGTGGAGTAAGAAATTACAGGATGCTTTCATTGAAATAGGAAAGAATGAGGAAGGTCACAAAATCATTAAAGAAGTATATTCACATGAAGGATATGTTAAATCTGATGATAGTAAATTTGATATCGTTCGTGAATATGGAAAAAAAGTAAAAACGCAATAATACATATGGAAATGGCAGCTAACTGGAAGGAGGGTTTGTTTTCAGTTAGTTTGCCGTTTTGAATACATAGAAGGTAGGTAAGATGTGTGATAGAGTTTCGAAATGTCTCCAAAGTGTATCCGAATGGTACAAAAGGATTGAATAATATAAACTTGAACATTCAAAAAGGTGAGTTTGTTGTAATGGTGGGGCTGTCTGGGGCTGGAAAGTCTACACTTCTAAGATCTGTAAACCGTCTTCATGAGATTACAGAAGGCGACATCATGATTGAAGGTGAATCTATAACTGCTGCAAAAGGAAAAGGATTACGCCGCATGCGCCGAGATATTGGTATGATTTTTCAAAGTTTTAACCTTGTAAAGCGATCAACGGTATTGAAAAATGTATTAGCTGGGCGTGTTGGGTATCATTCGACTTTACGTACAACGTTAGGTCTATTTCCAAAAGAAGATTTGGAGCTTGCCTTTCAGTCGTTAAAAAGGGTGAATATTTTAGAAAAAGCATATGCGCGAGCTGATGAATTATCAGGAGGACAACAGCAACGTGTATCGATTGCACGGGCGTTAGCGCAAGAAGCGAAAATCATATTGGCAGATGAACCTGTTGCGTCGTTAGATCCGCTAACAACAAAGCAAGTATTAGATGATTTGAAAAAAATTAATGAAGATTTTGGAATTACAACAATTGTAAACTTACATTCTATTGATTTAGCTAGGCAATATGCGACACGCATTATTGGATTACATGCAGGCGAAATTGTTTTTGATGGTTCAGTAGAAGAGGCAACGGATGAAAAATTTGCTGAAATTTATGGAGATGTAGCGCAGAAAAGTGAATTATTAGAGGTGGCTGTTAAATGAATGACGTGACGATATATTCGGAATCGATACAGAAGCCACCGAGTAAGTTGAAACATATGTTAACGGCTATTTTAGTCATTTTGCTGTTGTGGGGAAGTAGTATACAGGTCGACGCATCATTTTCAAAACTAGTAGTTGGTTTTCCTAATATGATTGATTTGTTAAAAGAGATGGTGCCACCAGATTGGAGTTATTTTCAAGTTATTACAACAGCGATGTTAGATACAATACGTATGGCGATTATTGGGACGACTTTAGGAGTGATTTTAGCTATTCCACTGGCACTATTTGCGGCAAGTAATGTGTTTACTAGTACATTTTTGTACGGTCCAGCTCGATTGGTTTTAAATTTTATCCGAACGATACCAGATTTATTATTAGCGGCGATTTTCGTAGCTATTTTTGGAATAGGACCACTTCCAGGTATTTTGGCTCTTACTTTTTTCTCAATTGGACTCGTGGCGAAATTGTTGTATGAGTCAATTGAATCGATTGATCCAGGTCCATTAGAAGCGATGACAGCAGTAGGAGCAAATAAAGTGCAATGGATTGTGTATGGGGTAATTCCGCAAGTGAAAGCACATTTTGTTTCCTATGTTCTTTATACATTTGAGGTGAACGTACGTGCAGCAGCTGTTTTAGGTTTAGTAGGGGCAGGCGGTATTGGATTATATTATGACCGTACACTTGGGTTTTTACAATATCAACAAACTGCATCTATTATTATCTATACCCTTGTTGTTGTATTGTTAATTGATTATGTAAGTACATTGTTGCGGGAGAAATTATAATGAGTAAAACGACGTTAATCGTACCAAAACCAAAGAAAACGAGTGTATATCGCTGGTTTATTTTTATAGCACTTGCATTTGTTTATGTATGGGCTTTTTCAGGAGTCCCGTTAGAGGGAATAAAGGATACGGCAGGAGAAATTACAAAAGCAATTATGACAGGTGTATTGAATCCAGATTGGTCGTATGTATCTTTGCCAGATGGTGAAGATTTATTACATGGTTTGATTGATACGTTGGCAATTGCGATATTAGGTACATTTATTTCTGCCTTTTTATCTGTTCCATTCGCTTTTTGGGCAGCAACGAATATGAGCAGTGGAAAATTAACTTCAGGAACTGGGAAATTTGTACTTAGTTTTGTTCGTACATTTCCGGAATTAGTTATGGCACTTTTATTTATAAAAGCTGTTGGACCAGGCTCTTTTGCCGGAGTTCTAGCTTTAGGATTACACTCTATCGGAATGTTAGGGAAATTATATTCAGAAGGAATTGAAAATATAGATAAGGGACCGACGGAAGCGTTAATAGCAACAGGCGCGAATCGCTTCCAAATACTTTGGTATGCAGTATTCCCACAAGTATTACCGGATTTTCTATCGTATACGTTATACAGGTTCGAAATTAATGTACGATCCGCTGCTATTTTAGGTGTTATTGGAGCAGGTGGGATCGGTACGCCTCTAATTTTTGCACTGAGTTCACGCAATTGGTCTCGTGTGGGGGTTATTTTATTGGGTATTATTTTAATGGTAATTATCATTGATTTTATTTCAAGTTCGATAAGGAAGAAAATTGTATAATTTATTTTAAGTACCTATAAAAGGTACTTTTTTACATAATGGGAATAATAAATGTGAACAATAGGGGGGATGATTTGGCTTTACAGCACGAGTTTGTATTTGTTTCGAATGAAAAAAAAGGGTTGGATTTCATAGGTATAGATTGGATTGAACTTTGTTTTCTATATAAAGAAGAGGCAACGATAGATGAGTGTGTTGTATTAAGTGATGAGCTAATCGTATACCTATTAGATTTTACCCATTGGATTCCGACCTATTATCCAGCGAAAAGAGCAGAAGGATTTGGAATTCACTATTATGGTATTACGAAAATAGAACAGCAAGGTGCAGTGATAGCAGAACAGTTATTTTGTTCGCTAGTTAGCATGTTTTCTTTAGCGCTAAAAACAATCGAATTAACAGGACAGTTTCAATGGGAAAATGATAAGAATACGGATGGAGAATATGAAAGATACGTATTTGATCGAGATAAATTATGCCAAGATTTACAGTCGTTTATTTATTTGCTTCGCAGAGTGAAAAATGGGGAAGGATATATTTTGCATTATGGAATTTGAAAATGGTGAATAAATATACAGATAATTCCCTTTCTTTTTAAAATAAAAACAATGAAAAAGTATGTCATATTGAATACCCATACATTCCTGAAAACCTTGATTTTTTTATAAAAAACCAAAAAAATATCAACATATTTGTCGATACATGTTGTATAATCTTGCGTGGGAAGCTATCATATAAATGTATAAAACGTTTACTAATATAAGCGAAGGGAAGAATAGCATGTCACATTCAATCGAACAACTTTCTATCAACACGATTCGCACATTATCCATCGATGCGATTGAAAAAGCAAACTCTGGTCACCCAGGAATGCCAATGGGTGCAGCACCAATGGCTTATACATTATGGACTCAATTTATGAAACACAATCCAAATAACCCAACGTGGTTTAACCGTGATCGTTTCGTATTATCTGCAGGTCATGGTTCAATGTTATTATACAGCCTACTTCACCTATCTGGTTATGATCTAACAATGGATGACTTAAAGAACTTCCGTCAATGGGGAAGCAAAACTCCAGGACATCCTGAGTACGGTCATACAGCAGGTGTAGACGCAACTACTGGTCCACTTGGACAAGGTATTGCAACTGCTGTAGGTATGGCAATGGCTGAAAGACATTTAGCGGCTAAATATAACCGTGATGCGTATAATGTAGTAGATCATCATACATACGCTATTTGTGGTGATGGAGATTTAATGGAAGGCGTTTCTGCTGAAGCATCTTCATTAGCTGCTCATTTACAATTAGGTCGTCTTGTTGTGCTTTACGATTCAAATGATATTTCATTAGATGGCGATTTAAATCGTTCATTCTCTGAAAGTGTAGAAGATCGTTACAAAGCATACGGATGGCAAGTAATCCGTGTTGAGGATGGAAACGATATTGAAGCTATCGCGAAAGCAATTGAAGAAGCGAAAGCTGACGAAAAACGCCCAACGCTAATTGAAGTAAGAACGACAATTGGTTTCGGTTCTCCAAACAAATCAGGAAAATCAGCTTCACATGGTTCTCCACTTGGTGTAGACGAAACAAAATTAACGAAAGAAGCATATGCTTGGACTGCTGAGCAAGACTTCCATGTAGCAGAAGAAGTATATGACAACTTCCGTAAAACTGTACAAGATGTTGGTGAAACTGCGCAAGCAGCGTGGAACACTATGCTAGGTGAATATGCACAAGCATACCCAGAATTAGCAAACGAATTACAAGCGGCAATGAATGGTCTTCTTCCAGAAGGTTGGGAGCAAAACTTACCAATTTATGAATTAGGATCAAAAGCAGCAACTCGTAATTCTTCAGGTGCTGTAATTAATGCAATTGCAGAGTCTGTACCATCATTCTTCGGTGGATCTGCTGACCTTGCTGGTTCTAACAAAACATACATGAATAACGAAAAAGACTTTACAAGAGATGATTACAGCGGAAAAAACATTTGGTACGGTGTACGTGAGTTCGCAATGGGTGCAGCAATGAACGGTATTGCATTACATGGCGGTTTAAAAACTTACGGTGGTACGTTCTTCGTATTCTCTGACTACTTACGTCCAGCAATTCGTCTTGCAGCATTAATGCAATTGCCAGTAACGTATGTATTCACACACGACAGTATCGCTGTTGGTGAAGATGGTCCAACACATGAGCCAATCGAGCAATTAGCAGCGCTACGTGCAATGCCAAATGTATCTGTTATTCGTCCAGCTGATGGTAACGAATCTGTTGCAGCTTGGAGACTAGCTCTAGAATCTACAAACAAGCCAACTGCTTTAGTATTAACTCGTCAAGACCTTCCAACATTAGAAGGTGCAAAAGACGATACGTATGAAAAAGTAGCAAAAGGTGCATATGTAGTTTCTGCGAGCAAGAAAGAAACAGCTGATGTAATCTTACTTGCAACTGGATCTGAAGTAAGTCTAGCTGTTGAAGCACAAAAAGCTCTAGCAGTAGACGGCGTTGACGCAGCTGTTGTCAGCATGCCATCTATGGATCGCTTTGAAGCTCAAACTGCTGAGTACAAAGAATCTGTATTACCAAAAGCAGTAACAAAACGTTTCGCAATCGAAATGGGTGCTACATTCGGATGGCACCGTTACGTAGGTCTTGACGGAGATGTGTTAGGTATCGATACATTCGGTGCTTCTGCTCCTGGTGAGAAGATTATGGAAGAGTATGGATTTACTGTAGAGAACGTTGTTCGTAAAGTAAAAGAAATGCTTTAATGATTTTAGAAAAATCTCTCCGGCATGGAGAGGTTTTTCTATGTAAATGAGTTTTTTCGACAGAAAAAGTTTTTTATCTCTCCGCAGTCAGACAATCATTGCAAAATTTCTTCTATATAATGAAGGGAAAAGGTTGTCCAGATTGGGAGGCGAAAGATGAAAACGTATGAATTGTATTTAATTCAAGAGGATATTGCGAAAGCTTACTTTGGTCGTGAATATTTGTTTTTTGATTTATTTGCTCGATTTTCAGAATCTGGGTCCCTTTCGGAGAAAAAAGTGTTATATAAACAAATGATGTATATAACGATGCCATTACAAGTAATGAAAATTCACCATAAATTAGAACAAGCTTTGCGCGTTCTTGGTAAATATGATCGAACACATCATACACATACACTTTATACAGGAGCGGAATACGGTGAAATAATGGTGAAACCGCACTATATTCGCATGAATACCTCTGGAAACGTTTCTATGGAAACGACTTTCTTTGAGGTGCTAAGGAAGTGTGAATTAACATTTTTAGCAATGGATTATGAAAATACAAAGTACGGATGGCTGAATCCTCTAAAACAAGTACGAACATATGTGTAAAAAATGTCGAATTGTATCTTGTCTTATTGAAAAGGTTTTAGTACACTGTAAGGTAGACAACATGAAGGAGGAAAATATATGCCAATTTGGTTAGGTATTCTAGTGGGCGTAGTAGCACTAGTAGCAGGCGTGGCGTTAGGATTTTTCATTGCCCGCAAATACATGATGAACTACTTAGAAAAAAATCCACCAATTAATGAACAAATGTTAAAAATGATGATGATGCAAATGGGACAAAAACCTTCCCAAAAGAAAATCAATCAAATGATGAGCGCAATGAGCAAGCAACAAACAAAATAAGCGCTAAAGGGCACTCGATAAGAGTGCCCTTTCCTATTGGACTTTTAAAGCGTTTAAAACTTTTAAAAATTCTGTATTTTTGGTAAACTGAAAACATCGCTCATTTTAAGGGAGGAGGATAAAAATGAAGGTATTTATTAATTTAGCTTGGTTTTTTAAACAAGAAAAACGAGCGTACATAATCGGAATTATAATGTTATTTGGTGTCGCGCTTCTTGAACTTGTAGCCCCGAAAGTACTAGGTATGGTAGTAGATGAAATTAATAATGGAACATTAACATCTGAAAAGTTGTTGAAGTGGGTTATTTTGTTAGTAATTGTAGGGATTACTATGTACATATTACGTTATTTATGGCGTATTATGATTTTTGGATCTTCGTTAAAACTAGCTCGTCAATTACGAAAGAATTTATACGAACATTTTACGAAGATGAGCCCATCTTTTTACCAATCACGTCGTACGGGTGATTTGATGGCGCATGCGACCAATGATATTCAGGCGATTCAACAAACTGCTGGATCGGGCGTTTTAACACTGGTTGACTCATTAGCAGTTGGGGGATGTGTACTCGTAGCGATGGGTTTTACAATTAGTTGGAAGTTAACATTGTTAAGCTTAATTCCAATGCCGATTGTAGCGATTTCGACAAACTATTATGGAACGTTATTACATAAAAGGTTTCATAAAGCGCAGCAATCGTTTTCGGAAATCAATGATAAAGTGCAAGAGAGTATGAGTGGGATGAAGGTAATTCGATCACTTGGACAAGAGAAAGAAGATTTACAAGCATTCCGAAAAAAGTCAGAAGATGTTGTACATAAAAATATGTTAGTCGCACGTATTGATTCGTTGTTCGATCCGACAATCTCACTTATCGTTGGATTTTCTTTTTTAATTGCAGTATGTTACGGGTCAGTATTAGTTGTGAGAGGGGAATTAACTGTAGGTGATCTCGTTACATTTACAACGTATTTAGGTACCCTCGTTTGGCCAATGTTAGCCTTTGGGTGGTTGTTTAATATTATGGAGCGTGGGCGTGCTTCGTATGATCGTGTAGAAAAAATTCTCTCTCAAAAATCAGATGTAGTAAACAGAGAAAATGCTGTGCATACAATAGCGAGCGGTGATGTTACATTTGCGGTTGATTCATTTTCATATAAGAAAAATGAATTGTTACAGCTAATAGATGTTCACTTTGATTTAAAGAAGGGTGAAACATTAGGAGTTGTCGGACGTACAGGTGCAGGGAAAACGACGTTATTAAAATGCTTAATCCGTGAGTATGATCATTTTAATGGTGAATTAAAAGTTGGGGAGCGGGATATTCGCGATGTAACACTTTACGGTGTCCGTTCTGCCATTTCATACGTGCCGCAAGATCATTTTTTATTTTCAGCAAGTATTGGGGAGAATATTGCCTTCGGAAAGGCGGATGCTACATATAATGATATTACCCGCGCTGCAGAGATTGCTTGTATTCATGATGATATTCTCCAATTTTCAGAAGGGTATGAAACAGTAGTAGGAGAAAGAGGCGTTTCGTTATCTGGAGGCCAAAAACAGAGAATTTCTATTGCGCGTGCTTTATTAACGAATGCAGAAATTTTAATTTTAGATGATTGTTTATCAGCGGTAGATGCAAAAACGGAAGAAACGATTTTAAATGCATTAAAGAGGGAAAGAGCAGGGAAAACGACGATTATTACAGCTCATCGTTTAAGTGCAATTCAACATGCTAATCTTATACTTGTTGTGGATGAAGGTAGAATTGTGCAACGAGGTACACATGAGCAATTAATGGAAGAAAACGGTTGGTATAAAGAGATGTATGAGAGTCAGCAGTTAGAAGCATTAGTTGAGAAAGGAGGCGTATGATGACTGAGAAGAAGCAGAGTGATTTAAGCAGATTGCTTTCTTATATGAAGCCATATAAAGGGTTGTTATCTTTAGCATTTATCTTTTTAGTTGGTGCAACTGTAACTGAAATGATGGGTCCTTTTTTAATTAAACAATTTCTTGATGAACATTTAGTACCACGTAACTTTGATCAATCAGCACTTGTTACTCTATTTGTAGTGTATCTTATTGCACACTTATTAAAAGTATTATTTACTTATTTAGACTTATTGTATTTTCAAAATATCGCTTTTAAAATTGTTCAAGATATGCGTGTTGAAGTATATGATCATGTTCAAAAGTTGTCATTAAGTTTCTTTGATCGTACGCCGATTGGTACGCTCGTATCGCGAATAACGAATGATACGGAAGCAATTAAAGATTTTTATGTCAGTGTATTATCCACATTTGTCAAAAATGTAGTCTTTTTAATAGGTATTTTAGTAGCAATGTTTTTATTAAATGTAAAACTAGCTCTATTTTCGCTCGTATTAATTCCGATCATGTTTGCAATTATGGTGCTATATCGCCGGAAAAGTGCAGCTTTTTATTTAGAAGTACGTAATCAATTGAGCGTGTTAAATGCAAAGTTAAATGAGTCTATTCAAGGAATGAATATTGTTCAAGTGTTCAGACAAGAAAAGCGTATGAGAAAAGAGTTTGAAGAAGTGAATAATAAACATTATAGTGCAGGGCGACGGACGTTAAAGTTAGACGCATTACTTTTACGCCCGGCAACGGATTTAGTTCATATTATAGCAATTGCGTTAGTACTTGGTTTATTTGGAATTGATGCGCTGAAGAGTCCTGTTGAAGTAGGAGTTCTATATGCGTTTGTTAACTATATACATCGTTTCTTCCAGCCTGTAAACGAGATGATGATGAAATTATCATTTTTCCAACAGGCACTTGTTTCATCTTCACGTGTATTTCATTTAATGGATGAGAAAGATTTAGCGCCAGTTCAAAAAGGGGATGGAAATCCTCAAGTTGTTAATGGAGAAATTGAATTTAAAAACGTTACTTTTTCGTATGATGGAAAACGTGATGTTTTAAAAAATGTATCTTTTCACGTGAAACAAGGGCAAACGGTTGCTTTCGTTGGGCACACTGGTAGCGGAAAAAGTACCATTATGAATTTGTTAATGCGATTTTATAATATTAAGTCCGGAAATATTGTAATAGATGGTGTAGATTTAGAGGGATTTGAAGAGCAGGAAATTAGAAAGAAAATAGGACTCGTATTGCAAGATGCATTTTTATTTGCGGGAAATGTAAAACAAAATATTCGTATGTATAATGAAGAAATTACGGATGAAGAAGTAAAAGAAGCGGCACAATTTGTGCAAGCCAATACGTTTATTGAAAAATTACCAGAGCAGTATGAAACGGAAGTAGTAGAAAGAGGAGCTGCATTTTCTAGTGGTCAACGCCAATTAATTGCTTTCGCTAGAACGATAGCAACGAATCCGAAAGTACTAGTATTAGATGAAGCAACAGCTAATATTGATACAGAAACAGAAGATGCAATCCAAACAGCATTACAGCAAATGAGAAAAGGGAGAACGACGATAGCCATTGCACACAGATTATCTACAATTCAAGATGCGGATCAAATCTTTGTTATGCATGATGGAGAAATAGTAGAAAGAGGTACACATCAAGAATTACTGAGTGAACAAGGGTTGTATTATAATATGTATTTACTACAAAATAAAGGAAGTTTACAAAAAGCCTTGTAATTACAAGGCTTTTTTATTTTGTTTATAAAATATGTTTGCTTTTTATGTCTATAGTATAAACGTCGTGACCCTTTAATAAAGTTGTACATATTGTATGTATACGAAATGAAAAAATTGATAGGAGCTTTTATATGCAAGATAGATCTAGTTCAAATATTACGTTTATCGATGTGTCTCATTGGGAAGGGAATATTGATTGGAATGCAGTGAAAGGATCCGGTATTTCAGCGGCGTATGCAAAAGCGACAGAAGGTGTGAATAATCTTGATCCTACTTTGGTTCAAAATGTACAAGCAGCGCGAAATGCGAATGTATTAATCGGTGCATACCATTTTGCACATCCAGAACTAAATGATGCAATTTCAGAAGCGAAACATTTTGTGAACATATTACAAAGCAATCAGACAGACTTAATGCCAGTTCTAGATTTAGAATCACCGATAGATCCGAGTAATAGTAATTTAACTGGTACTGCTATATCTAATTGGGCAAGAAGTTTCATAAATTATGTGAAACAGGCTACTGGAAAAGATGTCATGTTATATACAGGAGTTTGGTATATTAATGAGTTTGGAATTAACGGGTTAAGTGATATTCCACTTTGGATTTCTAAGTATTCTAGTACGCCGCCTGCTGATGCTGGTGGATGGACAGAGTGGACAGCATGGCAATACACAGATTCTGGTAAAATTTCAGGTGTAGTAGGAAATTGTGACGTATCAGCAGCGGTTTCATTAGAAGCTTTGCAAGGAAATGGAACAAATGGTGGTGGAAATGTTTCCCCGCCTAGTACCGCTACTGCAGTTTACGGTGTTGCTGTAATTAAAGGCGATAATGTAAATCTACGGAGTGGACCATCTTTACAATCTACTGTAATCCGCCAGCTAAATAGAGGAGAATCGTATGAAGTTTTGAGCGAACAAGGTAGCTGGCTTGCTTTAGGTGGAAACGAATGGATATACTATGATCCAAGTTACATTCAGTATAAACATTATGTGGCGACTATTACTGGTGATAATGTGAATCTGCGGGATGCTCCATCATTAACTGGAAATGTTATAAGACAGTTACATCATGGTGAGGCTTATAGGGTATGGTGTAAGCAAGATGGATGGCTTGGTTTAGGTGGAAATGGCTGGATATACTATGATCCAAGTTATATTCAGTATGGTGTACAATAAAATGCACGTAAAAGGTATCTCGCCTGAGATGCCTTTTATACTGCTATTTGAGGGCAACCTGAAACGATCAGTAGGTCATGGGGAAAAATGGCTTATTAAAGTCTCGTTTCATTAAAAATATGTAATTTTTACAAAGTGTATATTGAAAGCATAGTATAATATAATGGATGTTTATAAAAATAAATAAAAATGGAATAAAGGAGTAAACATATGGATTATGTGCTAATAGGTGTGATTTTATTATTATTAGCTGTAGCATTCGTGCTGTTCTATAAAAATAAACAGTTAGAATCAGAGAGTCAGCAAGTAGAGTTTGAAAAGAAACAAGCAATTGAAACGTATGAAAATGAAATTGCAGCTACGGTTACAGAGCATAAAGAACAACAAAATACATTGAAAAGTATGGAACAGAAGAAATATAATGATTTACAAATAAGTGCAGCTAGAGAACTTGAAAATATGCGTATGATGAAAAATCAATTAGCTGTGCAACACAGTAAAGAACGTAGTGAAGTGCAAGAAAAGCATAGTAACGAAATACATATGTTTCAACAATTAATTGCAAATTTGCGAGAGTATACGAAAAATGGAGCTGAAGTGAATACACACGAAACATTACATTATATGAAACGAGGCTTCGTAGAACAAGGCATAATACTAGATAATGAATTTCATATTATGCCGAATGTTTTTATTAGAAATCAGCACGGCGGAAATGATTTTCGAATTCATCATCTTGTTTTAAGTAAAACGGGCATGTATCTACTTGAGACGAAAGAATGGACAGGGAAATTAATTCATGGCTTAACGAAAGAAAATGCTAGTATATATTCATTTATGATTGATGAAATTGGCAAGTATCAACAAGAAGTAGAGAAAGAAGAAACGTTTGAATGCATAACAGGTGAAGATTCATTAACGATACAAGTGAAAAATGAAGGAAATCCGGTATATAGAGCGAAGAAACTAGCTCATATTCTATACAATTGTTTGAAAGAAATCCAAGTTGATATTGTAAAGGAAAACGTAAAACCGATTGTATATTTTTATAATGAGAGTGGGAAAGAAGTGCTAGATCTTTCTGAAGAAAAAACACCGAGATTAAAAGATAGAGAGCAAATTGTAACGTTCTTCAGAAATGAGATCTTAACAGGGAAAGTAATATATACAGATCAAGAGTTAGAAAAGCTTCGAGAAATCATTAACCGGATGAATTATAAAATGAATTAAAAAGAGGTGGGCTTTCTGAGTGCTATATTAAGGGGTATTTTGTATGTTTATGTTTGTTTGTATATACTAATGTATCTTGCGTTTATGTTTGTTATTGATTCGGTTCATATGTCAGTAAGTGTAAAAAGTATGTTTGTAGTAGTCATGCCATTTGCTATATTAGTCGTGATTCAAAAGTTCGTCTTACACACTTCTGTAAATCGTAATACAGAAAAGAAGAAAATGCTAGGTGTAATGATAGTAGGATGTATTCTATTATTAGTGTGCACTGCACAATTAAGTATGAATACATACACCTCAAAGTTTAATCAAGATCGGTGGTTACATGCTGAAGAAAAACGGGTACATATGGTAGATGACCTAATGCGAAAATATAAATTAACAGGGAAATCAAATGAAGAAATTACAAAATTATTAGGAACGCCTACTGAAACAAGAAATGGAGAAGAAGGGATTGTCACTTCGTACTATCTTGGAAATGAACGTGGTTTTATTTCAATCGATAGTGAACAGCTTGTTTTACAATTTGATAGAGATGGTAGGGTTATGGAATATAAGGTGCATAGAGGTTAAAGAAATGTAGAGGGAAGCTATATATTATAGCTTCTTTTTATATTCCAATATAGTAAATGTAGGCAAATAGTAGTCATTCCTATCTATACGAATCGGAATGAGTCTGTTATATTGTAAATGGTTATGTAGTTTAATAGTTTACTAGATGATCTATATTTTAGTTGAGGGGGGGAATTTAACACGAATTTAATTATGACGTGTTAAGTATTATGATGAAAAAAAGATTTTATAATGTTTTAGCTGCATCGATTGTATTTAGTATGGTAACGATTCCAAATTATTCCTATGCTAGCGAGCTTGAAAAAACTGTGACAGTTTCACCTGATGAACAAGCTTTAAAAAGTATTGAAAACCATATGAAAGATGAAGATGGTCGAGGAGAAGATAAAGGAGTACAAAATGAAGTGCCAGGTGAATTTCTTGTACATATAGTGAAAGAAGTACCTTTATATGATTCTAGTAATCTTCAAAAAGAGACAGGGGTTCATATTTCGAATCAAGTCGTAAAAGCTGAGAAGAGAAAAGGAAACGCTTACTATGTTCGGACTTCATCTGAAACTGGATGGATACAAAATAGTAAGGGAAATGTAGAGGTTAAAGAAGTTCATACGTTATCAAGTGAAAAGTTAGTTATTAATGAAGAAACCTCTTCATACTCTGAACCATTTACTTCATACAAAGAAGAAAATGTATTGGAGCCACAAACTATTCAAGTAATAGGACAGGCGGGAGAATGGTTCCAAGTAAGAATAAATAATGAGATGAAATGGATTTATTCACCTTCAGCAAAATTTGAAGGAACAAAGGCTTCGCTTATTCAAGAGGCAACACCAGCACGTACAAAACGTGCAGCGGTTATGTATGCTGCACCAATAGAAGAGAAAACAACGGATATTTATGGTGTAACTTTAAAAGAAATGATTGTACCAAAAGGAAATGACAATATTCGTCCTGGTTATGCGATGAAGCCGAAGTATATTACGATTCATGAGACAGATAATTACAGTGTTGGGGCAAATGCTAGAAACCATGCAATATATTTATATAACCAGGCAACAGGAACGGAAGATCGTTCAGCGTCTTGGCACTTTACGGTAGATGATAAAGAGATTTATCAACATCTTCCATTAAATGAAAATGGTTGGCATGCCGGAGATGGGGCGGAAGGAACTGGGAATCGAGAATCCATTGCGATTGAAATTGCTGTAAATGAAGATGGTGATTATAATAAAGCTGTTGAAAATGCTCGTAAATTAACAGCTTATTTAATGGGAGAATTACATATTCCTTTAGAAAATGTGAAGAAACATCAATTTTGGAGTCAAAAGAATTGTCCGGCTATTATGATTAAAAATAATGCGTGGGAACCATTCTTGCAGGGAACAAAAGTTTATTATGATGCGAACCATAAAGATGATATAACAGGTGGCTGGTACGAAGCAGACATTCGTGAATTAGATAAACGCGACATTATGGTTGGGGATGGAAAAGGATCTTATTGGCCAGAGCGTCTTGTAACACGTGGTGAATTTGCGAATTTAATTTCAAGATCATTGCAGTTACCTGAAGGGTCATCGAATTTTAATGATTTAAATACAGCACATCCATCGCTAATAGATGGTATTAATCGTGCAGCAACAGCCGGGATCATAAGTGGTAGAGGAAATGGGACATTTGCTCCAAATGATACGATTAAACGAGATGAAGCTGTTATCATGATTGACCGTGCACTGCAATATAAAAAAATTAAAGGTAACTTAGTTCCATTACCATTCTCGGATCAAGATTTAGCATATGATAAACAAGCTGTACAACGTGTTTATGGATTAGGTATTGTAAAAGGAAATGAAAATAATGAATTTATGCCGAAAGGTTCTGCAACACGTGGAGAATCGGCAGCATTTATTAATAGAATGTTAAAAGTAATTGAAAGTAAATAATGAAGAAGCATTCGCTTTTGCGAGTGCTTTTTTATTTTTCAATACGTTATGGAAGGGAGAAAGAGGTTTTGGGGTGAATAAGGAATGAAAGCGGAGGTAAGGCATATATATAGATGCATTGGGTTGTTTTTTATCCCGCTTTAATGGGCAGTAAGACCCCCGCCTAAAAATTCAACGAAAGCAAAGAAGTTAGGTGGGGGATTAACTGCCCATTAAAGTCCGATTGGTGAGGGCTAATAATCAGTGGGGGATGAAGAAAACCCCCACTGATTAAAGTTTCACTTTATCGTGCATAAACGGGAAGCCCGATTATAATCAGTGCGGAGTGGACTAAACCTTTACTGATTAAACTTTCACTTTATCACATTGTATAAATGAAGAGGGGGTAAGACGGTGAAAGCTATACCGACTGATGTCCTGAGTAAAGAATTGATGGAAAGAGAAGGGGTTATATCTATTACAGTAAAGGAATTTGAAAAGATAGAAGTAGCTGGAGTAGTAGTCGCTGGTCCTGCAGTTATTTTGATTAATCAAGATTAAGTACATAGTATCAATTTAGACAAGTAAGAAAGCATCCGTTCAGGGTGCTTTTGAAGTTTTCAATGATGATGACATTAGTTTTCACTGGATGTATGTTATGGATGGAATAAAAATAATATAGCAAACTAATATGTTTTACGAATGAATTATGTAGGTAATTCATATTTCCCATATAAAAGGATTTGCTTTAAAATAATGAGTGTAAAGTTCGAGTATTCGAAGTACTACTTGAATTATATCCCTATCCCTTTTCTAAAAATGCGAACAAGTTTTGCCCTATTCTATTCAATAATTAATTGCATAGAAATATATTGTTCGATGACCATTATGGAACGTACATAATGGGAAAATCCCGATCCTTAAAGAGGATGCCCCTAATCTTCATGTGAAAATATGATCGGATAAGAAAGCTGACCAGTCTATGGTTAGCTTTCTTTTTGTTCAAAAACTATTTCTTCTTTAATTTCTGTTTGCAATAATAAAGTTTTTCCAAAACGACGTTTACATTCCGCACGCACTTTTTCAATGGCTAGTAGCTGAGTAGTAGCAGGAACGGTTACGATAGCTTGGCGCGGTTTTCGATTTTCTTCACAAAAGACACATTCCACAACATATTTAGAAATCATATTTTCATCCTTCCGTTTTTAATTTCTAAGTAGGGATTGTCTATGAAGTTGATGTAATCTTTCGTCATTGTTTTATTATTTTCCTCTTTTTTCAAGTGGAAAATAAAAAGGAAGACGAATAGTAGTAGGGGAGGGATGTAGATGGAAAGATGGGTAGGTTGTGCAGCAGTATGTGTAAATGAAAGAAATGAAGTTTTAATGGTGTTGCAAGGGAAAAAGGGTGAAGAAAAAAGGTGGTCTGTCCCAAGTGGCGGGCTTGAAAAGGGAGAAACACTAGAAGAATGTTGTATTCGAGAAGTTTGGGAAGAAACAGGTTACGATGTGGAAGTTGTAAATAAAATATGCGAAAAAAAAGGTATTACATACGGAATTCCAGTGTATGTTCATTATTACTTTGTAAAAAAAATAGGCGGTAGCATGAAAATCCAAGATCCAGATGAATTAATACATGAAATTGATTGGAAGGGGATAGATGAAATGAATGAATTAACGCTATCTTTCCCGGAGGATTATGAGATTTTAAATACATATATAAATAAAAAAGCGAGTGTTTAAACACTTGCTTTTTTAATGTATCCACGATAAGAAAAGCGGAACGATAACTAAACTAGCTCCCGCCGTTAAAAGCATAGATAAACTTGCAATCGTTCCTTCTACAGGACCGATTTCGAATGCTTTTGATGTACCGGTTCCATTTGCGCTCGTGCCTAACATGATGCCTTTTGCGAGTGCTGTTTTAATACGACATATGCGTATGAGAGAAGGACCGAGCAGTGCCCCTGTTAACGCAGTTAAAACAACAAATACGGCCGTTAATTGTGACATGCCACCGATCATTTCTGAAATAGCCATTGCAATTGGTGTTGTTACAATATGAGGTGCTAAACTATGTTCTAACGATGAATCAATTTGAAAAAAATTTGCTAGTAGTGCGGAAGTAATAACTGATAAAAATGAACCGACAATGACGTTAAGTAAGATAGCTATTCCATGTTTTTTCAATAAGTCAAAGTATTTATAGATTGGCCATGCAAAAGCGACTGTCGCAGGCTTTAATAATTCTGTTAACCATTGACCACCTGTTTCATATGTTTCATAAGGTGTGTCTAATCCGAGTAATAACGCAATTAAAATAATAGGACAGACGAGAAGGGGAGAAAGTAAGCTCCAATTCCAGCGTTGATACATTTTCTTCGATATCCAATATGTGAATAGTGTTAATAGTAAACAAAGAAAGCCGATCATTGTGTTGATCCTTTCCGCTTTAGTAGCAATTCTGTTAAGAGTCCTGTAACTAAGGTAACGCAAAGAGTACTAATCATAATAATTAAAATGAGATCGATTCCATATTGTGATAGTGTATCTTTGTAGCGTATGACAGCGACTGCAGAAGGAATAAAAAATAAAATAAGTTCTTTTAATAAAAAGTCTGCTCCGTCCTGTATCCACTCTTTTTTCACTAGGTTAAATTTTAATGAGATTAATAATAAAAAAATACCGATTATACTACCTGGAACTGGGAGGTGTGCCTGTTTTGCAATCCATTCACCTGTCCAAGCGAAACAAAATAATAATAAAATTTGTCCGCTTAATTTCCACCATTTCATACAGTAACCACCTCTTTCTTTTTTTACATAAAAATTGTAAAAAAGAATTAACAATTTCTACTATACGTTCATTCAAAAAATTTGTCTAATATATAAATTATATGTTATTAATATATTAGATGTATTAATCGAAAGTGAAAAGGGTGTCCAAAATGGAATTACGGCATTTGCAATATTTTGTTGTAGTAGCAGAGGAGTTACACTTTGGACGAGCAGCTGCTCGTTTACAAATGACACAACCACCGCTTAGTCAACAAATTCAGCAATTAGAAAAAGAAATGGGAGTTATGTTATTTTCAAGAACGAAGAGAAAGGTTGAATTAACAGAAGCTGGAGAAATGTTTTTAAAAGAAGTAAAAAAAGCGTTCGAACAAATTGAAAAAGCAGTTGAGATTGCACAAAGTGCCCAAAGGGGAGAAGTGGGCTCACTTTCAATTGGTTTTGTAGGTGCGGCGATATATGATATTTTACCATCTATCGTAAGGGAGTATAGAAAGAAATTTCCGAGAGTGTCTGTTGCACTACATGAACTGTCAACACCAGATCAGGTGTATGCACTTCACGATAACCGTATTGATATTGGTTTTTTACGTCCACCAATTCCAACACAATTGCTAGAGTTAGAACCAATTCAAAGGCTTTCTTGTACGTTATGTTTACCGAAGGCACATCCACTCGCTGAAAAGGATGAAATACATATTGAAGATTTAAGAGATGAACCGTTTGTATTTATTACAAGGCCCGTATGGCCAGCGTTATACGATACGATTTTATCACTTTGCCGTGACGTTGGGTTTAGTCCACATATTGTACAAGAAGCAACGGAATATCAAACAGTTATGGGACTTGTAGCGGCAGGAATTGGAATTACAGTAATACCTGTATCGGCGAATAAATTGTATAAAACAGAAGTCGTATATAAAGAGTTATATGATTCTAATTTTGTTGCAGAAATGTCAGTAGCGTACAAAAAAATGAATACTAACCCAGAACTTTTAGAGTTTTTAAAAATAGCAAGAGAGAAGAAAAGAATCGAAGTTGAGGATGATATTAATTAATTTATTTAAAAGTACACCTCATTAAACACTAAAGCGGAAATGCAATACTATTGCATTTCCGCTTTAGTTTGCTTTTTTTAGTTCTATACTAAAGAGATAAACATGTTCATTTTCTTGTAATAGTTGGTCAATAGCGGTTTTTTCCTCAAGCATTGGAACTCTTACCGTTTCTTTATTCGTTTTTATTATAGCCGCTAAAGTCGTTTTTTGATTATATTTTAAGTTTATAGCAGATTGAAGAGTAGTAGATGAAGAGCTATTTATACTTGGAGGTGCTTCTTCAGGAACGAGCATGGAACTACCTTCAATATTAACATACCAGTGTTTTTGCGCTTGTATATCTTTATCGAGTTGGGATTGAGGTGGTAAAAAAGAAAGCTTTACTTTCTTTTTTGGAAAATGTGAGGTAGCTGTATTCACAATTTCGTTTGTTTTTTTACCATTTTGATAATAATCAATCGTAGCATGTATTTCATCTTTTTCATTTTTAAGTGTAACGCTATAAAACATGCTGTTTCCTTCTTGGAAAGGGGTCATTTGTAAAATAGAAGATTGCTCTTCTGTTAATTTGTATGGCTCAACAATGGCAATCTCATTGTTTTTAAGTGGGCTACAACTTGTGAGAAATAATAAAAACAAGATTGATAGTAATTTTGTACGCATGCAATCCCCTCCTTTTTACAATTATATTCTTAATATGATTTTTTCACCATTTTATTTTCTAGGACTAAAGACTTAGAACAAATTCAGATTGTAGTGCGATGTTTAAAATGTCATATTTTTATACACTTGTAGTATAGAATGAGTTTGTTATGAAGTAAGGTAGGGGAAGAACATATGTCTTTATGTCAGTTAGTGAGAAAAAATATAAGAACATTTGCTGCCAAAAGGATGAAGCAATTTATGTGGGTTGCTATGAGTACTATGATTTTATTTTTTATGATATCGCTTCAATTTAATGAAGTAGTTGTTGAGGAATTAGGGATTACATTTTTATTTCAAATGTGTTTTTACACGCTGTTTCTTATATTCATTTTTATATGTACTTTCACTACATATAAAATAACGTTTTCTCTTCTGCAAGTGAGGAAAGAGGAAATTAAATCTTATGTAGCAGAGAATAGGAGCGCACTATGTTTATTATGTCAGGAGCAATTATTTATTTATGGAGCAGCGTTTGTTTTTGGATTAGTTAATGGGATGTTATTTTTGAAATTATTTACGATTATCTTTATGAAAATAGCAGGAATACAAGGGATAAATAGTGCACCGATTACAATATATGCAATAGTAGTTGTTAGTATAATTATGATTGTTATTGTCCTATTATCGATGATGCAATGTTTTCGATTTGTTCAAAGTATACAAGATAAAAATTCGTTTCATTTCAAGGAAAAGGCATGAGAAATCATGCCTTTTCCTATTTTACACATAAAAATAATCATGTTACAGTGTAAAGACCTGACAAAGAATGGGAAGGAAAGGTTGTATAGAATGACAAATGAACAATCGATTGTAAAGGTTGAGCGATTAACGAAGCGAATCGGTTCAAAGACACTTGTAGAAAATATTAGTTTCGAAGTTAAAAAAGGTGAAGTAGTTGGTTTGCTCGGACCAAATGGTGCTGGAAAAACGACTTTAATGAGAATGATGGTCGGCATGATTCGTATGACAGAGGGAGAAGTTTGGATTGACGACCAATCTGTAAAACAGCAATTTGAAAGTACGGCTTCGAAAATTGGAGCAGTAATTGAGACACCGGAATTTTATCCATTTTTGAGCGGCTATGAAAATTTAACATATTTCGGACGGATGAATGGCAATGTGACAGAAGAACGTATCGATGAAGTAGTGAAATTGTTAGGAATGGAACAAGTAATTGACCGCAAAGTAAAAGCATATTCACTCGGCATGAGACAACGTTTAGGAATTGCTCAAGCGCTTATTCACGATCCAGATGTATTGATATTAGATGAACCAACGAATGGATTAGACCCTAGTGGAATACATGAAATGAGAATGTACATAAAGAAAATTGCACATGAACAAGGAAAAGCGGTACTTGTATCTAGTCACTTACTTTCAGAAGTTGAATTAATGTGTGACAGAGTTATCATTATTCAACACGGAGAATATGTCGCGACGCAAAATATTCAGCATAATCAAAGTGAAGAGATGGAAACAATCCGTATACGTGTAGATGATGCGAGTAAAGCGGCAGAAATGCTAGACCAAGATGTTTTAATAAAAGGAAATGATTTACTTATTAATGTAAAAGATGAAGAAATCCCAAATGTTATTCGTACATTGCTTGAGAAAAACATTCAAGTATATCGTGTATATGAAGAAAGAAAAACGTTAGAAGAGCAATTTTTAGAATTAACAGGGGGAAAAGATATTGTTTAATTTAGTGTATAACGAACTGTATAAAATATTTAAGCGAAAGCGAACGATTATTCCATTTGCAGTTATTGCAGTATTAATAATTGGATTAGGATGGGTTACGGTAAAGTATCTAGAACCAGAAACAAAAGGATGGAAAGCCGATTATACAGAACGAACTGTAGAAATTGAGAAAAAACTAGGCATGAAAAAAGAAGCTATTTTAGCAGAAAGATCTGGAGATGAGCTTGTAAAGGAATATCAGCTGAAGATGAAGTATTTGGATACAGATACAGCACCAGCAAGCAGCTCTCCGCTTTCTTTCATGAGAGATACAGGTTTTATCGTATTTCCAATATTGCTCCCATTTATCCTCGTGTATGCAAGTACAATTTTTGCGAATGAATATAGCTGGGGAACATATAAATTTTTAACGATACGACCAGCAAGTCGATTTAAAATTTTGACAGCTAAATTTTTAGCAATCGTGATATTTGCAGCATTATTGTTTATATTTGATATGATTTTCTCCACATTATGTGGGCTTGTTATTTATAAATTCCAGCAGCCTGCATGGAGTGAGTTTATTTTCCAAGACGGAAATATTATAAAACAAAATATTTTTGTAGAAGCTAGTAAGTATTATATTTTATCGTGGTTGCCGACCATTGTGTATGCAGCATTTGCATTTATGATTTCTGTGTTAACAAGATCTAGCGGAGGTGCGATTGGTATTTCACTATTTCTTGCTTTATCAGGAAACATTGCATTACTAGCAGCAACTAGATATGATTGGGCGAAATATTTATTGCCAGCAAACACAGATTTATATAGTATTGCAAAGAATGGAAGTTTTATTGATGGAGTAACGTTCCCGTTTGCTTCATGTATGTTATTCCTATATTTATTTGTATTTTTAAGCATTTCCTATACCGTATTTTTAAAACGTGATTTAACTTAATAAAAAAGGAGCCGTTAAGTATCTCTTAACAGCTCTTTTTTTATGCAAAGTGTTTGAGTGCTTTTTCAGCTAACAAAGCGAAGTATTCTGCACTTATAGGTAATGCTCGTTCGTCTACTGTAAAAGCGGGATGATGCCATTCATGTGTACCACTCGTTCCCATAAAGACGAATGAACCAGGTATTTCTTGTTGATAAAAAGAAAAATCTTCTCCGGCCATTGACGGGGTAGGAGAGATGATATTTAAATTCATTGTTTCTGCAACTTGAGTCGATAAGTTTGTTAGAAATGTATCGTTATGAACAGCAGGAGGCCCTGCATAAAAACGAAATTCTGTTTTTACACCTAATGCATCAGAAACCCCTTGAATAATACGTCTCATTAGTGCAGGGATTTTTTCACGTGTTTCCGTTTGGAATGTACGTACAGTGCCTTCCAGTGTTGCTTGTTCAGGAATAACATTCCACGTATTTCCTGAATGGATGTTTGTAACACTAACGACTGCATTATGAGAGGAACTTATATTCCGGCTTACAATTGTTTGGAGTGCCATAACAATTTGAGAGGACGCGACAATAGGGTCTACCCCAGCATCTGGTACAGCTGCATGTGTACCAACTCCGTGAATTTCAATTTCAAATCGATCAACTCCGGCCATGAGTGGACCATCTTTAATACCGATTGTACCTACTGGTAGATCAGGTTTATTATGCATACCGAAAATAGCTTGCACATCACGTAAATGTCCGGCTTCAATTACTTTGCAAGCACCATCGCTACTTTCTTCAGCTGGCTGGAATATAAAGCGTACCGTTCCGCTAAGAGAAGATTCTTTTTCTTTTAATAAATAAGCGGCACCTATAATAGCAGCTGTATGAAAATCATGACCGCAAGCATGCATCTTGCCGTGAATTTTTGAAGCGTACGGCAGATTTGTTTCTTCTTGAATAGGAAGGGCATCAATATCAGCACGGATCGCTATAATCGGTCCGCTATGATTCCCTGAAATTTCAGCAATAACGCCTGTTTCTAAACTAGAATGTATAATCGTAATGTTTTTTTCTTCTAACCAATTCTTTATAGCTTTCGTCGTTTCAAATTCTTCGTATGATAATTCTGGATGCTCATGCAAATTTCGACGAATAGAAATGAGTGCCTCCGTTAATTGTTCTAGATTTGCTGCCACTTATCATGCCCTCTTTCTTAAATGAAGTATTTACATTAAGTATACAATAAGAAAGGAGAGGATTCTCAAATGAAAATCCTCTCCCGTTTTATCATTTCCCAACAGAAAACTCCCACCTCAAGGAATGGGTAGGACATGTTCCAATGAGTAGGTGGGAGCTGAATGACGGTTAGGCAACAGCCTAAAGGTTCTTCTTGGTGAAGAATCAGTATAAGGTACCGGTATCGTAATCAGTTCGTTCCTATAGAAAGAAAATGTTATAGCTCAGAGGAATTTTTAAATCTACGAAATTGTTTCATTTGTATTTTTTTGAAAGGGACAGAGGACTTTCGACAAAAAAGAAGAAATGATACGTGATCAGTATTTTTTGGTTATATCATGATATCGTTCCCATGCATATCATGAAAAATATTGTAAACAAATAAAAAAAGGAAGTGAGGTGAAAAGCGGTGCTTATCCATAAAGCGTATCAGTTTCGGATCTATCCTAGTGTAGAACAAAAAATAGCTATTACGAAAAAAATTGGTTGTTCACGATTTGTATTTAACTACTTTTTGGAAAAGTGGAATGATAGATATAAAGAAACAGGAAAAGGGTTATCTTATGGCACTTGTTCTTCGCAATTACCTACTCTCAAAAAAGAATTTATATGGCTAAAAGAAGTGGACAGTATCGCTCTTCAATCTTCTCTTCACAACCTTGCTGACTCGTATGCAAGATTCTTCAAAAAACAAAACAAAGCACCCCGGTTTAAATTGAAGAACAATAAAATCCAATCCTATACAACGAAACATACAAATGGAAACATTGCGATTATAGATAATAAATTGAAGTTACCGAAAATTGGTCTTGTCAAATTTGTCAAAAGTCGTGAGATAGAAGGACGAATTTTGAGTGCTACTGTCAGAAGGAATCCAAGTGGAAAATATTTTGTCTCGATTCTTGCTGAAGCAGAAGTACAAGAATTGCCGAAGACCGATTCCGCTGTTGGTATAGAAGTTGGGGTGAAAAACTTTGCTATTCTTTCAACGGGTGAGGTATTCGGTAATCCAAAATGGTCTCGGGTATTAGAAAAGAAACTCGCTCATGCCCAGCGTATTCTATCTAGACGTATAAAAGGCGGAGCGAATTGGCATAAACAGCGAATGAAAGTCGCTCGTATTCATGAACGAATCAAAAATGCAAGAACGGATTACTTGCAAAAACTCTCTACAAGGATCATCAAAAACCACGATGTGATTGGGATAGAAGATTTGCAAGTATCGAATATGTTACAGAATCACAAACTAGCGAAAGCGATTCAAGAAGTATCATGGTCACAATTCAAAGCGATGTTGTTGTATAAGGCATGCTGGTATGGGAAACAAGTGATTGTGGTGTCAAAAACATTCGCTAGTTCCCAAACTTGTTCGCATTGCGACTACAAAAATAAAGATGTGAAAAGCCTGAACCTGCGTGAATGGAAGTGTCCTTCTTGTGGTATGTATCATGATAGAGATGTGAACGCAGCGGAAAATCTGAGAAAAGAGGCCATAAGGCTCCTAACCGTAGGAATTACGGGGATTGCCTACTCATAAAACTGGGGGATACCTTAGTGTTCGTAGGAATCCCCCACTTCAAACAGCTCGTTAGAGTGTTAAGTGGGGGTAGTTCAAGCTGCCAATTTTTTGTGTGTATGATGTTTACGATAACGTCCACGCATTGTATAGGCAATTTGCGGGATTGCAATACCGATTAAAATAAGTGATACACCGAACCATTGTGAAGATAGCACAGCTTCTTTTAAAACGAATACAGACATAATTGTTGTAACCGGTAGTTCTGCTGCACCAAGAATAGTCGCTAAGCCAGAACCGATCTTTGGAATACCAATTGTAAAGGCAATAGAAGGAATAACGATACTAAATGTTCCTAATCCTAAACCGTATTTCCAAAGTCCTTCAGAAATTGCACCGCTAAAAATAAATGTTGGCGGGAATACGATCATTACTAAAGTTAAAGCGCCAGTCATTAAGAGAACACCGCGTGGTAATGAAGGTACTTCAACAGCAACTTTTCCGCTTACGAAAATGTATGTTGCGAATGTAACAGCAGATAATAAACCTAGTATGATTCCAGTCATATCGAAATCACCTGCTGATTTTTCTAGTAAACCACTTGATAAAAAAGTACCTGCAAGTAAGAAAATAACAGAAATCACCTTTTCTCTTGAAGGTAATGTTTTTGTTGCGACTGCTTCAATAATAATGCCGACCCAAACGAATTGGAATAAAAGTATAATTGCAATAGATGCTGGTACAGTTTTTAATGAAGCGTAATAAAAGATTCCAGTGAAACTTGCAGATGTACCTGCAACGAATAAAATTAACGCTTGTTTTAATGGAACACGATGTCTAGAAAATAGAAGTGTAATAGCAAGCAAAATAATCCAACCGAACAAATATTGGCTGCCAATTACCTCTCCAAGTGAAAATCCTTCTGCATAGGCAAGTTTAACAAAAATAGCTAAAATCCCATAACTACACGCTCCTAATAAAACTAAAAGAGAATAACGAAGCATGAAAAATTCCTCCCATCTATATGAAATTGTTCCTAACGGACATATATAACTAGAGGGAAGTATACAAAATTAAAAATGAAGGGTCAAATAAAAGAAAAGTGTGACATTTTATAGAATAATAATAAAAGTATGATATTTATGCATAATCTTGAAATTAATAATAATAGAAGTATTATAAAATCAGCTTTGTATTGTATAAAGATAGCATTTGAAAAAAATATTTTTTAATCAATATGTATGTAGACGTACTCATAACGTGCTAATCATTTGAGAAACTACGTTACCTTTGTTATGTTAATAACAATTAGAGAAGTTTCGTAGTTCAATTGAGATTTTTCTATATAATAGAAGGAAATGAAAACGTTTTTTTAGAAACTGTGTGAAAAGGTAGTTTCTCTTATTATCACGTTGGAAAAGTGATTTCACGAATTGTTCATAGTATTTTTATATGTTTTTGCTACAATATGTAAGGAGAGGAGTGGAACAATGCAAGATATTAGTATTTTTTTAGCGTTTGGCGCAGGTTTTTTATCATTTATTTCCCCGTGTTGCTTACCGCTTTATCCGGCATTTTTATCGTACATAACAGGTATGTCGGTTTCTGAGTTGAAAGAAGAAAATGCAATGCTTCGCAAGAGAAGTATGATACATACAGCGTTTTTCTTACTTGGATTTTCAATTATATTTATTGCAATTGGATTTGGTACAAGCTTTATCGGAGGTATCTTTACAGATTATAAAGATTTAATTAGACAGTTAGGTGGTATATTTATCATCGTGTTCGGTCTTATTATTGTCGGTGTGTTTAAACCGAAATTTTTAATGCAAGACCGCAAATTTACGTTTAAAAATCGTCCGAGTGGCTATTTGGGATCTGTTTTAATTGGATTGGCATTTGCTGCAGGATGGACACCTTGTACAGGACCTATTTTAGTATCTGTCATTGGATTAGCAGCAACGAACCCAGAATCAGCAATGATTTATATGATTGCATACATACTTGGATTTGCTATCCCATTTTTCGTGCTATCATTCTTTATTACGAAAATGTCTTGGATTAAAAGAAATAGTATGAAATTCATGAAAATCGGGGGATACGTTATGATTGTCATGGGTATCTTCCTATACTTTAACTGGATGACGAAAATTATCGTATATTTCTCAAGTTTATTTGGTGGTTTTACTGGTTTTTAGTATTATTCTGTGAAAATGTTGGAAATACTAACGGAAAAGCATATAATGAAAGTATATTTTGCATATAGCCACAAAAAAGGATGAGAAAATATGAACATAGTTGTTTTATCCAGTATCGTTGCTGTTTGTATGGCTGTTGGTGCGATGTTTATTCGTTTAAAAGCAGCTAAGAAACCTGCAACATTGAAAAAAATTATACTTCCACCATTTTTTATGAGTACGGGCGCATTGATGTATGTTTTTCCTGAATTTCGATTAACTCCAGCAGAAATGTTAGAAGCAATTGGTGTCGGTTTGATTTTCTCTATTTTTCTTATTAAAACATCTAAATTTGAAATTAGAGGACAAGAAATCTATTTGAAGCGTTCAAAAGCCTTTGTTTTTATATTAATTGGATTACTTGTCGTGCGAATTGTATTTAAAACATACTTAAGTCAATCGCTTGATTTAGGACAACTTAGTGGCATGTTCTTCTTACTGGCGTTCGCGATGATTGTGTCATGGAGAATTGCTATGTACCGTTCCTTTACGAAATTACAAAAGGAAATGGAAAAAGAAGATGGTTTTTATGATGAAAAAGATATGAAATTAACTTGAAGTATATATCTGTACAGAAAAAACAGCGTCAAAGACGCTGTTTTTTTTGATATTATTAATAATTTTTTGTTCCAATTTCAACTTATAAATTGTTTAGTCTTGCAGTTAACTTGTTTGAAAAATGAAGATTATTTTGCTAATAAAGTTTTATAATTCGAATAATCAATCTCTTTTTCTTGTAGTTTTTTTACTAAAAATTTATGATCACGCTTCGGTGTAGCAATAATATACCCTTTAATAATTAAATCTTGTGTAATTTGAGAGGCTTTTTCTTGTAATGCTAGTTCTCCGATTTTTCCAGCAATTTTTGATTTAGCAACATCACGAAATAGTTCTGGAACAGGACTTACGAGCTCTTCTAACAATTGTTTTTGTTCGTCATCCCATAAATGCCTAGTTTTATTAATATAGTGCTCTTCCCAATCTAAAATAGACATACCATCTTCTTTTGGTAGTCGTTTTAAAAATTTTCTGAACATAAAGTATCCACCGATAGACATGAGTCCTAATAAAATAACAGTCCATAGCACAATAAACCAACTGAACCATCCTTCGAGCAAGCGTATCCCCCCTTAATGATTGCGGTTTTCTTTTATTCATATTATAAACAGTGAGATTCATAGAAAGCAAGAACGCTTGGTCATTTTGACCAAGCGTTATCATTTAAACGAAGTATAGTTGTTCCACACATAAATTGTTACTATCATCTTCTACATATTCAATGATTAATGTGCCAACTTTACGATCTTTATCTTCAGTTGTGAAAATAGAGTAAGAAGTAAAACGTGCTGTTGATAGCCCGCTTATATGTGTAGGTAAAGAAATGTAGTCGTTATCGCGGAAGAATTCCATCAGTTCAATATCCTCAAATTCTTTTCGGTCAACTTGCTTGTTTGTATAGCGGCGTTGAAGTTGTTTTAAAGACTCATTCCAAGAAATTGCTTTTGTATCGTATACCATTGTTCTATCTCCTTACTGTATGTAATCATTAAGAACATACGTTCTAAACTAGTATACTCTTTTTATTAGAAAAGGGAAAGCAAAAAATAATGTAAGCTTGGATTTCCAAGCTTACATTATTGATGCGTCCGTCATAATCTCTATGTTTTATTATAAGTTAGATAAGAATAAGAAACAAGATGATATATATATTGTTGATAGTATTGAAAATTCTGTATATTATAGACGTACTAAAGCGCAAGGGAATGAGAGGATTGGCATATGTAATTTCACTCCAAGGACCGATGGCAAGCGGAAAAACAACATTGGCTAAAAGGTTAGAGCGATGTGGATTTTCAGTTATATATGAAAATCCTTATCCAATTGTAGAAAAGCGAAAGCAATTAAATTTGGATATGAATTCAAAAGAAGGATTTATTATAAATCAAAAAATGTTTATGGAAGCAAAAATAAAGGAGTTTCAAAATGTGAAAGATTCAGTCGTGATTTTTGATCGTGGACCAGAAGACATCCTGTTCTATACACTTTTTTATCCAACGATTATAGGGAAAGAGTGGGATATAGAAGCTGAATTGAAAGATGAATTATATCGATTAAGAGAATGTCGTTCAGATGCGATTTTTTATTTAGATGTGACGAAAAAGAATGTATATGATAGAAAAAATAACGATAGGACAAGAAAACGAAGTACATTTGAAGAGCAATTTAAATTAGTAGAAACGGAAAAAGACTGGTATAAACAATTTCCTGTAACTTATGTGGACACGAATAGGTTAACAGTGGACGAATTAGAGATATATTTTATGAGATGCTTGAAGGAGAGAGGGTTATGAAAAAAATACTTTTATTCGTATATCCAACATTTGCGGAGTTTGAAATAACGGTAGCTACAGCATTACTGAAAAATAAATTTGAAATCATTACAGCGAGTGTAACAAAGGAATTGATTATAAGTGAAACAGGTTTGCAAGTGCAACCACATATAGAATTAAGTGAAGTGCGTGTAGAAGAATATGAGGGGATTATTATTCCAGGCGGAGATGCACTACATATGAAGGATGCCGAAGTACTCTTTACAGTCATTCGTCAATTTTATGAACAAGAAAAATTAGTAGCTGCTATTTGTGCTGGACCATATGCGCTAGCAAAAGCAGGCTTATTCAAAGCAGTCTCGTATACGGTGACTATGGATTATCAAAAATTAGATTGTTTTCCAGTGGAGAATTTTGTATATGAAGAGGTTGTGCAATACTCAAATATTATTACAGCGCAGGGGCATGCATTTGTACCATTTGGAATAGCGATTGCCTCTTATTTTGGAGTAGCAAATGAACATAATATAAATTTTTATGGTGGTAAGGGCAATGTGATGATGGAGAAACTTTTACCTGAGAATGTATAAAAGCTAGCATTTGCTAGCTTTTTTCTTTTTGACATCGATAAATGGCTAACGTTTTCGGATCGCGCCATATACCGTTATGAATTGCCAATTCATTTTCTACTTCTTCTTTTAGCCATTCCTTCATTTCGGCGTGAAGATATGTATTATCAGGTATATTTAACGACGGAAACATGCTAGAAATATAGTTTACAATCGGAGTAGCATGATGAAAAACGAGAGCATTATGAATAACTTCTTCTTCAACAGTTGGAAAAACAGACTGTAATATCTCTTTACCGTTTTCTAAACAAAATGGAGTGACTGAAGATGTTGTTTTCGGCAAATCAAATGCGTCTAACATGCGGTTACACATTTCAATGATACGAGGTAATGTAACGTTAGAATTTGTTGTCGCTAAAAGTGAGCCGCCTGGGCGAATTACTTTATGGAATCCTTGAATTGTTTTTTCGACATCTTTCATGTGATATAACATATGTCTTGCGACGATCCAGTCGTAGCAATTAGCTTCAAAAGGAAGATTACCAGCATCACCTAATCTCCATTCAATTATGCTATTCTTTATTGCAGCTTCAGAAAGCATCGTTTTCGATTGATCAAAACCGGTTAGTTGTCCTTTATGCCCGTTGGTTTGTAAAAGAGAAAGAAAATTCCCGTTAGCGCATCCAACCTCTAATATTTTTTCGTCTCCTTGAAGTTGTAAATGTTCCATGACGAGTTCATCTAAATTTACTTGTTTTTCTTCGTAATGTTTATGCGTATCGATACGAGTTTGTAAATGGTTGCTTACGTTGTATTGGCGTTTTACATCATTCATTTTTTCACATTCCACCTTCGTGCAAAATTGCTGAATCGCATGTGTTAATACGTCGGTTTTCTTTAAACCTTCATATCGAAGTGCAGATTCAAACCTTTCAAGTAATTTTTCTTCAATTCGAAAATGAATATCTTTTCGCTTCATCATTGAAATATCGCCCCTTTGCATCTGTTAGTGAGACTATAGCACGCCTGAAAACTTTGTGTGAATAATTTGTGTACACAAATGGAGGAGATGAAAAAAATGTTTGAATGTGAGTTTAAACTATTGACGATTTAACCGTTTTCATATATTCTTAAATTAAGAAATATTCAAATAATTAAAAGAAATGAGAGAGTCACATGCTTCTTCAAGGAACACATCGAATTGGTCGTATGGCCATGCTGTTGGCACTTGCGGATGAGAATGAAAGCCCTGTATTATCTATCCCGAAAGGTTGGAAGTATTGTACGGGGAAAGTGGGTTCGATGAATTCGCAAAAAGTTGTAGCAGCAATGGAAACAGCGGCTAAGAGCAACCAAGTTATTGAAACAGACGTTTACAGAGAAACACATGCACTTTATCATGCGATTATGGAAGCTTTGTACGGAGTGACGAGAGGTCAAATTCAGTTAGCAGACGTTCTTCGTACAGTAGGACTTCGATTTGCGATTGTGCGCGGTACACCATACGACGGAAAAAAAGAAGGCGAATGGGTTGCTGTTGCATTATATGGAACGATTGGTGCACCTGTAAAAGGATCTGAGCATGAGGCGATTGGTTTAGGAATTAATCACATATGATTTGCCCATAGTCTATTAGTTAGAAGGGGGCCTTACTTTTTTTAGGACAGAAGTCTGTCTTAAAAAGATAAGGTCCCCTTTTGCCTTTTTAAGGAGGAAAAAGAATGATTACGTTAACAGGACACACATTGACAATTGAAGAAATGAAGAGGTTGTTACTTGAAGGAGAAGGTGTAACAGCTTGTCCAAATAGTATGCAAAAGGTGGCAGAGTGCCGCGAAGTAGTTGAGAAAATTGTAGAGGACGGAAAAGTCGTTTACGGTATTACAACTGGATTTGGAAAGTTTAGTGACGTGCTTATTCAAAAAGATGATGTAAAAGCACTTCAACACAATTTAATTCAGTCACATGCATGCGGAATAGGCGATCCATTCCCTGAAGAAGTATCACGCGGTATGTTAATTTTACGAGCGAATACGATGCTTAAAGGAGTATCTGGCGTTAGACCGCTTGTTGTAAATATGCTTCTTGAGTTTGTAAATCGTAAAATTCACCCAGTCGTTCCGCAACAAGGTTCACTTGGTGCGAGTGGCGATTTAGCACCTTTATCTCATCTTGCGCTTGTATTACTAGGTGAAGGTGAAGTGTTCTATAAGGGGAAACGCGTTCATGCGATGGTGGCTCTTACAGAAGAAGGTCTTGAGCCGATTGAACTTGAAGCGAAAGAGGGGCTTGCATTAATCAATGGTACGCAGGCGATGACAGCGCAAGGAGTTCTTTCTTATATAGAAGCAGAAGCAACGGCTTATCAAGCTGAATTCATTGCTTCGATGACAATTGAGGGGTTACAAGGCATTATTGATGCATTTGATGAAAATGTTCATAAAGCACGTGGTTATAAAGAGCAAGTGGAAGTAGCGAGCAGAATTCGTGACATCCTTCACGATAGTAAATTAACAACAAAACAAGGAGAACTACGAGTACAGGATGCATATTCACTTCGCTGTATCCCGCAAGTACACGGTGCTTCTTGGCAAGTTTTAAATTATGTGAAAGAAAAATTAGAAATTGAAATGAATGCAGCAACAGATAATCCACTAATCTTTGATGGCGGAGAAAAAGTAATTTCGGGTGGGAATTTCCATGGTCAACCGATTGCGTTTGCGATGGACTTCTTAAAAGTAGGAATGGCGGAACTTGCAAATATTTCAGAGCGTCGTATTGAGCGTTTAGTAAATCCGCAATTAAATGATTTACCTCCGTTTTTAAGTCCAGAACCAGGACTTCAGTCAGGTGCAATGATTATGCAATACGCTGCAGCGTCACTAGTTTCTGAAAATAAAACGTTAGCACATCCGGCGAGTGTGGATTCAATCCCGTCATCAGCTAACCAAGAAGATCACGTAAGTATGGGAACAATCGCTTCACGCCATGCACATCAAATTATTCAAAACGTAAGACGTGTTCTTTCAATTGAGATGATTTGTGCAATGCAAGCAGCAGAATATCGAGGTATTGAAAACATGAGTACAGTGACGAAGAGCTTCTACCATCAAGGTCGTCAGCAAGTACCTTCTATTACTAATGACCGTATATTCTCAACGGATATTGAAAATATTGCGTATTGGTTAAAAACGAATTATTCGATAAAAGAAAGATTAGATGTAAACGCAGCACTATAAAATGAGAAAAGGGAGAGATTGAAATGGAAAAAGTAAAACAAACAATTCGCGCGCCAAGAGGTACTGAGTTACAAACGAAAGGGTGGGTTCAAGAAGCTGCACTTCGTATGTTAATGAACAATTTAGATCCTGAAGTTGCTGAAAAACCAGAAGAATTAGTTGTATATGGTGGAATTGGCCGTGCAGCTCGTAACTGGGAAAGCTATCAGGCGATTGTAGATTCATTAAAAACGTTAGAAAGCGATGAAACATTACTTGTTCAATCAGGAAAACCAGTTGCAATCTTTAAATCACATGAAGATGCACCTCGCGTACTTTTAGCGAACTCAAACTTAGTACCGAAGTGGGCGAACTGGGATCACTTCCGTGAACTAGAGAAAAAAGGTCTTATGATGTACGGACAAATGACAGCAGGTAGCTGGATTTATATTGGAACACAAGGTATTTTACAAGGAACATATGAAACGTTTGGAGAAGCGGCACGTCAACATTTCGATGGTTCATTAAAAGGTACATTAACACTTACTGCTGGTTTAGGTGGTATGGGTGGTGCACAACCTCTTGCTGTAACGATGAATGGTGGTGTTGTTATTGCTATTGACGTTGATAAGCGCAGCATCGATCGTCGTATTGAAAAGAGATACTGTGATATGTATACAGAATCGTTAGAAGAAGCGTTAACTGTTGCGAATGAGTATAAAGAGAAGAAAGAACCGATTTCTATAGGCTTATTAGGAAATGCGGCAGAGATTTTACCAGAACTAGTGAAACGTAATATTACGCCGGATTTAGTTACGGACCAAACATCTGCTCATGATCCATTAAACGGCTATATTCCAGTAGGTTACACGTTAGAAGAAGCAGCAAAACTTCGTGAAGAAGATCCAGAACGTTACGTACAATTATCAAAAGAAAGTATGACAAAACATGTGGAAGCAATGCTTGCGATGCAAGCAAAAGGTGCAATTACATTTGATTACGGAAATAACATTCGCCAAGTTGCTTTCGATGAAGGTTTGAAAAATGCATTCGATTTCCCAGGATTCGTTCCAGCATTTATCCGTCCATTATTCTGCGAAGGAAAAGGACCGTTCCGCTGGGTAGCACTTTCTGGTGATCCAGAAGATATTTATAAAACAGACGAAGTAATTTTACGTGAATTCGCTGACAATGAGCATTTATGTAACTGGATTCGTATGGCACGTCAGCAAGTTGAGTTCCAAGGTCTTCCATCACGTATTTGTTGGTTAGGTTACGGTGAGCGCGCGAAATTTGGTCGCATCATTAATGAAATGGTTGCAAATGGTGAATTATCAGCACCAATCGTTATCGGCCGCGACCATTTAGATTGTGGCTCAGTAGCATCTCCAAACCGTGAAACAGAAGCGATGAAAGACGGTAGTGATGCAGTAGCAGATTGGCCAATTTTAAATGCATTAATTAACAGTGTAAACGGTGCGAGTTGGGTATCTGTTCACCACGGTGGTGGCGTTGGTATGGGTTATTCACTTCACGCTGGAATGGTTATCGTTGCAGATGGAACAGAAGCAGCAGCAAAACGTATTGAGCGCGTATTAACTTCTGACCCTGGTATGGGGGTTGTTCGTCACGTTGATGCAGGATATGACTTAGCTGTGGAAACTGCGAAAGAAAAAGGCGTTAACATTCCAATGATGAAATAAGGAGGAGAAAACATGCTGGACACTTTACTAATAAATATCGGTCAATTACTAACAATGGATCAAGAAGATGGCTTGTTAAGACGGGAAGCGATGAACACACTTCCTGTTATCGAAAACGGTGTGGTTGGAATTGAAAACGGCGTAATTACTTTCGTTGGAACAGCGGAAGAAGCTAAAGGATTACAAGCGAAAGAAGTAATTGATTGCGGCGGGAAAATGGTTTCTCCTGGTCTTGTTGATCCGCATACTCACCTTGTATTTGGTGGATCTCGTGAAAATGAAATCGCACTAAAATTGCAAGGAGTTCCGTACTTAGAAATTTTAGAACAAGGCGGAGGTATTCTTTCAACTGTAAATGCAACGAAACAGGCGTCGAAAGAAGAACTTGTTCAAAAAGCGAAATTCCATTTAGACCGTATGCTATCTTTCGGAGTTACAACTGTAGAAGCGAAGAGTGGTTACGGATTGGATGATGAGACGGAATGGAAACAATTAGAGGCAACTGCACAATTACAAAAAGAGCATCCAATCGATTTAGTTTCTACATTTTTAGGTGCTCATGCAGTTCCGAAAGAGTATAAAGGTAGATCGAAAGAATTTTTACAATGGATGTTAGACCTACTACCAGAAATGAAAGAGAAGCAATTAGCTGAATTCGTTGATATTTTCTGCGAAACAGGCGTGTTCTCTGTCGAAGAGTCGAAAGAGTTTTTATTAAAAGCGAAAGAGCTTGGCTTTGATGTGAAAATTCATGCTGATGAAATTGACCCTCTTGGTGGTGCGGAAGCAGCGGCTGAAATTGGTGCAGCATCAGCGGACCATTTAGTTGGTGCTTCTGATAAAGGAATTGAAATGCTTGCAAACTCTAATACAGTAGCTACTTTATTACCAGGGACAACTTTCTATTTAAATAAAGAAAGCTTTGCTCGTGGACGTAAAATGATTGATGAAGGTGTTGCTGTTGCGTTAGCTACAGACTTTAACCCAGGTAGCTGTCCAACTGAAAACATTCAGCTTATTATGAGCATCGCAATGCTCAAGCTGAAAATGACACCAGAAGAAGTTTGGAACGCGGTAACAGTTAACTCTTCTTACGCAATTAATCGTGGGGACGTAGCTGGGAAAATTAGAGTTGGTCGCAAGGCAGATTTAGTTTTATGGGATGCTTACAATTATGCTTACGTACCGTATCATTACGGCGTAAGTCATGTAAATACAGTATGGAAGAATGGTAATATCGCATATACAAGAGGTGAACAATCGTGGAGCACGGCCACTATTTAAAGAAGAATGCAAAGTTTATCGATCGTGAAGTGACGAAATGGAGTGAAATGATTAAAGATTGGGAGGAAGGCGTGGAAATATTCGGTGCTGCCTTAATTGGAGCACCCCTTTCTAAACCATCTATTAGTCATTCAGGAGCGAGCTTTGCTCCAAAAACAATTCGTGCGATGTTAGATGCATATAGCACGTACGCAATTACAGAAGAACATGATATGAAGGAAAGTGTCTTATATGATTGCGGCGATATTACGATGCATGTGACGGATATAAAAGAAAGTCATAACCGAATTGCGAAAACAGTTGGTCATGTAACGAAAGTAAATCCGAACATGATACCAATCGTTCTTGGCGGGGATCACTCGATTAGTTTTCCAAGTATAACAGGATTTGCAAACAGTAAAGGAAAGGTCGGGATTATTCAATTTGATGCCCATCATGATTTACGTAATTTAGATGATGGTGGCCCATCAAATGGTACACCGTTCCGTAGTTTACTAGAAAATGGTGTCATTACAGGAAAACAACTCGTTCAAATCGGAATTCGCAATTTTTCAAATGCGCGAGCGTACCATGAATATGCAAAAGAACATGGCGTGACAGTGTATACAATGAAAGATGTACGAGAGCGAGAAATCAAAGATATTATGACGGAAAGTATTGAAGTATTAAGAAAGCAAGGTGTGACTTCTATTTACATTTCTCTTGATATGGATGTACTTGATCAAGCATTTGCACCAGGTTGTCCAGCAATTGGTCCTGGGGGAATGGATAGTACGACTTTACTTGATGCGATTGAATTTCTTGGTAAAGAACCGCTCGTTCAAGGGATGGATATTGTAGAGATTGATCCAACACTTGATTTTAGGGATATGACGAGTCGAGTAGCCGCGCAAGTGATTATGAGTTTCCTTTTAGCGAGAGAGACAGTCCGGAAGCAGGTTAGTATATAGGCGTGAAATTAATAGGGAATGTTTAACGATTCCGTATAAAAAACACATTACTACTTATATGTAGTAATGTGTTTTTATGTAAAAAGAGAAGGTGAAATTAGAATGTATATATGTGTGGAAAAGTTAATAAGATTGCGGGTTTTTAGTGATATTTTACGAATTTATTTTCTTAGTTCGAAAGGATTGACATGAAAAATAATTTTATGATAAAATAAAAATTTTGCTAAAAAAGAAATTGTGTGTTAAGATTGAGAAGGTTACCATATATGGAGGTGGATTATTTGTTTCAAATTGGCGATAACATTGTTTATCCAATGCACGGAGCAGGTATAATTAAAGCCGTAGAAGAGAAGGAAATCGCAGGAGAAAAACAACAGTATTATGTTATAAAAATGTCGGGTAGTAATATGGAAGTAATGATTCCGGCAGGGCGGATATTGAGCTCAAATATACGACCAGTCACGGATATAACGGCAATAGCACACATATTGGATATTTTTCAACATGGAGAATCTGATAGATTACTTACGTGGAAACAAAGGTATAAATTGAACACTGATAAAATAAAGACGGGTAAAATACAAGAAGGTGCTGAAGTTGTACGTGATTTATTACGTATGCAGAAAGAAAAAGCACTTAATGCAAGCGAAAAGAAAATGTTAGATAACGCACACGAATTATTGATTAGTGAACTGGGATTAATTGAAGGTATCACAGAAAGTCAAATAAAAAGCTTTTGTTAAGATTCATTAAAAATAATGTATTACATCCCAAAAAAGATTTTGAATTTTTTGGGAACATAATTATAGAAAATTAATCATTTCAAAGACATTCAACTCTTTCAAACCTCTTTTAGAGCATTAACCTCTTTTGTTATTACTACAATCAAATCCATTTTTATTTTTTAATTCTTTATGAATGTTCGAAGTTTAATTAAATACTTCGATAGAATAGTTACTTGATTTTTGCAATCCTGATTCACACTGGCACGGACGAGGAGCCGTAAGGATGAAAGAGAGGTAGGGCTTTCATTGTTTTAGGTTTATAAGTTATTATTTTTAGAAGAATACTGAACCACTCTCACTTCTACTGCTAAGGAATTTTTTATATGTGAAGAGATAATAATAGTTTATATTCTTTATATAAAAGAGATAAACAAATTGACAACCATATATGTTCAACTAAAAAGGTTTCCTACTAAGGAAACCTTTTTTAGTTTATTTATAGCATTCTATTTGTTTGATATTCGAATATTTTGTGTTTAAAGCGTATAAATTGACGTTACTATCTAAAAGTAAGTATGATGCGATTGTAGTAAGAATTTTTTTAGGGGGAAGAAAAATGACAAGTTCAAATAATAAAGCAGCAAGTATTTATGAAGGAACAAATATAAACGCTTGGGGATCTTTTGAAAATATTGAAGAAACAAAGTTGTTTAATCCGATTCAAATTGGATCTTGGTCTCTTCGTAATTGTATAGCAATGGCACCGATGACTAGATGTTTCGCAAATCATGAAACGGGAGTAGTTGGTACTGATGTCGTTGAGTACTATAGAAAGCGTGCAGCTGATGGAGTTGGATTCATTATTACAGAGGGAATCGTCATTAGCCCAAGAGCAAAAGGAAATCCGGGAGTACCAGGAATTTATACACAAGAACAAATTGATTCGTGGAAGCCTGTTACAGAGGCAGTACATAAAGAAGGCGGAACGATTATTGCTCAAATATGGCATGTTGGACGTATGAGTCATCACGAAATAATTGGTGGGCAAATGCCGCAAGCACCGTCGGCTATTGCTGCAGAAGGAAATGTTCCACGTTTTCGTAAACCGTTTGATACGCCAGAAGCAATGACGTTAGAAGAAATACAAGAAGTGATCGGTCAATACGCACAAGCTGCGAAAAATGCGATCGAAGCTGGATTTGATGGAGTAGAAATACACGGTGCACACGGATATTTAATCGATCAATTTACTTATGAGTTTGCAAATAAGCGTACTGATAAATACGGCGGAGACTTAAAGGAAAGGTTAACGTTTATGAAAGAAGTAACGGCGGCTGTGATAGAAGCTGTTGGAGCTAATAAAACACTTCTTCGTTTCTCTGCTTTCAAAGGTGATAATCCTACTTATATGTGGGAAAACCCTGAGCTTGCAATTGAAACGTTTGTAAATATGTTCAAAGAAGTTGGGTTAACGATGATTCACCCTTCAACGATGAATTATGCCGCAGTTATTGCTGACGGAAAGAATTTTCATCAATTAGTAAGAAAATATTGGGATGGTACGATCGTAGGAGTAGGGAATTTAAATCCGAAAGAGGCTGAAGAAGCGTTGCAAGAAGGAACAATTGATGTAGCGGCATTCGGAAGACCTTTAATTGCTAATCCAGATTTTGTTCATCGAATTAAAAATGCTGAAAGTTTAGTTGAATATGATGCGAAAGAGCATCTTGCTACATTAATTTGAATAAAGATAAAAGGAGAACACATCAGGTGTTCTCCTTTTATTATGGATTTTCATAGGAGGAAGCGGGATGAGTGAAACGCTACTCGTTATTATTAGTATATTGCTCTTATTAATGCTACTATTAATCATTTTTTTTATTATTACATTTTTTATTAAAAAACGGACGCATCATTCTATATTAAAGCTACATCCATACTTAGGAAGAATGCGTTATTTACTTGAAAAGATAGGCCCGGAATTTAGGCAATATTGGTTTGATCATGATACGGATGGAAAGCCTTTTTCACGTTATGATTTTCAAAGTGTAATGTTTTTAGCAAAGTACCGTTCTGAAATACTCGGTTTTGGATCAAAACGAGATTTTGATGCATCTGGCTATTATATTGCTAATACATTATTTCCGATATTAACAGAAGAATTAAGTGTGAATGTAGCGCAAGAACGTGAAGGGAAAAAGTATGTGATTCATAAAGAAGGGTTATTTTCAAGAAGAGAAAAATTGACAGCGGATACAACGAATCTTTGGTTATATGAAGAAGATGATGCGGTTATCGTCGGTGAAAATCGTAAATATCCATGGAAACTGTATGGCATGTTTGGAGCATCAGCAACTTCTTACGGTGCGATTGGCGAAAATTATATTTTAGCGAGTGGGTTTGGCGCGAAGATGGCTGGCGGTTCGTGGATTAATACGGGAGAAGGTGGTGTAATACCGGAGCATTTACATACAGGTGCAAATATCGTTGCGCAAATTGGTCCGGGTTTATTTGGTTATCGTGATGAGGATGGTAATTTTTCAATGGAGCAATTCATGGAGAAAGCGAAAGAAAGCAATATTAAAGCATTCGAATTGAAATTTGGGCAAGGGGCTAAAATACGTGGCGGTCATCTAGAGGGACAAAAAGTAAATGAGAAAATTGCTTCTGTTCGAAATGTACGAGAAGGAGAAACGATTAATTCACCGAATCGATTTTCATTTTTAAATAATGCAGCAGATACACTTTATTTTATTCAGCAATTGCAAGAAACCGGCGGTAAACCTGTCGGTATGAAAATTGTAATTGGGCAGCAGGAGCCGTTGGAAGATTTATTCAAATCGATGAACGAGTTAAACATCTATCCAGATTTTATTACAATAGATGGTTCAGAAGGTGGATCAGGTGCAACGTATAAATCGATGGCAGATAGTATGGGGATGCCGCTTATTCCAGCGTTACTGACATGTATTGATACAGCGAATCATTATGGTGTTCGGGACAAATTCAAAGTGTTTGCTTCAGGGAAATTAATTACACCAGATAAAGTGGCAATTGCTTTAGCTATTGGTGCAGATGCTATAAATTCAGCACGCGGATTTATGATGGCAAGTGGCTGTATAATGGCGCTTCAATGTAATTCGGGGCAATGTCCGTCTGGTGTGGCGACGACGAATCCGCATTATCAAAAAGCGTTAGATCCGTATGAGAAGAAATGGCGCGTAATGAATTATGTTGTTAGTATGAGATATAGTTTGTTCTCACTTGCGGCAGCAGCGGGAGTAAAGAGTCCACGCCATTTAACGAGAGAGCATATTGTGTTTAAAGATGAGGCTGGACGGATAGTTCCTCTTTCAGAATTGTTTCCTATAGTAAATAGAAGGTAAGCTATGAACAGTTATACGAAATAATTAACAAAGAGAGTAAACTAAACTGGTGTTTACTCTCTTTTTATTTAAAATGAAGGAATTATTGACAATAAAAAATAAGTAACTTATAATAAATCTTGAGTTCGAGATAAACAATAGTTCAAATCAAGATTTATTGTGATTATAGAATGAGAAAATATTTTTTGTATATTATCTCGAATTCGAGATAATTTCTATAGGTTAGACGTTAATGTGTAATTTTATAATTAATATCTCGAATTCAAGATAAAATCATAACGATGGATTTTACTTTGCAGTATGGACAAAATGAATAATGAATTTGAATGTATAAAAGTTTTTAAAATGAATTAAAAAGGGGCGGAGAAAATGGAAAAGAAAACGATGGGAATTCATCACATTACAGCAATTGTAGGACACCCACAAGAAAATGTAGATTTTTATGCTGGTGTGTTAGGTTTACGTTTAGTGAAACAAACAGTGAATTTTGATGATCCAGGCACGTACCATCTTTATTTTGGTAATGAAGGAGGAAAGCCCGGAACAATTATTACGTTTTTCCCATGGGCAGGTGCTCGTCAAGGTATTATTGGTGACGGTCAAGTAGGAATCACTTCTTATGTCGTACCAAAGGGCGCAATGGGGTTTTGGGAAAATAGATTAGAAAAATTCGATATTTCGTATACAAAAATGACTCGATTTGGAGAGCAGTATTTAGAATTTGATGATCCACATGGTTTGCATATAGAATTAGTCGAAAGAGAAGAAGGCGAACTAAATAATTGGAGTTTTGGAGAAGTTACACCAGAAGTAGCAATTAAAGGATTTGGCGGTGCTGTTCTTTTATCTGCACAACCTCAAAAAACTGCTGAATTGTTAGAGCATGTTATGGGTCTTGAGAAAATTGGAGAAGAAGGTGAATTTGTTCGATTCCGTTCTTCTGCTGATATTGGAAATATTATCGACTTGAGATTATCAACAATCGGGCGTGGCCAAATGGGTGTTGGTACAGTTCATCATATTGCTTGGAGAGCGAGTGATGATACTGATCAATTAGATTGGAAAGAGTATGTGTCTCGTTTTGGATATCACGTAACTCCTGTACAAGATCGAAATTATTTTAACGCAATTTATTTTAGAGAACACGGGGAAATATTATTTGAAATTGCAACAGACCCTCCTGGTTTCGCTCATGACGAATCATTAGAGACGATGGGTGAGGAATTAAAGTTACCGGAACAATATGAATCACATAGAAAACAAATTGAACAAACACTTCTATCATTTGAAGTGAGAAATTTAGATTAAAGTAATTGAAAGGGGAAAAGAATTATGATGAAACATGTTTTTCAAAAAGGAAAAGATACGTCAAAACCAGTGTTGTTATTACTTCATGGTACAGGAGGTAATGAATTAGATTTATTACCACTTGCAGAAATAGTTGACCCAGAAGCATCTGTATTAAGTGTTAGGGGGAATGTATTAGAAAATGGCATGCCACGTTTCTTCCGTAGATTGGCAGAAGGTATTTTTGATGAAGAGGATTTGATTTTCCGTACGAAGGAATTACATGAGTTTTTAGATGAAGCTGCAAAAACATATGAATTTGATAGAAATAATATTGTAGCTATCGGTTATTCAAATGGAGCAAACATTGCTGCAAGCTTATTATTCCATTACGAAAATGCATTAAAAGGCGCTGTGCTTCATCACCCAATGGTGCCTAGAAGAGGAACACAATTGCCTAATTTAGCAGGGAAATCTGTGTTTATCGCTGCTGGGAAAAATGATCCGATTTGTTCATCAGCAGAGTCAGAGGAATTGAAGGTGCTATTAGAAAATGCAAACGCTAATGTAACAATGCATTGGGAAAATAGAGGGCATCAATTAACAAAGGGTGAAGTAGAAAAAGCGAAAGAATGGTATGACAAAGCATTTTAAAAAAGAAGCATCTGCTAACAGTTAGCAGATGCTTCTTTTTTATTTACGACTGGATTGAAAGATGAGATGAAGAAAGTGGTAGCTGAATATCAACGATCGTACCTTTATTTAATTCGCTTGAAATGTGTAATTTACCATGATGTTCTTCAATTATTTTGTAACACATCATTAACCCTAGTCCTGTTCCCTTTTCTTTTAAACTGTAAAATGGTTCGCCTAGGCGAGAGATACGATCTTCTGGGATACCGCAACCTTCATCAATAATCCGTATTAAAATAAAGGTATCATCTAATGGTTTTGTTTGGATGTAAATATTTCCGCCATTTGGCATCGCTTCTATCGCATTTTTTAATATATTTATAAAAACTTGTTTTAATTGGTTACCATCACATTGAATATCATGTTTGTAATCAAAATGATCCATAATAATATGAACACTATGCATAATAGCAGTTGGTAAAATAAATGTAACTACCTCTTCAATTAAAGCTTGTATGTTACAAGTTTGGACAGATAATACTTGTGGTTTAGACATCGCCATAAATTGACTAGTGATAGATTCCATCTGTGAAATCTCACTTAACATAACATCAATATACCATTTCTGCTCCTCATTTATTTCAGGGAGTAGCAATGTTAGAAAACCTTTTAGAGAAGTGAGTGGATTTCGAATTTCATGGGCGATTCCAGCTGTCAGTTGTCCGACTACTGCGAGTTTTTCTGATTTTCGTAATAACTTTTCCGTTTCTTTTAGCTCGGTAACGTCTCTGCCCATTACGATAAGACCTTTTCGCGAGCCGTCAGGATGATAAAGTGGAACTTTCGATATACTTAAGATTAGATCGAAATCATCTCTATGAATAATAAATTCCTCACCGTGAAGAATTTGTCTTTGTTGCCATGCTAGTTCATCGACTTCTTCACAATGTAAAAAAGCTTCTCGGTACGCTTCGTTATATTGAATGAGTTCCCTATCTTTTTTCCCGTGGTAAGGTACATGATGGAAATTGAAGCAAGAAAGTGCATAGTCATTTGCTTCAAGCCAGCGCCCTTCATGATCCTTAAATATAACAAACGCAGGCATGGAGTCCACTAATGTACGTAATCTCTTCTCACTTTCTTTTAGCATATTCTCAATTCTTTCTGACTTTTCAAGAGGTTTCATAATGGCATATACGCCAGTTAGACGGTTTTGGACAAAAATAGGAACTAGTTTTGTTACGACGTCTAATAAGAATCCATTTTTATGATAAATAGATAAAATATACTCTTGTTGATTATTCGCTTCCGTATTCTTTATATTGTGTAATACTTGTTCAGAAATATGAGCTTCTAAAATAGAGGTAATATGCTTCTGTTCTAATTCTAAAGAAGAGTAACCTAATATTCTTTTTGCAGAAGGATTTATATGTAGAATAACTCCCTCTAAATTTAATGAAATAATACTATCAGGATTGTGTTCAAACAGAGATGCGTACATTTCTGTTAATGAACGATCTTGTGTATGGTTTCGCAAACGTCTAGAAATGTTCGGATGACGTTTTCTTTGAGTTGATGAATATTTTTTACGACTCATAATAGTTCCTCCGTACAAATAGCATCTAAAAAGATTTGTCTATTCATAACTATAATATAGATGTAATGTGTATTTCTATAAAAAATGGAAGTTATATAATAAATTTTGTTTTCTTTATTTTGGAAAAGTGCGTATAGGGTGGTAATAAGGGGAGCTTATATTGTTTTATAAATCTTATGTAAGTTACAAAAGTATGGTTTCCTTATAACATTAGGATAGAAGAGGGGGAGAGAAAATGAAAAATTATATTCAAGGCATTGATCATGTGCAAGTAGCTGCGCCTGTAGGGTGTGAGGAAGAAGCACGAGAGTTTTATAGTGAAAAAATTGGTATGGAGGAAATACCGAAACCAGAGGAATTAAAGAAGCGTGGTGGGTGCTGGTTTAAGTGTGGAAATCAAGAGCTTCATATCGGAGTTGAGCAAAACTTCAATCCAGCTAAAAAGGCGCATCCAGCTTTTTATGTTTTAAGAATAGATGAATTTAAACAAGAGTTAATAAAGCAAGGTATTGAAGTAATAGATGATCATGCACGACCAGATGTAATTAGATTTTATGTGTCAGATCCGTTTGGCAATCGAATTGAATTTATGGAAAATAAAAACTAGGTGGAAATCTACCTAGTTTTTTAACCTTTTCTAAACAATCCTAATACTTCAACCGTTTCTGTAATGTTTACGAATGCATGAGGGTCAATTTCAGAAATTGTTAATTTCATACTTGCTAATTCTTCGCGAGAAACGACTGTCATAAGTACACGTTTTTTTTCGCTGGAATAAGCACCTTCGCCATCAAGTAATGTAATTCCACGTACAACAGTTGAAAGAAGTTGTTTTTTCATTTTTTCTGCTTCATTTGTTACAATCATAAGTGTAACCTTTCGATGTTTCGTATGTATAGCATCGATGACTTTACCAGTTACATAAATTGAAAGTAAGCTTGTAAGAGCAACATCCCAAGTGAAGAAGAATCCTGCAATGACTACAACGACTGTATTTAAAATAATAAGAAATCCGCCAAGTTTAATATCTCTTTTGCGAGACAACAACATACCGATAATATCGAAACCACCAGTTGATCCATTACAGTTAAAAACAAGACCGATACCAGCTCCGGCAATGACACCACCAAAGATTGATGATAAAAGTGGATCTGTTGCTACGACTTTCACTGGAACATAGTATAATGCAACAGATAATACAATAACAGAGATAATCGTGTTAAAAATGACTTTTTTTCCAAGACCTATGTATCCTAAAATAAGGATAGGTAAGTTTAATACAAAGTTAATAATACCTGTGTTTACAGGAGTTACAATCCCTAAAATAATAGCAATTCCGCCAATTCCACTACTTAAAATTTTGTGGGGGATAAGGAAAAGATTAAAGGCAATCGCAATAATAATAGAACCAATAATAACACCAAGAAATCTGACCATCTCTTTCCCGTCCTTCACTAAAAAATTCATATTATTTCAAGATTATATATGATATTGAAAGTTTTGGGTAAAAACAGTTTATTTTGGAAAATTAGATTAATCAAAAGAATTTGAGTATTATATCATTTGGAAGGGGATACAGTTGTGAAGATAAAAACATATCAACAGAAAAGCCCGTTGAAGCAAGAATGTGAGGACTCTTATTTTTGTAATGAAGAAAAAAAGATTTATGGTGTATGTGATGGGGTAACACCACTCGTCCCGTTTCGTGATGAAAAGGGACATAATGGAGCATACATCGCTTCACATTTATTTGCAAGTTATTTTAATTCATTACGCGAAAATCATAGTTTACAAGTTGCCGTTGCAAAAGCAAATGAAGCATTGCAAAGAAAAATGTTAGGCTATGAAGTAGACACGAGAAAAAAAGAGCATTTGTGGTGCACATGTATCGCGGCAGTTCAAATAGTTGGTGAGAAAATTGAATATGCACAATTAGGGGACTGTATGATTGTTGCAATTCTTCAAAATGGAACGATGCAAGTATTAACGAAAGACACGGTTGAAGGAATTAGTAAACGAGCAAAAAAGAAAAGAGAAGAAGATCGTAAAAAGGGGCTATCTGTACCGGAAGAACATGTTTTTCAAGATGTGCGGGAACAGTTAAAATACAATCGTTATCTTGCAAATGTGCAGGGTGGGTATTCCGTTGCGAATGGAATGAAAGAAGCGATTCATTATTTACAGCATGGGGAATTACATATAGATGAAGTGAGTGGGATTTTTATTTGTTCAGACGGATTATTCCACCCAGATTGGCCACTGGAACAAACTGTTGCATATATAAGAAAGAATAGTATGAAGGAATATGTAGCAATTATTGAAGAGCTAGAAGGGGAAAAGAGAATACGACCAGATGATAAAACAATTATGATGATTGATTTGTAAGGGGGATGTTCAAATGGAAATTAAATGTGTTAATTTAACATTTCAAGATGAATTAGTTCCTTTAGAAAAAGTGAATAAACTGATTATCCACCATACATCCGAAGATGGATGGGATGTGTATAAAACACATGAATTTCATCAAAAAGTAAGAGGGTGGAGTGGGATCGGTTATAATTATTTTATTGAAGAAGATGGAACTGTGGTCGAAGGACGAGGTTTACATATTGGAGCACATGCGAAAGATAATAATAGAGAGACAATTGGAATATGTATGACGGGTAATTTTGATAAATATGATCCCACTACCGCACAAATGAATGCATTATATTCTTTATGTAAAATGTTTATAAAGCAGTTTGCTATAAAGAAAGAAAATATACTCGGTCATAGGGAGCTAGAAGGTGTTACAAAAAGTTGTCCTGGAAAGCGTTTTTCTATGGTAGAGTTAAGAAACGTACTATCTTACATATAGAGGAGTAATAAATGATGATGAATATAAAAATACCAAATGATAAAAAAGAAGAGCTAGTAGCACAAATTCAGCAATTTTTCGTTGAAGAAGATTTAGATGAAATTGGGCGTTTTCAAGCAGAACGTTTAATAGAAGAAATGATTAAATTAGTAGGACCGTTTGCATACAATCAAGCAATTGGAGATGCTAGAAAGCTTGTAACAGAGAAATTATCTAATATTGAAGAAGATTTGTATGTGTTAGAGAAGAGTGAAGGGAAGTAAACTTTCGCCAATTATAAAATAAGTATTTGCCACGGTTTCTTTCCGATGTTTTGTTTGGAAAGGACCGTGAAATTGTTTTTGACCATATAAAATAAGCTTTTTCTTTTTTACCAAAAGGGATCCCAGAATTTTAAAAACGTTATTCTTTCTTAACAATCTAGATGAGAAAGAATAACGTTTTTTTTGATTGAGATTAAAAATATATTATCTTAATTTTATCTTTTTTTAATAATTTATTTATGGGCAATTTATAGTTGCTATTTATAATTCCTATATATAGCAGCTATGGATACTACAAAGAAGAAATTTGGATGTGTAACACTTTGTATCCAATTAGCTGTAATCAAAATTTATAACATGAATTGCTCACATAGAATCTTCTTTTGAAAGAAAAGTGGTGTAATTCTTTGTTAAATGAAAGAAGGGATTGGGAAGGTATGAATAAAACAATTTTAAAAACATGTATTATATCAGCAGTTTTAGGTGGAAGTCTATTAAGTGGAACGAATGGAGAGGTGAAAGCGGAAGCAGTTACACCAAAAACGAATCATACTGGTGTATTCAAAGATGTTCCAAAGGGGCACTGGGCATATGAGGCGATTCAGCAATTAACAGGTGAGAAAATCATTTTTGGCTATGATGATGGAAGATTTGGTTTTGGAGATAACGTAACACGCGAACAGGTTGCAGCTTTAATGTATCGTTATTTTAGTATGGAAGAAAACAAAAATTATCAAAACCTATACGGTGACGTAAGTGAAGATTCAACAAGCTATATAAAGGAAATTTTATCTTTAACAGAAATGGGTGTGTTTACGGGTGATGAGCATGGGAACTTTAGACCGAAGGCATCCTTAACACGTGCAGAAATGGCACAGGTTCTTACAAATGCTTTTCATTTAAAGGCAAAGAGTGATCACACTTTTAATGATGTTTCATCGAACTCATGGGCAAGAAACGCAATTAGTGCTATTCAAACAAATAATATTGCAAAAGGAGTAGGACAAGGGAAATTTGCTCCAAGTATGGATGTGACGCGTGAACAGTACGCACAATTTTTATACAATGCAATACAAGAAACGAAAAAAACTCAAGAAACGAAAGGGCAGCTACTGGCCAGCATACTTGGTGAAACAAATTGGCAAGGGACAAAAGTCTATGACAAAGATCATAATGATGTAACGAAAGAGAATCAAAATTTCATTGGGCTTGCAAAATATGATGTTAAAACTGCAAGGTATGAATTTTTTAATGCAAATACAGGAGAGAGTCGTAATGATAGCGGTACCTTTTTTATAACGAATGATGGAAAGAAAAGAGTGCTAATTTCTGAAACGAAAAATTATCAAGCTGTTGTTGAATTAACGCAATTAGATAAGGAGAAATTTACATATAAAAGAATGGGGAAAGATGCAAAAGGAAACGATGTAGAAGTGTTTGTTGAACATGTTCCTTACCATGGAAAAGAACTTTCTTTCACGCGACCTGATAAAAGTTTAGAAAGCTCGACGGGGAAAATAGTTACAAACGTTGATGGAGATGAAATTTTATCTAGTACACTATGGAACGGAACGGTGGTATTAGACGAACAAGGTAATAACGTAACAAAATACAACTCAAACTTAATCAGTCTAGCAAAATACGATAAAAATACAAATAAATACGAGTTCTTCAATGTGAATACAGGAGAAAGTCGTGGAGACTATGGTTTCTTTGATGTTGTACATGGTAATAAAATAAGGGCTCATGCTTCGTTAGGAAATAATAAATATGGTGCGGTCCTTGAACTTACAGAGTTAAATAAAGAGAAATTTACGTATACAAGAATCGGGAAAGATGCGAATGGAAAAGATATAAAAATCTTCGTTGAGCACGAACCGTATACAGGTGACCTAAAACCAAATTTCACAAAGTAAGATGTAAAATAGTTGTTTATAGACAAAAAGATGCCTTCAGGCATCTTTTTGTCGTTTTAAAATGATTTTATGGCAAATATAAAATACAAACTATAGTAACTTACCACTTGCACCACCATACATTTTCGTTCTTTTTTATTTATGCTCTTTATATTCATTAAATTTCTCTTTTACATTACCGACAGTATCTTTAGCAGTGCCTTTTACCTTATCCCATTTTCCTTCAGCTTGTAATTTTTTATTGTCAGTTACTTTCCCAACAACTTCTTTTACTTCGCCTTTTACTTTATCAATAGCACCTTCTACTTTTTCTTTTAAACCATGATCATGTTTAGTCATACATTTCTCCTCCTTGTAGTTTGATTAGAATTCACTTTTCATATTGCAAGTTGAATGATGTATCTAGTAATAGCGTAACAAATCTAGTATGGATATTCAAATGATTGATAGGATAGAAAAGGAATTGTCATAGAATGTATAAGATTGTAATGAAAGGAGAAAGAATGTTAATTATATTTCTTTTGTAGTCCATATTGATTTTGTATAAGCAATTTTCATATGGGCACGTTCCATATTATTTTGACTGCCGCTACCGAACCTTGCTTGTCCAACTATTAAATTACAATTGGATTCAATAGCTGTTTCAATTCGTTTTTGAATTAATGCAGTATGACAGCCTTTACGTTGAAATTCTGGCAAAGTAGCAGATGAAGCTAATGAAGCAACGCCGTTATTTATATAGAGAACCCCTATACTAGCAGGAGTGTTTTGAAATTCGGCTATGAAAAAATGCCAGCCGGGTTTATTGTAGAGAATTTCGTTATTTTGACGGACGCCATCTTTTGTAAAGGATGGCATATTAAATCCGCATACATATATGTCTGCAAAAATATGAAATTCATTTTCTTTCAGTGGACGTACTGAAATGTTAGAAGAAAGCAGGGATGGATCTTCTCTCGGTATACTATATAAAGCGGTATGGAAGCTGGATTGGTAAAATCCTTTTTGAGATAAGTATTGAAATAATTCAGCTGTACCTTGAGCGGGTGTAATTTCAAAACGACAAGGGATTTGTAGCGATTGATAATAAGAGATGATTTCATCTATCTTATCTGTATTTGTAAATGTAGTACCTTTTACGGTATTAAAAGCAGGACCAGCAATTATTTTTGATGAAAAGGCAGTGGCGTTCCCAAATTTTTTCATTTGTATTTGCATTGGATTTTTAGCTAACGCTTGTAATGCTTTCAGTCTAGAAGAGAGCATATGTATTTCTGCGTTTTCTATTTCTTGTGCTGTATTGAGCGTCATAATTGTACTCATATAATTCCTCCGTCAGTAAATATATTTCATAGTACATATACGATGTTTGTTCTGAGATTCCTGTTGAAATGTAAGAGAATAAGAGGTTTTTTGGAAGGGAAATGGAAGTGAACTGTCGAAGGGAGTGAAAACAGATTAAAGGTGGTGCTCTCATGAAACAGAAAGACGTGCAGACATGCTCTAATTGTGGTTCTCAAAACATAGGAGAAGGTGAGTTTGTCGGGTATGCACAAATACGGAAAAAGGAGACGATGTTCACATCTTCACCAGTAGATGCTTATATTTGTACAGATTGCGGAAATGTCCTTTTATTAAAAGTACGACATTATGAAAAGTTCAAGCAGAAGCCGTTATGATTATTGAAAAGTGTTTTTATTAAGGAATTTAATAGGAGTAATATTTTACATATATATGAATATGCCTTATATAAAGAGATGACAACATATACTGTGTGGGATGCTTATTAATCGTTGCACAACATACAAAAATGTATAGAAGAAATTGTGAATTAATATGAGAAAGAAAATTAGCTCTTCTTGGAATATTTCATATCGAAAACTCCTTTAAATGAATAAGGGAGTTTTTATTTTTTTCGTAACAATAATTACCTTTAATTGTTATAATTGGTTATCGAGATAGAGTGTTTTTATTCACACCATAATCATAGAAGAAAACTAGCTAAATCGTATAAAAACCCGCTGTATAACACAATCGCAACCGTAAGTTGACAAAGTGCAACCGCAGGAAGATAGAGATAAGGGTAATGTTTACATACAATTTAGTTAAGAAAACAAAGGGGGACACACATATGGGATTTGGTGAAAAGCTTTTTAAATTAAGAAAGGAAAAGGGCCTTTCTCAAGAAGCATTAGCTGAAAAATTAAACACAACAAGGCAAGCGGTTAGTAAATGGGAAAACGGTCAAGGTTTTCCTGAAACTGAAAAGTTAATAATGATTGGAAATGTATTTGAAGTATCACTCGACTATTTATTAAAAGAAACTGCTGAGCAAGGTAATGAAAATGTGGATGGCTATTATGTAAGTCAGGAAATGGCAGAAGGCTATATAGTGTACGGGCAAAAGATTTCAAAATATATAGCGTTAGGATTTAGTTTGCTCATTTTATCTACAATACCGTATTTATTATTTAAAGAAAATGCAACAATGTCGACATTCCTTGTCATTATCATTGCTGTCCTTGGAATTGGAGCAATGATGGTACCTGCAACGATAGAAGAGAGTCGATACAATGTATTGAAAAAAGAAGAACTACTATTTGATCAAAACTTTCTAAAAGAATTGACAAACAGATATGCGAGTATTAAGAAGAGATATGCTGCAGTGATGATTGTTGGATTTTGTTTTATAGCTGCAGGCGCAATACCGTTTTTGTTTGAGGAAAAAAATATCACTTCAGGAGAATTAGTGCAGTATTATCCGTACTGTGTTGTACTTATTGCAATTGGAGTCTATCTTTTTGTTCGTGTTGTAGGAGTGTGGGAGATATATCGAATTTTAGTAGAAAATAAGGAATACAGTAATCGTTTTATTTTTAAAATGAAAAAGAAAGTAAGGAAAAAGGTAGATAGTTTATAAAAAATAAAAAACATGTTCCGAATCAACGTATTCAAAACATGTTTTTTATCATTTTGAATTATTTCCAAAGAAATAATTCAGAAAATACAGAAAAATGTCGTAATTATTTGCGGAAGTCTGTTATAATAAACGAAAAATGAAAACGCTTTAAAGGGGGATATAACCAATATGATGATGAATGTACCGCTAACAATTAGTTCTATGATGGAAAGAGCAGAAAAACTGTTTTCAAAGAAAGAAATTGTTTCACGGACACATGATACAGTTACGACGTTAACGTATAAGCAGTTAGGTGAAAGGACGAGAAGGCTTTCCAGTTCGTTAAAAAAATTAGGAATTAAAGAAGGCGAGCGTATAGGAACGTTAGCGTGGAATCATCATCGACATGTGGAAGCGTATTTTGCTATTCCTGGTATTGCTTCCGTTTTACACACAATTAATATTCGTTTATCTCCTCAACATATTTCATACATTATTCAGCACGCAGAAGATCGAATTCTACTTATTGATGAAGATCTCGTACCGCTCGTTGAAAAAATTCAATCACAATTATCAACTGTACAAGCCTATATTATTATGACTGATAAAGATGAACTCCCAGACACTACACTGGAGCCTGTATATCATTATGAAAAGCTATTAGAAGAAGGCGATCCAACTTTCCAATTTGTTAAAGATATTGATGAAAATACACCTGCTGGTATGTGTTATACGTCAGCGACTACAGGAAACCCAAAAGGTGTTGTATATACGCATCGTAGTACTGTTTTGCATTGTATGGCACTCGGCTTAGCGGATACAGCTGCTTTATCGGAAAGTGATGCGGCAATGGCGATTGTACCGATGTTCCATGTGAACGCTTGGGGGCTTCCTTTTGCAGCTACTTGGTTTGGAACTAAACAAGTTCTGCCAGGACCAATGTTTACTCCAAAAATTTTATTAGAGATGATTCAAGCTGAAAAAGTAACGATAGCAGCAGGTGTGCCGACGATTTGGCTCGGTGTATTACAAGAGTTAGAAAATAATAGTTACGATTTATCTAGTATAACGAGAATATTATGCGGTGGTGCTGCTGCACCGAAAAGCGTTATTAAAGCATTTGAACAAAAATATAATGTTCCTTTCGTACATGCATATGGTATGACTGAAACAAGCCCACTCGTAACACTTGCACGTTTAAAAAGTTATGAAACAGAATTATCATATGAAGAGCAATTAGAAATCCGCTCAAAACAAGGATATCTTGTCCCTGGTGTAGAGATGAAAGTAGTCGGTACAAACGGTGAAGTGAAGTGGGGTGGTACTGAGATGGGAGAGTTATGTTTACGAGCACCTTGGATCGCTGAAAGCTATTATAACGATGATCGTACTGTCGAAGGATTCCGAGACGGTTGGTTATATACTGGTGATGTTGTTACAGTTGATGAGGAAGGCTGCGTGAAAATTGTTGACCGTACGAAAGATGTTATTAAAAGCGGAGGTGAGTGGATTTCTTCAGTTGACCTTGAAAATGCATTAATGGCACATGATGCTATATTTGAAGCAGCTGTCGTTGCCGTTCCTCATCCGCAGTGGCAAGAGCGACCAATTGCCTGCGTCGTTCAAAAGAAAAATAGTACAGTAACAAAAGAAGAACTATATGAATTTTTAAAACCACAGTTTGCGAAGTGGTGGTTACCAGACGATATTGTATTTATGCAGGAAATTCCGAAAACATCTGTTGGGAAGTTTTTAAAACAGGCGCTTCGGAAAGAACTTGAGCATTTGCATAAAGAGAAATAATTGAAAAAATATTTGTAAACCTATATTTAAAATAAGTTGACAAAAACTAAGTAGAAAGATAATATAACTCCTATAATATGTTATCTAAAAATCATTTTAAGTTTACAAATAGGAGAAGCAAATATGAATACAAAAAACTTAGTTTTCGTCGCTTTATTTAGTTCTATTATGGGAGTGTTAGGGTTAATACCTCCAATTGCTCTTGCTATTACACCAGTTCCGATTACATTACAATCACTCGGTGTTATGCTTGCTGGTGGATTGTTAGGATCACGTCTTGGTGCGTTAAGTCAGCTTATTTTCTTACTTATAGTTGGAGTTGGAGCGCCATTACTTGCTGGTGGACGCGGTGGTCCAGGCGTATTTGTTGGGCCAAGTGCAGGATATTTACTCGGTTATATCGTTGGAGCGTTTGTCATTGGTTATTTAATTGAGCGTTTACGTGAAGTTTCTATAATAAAGGTATTATGTATTAATATAATTGGTGGTATTTTCGTAGTTTATGTATTTGGTATTATTGTACAAGCTTTCTTTATGGATGTTTCTATATGGCAGACGATGAAAGTAAGTGCCGTATTTTTACCAGGTGATTGCATAAAAGCGATTATAGCAGCGATTCTTGTAACGAAATTACATCGTTCATTGAAACATATTATTACGCCTGCTCTAAAGAGTGGGAAATATACAAATGCAGGATAAGAAAGAGAAGAAACACGTTCATTGCGTGTTTCTTTTTATTATTTTGTAGAGAAAGGACAACTTATATGGGAATTACAAAAGAATATAAAAAACATCTCTCTATACAATCAAATAAAATAGCGATAAAGGAAAATGATCGAATTTTAACATATAAAGAATGGTTTGAGTCAGTGTGTAAAGTAGCAAACTGGTTGAATGAAAAAGAATCGAAGAATAAAACGATAGCAATTGTATTAGAGAATAGTATAGAATTTTTACAACTATTTGCTGGTGCTGCTATGGCCGGATGGGTTTGTGTGCCATTAGATATAAAGTGGAAACAGGATGAGCTCAAAGAAAGAATTGCAATCAGTAATCCGGATATGATTGTGACAGAGCGATATAAGGTAAATGATTTACCGGATGAAGAAGAAAGAGTAATAGAAATTGATGAGTGGAAAAGTATGATAGAGAACTACCTGCCTACATATTATCCTATAGAAAATGTGCAACATGCTCCGTTCTATATGGGATTTACATCAGGATCGACTGGGAAGGCGAAAGCATTTTTACGTGCACAACAATCGTGGGTTCATAGTTTTGATTGCAATATAAAGGACTTTCATATGAAAAAAGAAGATTCTATTTTAATAGCTGGGACGTTCGTTCATTCTCTTTTCTTATATGGCGCAATAAGTGCGTTATATGTAGGGCAAACGGTGCACGTTATGAGAAAGTTTATTCCAGATCAAGTGTTGGATAAGTTAGAAACGGAACATATCTCGGTCATGTATACAGTTCCGACAATGCTAGAATCTTTATATAAAGAAAATAGAGTAATAGAAAATGAAATGAAAATTATTTCTTCAGGAGCGAAATGGGAAGCTGAAGCGAAAGAAAAAATAAAGAGTATATTTCCTTATGCACGAAAATATGAATTTTACGGTGCATCGGAACTAAGTTTTGTAACAGCACTTGTTGATGAAGAGAGTGATAGAAGGCCAAATTCAGTAGGGAAACCTTGTCACAATGTGCAAGTTCGAATATGTAATGAAGCAGGAGAAGAGGTACAAAAAGGCGAGATTGGAACTGTTTATGTGAATAGTGATCAGTTTTTTATGGGATACATATTGGATAAGGTTTTAGTTCCAGAGTTGACTGAAGAAGGTTGGATGACAGTACGAGATGTAGGTTATGAAGATGAAGAAGGCTTTATTTATATTGTCGGTAGAGAGAAGAATATGATTTTATTTGGAGGAATTAATATTTTTCCAGAAGAAATAGAAAGTGTATTACATGAACACCCAGCTGTTGATGAAATAGTTGTAATTGGTGTGAAAGATAGTTACTGGGGTGAAAAACCTGTCGCCATCGTAAAAGGAAGTGCTACGAGGCAACAATTAAAAGGTTTTTGCTTACAACGATTATCCTCTTTTAAAATACCGAAAGAATGGCATTTTGTAGATGAAATACCGTATACAGATAGCGGGAAAATCGCTCGTATTGCAGCAAAAAATATGATTGAAAACCGGGAGAAGATATATGAATAGAGCAGTTATTGTAGAAGCAAAAAGGACACCTATTGGTAAGAAGAATGGGATGTTGAAAGATTATGAAGTTCAGCAATTAGTAACGCCGCTTCTTACGTTTTTAAGTAAAGGAATTGAGAGAGAAATAGACGATGTCATATTAGGGAATATTGTGGGGCCGGGAGGGAATGTTGCAAGATTATCTGCCTTAGCGGCAGGACTTGGCTATCATATTCCTGGTGTAACGATTGATCGGCAATGTGGTGCGGGTTTGGAAGCGATTCGCACCGCATGTCATTTCATTCAAGGCGGGGCAGGTAATTGTTATATTGCAGGAGGAGTAGAGAGTACAAGTACATCACCTTTTCAAAATAGAGCGCGATTTTCACCAGAAACAATTGGAGATCCTAATATGGGAGTGGCGGCTGAATATGTTGCAGAGTGTTATAATATAACGCGAGAAATGCAAGACGAGTATGCTTGCATTAGTTATAAACGGACACTGCAAGCATTAGAAAATGGATATTTACAAGATGAAATACTTCCGTTTAATGGCTTTTTTGACGAAGCTATAAAACGAGAAATGAAGTATGAAAGAATGATTAAAAGAACTAAGCCCGTATTTTTACAAAATGGTACAGTAACGGCAGGTAATTCGTGCGGTGTAAATGACGGAGCATGTGCTGTTCTTGTAATGGAAGAGGTGCAAGCCCGAAAACTAGGATACAAGCCTGTTCTTCGTTTCGTCCGCAGTGCTGTAGTTGGAGTGGATCCAAACCTTCCGGGGACTGGTCCTATATTTGCGGTGAACAAATTATTAAACGAAATGAATGTAAAAATAGAAGACATCGACTACTTTGAAATAAATGAAGCATTCGCCTCAAAAGTTGTTGCCTGTGCAAAGGAGTTACAAATTCCGTACGAAAAACTAAATGTAAATGGTGGGGCAATTGCGCTCGGTCATCCGTACGGTGCATCTGGAGCTATGCTTGTAACACGTTTATTTTATCAAGCGCAAAGAGAGCATATGAAATATGGAATTGCGACGTTAGGAATTGGTGGTGGAATAGGGCTTGCGCTATTATTTGAGAAAGTAGAAAACTAGAAAGGGACTAGTTTTCTATTTTGTGAGGAACATAAGCATTGCTACCAGGTTTTGCTTTTATTTCATTCCAAGCGGCGATAGCATCAGCTTTTGATTTTCCTTTATTATTTGGATCTTCGAAAAAGTCGCGAGTGAAACGATTGTATTCAAACTGCGCGCTAATAGTTGTTTTGTATGTAGGATCTTTTTTTCGTTCGTTTTCTTCATACCAAAACGTTATCGCGTCTTCATATGTTTTTCCAACATTCTCTTTAAAAAATTTTTGAAGAGCTACTGTAAAGCGGAAGTTTACTCCGATTTTTTCTTTGAAAAAAGCACGAACATCTTCGCTACAGCGGTGATTGTTAGTAATAATCGTTTGAAGAGAAAGTTCTTTATAAGAGAGAGAAGCTTTACTCACCTTTTGACTAGAGCTGTTTTTTAATATTTTACCAGTATGTAAATAATGTGAGGTACGCTCAGTTATTTCAATCTTAGAGCCACTAGCTGGCAAACCATGCTCACGGCAAAATGCTTGGAGTTCTGCTTTTAACCAATAAAAGTTTTGGAAATCTTCAAGTGATATAGACTTTGTTAAAGGTGGACGCATAGATGTAACAACTTCTTTCTTCCATAATTTTCTTTAATTATAAAACATACGTTCTTTTGGTGGAAGGATTAATTTGTAAATATAACAGGAAGAGGAGATTACATATGGAAAGTGTAATGCAAGTTCGTGTTACGGGAATTTTAATTGAAGATGAAAAAGTATTGCTAGTAAAGCAAAAAGTTGCTAATCGCAATTGGTCTTTACCTGGGGGAAGGATAGAGAATGGTGAAACGTTAGAAGAAGCGATGATTCGAGAAATGAGAGAAGAAACAGGATTAGAAGTTAATATTAAGAAGCTACTCTATGTTTGTGATAAACCAGATGCTAGTCCATCTTTATTACATATTACGTTTCTGCTTGAAAAGATTGAAGGGGAAATTACGCTACCTTCTAATGAGTTTGATCATAATCCAATTCAGGATGTGCAAATGGTACCGATTAACGAATTAAGTCATTATGGTTTTTCGGAAACTTTTATAAAACTGGTAAATGAAGGGTTTGCAAATGCAGGGAGTTATCAAGGATTGAAACGAAATATTGGCCTGTAAATATAGTTGAAGGATAGCTGTTAACTATCCTTCATAAACATGTTTTACACCACTGACTGTAAAGAAGAAACAAGCTGATTTAAAAACTCGTCCCCGGTCATAACCGCTTTTCCGCCGCCGCGCGCACTCTTTTTATTTCCGCCACCTTTTCCTTCAATTGTAGGAAGAGCATCTTTTAAAAGTGTGTTCATATCGAGCGTGACTGATTTTCCGCAAGCAAGAATACATTGTAATTTGTCCTCATTTTCAATAACGAAATATGAAATGGCATGTTCTTGTTGTTCTGTAATAATAGCGGAAAGTTTTGCGATTTCTTGCATAGAACGATTTGTAAACACTCTAGAAATAAGTATGCCAGCGTGTATTTCTAAAGGCTGTTGCAGTAGTTCATTTGCCTCTGCATATAATAATTTTTCATTCATTGTTTGTATTGCTTTTTCGTTTTCTTTTTGAGAAGTAAGAAGTTGTGCTACTTTTGCTGGAATATCATTCTCGCTACTATTTAATTGCTGAGAAACATTTTTTATAATTTGTTGCTGTTGCCCCATTAATTTAAGCGTGCGCCAACCAGCGATAAACGTTAATCGTATGCCGCCTTTATTACGCTCCCATCCTAATACTTGAATAGGCCCTACTTCACCTGTACGTTTCGGATGCGTTCCGCCACAGCCATTGTAGTCGTAATTTTCGATAATAACAACGCGTATATTTTCTGTCATAGTCGGTTCTTTACGAAGGGGGAAAGTTTTTGCTGCTTCTAAGTTCATCCACTCGATGCGAATGGGATGGTTTTCAAAAACAATTTTGTTTGCAATTTGTACTGCTTTTTCAACTGTTTCTGCATGCAGATTGTCTGTTTCTAAATCAATTGTTACCGTCTCTTTTCCAAGATGGAATCCGATTGTAGGTATGTTAAAATGGTCCCAAAAAGCAGCGGATAAAATGTGCTGAGCTGCATGTTGCTGCATATGATCAAAACGGCGCTCCCAATTGATTTTACCTTCTACTTCTTCAGTATGTAATTGTTCTACGATGAAGTGGCGAATTTCTCCATTTATCTCTTCTACATTGATTACATCGATATCATTTAATGTGCCAGTATCATATGATTGTCCGCCACCTGTTGGATAAAATGCCGTTTCGTTTAAAATAACGTATAAGTTACCGTCTTTATCATAATCTTGCTTTATAACTTTTGTAGTAAAGTCTTGCTTATAAGCGTCAGTGTAATATAATTTTTGCTCCAATTGTCTTTCCCCTTTCGTGTTCACTAGTTTCATTGTAAAGCAATTGAAATTAGTTTCCTAATATTTCAGAAGAAAGAAACTATTTTTAGAATTTTCTTGCTATAATAAGGAAAAGAAAATGCGGGGGTGGAATGAATATGTTATATGAAAACGGCGTAGATAAACTGCTTAGTTTAAGCAAAAACATTTCTGAATTGTATCGAGAATTAAATGAAATGACCCGGATTTTAACGGACTGTAATCGAGAAAGTGTGAAGTTTGATCGGTTATATGTGAAAGAGGTACTGTGGAAGAAAGAAGATGTAATAGAGAAATATGACCAGCTGCTTGTACAACTTTGTATAAATGAATGCTTCGATCTAAAAAGTGTCATTACAGGGGAATATAAGTATACATATGAAGAAGTAGAAAACATCGTTTTACAATTTAATGAGAAGTATAATGTCACAATTTTAATTAAAGATGTTTGTAAAGAATTACAGTTTACATATGGCATAGATATGGATATAACGAGAACAGCGCGGGTATCAACAGCTCAAGTATAAAAGGGAAAAGAAAGCAGATCCTTTGCTTTCTTTTTTTATGTAAGAACAGGGAGAGTAGGTTTTTAAGATGAAAGGGAAGTTGCAAAATATACATCCGTTAGGAATGACAATTATAATGGGGACTTTATTTGCGAGGTTTGCCACGTCAATGAGTATTCCTTTTTTAGCGATTTATTTAACGACTGTGAAAGGCGTATCAGCTGGAATGACGGGTGCTATTATCGGAACGAGTGCACTTGTTGGAGTATTTGCTAGTTTTATCGGAGGGAATTTATCGGATCGGTTCGGCCGAAATATGATTATAATATGGTCCATGATCGTTTGGGTGTTTGTATTCATAGGTTTTTCACTTGCAGATCATGTTTTAAGTTTCTTTTTATTAAATGCTTTGAATGGATTATGTAGGTCTTTTTTTGAACCGACGTCAAGAGCATTATTATCAGATTTAACGAAACCACAGTATCGTTTACTCGTATATAATTTGCGTTACGGTGCAATCAATGTTGGAGTAGCAATTGGCCCACTTGTCGGATTACAAATTGGAAGTGCAAAATCAACAATTCCGTTTTTAGTAGCAGCTGGAGTATACATTCTATATACAGCTATATTAGCGTTCCAATTTAAGAAGTATCCAATTGAAAAAAAGAAAGTAAATACAGAAAAGCCCGTCACAATGTTAAATGCAATGCGTATTTTGCGAAAGGATGTCGTATTTTTAGTTGCATTAGTTGGTATTATTTTGAGTAATTGTGGTTTTTCTCACTTAACGACAACAGTATCTCAGTATTTTGCAAATGCACATATATTTCAGGATGGAGTGAAATTATTTTCATATATGTTAGCTTTAAATGCGATTGTTGTAGTTGTAATTCAATACCCTGTTATTCAAATGTGTAAAAAGTATACACCGCTAGTATCCATTATGGTTGGAACTTTATTTGTGAGCGGAGGATTGTTTGGATTTGGAATAGTAGAATCTACGCTAAGTGCTGCCATTTGCACAATTATTTTTACAATTGGAGAAGTTCTCATGTTTTCAATGACGGATGTATTTATAGATGGTATAGCTGTTTCACATTTAAAAGGCACATATTTTGGAGCAATGGGATTTTCAGGAATTGGAGCAGTAATTGGTCCATGGCTTGGGGGCGTACTTCTCGATTACTACGGGTACCAAAATGGATTTATTGTCTTTTCAGCGCTAGCTATATTTTCAACTGTAGCATTTCCTGTAATTTTAGTTGCAAAAGGTTTATTGAAAAAGAGAGATGATAGAAATTGTAATTTAGAATTACATGCGAAATAAAGTGAAACTTTAATCAGTGGGGGTTTTGTTCATCCCCCACTGATTATTAGTTGAACCAATCGGACGTTAACGGACAGTTGATCTCCCACCTAACTTCTTTGCTCCAACTGAATTTTTGGGTGGGAGTTTTACTGTCCGTTAACGTGGGATAAAATAAGCCCCAGCAGACTGCTGGGGCTTATTTTTGTATTCATCCGGCTATTTGCGGCAGTAAAACTCCCGTTGATTACAGTTTTACTTTATTTTAATTCTCAATTTGAAAAAGAACTTTTTCTTCATGTTTATTAGCAACTTCATTTTTGGAAATATGAATGGCTAAATATCCATTCTCTAAGCAGGCTAGCATCTTCTTATAAATAATAGTAGCGGGTAAAGGAATAATCCGCTGTAAAGAACTATTATTATGAAGTATGCAAATATTTAGGCCTGTCTCCATCTTTTTAATAACTACATTTTGTTCGGATACATTTGGTACATCTGTTTCCAAAATGTATTCTTGTTCAGTTTCACAAAGGTCAATATGAATTTGATTTGGGAAACTAAAGTTACTACAAGAATCAGAACAAAATTGATCCATCCATTCTTCGAAACCATCAACATGAAAAAGACAATCCTTCTTTTTCTTGCCCATGTAAGACACCCTCCGTAAAATCTCAATTCATACTATGTTATGCATGAATGAAGTAGGGGTGAAGAATAAATGGAAAAATATAAACATTGTATGTGGCAAAGGTATCTAGTGTGAGCCTTTTGTTTTACATATCATGATGTGCATGATTTTTTTGGCGTGAATGGTTACGGTTTTTTACTTTATGAGATCCGCTTAATGGTTCAGGTTGTCCCTTTTTTTCTTTTGCTTCACGATTGTTTTTTCCCATTGTATGTGACACCTCCTCTTTCTCTTTAGAATGAGAGAAGTTTGCAAATTTATACGAGAATGTTTTTAGAAAAACGGGTAAAGATAAATGGGACTAACTATTATGGAAAGGGGATTATATAATGCCATATCATAAAGATAAACAACAAGCTTTTCAAGCAGCGCAGCAAGGAGTTACACAAGCAGAAAACGCATTTAATAACATTGTGAAAAATGATCCAAACTACGGTCAGGATTTAAAAGAGTTACGCCAAGAGGTTCAGGAAGCGTACGAACAAATTCAAAATGCGTTAGAGGTAGCTTCAGAAACACAACGCCCACAACTTGAGCAATACGAAAATAATCTCCAAAACATTATGCGAAATGTAGATCAATTAGAAAAGTAAATGAGATTGTTGTGTATTCGACAACCTTATTACTTTGACGAACGTTATGCTAAAACAGAAGATTTTTCTATTCGTTTTTTGTTTATTATGCGCAGTACATATATTTCAAGTTGAAAAAGTGGAAGCGAAAATGTTGCTCAGAAAAGAGCTAGAACCAACTGGCTATGTAACGTGGGAAGTACCTAATAATGAAAAGATTATTGCCATTACATTTGATGATGGACCAGATCCAACTTATACACCACAAGTTTTACATTTATTACGTCAATATAAAGCAGAAGCGACATTTTTTATGATTGGATTTCGAGTGCAGCGTAATCCATATTTAGTGAAACAAGTGTTAAAAGAGGGACATGAAATTGGAAACCATACGATGAATCATTTGTATGCCAGTAATTCATCAGACGAAAAATTAGAAAATGATATTTTAGATGGGAAGAAATATTTTGAAAAATGGGTGAAAGAACCTTTGCTATTCCGTCCACCTGGCGGATATATTAACGATGCTGTATTTAAAACCGCGAAAGAAGCGGGTTATCAAACGGTTCTATGGTCGTGGCATCAAGACCCGCGTGATTGGGCAAATCCAGGGGTTGAATCCATTGTAAATCATGTAGTGAAACATGCTAAAAGTGGAGATATCGTATTGTTACATGATGGAGGAAATGATCGCAGTCAAACAGTAGCAGCATTAGCAAAAATTTTACCTGAGCTGAAAAAACAAGGCTACCGATTTGTAACGGTTTCAGAATTACTACGTTATAAACATTAGAAAAAATCCCAAAAGGAAATGGACCTTTTGGGATTTTTCGTTACTGGTTCTTTTTACGTTTCTTATTATTTTGTCGCTCTGCTGGAGTTAAAGGCTCGTTTGAAAATTCTTCATTGTAACCAGTTCCTTGTCCTTGTGCAGATGCCGCATTCATTCCTGAAATAGTATGATTTGCTTTTCTTTTACCCATTTTATTTCACCTCTATAACTTTTTTGTAAGTTGAATGATGAGCAGTTCATAGTATGTATGAACTATAAGCAAAGCGCTAATAGAGCACTTTACTTTATGGTAATAGTATTCATAAGGAGCATGGACATTATTCAAATTTAGAAACATAAAGAAAACTTATGATAATCTATAAGTTTCTTATTATTTACTTATTTAGAAAGTTGTAATAAGATATTATCGTAAGGTATTGAAAAGTTTGTCTACATTTTATATTCAGACAACTTAGTCACGTTTAACAGGGGGGAAACATAATGGTCAAACATAATCCATTTCAATCACGTGCAACTTTTGAAGTAGATGAAAAAACGTATCATTATTATGATTTGAAAGCGCTTGAAAACGCAGGGGTTGGCAACGTATCTCAATTACCATATTCCGTGAAAGTTTTACTTGAATCTGTACTTCGTCAAGTAGACGGACGTGTAATCACAGAAGAGCATGTTACAAATTTAGCGAAATGGGGAACGAAGGATGTGCAAGATATCGATGTTCCATTTAAACCATCTCGTGTAATTTTACAAGATTTCACTGGTGTACCAGCTGTTGTAGATTTGGCTTCGCTTCGTAAAGCAATGGCAGATATGGGCGGGGATCCTGATAAAATTAATCCGGAAATTACTGTAGACCTTGTAATTGACCACTCTGTACAGGTTGATAGAGCGGGTACGGCAGACGCGCTTGCATTCAACATGGACTTAGAGTTTAAACGTAATGAAGAACGTTATAAATTTTTAAGCTGGGCACAAAAATCATTTGATAACTATCGTGCAGTTCCACCAGCTACAGGTATTGTACACCAAGTAAACCTTGAATATTTAGCACCAGTTGTTCATGCTGTGAAAAATGCTGAAGGTGACTTAGTTGCATACCCAGATTCATTAGTTGGAACAGACTCACATACAACAATGATTAACGGTATCGGCGTTCTTGGATGGGGCGTTGGTGGTATTGAAGCAGAAGCAGGAATGCTTGGACAGCCTTCATACTTCCCAGTACCTGAAGTAATCGGTGTGAAATTAACTGGTACACTTCCAAGTGGTACTACAGCAACAGACGTTGCATTAAAAGTAACACAAGTATTACGTCAAAAAGGTGTAGTTGGTAAATTCGTTGAGTTCTTCGGTAATGGACTAAAGAGCATGCCTTTAGCTGACCGTGCAACAATTTCAAACATGGCACCAGAATATGGCGCAACTTGTGGATTCTTCCCAATCGACGAAATTTCATTAGAATACTTACGTTTAACAGGTAGAGATGAAGAGCAAATTCGCGTTGTTGAAGAATACTGTAAAGCGAACGGTTTATTCTATACAGCAGACAGCAAAGATCCAATTTACACTGATCTTGTTGAAATTGATTTAAATACAATCGAATCTAACCTTTCTGGACCGAAACGCCCACAAGATTTAATTCCACTTTCAGATATGAAAGATGCGTTCCACAAAGCTGTTTTAGCGCCAGTTGGAACACAAGGACTTGGATTTAATGAGCAAGAGTTCGATAAAGAAGTGAAGGTTACATTAGAAGATAAAGAAGTAACGATGAAAACAGGTGCAATTGCAATCGCTGCGATTACAAGCTGTACAAATACATCAAACCCATACGTATTAATTGGGGCAGGTCTAGTTGCGAAGAAAGCAATTGAAAAAGGACTTGTAGTACCTGAGTACGTAAAAACATCGTTAGCACCAGGATCTAAAGTTGTTACTGAATACTTAGATAAATCAGGTTTAACAACATATTTAGATCAATTAGGTTTCCAAACAGTTGGTTACGGCTGTACGACTTGTATCGGTAACTCTGGTCCATTAGCAGAGGAATTAGAAGAAGCAATCGCAGCAAACGATTTATTAGTAACATCTGTTTTATCTGGTAACCGTAACTTTGAAGGTCGTATTCACCCACTTGTAAAAGCAAACTACTTAGCATCACCACCACTTGTTGTGGCATATGCACTTGCAGGTACTGTTGATATTGACCTGAAAAATGATGAAATCGGTAAAGATACAAATGGCAATGCTGTATACTTCAACGATATTTGGCCATCAGCGAAAGAAATTGAAGATGTAGTTCAAAGCGTTGTTACATCTGAACTGTTCAAGAAAGAATATGCACAAGTATTTAACAGCAATGAGCGTTGGAATGAAATCCAAACTTCAAACGAAGCTTTATATACTTGGGATAATGATTCAACTTATATTCAAAACCCACCATTCTTTGAAGGTTTATCTAAAGAACCAGGTGAAGTTGAAACATTATCAGGTTTACGCATAGTTGGTAAATTTGGAGATTCTGTAACGACAGACCATATTTCACCAGCAGGTTCAATCGGTAAGCATACACCAGCTGGACGCTACTTATTAGAAAACGGCGTACAACCAGTTGACTTTAACTCTTACGGTTCTCGTCGTGGTAACCACGAAGTTATGATGCGTGGTACATTCGCAAACATCCGTATTAAAAACCAAATCGCACCAGGAACAGAAGGCGGATATACAACATATTGGCCAACTGGTGAAGTAACATCAATCTATGATGCTGCTATGAAATATAAAGAAGATGGCACAGGCCTTCTAGTTGTTGCTGGTAAAGATTACGGTATGGGAAGTTCTCGTGACTGGGCTGCGAAAGGTACAAACTTATTAGGTATTAAAGCAGTAATCGCAGAAAGCTTCGAGCGTATTCACCGTAGTAACCTAGTATTAATGGGTGTATTACCACTTCAATTTAAAGATGGCGAAAGCGCTGAAACATTAGGTCTTGTTGGTAACGAGTCATTTGAAATTCAAATTGACAAAACAGTTAGACCACGCGATCTAGTAAAAGTAGTTGCAACTGATGTAGATGGCAACGAAAAACAATTTGAAGTAGTAGCTCGTTTCGATAGTGAAGTAGAAATTGACTACTACCGTCACGGTGGTATTCTGCAAATGGTTCTTCGTGAAAAAATTGAAGAATCTAAGGTGTCGAACTAAATAATTGAAATAAACGACAAGGAAGCTAACAACTGTTAGCTTCCTTATTTTATGGAAAGGGATGAAACCATTTGGTTTCATCCCTTTCTTTTTACTTTAAAAAATGGAGGAAAGGTCATGAAAGAATATAAAAGAATATTGTTACCGTTACAGAAAGAAAAAATGTTAGTCATAGCAGCCATATGCAGTGGACTCTTTGCAGCTATTTTAAATTTATCCCGTCCACTATTCATGGGGCTAATTGTAGATAATCTTATTCAACGGGAGTTAAAGGAGGCATATTTTTACATTACTTTGTTTGCAGTTAGTCGCTCGTTGATGTGGGTGAACAATCTTTCATTTGATTATGTAAGCTCTAAAGCAAGTCAACGAATATTGCGAAGGAAACGTATAGATGTATTGCGTCATTTTCTCTCATTACCGTTTGAAGCGAGTGAGAAGATTAAACAAGGAGAGTTAGAGACGTTAGTTGTGTCTGATATTCCAAACTGGGTCAGATTATATGGTTCTATATTAATAGAATATGTACACGCTATTGCGCAATTTATAGGTGCGTTCATAGCACTACAACATATAGATATAAAGTTCATATTGTGGGTAACTCCATTTTTATTTTTAAGTGCAACGGTTCCGATGTTGATGGGGAAAAAGGTAAGAAATATTGCAAGCATTGTTCAAAACAATCAATCAAGTGTTGTAGAGATGGTGTCACAGTTTGTAAAAGGAGCACAAGATTTACGTAGTTTGCAACAAGAAAAGTGGGCCATGTGCTTATTTAAAGGAGCAACGGCACAATCATATAAAACAGAAGTAAAGAAGACGATGATGCAACACTGCATTGGAGTAGTTGGAACAGTGATTGAAACAGGAGCATATATCGTTGTTCTCATTATAGGCACGCAAAAAATAATGAAGGGGGAAATGGAAGTTGGTTCACTTGTTGCCGTGTTAGCCACGATTGAAATGCTCTTTTTTCCAGTTCGTTACGTTGGCGATTTATTAATGATGACACAAGTTGCAGTCGCTTCGGCAAATAGAGTTTTTTCCTTTTTAGATAAGCGAGTGGCAGATAGTAAGGTAGAAAGAGCGATGGGGATGACGGTAACAAATGTTTCATTTCAGGAGAACGATGAAGAGAAATGCAGAATTCATAATATTGATTTGCAAATTCACCCCGGTGAACTCGTTATTATTGTGGGGGAAAGTGGTGCAGGAAAAACAACGCTTTTAAAATTAATGACAGGTTTGTATAAACCATCTAACGGTAGCATTGTTTATTATGGTAATGAGGCTCGTATGACTACAGTGTGGCAAGAACCTCGTTTCTTTCGGACGACAGTAAAAGAGAATATGTATTTCGGAGAAGCGTATTTAGAAGATCAATTAGAAAAAAATATTGAACTTGTAAATGTGAAACCGATTATTAGAGATTTACCTGGGGGGATTGAAACTGTATTACATAAAAGTGGTGAAGAGTTTTCGGGAGGAGAAAGAAAACGTCTTGCATTATTGCGAGCAATGGGTTCAAATCCGAATCTTATTATTTTAGATGAACCGACTGCTGGATTAGATCCGAGCAATCAAGAAACTATTTGGGATATGATAGAAGGATTAGGAAGAGAGGTCACGAAAATTGTGGCAACACATGATGTGGAGAAAGCGATACTAGCAGATTGTGTTGTCATAATGAAAGAAGGAAATATTGTTGCGTGTGGAAGGCCTGAAAAATTAATATACAGTCATTCATTTTTTAAGAAATGTGAATAAGGATAAGAGCACTGCTCTTTATCCTTATTCAGCATCATTAATTTGATACTCGATAGATTCTGAATGATTCAGATCAACGTTAAAGGTAGCAGTCATAAGGAAAGTGGCAATTCCAAGAATTAAGAAAAGAACGAATGAGACTAGAGAGACGTAGAGACAAATACGCCCTACTTTCTTTTTTTCAAGATCTTTACTAAAGAGTGAAATAATCCATGTAATAATACCGACTGGGTATAAAAGAAAACTAAGAATATATAATGTTGTTTTTTCGAATGAATTCATAAACAATCCCCCTTTTGTTGTAAGTTTATAATTACGAGAGTAAAAAGGTGAATGGGTCCATAAGAAGATAAGCAACACTTCATCTGTTTTTCTAATTATATGATAAAAAGGAAAAAATTTCACTTTAAATAAGAATATTCTAATTATTTCGACTGTGAATATTTCCAAGCTCGTCCGTATAAGCTAAAATAAGGTATATAGTATTTGAGTGATTAAGTTATAAGAAGACAAACACGTTAGGGTGATATAAAATGTGGCGGAAGTTTACGATTATTGTAGTGTTACTTTGTTTAGCCGGATATGCAGCTTATGAACAGTTTGGTAAAAACGATCAGGTGGTACAAGGGAAGCAAGAAAAAAGTGAAGCTGCTATGAAAGAGATGATTGCAAGTAATGGTATTGAAATAGGGAAGAGTGCCCCGGACTTTACATTAGCGAAGTTAGATGGAACGAATGTAAAGTTATCGGATTTAAAAGGAAAGAAAGTGATTGTAAACTTTTGGGCAACGTGGTGTGGACCTTGTCAGCAAGAAATGCCGGATATGGAGGCTTTCTATAAAGAACATAAAGAAAACGTAGAAATTTTAGCAATAAATTATACGCCTTCAGAAAAAGGTGGGGGAGTAGAAAAGGTAAGCAATTTTGCGAAAGAAAAAGGAATTACTTTTCCCATTTTATTGGACAAGAACATTGATGTGACAACAGCGTATAAAGTAATTACGATCCCAACTTCGTACTTTATAGACACGAAAGGTGTTATTCAAGATAAGTTTATTGGACCGATGACGCAAAAAGAGATGGAGAAACGGATTGCTAAATTAAAATAAAGGTGAAAAGGTAGAGGTAGAAAGTTCGCATTTCTGCCTTTTCTTTTTCACGTAGTGATAGCAGCATGTTATGATAAAAGAAATATAAACGTTTAGAGGTAAAGGAGTGTTTGGAGTGGGGGATATATCCTTACCGTTAGATTATGTTGTAATTGATTTTGAAACAACAGGATTTAACCCTTATAATGATAAAATTATTCAAGTCGCAGCAGTGAAATATCGTAATCATGAACTAGTAGATCAATTTGTTTCCTATGTGAATCCAGAGCGTTCAATTCCGGACCGAATAACGAGTTTAACAGGTATTACAAATTATCGTGTTTCAGATGCACCGACGATTGAAGAAGTATTACCTTTATTTTTAGCATTTTTACATACAAATGTTATTGTCGCTCATAATGCATCTTTTGATATGCGTTTTTTGAAAAGCAATGTAAATATGCTTGGGCTGCCTGAACCTAAAAATAAAGTAATTGACACTGTGTTTTTAGCAAAGAAATATATGAAGCACGCACCGAATCATAAACTTGAAACGTTAAAGCGAATGCTTGGCATTCGCTTAAGTTCTCATAACGCATTTGATGATTGTATTACTTGTGCAGCTGTTTATCAAAAATGTGCATCTATTGAAGAAGAGGCAAAAAGAAAATCGACTACGGAAGTACTTGATGAAACAGCAGTATATGAGGCAGTAAAAAAGATACTTGTACGAAATAAACGTGATATCGAATGGGTTCGTTGTATGAATGTAGGAAGCTATTTAGATATAAAAGCTTTTTATCCAGTTTTGAGAGTAAAAGTAAAAGGGCGAAAGAAATACGTATTAACAGAGATATTAGAAGCTGATGTGAAAGAAATATGTACGAGTTTAAAATGTGAACCGGCGTTAAAAAGCGAAGTTGGTAATACGAGAATTATGCTTAATAGCTTAGAGGACGTCCTGAAATTAGAAAGTTATATTTTAGAACAGTATGATTTCGTACTGCAAGCGCTAAGTGAGTATAAACAAAGTGAAATGAATGCGGATGAAAAACTAAAAGAATATTTAAATATGATGGTATAAAAAAATCCGTGTACGGTTTATTGTACACGGATTTTTTTAGGAGTACTAAAACATAAAATTTTCTTGCAAATCTGATTAAAGAGTTTTTCCTTTGCTCATACTATGTATAGTAAGAATGCGAAGGAGAGAGGGTGAACAGCGTGAGAAGAAGTCGCCGTAAATCATTTGACGAACTTGTGAAAGAAAATAAACAACAATTATTAAGCGATCGTGATGCAATCGATCGTATTGAAGAGCGTATTGAAAAACGTTATGAAATGAAACTTTTTAAGCAAGCTGAATAATTCTTAACACTAGTACGATACTAGTGTTAAGGAGGCGATAGTAATGGGTAATCCGAAAAAGAATTCAAAAGACTTTGCACCGAATCATATTGGGACGCAATCAAAAAAAGCTGGTGGCAATAAAGGAAAGCAAATGCAAGACCAAACAGGTAAACAACCGATTGTTGATAACGGTTAAAAAGGGAGAATGTTGTCATTCTTCTTTTTTGTGACGGATTTTTAAAAGTAAAAAAGGGCTGACTTTTGTCAGCCCTTTTTCGTAATTGTAAAATTTTCAACGAGTAAACGCCAATTTTGCGGGAATGGTAAACCGATCTTCCAGTAACTAATACCACCAATGCCTTGTTCTTTCATTAAGTTGAATTTACTTTGAATAGATCTCGAATCTTCAAACCAAACTTCGTGTTGTACGCCGTTTTCGTCAAAGTAATTGAAATGTGGAGCTTGAGCTGTGAAATCATAGCGGATAGGAACATTGTATTTACGAGCTAGTGCAACAGCTGCAACAGAGCTAACTGCTTTTGCTGGTGGATTCCCTTGTTTGAACGGAAGTTTCCAATCGAATCCGTATAAATTTTGCCCCATCATAATTTTTTGGGGAGGCATTTGAGATTTTGCGTATTGAAGTACTTCTTTTACAGGGCCGATAGGAGAAATCGCCATCGGTGGTCCGCCTTGCCAACCCCAGTCGTATGTCATAATAACGACGAAATCAACAATTTGTCCTTGTGCTTTATAATCGTGAGCTTCGAAAAATTTCCCTTTTTGATTTGAACTTGTTTTCGGTACAAGCGTTGTACTTAATGTGTATCCGTTAGGTAATCGTGTTTTCACATTTCGTAAAAAACGATTATACGCTTCGCGATCTTCAGGTGCCACGCTCTCGAAATCAAAATGAATGTCTCGCATACCGTACTTCTCAGCTGTTCGCAAAATGTTTGTAATAAATTTATTTTGAATTGTTGCGTCCCGTAAAATAACTGATGTTAGATCGGCACTGAAATTGCCATTTTCAATATTTGTAATAACGAGCATAGGGATGGTTTTGCCTTGCGTTGCAATATTCGCGATTTTAGCTGTTTCAGTTGGTTCTTTTAACGTACCATCTCTTTTTGCCTCGAAACTGAAGTAAGCTAAGTATGTTAAAAATGGATTAATAGCACGCGTAGCATTAACCAAACTTTCTTTTATTGGTATAGTTGAAGGTTGTAAATAAGCGATGGATTCTACTGCTCGTTTTGTCCCTTTCGGTATATATAATTGTTGTCCGACATGGAGAATAGATTTTAAAGATAAGTTATTCACTTTAGCTAAGCTAGCGAGAGGAACGTTATATGTTTGAGAAATTCGATAGAGGCTATCGCCAGGCTGTACATAATAATTATTTCCTTTCGTATTCACGATTAGTGCCTGACCGACGACGAGTGTTTCAGATGGATTTAGTCCATTGTCTTTTACTATTTCATCAGGTGTTGATCCATATTTTGATGCCAAGCTATATACGCTATCACCACTACGAACAGTTACAATTTGAATCATATGCTTGCTCCTTTCGGTAAAAGATTCACTGTTTTTATTTTATTTTTGATGTCACTGTATTATGATTAAATGTATGCAAGGTAGCAGAAGTGAAAGAAGGCGAATACATATGTTTGTAGCAGAACATGAAGTTGAAATCCGTTATGCGGAAACAGATCAAATGGGTGTTGTTTACCATTCAAACTATTTGGTGTGGCTGGAATTAGGTCGCACGAAACTTATACAAGATTTAGGATTTTCATATGTTGAAATGGAGAAAGAGGGGATTATTTCTCCTGTGTTAGACTTGCAAATTTCATATCGTAAAGCGATGCGCTACGGTGAAAAAGCAATTGTGAAAACGTGGGTGGATAGCGTGAGCCCGCTTCGGGTTGTATATGGTTATGAAATATATAACGGTGATGGAGACCTTTGTATTACTGCAACTACGACGAATATTTGTGCGAAAAAAGAAGGGTTCAGGCCCGTATCATTTAAAAAGTTATATCCTGAGTGGTATGCGAAATATGAGGAAATTAAGAAAAAATAAAAAAAGTGTGGCTTCTGCCACACTTTTTTTATTTTTCATAATTAAATTGCGGGAAATCATCACCGTCGTTAAATGTAACAGATAAATTATGTCCATCGAAGAACCACTCATCATCGCCTTCAATAAAGAAGTTAATACCTTCTTCTTGAGTTTGAACAGCAGGATATGCAGGATCATCTTTACGAATACCTAAAGAAAGTCCTTTTTGCACAGTACTGCAACCGCCGTATTGTACGAAAAGGCGTAGTGTTTCACCTGATTGTAAGTTTAATTCGTTTTTATACCATTGTGCTGCTTCTTTTGTTACGGAAAGATTCATGTATAGTTCCTCCAAATTATGTTGCTTTTTCTTTAGTATAAAAAATAACGCAAAAAGACGCTATTAATATGCTTCACGTTTTCTTTTTGCGTTATGTGGGTTACGATCTTATTTTTGCTTTTTTGAAAAGTTTGCTTTCGGTTCAGTTTTATTTATAATTCGTCCGATATTTGCACGGTGTTTATAAATAACCATACCTGCTAATAAACACATCGCAATAATGAAGATTTTATCCCCGCTAACAATGGATGCAATAACAGCAACGACGGCTGTTACCATAGAAGAAAGTGATACGTATCTTGTTGTAAATAAAAGGCTGAAAAAGACAACAGCTAATATTGCAAAAACAACTGGAGAGTAGCATAATAGTACGCCAGCAGAAGTTGCAACAGCTTTACCACCACGGAATTTTGCGAAAATCGGATACACATGTCCAAGAACAGCTGCTAATCCGAACCATAGTGGGTGAACATCTAATCCGAAAATAATCGGTAGACTTGTTGCTAATGTACCTTTTAAAATGTCAGCAATTGTAACGATAAAACCTGCTTTTTTCCCTAGTGTGCGGAATGTATTTGTTCCGCCTAGATTACCGCTTCCGTGCTCACGAATATCGATTCCGTAGCCGATTTTTCCAACGACTAGTGCGAATGGAATCGAGCCAAGTAAGTAGGCAACGATAAATAAAAGATATGTAGTAACCATAAGTTCAGTCTCCTTTATTCAAATGTGTTGATAAAGGGTAAAAAGAGTTTTTCCCGTATATTGTACCATACATTTGTAAAGAGCACATTTCTTTTTTGTAAATGAAAAATTCATTATTTCGTGAAAAAAATTTCACAGGAATGTTACATTTCTCACAGAAACACCAAGACTATATGTAGTAACATTTTAATCAAAAGACAACAACATATTGGTGGAGGGTTATAAATGTTACAACGAAATGTACGTGGAGAAGAATTAATGAGAGTATTTGAGACGATTGTCCACGGTAGTGAGCAAGATTTAATGCAAGAAAATGCAAATGTAGATGGCCGCTCTCCGATGGGAGTAATGGGAACGTTCGCATCAGAGAGCGCGAAATATTATGCAGTTGAAAATTTATTGTCAGAGCAAGTGAAAAAAGCGATAAATCAAAATATATTATATCCACATGACTTAGATTTTTATGCGACAGGAACGACGACTTGTTCGCAAATTCCGTTAGCACAAATGCTCGCGAACGGTTTTCATACCGGACATGGGCATATGAGACAACCGCAGGATATTAAAAGTGCATTGGCTCTTTCGTCTATTATTTTTCAGGCGAATCAAAATATGCAGCACGGTGGTCAATCATTTGCACTCTTTGATATTGATTTAGCTCCATATGTGAGAAAAACAGTAGCGAGACATAAGGAACGATTACAGTCATATCCGCTTACGAAAGAACAAATAGATGAATTTGCATGGAAAGAAACAGAAAATGATACGTATCAGGCGTGTGAAGCTTTCGTTCATAATTCCAATAGTATGCATAGTAGGGGCGGGGGACAAGTACCGTTTATTTCTATTAATTATGGAACAGACACATCAAAAGAGGGACGGTTATTAGTTAGACAGCTTTTAAAAGCGACACAAGCTGGTCTTGGTAAAGGAGAAACGCCAATTTTTCCTATTCAAATTTTTAAAATGAAAAAAGGTGTGAATTTTGAAGAATGTGATCCGAACTATGATTTATTTGAATTAGCTTTAGAGACAACGGCTGAACGATTATTCCCTAACTTTTCATTTTTAGATGCGCCATTTAATGCCGTGCATTATGACGGGCGACCGGAAAGTGAAGTATGTTACATGGGATGTCGTACCCGTGTTATGTCTAACATACATGGAGAAGAAACAGCGATTGGAAGAGGCAATTTATCATTTACGTCTATCAACTTAGTGAAATTAGCGTTAATTAGTGGTTCAAAAGAAGCATTTTTTGAAGCGTTAAATTATTACTTAGATTTAGGAATCCAGCAATTATTAGAGAGATTTGAGTATCAATGTACGAAGCGAGCAAGAGATTTTCGATTTTTATATTCGCAAGGTGTATGGCGCGGTGGAGAAAAGTTACATCCTGAAGATTCTGTAGCATCCATTTTAAAGCAAGGTACGCTAAGTCTTGGTTTTATAGGTCTTGCGGAGTGTTTAGTAGCTTTAACAGGAAAGCATCATGGAGAAGATGAAGAGTCATGGAAACTCGGGTATGAAATCATTTCCTTTATGAGAGATAAAATGGATAAAGCGACGGAAGAACATGAACTGAATTTCTCAGTAATTGCAACTCCTGCAGAAGGATTATCAGGGAAGTTTGTGAAAAAAGATAGAGAAGAATTTGGTGTGATTAGCGGTATAACGAACCATAATTATTATACGAATTCATTTCATATCCCAGTTTACTATAACATGCAAGCGATAAATAAAATTCGTTTAGAAGGACCTTTCCATGCCCTATGTAACGGGGGACATATTACGTATATTGAACTAGACGGAGCAGCTATGCATAATAAACAGGCGTTAAAACAAATTGTACGAGCGATGTCAGATCATGGCGTTGGATACGGTTCAATTAATCATCCTGTTGACCGTTGTAAGTGCTGCAGTTACCACGGGGTTATTGGTAATGAATGCCCAAGCTGCGGAAATGAAGACGAGGCTAATATAGAAAGAATTCGCCGTATAACAGGTTATCTTGTAGGTGATATGTCGAAGTGGAATAGTGCGAAACGTAGTGAAGAGATGGACCGGGTGAAGCATAAATGAAAGTGATGAATATTATTCATGATAGTGTAGTAGATGGGGAAGGGTTGCGGACAGTCGTGTTTTTTGCTGGCTGTCCGCATCGTTGTTTCGGTTGCCATAATCCGAAATCGTGGAATATTTGTAATGGAACTGAAATGACAGTAGAAGAAATTGTGAAAGAGATTGCAAGTAATCCATTAACTGACGTAACATTTTCAGGTGGAGATCCATTTTTTCAAGCTGCTGAAGTGAAAAAAGTAGCAAAAGCAGTGAAAGACTTGAAAAAAAATCTGTGGATGTATACAGGTTATACGGTAGAAGAGATACAGAGTTCTCAAAATAATGATATGATAGAGTTGTTACATTATGGGGATGTTTTAGTCGATGGAAGATTTGAAATCGAGAAAAAAGATTTAACACTTCCATTTCGCGGAAGCTCCAATCAACGTATTATTCGATTGAAAGAGTAAAAAGGCGGGATAGATGATATGAATAAAACAGTATTACTTGTTGAAGATGAAAGAAGGCTACGTGAAATCGTTAGTGATTATTTTCGTAATGAAGGCTTTGAAGTAATCGAAGCAGAAGACGGAAAAATAGCGTTAGAATTATTTGCGGAGCATGAAATTGATTTGATTATGTTAGATATTATGTTACCAGAAATAGATGGATGGTCTGTTTGTAGACGAATTAGAAAAGAATCAGCAGTACCAATTATTATGCTGACAGCACGTTCAGATGAGGATGATACATTACTAGGGTTCGAATTAGGTGCAGATGAGTATGTAACGAAACCTTTCAGCCCGAAAGTGTTAGTAGCTCGAGCAAAGACATTATTGAAACGTGCGGATGGCGTGGTAGGAGTAGCAGAAGAAAATACTATGTCCTTAGCTGGAATAGAAGTAAATCGCCTATCTAGAACGGTGTTAGTAGATGGAGAAGAAATTATATTAACACATAAGGAATTTGAACTTCTTGTTTATTTAATGGAGAACAAAGGAATTGTGTTGTCACGTCAACATTTATTAGATCAGCTATGGGGATATGATTACTACGGTGATGACCGAACAGTTGATACTCATATTAAAAAACTACGAAATAAACTAGGAGATAAAGCGAAGCATATCGGTACTGTTATTCGAGTTGGTTACAAATTTGAAGAATAACCTTGAAATTACTATGTACTTTGGTTTTGGGATATAGCAAATTTATACTCTCTTTTGTAGGTGAAATGTACAAAAAATACTTTTCTTGTCTACAATGATAGATAAGAGTATTTTTTTAATTGGATTTCACGATGAGTTCACAAGAAGGACACAGACTGTGACTATACTGAAAGTACGAATTCACCAGAGAGGGGAAATAAAACATGGGATATTACGACGGACCGAATTTAAATGAAGAGCATAGTGAAACGAGAGAAGTGAGAAAATCAGGCAGCAAAAAAGGTTATTTTTTCACAGGTTTAGTCGGAGCAGTAGTTGGAGCTGTTTCAATTAGTTTTGCGGCACCATATATGCCATGGGCTCAAAATAATGGAGCGGCTGTATCATCATTCAGTTCGGATTCAAAAGTTGAAGGTACTGTAGTTCCTGTTGTCAATAAAGCAAAAAATGAAACTGATTTACCTGGTATGATTGAAGGCGCGAAAGATGTTGTTGTAGGTGTAATTAATATGCAACAAAGCATTGATCCATTTGCAATGCAACCGACAGGCCAAGAACAACAAGCTGGTTCAGGATCAGGTGTTATTTATAAAAAAGCAGGAAATAAAGCATATATTGTAACAAATAACCACGTAGTAGATGGAGCAAATAAACTTGCTGTAAAATTAAGTGATGGTAAAAAAGTAGATGCAAAATTAGTAGGGAAAGATCCTTGGTTAGATTTAGCTGTTGTTGAAATTGACGGGTCTAATGTAAATAAAGTTGCTACTTTAGGTGATTCAAGTAAAATCCGTGCTGGTGAAAAAGCAATTGCAATCGGTAATCCACTAGGGTTTGATGGAAGTGTAACGGAAGGTATTATTAGTAGTAAAGAACGTGAAATTCCAGTAGATATTGATGGTGATAAACGTGCGGATTGGAATGCTCAAGTTATTCAAACAGATGCAGCGATTAACCCAGGTAATAGTGGTGGTGCGTTATTTAACCAAAACGGTGAAATAATCGGGATTAATTCAAGTAAAATTGCACAACAAGAAGTTGAAGGAATTGGATTTGCTATTCCAATTAATATCGCAAAACCAGTTATTGAATCACTTGAAAAAGAAGGAGTAGTGAAACGTCCAGCCCTTGGTGTAGGTGTTGTTTCATTAGAAGATGTGCAAGCTTATGCAGTAAATCAATTGAAAGTACCAAAAGAAGTAACAAACGGCGTTGTATTAGGTAAAATTTACCCAATATCACCTGCCGAAAAAGCTGGCTTAGAACAATATGATATTGTAGTAGCATTAGATGATCAAAAAGTAGAAAATTCACTTCAATTCCGTAAATATTTATATGAAAAGAAAAAAGTAGGCGAAAAAGTAGAAGTTACATTTTACCGTAATGGTCAAAAAATGACGAAAACAGCTACTTTAGCAGATAATTCAGCTACAAAGAATCAATAATTGAAATAAAAGAAAGTCTCTTTCATATTGAAAGAGACTTTCTTTATCGGCTATACTAAAGGAATAGGAGGGATAAATTATGACAATTGAAAACCCAACTCGTACGGAAATTGGTGAAGTGTTAAAGAAAAGCAAAACGATTGCAGTTGTTGGATTATCGGATAAACCAGAACGTACATCGTATATGGTTTCAAAAGCAATGCAAGATGCTGGGTATCGCATTATTCCAGTAAACCCAACAGTAGATGAGGTGCTTGGAGAAAAAGCAGTTTCTTCACTAAAGGATATTAAGGAACATGTTGACATTGTAAATGTATTCCGCCGTTCAGAATTTTTAATGGATGTTGCGAAAGAGTTTGTAGAGATTGATGCAGACGTTTTTTGGGCACAATTAGGAGTACAAGATAAAGATACATATAAACTGTTAAAAGAAAAAGGCTATACTGTAATAATGGATCGTTGTATTAAAGTAGAACATGCGATGACAAGATAGTATAGATTTAAAGGTAGAAAGATCGATTCAGCCCTCACTATAGGTAAGTAGGGCCGATGAACGAGGTGTTCATCATGAGATTTTTTAAAGGCTGTTTTTGGGGATTGTTACTTGTTATCCCATTTTGGATATTGATCATTTGGATCATGATAAAGGTTTGGAATGTGTAATCTTGGCATACATATCCATTTCTCGTTGACAAACGATTATTTTTCTGAAATAGTAGCCTAGAGGAATCCTTGTGAAAAAACAAGGATTTTTCTATTGAAAATGGTATATAAAAGAGATAAGATAACTTGCCAAAACTATAGTCGAGGCGTTATTCTATAATAGAAACATATGTTCTGATTTGATTAGGAAAGGGGCAAGGAGTTTGGCGAAGCATCAGTTCCAATATAATGAAGATGCAATTCAAGTGCTAGAAGGACTTGAAGCCGTTCGAAAACGCCCGGGTATGTATATCGGGAGTACGGATAGCCGTGGATTGCATCATTTAGTATATGAAATAGTAGATAACTCCGTTGACGAAGCGTTAGCGGGATTTGGTGACGAAATTTCAGTCGTAATACATAAAGATAATAGTATTAGCGTTATAGATAAAGGGCGAGGAATGCCTACGGGAATGCATAAACTTGGGAAACCTACACCTGAAGTTATTTTAACTGTACTTCATGCTGGTGGTAAGTTTGGTCAAGGTGGTTACAAAACGAGCGGTGGTTTACACGGTGTTGGGGCATCAGTAGTAAACGCCTTATCTGAATGGTTAGTCGTAACGATTAAGCGTGACGGAAGTATTTATGAACAACGCTTTGAAAATGGCGGTGTTCCTGTAACGACGCTTGAGAAAATCGGAAAGACGAAAGAATCTGGTACGACAATGCATTTCAAACCAGATACAACGATTTTCAGCACAACAAATTACAATTACGAAACATTATGTGAAAGATTACGTGAATCTGCATTCTTATTAAAAGGGATGAAAATCTCAATAAAAGATGAGCGAAATGATTTAGAAGATGTCTTTCATTATGAAACAGGAATCGAAGCTTTCGTTTCATACTTAAACGAAGAAAAAGATTCAATCCATCCGGTAGTATATTTTACTGGTGAACAAAATGGAATTGAGGCAGAGCTAGCATTTCAATTTAACGATGGCTACTCAGAGAATATTCTTTCGTTTGTAAATAATGTACGTACAAAAGATGGTGGAACACACGAAGCTGGGTTTAAGACAGCAATGACTCGTGTGTTCAATGAGTATGCTCGTAAAGTTTCACTTTTAAAAGAAAAAGATAAAAACTTAGAAGGTACAGATATTCGTGAAGGTGTAGCGGCTATCGTTTCTGTACGTGTACCAGAAGAAGTACTTCAGTTTGAAGGACAAACGAAGGGAAAACTAGGTACAAGTGAAGCTCGTTCTTCAATTGATGCCATTGTATCAGAGCATTTAGCTTACTTTTTAGAAGAAAACCCGGATGTTGCTACACTTCTTGTGAGAAAGGCAGTTAAAGCAGCGCAAGCACGTGAGGCTGCTCGAAAAGCGAGAGAAGAAGCACGTACTGGTAAAAAGAAAAAGAAATCAGAAGGTACATTAAGTGGTAAGTTAACACCTGCACAATCACGTAACCCGCAGAAAAATGAACTGTACCTAGTGGAGGGTGACTCTGCTGGTGGTTCAGCGAAACAAGGTCGAGACCGACGTTTCCAAGCGGTATTACCGTTACGTGGTAAAGTAATCAATACAGAAAAAGCAAAACTTGCTGATATCTTTAAAAATGAAGAGATTAATACAATCATTTACGCTATTGGCGGTGGTGTAGGGAATGAATTTGCTGTTGAAGATATTAACTACGATAAAGTTGTAATTATGACCGATGCCGATACAGATGGTGCGCACATTCAAGTATTGTTATTAACGTTCTTCTACAGATATATGAAACCACTTATCGAAGCTGGCAAAGTATTTATCGCACTTCCACCTTTATATAAAGTAAGTAAAGGAAAAGGGAAAAGTGAAGTAATTGAATATGCATGGTCTGATGAAGAATTAGATGGTGTAACAAAAAAGGTTGGTAAAGGCTACATGCTGCAGCGCTATAAAGGACTTGGCGAAATGAATGCAGATCAATTATGGGAGACAACTATGAATCCTGAAACACGTACGTTGATTCGTGTGAAAATTGACGATGCATCAAGAGCGGAGCGCCGAGTTACGACATTGATGGGGGATAAAGTAGAACCTCGCCGTAAATGGATCGAACGAAATGTACAATTTGGTATGCAAGAAGAAGGAAATATTTTAGAAAATGAAATGATTATGGAGACGGAGGTGGAATAACATGCAGGCAGAGAAGTTTCATGACCTCCCGCTTGAAGACGTGTTAGGTGACCGCTTTGCACGTTATAGTAAATATATTATTCAAGATCGCGCGCTTCCAGATGCGCGTGACGGTTTAAAACCTGTACAGAGACGTATTTTATATTCTATGTATGTAGAAGGAAACGTACATGATAAAGCATTTCGTAAATCAGCTAAGACAGTCGGTAACGTTATTGGTAACTACCATCCACATGGTGATTCCTCTGTATATGAGGCGATGGTACGTTTAAGTCAAACTTGGAAAGTACGTAATGTTTTAGTTGAAATGCATGGTAATAATGGTAGTGTTGATGGCGATCCAGCAGCGGCAATGCGTTATACGGAAGCTCGATTATCACCAATTGCATCTGAGTTATTACGTGATCTTGATAAAGAAACAGTGGAATTTGTGTCAAACTTCGATGATACGAGTGAAGAACCTGTTGTACTTCCAGCGATGTTCCCGAACTTATTAGTGAACGGATCTACAGGGATTTCAGCTGGTTATGCAACAGAAATTCCTCCGCATCACCTTGGGGAAGTAATTGATGCGACGATGATGCGTATTGATAAGCCGAATAGTACTGTTGATGATTTATTAACAGTTATGAAAGGGCCAGATTTCCCGACCGGTGGTATTATTCAAGGGATTGATGGCATTAAAAAAGCGTATGAAACAGGAAAAGGTAAAATTATTATTCGCGGAAAAGCGGAAGTTGAAACGATTCGTGGTGGTAAGCAACAAATCGTCATTACAGAAATTCCGTATGAAGTAAATAAAGCAAACCTTGTTAAAAAAATGGATGAATTACGTCTAGATAAAAAACTAGATGGAATAGCTGAAGTACGTGATGAGACAGATCGTACAGGTCTTCGCATCGTTGTAGAGCTGAAAAAAGAAGTAAATGCTGAAGGTATTTTAAATTATTTATATAAGAATACAGATTTACAAATTCCATATAACTTTAATATGGTAGCGATAAATAATCGTCGTCCGACACTTATGACATTACCTAAGATTTTGGATGCATATATTGGGCATCAAAAAGAAGTCGTAACAAAGCGTTCTCAATATGAATTACGAAAAGCAGAAAATCGTCAGCATATTGTTGAAGGTTTAATGAAAGCATTATCAATTTTAGATCAAGTAATCGAAACAATTAGAGCTTCTAAAGATAAACGTAATGCGAAAGATAACTTAAGTGCCAAATTTGGTTTTACAGAAGCACAATCAGAAGCAATCGTTTCGTTGCAATTATATCGTTTAACAAATACAGATATTACAGCACTAGAAAAAGAAGCGGATGAATTAAGTACAAAAATTGCAGAATTACAGTCAATTTTACAAAGTGAAAAAAGACTTCTTCAAGTTATTAAAACAGATTTGAAGAGAGTAAAGAAAACATATAGTGATGATCGCCGTGCTATTATTGAAGAACAAATTGAGGAAATTAAAATCGATGTGGAAGTTATGATTCCGCAGGAAGATGTCATCGTTACTGTAACGAAAGAAGGATATGTGAAACGAACAGGTTGGCGTTCACATAATGCATCGAACGGGAAAGACTTCGGTATGAAAGAGGGTGACATCTTACTGGAGCGATTCGATACGAATACGACAGAGACAGTCCTCTTATTTACGAATAAAGGAAACTATATATATCTGCCAGTATATGAAATGCCAGAAATCCGTTGGAAAGATTTAGGTCAACACGTTGCGAATCTCGTTTCACTTGAGCGAGATGAAATGATTATTTGGGCGACCGTCGTACCGAATTTTGAAGAAGAAAAACGATTTATCGTATTTGTAACAAAGAATGGCATGATTAAGAAAACAGAATTAAACCAATATAAAGTACAGCGTTATTCAAGGGCGTTCGTGGCTGTAAACTTGAAAAAAGATGATGAAGTAGTAGATATATTTGCGACAGATGGAACGCGTGATATCGTTCTTGCAACCTATGGTGCATATGCACTTATTTTCCATGAAGATGAAGTAAGTCCAGTTGGTGTAAGGGCCGCTGGTGTGAAAGCCATTAATTTAAAAGAAGATGACTATGTTGCTTCTGGTAAACCGTTAAATGGCGAAAAAGATCAACTTATTCTCGTAACGCAGCGTGGTGCTGTAAAACGTCTAAAAGCATCAGAAATTGAGAAATCAACGAGGGCGAAGCGAGGTCTTGTTATTTTCAAAGAGTTAAAACGTAATCCATACCGTATTGTCGGTATTGAAATTGTTCGAGACGATGAACTAGTTTACATGAAGACAGAGAAACACATTGTAGAAGAAATTGATCCGAAAGCGTATCGAAATAAAGACCGGTATAGTAACGGTAGTTTAGTACTAGATGTTAATGATACTGGTGAAGTTATTGAAACGTGGACGAAAAAACGACCGGAGTAAAGTGAAAGCATCTTGCTATGAATAATAGCAAGATGCTTTTTTCTAGGCAAATTATTATGTCCATAACAATAATCTTGTTATAATAATTGAATGAAATCGTTCTCATAAAGTGAAACTTTAATCAGTGAGTATTTTCTTTATCCCGACTGATTATTAGTTGAAGCCGGACAGATGGAGGGGCAACATGAAAAAAATAGGTGTAGGGATTGTAGGATTTGGGTTTTCTAGTACAACATTTCACATCCCATTATTAGAAACGATAGAAGAATACGATATCCGTGCCGTATTATCTTCAAAAGAAGAAGTAGTAAAAGAAACATTACCGAATGCTAACGTTGTTAGTACAATTGATGAATTGGTGAAGCGAGCTGATATTGACTTAGTGGTCATTACTTCACCGAATACAACTCACTTTCCATATGTAAAAGAAGCAATTTTACATGGTAAGCATGTAGTTGTGGAGAAACCATTTGTTGTTTCAATTGAAGAAGGAAAAGAGCTTATTTCGTTAGCAGAGCAACATAATGTGGTATTAAGTGTATATCATAATCGTCGTTTTGATAATGATTTCTTAACGATAAAGAAATTGTTAGAAGAAAATAGAATAGGGAATGTATATGCATATGAAGCGCATTTTGATCGTTTCCGTCCACATGTGCGCGACCGCTGGAGAGAAAAAAACTTACCAGGATCAGGAATATTATATGATTTAGGCTCGCATTTAATTGACCAAGCATTATCATTATTTGGGAAACCAGATGCAATAAGTGCAGATGTGATCAAACAACGACCAGGTGCAGAAATTGATGATTACTTCCATGTTATACTTCACTACGGTGTGAAACGTGTCACTTTACATAGTAGCAGTTATGTTAAGCAAGCAGGTCCACACTTTACACTGCATGGAGATAAAGGTTCTATCGTGAAATACGGTATGGATTCACAGGAAGAACAATTAAAAAATGGAATGAAGCCAGGCGATAACAGTTATGGAGTAGACGTTGAAGAGAATTTTGCTACTTTAGATGCTGAAGAACAGCTAGAGTGTATTCCGACAGAAGTTGGCTGTTATGACATGTACTATAAAGGTGTAAGAGATAGTATTGTAAATGGCGAGAAACCACCTGTAACAGCGCAAGAAGGCTTAGAAGTTATTCGACTTATTCAATTAGCGATTGAAAGTAGTGAAACGGGTAGAGTCATTTCTATAAAATAAAAAAGACACGAATTTCGTGTCTTTTTTATTAGGAAAATGTGAATATGACTAATTATTTAGCCTAATCGTTTGTCATACATTAACTGGATTTGTATGCCGTATGGATCTTCAATAATACCATATGCTTCACTAAATATATTTTTTTCTAGCGGAGAGATTATTTTCACGTGCTTATCGGAAATTAAATTATTATAAAATCTTTGTATTTCTTCTAAATTAGCGCTTTGAATGCAAAGTGACATATTATTACCAACGTTATAACGTTCAGTAGGATTCATTGTATCTTCTGCTATCATTAGCTTTGTATTTCCAATTTGTAAAACAGAGTGAGCAATATGATCTTTATTTTCATTTGTAATTTTAAAAGAACTATCTCTTTTCGCCAGTTCTTCATACGTAACAATCATTAACTGCTTAGCTTCTAAATTGCGTGTATAAAAATTAATTGCCTCCTTTGCATGCCCATTCATTGAAAGAAAAATAGCTATTTCTAATGTCATAAATTTATAACTCCTTTATTAGTTAATAATTATAATATAGACTAAAAAGGTTTCAATACATGACACCTTTTTGGGAGGGAAATATGAAAAAAACGGAACGAATAAATGATATGCTTATTTACTTAAATAATAAAAGATATTTTAATTTAAAGGATTTAATGGTTAGATATGATATTTCTAAAAGTACCGCGTTGCGAGATATTCAATCACTGGAAGAAATAGGTGTACCGATATATTCTGAACTAGGTAGAAATGGAAGTTACAAAATTATAGAAAATAGTGTGTTATCGCCAATTTATTTTAGTGTGGATGAAATGTATGCGTTATATTTTTCGATTCTTACACTAAATGGATACAAGACGAAACCATTTAATATAGAAAGTATTGCACTTGAAAATAAATTTAAACATGTATTACCGGATAATGTGAGTAAAAATATTTCGATTATGGAGCGAACGCTTTCCTTTGAAGTAACAAATCATAGCAATTTTAGTCCGTACTTAAAAGAAATTTTACAGGGGATTTTTGCTGAGCGAGTTTATCATTTAACATATTTAAAAAAAGATGCGGAGAAAGTATTGGTCGCCCAATTTATTCGAATCGAATCTAAATTTGGCCAGTGGTATGCTAAAATCTTTAACTTTGAGACAAATCATGTTCAAATAATTAGATGTGATAAAATTGTTTCTATTGAGGAAACAAGCAATACGAATCCAAAAAATCTTGAAGAGTTGTTAAGTTATCTTACTAATTTTCATAGAAAGCCTGATGCAACTGATTTTATTGTCATTGTTAATCAAAAAGGAAAAGACATTTTTGATAAAGAGAATTATCCTTCCATGAAGATACAAAAAGAAAATGAAAATTATAGTATAACAGGCTATTTTAACAAGCAAGAAGTTGAGTTTATTGCAAGTTACTTTCTGAATTTCGGTGAAACAATTATCTCAATTCAGCCAGTTATGCTAAAAGAGTTAATCTATAATAAGGTATTATCTATAAAGCAGCATCTAACTTCTTTAAGATAAAGTTAGTTTTAATCATTTTTTTGACATGAAAAAGCCCTTGAGATTTAAATATCTAAAGGGCTTTTTTGTGATGGTATTTGTTCTTTAGAAACATTATTTTTCTGGGACGGACAGTCCATAAAAGAACATCGTAACGATATCTTGTATATGTTTTTCGCGATCTCCTTCAAGAAGCTGTGCCCCGAAATCATCACCTAATTTAGTGAACATTTGAATGTATAGCAACATCATTTCTTTAGTAAGGTGAGGGTTAATTTCATTTTTTTGCTGTGCTTGTTCTAATATTTCTAAATACCAAGGCAGGATTTTTTCGTTTTGATAACTATAAATAAAATCGCGGAGCTCTTCATCTCTTTGCATCATTTGTAGTAACATATCCGGCTGAAATAACCCACCAGTACTCATTTTTCTTACAATCATTTTTTGCATCATATCATGAAAAGGTAATTTTTCCGCTGCAAGATCTTTATAATATTGAAATTCAGATATAATAAATTCTTGTATAAGCTCTCGAAATAACGCATCTTTACTTCCGAAATGATTATAAATGGTAACTTGAGAAACGTTTGCTTCTTTTGCAATATGTTCTATTTTCACTTCATTAAATCCACGTTCTGAAAATAATAAGAAGGCTGCCTCTTTAATGGCACGTTTTTTCTTTTCTTTCACTTTTTCAAAGCCGTTCAATGCAATCACCTCAATTAAAATATACAAGAAAAAATAATGGAAAACAATATTTTTGAAATATGGACATATAAATATTTCAAAAAGTTGTTGCGAATATGAAAGATGAGGAGTACAATAATTTTGAAATATCACATATTAAATATTTCAAAAAATGAGGTGGAATTATGATTTCAGTTCAAAATGTCACAAAACAGTTTTCAAATGGAAAAGGTTTGTTTCATATTACATTTGATGTAAAAGAAGGGGAAGTATTCGGTTACTTAGGACCAAATGGTGCCGGGAAATCCACAACAATTCGTAATTTAATGGGATTTATAAAACCGACAGATGGTAAAGCGACAATTTTTGGATTAGATTGCTGGGATGAAGCAGCGAAAATTCAAAGAGAAGTTGGCTATCTACCAGGAGAAATCTCTTTTATTGAAGGAATGAATGGATTAGAGTTTTTAAAATTAATGCAAGGAATGCGCGGTTTAAAGGATACGAAAAGACGAGATGAATTAATAGAACGTCTGCAATTTGATGTGAAAACACCGATTCGAAAAATGTCTAAAGGTATGAAGCAAAAAGTAGGGATTGTTGCAGCTTTTATGCATGATCCAGAAGTGTTAATTTTAGATGAACCGACATCAGGGCTCGATCCACTTATGCAGCAAGTATTTATAGATTTAATAGTAGAGGAAAAGCAAAGAGGAAAAACAATTCTTATGTCGTCGCATATTTTTACTGAAATTGAGCGTACGTGTGATCGAGTAGCAATTATTAAAGATGGTCGCCTTGTAACGATTGAAAATATTCATGATTTACAAAGTATGAGACGACAGGTAATAGATGTAACCGTATCATCGCAAGAAGAGATTGACTCTCTTACACAATGTAATTTGCAATTTGAAGCGGTGAAAGGAAGAGAAGCGTCGATTATCGTACAAGGAAACTATCAAGCTGTTTTACAAACACTTTCAAACTATAATGTAACGGCACTTCAAACGAGAGCTATGGATTTAGAACATTTATTTATGCATTATTACGATAAGAAAGAAGGGGTAAAGCATGAATAAACAATTGTTTTTAGCTAGTTTGAAAGAAACACAAAAAAGTATTTTGAGTTATGCAACTGGTGCAGCTTTATATTTATGGTTGATAATTTGGATCTTCCCTTCAATGGTATCGGCGAAAGGATTAAATGAATTAATAAGTGCTATGCCTGATAGTGTGAAAAAAATTGTTGGCATGGAAAGTCCGATTCAAAATGTAATGGATTTTTTAGCTGGCGAATATTATAGTCTATTGTTTATTATTATTTTAACAATTTTTTGCGTAACAGTTGCAACGCATTTAATTGCTCGTCATGTAGATAAAGGAGCGATGGCATACTTGCTAGCAACGCCTGTATCTAGAGTGCGAATTGCAATCACACAAGCGGCTATTCTTATATTGGGACTTCTGATTATTGTAGCTGTTACGTATGTAGCGGGTATAGTAGGTGCAGAGTGGTTTTTAGAAGATAATAACTTAAATAAAGAATTATTCCTGAAGATAAATGTAGTTGGAGGGCTCATATTTTTAGTCGTTAGTGCTTATTCATTTTTCTTTTCTTGTATATGTAACGACGAAAGAAAGGCACTTAGCTACTCAGCAAGTTTAACAATTTTATTTTTCGTAGCGGATATGGTAGGTAAATTAAGTGATAAGTTAGAGTGGATGAGAAATATATCATTGTTTACGCTATTTCGTCCGAAAGAGATTGCTGAAGGAACGTATAATATATGGCCAGTGAGTATAGGTTTAACTGCTGGAGCACTTTGTATTTTCATAGTAGCGATTGTAGTGTTTAAGAAGAGGGATTTACCGTTGTAAAGTAGAAAGTCCACTGAGAAAGTGGGCTTTTTTTGATGAGGAGGAAACGAATGAATCATTTGTTCCGGGTGCAGCTATATGTAAATGATATCGAAAAGTCATTATTGTTCTATGAAGAAGTAATTGGTTTAAAGTTGTATAAAAGAAGTATGCATGGAGCTCGTTTTAATCATGACCAGTTTTCTTTATTATTAGTTAGTGATTCAACATTGAATGGAAATCACTATTTTTACAATCGAAAAGAAACGAAGGGGAATGGCTTTGAACTAATTATTGTTGTCAATCGGATTGAAGAAGTATATGAACGTTGTAAAGAGAAGCGGTGCACAATACAAGAAGAAATTCAAACTTACCCATGGGAGATGAGGGGATTTAAAGTGGTCGATCCAGATGGATATTTCCTTAGAATTACATCTGAGTAAAGGTAAACATGAAAAATGTTTATCTTTTTTTATGGAAATATTCAAAAAAATGAACCTTTTTCTAGGCTCATCCGTCTAATACATGTAAAGTTAAATTTGAAGTGAGGATGAAACAGGAGGAGCAATTGTGAAAGTAATCCCTTTATATAAAATGATTGTAAAAGAAGAAACCGATGTTTCTTTAGCGAAAAAAGGTGATCATGAAGCGTTTATGGCGCTTATACATACAGAAAAAGTGAAGATGTATCGCATTGCAAAGGCAATGTTACGTGATGAGACAAATATAGAGGATGCGATACAGGCAACAATTTTAAAAGCCTATGAAAATATAAAAAAATTAAAAAAAGAAGAGTTTTTTCAAACTTGGTTAATTCGAATTCTGATAAATGAGTGTAACAATATTATTAGGTCATACAAAAAGATAATGGTAATAGAAGAAAATGATTACAATATGAGTGCTTACGATCAGTATGAAGATATAGATTTGTGCAATGCGATTCAATCATTACATGAAGAGTTAAGAGCTGTTACGGTGCTTTATTATTATGAAGATATGAATCAAGAGAGTATTGCCAAACTTTTAGAAATACCAAAAGGAACAGTAAAATCGAGATTGTCACGTGCGAGGGAACAACTGCAAAAACAATTAAAGATGGAATAGGGGGTGTATAGGATGGATAACGAAAAATTATTTGATGAAAAATTAAAAAAGAGAATAAAAGGAGAGAATGTGATAGTACCGCCAGAGTTAAATGAAAAGATTAATAGTACCCTTCATAATCTCCCGGTAAAAAAGAAGGGTTACAGAGTTTATATGATGGCTATAAGTGCTGCGGTTCTAACACTTTCAATTGTGTCTATGTCGGAGTTTTCTGATGAAATTTTTGCTCAAAATGGTGGAGTATTTGAATATGTAAAGAAAAAGGCTTTTTCTGATTATGAAAATGAAGAAGAAATAAAATCGAACGTAAATTATCCAGATAAAGAAAAAATTCATGCAAAGATGCTGGATTCTATTGATCATTTTAAAAATATTTCAGGACAATTTGAGGAATATTCTAGCTCGTCAAGAATTGCTACAACATACAAATATGCGATTGATACGGAGCGACAAAGTGGTATCTCTTCGAAAGAAGATAAACTAGCGAAAAAACGAACAATTATATATAACGAGGGCAAGAAAAAAGAATTTGATGATGAGAAGTATACATATAAAGAGACAAAATGGAGCCCGAAAGAAAAAAACTATGAGCTATTAAAATTAAATCCCACAGAAAGGTTATTGAGAAAATCAGGCGAGAAAAAAAGATACGATGATGAATATGTGGGATTTGCTAAGTATAGTATTCAATCAGAATTTGCTGATCTATTAATTCGATATAAAGATTGGAATTATAAAGAAACGAAGTATCTTGGACTGGATTGCTACAAAATAGAAGGGACAATAAACATAGAAATGCCTGTAAGTACATCTGAAGATTTAAGAGGGAAATTTGAAATGGTTGTAGAGAAAAATACAGGGATTATGCTAAAGTTCCTTAGTTTCCACGAGGGTATGATTCAATATTCGATTACGACTGAATGGATACAAATAAACAAAGGGTTGAAAGAGAATGTGTTTCAAAAGGATAGCGCTATGTATGAAAAATTGAAAAATATATTAGATGAATAGAAAATGGAGGGAACTATATGGAGAATACCTCTTCTTCAAGAGAAAAGAAAAATAAAAAACAATATAAAAAGACAATGCTAATAAGTGTATTGTTAGTAGTATTACTATTTGGCGGAGTGGGATATGGTGCTTATGTGTATATGAAAACTTCTAATCTCGTACAAAAGTCTAGTTTGAATTTAGCGCGTGGTGAAAAATCTAATTTACGTGAGAAAGCCGTAAAACCAATTGCAAATAATGTTTCACTTTTAATTATGGGAATTGATGAAAATCAAGAACGACAAAAGGAGTATAATGGTGCTTTTCATACAGATGCACTACTGTTAGCTACTTTTAATAAAGATGATAAGACAGTGAAATTAACGAGTATACCACGTGATACATATACATATGTTCCAGTTGAAAAGAAAAAAGATAAAATAACACATGCATATGGAAGTGGTTTCGTTAAAAATGGTAAAGATGGAGGACCACAAGCTTCAGTGGAAGCGGTAGAAAAAATGTTACAAGTACCTGTTGATTATTTTGTGAAGTTTAATTTTAATGCATTTACTAAAATTGTTGATGGAATAGATGGGATTGAAGTAGATGTTCCAGTTGAATTTACGGAGCAAAATAGTAAAGATGAACCTGACGCAATCCATTTGAAAAAAGGACTACAAAAATTAACAGGGGAAGAAGCACTTGCACTGGCAAGAACGCGTCATATTGATAGTGATGCAATGAGAGGTCAGCGCCAACAGCTTGTTATTGAAGCGATGTTAAGTAAATTAAAAAGTGTAGGTTCGATTACGAAACTAGAAAAAATGGTTGAGGCGGTTGACGGTGATTTTAAAACAAACTTAGTAATGGATGATATTTTATCTTTTTATAAGTACGGTTTAAACGGTTCAGTTGAAAAAATTCAATTAGCTGGTGATGATTTGTATTTACCTAATGGTCCAAATGGGCAACGTGTATATTATTATAATCCTAATAAAAGAGATCTACAGAGTTTGAGTAATACGCTTAGAACACATCTAGGATTAAGTGAAAAGCAGATTGAAGAGAATTGAAGCAGGCGTAATGTCTGCTTTTTTATTTTTGTAGAAAAGAGGTTTGTTACGATATACATTATTTATTAACAATAATTTACAAGTATTTTATAGTGAAAGGATATAAAGACTATTAAATCAATACATAGAATTCAATGAGATATAGTGTTTCGAAAGATTATGGAATTTTTATGAATATTACTGTAAAAAAATAATTTTTTAAAAATTTTCAATAATAACACTTTACAAAACTCAAAAAATTAGTAGAATAATAGTTAATAAGAATCTTCTGATAAATATATAAAGAAAAACAGAATTATCAGAAAATTCTTAAATGAGAGCGTTAAGAATTAGGGAGGGTACAGAAAGTGAAAAAGAAAAAAATGAAAAAACTAACAGCAGTTGTAGCACCAGTTTTAGCAATGAGTATGGCATTAACAGCATGTTCTACATCAGGCGGAGATAAGAAGACAAGCACAAATTCTAGCTCTGGCGGAGATAGCAAATCAGAAGAAAAATTAGCAGCGAAACAAGTACTAAATCGTACGGAAACAAATGAGATTCCGACAATGGATACTTCTAAAAATACTGATACATTAGGTTCTCAAATTTTAGGGAACACAATGGAAGGTTTATATCGATTAGATAAAGATAACAAACCAATCCCAGCCGCGGCAGAGTCAAGCACGAAGAGTGAGGATGGTAAAAAATATACATTCAAATTACGTAAAGATGCAAAATGGTCAAATGGTGATCCTGTAACAGCGAAAGATTTCGTATATGCTTGGCAACGTTTATTAGACCCAAAAACAGCTGCTGAGTATGCATTCATTGCATTCCCAATTAAAAATGCAGAAGCCGTTAATAAAGGGGAAAAACCTGTAACAGAACTAGGAGTAAAGGCAGTAGACGACCTTACTTTTGAAGTTGAATTAGAACAAGCAGTACCATACTTCTTAAACTTAGTAGCATTCCCATCGTACTATCCATTAAATGAGAAGTTCGTAAAAGAAAAAGGGGATAAATACGGTTTAGAGTCTGATACTACAGTATATAACGGACCGTTCGTTCTTACTGATTGGAAGCATGAGCAAGGCTGGAAACTAAAGAAAAACGATCAATATTGGGATAAAAAGACTGTAAAACTAGATGAAATTAATTATAGTGTAGTAAAAGAAGTAGCTACAAGAGTAAACTTATATGATACAAATGCAATTGATTTCGCGCTATTAACAGGTGAATTCGTTGATAAGTATAGAAACAATAAAGAAGAGTTTGGCTCATACTCACAAGTAAGTACTTACTTCTTACGTATGAATCAAAAACGTGGTGGACAAGATACACCGTTAAAGAGCCAAAAATTACGTGAAGCAATCGCATTATCAATCGATAAAAAGAATTTATCAAACGTTATATTAAATGATGGATCTAAGCCTGCGGACTTCTTAGTACCGAAAGGATTAGCAACTGGACCAGACGGTAAAGACTTCCAAGAAACATTTAAAAATGGTATTAAACCAGATGCGAAAAAAGCAGCAGCTGCATGGAATGAAGCGAAAAAAGAGCTTGGGAAAGACCAAGTTACAATTGAGCTATTAAACTATGACACTGGTAATGCGAAAAAAGTTGGTGAATATGTAAAAGATCAAATTGAGAAAAACTTAAAAGGTGTAACTGTTAATATTAAACTTCAGCCATTCAAACAAAAGCTGAAATTAGAAACAGAGCAAGACTATGATATATCATTTGCTGGTTGGGGACCTGACTACGCTGACCCAATGACATTCTTAGATATGTTCCAGTCTAATCATTCTCATAACCAAATGAGCTTCGCTGATTCAAAATATGATGATATGATCAAAAAAGCTGGCGGAGAATTAATGGGTGACGCGAAGAAACGTTGGGAAGAGCTAGGAAAAGCTGAGAAATTACTTCTTGAGCAAGATGTAGCACTTGTACCTTTATACCAACGTGGTGATGCATACGTTCAAAAACCAAACGCAAAAGGCATCGTTCACCATAACATTAGCCCAGAGTATAGCTTCAAGTGGGCATACATGACTGAAAAAGATGGAAAATAATTTTAAACAGTAATACTATCTTTAAGTGGATATATACACGTTTCTTAGCTTATTTTGTAGTGAGAATCTCATCGTCCACAATAGTAAGATAAAATGATAGAGCATTTCAAAAGTAGACTATTTACTTTTGGAATGCTCTTTTACTTTGAGATTAAATGTAAATCAATCGATAAATATAAGGAAGTATTTGTATTGTGATAATTGTAAAAAATACTTGTTATTATCACAAAAAAATAATTTTTAGAATATTTTAAAAATAACTTTACAAAATCTGAAAAATTAGTAGAATATTAATTAATAAGAATTTTCTGATAACTGGTTATTAGAAAATCTATCAAAATTAGTTTCGTACATATAATTGGGGAGGGTACAAAAATGAAGAAAAAGATGAAAAAGTTCACGGCGGTTGTAGCGCCAGTTTTAGCGATGAGTATGGCGTTGACAGCGTGTTCTGGATCTGGTGGGGAGAAGAAATCAACTACGACGTCTAGTGGTGGTGGGGAAGAGAAAAAATCTGAAATTAAATACGCAGCAAAACAAGTGCTAAATCGTACAGAGAATCAAGAAATTCCGACGATGGATGTTTCAAAATCTACCGATACATTAGGTTCTCAAATTTTAGGAAACACAATGGAAGGTTTATATCGATTAGATAAAGATAATAAGCCAATCCCAGCTGCTGCAGAATCTAGTACGAAAAGTGAGGATGGCAAAAAATATACATTTAAATTACGTAAAGATGCAAAATGGTCGAATGGTGACCCTGTAACAGCGAAAGATTTCGTATACGGTTGGCAGCGCTTACTCGATAAAAATACAGCTGCAGAATATGCGTTTATTGCTTTCTATATTAAAAACGCAGAAGCAATTAATAAAGGTGAAAAACCTTTAACAGATTTAGGAGCAAAAGCGGTAGATGATTACACGCTAGAAGTAGAATTAGAAAAACCAGTACCATATTTCTTGAATTTAATGGCATTCCCATCTTACTATCCATTAAATGAGAAATTCGTAAAAGAAAAAGGAGATAAGTTCGGTTTAGAAGCAGATACAACGTTGTATAATGGACCGTTCGTTATGGCTTCATGGAAACATGAACAAGGATGGCAGCTAAAGAAAAATGATAAGTACTGGGATAATAAGACTGTAAAATTAGAAGAAATTAACTACAGTGTAGTAAAAGAAGTTGCTACGAAAGTAAACTTATATGATACAGGGTCAATTGATTTCACATTATTATCAGGAGAATTCGTTGATAAATACAAATCGAACAAAGAGGAATACGGTGAGTATTCAGAAGCGAGTACATTCTTCTTGCGTCTAAATCAAAAACGTAACGGACAAGATACACCGTTAAAGAGCAAAAAACTTCGTGAAGCGATCGCATTATCAATTGATAAAAAAGGATTAGCAACTGTTATTTTAAATAACGGTTCAAAAGCAACAGATCAATTGGTACCAAAAGGACTTGCGACAGGGCCAGACGGTAAAGATTACCAAGATACATTTAAAAACGGTCTAAAATATGATCCGAAAAAAGGTGCAGCAGCTTGGGAAGCAGCGAAAAAAGAACTTGGAAAAGACCAAGTGACAATTGAATTACTAAGTTATGATGATGGAACTGCGAAGAAAATCGCTGACTACTTTAAAGATCAAATTGAGAAAAACTTAAAAGGTGTAACGGTTAACACGAAAATTCAGCCGTTCAAACAAAAATTAAAATTAGAGTCAGCACAAGATTATGAAGTTTCGTTTGCAGGTTGGAGCCCAGATTATTCAGATCCAATGACATTTATTGATATGTTTGAATCGAAGAGCCCATATAACCAAATGAGTTATTCGAATCCAAAATATGATGAAATGGTTAAACAAGCGGGTAATGAATTATTGTCAGATCCGAAGAAGCGTTGGGAAGCTTTAGGGAAAGCAGAAAAATTATTCCTTGAAGAAGACGCAGGATTAGTTCCTTTATACCAAACAGGAAGAGCGTATGTAATGAAGCCGAATGTAAAAGGAATTGTGAAACATAACATCAGTCCAGAATATAGCTTTAAGTGGGCTTATGTAACGGAAGGGAAATAATAAAAAAGAGCGTGTTCAAAGTAGAAACATTACTATTAACACGCTCTTTTTCTATTCAATTAAATAGAGAAGAATAAGAAAAGTAGTACTGACATATAGTAGATGGGGGAGAATTCGTATAGTAGTAATAGTAAAATACATAGTTACTATGAAAATAAAATAATGGAAACTTTAAAAATGAGGATAATTACCAAGATGTTAATTGGTGAAAAAGCATTAATAACTAAGTTCATAGAAAATCTCTCAAAGTTAGTTTCGTACATATAATTGGGGAGGGTACAAGAATGAAGAAAAAAATGAAAAAACTAACGGCAGTTGTAGTGCCAGTTTTAGCAATGAGTATGGCGTTAACAGCATGTTCTTCTGGATCTGGTGGGGAGAAGAAACCGACTACAACGTCTAATAATGGCGGGGAAGAGAAAAAATCTGATATAAAATATGCAGCGAAGCAAGTGCTAAATCGTACAGAAACGAATGAGATTCCGACGATGGATACTTCAAAAAGTACAGATACACTTGGCGCACAAATTTTAGGGAATACGATGGAAGGTTTATATCGCCTTGATAAAGATAATAAGCCAATACCAGCTGTAGCAGAATCTAGCACAAAAAGCGAGGATGGTAAAAAGTATACATTTAAATTACGGAAAGATGCAAAATGGTCAAACGGTGATCCAGTAACAGCGAAAGATTTCGTATTTGCATGGCAACGTCTCGTAGATCCAAAAACAGCTGCGGAGTATGCATTTATTGCTTACTATATTAAAAATGCAGAAACAATTAATCAAGGAAAAGCAGAAGTTGCTACATTAGGTGTAAAAGCAGTAGATGATTATACGCTTGAAGTGGAACTAGAAAGACCGGTACCATATTTCTTGAACTTAATGGCATTTGCGTCATACTATCCATTAAATGAAAAGTTCGTAAAAGAAAAAGGGAATAAATTCGGTTTAGAGTCTGATACAACAGTATATAACGGACCGTTCGTTCTTACTGATTGGAAACATGAGCAAGGCTGGAAATTAAAGAAAAATGAGCAGTATTGGGACAAAAAGACTGTAAAACTAGAGGAAATTAACTATAGTGTAGTAAAAGAACCAGCTACGAGAGTAAATTTATATGATACAGGTGCAATTGATTTCGCACTTTTATCAGGTGAATTTGTTGATAAGTATAGAAATAATAAAGAGGAGTTTGGCGCATATTCGGAAACAAGTACGTTTTATTTACGTCTAAACCAAAAACGTGGTGGGCAAGATACACCGTTAAAGAGCAAAAAATTACGTGAAGCAATTGCATTATCAATTGATAAGAAAGCTTTAACGAATGTCATTTTAAATGATGGTTCAAAACCAGTGGATTACTTAGTACCAAAAGGTTTAGCGAGTGGGCCAGACGGTAAAGATTTCGCAGAAACGTTCAAGAATGGTTTAAAACAAGATTCCAAAAAGGCAGCAGCAGCTTGGGAAGAAGCGAAAAAAGAACTTGGAAAAGATCAAGTCACAATTGAACTGTTAAATTATGATACTGGTAATGCGAAAAAAGTTGGGGAGTATGTAAAAGATCAAGTTGAAAAGAATTTAAAAGGCGTGACAGTAAATATTAAACTGCAACCATTCAAGCAAAAGTTGAAATTAGAATCAGACCAAGATTATGATTTTTCATATGGTGGCTGGAATCCAGATTATGCGGATCCAATGACATACCTTGATATGTTTGAAACGACAAATTCTCAGAACCAGATGAGCTACTCAGATTCAAAATATGATGACATTATTACTAAAAGTAAGACAGAATGGATGGCTGATGCAAAAAAACGTTGGACAGAGTTAGGAAAGGCTGAGAAAATATTACTTGAAGATGATGTAGCGCTTGTACCTTTATACCAAAGTGCTAAATCATATGTTATGAAACCAAATATAAAGGGAATTGTGAAACATAATATTAGTCCGGAATATAGTTTCAAATGGGCGTATATTGAAGAGAAATAATAAAGTGAAACTTTAATCAGACTGCCCAGCAAATGGCAGGATAGAAGAAAAAGCATTTTCAAGTTGCGGTATTAGAGCACTTGAAAATGTTTTTTTCTGTGCACTTTTCTTTCATCACGGAATATATAAAATAAAAAAGGGAGAATCCCATGAAACGAAACACATACATCGATTTCCTAGCTTATTATGGAATAGGAAGTGCTCACCCTGGCGGTTTTACGTTAACAAAACAATTGTTAGCACAACTACCTTTTAAATATGGAGCTAACGTCCTTGAGATAGGCTGCGGTACGGGGAAAACAGCAGCGTATATGACAAAAGAATGTGGTTATAAAGTAACGGCGGTTGAAAAGAATGAGATTATGATTCAAAAGGCGAAAGATAGATGGTCGTTTGAAGGAATAGACATTCAATTAATTGAAGGAAATGTAGAGCAATTACCTTGTTTGCATGAATCATTTGAGTTCGTACTCGGAGAATCGATACTCGCTTTTACGGAGAAAGAAAGGGTGATCTCAGAGTGCTATCGTGTATTACAGAAGGATGGCAAGCTAGTTGTCATTGAAATGATTATTGATAGGCACATTGAGAAGAGTGAGGAAGGAAAAATTGCCCGATTATACGGGATGAAAGAACTATTAACTGAGAATGAATGGGTACAATTATTTCAGAAAGCAAATTTTAAAAGAATTACAATTGCTGGCGGTGGTACAATTGCAGAAACGATCTCGGGCTATATAGAAGAGCCAGAGTGGAATGTATCCGCGCATATTCCAAATGAATTATATGAGGCATGGGTGCAGCATGAAAATGTACGACTTATGTACCAATATATTTTAGGTCATCGTATTTTTATATGTGAAAAATAAAGAAAGAGAGTTGGCTAAAGGTAGTCAACTCTTTATTATTATGTTAAATGAAAAATAATGCAGCTAATGTAATTCCAAAGATGAAACCAAATCCGAGTTCAACGCCCCAGCCACAACCGCCACAATTACCGCAACCACGACCGCCACATCCACATCCACTGAATCCACCACCACAACCAAATCCGCAGCTATCACATCTGCTAATGCCTCCGCAAAGATCACAGCCACCGTTTGCATAAGCGTCATAGTATCCAAATCCTGTATCAAAAGATGAGCGCTGTTGCACTGGTTCAATCCATACAGAGCTTTTTGTCACATCAATTATTTTTCCTAAATGAATGCGACCATCACGATCTTCAATTCGAACGACTTTACCGAAATAACGTTGGCACGTATCGTAACATTTTTGTCTATGCATGTTCTTTCCTCCTTCCCCATTACAGTAATACGATATGTAAAGGGGACAAGTGCGGCTTGTACGAATGCCCTATCTATCATAATTGTTATAGGAAAGGGGAAATATAGGAAGAGGATATATAAGGAGGAAAAGGCATGAAATCTACAGATCAGTTTCAGACATACGAAGTACCGTGGGAAGGATTTATTGAAGCATTGCGAGAAGAAATGAAGAAGCAAGTAGGGGCAGATATAATTGATACAGTAGTTTGCAATTTAGAAGATGGCTTTGAAGTATATACATATGTGCAGGGGGATTTGGAGTTTGAATACAAGGAAGCACTTGAAAGAAAATACGGAAGCGATGCAAAAACTCCTAATGTGTTAACGATTATGTTATTAGCTAGTATTTATAGTACAAGTGAAGAGAATATACGCTTGCATGCGGATAATAAAGATAATCCGGTTGTTGAAGTGTATGTGAAGCAATAAATCAAACTTTTTGATATATGTTTTCAATACGAAAAGTAGGAAAAGTCTGTTTTAAGTGTAGAGCTTAAACAGGCTTTTTTACTTATGGTATCGGATAAAAAACGCTAGAAGGAATAATATTTAGTTTATATAACCGTTTACATAATAAAGTTATGCTATGTTAGTTGTCCTAAAATACAAGTCATATATCTTGTTTCCTCTCATAAATTTAAACATAGGAATTTGTCTACAAAGGTGGCGAAGCCTCATCATGAAAATTCGAATTTGTGCCACATTCATGTTGTTTCTATTTATATGGTTACATCCGTTTTGGACTTTTGCAAAAGGAGAGGAGGCAAAGGAAAGGGTCGTTTCACTTGTATATGATGATTCGGGCAGCATGAGAAATAACGATCGCTGGAAATATGCCAATTACGCTTTGCAAAGTTTAGTTGCGCTATTAGATGAAAAAGATAAATTTTCGTATGTTCCAATGAGCAAGCCGAATGATCCATTAAACATTTCGTTAACGAAGGATAAGAGACAAACAGAAATTGAGGGAATTGGGGCATGGAAAACGTATTTAAATACTCCGTTTAGCGCAGTAGAAACGGCGATGCAATCTATAAAAAAGGAAGCAGATATAGATGGAAAACGTGAATTTTGGCTTATTGTCTTAACTGACGGGGCATTTAATGATTTAGAGAAAGATAAGGTTGGCGGAAAAGAACAAATTACACAGAAGTTAGCACAATTTAAGAAAGAAATGGATGCAAAAAAGATATCGTTACATCCAATTTTAATTACGATGGAAGAGGATTTAGGGCAGCAAGAAAAGGCACAACTAAATACGTTTAAAGAGATATGGAAGAAAGAGATAAATGGAGTTACGATGCCATCTAGTGGAGAGGATGGTATTGTAAAAAGCGTCAATCAAGTGGCAGCATTAGTTGCAAATCGTGATCCGTTCTCTTCTGTTGAATCGATTGTAAAAACGAAAGTAGTAGGGAAGAAAGTAGAGATTACAACACCATTTCCATTAAAGCGTATGACACTTGTACGACAATCGCCTTCTTTGTCTAATTATCAGGTCACACAAATTTCTGAACCGTTACAATTACAATCTTCCTTTTCCATACATGCACCAGGAGAAGCAAAATTATTCGGAAATATAGTTCATATCAGTACGGAAAATCAGGAAGTTATTAAACCAGGAACTTATACGATAGAGGTGGATCGAGATATTGAGAAAGAAGGACTACAAGTACTAGTTGAACCAGCGCTTAACTATACAGTTTCTACTTATGACAAAGATGATCGTAGTCAAAAAAATGTGGGGAAAATGTATGAAGGTGTTACCGCGGTTATTGAAGCGAAGCCGACTGAATTACCAATTCAGTCTTCATATTTTCAGGCAGAAGTAGAAATAGACGGAAAACAGTACCCGATGAAGTGGGACGATAAAAAACATGTATTTTACTATGAAATGAAGATTGATAAAGGATTAGTGCGCGGGAAAGTTCATATGAACATAAAGGGATTTTACAGACAGACGAAAGAATTTAAAATCGAAGTAACGGAAAAACCAAAATTATCACTGCAAACGATAACGAAAGATTATGAAGAAAAAGTAACAAATTTAGAGAATAGTAAACCGTTTATTATACAACCACAGTTAGATGGTAAGCCGATGACCGAGGAGGCTGTAAAGAAACTATTAAAATCTACTGGTGTCACATCTAAACAATCAATCAACTATGAAATAAAACAACATGGTAATCAAATTTATATTTATCCTCGACCTCATTACTCCGACACATTCAATTTCACAGATACCGGCACCGTAGAAGCTACCATCGTAGTGCAAGATTCAAAATTACAAGAAGTAAAGAAAAATATATCACTTCATATTCAAAATGCACCATTTTATGAAAAATATGCGCTTATTTTTAAGTTTGTTATTCCTATCACTTTATTACTGTTAGTAGTAGGAATAATCGTTTTAGGATGGATTGTCCGTCCAAGATTTCACAGGAAAGCACTATTGTATTACGAATGGGATCAAGAGGTAGCGAAAGATTGGTTATATCAATCTGAACCAGAGTTACTTAAAAATAAATGGTGGAAGCACTATTTTGGCATTCCGTTTAGAGCAGAAAGAAAGACTGTGCAATCCGTTACGTTTATAGCAAAGAAAGGATCGAAATCGATATTTGTAGCGAAAGAGTCACAAGTAGTAGGAATGATTATTGATGGGATGTTTATAACAGAGGATGAGGTTGGAATGGAACATAAGACGCTATATCCAAATGAACTTTTAGTAATTGATAGAGGGTATGGTAAAGAAATTTACAAATATGAGTGTGAATAGTAGGTAGGGAAAATAAGGGAGTCTTAGCTTTTCCTCCTCATTTCAAACAAGCAAGAATAGGAAGGTGGTTCACATGACGTTACAAGTTCCAACGATATTAATTGGTTTAGGTGGAATCGGTAGTACTGTAACACATCAAATATATGAAAGGCTACCTGAGGAGCGCCGGAAAAAGGTAGCAATGCACGTATTTGATACAGATGTGAATACATTGAGTAAATTTGATCATATTCGAAAGTTTAAGACGCAAACAAGTTCGAGTAAAACGCCAAGAGAGTATATTGCGGGAGATCCAACGATTCCAGAGTGGTTTCCGATGGACCCGACTATACTTGATAAACCACTGACAGAAGGGGCAGGACAGTTACGCGTTATTTCCCGTTTAGCGTTACGTGCTGCGATGAAAGAAGATAAATTGACGTCCTTTTGGCAAGAAATTGAGAAGATTTTTCCGGTTACAAGCGATCAAACGGAATATGGAGTGCGTGTCATTATCGTAACATCACTAGCGGGCGGAACAGGTTCAGGGATGTTTCTACAAATTGCATTATATTTACGTGAAATGCTTCGAAAAAAACTGCAGCATCACAACATTTTAATACGCGGTGCGTTTCTAATGCCAGATGTGTTAGTTAAGACGAGAACGGTTAGTGCGAAAGAGTTTGAAACGGTGCAAGCAAATGGCTATGCCTCGTTAAAAGAATTACATGCAATTACACTCGGCTCTACCGGAGAACTATCCAAACGCGGTGGCGTCACGATTGAACTAGAGTATCGTCCTGATCAAGTAGATGAAGACGGAAGAACGAATCATACGATTAAACAACATCATTTACCGTACAATTATTGCTTCTTATACGATTATGAAAACCTACATGGACATCATCTCCACAATTTATCGGATTATATGGAGCAAATGGCAAATACGATTTATTTACAGTTATTTAGTCCGATGTCTGCAAATCATTTTGCACAGGAAGATAATCAAATTCAGCAATTAGCAGAATCGAGCGGGAAAGGACGATATTGCGGGGCAGGAACGGCAAAGATTATTTATCCATATGAGCACGTGTTAAAATATTGTGCTTTAAAATGGGCTGTGCAAGGTTTAGATGAATCTTGGCTTCATTTAGATCAACTGTTTCAAGAGAAGAAACAAAGATACGATCAAGATGTAAAACGTGGGATGCAACGTGAAAAGCCAGAGCGTGGGAAAAGTTATTTAGAAGACTTAGAACATCTTGCTACTCGTCCAGAGCAGGCTCATATTTTCTATAGACAAATGTACAATGAAACGCGTGAAGGAGCAGAAGGCGGTAAGATTGGTGTTGCGAAATCTAAACTGTTTTTAGAGGCTGTAGAAAGCTATGTACAGCGTACGGTGCAAAAAGATGAGGAATTAAACCGTCTGCAGCATGAGTGTAAAATTTCGGCTGCGAAGCTGAAAATGATGGAACAAATGAAGGGTGAAGTAGCAAGGGTGGATCATGCGGTTCGTTTATATGCGTATGCGATTCCAAGCCGTGTACATGAACATGTAACGACACTTTTATATGACATGATTGAATCAGACCGTTTTTCACCAAGTGGTTCTGAGGGACAGTCATATCAATTAAATACATGGTTTTTAAAGAAAACAGATCCTGTTCATCCAGTATCAGCTCGTTTTATGTTGTATGAAATTCGAAAGCAGTTAGTAGAGAAAATGAATCGACTACATGAAAATAATGAACAAAAGCGCAATTTAATTCAAAACTACGATAAGAAATTTAATGTAAGTAATATTGATGGGACTGTAACAGCTGTTCGACGAGTAGAAATCGCGCAGCAACAAGGCTGGTTTGGAAAAATGATGAATAATCAGCAGCGTTTGTTTAAAAAAGAATTTGAAGATATTGTAACGCAGTACGTACACAAATTAAACGAGTATCGTAAAGAAATGCTATTAGAACTCGTTTATCAATCACTATATCAAGCGGTTAATAAAATGATTCAATATTGGGAAAGGTTTTTTGATAATTTACACGAAACACGTGAAAATTTATTGTTCGAAATTCAAAAACGAAGCAAGGAATTTGAAGGGAAAACAAACCCAACGAATGTATACGTATTAGCTGAAGAGAAGTTACAAGAAAAGATATGGCAAGATATGCAGCAACATTTAAATTTAGGTGTATTACCGAAAGATATATCTGCAGAAATTTATATGAGTTTATACGGGGAATATTGCCGGGATGCGAAAACTGAAGAGATTCAATCGAAAAAGGTAGAAGACTTTTATCGTGAGCACATACTAAGTTATTGCTACGATGAATTACAAATACGCTATCGCGATAAATTAGAGCTGAATATCGTTGAAGCACTAAGAAAAGAAGCGGATTATAAGAAACGTGATCGTGATGAGTACGTTCGTGAAAAAATTGAAGACTTGTTCCATTTAGCAAGTCCATTCGTGCCGAAAGTTTCTCATCATAGAGAATTACAATATTGGGGTATACATCCATCTTTAAAGAAAGAACTACAAGAGGAATTAATTCAAGAAATGTTTAAAGAAAAAGATACAGTACATGAAGCTTTTTCGCCATTTGAAGTCATTTGTTATCGTGCACATTACGGTTTATCGTTGCAAGACTTCCCTAAGCTTTCGTCTGGACACATTGCAAATGGATTTATGAATGATAAAGGCGATTATTTTCAGTCATACTATCGCCGTGTGAACAAGTTGAATAGTAAAAAATCTAGTCTAACGCCGCATTTAGATAAGTATTGGCACTTACCAGCATTCATGCCAGACTTAAATGCAACGCAAACGAAGTTAGATTACGATAAATGTAATCGAGCTCTTCTATACGCGTATATGTATCGCTGGATTAGTTTAGTTGCTGTTGATGGTCAGTTCGTGTATCAATATAACGGCGTTGGGCGTAGCTTCTTAATTCAGTCGATGGGAAAAAATATTTCAAGTGAAAGTTACAAATTACACAGGGCGTTGCTTCATAATCCGTTTATTTATGAAAACATTTTGTCTAGATTTGAAGAAGAACAAGAAAAAGCGATGATACAGGGCGGACATTTATATACACATCCGTTTGTATTAGGTGCTCAAGATATTAGATGGCTTCGTAAAGAGCATGTCCATAATATTTTAGATATGATTTTAATGTATGACCGTGAAGCAAAATATGATCCAACGCTAGAAGAAACTTCTGATGAATTATTAAGGCTATTCCTTGATGAAATTGAGTTGTATTTCCAAAACTATTACGGTACAGGTGCTGATATGGTTGCAAAGAAAGAGAAAGAAATGTTTATTAAACAATTGTGGGATCGTTCGTATGCGAAAGGTTATGTAGATCCAAATAGTGCTCCTTATAAAAAGTGGCAAAATTTATTAAGTGTTCATGATGAAGAGGAAACGCCAAAAACGAATGTTTAATGAATGAAAAGGGAATCCTTAAAAGTGGCAATACAACTTTAGAAAAGAGGGATTCCGATGCCGTTTTTAGGAAGTGTATATCAAATATTTGGATTGTATCCAGAAATTTATTATGGAATGATTTCAGCTGAGCTACAAGAAGAGGCTCAGAAGGAACATCTTGAAAATAATAGTACAGAAGTTGAAGTGGAAGAATAAAAAAAGTGCAGATGAAAATCTGCACTTTTTATTTGCTTTAAAATGGTTCTATACCCTTAACTGAATTGTTATTTAAAAATAATAATTCAGTAAGGGTATGATGATGTTTCTTGAATTTTATATAATGAAAAATGTATAAAAAAATGCATATAAATATGAAGATGAGAAATAACAATGTTTTCAAGAAAATAATTATGTTTAAAAATAACATTTGATACATAATTAACCGTTATCATACAATTAATTATATTGTTGACAATATAATTAATTGTATGATAAATTCAATCAGCATTCTTAGTAGTGTGTTGCTGAATTAATTGTTTTAAAATTTAATACAGTTTAAAAAGATTGATTTTTCAGTTTTTTTATTGAATTATTAAGTTTATGGGGAGTGAATCATGTATATATTTATTTTCTAAACAGAACAGTAATAAAGATTGTAATAAGTAAGAGATAAACTTGAAAAAGAGGTTTCAATGAATGAGTCTTTTAATAAAGAAAACAATGGATGAAGAAAAGAAAAAAGTATTGAATCAAACTTTAGGTGCAATTGACTTAACTCTTTTAGGGATTGGAGCAATTATTGGTACAGGGATCTTCGTATTAACAGGTATTGTGGCAGCGAAACATGCTGGACCAGCCATTGTATTATCGTTTATATTAGCAGCGATTGTATGTGCGTGTGTAGCTTTCTGTTATGCTGAATTTGCTTCTACAGTTCCAGTTTCGGGAAGTGTATATTCATATACATATATGACACTAGGTGAGATTTTTGCATTTATAGTCGGTTGGTGCGTTATGTTGGAGTACTTATTAGCGACTTCTGCAGTAGCTGCAGGATGGTCAGCGTATTTTCAGTCATTGTTACTAGGGTTTAATATTCACATCCCTACAATCTTTGCTTCGGCACCTGGTATGGGAAAGGGTGGAATTATTGATTTACCAGCAGTTCTTATTATTTTAGTTGTTACATTTTTATTAAGTCGTGGTGCAAAAGAAAGTGCACGAATAAATAATATAATGGTTATTATTAAACTGGCTGTTATTGTAGGGTTTATTGTTGTAGGGACACAATATGTAAAACCAGAGAATTGGCAACCATTTCTACCTTTTGGTTTTCATGGTGTAGTAGGAGGCGCTGCTACTGTATTTTTTGCTTTTTTAGGATTTGATGCAGTTGCAACAGCTGCAGAGGAAGTGAAGCGTCCACAACGTAATGTGCCAATTGGTCTACTTGTTTCATTGTTCATTTGTACCATTCTATACGTAGGTGTTTCACTCGTATTAACTGGAATGGTTCCGTTTACGGAGTTGAATGTCGCTGATCCAGTTGCATATGCATTGCGTATTGTGGGAGAAGATAGAATTGCTGGATTGTTATCGGTGGGAGCGATAGCGGGGCTAACAACAGTTCTGTTAGTAGCTATGTTTGCATTTGTTCGTGTATCTTACTCGATGAGTCGAGATGGGTTGTTACCAAAAAGACTTTCAAGTGTACATAAACGTTTACAAACTCCATTTTTTAATACGTGGGTTACAGGTATTATTGCAGCTTTATTAGCAGGATTAGTGGATTTGAATTTATTAGCTAATTTAGTGAATATGGGAACGATAACAGCATTTGTTTTTGTATCTATAGCTGTTATTGTATTAAGAAAAACACATCCTAATATGAAAAGGCCATTCCGTGCGCCGTTAGTCCCTTTTTTACCAATCGTTTCAATAATAAGTTGTATATATTTAGCTTTGAACCTCTCTCAGCTTACTTTAATTAGTTTTGTAGCATGGGTAATAATAGGTGTAGTTATATATTTTGTATATGCTAAAAAACACAGTAACGTTAGAAATGGAAATAGAGTATAGTCCATTGAAATAATAATTGTAATGTAAATGAAAACACGCTACTTATAAGAACAGGTAGCGTGTTTTTGTTATTTAATAATCCCGTTTTCTAAAATTTTAATAGTAGGAGTAACTTTCACATTAGCTTTTGAAAAGGCACGTGACCAATCATCTTCGACAGTTTTCCATTCTTTATATTGAAATCCTCTCGCATAATCACCAAATCCAAACGGATCAAGTTGCTGTTTTTGAATGTTGTGGATTAAATCATTTAAATCTTTGTTTAGTTGTTTTGTAATAAGAGAAGTTAATTTCTTTCTATCTTTGTCTATATCCATGTTGAATGTAAGTTCAGATACGGAAACTTTAAAATTCATTGCAATATTAAATTTGAAGTGGTTATCGTTATAGCCTGTGTGAATGTCACGATTCATGCTAAGAACATTTATTGTTACGAAATCGTCGCCGTCTGTATCTTTTAGATGACTATTACTTTCAACTGAATGAGAAGGGATTTTCAGTGTAAGTGAAACGGGTATATTCGCTTTCTTTTGTAATAGAAGAAGAAGGGCACTTTCATATCGGTTTAAAGACATTTTATAGATCCCGCGAGAAGTTAATAATGCAGAGCCGGTAACGAGAATATCTTTTTTACCTTTTTTTATTTCTGAGATAGCAGGTGTTATACCTTTATTAAAAGTTTGCCTATGAAATTCATGGAATGTCGTAAACGCGGTTCGATTGTATAGTTTGTTCGTATTAATTAAATCTGTTAAATATTCAGGAAGTGCAGGCTTATCTTTGAAATTATTATATATAACGGAAGAAATTGGACCGTCAACTGCAACCATGCGCATATTTCCGGTATTTTTAGGGTCACGATACCAAACATCAAGGTAAGGCATAGCGCCTTCTTGTTTTAAAAACTTCGTGCTAAATAAAATGAGCTGTAACTTTTCTGTAGATACTAAACCGCTACTTGAACTATTAAATGTTGCTTTTGCTTCTCGAGGAGTATGTACTGTCGCTTCATGAGTTTCGTATTTTTTCTCTACATCTTCATTAAAAATAGGGTTTACGTGGTACACAATTAATTTTCCTTTTGCTTTTGCGTCAAACCCATAAATTAATGAAATGGATTGTTTTTCTAAGTCGAGCCGATCTCCTCCACATCCTGTTAAAAAGGTTATGAGAAAGCAAAATATAGTGAAAATAAAGCGTCTCATTTAAATTTTTCTCCTTTTCCAATGCTGATAAAGTGTCATGTATAAGAGAAATACGACTGGGAATAGAAAAACGATAAAATAACTTGCAGTTCCCCAAAACTCTCGCAATGCACTTATTTGATACGAGGATGGGATATAAAAGAATAAAACGAAAACACACCCGAATAATAAAAACCAAACAGGCAAGGAACTCCTTTTTTTGTTAAGTAATTGATTGATTCCATCTGAAGCAGTGAAAATATAGGGAATGCAAGAATCAAAAATAATGAAGAGATAAAATGACAAAAAGATAATTTCAAACCGTTCAAGAAATGAAAAGTGAAATGGAGTAACAAGAGAAAGCGTGGGCCATAAAAATTTTGTTATACCATCCGGACTAAAATAAACAAAAGAGACGAACGTGACTTGAAGATAAACAAATAGCGTAATCAAATTCGCAAGAACAATCCCTTTTTTGGCAGATGATTTATTACTGAGATAAGGATAAAGAACAAATGCAAACTCAAATCCGAGAAACGCAATAATAGTTGATTTTACTGTGTTGAAAACGGGTATCCATCCCTCTTTCAGGAGAGGAAGTAGATAAACCCAATGCCCGTCTTTAAGTGGGATAAATAATAATAATGGCATCCAAAGTGTAAAGAAGACAGTAAAAACAGCATAACGGCTAATAATAAGAACACCTTTACATGCGAGCATAAGCATTGGAATTGACAGTAACATCATAATTAAAAACATTGGAGATCTAGGTAAAATCCAAATGTGAATAACGTACAAAAGGGAGAAGATTAAGGAAACAGCTGCAAGAACAGCATATAAGATCCAAAAAATCATTCCTACTCTTCCTAGCCACTTCCCAAGATAACGAGTTAGCACATCAAGTAAATGATAACCGGGATGTTTTTCCATGATTTTCACAATACATAGACTGACTAAAGTAGTGATAACGCATCCTATAATAATAGACATCCATCCATCTGTATTCGCCCCTTGTGCAACTTCACGTGGCAGTGTAAGTACACCAAATCCTACTTGAACACCACTAATCGTTAAAATATATTGAAATAAACTAATCTCTCTCTTTGCACGCACTGTCACTTATTTTCCTCCTTTTCTTCTATATCCGGTTGTCGATTTTCTTGTTTTAAGTTAAGTGATAGTGGTCGTTTCTTCATTAGTTTCCATGGTAAACGTACAAGAATGTCTTTTAAATCCGAAGCAAATGCCGGAGAAAAAGGACTACCGTAAGGAACACCAAGTGATTCCATAGAAAGAATATGGATGATGATAACGGACATCCCAACCATAATTCCAATGACCCCAAATAAAGATGCGCTTATCATCATTGGAAAGCGCAGAATCCGAACTCCTGCTGACATTTCCAGATTGGGGATGATAAAAGAAGCGACTGCAGTAATAGATACGACGATAACCATAACATTACTTACTATTCCTGCTTGAACCGCGGCTTGTCCAATGACAATCCCTCCTACGACGCCAATTGTTTGTCCGACGGGACCGGGAAGTCGAACTGCAGCTTCGCGTAGCATTTCAAGTACTAATTCCATCAAAAGTGCTTCTAATATAGGAGGGAAAGGGATTTTTGCCCGAGATTCTCCAATTGTTAACAATAATTTAAGTGGAATCACTTCATAATGGAAGGAAATCATAGCAATATAAAGAGCTGGTGCAAATATTGCAATAAATAATCCAGTGAAACGAAGTAAACGTATGAAAGATGGAATGATTGGTCTAAAGCTGTAATCATCTATTGTTTGAAAAAAAGATGAAAAGGTCATAGGTCCAATTAATACGCCTGGTGAGCGATCGACAACAACAGCAATTCGCCCGTTCAAAATGTGATGGGCCGTTGTGTCAGGGCGCTCAGTGATAGATAATTGCGGAAAGAGAGTATAGGAATTATCTTCAACAAACCCTTCTAATTCTCCAGTAGTAAGAATGGCATCTACTTTGATTGATTCGATGCGGCATGCCATTTCTTGTACGACATCTTCGTTTGTAATGTCTGCTAGATATAGCAAAAAAACCTTTGAAGTAGCTCGTTCACCAACAGTGAATTCCTTCACTTTCAATTCGCGATTTGGAATATATCGACGAATAAGTGCAAGACTGTCGCTCGCTACCTCATTAAATCCTTCGTGTGAGCTTTTTATGGAAGTTTCTGTAGTCGGTTCTTCAATACTTCTTTTTGGCGCAGATTGCGTATCTAGTTCTAAAGCTGTAAGTTGTCCATTTATGAATAAAATGCTTTTTCCATGTAAAAGGGACTGTTCAATGTCTGCCCACTGCTGAACTTTCTTTATATTCCCGATTGTAACGGAGGATTCCCAAAAATCGTCCTCATTCCACTCTTTAAATAGGAGTGGGTGAAGAATATCAATGTTAATAACAGTTTTATCTACAAGTCCTTCCATATATATAAGTGCAGCTTCTTTTCCGTTTTTTAACGGAAAAGTGCGTGTAATTAATTCTGGAATACCGCTAAACAGTTTGGATAAGTGCTTTAGATTAAGGGAAAGAGAAGAAGAAATAGATTTTTTTAATTGGTGATCAGCTTGCTCTTGTGCAGAAAAAGATTTTTCACCACGTATCCATTTATTAAAAGACCCCATTTGTTCGCTTACTCCTTGTCATATATTATATGGGTTATTATGGATAGTTCTATGCGGACATATGCGTAGTTTAAATTTAATATTGTATATTTTTATCTTTAACGCTATAATTATAGTGTTAAAGATGGAATCGTGATATGACCTGTTATGAATCTATCGTTTTATTTATGAATAAATGGATTGGTATTTTAGCAAGATGTGCTAATAGACTACTCCACCATGATAATAACGTGCCGAAATGTGGTGCGTATATTTTCGTGGTGGAGTTTTTTTTATTCTCAAAAAGGGGGAAAGACCATGAATAACAACATGGTTCATATTACAATTGACGGAAAGAAGTATACAGCGGAGCCTGGTTCAACGATATTGGGTGTTATTAATGAGAACGGGATTGAACATCCGCAAATTTGTTACGTGCCAGAAGTAGATCCTATTCAAACATGTGACACTTGTATTGTAGAGGTTGACGGAAAGTTAATGCGCTCTTGTTCGACAGTGGCGATGGAAGGTATGAACATTGAACGTAATTCTACTCGTGCAAAAGAATCACAAACAGAGGCGATGGATCGGTTACTAGAAAATCATTTATTATACTGTACTGTATGTGATAACAACAATGGGAACTGTAAACTGCATAATACAGCAGAATTAATGGAGATCGAACATCAAAAATATCCTTATGAACCGAAAGTAGATGTAAGTGAAGTTGATATGACGCATCCGTTTTATCGCTACGATCCTAATCAATGTATTGCATGCGGTCAATGTGTTGAGGTATGTCAAAACTTACAAGTAAATGAAACGTTATCGATAGACTGGGGAGCGGAACGCCCACGAGTTATTTGGGATGAAGGAGTAAATATTAACGATTCTTCATGCGTGAGCTGTGGCCAATGTGTAACTATTTGTCCTTGTAATGCTTTAATGGAGAAAACGATGCTCGGTGAAGCTGGATTTATGACGGGATTAAAACCAGATATTCTCGAACCGATGGTAGATTTAATTAAAGAAGTTGAACCTGGATATAGTGGCATTTTTGCGGTATCAGAAGTGGAAGCGGCTATGCGTGATACTCGTACGAAGAAAACGAAAACAGTATGTACATTTTGTGGTGTAGGTTGTTCATTTGAAGTGTGGACGAAAGGGCGTAAAATTCTTAAAGTACAGCCTTCTTCTGATGCGCCAGTTAACGCAATTTCTACTTGTGTAAAAGGAAAATTCGGTTGGGATTTCGTAAATTCTAAAGAAAGAATTACAAAACCTTTAATTCGTAAAAATGGAACGTTTGTTGAATCTACATGGGAAGAAGCACTACATGTAGTTGCAAGTAAATTAGGATCTATTAAAGAAGAATACGGTAAAGATGCTATCGGTTTTATTTCTTCATCAAAAATTACGAATGAAGACAATTATGTTATTCAAAAATTAGCTCGACAAGTATTTGAAACGAATAATATTGATAACTGCTCACGTTATTGCCAATCGCCAGCGACAGACGGATTATTCCGTACAATTGGTATGGGCGGAGATGCTGGAACGATTAAAGATATCGCAAAATCCGGTCTTGTTATTATTGTAGGTTGTAATCCGACAGAAGGTCATCCTGTTTTAGCTACACGTATTAAACGTGCGCATAAATTACACGGACAAAAATTAATTGTCGCTGATCTTCGTAAAACAGAAATGGCAGAGCGTTCAGACGTCTTTATTAGTCCAAAACAAGGAACAGATCAAGTGTGGTTAATGGCTGTTACGAAATATATGATGGATCAAGGCTGGCACGATCAACGATTTATTGATGAGAATGTAAACTTCTTTGAAGATTTCAAAGAGAGTCTGACAGAATATACACTTGAATATGCAGAAGAAATGACTGGTATTTCAAAAGAAACACTTATTCAAATGGCTGAAATGATTCGTGATGCAGATGGTACATGTATCCTTTGGGGTATGGGCGTAACGCAAAATACGGGTGGTTCTGATACTTCCGCTGCGATTTCAAACTTACTTCTTGCAACAGGTAATTATCGTCGTCCAGGTGCTGGTGCATATCCACTTCGAGGTCATAATAACGTACAAGGTGCTTGTGATATGGGTACTTTACCAGGATGGCTTCCTGGATATCAGCACGTGACTAACGATATGGAGCGTGCGAAATTTGAAATGGCTTACGGAGTGAAAATTAATAGTGAACCAGGTCTGAATAATATTGAAATGCTTCATGCAATTGATGAAGGAAAAATGAAAGCTATGTATCTTGTTGGAGAGGATATGGCTCTTGTAGACTCTAATGCGAATCATGTACATGAAGTGTTATCAAGCCTTGATTTCTTCGTTGTGCAAGATGTTTTCTTATCTAAAACTGCTCAATATGCAGATGTTGTATTACCAGCAGCACCGTCTCTTGAGAAAGAAGGTACTTTCACAAATACAGAGCGCCGTGTACAAAGATTGTATCAAGTTCTTCCTACGCTTGGAGATGCGAAGCCAGACTGGTGGATTGTGCAGGAGATTGCGAATAAATTAGGTGCAAACTGGAATTATAGCCATCCAAGTGAAATTTTTGCTGAAATGGCAAGTTTATCACCATTATTTTCACAAGCAAACTATGAAGTACTTGAAGGATGGAATAGTTTCCATTGGGGAAGTTTTGATGGAACGAATACACCATTACTTTTCCAAGATGGATTTAACTTCCCAGATAAAAGAGCTCGTTTTGCGATCGCTGATTGGGTACGTCCAGCTGAATTCCCAGCGGAGTTCGATCTTCACATTAATAACGGTCGTATGCTTGAGCATTTCCATGAAGGGAATATGACAAATAAATCAACAGGTATTCAAACGAAAGTACCTGGTGTTTTCGTTGAAATTTCTCCAGCGCTTGCAAAAGAACGTGGAGTGAAAACAGGTTCATTAGTTCGTCTTGTCTCTCCTTTTGGAGCATTAAAATTACGCGCACTTGTAACAGATCGTGTAAAAGCGAATGAATTATATTTACCGATGAACTCTACAGATAATGAAACAGCAATTAATTTCTTAACAGGTCCTGCAGTTGATACGCGTACAAACACACCTGCTTATAAACAGACGAAAGTGCGTATGGAAGTGCTAGAAGTTGAGGGCGAAAATCCGATGCCAAAAGCGAACCCACGTAATAAAAAACGTCATCCTCAAGCTGGTATTGAGGTAGATCGTAAGTGGGCACGTCCAGGGTATGTGCATTTAACGGATAAGTAGGAGGAGAAAAATATGGCTGCACCTATAAAAATGATTCAAAAACAAGAATTAACTGAGGAAGAAATCAAACAGCAAAAATTAGATGATATAAAAGAGCTTCTAGCTAATAATGAAGAAGCTTTAAATCAAATGTTTAATATTGTTGGTGAATTAAATGACATCGGAATGCTAGAAGCCGCAAATTCTATGCTAAAAGCGAAAGAACCAATTGCAAAAATCGTTCTTGGTCAAGTGACTCGTGAGCCTGTTACAAATTTAATTAATAATATGATGGGTGCCGCGGGTGCTTTAACAGAACTTGATCCGGAACTTACGAAAAAGCTTATAGGTAGTTTATTAGTAGGACTAGAAGAAGGAAATGAACATCTAGAGAGTAATAAAAAAGTAGGAGTATTTGATCTTATGAAAGTATTGAAAGACCCAGACATTAACCGTGCTATCGGGTTTGGGCTTCATTTCTTAAAAGGTATGGGTAAAGGGTTAAAAGACGAATAATCTTCATGAAGTGAATCTTTTCGCCCAAATGTTTGTATGAAATAGTTTGGGCGGAAGGCTCATTTTGGTAAAATATATAATAAAGTAAAATGAGGATTTGTTGGAGGTATAATTGTATGTCAAAAAAAGTACATGAATTTAATGATATGATACGAAAACTTCGAAAGGAACTTTTCGGAAAAGGACCGGAACGAATTCATACTGTTTTTGCTGAAAATATGGCGATTGCGACCCTTTACGGAAACTTAACACCTACTGAAAAATTCATTTCAAGTACGATGGACGGTGCGGAAATGGTTCATTTGGCTAGAACGAAAATGATTCAAGAAGTGTATGCTGCGAATTCCCGTGAACATTTGGAGGAACTTGTTGGAGCGAAATTAGTGAATTTATTTTCAGATATGAAAGTAGAAGAAGATATTGCAGTTTCAGTATTCATTTTTGATAAAAATATAACGTGAGAGAAGGATACTGATCGTGAAACCGATACAGGTAGAAAGAGAAATCTTTTGTTATGAACAAGGGGCTTTTAAGCATATAGAGGACAGCATTGTAACAGAGTTTCCAGTCACGATTAAAATGAACGGACAGGAGTTTGTTACAATGGTTAGTACTCCAGAATATATAGAAGATATGGTAATAGGCTTTTTAGCATCTGAAGGAATCATTCGGAAGTATGAAGATATTGATGACATATGGGTACAAGAGAAAGAAGGATTTGTACATGTCACAACGAAAAAAGTGAATCCGTATTACGAACAAATGCAAAATAAACGTTATATTACTTCATGCTGCGGTATGAGTAGACAAGGGTTTGTTTTTGCAAATGATGCACTAAGCGCGAAAAAAATGAATGGCGTACATGTACAGGTTGCTGCAGAAGACTGTTTTCGATTAATGAAAGAAATGCAGCAATCTGCAGAGACATTTCGTCATACAGGCGGCGTTCATAATGCATCTTTGTGTGATGTGAATGGCATTATTTTAAGCCGAATGGATATCGGTAGACATAATGCGTTAGATAAAATTTACGGTTATTGTTTAAAGAATAATATTTCTATAAAAGATAAAATTATTGTTTTTAGTGGTCGTATTTCTTCGGAAATATTATTGAAAGTTGCAAAGATTGGTTGTGAAATTATACTTTCAAAATCAGCTCCAACTGAGTTGGCTTTGCAGCTGGCAGAAGAATTAGGTATTACGACGATAGGATTTATTCGGAATCAATCCTTAAATGTATATACGCATCCAGAGCGTGTTTTAAATATAAAATAAGTAAAAGCGAGGCAATAAATATGAAATCTGTCACATTAGACAAACTACAACGCCCTTTAAAGGATTTACGTATTTCTGTTACTGATCGCTGTAATTTTCGCTGTCGCTATTGTATGCCAGAAGAAATATTTGGTCCTGACTATTCGTTTTTGTCTGATGATAAAATTTTATCTTTTGATGAGATTGAAAGGATAACACGTGTTTTTGTTTCTTTAGGTGTAAGAAAGTTACGAATTACAGGCGGAGAACCGTTACTTCGAAGAGGTCTTCCACAGCTTATTGAGCGCCTTAATAAAATAGATGGTGTGGAAGATATAGGTTTAACAACCAATGGATCGTTACTTAAAAAGTTTGCTCCTGATTTATATAAGGCGGGTTTATCACGTGTGACAGTTAGTTTAGATTCCTTGGAAGAAGATCGTTTTTTCTATTTGAATGGTAATAGAAGTAAAGTGCAAAGGGTTCTAGAAGGAATACAAGCTGCAGCTGAAGTTGGTATGAAAATTAAAATAAACATGGTCGTTCAAAAGGGAAAAAACGAACAGGACATTTTGCAGATGGCACAATACTTTAAGGAAAATAAGCATATTCTTCGTTTTATTGAGTATATGGACGTTGGGAATTATAACGGTTGGGAATTAAAAGAGGTCGTCTCGAAACAAGAAATAGTAGATGCCATTCATCAAGTTATGCCATTAGAACGAATCGAAGCGAATTATGCAGGTGAAGTTGCGACTCGCTATCGTTATATTGGAAGTGATGAAGAGATAGGTATTATTTCATCAGTAACAGATTCCTTCTGTTCCTCATGTACGAGAGCCCGTATTTCTGCAGAAGGGAAATTATATACTTGTTTGTTCGCTTCTAAAGGAAATGATTTGAGAGAACTACTTCGATCTGGATACACTGACGAGGAAATAACAGATATCGTACGTGATATATGGAACAACCGAGAAGATCGTTATTCAGATGAACGCTTAAGTCATACAAGTAAAAAAAGAGCGCCTAAAATTGAAATGTCACATATTGGTGGTTGATATATAAGAGTGACGCTATGATGAATTATATACAAAATGGAAAGTATGCAACGTTTGTAGATTTTCTATTTTATAGTAAAAGTGATGATTGATATCTCTGTAAAAGATGTGCAGAGAAATTAAGCAGCATTCAAAAACCTTTATTTTGAGGAGGTTTTTTGAAGCTGCTTTTTTATTTGGAGAAAATGGAGGAATTAGTAATGGCATTTCATAAACCGGAACAAATTGCTGAGCTTGTAATTGAGGCCGGTGTTCAAAAAGTAAGTCAGACGTTGCCAGCAATGCTTATTCTCGGTTTTTTAGGAGGAGCGTTTATTTCGTTAGGTTTTTTGCTTAACATTCGCGTTTTAGGTAATTTACCAGAGCGTTGGGGTAGTTTAGTCAATGTCTTAGGAGGAGCGGTTTTTCCTGTTGGATTAATGCTCGTCGTATTAGCAGGAGGAGAATTAATTACCGGAAATATGATGTCACTTTCTATGGCGCTTTATGCAAAGAAAATTACATTGGTAAGTGTACTAAATAATTGGGTTTGGATTACTTTCATGAATTTCGTGGGAGCTATTTTTGTTGCGTATTGTTTCGGTCATCTTGGCGGATTGACAGAGGGAGATTATTTAAATAAAACGGTAGCAATTGCAGAAGGAAAGTTACATGAATCGTTTGGGAGAACTTTAATTTTAGCAATTGGATGTAATTGGCTCGTTTGTCTTGCACTTTGGCTCGCTTATGGGACGAGTGATTTTGTCGGAAAAATAATCGGAATTTGGATTCCCATTATGGCATTTGTAGTGATTGGATTTCAGCAAGTAGTAGCAAATATGTTTGTCATCTCGGCAGTTATTTTTGCAGGTCATCTGACGTGGATGGATCTTGCTAGAAATTTTGTTCCTGTCTTTATCGGAAATGTAATTGGAGGAGCTGGATTTGTTGGATTTGCTTACTTTGCTTGTTATCAAAAACAACATTCTAATATGAAATAGAGTTCGTGAGAGGAAGGGTATGTAATGGCTGAGCGGTATTCACGACAACAGTTGTTCAAACCAATTGGGAGTAGAGGGCAAGAAAAAATTCGAAATAAACATGTGTTAATTGTAGGAGCAGGAGCATTAGGAAGTGCAAGTGCCGAAAGTTTCGTGCGTGCAGGTATTGGCAAGTTGACGATTATTGATCGTGATTACGTTGAATGGAGTAATTTACAAAGGCAACAATTGTACTCTGAACAAGATGCTAGAGAGAAAATACCGAAAGCAATTGCTGCGAAAAATCGGCTAGAACAAATTAATTCGGAAGTACAAATACATGCTTTCGTAATGGATGCAGTTGCAGAAAACATGGAAGACCTATTAAAAAATGTAGATGTAATAATTGATGCAACAGATAATTTCGATATTCGATTTGTAATAAATGATTTATCACAAAAACATAAGATTCCATGGGTATACGGTTCTTGCGTTGGATCATACGGTATGAGTTATACGGTTATTCCGCAAGAGACACCGTGTTTACATTGTGTGCTGAAGAACGTTCCAGTTACAGGTATGACATGTGATACAGCTGGAATTATTAGCCCGGCTGTTCAAATCGTCGCAGCATATCAAGTGGCGGAAGCATTTAAAATTTTAGTAGGAGATTTCGCAGCAATTAGAAAAACATTTTTCATGTTTGATATATGGAATAATCAAAACCATTTTATAAAACTAGGGAAAATCAAAACAGGCGAGTGCCCTTCGTGCGGCTTAAATCGAACTTATCCTTATTTATCATACGAAAATCAAACGAAGGTAGCTGCTTTATGCGGAAGAAATACAGTGCAAATTAGGCCAGTAGAAAATAGAAAGTACGATTTTGACGATATAGAAAAAGTATTAAATAAACTAGGGAAAGTAGATCGGAATCCGTATTTACTATCTTGCCAACTAGATGATTACCGCGTCGTTATTTTTCGGGATGGTCGTGTTTTTATTCATGGTACAAATGATATTTCGAAAGCGAAACAATTATATTATCGCGTATTCGGTTAATAGAAAGGGTTGTCAACAATGGAAAGAAGAGTGCCAATTACGGTTGAAGAAGCTGTTCGTAAAGTAATGGGATTTGCTAATGAGGGATTAAAGGAGCTACTACCTATTGAATTAGCTTACGGGCGTATATTAGCAGAGGATTTAGTAGCTGACCATGATGTACCTTCATTCAATCGTTCACCGTATGACGGGTTTGCTATTAGAGCAGAAGATACGAATGTAGCAAGTTATGAAACGCCAATTGTGTTTGAAGTAATTGGTGAAATTGGTGCGGGATCAATATTCCACGAGAAAGTAGGCCCGTTTCAAGCAGTTCGAATTATGACGGGAGCGCAAATTCCGAATGGGTGTGATGCGGTGGTTATGTTAGAGCTGACTAGTCAATATGAGGAAGATGGCAACAATTATATGGAAGTGAAGCGATCATTCAAAACGGGTGACAATATTTCTTTTCAAGGTGAAGATGCTCGTAAAGGAACGGTTCTTGCAAAGAAAGGGTCATACATTCATCCAGGTATTTCAGCTCTTCTGGCTACGTTCGGTTATAGTGAGGTGCCAGTGGCGAGAAAGCCTGTAATTGGATTGTTAGCGACTGGTAGTGAATTGCTGGATGTAAATGATTCACTACAGCCAGGGAAAATCCGAAATAGTAATACGTATATGATATTGTCTCAAATTCGAAGAGCGGGCGGCAGAGTAAAATATTTTGGGAAGTTTAGCGATGATTTTCATACATGTTTCACAGCTGTAAAAGAAGCGTTAAGCCAAGTAGATATGCTCATTACAACAGGCGGTGTATCAGTAGGAGATTACGATTATTTACCAGCTATTTACGAAAAGTTAGGTGCCTCTGTTCTTTTCAATAAAGTTGCAATGCGGCCAGGAAGTGTTACGACAGTAGCACAATTAAATGGCAAGTTATTATTTGGTTTATCAGGAAATCCATCTGCTTGTTACGTAGGATTTGAATTGTTTGTAAGACCTTGTATTCGGACGTATATGTTTAGTGAAAAAGCACATATGAAAAGAGAAAAAGCTTTATTAGGAGAAGATTTTTTAAAACCAAATCCATTTACAAGATTTGTGCGAGCAAAACTGACATATAACGAAGGGCAATTAATTGCTTATCCATCAGGGTTTGATAAATCTAGCTCGGTTTCTTCCCTAGCAGAGACAAATATATTTATTGTACTTCCAGGTGGTACAAGGGGTTATAAAAAAGATATGTTCGTAGATATTCTCTTGCTGGAAGATAATGAAGGTAGTGAATGGCCTGGGACATTTTATAAAGTGAGAGGTGTTTCTAATGGGACAAGCACTGTTTGAAATTGTAGATATACCGATTGTAGTTGAAGAAGTAACGAATAAAGTCGCAAGAAGAGAAGCAGGTGCAATTACAACATTTATTGGTACGGTGAGAGAACTTACAAAAGGAAAACGAACGCTACATTTAGAGTACGAAGCATATAAACCGATGGCAGTAAAACAACTTACAAGAATTGGTGAAGAAATAAATGAAAAGTGGCCGGACGCAAAAGTAGCAATTACGCACCGTGTAGGGCGGCTAGAAATTATGGATATTGCGGTAGTCATTGCAGTTTCATCACCGCATCGTAAAGTAGCTTATGAAGCGAATGAATACACGATTGAACGTATAAAACGAATCGTCCCAATTTGGAAAAAAGAATTTTGGGAAGATGGAACGATGTGGATTGGAGATCAGCTTGAAAATACGGCATATCCAGAAGGAAAACCGAAGAAGGAAGAATGAGAAGATGATTACAATTTTATTGTTCGCAAATTTGCGTCAGGAAGTCGGATCGGATCGATTCGTAATTTTAGAAAAACAAGAAATGACAGTTCAGCAATTAAAAGAATGGCTCAAAGCAAGCTATTGTTTACAATCGCTTGATAGAGTGATGGTGGCTGTGAATGAAGAGTTTGTAACGAATGAAGAGATGATAAAAGCTGGAGATATAGTCGCATTAATCCCGCCTGTTAGCGGGGGATAATAAGATTTTTCGCCAAGAAAATGTTGTATATAAATTCGAATATGAGAAGGGATGAGTGCTATGATTACGCAAGAACAAATAATGAACGCATTAAAACATGTAGAGGATCCGGAGTTACACAAAAGTATTGTAGAATTAAATATGGTTAGAAATATACAAATGAATGGAACAGAGGTTAAACTTGAAGTAGTGCTAACGATTCAAGGTTGTCCATTAAAGGCAATAATTCAACAAGATGTAGAAGAGTCTCTTCAGGCAATTGGTGCATCTAAGGTAGATTTGACATTTGGTTCTATGACACAAGAAGAACGAGCTGCGCTAACAGAGAAGTTAAAGAAAAATACTAGAACAGAGACTGGTATGCCGAGCATGCTTCGCCTTGATTCAGGGGTACGATTTATTACTGTAACGAGTGGTAAAGGTGGAGTTGGAAAATCAACAGTGACAATTAACCTTGCAACTGCTTTAGCTCGTATGGGCAAAAAAGTGGGGATATTAGATGCAGATATATATGGTTTTAGCATTCCAGCTATGATGGAAACGAATCAAAAACCGACGATGATTGATCAAACAGCAATTCCAGTCGTTAGTCACGGTGTTAAAATTATGTCGATGGGATTTTTTACGGAAGGAAATAACCCGGTTATGTGGCGCGGGCCGATGTTAAATAAATGGATTCAAAATTTCCTTGCGAATACGCACTGGGGAGAATTAGATTATTTACTTCTTGATTTACCACCTGGTACAGGAGATGTTGCTATTGATGTTGCAGCAATGATCCCGCAGGCGCAAGAGATTATCGTTACAACACCACACAATGTAGCTTCATTCGTAGCATCTAGAGTAGGTGTTATGGCAAAACATACGAAACATGAAATTTTAGGGATTGTAGAAAATATGGCTTATTATGAAGAGCAAGATGGATCAAAAAACTATCTCTTCGGAAAAGGTGGCGGCGAAATGCTTGCAGAACAATTGCAAACAGAAGTGATCGCGCAAATACCTTTTGCAAAACGAGAAGAAAACAACGGTTCATCTGTATATGATGAAGACTCTCTTGTAGGAGAAGTGTTTACATCGTTAGCAGAAGATATTATTTATAGAGGATAGAGGAGGAAGTTTAGTATGGCTTGTAATATCGATCATTCTATGGAAGATGTAATGAATAAGCTTGAAAATCAAAAGGATTATTTACCGGAAGTGATTTTTAAAGAGTTAAAGGGATTTTTGCAAGGAAATCATCCACAGGAAATATTAAACGATATCTTTCATCTTTTAAAAAAGTATGACTTAGTTAGTGAAGAAGAAAGAGAGACGAGAAATACTCAATTATTGTTGATTATAAAATAAATATTTTTTGGCTTTGTTTTTTTCAGGAGGGGTAAATGTAATGGATATGAAAAAGATGATTGAAACGATAGAAGCAACAAAAGTGACTGAAGAAGAATTATCGATTTCTAATTTACATCAAAAGCTTGTGAAGTTATATAGTCAAAAAAATGTTGCTTATTATACGGAACTATTAAAATATATTTTATCACTATCCGTGCATCTAAAATTACATCTCGTATTGAAATATTTTGGCGTGCGACCGTTTGTTGCCGCCGATGAGCGTATGCAATTTCAAGAGATATTTAAATGTTTAGCTAACAAAGATGATAATGGCGAATGGTTTCTAAATTTCGTTTCTTTATATGTAGGGTTAATCGTAGTTCTTCATTTTGATGAAAAAGAGATTGAGAGAAGTTTTTTCGATGATATGGTAGTGGGTGAAGGGAATAAAATATAAGGTTCTGCTCATAACATCTTTCTGTTTAATTGGCTATATAAATATGAAGGTAACTAATTAATAAAAAGCGTTCTTCAGTTGTTTCCATCGTTTTTTCATGTTACCATTAAGCGAATTTTTCATAGGGAGAGAAAGCGATGAAATGGATTTATTTTATTATTATTAACATTATAGCTTTTAGCCTTATGGGGCTTGATAAACGAAAAGCGAAGAAGAAACAGTGGAGAACGCCAGAAAGTACGTTGTTTTTGTCAGCGGCAGCTGGAGGGGCAGTTGGTGCTTGGATCGGTATGTATATGTTTCACCATAAAACACATAAAAAGAAATTTGTTTTCGGTATACCATTACTTGTCGTTACAACAGTATGTTTACTTTTTACTGTATGAGAAATGTCGAAAGAATTGCAGATTGATTATTGGTAAAGTGAGCATGCGGGACCGTATAATGGAGAAAAATGAGAAGAGGAGAAAAAGGAAGATGGGGAGTCAATCAGCACAGCAAAAAAAAGGGATTATATATGCGGCTGGTGCTTATACGATGTGGGGAATCCTACCAATCTATTGGAAATGGGTTGAGGAAGTTCCGGCAGATGAGATATTAGCACACCGCATCGTTTGGGCGTTCGTTTTTATGTTACTCGTATTAGGTGTTACGAAAAGGTTTCGTCAGTTTATTGGGGAGTTCGTGAATCTTTTTAAACGACCTAAATTATTAATGTCATTAACAATAGCTTCAGTTTTGATTAGCGGAAACTGGTTTGTCTACATATGGGCCGTTAATCATAATCATGTCATTGAAGCTAGTCTCGGCTATTATATTAATCCACTTATTAGTATTTTACTTGGTACAGTCGTTTTAAAGGAAAAGTTAAACTTTTGGCAATATGTTGCAGTTGGTTTAGCTGGAGTAGGGGTTATTATTTTAACAGTACGTTTCGGGGCTATTCCGTGGGTCTCTTTATCACTTGCCCTTTCATTTGGATTATATGGATTAACGAAAAAATTGTTAAACTATGATGCGACAATTGGACTTACGATGGAAACGATGTTAGTGACGCCGTTTGCGATTATTTATCTAGTAATGACAGGAGTACATGGTTTCGGCTCATTTGGCTCTATTTCCATGTTATCGACGTTACTATTAATAGGAGCGGGCGTTGTTACTGCTTTACCACTTTTTTATTTTGCAAAAGGAGCGCAACTTATTCCGCTTTATATGGTTGGATTTTTACAATATATTGCGCCAACGATTAGTTTAATTTTAGGTGTATTCGTATTTGGTGAACATTTCACCTCTACTCATATGATTGCATTTTTCTGTATATGGGTTGCATTATTTGTATTCTCGGTAGCGAAAACAAAGTTCTTAGTGCAGAAACAACCGAAATTTATAAAAAATAAATCAGCAAAAGTATCATAATGCGTAGTATTTTCTACGCATTTTTCTTTATACTGATACTATATAGAATTTCCATTATAGCTAGTAGGGAGCTGAGAACGTGGAAACAATTTTACATAATGATCCGCTTATGGCCGCTGTAATTTCATGGTTTTTAGCACAATTAACGAAAGTAGTCTTTAAATTGGTTAAAACGGGTGAATTTGATTTTGCAAAGTTTTTCGCTTCAGGTGGGATGCCAAGTTCTCATGCTTCAACTGTTACAGCACTTGCGACAGGTGTTGGTGTTGTGGAAGGTGTGGAAAGTTCCATGTTTGCGATCGCTGCTATCTTTGCAATAATTGTTATGTATGATGCTTCAGGGGTAAGACTTGCAGTAAGTAAACAAGCGAAAATATTGAATGAGTTTTTTCACGGTAGACAAACAGAATATAAGAAGTTAAATGAACTTGTCGGGCATACACCGTATGAAGTAGTAGTTGGTGCTTTAGTAGGGATAATTGTCGGAGTAGGATATTGTTTATGAGCAGAACATTTTACATGTTCTGCTTTTCTTTGTTTTCATACATATTCAGCTATCTTTTTGAATATCGTTATACGGATTTCGAAAGGGTGGGTGAGTAACTTGTTATTATATGAAAAAGTGCATGAAGAGATAGCAAGACGAACAACTGCACTTCAAACGATGCAACAGCGAGATGGGACGTGGCACTTTTGTTTTGAAGGTGCACCATTAACAGATTGCCATATGATCTTTTTATTAAAATTATTAGGTAGAGATAAAGAGATAGAACCATTTGTAAAAAGATTAGCATCACTCCAAACAAATGAAGGAACATGGAAATTGTATGAAGATGAAGTGGGTGGTAATTTATCTGCTACAATTCAATCTTATGCTGCCTTACTTGCTTCAAAAAAATATACAAAAGAAGATGCGAATATGAAGCGAGCGGAAATGTTTATAAATGAGCGTGGCGGGGTAGCACGTGCTCATTTTATGACGAAGTTTTTATTAGCGGTTCATGGAGAATATGAATATCCTTCGCTCTTTCATTTGCCAACACCAATTATGTTTCTCCAAAGTGATTCACTTCTCAGTATATTTGAGTTAAGTAGCTCAGCACGTATTCATTTAATTCCGATGATGTTGTGTTTAAATAAAAAATTTCGTGTAGGGAAAAAGTTACTGCCAAATTTAAATCACATTTCGGGAGGAGGCGGAGAATGGTTTCGGGAGGATCGATCTCCGTTGTTTCAAACATTAGTAAGTGATGTAAAACAAATTATATCGTATCCACTATCTTTACATCATAAAGGAAATGAGGAAGTCGAACGTTTTATGAAAGAACGTATTGATGAAAATGGAACGTTATATAGTTACGCAACTGCCTCGTTTTATATGATTTATGCTTTACTCGCGTTAGGACATTCTCTTCAATCAACAATGATTCAAAAGGCTATAACCGGGATAACATCTTATATATGGAAGATGGAAAGAGGGCATCATTTGCAAAACTCTCCTTCAACTGTATGGGATACGGCTTTACTCAGCTATGCGTTACAAGAGGCCCACGTACCGAAAGATAATAAGATGATTCAACATGCAGTAACATATTTATTAAAAAAACAGCATACAAAAAAAGCTGATTGGAGCGTACATGCACCAGCGCTTGCTCCTGGTGGTTGGGGTTTTTCGGATGTGAATACGACAATCCCTGATGTTGATGATACAACAGCCGTGCTAAGAGTATTGGCAAAAAGTCGAGGGAACGAAAATGTAGATTATGCTTGGAAGAAAGGGGTCACTTGGGTTAAAGGATTACAAAATAATGATGGTGGCTGGGGAGCATTTGAAAAAGGTGTGACGAGCAATTTATTAGCAAATTTACCAATAGAAAATGCAAGCGACATGATTACAGATCCTTCTACACCAGATATTACAGGAAGAGTGTTAGAGCTTTTCGGGACATATGCGCAAAATGAATTGCCTGAGAAACAAAAACAAAGTGCGATAAATTGGTTAATGAATGTACAAGAGAAAAATGGATCATGGTATGGAAAATGGGGGATTTGTTATATATATGGTACGTGGGCGGTGATGACAGGTTTACGGTCACTCGGAATTCCATCTAGCAATCCATCATTGAAACGAGCAGCTTTATGGCTTGAACATATACAGCATGAAGATGGTGGCTGGGGAGAATCATGCCACAGTAGTGTGGAAAAAAGGTTCGTTACTTTACCATTCAGTACACCATCCCAAACAGCATGGGCGTTAGATGCTCTCATTTCTTACTATGATAAAGAAACACCAGCAATTCGAAAAGGTATCTCATATTTGCTTGCCAATCGTTATATGAATGAAAAATATCCTACTGGAACAGGTTTACCAGGTGGTTTTTATATTTGTTATCATAGCTATGCCCATATATATCCGCTACTTACTTTGGCACATTATATAAAAAAATATCGAAAATAAACCGAGAGGATATCTCTCGGTTTATTTGGTTGGGTAGTAGGTCCCTGTTGAAAAGAATAAGGTTGTGCTTTCCTTATTTTTCTGTTGACTGGCGTTTTTGACGTGCATCAGCGGCATTTGCACGTGCGTTTGCTTCTAAGTCATTGTGGTCAGCGAGTTCACGAGAGAACTCAACATCAATGCCATCGGTAGCTTTGTTTTGTTTGAAATTTTTTTTGTTCATTCGACACAATCTCCTTGCACTTTATGCGACGTTGCAAAGTTAGTTTGACACAAATAGACTTTTTTATACAAAGAGGAATTAGGAAGTAAAGAGCCGAAATATACAGTATAAGTAATAGAAATGGGGGATAGGGATGGAGCTTTTAAATGGGAGAACAGCTGTTGTAACAGGAGCTGCACAGGGAATTGGAAAAGAGATTGCAAGGGTTTATGCAAAACTAGGGGCGAAAGTATTAATTAGCGATGTAAATGAAGAAAAGCTACAAAAAACGACACGTGAGTTATCGGATGAAGGATATGAAGTGAGTTTATATCGATGTGATGTGAGTAATCAAAATGAAGCGAAGTCATTAATTGAATATGCGGTTCAAAAATTCGGTACATTACATATTTTGGTAAATAATGCTGGAATTACAAGAGATGCAATGTTACATAAAATGGAGAAGTCTTCTTGGGAACAAGTATTGCAAGTGAACTTAACTGGAGTTTTTTATTGTATGCAACCAGCGCTTCTTTACATGAGACAACAAGGGTATGGACGCATTATTAATATATCTTCAATTAGTAGAGAAGGAAATATAGGTCAAGCAAACTATGCAGCTACGAAGGCAGGCGTTGTAGGTTTAACGAAAACGGCAGCGAAAGAAGTTGGAAGTTTCGGTATTACGTGTAATGCGATTTGTCCAGGATTTATGGATACAGATATGACAAAAACAATACCAGATAAAGTGAAAGAAAAGATGGTCGGCGCGATTCCAGTTGGTAGAATTGGAACGCCAGAAGATATTGCGAACGCAGCTGCCTTTTTAGCATCAGAATACGCATCCTATATTACAGGAGAAGTATTAAATGTGAGCGGGGGACTGCAAGTTTAAAGGAATACATAAAGAAAAAGAACCTGACCGGATAGGTCAGGTTCTTTTTCTTTAGTTTAAGTTGAGCCAAACACTCTTCACTTCTGTATAGTTATTTAATGCGTAAGATCCCATTTCACGACCAAGACCAGATTGTTTAAATCCTCCAAATGGAGATGCTGCATCAAAGACGTTATAACAGTTTACCCATACAGTACCAGCACGCACTTTACTTGCAACATAGTGTGCTGTTTTAACATTTTCTGTCCACACACCAGCCGCTAAGCCGAATTGTGATTTATTTGCACGTTCAATTACTTCATCGATATCGTTAAAAGGTATTGCAGAAATAACTGGACCGAAAATTTCTTCTTTTGCGATCGTCATTTCGTCATTTACGTCAGCGAATACTGTAGGAGAAACGAAGTAGCCTTGATCGAATGGATTACTTCCTCCGCAAAGTACTTCAGCGCCTTCTTCAATCCCTTTTTCAATGTAGCCCATTACACGTTTTTGTTGTTCTTCGGAAACGAGAGGACCGATTGTAGTTTCTGGACTTAGACCAGCGCCTTGATTTAATTTTTTAGAATAAAGGACGAGATCAGCCATGACATTATCGTACATTTTCTTTGGAACAAATAAGCGTGATCCAGCAGAGCATACTTGTCCTTGGTTAAACATAACACCAGAAAGTGCACCAGGAATCGCGCGAGATAAGTCGGCGTCTGGTAAAATAATGTTCGGTGATTTACCGCCAAGCTCTAAAGTAACACGTTTCAATGATTCAGATGCTTGGCGCATAATTTGTTTACCGACTGGAGTAGAGCCAGTAAATGCAATTTTATCAACGAGTGGATGATTAACAAGAGCTTGTCCAGCTGATTCACCGAAGCCAGGAACGATATTAATAACACCTTTCGGGAATCCAGCTTCTTCAATTAATTCAGCTAAGTATAGAGCGGATAGTGGAGTTTGTTCTGCAGGTTTTAAAACGATTGTACATCCTGTAGCAAGCGCTGCTCCCATTTTCCACATTGCCATAAGAAGTGGGAAATTCCAAGGAATAATTTGACCGACGACACCAACAGCCTCATGGCGTGTATAGTTAAAGTAATCACCGGAAACAGGAATTGTTTGACCAACGATTTTCGTAGCCCAGCCAGCGTAATAGCGCATATGTTCAATTGCAAGTGGTATGTCTGCTGCCATTGTTTCACGGATTGGCTTTCCGTTATCTAATGTTTCGAGCTGTGCAAGCTCTTCTTTATGCTCTTCCATTAAATCAGCTAACTTGTACATAAGACGGCTTCGCTCAGCAGTGCTCATGCGAGACCAAGGACCTTCGTCAAAAGCCATGCGAGCTGCAACGACAGCTTTATGAATATCTTCGCGACCAGCCTCAGAAACGACGGCAAGTGTTTCGCCGGTTGCTGGGTTAGGTGTTTTAAATGTTTTACCGGAAGCGCTTTCAATGAAAGATCCATTCACATATAACTTTTTTGTACCTTGAAGAAACTTTTCTACCTTTTCATGAAGATTTACAGCTAGTTGACTCATTGTATAACCCCCTTGAAAATATAATGTAAACGCAGTACAAGACGGCGTTTATTCCGAAATCAAGGATGTGGGAACTAGATGGAAAGCCTCTAATTTAAATCATAATTAATAAATACTGAAAATTCAAATTTCAATTGTGTTACAATTGTAAAAAATATGTAATGTAAGAGAACCTTCTATAAGAATATAAAAAATCCTGCTTGTTTTTGCTTTCTAGTAGGAAAAACTAGAAGAACAATGGTACAATAATACCTCGTGAGAGGAGGGAGAAAAATGAAGGATTATCATGATGATCCACGCTTTCGAATCGCCCATAGAGAAGCGTTAATTGGTCTTGGACTTGCTATTATCAATTTTATAATATGGTATGGATTTGCTTATGGGCTTGGTAGTAAAAATCCAAGTGAATATACATATGTATTCGGTTTTCCAGCATGGTTTTTTTATAGCTGTATCGTTGGGTTTGTCGTTATGGTTATTTTACTTAGTTTAGTTGTTCGTTTTGTATTTCAAGATATTTCACTCGATGAGGAAGAAAAAAGTGAGGAATAATAGATGAATTGGTATGTAATCATTCCAATGATAATTTCATTTATCGTTGTGTTTTTAATTGGTGTATATGCTTCAAGACGCGTACAAGCGACTGCTAATAATAAATTTTTACAAGAGTATTTTCTTGGTGGGCGTGAACTTGGCGGTTTATTATTAGCGATGACAATGATTGCTACGTACGGTAGTGCAAGTAGCTTTATTGGTGGTCCTGGTATTGCTTATAATATGGGTCTTGGATGGGTACTGCTATCTGCGATTCAAGTTGTAACAGGGTATATCGTTTTAACGGTTATTGGTAAAAAGTTTGCAATTATCGCTAGGAAGATGGAAGCCATTACTCTTATCGATTATTTAAAGGGAAGATACAATAATAAAGCGGTTGTTATACTTTCTGCGTTATGTATTATTATCTTCTTATTTTCAGCAACAGTAGCTCAATGGGTCGGCGGTGGCCGATTAATTGAGTCGCTAACGGGTCTATCTTATACAACAGCACTATTTTTATTTACTTTTTCTGTACTTGTGTACGTATTAATTGGGGGATTTCGTGCAGTTGCTTTATCAGATACGTTATTAGGAATCATTATGTTAGTTGGAACGACAATCATTTTAATTGCTACTGTCATTGCTGGTGGTGGAATTGAAAAGATTATGCAGGAACTTGTTCAAATCAATCCAAATTTAATTACACCGTTCGGAGCGGATGGTAGTTTAACGAAATCATACGTGACATCATTTTGGATTTTAATTGGAATTGGCGTTGTTGGTTTACCACAAATTAGTGTGCGTGCCATGTCTTATAAAGATTCAAAAGCTATGCATCAAGCGTTAATAATTGGAACGGTTGTTGTGGGTACAATTATGATTGGTATGCATTTAACAGGTGTATTTGCACGAGTCGTACTTCCAGGGATAACGGTACCGGATAAAGTTATGCCGCTACTCGCGATGGAAGTGTTGCCACCTTGGTTAGCTGGTGTTTTCTTAGCTGCGCCAATGGCAGCAATTATGTCTACAGTAAACTCGTTATTGTTACTTGTAAGTTCATCAATTATTAAAGACATATACGTAAATTACATAAATAAAGATGCAGCAGACAGTACGATCAGAAAAGGAAGTTTGTGGATTACTGGTATCGTAGGACTACTCGTTTATGCAGCGGCAATTAAACCACCAGATTTTTTAATATGGTTAAATTTATTTTCTTTCGGTGGATTAGAAGCAGCATTCATTTGGCCGATTGTATTAGGGTTATATTGGAGAAAAGGGAATGCTACAGGAGCGCTTGCTTCTATTTTAGTTGGGGTAGGTTCATATATGTGTATTCATCTTTTCTATCCAAATCCGTTCGGTATACATACAGTTGTCTTCCCAATTTGTTTTGCGTTTATCGCTTATATCATTGGAAGTATGAGTGTTGTGAAGAAAAACAGTATAGGTTAGAGGAAGAACGTAGTCCTTATAGGACTGCGTTTTTTCGTATAAATTTGTTCTTTTTTATTCTGTATACCTATTGCGATTCATAAATTAATAACAATTGAGGGGATGGAGTTGAGGTCGATGAAAAAAGTATTATTTTTAGGAGACCCGGGAATTGATGACTCTTTAGCAATTATGTATGGATTGTTGCATCCTGATATTGATATTGTCGGCGTAGTAACGGGATATGGAAATGTAACGCAAGAAAAGGCGACGAGTAATGCAGCATATTTATTACAGTTAGCAGGAAGGGAAGATATACCGATTATTAATGGTGCGAAGATTCCTTTATCTGGAGATATTACAACATACTATCCGGAAATACACGGGGCAGAAGGTTTAGGACCAATTCGTCCTCCGAAAAATCTTTCTCCGAATATAAAGCCTTTTTGTGAGTTTTTTGATATTCTTGAAAAATATAAAGGAGAATTAATCATTGTTGATGCTGGCAGGTCAACGACACTTGCGACAGCGTTTATTTTGCAAAAACCGATGATGAAGTATGTGAAAGAATATTATATAATGGGCGGTGCTTTTTTAATGCCTGGTAATGTTACACCAGTCGCAGAGGCGAATTTTCATGGTGATCCCATTGCTTCACAATTAGTGATGCAAAATGCCAAGAATGTAACATTAGTACCACTTAACGTTACATCTGAAGCAATTATTACGCCAGAAATGGTGAAATATATTACGGAACACTCTAAAACGAATTTTAATAAATTAATTGAACCAATATTTACGTATTATTATAAAGCGTATAAAAAGTTAAACCCAAAAATAACAGGGAGCCCAGTACATGATGTCGTTACAATGATGGTTGCGGCGAATCCGTCTCTTTTAGATTATGTATATCGCCGTGTCGATGTAGATACAGTTGGAATTGCAAAGGGTGAAAGTATTGCTGATTTCCGTCCGCAACCCGACTCAAAAGCTTTAAAGAATTGGGTGCGAATCGGTTGGTCATTACATTATAAAAAATTTCTCGAAGACTTCGTGAAAATTATGACGTAGACATAATAGGAGAATACAAGTTAAAATAATGGAGATGGTTATTTAAATAACCATCTCCATTATTTTGTTTTTTTAGATAAATAGAGAAGAGTTACACAATAGGAGAGGAATTTTACTTGAAAAAAACTATAGTATGCGCAGTAATTGTGGGTATTTTCATTTTGCTAATATCGGGTAATTTTTTAGTGAAAAAAGTGTGGAGTTCAAATAATGATGATGCGCAGTATATAGCATCCTTTATTGAAGAACATAAAGATGAAAAAAATAGTGCGCTTCTAGTAAAGAGAAATGATAAAGTTGTTTATTCTGTAAATCCCAACGTTGTATTACCTGTTGCTAGTACGATGAAATTAATTGTGGCGCTTGAATATACGAAACAAGTTACAGAAGGGAAAATTGATCCGTCTAGTTTCGTTTCCATAAATGATGTGAATCGTTATTACGTACCGAATACAGATGGTGGTGCACAAGATAGATGGCAAAGGTATTTGCAAAAGACAGATAAGATAACAGAAGGGGCAGTTTCTTTAGAAGAAGTGGCAAAAGGAATGGTTAAGTTTAGTTCGAATGCGAATGCTGAATATTTAATGGAAGTGTTAGGGTTAGATAATATTAATCAAAATTTACAAAGTTTATCCCTTCCAGCGCATCAGCCGCTATTTCCGATTGTTTCATCTTTATACATCCCTGGATATTTGCATAAAGAACTACATGTTCCGAAATATAAAATAGAGAAAAAGTTAAAAGAAATGTCTCAAGAGCAATATCGTGAATATGCGATGATTATTCATGAACGCTTAAAAAAGAAGGGACCATTATTACAGAAGGAAATTCCTCTTTATTTAGAGGAACGTTACGATAAAATTTGGTCAGATCGATTACCAGCAGCTTCTGCAAACGATTATATGGTACTGCTTCAAAAGGCAAATCATAAAGGTGGCCTAACAGAAGCGGAAGAAAAAGTGTGGGCGAACATCGTTGAAACAGATATGAGTGCTAAAAAATATCGTAAAACATTTAGACATGCAGGGCAAAAAAATGGTTATACGCCATGGACAGTTACAAAAGCAGTTTATGCAATGGATAAACGCGGGAACTGTACAGAAATAGTGTTTTTAGCAAATAATTTAAATGAAGACGACAGTGCAGAAATACGTAAACATTTAGCAAACTTACATTTCCAAGTGTTGCAAAGTGATAAGTATGATGCGACTTTTATTAAATAAACTCGGTGCAGAGAGCACCGAGTTTTTTATATACAAGCACTTTTTTTCTATCTCTGGGTATGATGGGTAGTAATACTTAGGTGAGAGGGGAAAAGGTGATGAAACAAAGTAAAGAAGAGTTTATAAAGAGTGAAGGCGCTGATTTCCCTGGGAAAACATATGTGGATTGTGTATTACAACATGTATTTCATTTTCAACGAAATTACTTATTAAAACATATGTTTCAAGTGCATAAAGCGCATATTACAATGCTGACGGAAGAAAATTTAATGAAAAAGGAAGAAGCTAAAGTTATATTACACGCACTCAAAAAGATAGAGGGAGTTCCGAAAGATCAATTGCTATATACAAAGCAGCATGAAGATCTCTTTTTTTTAGTGGAACATTTAATTTCTCAAGAAGCGAAATGTGATTATGTAAGCAATATGCATATTGGTAGAAGTAGAAATGATATGGGTGTAACGATGTATCGCATGAGTTTAAGGCGATATGTATTACGGTTAATGGAACATCATTTGTTATTGCAAGAAAGTATGTTGCAACTTGCCGATAATCATAAGGAAACAATTATGCCAGCTTATACACATACACAACCAGCACAACCAACAACATTTGGTCATTATACGTTAGCGATTTATGATACGATGCAAAGAGATTTAGAAAGAATGAAAAAAACGTACAAACTTTTAAATCAATCTCCAATGGGGGCTGCAGCTCTTTCTACAACAAGTTTCCCAATTAAACGAGAGCGAGTTGCCAATTTACTTGGATTTACAAATGTAATTGAGAATTCATATGATGCTGTTGCTGGAGCAGATTATTTATTAGAAGTTAGCTCGTTACTGATGGTAATGATGACGAATACGAGTAGATGGATTCATGACTTCTTACTATTAGCGACGAAAGAATATGATGGTATTACTGTTGCAAAGCCATATGTACAAATTAGTAGCATTATGCCGCAAAAGCGAAATCCAGTTTCTATTGAACATGCCCGTGCGATTACGAGTAGTGCTTTAGGAGAAGCATTTACAGTATTTCAAATGATTCATAATACACCATTTGGTGATATTGTTGATACAGAAGATGATTTGCAGCCGTATTTATATAAAGGAATTGAAAAGACCATTCGTGTTTTTTGTATTATGAATGCGGTCATTCGAACGATGAAAGTAGAAAAAGAAACGTTAAAAAGCCGTTCTTATAAACATGCAATTACGATAACTGATTTCGCAGATGTTTTAACGAAAAACTATGACATTCCATTTCGACATGCGCATCAGGCAGCGAGTGTTATTGCGAATATGTCATTGGAGCAACAAAAGGAGCTACATGAATTACATTTAAAAGATGTAAATATATACTTACAAGAAAATTTTAAAATACATTTATTAGAAAACGAGTGGGAAGAGATTGTATCGCCAGAAGCTTTTATTCAAAAAAGAAATGTATACGGTGGACCGAGTAAAAAAGAAATGGAGCGCATGATTAAAAATCGAAAAGAGTCATTTCAAAAAGAGGAAGAGGTATTTGAAAGGGAAAAACAAAGGATTTTACAAGCTGAAAATGATTTGAATACGTTAGCTTTGAATATTATTGAATCGTAAAAGAGGGATTTAGTGGATTAATCGCCAATACTTAATGAAACTATAAATAGAGAGAAGAGATTGTCGATGATTCAATTACATGTATATGAAGAAATTCTTGCTTTTAAAGAAGAGGTTACGCCATTTTTAGAAAAGAATGAGCAGGAAAATAATCTTATATTAGGTGTATTACAAATGGTTCAACAACCGATATTTATGGGGATAGCAAAACAAGAGGAAGAGATAGCGGCTGTATTTCTTCAAACGGAAGAGAAGAAACAAATCATTGTTGCTACGTCTGAAATTGCGGAAGCGGACATCGTGGAACTTGCAAAAAAATTAACGAAAGTATACCCAAATGTTCCAGGATTGATTGGTAATAAGAAAATTGTACAGAAATTAGCGGAAAAGATTGCGACGTTAGAACAGAAAAAAACTACTGTTGCAATGGAGCAAGGTGTATATGAATTAAAACAAGTAAAGAAAAAGTGGAACGGAGATGGAATCTTTCGAGAAGCAAGTAGTGAGGAGCTACCATTAATAGAACAGTGGATATATCAATTTTGCGAAGATGTGAAGCTTCCTACTACGAAAGAAGAAGCGAAACAAACCGCCCATACATTAATTACTAATCGTCGTCTTTTTGGTCTAGAAGTAGACGGGAAACTTGTTTCTGTAGCTGCAAAAACGAGACCGACTACAAACAATATAACAGTTAATTTCGTATATACACCGAAAGAAGCGCGGAAAAAAGGGTACGCATCTAGTTGTGTTGCCGCACTTAGTCAACGTATGTTAGATGAAGGTTACAAAACAACGACTTTATATACGGATCTGGCAAATCCGACATCAAATAAAATTTACCAAGAGATTGGTTATGAACAAATTGCAGAGTCTGTACTTATATTTTTAGAGAAATAGAATGAAAAGGCACGCTAGTAGAGCGTGCCTTTTTGTTATTCATCAATTCGAATTACTTCACCTTGCGGGAAATTCTCAGTTTCTAGTAAGCTACGAATTGCTTTCGCAACGTATTCAGGTGATAGTAGTTTTCCTTCTTCTTTTAGTGCGATAAAGCGATCTAAATTTATGAAGTCTTCTTTATTTGTTTCACGAATTTGTGCTTGCATACTTGTATCAACAACACCAGGTGCAAATGCGACGATTTTTACCGGATATTCTTTTTCTGCTTCTTCGGTTGCTACGCACTGTGTAAACATATTTACACCAGCTTTCGTTGTACAATAAGCGCCCCATCCAAAATAAGGTTTTTTTCCTGCGCCAGATGAAATGTTTATAACACGTTTATCTACTTTCCAATCTTTCGTATGTTTCATGAAAGTGGAGGTAAGAATCATCGGTGCAAGTAAATTAATTTGAATGTTCGTAATGAGCAGTTCGCTTTCAGCTTTTTCTATTGGTTTCATTGGTGCGAGTGTACCAGCGTTATTAATTAAATGAATAGATGATACAGTGTCTTCTTGAATAGATGAAATGATTTCGTTAAAGTTCGTTTCTAAATTATGTACATCTTGAAGATCTAAGGAGTGGAAAATACAATTGCTGTTATATTGCTCTGCGAGTTTCGTAAGTTCTTTATTTTCTCTTCTAGAAATAGAGATGATACTCGTGTTTTCTTCTAACAATTGTGCGGCGATTGCCTCACCTAAACCTTGTGAAGTTCCTGTTACGATAACATAACGCATAGTGTAGTAAGCTCCTCTCGTATGTGCGGAATTTTGTTGGACAAAGTACATTGCATAGTTTGTCTACATTTTATAGTATAGAGCACTTTTTACTATAATTGAAATGAGATGATTGTGTGCCTTTTATAAATCGTTTTACGACAACAGTACCTGGTGCCGTCACGTTCACTGGGAATACGCTGGGACTTAGCCCTACATCACCTGCACCAGGTAATATTTTTGGTACACTTGCTGTGTTTACGACAGTAAATACAGCGTTGCAAGTACCAGGATTCCCAGCAGGGACAACAGATGAGTGGCAATTGAATTCTTCAAGTGCAATTTTAAACCTTCCAGTGGGAAGCAGTGTGTTATATGCAGAATTGGTTTGGGCTGGTACTTTCCGGACTGATACGGAAGATGTTTTACCGTTTTTAAATGATAACATTACATTTACTACGCCAGCAGGGACGTTTTCTGTTACGCCAGATCCTGCTACCGCGCAACAAGGTTCAGTAGGAAACCAATTTTATTACGCTCGCTCTGCTAATGTAACGAATCTTGTTAGTGCAGGTGGGGCAGGAACTTATACAACGGGTGCAGTGCCAGCTGCAAGAACTTCATCAGATCCAACTATCAGTCGTTCGGCTGGTTGGACACTTGAGGTTGTTTATCAAAATGCAAGTTTGCCACTTCGGAATTTGTCAGTTTATGCAGGTCAAGAAATTATCGATGCTTCATCACCACCAGTTGATGCTACTATTTCAGGATTTGCTACTCCGGGGACAGGAGCAGTTACAGGACGAGTGCTCGTAACTGCTCAAGAAGGTGATTCTAACATTGTTGGAGACCAACTTCGCTTTGGACCGAATGCAAATGCTACAGTTGCATTATCAGGCCCGAGAAACCCTGCTAATAATTTCTTTCAATCACAAATTTGTAATGACATTGGAGAGCTAGATACAACCGGGACATTTGGAGATTTGAATCAGCCGTTAGGGATAGCTTTAGCTGTCCGAAGACAAGGATGGGATATTACGAATGTAAATGCCTCTGCATCATTAGTAAATAATCAAACGTCAGCAACTGTTCGTTTCGTTACAAATGGTGATGGATACGCTGCGGCTGGTTTTGGTGTTCAAATTGATGCAACAGGTCCAATTATTAATCCTGTTAAATCGGTTAATAGAACAGTCGCAGGGGTAGGGGATACTCTCACTTATACGATTACGGTCCCAAATACAGGCACAGGAAGTGCAGAAAATGTTATATTACAAGACAGTATTCCGAACGGAACGACGTTTGTTGCAGGTAGTGTAACGGTAGGAGGAGTAACACAGCCGAATGCGAACCCTGCGAATGGAATTAATTTAGGCACAATCCCAACTAACGCGCAAAGAGTTGTTACATTTCAAGTGCGAATAACATCGTTTCCGAACCCAAATCCTATTCCGAATCGCGCAATGGTGTCATATCAATTCCGTCCTTTCGTCGGTAGCCCACCAATTACAAGTATGTCTTCTTCAAATACAGTACAAACGACAGTGAATCAAGCAACTATAAGTATGCAAAAATCTGTAGATTTACAGACAGCAACACTTAATGATGTATTAACATACACGGTTAATGTGACGAATAATGGAAATGTCACTGCAAATAATGTTGTTTTTGTTGATAGTATCCCTGGTGGCACAACATTTGTTCCAAATAGTGTTACGGTAAATGGGGTAGCACGTCCAGGAGCAAATCCAGCAAGTAGTATTAATCTAGGAAGTATTAATGCTTCGCAAACGACTGTAGTGCGCTTTCAAGCTCGAGTAACATCTAATCCGCTTGTCAATCCAATTCCGAATCGTGCAAGTGCAACATTTAACTTTACTCCAGTACCCGGTCAACAACCAGTTTCAGGGCAAGCGACAAGTAATACTGTAGTTACTACTATTAATATAGCTGATATAAGAACGAGAAAAACAGTAGATAGAGCTTTTGCGACAGTGAATGATGTTCTTACGTACACTGTTACAATTGAAAATGCAGGAAATGTACTTGCGACGAATGTTATTTTTCAAGATCCAATCCCAATTGGAACGACTTTTATAGCAAATAGTGTAACTGTAGATGGGGTTTCACAACCAGGAGTAAATCCTTCGACTGGGTTTGCTGTAGCAAATATTTCTCCAGGTGGAAGTAGGACGGTTACATTTCAAGTCCGGGTGACATCTACGCCATCAGGAGGTACGATTGCGAATCGCGGGAATGTATCTGCTAATTTTGTCGTTATTCCGAATCAACCACCAGTGACGATTAATAGACAAACGAATACAGTTGTGACACAAGTGAATACAGGTGGTTTAAATGTAATAAAAGAAGTGAATACAACACAAGCGGCAGTAGGAGATACTTTAACGTACACGATTGCCGTCCAAAATACAGGAAACGTTCCGCTAACGAATGCGTTTTTCCAAGATGCTATTTCTCCCGCTGTCTCATTTGTTGCAAATTCTGTAACAATTAATGGAGTACCGCAAAGTGGATTAAATCCGAATACAGGATTTTCTCTTCCTAATATTCCTGCGGCTCAAACAGTTGTAGTCACATTTGACGTATTAATTGTACAGGATCCACAAAACGAAGATATTTTAAATCAAGCAAATGTAACAGCAAGTTTTCAAGTGAATCCGAGTGAACCACCCGTAACAATTAATGTTCCGAGTAATGTTGTGAATACAACAGTACAAACAGGGAACTTTGAAGTTGTGAAATCAGTGAATTCGGATGTTGCAACGGTAGGGGATGTTTTAGTATATACAATTGAAATTATAAATGCAGGTAGTGTACCAGCTACAAATGTATTTTTCCAAGATTCAATTCCGCAAGGGACATTATTTATCGAAAATAGTGTAGTTGTTAATGGAGTTTTACAAGAAGGCGCAGATCCAGAACTTGGATTCTCATTAAATAATTTGCCTACTGGCGCGAGTACAATTGTTACGTTTGAAGTATTAATTGATGAAATCCCTCAAGGAAATAATGTTGTAAATAATGCGAATGTAACTGGAGATTTTCTTGTAAATCCAACAGAGCCACCAATTACTGTAACGGTGCCAAGTAATACTGTTATGACAGTCGTGAATTCTTCAGGGTTAAATGTAATAAAGAGTGTAAGTGCTACTGAAGCAGGTGTAGGAGATACGCTAACGTATACAATTCGTATACAAAATAGTGGAACAGTAGCAGCGACAAATATTTCATTCCTTGATCCGATTCCATCTGGAACAACGTTTGTAGCAAATAGTGTAATAATAAATGGAACACCTCAACCAGGTTTAAACCCAACAACTGGATTTCCGCTTGCTAACATTCCAGTCGGAGGGATGGTAACAGTTACTTTTCAAGTGACGATAACGAGTGTACCACCAAATAGAGTTCTTCCGAATAATGCAAATGTCACTGCTGATTTCCAAGTAAGTCCTCTCCAGCCACCAATTACAATTGTAACGATTAGTAATATTGTTGTGACGCGAGTGAATGTAGGATCACTTAATGTAATGAAGAGTGTAAATACACCCCAAGCAGGTATAGGAGATACGCTAACGTATACGATTCGTATTCAAAATACAGGAACTGTTCCTGCAACGAATATTATTTTTCAAGATCCAATTCCGTCTGGTGCTGCATTTGTAGCAAATAGTGTAACGATAAATGGAGTCGTTCAGCAAGGCGCAGACCCTATGGCAGGTTTCCCAGTACCGAATATTCCGGTCGGGCAAACGGCTACGATTACGTTTCAAGTTACAGTGACGAATGTTCCGAGCGGTGGAAATATAAGAAACCAATCGAACGTTACTGCAAGTTTTCTTATAAATCCAGCAAATCCTCCAATAACGACTGTAACAAATAGTAATTTTGTAGTGACGCAAGTAAACACAGCGCAGCTAAGTATACAAAAATCTTCATCTGTACAACAAGCAGCACTTGGAGAAACTTACACGTATTCTGTTATCATTCGAAATAACGGCACAGTAACAGCAACGAATGTTTCTTTCCTTGATCCAATTGCTGCAGAAACAACATTTGTCGCAAATAGTGTAACGATAAATGGAGCGCCACAACCTGGATTTGACCCAAATGTTGGTTTCACACTTCCGAATATTGCAGCTGGAACATCATTGACAGTAACGTTCCAAGTTATGGTAGTTGCACCGTCTACACGTGGAGCAGTATTAAATACAGCATCTGCTACAGCCACTTTTTTATTAAATCCGTTACAACCACCTGTAACAACATCGAACTCAAGTAATACAACGGTAGTTACAATACCGTTACCTCCTCCTGGTGAAGTAACAGCAACAAAAACAGTTGACGTTGCTGCTGGAGCTGTTGGGGATGTATTAACGTATACTGTGCTAATTTCAAACGTAGGAATTATACCTGTTACAGATGTGTTCTTCCAAGATGTGATTCCAGAAGGAACAACATTTGAAGAAGATAGTGTAACGATAGGTGGGGTACAGCAACTCGGTTTAAATCCAGAACTCGGATTTACAGTTACTCCATTATTAATCGATGGTGGAAGTATTGAGGTAACGTTCCGAGTGATGATTACAGAAATTCCAGATAATGAAGTCATATTAAATGATGCAGACGTTACATTTACTTCACAGCCAAATCCGCAGGAACCACCGATTACGGAAACGATATTAACGAATTTAGTCGTTACGACGATTAATATAGCGTTTATTTTCCCGTTAAAACTAGTAGATAAAGAAGTAGCGACTGTAGGAGAAATTTTAACGTATAATGTACTGATCTTTAATTTTGGAACAGTGGCAGCGACTGATGTTGAATTTATCGATACTACTTCTGCAGGTGTAGCATTTGTACCGGGAAGTGTGAGCATAAATGGGGTGCCGGCACCAGGATTAGATCCTTTCATTGGTTTTCCAGTTCCAGATATCCCTGTAGATGATTTTGTACTTGTCACATATCAGGAAGTGGTTACGAGCATACCTGAGGGTGGAACGATTGTTAACTTTGTAGACGTTACAGCTACATTTGCTGTAAGTGAAACGGAGCCGCCTATTACAGAAACAACAACAAGTAATACGACATTAACAGAAATTAATGAACCTGGTTTAAATGTTTTAAAATCAGTAAGTCAGCCGGTTGTTGCAGTAGGTGATACAATCACATATACAACAGTAGTTCAAAATACAGGTACAGTGGTAGCGACGAATGTTCAATATAGTGATGTATTACCGTCCTCAATCACATTTATACCAGATAGTGTAACGATAGATGGTGTGCTACAACCCGGATTCAATCTTAATAATGGATTCCCGCTTCCAGATATAAGCCCAGGTGAAAGTGTAGAAGTTACGTTCCAAGTAACAGTTGTCAGTGTCCCATCAAACGGAACAATTGCTAATACCGCGAATGTTACGGGAAGCTTTATACTAATACCAGGAGAACCACCAGTTGTAGTAAACCAACCGAGCAATACAACACTTACAACTGTAAATAGAGGACGATTTAATGTTATTAAACAAGTAAATAGGGCTGCTACTCTCGTTGGAGATGTATTAACGTATACGGTGCAAATAACGAATACAGGAACAGTAACAGCAAATGATGTTCAGTTTATTGATACCATTTCAGCAGGAGCGTCATTTATACCGAATAGTGTAACGATAAATGGAGCCCCGCAACCAAACTTAAATCCGATTACTGGTTTTGGAGTTGGAGATATACCAGTTGGTGAAACAGTTATTGTAACGTTCCAAGCGACAGTTACAAGCATCCCGTCATCGGGAACCATTACGAACGTTGCAAATATAACAGGAAGTTTTACTTTAGTGCCAGGAGAGCCACCAGTTATAGTAACTGAACCGAGTAATACGACAATAACAAGGGTGAATAGAGGACGATTTAATGTTATAAAAAACGTAAATAAGCAAGCAACACGATTAGGGGATACGTTAACTTATAGTGTGCAAGTTACAAATACAGGAACGGTAACTGCGACAAATGTTCAGTTTATTGATATTCCATCGCCTGATTTAGAATTCGTTCCAGGAAGTGTACAAATAAATGGGGTTCCGCAAGTAGGTTTAAATCCTTTTGTAGGCTTTTCATTACCAGATCTTGCAGTAGGGGATAGTATATTAATTACATTTGAAGTAAATGTAATCGCAATTCCGCCGTCTAGTAGCATTATGAATACAGCAAGAGTAACTGGTGATTTCGAATTGATTCCAGGAGAACCACCGTTCACAATTACGAACTCAAGTAATACGACAGTCACACCAGTAAATAGAGGTAGTTTAGATATGCTGAAAGAAGTAGATCATCCAATTGTTGGAGTAGGAGAAACAGTAACGTATACTGTTCGTATATTAAATACAGGTACTGCTGATGCGATGAATGTTCAGTTTATAGATGTGTTATCTCAGGAAGCTGAGTTTGTTCCAAATAGTGTAACGATAAATGGAGTTCCGCAGCCGGGGTTAAATCCGCAGGTTGGATTTACGATACCAGATATTCCGGTCGGTGAGACTGCACTTGTAACGTATGAAGCTACGATTACAAGTTTTCCGGATGGGGGTACAGTAGTCAACGTTGCTGGGGCGTTAGCAGAGTATATTTTAGTACCAGGAGAGCCGCCAGTTACAGTAATGGACACGAGTAATACAGTTATTGTAACGGTAAATACTGCAATTTTATTTGTTGCAAAAGGAGCGGATTTTGAAGTAGCAATGGTAGGAGATGTTGTCACTTACGGAATTGCTGTTATTAATGATAGTACAATTCCTGTGACGAATATTGTTTTAACAGATATCATTGATCCGAATACGTTATTTATAAATGGCACAGTAACAGTAAATGATGTACCTTTTCCATTTGCTAATCCGAATACTGGTATTCCGTTAGGTGATTTTCAACCAAATGATGCAGCAATTATTAATTTCCAAGTTGTAATAACAGGGGGGCAAATAAATAATTTAGTTACAAATACTGCTACAGCGAATGGATTTGCAACTGTGAATCCAAATGAACCGCCTGTAGTAGTTGAGGGCGATAGTAATACAGTTGTTATCCCGTTTATTCCTCAAAATGTCTCAACGACAGTCGTAAAAACGGCGGATCATCAAACAGCAACAATTGGAGATGTTATTACATTTACGACAGTTATTACAAATACAGGGGATACAGCAATACAAAATATTCGTTTTCAAGATATGTTAGATAGTAGTGTTCGATTTGTCATTGGAAGTGTAACGGTTGATAATACGCCAGTGTCAAATGTAAACCCAGTATCAGGATTTCTTATAGGAAGTTTAAATCCAGGGGAAGCACGGACAGTTTCGTTCCAAGTAGTAGTTCAGAGCGCGCCAAGTGGTTCAGGGAATTATATTAATCAAGCGAGTATCCGTTTCGAACATCAAGTAGGAACAGTATTGCCGCCTGTTACACAAATAATAGAAAGTAATATTGTTGTTATCCCGTTTGTCCCAACAATCGAACAAATTTGTGAAACAAACTTTAATTGCTTAGAGAAAATTCCGTTTCAATGTTCTCCGTGTAATCAGTTGCACGGGCATAAAAAATAAAACCAAAAAGAGCATCCTAAAAGAATAGGATGCTCTTTTTATGTGTATTGATCATATAGATTCATTTTCGGGCGGGGTAAAAAACTCGTTGATTTTGTTGGAAAGTAGAAATGGAATGGCCCCTTTTATAACAGAAATGTCCCAGTCCCACCATGCGAGATTCTCTAGTTTTTCAATGATTTCCTGCGGGAAACGATATCGAACTAATTTTGCAGGATTACCAGCTACAATTGCATATGGTGGTACATCTTTTGTAACGACACTCTTTGCGCCAATAATGGCACCGTTACCAATAGTAACACCAGATAAAATGCAGGATTGATAACCAATCCATACATCGTTGCCGACTACGATATCACCTTTTGAAGAAGGGTGACCAGTAATATGTGCTCCTTCATCAAAAAGTGCATTAAATGGGTAAGTCGTTATCCAGTCTGCGCGATGTTCACCGCCGAGTATGAACACGACTTCTTCTCCTAATGAACAAAACTTACCTATTTTTAAGTTTGTTTCATCGTTCCAAGAAAAAATAGTTGGCCCTACTTTACTATAAGTATAATCACCAATATCATATTTATTATATTCAGGTTTTTGATTTAAATATAACATAACAAATTTAGCATCCTCTCTAAAGCACGTAATAGATATGGAACATTATATGCAATTTGGAATCAGTCGAACTGTGTTGTATGAATTGGTAATACACAAAATTAGTACGCGCAAGGAATAAAAAAGGAGTGGAATGAATGATATACGAAATGGGATTATATAATAAACCTTTTCAGTCAATTCAATCAGGAAAAAAAGTATATGAAATACGCCTATACGATACAAAACGTCAACCCATAAAACGAGGCGATCATATTGTATTTACGAACCTTACGACGACAGCGACTATTACTGTAAAAGTAACGGAAATAAAACGATACGAAAGCTTTAAAGCAATGTACGAACAAATGGATAAAAAATTATTGGATTGTGAAAATGATAGTTTGGAGGAAATGCTAGAAAGTACATACAAAATATATACGAAAGAACAAGAACAAAAGTGGGGAACAGTTGCGATTGGTATTGAGGTAATAAAATGATAAGAAATCGCGGCGCGGCTATCATTGTGCAGGAAGGGAAAATTGCTCTTATAAAACGTATTCGAGAAGATGAAGTGTACTATGTTTTTCCGGGCGGAGGAATTGAGGAAGATGAAACAGCTGAAGAGGCAACGAAGCGAGAGGTTTATGAAGAATTAGGGGTATATATAGAAGTGGAACATCTTATTACAAAGGTGGAGTATAAGGGTACGGAGTATTATTTTAATACCTATATTACTGATGGGATTTTCGGCAGTGGTAAAGCGGAGGAATTCGAGCTGAAAGATAGAGGAATTTATATTCCGTTGTGGTTGCCGATACACGAGTTGGAAAAAGTGAATATAAAACCATATGAAGTGGTCGGAAGTATATTCAATCATTATAAAAATAAGGTCTGACAACATACAAAAAAAACCATTGACATAGCCTTCTGATTTAAGTATTGTATTCGAGTATGTTTATAATCAGGAGGTTTATATGAGCAATCAAACAACTACACATCATGTGAAAATGACAACAGCGGATCCATCTGGAATTGGCCTATTTGGATTAGCGATGGTAACACTTGTAGCATCATCTCAAAAGCTAGGCTTAACAGATGGCGTTTCTCTTGTATTACCATGGGCAATCTTTTTAGGAGGATTTGCACAAATCTTTGCGTGCATTCACGATGCAAAGCATAACAATACATTCGGTACAACAGCATTCGGTGCATACGGCCTATTTTGGTTAGGTGTTGGAATGACTTGGTTAATTCAACTTGGAGTATTTGGCGAGAAATTAGCACAAGCTGCAGATTCAAAACAGCTTGGGGTAGCCTTTATCGGATATTTGATTTTCACAATCTTTATGACAATTGGTGCAATGGAAACACATAAAGTATTATTTATGATTTTCGTCCTTATTGATTTCTTATTTATCGGTCTTTCATTAAGTACTTTAGGTGTTATGCCGCATGCAATGCATAATTTAGCAGCATATTCAGAACTTCTTATTTCATTATTATCTTTCTATGGTTCAGCAGCAGCAGTGTTAAATACACACTTCGGAAAAGTTGTTTTACCAGTTGGAAAGCCGTTTGGTATTTTTAAAAAGTAATAAAAAAGCACAGATGATTGTATAGTCATCTGTGCTTTTTTGTATGAAGTAAACGGAAATAATAAAAAATATAATTGAAATTGATTCTCATTATTAATATAATGAGAATGATAATCATTTATTGTAAGAGGGGGATGCCGAAGTGGCGAAAATTTTAATAGCTTATGCAAGTATGTCAGGAAATACAGAGAGTATTGCTGACTTAATTAAAGTTAGTTTAGATGCTTTTGATCATGAAGTAGTATTACAAGAAATGGAAGGCATGGATGCAGAAGAATTATTAGTCTATGATGGAATCATTTTAGGATCTTATACGTGGGGCGATGGTGAACTACCATTTGAAGCGGAAGATTTCCATGATGACTTAGAAAATATAGATTTATCAGGGAAAAAAGTAGCGGTATTCGGATCAGGAGATACGGCGTACGAACTGTTTTGTGAAGCGGTAACGATATTTGAAGAGAAACTTGTAGAACGCGGTGCAGAGCTTGTACAAGAAGGGTTGAAAATTGAATTAGCTCCAGAAGATGAAGAGGATGTTGAAAAATGCAGTAATTTTGCAATTGCATTTGCTGAGAAGTTCTAAGAATGGGAGTGTCAATGTGGAGAAGATGTTAAGTGCGACCGCTATTACAAAATTAAGAGATGGAAAACTTATGTTAGCTACTACATATAATGGCTTATTTATTGAACAAGACGGAGAATGGAAACAAATTTTAAATGGTTTTCAAAAACGAATTAGGGATTTACATAGCGAAGATAATGTAGTGTATGGTGTAGGGGACGAAGGGATTTTTATTCGTAGTATGGATGGTGGAGAGAACTGGACAGTGCAGCGTTTTCCAACAAAAGCAACGAGTTGGAATGTGTGTAGTAATGTACAAGGAACTGTCATTGCTCATGGAGATAAAACGTTGTATCATTCGAATGATTTTGGTTCGACATGGGAAACCATTCATCCATTTCTTGAGTATGGTGGCGGGGCACCATCTATTCGATCGTTATTTCTATATAAACATTACTTATTTATCGGTACGAAAATACATGCTAAATATGGTGGTGTTTGGCTCTTTAATTTGGAGACACGTAAATTAAAGAGGATTAAGATTGTGATGAATCAGATGATCTCAGCGTTGACTTTACACAATTCTTACATAGTAGCAGCCAGTGGATCGTGCAAGGGGATTAGCGGGAATATTTCTTTTTGTAAAATAGATGAAAGTATTGAGAGTGAAAAAACATATTGGCACATATGTCAAAGTGAGCAGAAAGCAAGTAGCTATTTAGCCTTAAGTGTAGATCAACATGTGCTATATACAACATCAACGCAAAATAAGGCAGGGATTAGTAAGGTTTGTCGTGTGCTTCTAGAAGAAGGAATTATTAAAGTATGTGACTCAGTTAAAGGGCATGGCTGGCGCATCGTTAATCAAAAAGAAGGCTATGTTGTAGCTGGATCAGGTGAATCAAAAGCGATGCAGTGGAAGAAAAAATTTATTTAGCAAAAAAACTTTGCTTTTATTATAGTGATATGATATATTATATCTAAACCATTTTACTTTTAATAATATAGAGATTTAAATGAGCTGTAACTTCCGAGGAGGATAGCAATGTTAAATCTCCTCTGGGGTTGCAGTTTTTTAATGTCTGAAGTATTATTGTAAAGTGGTTGAAAATGAATATGTACATATAGGTACATTGTAGGAGGATTTTTTTCATGCAAAACGGTAAAGTAAAATGGTTTAACTCAGAAAAAGGTTTCGGTTTCATCGAAGTTGAAGGCGGAGAAGACGTATTCGTTCATTTCTCAGCTATCCAAGGCGACGGCTTCAAAACTTTAGAAGAAGGTCAAGAAGTTACTTTCGAAGTAGAACAAGGTAACCGTGGACCTCAAGCTACAAACGTTAACAAGAAGTAATTATGGAAAAAAGAAGGGCTTGCCCTTCTTTTTTTTTGCATTTTTATTGAATAACCTTCTATGTACATATCATAATGAGATTGAATTTTCGTTTTGAAACGAAGTAATACATGCATAAAGTGCATGAATAAATAAATACTGAAAATAAAGTATGTGTGAAAAGGAATGTAGAAAGAGGTAAATAAATTGGAAAACGCTACACATTTTATTGTGTTTGATATAGAGAGAAATTTCAGGCCGTATAAATCAGACGATCCGTCAGAGATAGTTGATATCGGGGCTGTAAAAATAGAAGCAAGTACAATGAAGGTCATCGGAGAATTTTCGGAGTTAGTAAAACCAGGTGCACGTCTTACTCGTCATACGACAAAATTAACGGGAATTACAAAGGAAGATTTAATTGGTGTGGAGAAATTTCCGCAAATTATAGAGAAATTTATTCAGTTTATCGGAGAAGACTCTCTATTTGTTTCATGGGGAAGAGAAGATTATCGTTTTCTATCTCATGATTGTACGTTACACGGTGTAGAATGCCCATGTATGGAAAAAGAGAGAAAATTTGATTTACAGAAATTTGTTTTCCAAGCGTATGAAGAACTATTTGAGAATACACCAAGTTTACAGTTTGCAGTAGAACAGCTCGGCTTAACATGGGAAGGGAAGCAACACCGAGCGTTAGCAGATGCTGAAAATACAGCCAAGATACTTCTTAAAGTATATAGCGAGAGAGATATTCATAAACGGTACAAAAGACATGGTGAACTTGAACTTGTAGAGAACGGAAAACTAACAGAAAAGGCGAAAAAAAAGATGCGAAAATGGGTATTTAAAGAAATGAGAAAAAATACAGAGCGTCCTTTCGTTTGGAGTATATTTGAAAGTAGTGACACGTGGGAAAATATAACGGAAAGATACTATATAAGCGAATCTACAATAGAACTATTGAAAAAGCATTTTCCAACAGCGGTTAGAAAGGCGGAAAGGCAGATTAGGTATTTGGCTGAGATGGAGAAAGTAGTAGAAGAAAGTTAGTGCTATAATCTATTTTATTCATATGTACAACTAAACTCCAGGATTAAGTCGCTGAGGTTTAGTGGGAAAATTTCCGGCTTGTCCCGTATTAGTAATGGAATATTTTATTGTTGTTAGTACGAATGTACATATTATTTGTTTTCTGAGAAAGATAATTGAGAGTAGTGTGAGAAATAGAACAAAAAGGAGAGAAGGTTACGCAGAGGATTCATTATTTAGGGAGAGATAACGTGAATTTCCAGTTTGAAATATAATAGGAATAGCCTTGTTTACATTGTTCGAATTAACGAGTTAATATTCATTTTCTGAAAACGGAATATTTAATCTGTTTTCTACAGCACGTAAACGTTGGTTTAAACGGTTCAGCCGGCGGGTGTGTCGCTCAACTGTATTTTCTAATTGGTGAACTCTTTCATTTAAGCTATTCACTTGAAAGTTTAACTTATTTATTTTTTGTTCAAGTTCATATATTATTCTTTATGATGAATTGTAACACCCCATATATATCCTCCGTTCTATTAAAATAAGTTTAATCTATAGTAGTATATGTATAAATGAAAGGTAACTTAATTTAGAAGACTTGGAAAATGCTTAATATATCTTTAAATCATGGTGTATGACAGATTAAAATTGAAGAATAAGATAAGAGCTTTATACAAGGGAGGTGTGATAGTGATAGAATTGGATATTAAAAACGTCAATGTACAGATGGAATTAAACGGAGTCTTTTGGAATGAGGATGGGATCGCTGAAATGACAGTGACTACAAAAGAAGAGCATTCTCTTCTTCTTCGTCTAGTAGTTGACTTAGAAAGTAAAACTATTAGGGCGACGAGTGCCGAAATAGTGAATGGATTCTGTCCTCTGTGCAAACAGAAAAGGGACGAATGTAGGGAACTGAATGACTTACAAAACAAAATGGATATTTTAGAAGAAGCTTACGATTGGGTGAGAGAGCATCCAGAATATCGTTTTCAATTATCTTTTTACGAGTACAATAAATTTGAGGTAGTAAAGTGAAATTTTCATTTTAACAACATACATAGTGACTAAAAGACAACACCAAAAACTTATAGACGGACTTGTTCAACTAGAAATATTGAAGTAAATATCTCTAATGAAAATAAGCTTGTACAACAAAAAAGGAATCTACTTGATTGTTCAACTAATGTCCTTTTGGATCAAAAAACATATTTTGTTATAAAGCAGAAAAACCGATTCTTAGTAGAATCGGTTTTTTTATATAACTGTCAACTATGTCCCAAATAAAAGAGCGCTTGTTAACAGCGCTCAGTAAGAAAAGTTATATGGAAGCATTTATCCCGCATTAACGGGCAGTAAGACCCCCACTGATTAAAGTTTCACTTTATTCAATCCCGTTCGGATCATAAGAATACTGCTGCTTATTCTCAATTCGCTCAATCACATCTTGCAACTCATCCGGCTTCAGAAACTCAATTGGAGAGAAGCCTTTCTCAAACGTAAGTGTATCAGCCTCGATCATTAATACGTATCGGTCATTTACCTTTGCGATATGTATTTGATCCCCGAAATCAGCAAGCAGGGCCTTTACAGAGATATGATCTGCTTTTAGCTTTAATTCCACTTCAGGAGCATGCTCGACAATTTGAGCGGTAGCTTCCATTACTTCTTCGGTTGAAAATTGTTCCATAATTTCACGTTTTGGACTGGCAGCCCATACTTCCATTGCTTGGTCAAATTGTTCACGTTCTTCCGTACCTTCTTCAAATACATCTTCAATTTGGTCATATACCATGTCCATTACTTGTGTTTTCATAATTTCAGGCATAGAGCGTTCGTACTCGACGAATTTTAAGAAGTCTTCAAAGTAACGGGCGTGTGATGCCTGGTGAATTTTTAGTTCACCTACTTCGACCATACCTTCTTCAGGCATGTACGGATATTGGATAGATTTCATGTTTTTTGTTGTGATGGCCATTTCAACGTTACGAATAAGTGTCGATTCATCTGAAATAGAAGCGACTTTCGGTTCGAAGTCACATTTCATAACAAAAACGAATGGATCATCAAAGTATTTGCGTAGTTTTGCTTGCGCAATTAAAAATACACCACCGCGTACAGCGCTTGTATCCAGATACGTATAAACGAGAGGTTCACTCATATCTTTGAAGTTTTCCTTTGTTTCCGCAAAGCGAATGCGATTAAAGAGGTTGTAATGAGGGTTTGAATCAAGTTCGTGCCCTTCTTCTACAATGAAGCGACCGATCTTTGTCGGAGCTTGTTCTGTTTTCGCATGACGTTCTACTTTTCGCTTTGAAATTTTTAATAATTCACCATTCAAAAATTCTTTTAAGGAGCTATCTCCATACTCTTCAGCGTCTAATGTTTGAAAATGTTTGTAGCGTTTATCAACAGCTTCACCTTTTCCTTCTACTTGTACAACATAAAAGGAAAGATAATTTATTTCAAAATCCATATTTATCACCTTGTTTCATTTCATTAACTCTTATCAGTATAGAGATGGAAAAAACTTTCGTCAATTTATATAAGGAAGGGGGGACCCCTTCCTTCATATATTTTTTATTTTCGAAATTAAAATCCGTCTTCTAATGCTGAAAATGGAATATTTAGTCTGTTTTCTATTGTACGTAAACGTTGGTTTAAGCGGTTTAATCTACGTGTATGACGCTCAACCGTGTTTTCTAATTGACGTACTCTTTGTTCAAGCTCATTTACTCGTCTTTCTAGTTGACGGTTTCCAGTACCAGGAAAAGAGATTGGGAGTTGAAATTGTCGATTTTGATCATATGGATTAACTTGTTCTGCTGGATCTATATATTGTTGGTATTGTGCTTGTAAATCATATTGAGGCTGATAAGCATTTTGGTTATATGGATCGTATGGATTGTAGGGGTACATAAAAACATCCTCCATTTCTTTAAAATAGGTTAATTCACCATAATGTATGTGTAAAAGCGGAGTGTGGCACGGCAAATACCTATTTATGTTCACAGGATGTTCCTTTATAAATAAGAATATGGAGTTTTACATTTGTATTTCTTTTGTTTTATGGTATATACTGGATAAAAAGGCGAGGTTACATAAAGGTTACAATTCTATCCAACTCCAACTTTTATGTAAATATGTATAGACATTTAGAAAAGAAAAGAGTAATTTATATAGAGTAAAAAATAACTTGTAACATTTTATAAATATATTGTAAAATGATTGTAACAAAACATACATAAAAATGAAATAATACATAAAAGTAATATTGGGAAAAAGGGGAGAGTATATTGTTCCGTAAAGTAAAGGGTATATTAGTTGGGGTGTTATGTGTAGCTATAGTGAGTGGTTGTGGTGCAAAAGTAAGTGATGTTGCATTAGTAAGTGATATTGGTGGCCACACGGTAGAGGCTAAAGCAGAGGTACAGGATTCTATTAGTTTAGTAGATGGTCGTACTGGTACGGAAGTGAAAAAGTTAGATTTATCGAGTCTAGGTTATTTTGAAGACGAAGCAAAATTTAAAAAATCAGTAACGAAGGTTGCTAGCGAGGTTGGGAAAAGCGTTGACAAAAAGATGGTTCCATCACGTGTAGCATCTGATGGAAGTTGGCAAGAAGGAAAACCTTCTTATGAATTAATGGAAAAAGAATTAGTAGATAAATTATTAAACGTTGGTATGTGGGATTCTTCATATCAATTACCTATTGTTGAGAAAAAGCCTACTGCAACATTAAGTGATGCGCAAGGAAGTGGTACGGTAATTGGTAGATATGAAACGAATTTAGGTGGCTCAGCAGGTGGCCGTATTGAGAATATTCGCTTGTCAGCAGCGAGCATAAATGGAGTTGTATTAGCAAAAGGAGACAGTTTCTCTTTCAATGCATTAATTGGTGATACAACGCCAGATAAAGGATATCAACTAGGAAAAGAAATTGTAGATGGTAAATTAGTAGATGGATACGGCGGTGGTGTTTGTCAAACATCATCAACATTATACAATGCAGCAGATCAAGCTGGTTTGAAAATGGTAGAGAGAACAACACATTCTAAAACGGTAGGTTATGTTCCACAAGGAAGAGATGCTACAATTGCATATCCATACTTAGACTTAGTGTTTGAAAACACGAATGATGCACCTGTGAAGCTTTATATGGGCATTCAGGGCGGAAAGTTAGTTGCCGAAGTACATAAAATGAAATAAGAGTTATAAAGTCACCTTTTCTGAAAGTTAGAAGAGGTGACTTTTTTATTATGAAAATAAAAATGTGTATAAATTCTGACTTTTCTTATTTACATAGGATGATTTTAGTTGTATTCTTCATAGTAACGGTAATATGAAATAGGAAAATATCGGGATAAGGAGATGGAGTTATTCATGGTACAAATTCATCCGAAAACACGTATTGGTCATGTTCAATTTAAAGTGCAAGATTTAGAGCGCCAAATTGCTTTTTATGAGAATGTAGTAGGCCTAGAAGTAATTAAGCAAGGGGGGAATAAAGCATATTTATCAGGAAAAGGTGGAAAGGACACGTTACTTGTTCTTGAAAAGTTAGAGGACGGGGTGCTGCAAGAGCCGCGTACGACTGGTATATATCATGTAGCCTTTTTAGTTCCGACTCGTGAAGCCTTTGCTTCGGCATTATTTGGGGTGATTCGTAATAAGAATGTAATTGATAGCCCAGCTGAACAAGAAGGGCGTTATACATATTCTAATGAAATTTTACCAATTTCAAGGTTTAATAGTGCAAGTGATCATACGTATAGCGAAGCGTTTTATTTACAAGACTTAGAGGGAAATGGTATTGAAATTTATGCAGACCGTCCGCGTGATCAATGGGGAGAAGGACCAGGAGGAAGTACGCCGCTAGATTTAAAAGAACTGGCAACACTCGTTGATTATGAGGCTGATGGATTACCTGCTAATACTGTCGTTGGGCACGTACATTTACGAATAGCTGATGTAGAGAAGTCACATGAGTTTTATGTAGAGACAGTAGGGTTTGAAGTACAACAACGCGAAGATGACTGCTTATTCATTTCTGCAGGAGGATATCATCATCATATAGGTGCAAATACGTGGAACGGCGTAAATAATCCACACCCACCCGCACATGCAACTGGACTTAAAGTGTATACAATTGTATTACCGCACAAAGAAGCGTTAGATGAAGTGAAAGAAAGATTAATAGAAAAACAACATAAAGTAAACGAAAGTACAAACGGATTTACAGTAGTAGATCCTAGTGGTATTACAGTGCAGTTTGAAATAGAAACAGCATAAAAGAAGTCGGAAGGTGTATAATCACTTTCCGACTTCTTTTTGATATGTAATCCAAGTAGCACAAGGATTGAAAGGAAAGGATTTTAATATTTCCATTGCATATATACTCGTTGAATCGAATTCACCTTGAATGAAAGAATAACCGTGTGTACTTGCATACATAGCTTGTTTGAAAACGAGAAGTTTCAGTAAGGATAAATTTTCTGTAGTGTGAGTCCCGCACCATCCTAGTTCTACTGTATTAGTCTTTTCTGATGTATGGAGGAAAGAGTACCCAATAATTTCATTCTCTTCATCTATCATTACAAAGCTCGCATCTAGTAATGCGTCATCAGCTAAGATCTGTTCTTTCCAAGCTTCGAGCGGGAATGAGGCAACTGGATTTGCTAAGTGAGTATCCTCATAATTCTTTTTTACTAAGTGAGCTAGCTTTTCAAAGAAGCTATTATTAGACAAGATGTTTGATAAGCTTTGTACATCATAATTTGAATGAAGCATTGTATCGATAGGGATGATTTTTTGTACGTCTAATATTGGCATATAAGTTCTTCGGATTTCCGTAAAATTATGTTCTTCATAATAGGCTTTTAAATGAGCCGATGTTTCCCATATAGATGTTTGTAATGGTAAGTTGAAGTTTTCTCGTTTTAGAATCTCGTTTAATAAAAATTGTTCTATGTGTAGCTCTGAATAGAAAGGGTTCGTATATATTCGGAAGTATGTGCAGTATGGATGGAAGTTACTGCCCCAGGTGAGAAAAATACCTACTACATCTTTTTTATAGCAGGCAACATACGCACATTTTGTTTTACTATCTCGTAATAAGTTAAATAGATAAGGGTCTTCATTATATAAATCAATAAGTTGTTTTACTTTTAGCTCGTTACTTCTATTATATTTCTCTATAATAAGATTATTTTCATTGGATGATTTTTTCATAGCTCAATCCAAAACCTTCTTACTATATTTCCGTCTTCTTCAGTGAAATCATCATCACGAAGTCCACCGTTATGTAAAATTGTTTTTTCAGAAGCAGTATTCGCTTCGTCACAAACGACAAGTGCTTTCGTAATGTTTAATTCCTTTGTTTTTTCTAGCGATAATTCTAATAACTTCGTAGCATAACCTTTTCTTCTTTCAGAAGGGCGAATGCCATAACCAATATGACCTCCAGCGTTAAATAAATGTTCGGTTAAACTATGACGTATATTAACAGCCCCTACAATTTTATTTTCATCTGTGACGAGCCAATATGTAGAGTCTGGTACCCAATTTTCAGGAAGATTTATTCCGTTATGCGCATCGTGAAGTTCTTGAATCATCGCCGTGAAATTAGAAGGATCTTTTGAGATAACCCATGGAATCATCGTTTCACCGCTATCTTTCCATTCTTTATAAAAATCTAAGTATTCTTCTTGTAAATCGGTAGTAGGTGTAAGTAAAGAGACGTTCATTGATGGTAAGCTCCTTTATTTATGTAGTATGTATAAAAATTATGATACAAAATGTAAGCGGTTTCTATACTTTCTCAACCTCGTTTTATGCAATCTATAGCTCGTTTTTAAATGGAAAATAAAGTTTATGGTTTTTCGTATAAAAAGTAGGTTAAATTTGATTTATGTTAATATTTTTAATATTAACATAAATCACCTGGGATATTAAGTATATTTTAATGAAATGCTTTTATATCGATAATTAGATGTGTGTGATAATTTTTGCTTTATCTATCTATAATGAATGAAAGGGGGAAGGGCTCGTGAGTGTAAATGTTGATCTAATTATAAGAATCGGTGTTGCGGGTTTGTTAGGAGCAATAATCGGTATTGAAAGGGAAATTCGATCAAAAGAGGCGGGATTAAAAACACATTTCCTAGTAGCGGTAGGAAGTGCTTTAATAATGGTCGTTTCAAAATATGCCTTTTCAGATATTATGAATGAGGAACATATGGCTCTTGATCCGAGCCGTATTGCAGCACAAGTTGTTAGTGGTGTAGGTTTTTTAGGTGCAGGGACAATTATTATTCAAAAGCAGGCGGTGAAAGGATTAACGACAGCGGCTGGTTTATGGGCTACAGCCGGACTTGGATTAGCGATTGGTGCTGGCATGTATGTAGTAGGGATTGGAGCGACGATTCTCGTTTTAATTGGTTTAGAGATTGTGAGTCGTATTTTTAAGGTGCAATTTTTATTTCCGCAAAATATAACAGTGCAAATATGTATAAATAAACATGAGGCGGTACAACAAATAGTAGAAAAGCTACAAGTGAAAGGCATTCCAATACTTTCATATGAAGTGGAAGCTTTACAGCAAGAAGCAGAAATAGTTTATAAGGTAAGGATGCAGCTGAAAAACATATCGTCAGAAGAAAAGAATGAGTTGATTCAGCATATGCAAACATTACCGGAAGTTACGTTTATAAAGTTGAAATCATAGCGTTGAGAACGAGGATAGATGTAGCCGGAATTTCGCTATTATCTATCTTTTTTTGATATAAAATGCACATAAAGTCAAGTGTTAATTTTGCTAGGCATGGATACATATGTGAACGTTCCCTTATTTTTTCTCAATACAGAATAAAAAGTAAGAATAGTAAAATAATGGTGCGGGACACTAAAAAATGTAAGGTAGGGGAGAGCATGAAAGGCTATTCAAAAAAATTGTTAGTAGGGGTAAGTTTTGCTAGTTTCATGTTAGGGAGTTTCCAAGGAAGCACATTGGCAGAAAGTACAAAGGGAGAACAAGTTTCTTATCGGAATGTGCTCAAAATGGAGCCAGTTGGTGTACAACTGCCAGTGCAAGAGTTAGCTCACTCATCAAAAGTGCTTGAAAACAAGTCTTTTGAGAAAAGGCTACAATTTGCTGATTTGTCGCAAAGACCGCCTGAAGTGAAAAAAGAAAGTAGGCAATTAGCTGCAGCGAAAACTTATACAATTGCTGAATTAAATCAACTAAGCAATCAGCAGTTAGTAGATTTACTTGTAACAATTGATTGGGAGCAAATTACGGATCTATTTCAGTTTAATAAGGATAGTCTGGCATTCTATCAAAATGATAGTAGGACGCAGGCAATTATTGATAAATTGAAGCAGCAGGGACAAGCTTATACGAAAGATGATTCCAAAGGGATTGAGACTTTAGTAGAGGTATTACGGTCAGGATTTTATTTAGGATTTTATCATACAGAATTAAGTAAACTAAATGAGCGGAGCTATCATGATAAATGCTTACCTGCATTAAAAACGATTGCGAATAACCCGAATTTCAAACTTGGTACGTTAGAACAAAATAGAGTTGTATCATCATACGGAAAATTAATAGGAAATGCTTCGAGTGATGTGGAAACGATAACAGCAGCTGCAAAGATTTTCAAACAATATAACGATAATTTTTCTACATTAGTAGACAATCTTTCAGCTGGAAATGCGATTTACGATATTATGCAAGGTGTTGATTACGACATTCAATCGTATTTGTACGATACGAGAAAAGCACCGAAAGATACAGTATGGTACAAAAAAATTGATAGCTATATTAATGAATTAAGTCGTTTTGCTTTAATTGGAACGGTGACAGAGAAGAATGGTTGGTTAATTAATAATGGTATTTATTATACAGGTAGACTTGGTACGTTCCATAGTACAGGAACGAAAGGATTGCAAGTTGTAACAGACGCGATGAAAATGTATCCGTATTTAGGGGAGCAATATTTCGTAGCGGCTGAGCAAATCGCGACGAATTATGGCGGGAAAGATGCAAATGGAAATGTTGTTAATTTAGATCAAATACGAGAAGATGGGAAGAAAAAGTATTTGCCGAAAACGTATACGTTTGATGATGGTGCAATTGTATTAAAAGCTGGAGATAAAGTGACAGAAGAAAAAGTAAAACGTCTATATTGGGCAGCAAAAGAAGTGAAGGCGCAATTCCATCGTACGGTTGAAAGTGATCAACCTTTAGAAAAAGGAAATCCTGATGATGTATTAACGATGGTTATTTATAATAGTCCAGCTGAGTATCAATTTAATCGTCAATTATACGGGTATGAAACGAATAACGGTGGTCTTTATATTGAAGGAACAGGTACGTTCTTTACTTATGAGCGTACGCCAGAAGAAAGTATTTATAGTTTAGAAGAATTGTTCCGACACGAGTTCACGCATTACTTGCAAGGTAGATATGAAGTACCAGGACTTTGGGGACAAGGTAAGATGTATGAGAATGAGAGATTATCTTGGTTTGAAGAAGGGAATGCGGAGTTTTTTGCAGGGGCAACGAGAACAGATAATGTTGTACCGAGAAAGAGTATTATAGGAGGGATATCTTCAAATCCAGCAGAACGTTATACGGCAGAGCGAACGTTAAATGCAAAGTATGGAACGTGGGATTTCTATAATTATTCCTTCGCTTTACAATCGTACATGTACAATAAGAGGTATGATATGTTTGACAAAATTCATGATCTTATTAGAAAAAATGATGTAACAGCATATGATGCATACCGCTCTGCCTTAAGTAAAGATGCGAATTTAAATAAAGAGTATCAAGATTATATGCAAATGTTAGTCGATAACCGTGAGAAATATAATGTTCCATTAGTATCGGATGATTATTTAGCAACGCACGCACCGAAACCAGTTTCAGATATTGCAGTAGAAATTACAGCAGAAGCAAAATTAAGTAATTTATCAGTTAAGAAAAATAAATCACAGTTCTTTAATACATTTACATTACAAGGAACGTATACAGGTACGACTGCAAAAGGGGAATATGAAGATTGGAAAACAATTACGCAAAACGTGAATGATACGTTAAAACGTTTAAGTGCGAAAGAATGGACAGGCTATAAAACAGTAACAGCGTACTTTGTGAATTATCGTGTAAATGCAGCAGGACAATTTGAATATGATGTTGTATTCCATGGAATTAATACGGAAGAAGGTGCTGTGAATAAAGCGCCAGTTGCGGTTATAAACGGTCCATATAGCGGAAATGTAAATGAAGCAATATCGTTTAAAAGCGATGGATCAAAAGATGAAGATGGAAAAATTGTTTCTTATAAATGGGAGTTTGGTGATGGTACTGTAAGTAATGAACAAAATCCGACCCATGTATACACAAAAGAAGGAACATATACGGCAAAATTAACAGTAACAGATGACAAAGGATTAACGAATACGACTACAACGAATGTAACGGTTCAAAAGAAAGAAGATAACAGTGTAGAAAAAGAACCAAATAACTCATTCCAGACGGCAAATAAACTGCAATTAAATCAAGTTTTACGTGCTAGTTTAGGAAATGGTGATACGAGTGATTTCTTTGAAATTAATATAGAAACGGCGAAAAACCTTCAAATTAATGTAACGAAGGAAAATAATATCGGAGTAAACTGGGTTCTTTATTCAGAAGCGGATTTAAATAATTATGTTACGTATGCACAGCAAGAAGGGAATAAGTTAGTAGGAAGTTACTACACGTATCCAGGAAAATATTATTTACATGTGTATCAGTATGGCGGGGGAACAGGGAATTATACGGTAGAAGTAAAGTAGAAAAAAGGCAATTGTTTTTTATGACTGGAAATCAATATTAGCTTATATTTAGTAATGCAGGTAATGATATCAGTTATAAAGATAAATACTGGAGTATCGTTATGAATATCAAAAAAACTTATACTTTAAATGAAAAAATAACTGTAAGTAATGTATCTAATGATAGTAAGAAATCAAGTATCACGAGACTTTATCTTGAAGTTAAGTGGACCTAATTAGGAAATGAGATACAATAGTTGATGAATTATGATTTCATAGAGAAGTGAGCAAAGTAATAAGGACTAGAGTTTATCGGCAAAAACGGATATACTCTGGTCCTTGTTACTTTTAATTTATTTAAGAAATGAAGATAATTAATGAATCAAGTAGTGGTATTTTTGAAATTTATTTAATAAGTTAAGTAGAAAGAATTTATCATTCTAATAATCAAGTCATATTAGCAGGGGATACTAATAGAAAAGCGTGTCCCCTTACCTAATTCACTCTCTATCTCTATATCACCATTTAACTCTTTAATAACACTATAAGCAATCATGGTACCAAGGCCAGTCCCTTTCTCTGTTGTTGAATAGAATGGCAAAGCAATCCGCTTTATTTGCTGAGAAGACATTCCAATCCCAGAATCAATAATATCAATTATAATATTCCCTTTTATTTTCTGTATATTTATTTGTAATACTCCACCATTTATCATGGCCTCAATTCCGTTTTGTATGATGTTGTTTAGACAGAGTCTGAATTTTTCAGGGTCTCCATTTATATAAAAGGAATCTGTATTATTTTGTTTTATTTCAACTTTGTATGATAGAGCTAGTGGTGAAATAGTGTCTTTCACTTGATTTAAAATATGATTAATATCTATTTTCTCTTTTAGGATGTTCTGTGGTTTTGTTAAAGACAAATAGTTATTAATAGTAGATTGTATTTGTTGCATTTCAATTAACATGATTTCTAAGTAATGATCCTGAGGTAGCTTAGAGGCATGTTTTTCATTTAACAATTGAGTGAATCCATGTACTGTAGTTAGTGGATTATGGATTTCGTGTGCAATGGACGCCGCTAGTTCGCTAGCTATATAAAATTTTTCAGCCCGTTGTAGCTTTTCTTTCATTTTATATTTCTCAATCATTCCCTCTATTAAATACACTGATAATAATACTGTGAAAATATTAATGATTATATAATTTAATAAAAATTCTATGAGAGTAGAGTCTATTTTACTACCTGTATGTATTTGAGTTACAATACCGCAGATAGAAAGTGAAGTTGTACATACTAAAATAAGAAGCAAGCTCAATAATATCTTCTTTTCTTTAACATATAGAGGTAATAAGTAATGGAAGAGCATTGTTATAACAGAAATAATAGTAAAGATAATAAATGATGGAAGAACGCCATTTCCGCCTAAGTAAAATCGATAAGAAAGATATAAAATTCCTATAAAAATAATATTTTTTGTATTTCCATAGAGAAAAACTAAAATGATAGGAATAAAACGTAAATCATAAATAAATCCAGCATGTAACTGAAAAGGAAAAGTCATGCAAAAAGTAATAGCAATGGAGGCAAGGATAGAAATCAATATATTATTACATGTTTTTTTTTCTTTAAATTCTAGCCAAAATACGTGGTAGCTAAGGATACAAATTATTATTATAAAGGTATTTAATAAAAGAGTAGATATTCCCATAGGTTTGCATCTCCGATAGTTTGTATATTGGATTATGTATGAGTTAAACTTAGATGTTTAGTTATTAATAGACTTTCTATCTAAAAAAGGAAGAGCGCTTGAAAAAGTACTATAATATTACTTTTATTAGAATTGATAAGGAAGTTAGGAAAAATAATAGATAAAAAATCTACTTAGATATTTATACATATGAAACTAGAAATAGACTTTTGTATAAGTAAAATTGGGATTGATTTACTAATAAAATAATAGGATTTTAAGTATGAATATTCTATGAAAAAATATATTTTGTGGATTCTATTTGTAGCCTTCGTTATATTAACATGGAATATACCAAATTATAAAGTGGAAATTTCGAAATTTTTCATTAGTATATTTTATCTAAAATGGAAACGCTATTTATTTGAGTGCATTATTACTTAATTGTATGGATTCTCGTTAAACAAATTTTGGAATTTACATGTTTTTTTATGAATCATAATACTGTAGCTTTATCAATGTAAGTTTTTCAGTAACTATTTTAAGATATAAAGTTAAAATATATAGGTTTAAAGATATGAATTATTACATAAAAACGTGCTTGAAAAAGGATGTATGATGGTAATAGATTACAAACATCAAGGGGGAGCTTAAAATGAAGTTAAATAAACTAGTGCTTAGTTGTGGAGTAATTTCAGCATTAACACTTGGTGTGTTAGGAAATAATACTTATGCTGAAGAAATACACAAAACAAATGATACCATTCATATAGTTGAACATGTTCCTGCAGACTTATTATTAACTCAAACAATGGATTATAGTGGAGAGGCTGTAACTTCTTTTGTATATAATGGGAGTGAAAATTTAAGCTTCTTTATGAAAAATAATGGTCAAAATACAATGGGATATAGTGTGAAAGGTCCAAATATGGAGCTAATTGTTGGTGGTTATATAAAACCTGGAGAACAACAAATTAATGTTACAAATGTACAGAACGCTTTATCTCCATTACCGAGCGGAACATATAAAATTTACGTTTCAAATGATGATGGTTCTAAGGGGCAATTCCAAGTTTCAGTAAGATCTATGAATTAAATTTAAAACGCTTTGTTTTAAGTGGATTTAATCTTTACTTATTGAAAAGAAACTAAATTGAATTAAGAATTACCGATCAAAATGAAAACGAGCACCTTATCTAATTTGAGAGGATGCTCGTTTTTTGCTATTAAACAAAAAACAATTACTTCCGACCGCTTATCAATACATTTTGATATTCCCATAGCTAATCTACTAGTTTGTGTCAACGAGAAAATGTCTACTATAAAATAACTTTTTTAAAATAAAATATAGTTTGGCTAAAAATTAGAGGACATCAATTCATTGGTACAGTAAAAATTGTTCATAGAATTGGTGTCTTTTTTGATTAAGAACGAGAATACATTTTCTCAACAGGATAAATGGTAAATATCTATAAGTACTACTTATAAGGATAATTGGAAAATAGAAATTAATAATAAAAGGGGAATGCGAAATGACAATATTAATATCTAATAGAGATCTAGCTAACATTCGAGAGGAAGACGTAGATGTATTAAAAGTAATGGCACATCCCGTTCGATTGAAAATTGTAAATGAATTAATGCACCATAAACTGTGTAATGTTACACAGTTGAGAGAAATATTAGGACTCCCGCAATCTACTGTTTCACAGCATCTATCAAAATTAAGGGGAACCGTGCTCCGTGCAGAAAGACGAGGGTTAGAGATGCATTATTATATCGATAATGTTAAGGCTCGCCAGATTGTAGGAATTCTAGGTTTGTAGCTAAAAAGAGTGCTTTTCAAAAGTGCTCTTATTAAGATATGCATTAGGACTTGAAGGAGGCAGGAGGCACCAATGCTAATTTAGAAGGAGTGTGCTTTGAATCAATCTTTGCTTAAAATAAGAGATAATTGTTTACATTGTTTAATAATTACTTAATATATTATTAAGTTTGTTACCTTACAAAACTGTAAGGTTATTTCAATTGACACTCGTATATATAAGTAACTATACTAGTTACACAATGTTGGTGAATATATTTAATAGTTTCAGTCTATAAGTGTATGTCTGGAGATTCTTTTCGGAATAATAGTTCGATTTATATTTATTCATTTGTAATATAGTGTTAGTGCCAACTTAATCTATTTTTGTATTCAAAGGAATATTATTTAAAGATTAACTATAAATGATATATTTACTAACTTGTAATAAATTTTTAGAGGTGCTAAATTTTGAAGAACAAATTAATTGCTACAGGAATTCTCGCTGGAAGTCTACTATCTTATTCTTCTAGTATTTTTGCAGATACTCACAAATTCCCAGATGTTCCTGCATGGGCTGACAAATCCATTACTTATTTAGTTGATAAGCAAGTATTGAGTGGTTATCCAGATGGAACTTTTGGTTCAAATGACACATTAGATAGAGCTTCTGCAGCAACCATTATGACAAAGGCTCTTGGTATACACATTGATTTAAATGCAAAACCATCTTTTAAAGATTCACAAAACCACTGGGGAACTCCTTATATTGCCGCAGCTGAAAAAGCAGGAATAATTAAAGGTGAAGGAAATGGAATTTTCAATCCTTCTGGAAAAGTTACTCGTGCTGCTATGGCTACTATGCTAGTGAATGCATATAAATTACAAAATGAAAGCAATAACAATGGGCAAAGTAAATTTGAAGATTTAAAGGGACATTGGGGTGAAAAGTTCGCAAATACCTTAATTGATTTAAAAATTTCAGTTGGTACAGATAATGGTTGGCAACCAAATAGATTCATAACACGCGCTGAAGCTGCACAACTAACCGCAAAAACAGATATGCTTCAATATAGTCAAAGTAATCCTTTAGAAAATAAAGCAATAATTATTGATCCCGGACATGGCGGCGAAGATCCTGGAAAAAACACAAAGGGATTACCTGAAAGTAAGATTGTACTAGACACTTCTTTACGTCTACAACAATTGCTTGAAAAACATACTCCCTTTACAGTTTTACTAACTCGTGAATCTGATACTAGACCTGGATATGATCAAAAAAGTTCTTTACAGGAACGTGTTAAGTTTGCTAAGCGAAATCAGGGTGATATCTTTATAAGCATACATGCAAATGCTTTTAACGGTAATGCAAAAGGGACAGAAACATACTATTATAAATCTTCCAAATCTGAAAAAACAAATTCTCATGTGGAAGAAAGTCGTGTTTTAGCTGAAAAAATTCAAACACGATTAGTAGACGCACTTCAAACACGCGATAGAGGTGTTAAACATGGAGATCTTCATGTTATAAGAGAAAATGACATGCCAGCTGTGTTAACGGAACTTGCTTTTATAGATAATGGTATCGATTACAGTAAATTATCTACAGAAAACGGAAGGCAGATTGCAGCAGAAGCCATTTATGAGGGGATTTTAGATTATTATGAATGGAAAGGGAATAATGTATCTGAATATAGGTTGCAATAAGTAAATGAAAATATAGTAATTCTCTAAATAAAGAATTCTATAATTTTTTTACACTTTCTTAAATAGTTATTTTAAATTTGTATTTAAAATTATTGTTTAAATTATTATTCTGTGTTTTAATGATATTGATAATAGTTATCAGTAAGTGAGAGGTGAAAATTAGCAAAATAAGTGTTGATAGTTATTGTCATAAAGATTAATAAATTTCTACACTGTAACGTTATGAATCTATTTCTAGTATGGAGAGATAAAAATAATACGTTTATATCTTTTAAATGTTTAAGAAGGAGTGGCTGTCTGTATGAAAAAAACAAATGGAATAGCTAAAAGTGTTGCGGTAGCGTCCGTTATTATGTCGGGATCACTTGGTTTACAAGCAACATCTGTATTTGCAGATTCTAAAGGAACTGTAGAAAATCTTCAAAATGGTGGAAAAGTCTATAATAGTTTTAAAACTACTTATGACATGAAGCAGAATATTAAAAATTCAATAAAGGTTTCTTTTATTGAGGATCCTTACGCAGATAAAAAGATTGCAATTGTTACTACTGATGGTAGTAATATAGATGCTAAATATACAATTAATGGCGGATACTATAACGCAGGTTTAAAGTGGCCATCGGCTTATCATACTGAAGCAGAAATAACAAGTGGTGATAGCGCTCAATTCCATAAAGCTGCCCCAGTTAATACAATGACTTCAGCAAAGGTTACTTCTGAAGTAGGGTATACACTTGGCGGAAGTGTTAAAGTTGGGGTAAATGATAAAGGTCCAAATGCTGATGCAAGTATTACAGGTAGCTTTGCTTGGAAAGAAAGTGTATCTTATGATCAAGTAGACTATAAAACGGTATTAGAGACTCACACAGATAAAAAATTAAATTGGAAAGTAGGATTCCAATCATTTAATTACCCAGAGTGGGGAATTTATAATCGTGATTCATTTAATACTTTCTACGGTAATCAACTATTTATGAAATCACGTAGTTATAATGAAGGAACGAATAATTTTGTTTCAAAAGATACATTACCAGCTTTAACAGGATATGGTTTTTCTCCTAATGTAGTAGCAGTTATTACTGCAGATAAAACAGAATCTACATCTGATTTAAAAATAACAAATCGTAGAATATCAGATCAGTACAATATCGAATGGGTAAGTTCGAAATGGTGGGGAACAAATAATAAAGATACATATAATGAGTTCTTTACAAACAACTATAAGTTAGACTGGAAAAACCATCAAGTTACTCTTGATAACCAAAAAGCCTTTGAAGAACAAATGAGTAGTATCAACGATGTGAATAACCAACTTAACAAAGGCAAAGGGAAATTATCTTTTTCAATGAATGGAAATCAGCTCAAAGCGACATCTAGCAATGCTGGTTATGGTATTAGTTACGAGGATAAAAATTGGGGTATCTTTGTGAATGGTGAAAAGATCTATACGTTTAATGAAAAAACAACTGTAGGTAATATTTCGAATGACATTAACAAATTAAACATCAAAGGACCTTATATTGAGATTAAACAAATCTAATTAGTAAATGAATTGTAATTGATAGATAATTATTTCATCAAGATATGAGTATAAAGATTTATGTTAAATCTGTATAAAGTAATGAGAGGGCCAGGGTTTATCTGTAAAGATAGATAAACTCTGGTCCTTATTATTTTTTTCATTCTTATACGCAATTAGAAAAGAGCGTGAGGTATTTGAAAGCTATTCATGCCATGTAGGGGGATATTATTTTAAGTATGGTGTTTATTTTTATTTCATTTTTAAATGAAGTCTTTGTATGATGACATAGGGTAGGAGATGTTCAGGAGATGTGTCTTTTTGAGGAGTATTTTGTGTGGCGAATAGTTTAAAGTAATCAAGTCTTCATCGGTTGTTAAGTTACTACTTTAAATATATAATTAAACTTCATCAAAAAAATACTCTATTCAAAGTCCTTATTGGATTTTTGAAGTGAAATATATATTATTTGAGGTGTGTGAAATGGGGAAATCTCGAGAGCAGACGATGGAAAATATTTTGAAGGCTGCTAAGAAGAAATTTGGAGAGCGTGGTTATGAAGGTACGAGCATACAAGAAATTGCAAAAGAAGCGAAAGTGAATGTTGCTATGGTTTCTTACTATTTTAACGGGAAAGAAAACCTATATTATGAGGTGTTTAAGAAATATGGTCTTGCTAATGAGTTACCTAATTTTCTTGAGAAGAATCAATTTAATTCTATTAATGCTCTAACAGAATATTTAACAGTCTTTATTACACATATAAAAGAAAATCCTGAAATTGGAACATTGGCATATGAGGAGATTATTAAGGAAAGTGCAAGATTAGAAAAGATTAAACCGTATTTTGTAGGTAGTTTTGAACAGTTAAAAGAAATATTGCAGGAGGGGGAGAAACAAGGAGTATTTCATTTCTTCTCTATAAATCATACAATACATTGGATCACTTCTATTGTTTTATTTCCAAAGTTTAAAAAGTTCATTGATTCTTTAGGACCAAATGAATCGAATGATACAAATTATGAATGGATGCCAGAAGATTTGGTGAGCAGAATTATTTCTGCTTTAACAGATAAGCCTAATATGTAAATTACTCATTGTTTATGAATCCTAATTTTCCTATTAAAAAGCCTAATTTCTCAATGGATTGTAGAGAAATTAGGCTTTTTTTGATACTTCATTCAAATACTTTATAGACTAATGGCTTGATTTATTAATGATTCGATTGAAGTTACATAGATATAGTTTTCGTTGCAATGGTTTGTTGAAATGCCTTATCATGCTCAACAATAATCATTGTGGGATTAAATTGTTGAATCAGCTCTTCAATTTGCATGCGTGAATAAATATCTATAAAGTTTAATGGTTCATCCCATATATACATATGGGCTTTTTCACATAAACTTTTAGCGATAAGCAGTTTTTTCTTTTGTCCACCAGAATAATGAAATATATCTTTCTCAAATTGAATTCGGTCAAAATCCATCTTTCGTAGGATGGATTTAAATAATGTCTCATCAATCTTGTGCTCTTCAATAAAATTTGATAACGACCCCTTCAAATGAGAAGTATCTTGTTGGACATAGGAAATGGTGAGTCCTGTACCTAATGTAACTAAACCTGTATGCTGTATCGGATACCCTAGAATTAGTTTTAGGATACTGCTTTTCCCACTCCCATTCTTGCCATCAAGCACAATTCGGTCACCTTGTTCAACTACGAAGTTAATTGGCTCATTCACGACTTGGTTATCGTACGTAACAGACACGTCAGCCAAAGTAACGAATTCATTTGACTTGAACTTCAACGCTTCTAATTTTAATGACTCAGTTTTCTCCACATTTTTTAGTAATTTTGACTTTTCTTCAATAGCTTTTTGTTGCCTTGATTCTAGGTTTTTTGCTCTTTTCATCATCTTGGCTGCTTTATGTCCTACAAATCCCTTATCCAACTTAGAACCTGAATTCCTTGTTCCATTTTTAGAAGCTTCTACATCATGAGACCAACTTGCTGAACGCTTGGAAGACTGTTTTAATCTTCCTATGTCTTTTTGTAGACGATCATTTGTAGCCTCTTCGTGCTCTTGCTGTCTATCGAAATTTAATTTCCAAGAAGAATAGTTCCCGCTTTGAACTTCAATATTTGCTCTATTTATAGATAAGATATGGTCAACGCATCCATCCAAAAAGATTCTGTCATGTGAAATTAAAATAAAACCTTTTTTCTTCCTTAGATAATCAGAGACTATTTTTCGTGCATCCGTGTCTAGGTGGTTTGTTGGTTCATCAATTAATAGGAATTGGCCCTCATTTAAAAACAGTGCAGCAAGCAACACCTTTGTTTGTTCTCCATTTGATAAAGTTTTAAACGGTCTGTACATGACCTCGGCATCAACATTTAAATAGGATATTTCACGTAGAAATTCCCAATCTTCTGCTTGGGGACAAATTTCCTCAAGGATTTCATGAGTAAATTTCTTCTTATCTGCAACAGTGTAGGGGAAGTAATTGAATTCTACAGAAGCAAGGATTTTTCCACTATACTCGTAATTTCCTAATAATAAATTAAAGAATGTCGTTTTACCTCGTCCGTTTCTACCGATAAATCCTAGTTTCCAATCCGTATCTATTTGAAAGTTTACACCTTCAAAAATATTATCAAAGCTACCTGGGTATGAAAAAGTTAAGTCTTGAACTTTTATCATTGACATAATAATTCCTCCTTTATATATCGAAACGTTTCATATAAAGTCGGAACATCCATCTGTTTTTTAATTTCTCTATATAAGTTTGATGGATATTAACGACTTATATAGAGCATTACATGTGTAACAATAGTATCTGAATTAGCCATTTTTTTCGCTCCTTTATTTGTTAGGTAAATTTAGCGATTAATAAATTTTAACTTACATAAAAGAGAATAAAAAAATCCCCCGATTTTTAATCGGAAGGATTAGTCTGTCGCTTAAGTAAGTACTTATTAATCATTTGAATCATGACAAATAAAGTATGAAATGAATTATAAAAATGGATAGACTAACCCTATATTTTGTAGTTTGAAGTTATAAAATTCAACTTAAAATATAAATTAGTTAATCATTATTCATCCATCATTCCTTTCAACATTCTATTTTTAGAGTAACATTCTTTTTGGGGAGATGCAATATCATCTTCATTTAATGCTAGATCATTTATATTTCTTTGGTTAGGTCGATATAACATTACATCTTTTTTATAAACATCGTATTTTTGTTCAAGATGTCACGTCTTTTGTCCATTAAAAGGGGAGGTATTTGAAATTGACATCATCTCTAGTTGTAACTATAATGATTACAGTTAGTTTGGTAATTTAATTCGAATTTCTAAGTTAATGATAGTATATTTTCCTTCTTTCTAAGTGTGACAATAAGCGACTAACTATGTTGTAATGGAAGGTTAGATTCTATCTCATATTTAAAGAACAGTTAAGTTGTATCATTCAAATTTATGATGAGTAAATAAGAATGCGGTATGTAGAAAGAAATCTTTTAAAAAAGGTCATAATATGGAATGGTAGGTAACACTCATTTTAATGAATACGAGCTGTGCCTTATCAAGTCATTTTTAATAAAAGTCTAGAAAAATCAAGAAGGTGGTCCATTGCGTAAACATTCACATGTACAATTTTATGTATTGATATTAGCTCTAATAGCTTATTTAAGCTTTTGCTTTATATTTTTATTTGTTTTTCCGAATCACTATTTTGTATCAGATTTTAATATACGACTATCATCCTTAGTTGTTGAAATTACAGTATTTATCTCATTACTTTACTCTATAGCATCAAGAAAAATTAAACTAGGAGTCTTTTGGGTTTGTATTACAATTGCAATAGGGTGTTTCTTGATAGGGAATTTTATATCTGCTTTTCAAGTACTTAATGTAGAATTACCAATAGAAAATTTTAATATCTCTGATGTATTTTTGTTGTTTTTCTTATTCTTCTTTCTCTTTGCTTTCTTTTATAAAATCATGATGGAATGTAATAAATGGGAAAAAGCATATTTGATTTGTGATTTATGTATTGTTGTTACTGCTATTTTTACCTTAGAGTGGTACCTATTTAATAAACCTTCTGCAAATATCTTATTCTTATCAATTGGAGATGTTTTTCTTTCATTTATTTTCCCAATTATAGATCTATTGCTTCTTTTACTAGGAGTTAGCCTTATCTTCCGACCAGCAATTTTTAATGCGAAAAGTAAATTATTTATTTTTATTTTAGTATTAACAGGATTGTCCATTACAGACTACTTATATTTCTATTTACAAGATGGTTTATCATATCGTTCACTCATATTATTAAGGTGTTTGTATAGAGTTTTTCTGTTATTTATTGCTATTTCAGCTACTATCCCAAGGAGTGCAACTTCTAGAAGAAATTATTTTATTATTAATCCGACATCTGGAAAGAAACTTCTTGTCATATTCCCTTATCTTGCAGTTGCAATCTTAATTGGTTTTACTTTGAAAGAGCAAACTTCTTCATCTACACTGATTACGGGAAATTGTATTGCCTTTGTATTTGTACTGATTCGTCATACAATTGTACGCATGCAAAACAAAGATTTAACCGAAATATTAAAAGTGTTTAATAATCAATTAGAGCAAAAAGTATCTCAAAGAACAGCAGATTTAATAAAAAAATCTAATGATTTGGTAAAAAATCAAGAGAGGTTTAAGTCCTTATATGAGTATCATCCAGATCCTATATTAACAATTGATCCAAATGGTATCGTATTAAATATAAACAAGTCTGGAAGTATATTATTAGGAAAAGATAGTGGTGCATTAATAGGAAAAGAGTGCTTCTCTATTTTTTTAGATGAAGATAAACTTGAATTGGAAGCAGCTCTAAAGAAGGGGAAACGATGTAGTTCGTCTTCATTACAGTTACGTGTGAAAAATAATAATGAGAAGGATGTACATTTTTGGTATGTCACCATTGTTCCTATTATGATAGAAGGACAAACTTTTGGGAGTTATGTAATGGTAAAAGACATAACAAGGATGAAGCAACAACAGGATGAGATAAACTATCTAGCATTTCATGATACGGTGACGGAGATTAGGAATCGAATATTCTTCCAACAAGAATTAGACAGATCCATTGAACGTGTACAAAAAACACAGGATAAGTTTGGACTCCTGTACATAGATTTAAACCGCTTTAAGACCATTAATGATACACTGGGTCATGCAATTGGTGACAGTGTTTTAAAAGAAGTTGCCAAACGTTTTAGGACATGTCTGTCACCAACTATTCCTTTAGCAAGAATAGGGGGAGATGAGTTTGCAATCATTGTCCATAACAAAACAGAGCAACAGCTATTAGATTTGAGCGGAATACTATTTCGTATAACTGAAAAACCATTTGTAGTAAATCAACATAGCTTTTACTTATCTCTTAGTATAGGAATAGCGTTGTATCCATTTGGAGGAACAAATGCCAAAACACTTTTACAACATGCTGATATCGCCATGTATAGTGCAAAGGAAAAAGGTAGCAATGCTGTTTGTGTGTACGACGAGACATTATCTCAAAAAATAACAAGACGATTACGATTAGAGCAGGATTTACCAAATGCAATTGAGAATAATGAATTGTTTTTATTGTATCAACCTCAAATTGATAGTAGGGCAGGTAAGGTTATTGGCGCAGAGGCATTAATACGTTGGCAACATCCAGAGCTGGGGCTAATTTCACCTTTTGAGTTTATACCTATCGCGGAAGAAACATCGCAAATTATTTCAATTGGAAAATGGACGCTACAGCAAGCGTGTCTACAACTGAAAGAATGGCATTCTGCAGGTTATACAAATCTAAAAATGGGGATAAATTTATCAGCTATAGAGTTTGAACAGAAAGATTTTGTTCAAACGATTATATCTATCATAGAAGAAATAGGAGTACCAGCTAATTTGATTGATTTGGAATTAACAGAGCGAATTGCCATGGTAGATGAAAAAGAAACTTTATCGAAGTTAAAAGCATTAAAATCATATGGTGTACATTTATCAATTGATGACTTTGGTACAGGATATTCTTCATTAGCGTATCTACCTTTATATCCAATTGATACTTTGAAAATTCCAAGAGAATTTGTGAATAGGATTGGAACTTCAAATGATGGAGATGAAATTATACAAACTATTATTTCGCTAGCCCATACTTTAAATATGAAAGTGATTGCGGAAGGAGTAGAAACGAAGAAACAATTAACAGTGTTACAACAAAATGCATGCTATTTAATTCAAGGCTATTATTACAGTAAACCTGTAAATGAAGATGAGTTTCTCGAGTTTTTAAGCAAGGAATAAGTGAGAACTATGTACATGTGAAGTAAAGGGAAAAGAAGTTCTACCTATATTAAGTAGAACTTCTTTTTGAGTTAACTAGCAGTTAGGTTTCCAAAATATTTTGCATTAAGATGTATCATTACTCAAGCTGTTATCTTGTTCTTTAGTGATTCCTTTTTCATGACTTGTCTTCTCGTCAAGAAATTTGGAGGAATCGTATTACAGTTGTAGGTCATACTATCTAAAGTTATTTTATTATTTATCGTTTATTACATTTGAAATGACTTTTAATGTGTATATAAGCAAGTGATAAGTAAATTAAATAAACAAAAGGCCCTGTAAAAATACAGGGCCGGATACAGGGTTAAGGGAACGCATAGTTTCTTAGTAACATATTAGCATAAAATTTTCATGTAGCTACATAAGAGTTTTGACAAATTTAAGAATAAAATAGAGTGTTTTTAAGAATAAATACAGTACTGAAAATCAGAATTGTGATTTAAATTAGTCTGGTTATAATGTTAAAAAACAGATGAGTATTTTAATCATAATAACTTTTAGGAATGTATATGTAAGAAATATTTTTTGATTAGATTAAAAGTGAACTCTGACAATTTATTATGTGTTATACCCAAATAACTTTAAGTTTTCTCCAGAGTCTGAAATTATCTTTTCGAACTGCAATCCTACTTTTTCTAAAAGTTTTCCTGAATTGATGTTATCAAGAGTAGTAATTGCTACAATTCGTTTCATACCTAGGTTCTGTACACCGTAGTCTATTACAGCAGAAGCGGATTCAAAGCCATACCCCTTTGAACGGAATTTCTCTAAAAAGGCAAAGCCGATATCGACATCTTCTAATGAATCTCTTTTAATAAGACCGCACATACCAAGCGGAGTGAGATCTTCTTTTCGCTCTACTAAGTAAAGACCAAATCCCATTTTATTATACATATCAACTGGTCCGTTTAAGATGTATTTTTTTGCATCGTCTAAGTTTTTAATCCTTTTATCACCAATAAACTGGATCCATGCAGGATCGTTTACTAATTCTAGAATAAATGGAGCGTCTTTTATATCAAACCAGCGAAGAACGAGTCGTTCAGTTTCAAGAACTATCAATCTATTGCACCACCTTTAATAGTTATAACAATTAGTATGGGTTGCGAAATACAAAAGTGCAACATATTTTCATTATGATCTACTTGTTCACATAAAGTTCGTTTGTTTTGTATAGAGGGATATTTTATAATTAGGATTGATTGTAAAGAGTGAGATACTTATACAATGACTCCTAGGTAACTAGGAGTTTTTACTATATAACTATCATTATTACTAAATATGACACACTACTCATTCTACTTAAGGAGGTACATAATGAAGAAATTATATAATGCATCGTTTACGTATTTGATTATCGGCTTATTATCAGGGATTTTCGCTAGGGAGTATGGAAAGTATAAGGGGATTGTAGGATCTACTTTGTTAAATCTTTTGCATACACATACACTTGTACTCGGCTTTTTCTTCTTTTTAATTGCTTTAGGATTAGCAAAAGTATTCGCGTTTCATGAAGCGAAAAGTTTTAATAAGTGGTTTGTTGTACATAATATAGCATTAACTTTAATGTTAGGTTCGCTAGCGGCGAGAGGGTTTCTTCAGCTAAATGGAGCGGATTTTAAAGGGTTAACTTATATTGTAGGGTTTTCCCATTCGTTAATGGCAGTTACTTTAATTTGGTTTATGTTGTTAATAAAGAAGTCGTTTAAAATGTAGTTTTATCCCGCTATTCGCCGGGCAGTAAGACCCTCACCTCAAAATTCAACGAAAGCAAAGAAGTTAGGTAGGGGATCAACTGCCTGTAAAAGCCCGATTGGTTCAACTAATAATCAGTGGGGGGGATGAATCCCCCCCCACTGATTAAAGTTTCACTTTATAGAAAAGAACTTGCAGCAGTTGTTGCAAGTTCTTTTTGTTTCTTCGATAGTATGAAACGAATTTCATATGTATAAAACTTGAATTATTTAATTTTTCGGATTATTATGTATAAAATAGTTAACATATTTTGTAATTCGAATTTATAGTAGGTAGGAGAGTGTATGATGGAAATAACGGTAGAGCGTTTAGTAAATGAATTAAAGGGTGTACTTCCCGAGGATCGAGTAGTTGTAAATACGACAGTAAGAGAGTTACATAGTAAAGATGAATCTTATCATACTAGTAGTTTACCTGATGTAGTAGTTTTTCCGAAAACGACTGAAGAGGTTAGTAGAATAATGAAAGTAGCGGGTGAGCATAAAAAACCTGTCGTCCCTTTCGGCGTAGGTTCTAGTTTAGAAGGGCATGTAATTCCATATGAAAAAGGAATTACAATGGACTTTTCGCTCATGAATAAAATACTCGAAATAAGAGAGAAAGATTTTCTAGTGAAAGTACAGCCGGGAGTGACTCGCTCTCAGCTTAATAAAGAATTGAAAAAGTATGGATTATTTTTTAGTGTAGACCCAGGAGCAGATGCAACGTTAGGTGGAATGGCTGCCACAAATGCGAGCGGAACGACAGCAGTTAAATACGGGGTAATGCGTGATCAAGTTCGTGATTTAGAAGTCGTTCTTGCTGATGGGGAAGTAATACATACTGGAAATTTAGCAGCGAAGTCATCATCAGGTTACCATTTAAATGGTGTTTTCGTAGGGTCAGAAGGTACTCTTGGGTGCTTTACAGAGTTAACGTTAAAAGTATACGGCATACCAGAACATGTTATGGCTGCGAGAGCATCGTTTCCAACTATCAATGATGCAGTAGAAGCTGTTATTAATATACTACAGGCCGGTATTCCAATTGCAAGAATTGAACTTGTAGATGAATTATCTATGAAACAAGTAAATCATTATAATGAAACAAGTTACAGAGAAGAGCCTACGCTATTTTTAGAGTTTCACGGTAATGAAGCAGGACTTAAGCAAGATATTGAATTTACGAAGGAAATTGTTTTTGATCATAAATGTAAAGAAGTTGCTTTTGAAACGGAAACTGCAGCGAGAAATAAATTATGGGATGCACGGCATAATCTAGCGTACTCTTACGTTCATAGCTATCCTGGTAAAAAGCTTATGAGTACAGACGTATGTGTACCAATTTCAGAATTAGCTGGCGCAATCCAACATGCGAAAGAGACGTTAGATAAAGTAGGTCTTGTTGGTGGTATTCTTGGCCATGTAGGAGACGGGAATTTCCATGTACTCTTAATGGTTGATCCAAACGATAAAGAAGAAGTGGAAAAGGCGGACGAAATAAATGAAAGTATCGTTTTATATGCTCTTAAACGAGGTGGAACGTGTACGGGAGAACATGGCGTTGGAATCGGAAAGCGGAAGTATCAAGAAGAAGAACATGGAGCGGCATTATTCGTAATGGAAAAAATAAAGAAAGCTCTTGACCCACAAAATATTTTGAATCCGAATAAAGTTTTTCAGCTGAAGGATAGGGGATGATTGGGTGAAAGTACTAGAAGCGATAAGTAATATAGCTGGAAAATATTTTGCATTTTGGGTTATTTGTATTGCAGCAATTGCATATTTCATTCCTGGACCATTTCTCGGGTTAACTAGTTACATAACAATTTTACTCGGGGTTGTTATGTTTGGGATGGGATTAACATTAAAGGCTGTTGATTTTAAAATCATTGCTACAAAACCATTGCCAGTTATTATTGGTGTATGTGCTCAGTTTATTATTATGCCACTTGTCGCATACGTACTAGCCTACGTTATGAATCTGCCAGCTGAGTTAGCAGCTGGATTAGTGCTACTCGGTTCAGTACCGGGTGGCACTGCATCAAATGTTATGGTTTATTTAGCAAAAGGGAACTTGGCGTTGTCTATTGCAATGACATCATTATCAACGTTACTAGCACCAATTGCTACACCTCTTATATTATTATTACTTGCAGGACAATGGATGCCAGTGAATCCTATGTCTATGTTTCTTTCTATCGTACAAGTCATTATCATACCTATTATTTTAGGATTAGTAGTGAAGAAGTTTTTCCCTAAAACTGTTACGAAAGGAATGACTGTTATTCCTTTCATATCAGTTGTAGCAATTATCATTATAGTTTCAGCGGTGGTTTCAGCAAATGTAAGTAGCATTACTTCTTCAGGCCTGCTTATCTTTATTGCAGTTATGCTCCATAATGCATTTGGTTTTTTACTCGGATATATAACAGCGTTCGTACTTGGACTAGACGAAGGGACAAGAAGAGCTATTTCAATAGAAGTAGGAATGCAAAACTCAGGCTTAGGAGTTGCGTTGGCAACAGCACATTTTGGACCAGCGGCTGCACTTCCAAGTGTATTAGCGGCAGTATGGCATAACATTGCAGGACCGATTTTAGCAACCATTTGGTCAAAAAATGCAAAGAATACTTTTAGTGATGAAAATTTATCGGTAAATATAGAAAACTAGGAATGGTAAAGAATGCAAAAACGTATTGTACATTTTGAAGGTCTAGTTGTTTTCGTAGCCACGATTTATGCGTATTCAATATATGAATTTAGTTGGATTATATTTTTGGTATTCCTTTTAGCTCCGGATTTATCAATGTTAGCGTACGGTATAAATAATCAAATTGGTGCTAAAATTTATAATGTTTTTCACACGTATATTATATCAATAGTAATAGCTATCATAGGTGTCTATTTTAAAATAGACACAATTATAATGATTGGCTTAATATGGACAGCACATATTGGAATGGATCGAATGTTTGGATATGGATTGAAATATGAGACGGATTTTAAAGATAATCATATTCAAAGGTTATAATTGCTTTTGAGGAGAGGGACACATTGAAACAGAGAATTACTATCGAAGAATATAACATCAAATGGGAAAGTGAATTCTATAGACTACAATCGCTCATTAATAATGTAATAAAAGAATTTGTTTTGTCCATTGAGCATGTGGGGAGTACATCTGTTAAAGGGCTTGTAGCAAAACCAATATTAGATATTGATATAGTAATAGAAGAGTACGGAATTTTTCCTGAAGTAGTAAAAAGGCTTGAAACGATAGGGTATTACCATCAAGCAGACTGGAGCTTCAAAGGAAGAGAGACGTTTGGTAGAAAGGATGCTTTCGTTCCGTGGAGTGAAGAAAATACAGTTTGGATGGAACATCATTTATATGTGTGTGACAAAAATAGTGAAGAGTTAAGAAGACATATAGTGTTTCGGGATTACCTTCGGGAACATGAAGATGTTGCTGTTGAATATGGACGTTTAAAGGAAGAGTTAGCAAAAGAATCGAAAAATCGATCCAGTTATAGTGAAGGTAAGACGGCATTTATTACAAATATACTGGAGGAAATAAACTAAGGTCGCATTGAGTACATGCGGCCTATTCTTTTTAAATTGGAAGCTGCCATTATAAAATAATGACAAACTGTCCCTGTTGATTGATACGACTACTAAATATAATAGGAAATAAAAAAGAAAAGACCGGAAAAGAGGGAGCTTATGTACATACCAAAATATTTCACAATACAAGATGAAGAGATGAAGTACGAAATAATAGAACAAAATAGCTTTGCGACATTATTTTCTCAACATAACGGGGAACCATATGCAACGCACTTACCGTTGTTATTAAATAGGAAGACTCTAACTTTACATGGGCATTTCGCACGTCCGAATGAACAGTGGAAAGATAGTGGGAATCAACACGTACTTGCTATATTCCAAGGGCCACACAGTTACATATCGCCGTCATGGTATGAAACAAAAGATGCAGTACCAACATGGAATTATGTAGCAGTGCATGTATACGGTGAATTAGAAATTATTGAAGATGAACAGGAATTAAGAGGTTCTCTTCAAGAGTTAGTACATAAATATGAAAATCCACAGAGTACGTACTCACTTAATGATGTAGACCCCAATTATATGGCAGGATTAAGTAAAGGGATAGTTGGTTTTAAAATTAGGATTAGTAAAATAGAAGGAAAAGCAAAGTTAAGCCAGAATCATTCTGTGGAAAGAAGAAAATTAGTTGTGGAGGAACTTGAGAAAGTTGGTAGTGAGGGGAGTAGGGGGATTGCGGAGTTGATGAGAAAATAAAGTTTACTTGAAAGGGAAATATTCTAAATAAGCATATTTAAAAAAGACCTTCTAAATTGAAGGTCTTTCGTTTTTTAAAGTGCTTTTTCAGCTGTTGTTGAGCTGTAGTCTTTACTTATGTCAACAGATTGAACAAAGTCAGGTCTTTGTGGTGCGGGAAGATCGGCGTGACTTGCTTTGTATGTAAATGAACTATTTATCCCAATAGACACAATTCCAATAACAGATAATCCTAATAAGATAGAACTAAATTTTTTTATCATTTTAATGCCCCTTTCTCAAAAGTTTTTTCTTTTGCTTGTAATGCTTTATGAAAATACTCACTTGCTTTTATGTGATTATTTTCATCGTAAAGTTTAATCGCTAATTTTTCTGAATATTCTTGAGTGTAGTTATATAAAGATTCTTTGTCGAAATACGTAATTCCTTCAAGAATAATATTTTCTAGATCTTCAGTTGTATCATTATTGTTAAGAGAATTTAAAATTTTAAAATGAAGTATATATTCATCATTATTTAGTTCTGTACAAACTTCCAAACCTCTTTTGATAAGTTTTTCAGCAATGTTTATTTCACCAAGTTTAGAATGCTCTCTGGCTTGTAAAAAGAGCGCCTTAAAGTGTGTAGGTATTTTGGTTGACACCTCTGATAAATGTCGAATCGCTAGAGAAGACAGGTTTTGACTTGCATAGAGCCAACCTAGATTATTACGAACGCTTAAAACTAAATCATTTTCGTTTAGTTTTTGTAAAATGGAAAGAGCAGAATTGAACTTTTCTTCTGCTTGTTCATATTGCTTTAAAAATACACATGAGGAACCAATTATATTGTCGCAAAGTGCTAATTTTATCTCGAACCCGTTTTCAGTCATGAAAATATTTCTGGCTTTTGTTGCTCGCTGAATTGCTTCAATAGGTTTATAAAAATGTTGATTAAAGATAGCGAATCGGTAATTAAATTCTGCTTCCTCTAGTTTATCTGAAACATTTCCTAGTAGCTTTTCAGCATTTTCGTAATGTTCGCTAGCTAAGTTGTAATTTGTTGTTAAAGTAGCATGAATTGCTTTAAAAAAATGATAGTAGTAAGAAAGTTGGTGATTAGCTGGAATCGAGTAAGAATCTATCTTATTGAAACTGTCTTTTGTAATACTTAAACCATCAGTTAAAACTTTGAAACGAAAATTTAATAGAGAATAGTATAATGCTAAGTTCTCATCTTCCTCAAAGTTTAGTTCCTTTTCCTCAATTTCATGCTTTAAGTTTGTCGCCTGAGACACATCTTGTTTAATCATAGCTAAATACCAATCATTAAATAATTTCGTAATTTGTTCATTACCTTGTAGTTGAACGTTCATGAAATCCCCTCGCTTTTTGAATATTCTTATAAAATATAGTATCAAAAATAACAATATTTAGAAATGGTGTTTTATATTTCTCAACATTTGTATAGTAGAGTTGTGATTAAGCTCATTGAAATAGAGTGGATTATGTTTTTGGTTAAAGAAATAGCAGAGGCGAGGGTATAAAAAAGGTGTGTTCACACAATTTGTATGAACACACCTTTTTATATATTAAACAATCAAGTCCCACAAAAAGTACGATAAGGACGATTCGTCGGCGCAGGTGGAACACAGTATTCTTCTTGATCTGCAGCATACGCATAAGGATTAGATAGCGCTTCAAGAAGTTTCTCCATTACGCTATAGTCGTCATTTTTGACAGCTGCTTCTAGTGCTTCTTCTACGCGGTGGTTTCTTGGGATGATGGATGGGTTATTATTTTTCATCATTTCGTAGGCGTTTTCTTTCGATTCTTCTTGTCTTTCTAATCGAGATTGCCATAGTTTGTACCATTCTTTAAATTCAGGACTTTCAAATAGAGCTGTATTTTCGATCGTATTAAGAGTTAATGAACGGAATGCATTTGTGTAATCTGCTTTAAATTTCTCCATCATTTTTAAAAGTTGCTCAATAAGCGAGTGATCTTGTTCCTCGTTGCTAAATAGTCCTAATTTCTTTTTCATTCCAAGGAACCACTGGTTTTCATACTGTACGCTAAATTTTGAAATTTCATCTTGAGCAATCTTTAATGCTTCCTCTTCATCTTCATGTAGGATCGGTATTAAAGATTCTGCTAATCGCGCCAGGTCCCATGCGGCCATATATGGCTGATTCCCATATGCGTAGCGACCTTGTGTATCAATAGAGCTAAATACAGTTCCTTGGTCGTAATTGTCCATAAATGCACAAGGGCCGTAATCAATCGTTTCTCCACTAATTGTTATATTGTCAGTGTTCATTACGCCATGGATAAATCCAACAAGTTGCCATTTAGCGATGAGACTTGCTTGTTTCTTTATGACTTCTTGTAGTAATGCAGTATATCGGTTTTCATGAGCCTCAATTTCTGGATAATGCCTTTTTATCGTATAGTCAGCTAGTGATTGAAGATCCTCGATAGAACCGCGAGCTGCAGCATATTGAAATGTGCCAACACGTATATGACTGCTAGCGACTCTAGTTAAAATTGCTCCAGGTAACTTTGTCTCACGGTATGTTGGCTCGCCAGTTGTGACAACTGCTAAACTGCGGGTAGTTGGAATATCAAGAGCGTACATTGCTTCACTAATAATATACTCGCGTAGCATCGGACCGAGTGCAGCGCGACCATCACCACGTCGTGAATACGGAGTAGGGCCAGAACCTTTTAGCTGAATGTCAAAACGTTTACCTGAAGGAGTAATTTGTTCACCTATTAAAAGCGCACGACCGTCGCCTAACATATTAAAATGTCCGAATTGATGACCGGCATATGCTTGTGCTAATGGGTGAGCTCCTTCTGGGAGTGCATTGCCAGCAAAAACAGCAATTTCAATTTCTTTTTTCAATTCTTCAGGATTAAAGCCAAGAGATATTGCGAGTGAATGATTTAGTTTAACTAGCTCCGGTGAACTTACGGGAGTAGGGGGGATTTCTGTATAAAATGATTGTGGTAAAGTCGTATAACTATTATTTAAATTCCAACCAGCTTCATTATTTTTAGTCATTTTATCTCCTCCTTGTTTATTTTTTATTATGTATTTGTACGTATATATTCTTTGTAAAATTAGCTAAAAGTATAATATGATATTTCCCCTTGCAATCTATTGTAAGGACTTCACTGCACTATGTCTATTTAACAGTAAATATAAAGACCCCATTTTAAGAAAATGGAGTCTTTGTTATTATTTTATTTTTACAATTATTTTTCCTTTTGCTCTTCCAGCCTCCGAATATTCCATTGCTTTTTGAGCATCTTCAAAAAGGAAAACTCGATCGATTACCGGTTTGATTTCACCAGCTTCAATATATTTTGCGATAGTACGTAATTGATCGCCGCTTGGCTTCATAAATAAAAATGAATATTGCGCATTATAATTCTTTTCAAGTGCAGTAAGTTTTCTACTTGCTAATGAAAATAAGAATGTTTTAAAAAATCCGGAACCAAATTCTTTACCGAAACGAGCATTTGGCATTCCTGAAACGGAAACGATGTTGCCGCCGCTTTTTATAATATTGAATGATTTTTCGAGTGTTGTCCCGCCGATTGTATCAAATACTGCATCATAATCTTTTAGTATTTCTTCAAATTTTTCTGTTTTGTAATTAATAATTTCATCTGCGCCAAGAGACTTTACTAAATCGGCACCAGCTTCACTAGCAGTTGTTGTAACGGTAGCACCCATTATTTTTGCTAACTGAATTGCGAAAGTACCAACACCACCAGATCCAGCGTGAATTAATATCTTTTGTCCTTTTTGTAAGTGCATGATGTCATGTAGTGCTTGATAGGATGTTAAGCCAACGAGAGGAATTGCCGCCGCTTCCTCAAAACTTAAATTCACTGGTTTTAAAGCTATATCATCCTCATGAATGGCTATATATTCCGCGAAAGTACCAATCTTATTCTTTCTTGGACGTGCATATATTTCATCGCCGACTTTAAAACGAGTCACTTTTGATCCAACCTTTACGATGACACCGGAAAAGTCATTCCCAAGGATTAGGGGCATTTCATATTTAAGTAACATCTTCACTTTTCCATCGCGTATTTTAAAATCAATCGGGTTAATACTAGCTGCATGAATTTCTGCGAGCACTTCATACTCATTTATTTCAGGAGTAGGTACCTCTGCCATACGCATTGGAATTTTTCCGTATTTATCAATTATCATTGCTTTCATTTCTTATACCTCCAAACTTCAATAAAAGTTGTGCAATAGCTTTTCAATATCTAATACAAGTTTTTTTAATAAGCCTAATTTTGTACGTATATCAATATAATAAAAGTTTTTTGTACCTTCTTTTCGCATTAAAATAATACCGGCTTCTCGTAAAATCCTTAGGTGATGTGATACCGCTGGTCGAGAAAGGTGTGTTTTTTTCGTAATTTCTCCTACACGTAATCCGGTTTGACATTCCGTTTCCATGAGAACGAACAAAATAGCTTGACGTGTTTCATCGCCAATCGCCAATAATACTTTTTGAGAATCAATAAAATCTTTTTTTATAACATTTAATTGTTCTTGTTTATTCATTTCAATCACTTTACCTCCAAAAAATTAGTCGAAAGGTTTAAGATGATGGACCATTACATCGATACGGTAATGCTACATGATTGTTGTATGAGCTGCAATATTGGGAAAGAAAATCGAGACGAATGAAATTTTATGTGTTGAAAATGAGAGGGAATAGAAAAGGATTTCATAATATGTTGTTTACAGAGGATAAAGGATAAGGTTTTTTTAAAAAAATAAGCGGTCGTAACCCTATAAGTTATACAGGGTTACGACCGCTTATCATGTTTTTATTCTTTTAGTGTCTAATAAAGTGAGTTCTTTCGTTTTACTCTTTCATACATGCATAATTCAATCAGATTATAGATGTATGAAAAAGTAAAAGTAATTTGGGGCGTAATCTATCTATATGATAATTTAAAATGAAATATAAGTCTATATCTTTGTTGTTTTTTTGATTATATTTATATCACTGAGCTCAGAACAATGATGTGGAGGGTAAATTTATGAAATCGAATTACGTACCAGTTTTAATTGTTGGAGGAGGATTATCAGGATTAGCATCTGCGCTATTCCTTGCAAAACATAACATTAATTATTTACTGCTTGAAAGGCATCAGTCTACTGCAATTCACCCGAAAGCAGGTGGAATCACTTTTCGTACGATGGAGTTATTTCGAGAATTGGGTTTAGAACAAAGAATTAAATTGGCGGGTAAAGCGTTAGAAAATTGCCGAGGAAGAATAGCAGTTCATACAATAGCAGAGGCCGATAAGGAAGAATTGGCACAAATGAGGGCGACTCAGTATGGAAACGATGAAAAGTTACTTCAAAAAATAGAAGAGATTAGTCCATCAAAACAAATGGCTTGTTATCAAATTATTTTAGAAGAGATGATGTTACAAAAAGCGAGAACATTAGGCGGAGACTTATCTTTTTATCATGAATTGGTTTCTTATGAACAAAATGAGCACGAAGTAATAGCGACGATTCGGAATCGTGAAACGGAAGAAGAAAGTATTATTCATTGTGACTATGTAATTGCAGCGGACGGGGCAAAAAGTAAAATACGTGAGCAGCTAGGGATACGTACCGAGGGAAGAGGTACAATCGGTGGTTATTATATGAATATTTATTTTGAAGCGGATTTAAGTGAGTTTATACAGGGAGATGCATTTGGTTTTACTATGGTACTTCATTCGGAAGTTCTTGGTGCACTTATTCCAGTTGATAACGAAAGAAGATGGATTTACCATGTATCCTACGATCCGTTAAAAGGAGAGCGACCAGAGGATTTCACTATAGAACGTTGTAAACAAATCATTCAAACAGCAATTGGAAGTACAAAAATCGAGTCAGAAATAGTAAGTGTTTTACCGTGGGAAGCGACCGAAAGTACAGCCGTGAAATTTCAAGATAATCGAATCTTTTTAGTTGGTGATTCAGCACATATTATGCCGCCAACAGGAGGATTTGGTTCAAATACAGGCATACAAGATGCACATAACTTAGCTTGGAAATTAGCGGCTGTTATAAAAGGGAAAGCAAACCCAAAATTGTTAGAAACATATTATGAAGAGAGATATCCTGTTGCAAAATTAACGACGGAGTATGCGAGTAGTTTATTGTTCCGTGCTGCGAATAGAGAAGAAGGCAGTTTGAATAATATGGATGGTTTAGCTGTAACTGTTGGGTATCAGTATTGTTCAAAAGCAATAATAGATGACTCATCCAATCCACATAGAATGGATATCATAAATTTGAACGGAAGACCTGGAACGCGAGCACCTCATTTTTTTGGAATGTATGAAGGGGGGAAAGTTTCTATATTAGACTTATTCGATAACAATTTTGTATTACTTACTGAAGTAGAAAATAGTACTTGGGCTGAAGCTGTATTTGATGTTTCATCTAAATTAGGAATAAATATAAAAGTTTACAGCGTTGGTTTAAGAGGAGACTTTATTACTCAAGAAAATGTTTTTCGTGAATTATATGGGATAGAGAATGAAGGAGTTGTACTAATTAGACCAGATGGCTTTATTGGATGGCGTTCGGAAAAAGCAGTGGTAAATCCAGATGTAATATTGGGGGAGGTAATGAGTAATTTATTATGTGGTTTTTAAATAATTACGGAAGCATTGTCTTATATGCTTCACTTTACTGAAAAAATAATATTCACAAATTTTAATAGGTTTGGTATGATTAATTTCGACAAGTTAATCGAGGCCGGAGATATTTGAGATAAGCCATAAATTTATTTAGGGATACAGAAGTGTCCTCTAAATAATTTATGGCTTTTTTTATTGATGAACTGTAATCAATAAGGAGTTACATGTGAATAGGAGGGATATGGAAAATAAATAGTATAGTAAAATTATAGGGGAATTGTATTTGTAAGATTGGAATTTTAATATAAGCTTATAAAAATAATGAAAGTATATCTTCTATTTCGTGTAAATCTCATTAACTTGTTGAAATTTGCAACGTAGGAAGGGTTAGAAGGATGAGAAAAATTATTAGCGTGTTAGTTATTTTCTTTATGACGGGAAGTATCTTTGCTGGGGGAGCAGTTCATGCGAAAGTAGAAGGGAAGCATGAATGGAATACGAATAAGTTTTTAAACATTGCACATCGCGGAGCAAGTGGACATGCACCGGAGCATACTTTTGCTTCTTATGATCTTGTGAAAAAAATGAAAGCGGATTATTTGGAGTTAGATATTCAGTTAACTAAGGACGGCCAGTTGATTGCAATGCATGATACAGCAGTTGATCGTACTACAAATGGAACAGGGGAAGTACGAGATAAAACATTAAGTGAAATAAAGAGCTTAGATGCAGGATCTTGGTTCAATAAAGCTTATCCAGAAAAGGCTAAGAGAGAGTATGTTGGTCAAAAAGTTCCGACTCTTGAAGAAATCTTCCAAAAGTACGGAAGAAGCATGAAGTATTACATTGAAACAAAATCACCAGATGTGTATCCAGGAATGGAAGAGAAATTATTAGCTTTATTAAATAAATATAATTTAGTAGGTCAAAACATGTCTTCTAGCCGTGTTATGATTCAATCATTTAGTAAAGATAGTTTAACAAAGATTCATAGTATGAATAAAAATATTCCGTTAGTTCAACTGCTTTGGTATTATCCAAATGAAAATAATGAGATTGTTGAATGGTCTGGTATTACACATGAACCGAAAAGTGTAACGAATGAAGATTTTCAAGAAATTAAAAAGTATGCAGTTGGTATTGGGCCAAACTTACGTAATGATAACGGAGATTTAATTATCAATGAGTCATATATGAAAATGGCTAGGAAAAATGGACTGTTAATACATCCTTATACAATTAATGAGAAACCAGATATGAGATTGTTAATTAAATGGGGTGCTACAGGAATGTTTACAAATTATCCTGATCGATTACATAGTGTGTTAAAAGAAAAATAAATAGGTGAAAAGGTATACCATTGTTTTAGGTATACCTTTTTTATTATGCTAGGTGATAGAAGTAAAGTACCCCTTTTAAGTTAATTCTCCAATAAACCAAATCTCTTTTTCATCGATTGTATCCTCATCATAAATGATTTCTTGAAAGTGCAATGTTTGTAAGGGAGGAGAAATTGAAATTTCCCATGTCTCCCAAAAATCAATCTTATTTGAAAGTGGAATCCATTTTTGAAATTCACTATTTCTATTAAAGAAATTATGAAAGTACCCCTCATTTTTAAATATAATGATTTGAGAATCCCACAACCTTTCTATAGAAATCAAAACAACAACTCGATATGTATGTGTATCGCTCGGTTTTATTTATATTAAATGGTTTGTTTGATTTAATAGAGTTTGTATACATAATCGTTTTACTTTTCTAGGTGTTTTACACGAATCGATAAAGGCTTGGGAAACTGGTAAGGGCATATACCAATATTCATCGTTATAGAAAGCAGAAGGGAACGTTTTTGTATGTTCTTCAATTCGCTTTATCATCGTGTTTGTTTTACGCTTCATCCCACGTATTTTCTTTTCACGCATTGTTAAATCATCTCCATAAATTTTTGTAATGCAGCTGAGTGATATATATCTTTTCTAGTAACAAAAGTAGTAGGAACTTTTTTGAATCTATTAGGTAAAGGATTAAATGATAAGTTATGTGCATGACCATTTAATATAGATTTCATCATAATTGCTACGCCCATATTTGATTTTACACAGGCGAGTATTGCTTCAATTGTTCCAAACTCTAATACTCGTTTAGGCGAGATGCCTTTTTCTTGAAGCCAGTCTTCTAATAAACTTCTATAATAGCAACCGTGACTAAAAGCGAGTAAATTCATATCTTCTATATTTTTAAGAGAGGATAAGGTTTTTTTACTAATGAGAACTAATTCTTCTTCACGAAATACTTTTGTATGAAGTTCAGTATGCTGAGTAGATCCTGCTATAAACGCTCCGTCTAGTTTTCGTTCTAACACAAGCCTAATTAGTTGTTCGGTCGTATTTGTTTCTAAAATCAATTCGACTTCTCGGTATTTCTCATAATAGGCCGTTAATATAGATGGTAGCCTTACCGCGGTTGTAGATTCTGTACACCCGATTTTCAAAGTGCCTTTAGGATCAGTTCCATTACTTTGAACCGCTTTTATAGATTGATCCATTAAGTGGATAATTTGTTTGGCGTATGTTAATAAAATCTCACCGTTAGAAGTCAAAGTTACACCTTTTCCGTTACGATAAAATAAAGGTACACCTAATTCATTTTCTAGTTGTTTCATACGCATTGTTACGCCTGATTGTACATAGTTCAAATTTTTCGCTGCATGAGAAATATTACTTTCCTTTGCAACTTCGTAAAATACAGTTAAATCTTTTATGTCCACGCATCATCCCTCCGAAAAGGTATCAATTTTTTTGATGGATTATATGATGAATCTTTATTTTATATGATATCAGAACTTTCATACAATGAAAGAGGGGAGGGATTATTTTGTTAATCGAAGAGAGGATGAATAGTACTTATAAATGGATGATGTTAATTGTTGCGACGATTGCTCAAACAACCGCGACGCTTATAACATATGGTGTCGGAGCTTTCGCTTTATTTTGGAAAGAAAAATATGGGCTTACGAATATGGAGAGTGGATTGTTAGTAAGTGTTGTAAATATTGGACCGTTATTTTGTATGCTTTTTGTCGGTCGGTTACTTGATCAATATAATGAAAAATTATTAATTTCTATCAGTTCATTTTTGCTAGGAGGTTCGTTTTTACTAACTAATATAGTAAATGGATTTAAGGGTCTGTTATTTGTACTTTTATTAGTAGGAATGTTTTATAGTGTTTCCCAGCCAGGAGGAAGTAAAGTAATAATAAAATGGTTCCCAAAAGAAAATCGAGGATTAGCAATGGGAATAAGGCAAGCCGGTATACCGATTGGTGGTGCGTTAGCGGGAGTGTTAATACCTTTTCTTACGATACAATATAATGTGACTTACGCGATAAATAGTATGGCCTGCATTTGTATAATGGGAGGATTATTATTTTTTATGTTTTATAAAGAGCCATATGTTCAAGAGGAAGTAGGGAAAGAACATATTAAAATTTCTTTTTGGACGGAGCTAAAAGTAGTGATATGTAAAAGAGAGTTGTATTCAATTTATATCACAGGTATTTGCATGATTTCATTACAAATGGTGTTAGTTGGACACTTCATGAAATTTATAGTAAGGGAACAATCCATTACATCTATTGTAGCTGGAACAGTATTTTCAGTGATGTTCTTTTCTGGAATGATTGGCCGTGTTGTATTAGCAGCTATTAGTGATTTGTTTTATAAGGGGAATCGGCATACGCCTTTACTTATAGCTGTCTGTGCTTCTATCGGTTTGATTCTATTGTTAGTCATGAGCATACATACAGTAACGAGTGGAGTATTGTATGGTGTAAGCGCATTGTTAGGCTTCTTTTCAATTGGTTGGTTTAGTCTTTTTATAGCCGAAGTTGCTGAATTGGCAAGTGAAGAATCTGTTGGAATAACAGTTAGTTTGGCACTTACATTCAATCAAGTTGCAATTATTGTTGCACCTGTTTTATTTGGTTATATTGTCGATGAGAAAGGGTATACGTATGCGTGGTTGTGTATAGTGATATTATTAAGTATCTCGGCAGTGAGTTTATATCGTAAAAACAAAAAATAAAAGAAAGTTAGCAATGTAAATTTTTTATGAAGAAAGTCTAAAGAAATGCCGAATGAGCGACATTTCTTTTTTTATATGTTGTATAATCAAAATACAAATGAGATTCGTTTTCATTGGTGTTCATTGCCTCTTTTGAAATTGCCTGTAACTTTAGCCATAATGAGTTGTTTTTCTGTATCGTTATGTGCATGATTTATTTTGTTTAAAAATTTTTCAGCAGCATTTCCTTTTAATATTATAATTTGTTTTCCGTAATATTCAATTAAAACTATATTATTTTTTGTTACCCTATAATGAAACATCATATCATCTAAACGATTGCGTTTATCAGTATTTTTCATGTTTATAGCTCCTTTTTGATAATGTGTAACAAATGTTACATAAGATATTGAAATTATAGTAGGGTGTATCCGATTGTAAGGTGGAAATTTTGCAAGAAAGAAATACAATAGAGAGTAGTCAAAAACTGAATATGAGAAAAAGGAATCTAGTTCACTTAGGTGAATAATAGATAGATAATAATATAAAGTATTTGAAAATTAACAGATATAGAATAGAATGGATGCGCGTTAAGTGAAACTAGATAAAAGAGGGTTCCTATTATGCTTAAGAAATGGTTAATTGTTTTCTTTATTTTTGCTATTTTTTGTGGGAGTGTCGTTGCACTAATACATGCAAATAAAGGTAAGAAATATGATATAAAGGTATTTTCTAATGTAAATAGTAAGCAAAAGGGCGATATGCAGGAAGTCGATGCAAATGAGAAAAAGCGCTATGAAGTTGCAGCTGGAAAACTAGATCAATATTTAAAAGATAAAGGATTTAATGGGAGTGTTCTTGTAGCTAGTAAAGGTCATGTGATTTTACGAAAAGGTTATGGGTATGCGAATGTGAAAGATAAAGTAGTAACAACACCAAGAACGAAATATCGCATTGGTTCAATTACGAAAACAGTCGTTGCAATATCTATTATGCAGCTAAAGGAAAAAGGGAAATTAAATATTGAAGACAATGTAAATAAGTATATTCCATCGTTTCCAGCAGATAAAAACATTACGTTACGAAATTTGTTAACACACACGTCCGGGTTACCAGATCAGGGACAAGGTAGGGTGAATGCGGCGTCACGATTAAAGTTAGTAACGTGGATTGGAACGCAAAAATTGCAATTTCCTGCAGGGACAGGATGGAAATATACAGACTATAATTATATGGTACTTGCGTATATTGTAGAAAAGATAGCAAATAAACCACTCGCTGAATATGTGAAAGAAAATATTTTGACTCCTGCTGAAATGCATGAATCTGGAATGGGTGCAACTCTCCCTGAAGATATTTTTTTAGCAGAAGGTTATACGAGAAAAGATAATGAGTTAATAGTTGCACCCCGTTTAAAAATGAACTGGTTGTATGGGTGTGGTGAAATGTATACGACTGTTGACGATATGAAAAGATTAGATGAGGCTATTATGGATGGAAAACTGCTATCTAAACAAAGTGTATTAGATATGTTTACTGCATCACCTGCAAGAAAATATGGATTTAGTTTCTATACGTATCCAGATTATTATCATAACCACGGCGTATTAGCAGGTTGGAATACATTTAATAATTTTAACTGGGATAAAAAAACGTTCGTCATATTATTTTCTAACGTCCAAAATGGTATGAATGACTCATTTAATCAAGAGTTTAGGAAAATGGCGAATGATTTAATTGAAGGAAAAGAATAATTTTAAAATCGGTATTGATATGTAATTATCAATACCGATTTTTTTATTTCGTAAAGTTCAGTGTGCTAAATAAGTAGGTAAGGAAGGTAGTTGAATAAATATATATAGTTAGTTAAATGATAGGAATGCAAAGAAGAATTGGTAATTTTTACATTGGAGAAAAAGCTTGAGCTTCACACTATGTGAAGCTTTACATTATTGGAGATAAGAACTGGAGGTTGAAAAATGAAACAAGTAGTAAAGTTTTGCTTAATAGTTACATTATCCACTGCGATTTTTAGTGGTTGTTCTTTTGAAGGTGGTAATGAAAATGTAAAAGGGAAAGAGAATGGAAAAGTAGAGGTACAGAAAAAAGTTGGAAAATATACGATGCCAGATGAAAAAGATAAACATGAAGGTACATGGCTGCAATGGCCTCATGAATACACATATGGTCAAGAATATAAGCAGGAAGTTGAACCGATTTGGGTTAAGATGGCAAGTGCTTTAACCGAGGGTGAAAAAGTCCATATTGTTGCATACGATGAGGAAGAGAAAGAGCGCATCAATAATCTTTTAATAGATAAAGGACTGAATATGGATAAAATTGATTTCTTTGTCGCTCCTACTGATGATGTATGGGCAAGAGATAGTGGGCCGATTTTTGTTTATGACAATAATAAAAATCTCAAAGTATTAGATCCGGAATTTAATGGTTGGGGAAAGAAAACTCCTTATAAAAATGATGCCCGTATACGTGAAAATGTTAGTAAACAATTAGGGATTGAGAGGATTGATTGGGGGGGATTTGTCCTTGAAGGCGGTGCGATTGAATTAGACAGTAATGGGACTGCTTTATTAACTCGAAGTGCAGTAACAAATAAAAATAGAAATCCGGATTTAACAGAAAAGGAAATTGAAAAATATATAAGTGACCTAGGAGTATCAAACTTTATTTGGTTAGATGGAGTACCTAATTTAGATATTACTGACTTCCATATCGATGGATTTGCTAAATTCCATGGTAAATCTACCATTATAACGATGAAAGAAGATGACTTAGCCGAATGGGGGTTATCGAACAAAGATATGGACACATTGTTAGAGGCAAAAAATGCGTCAGGACAGAAATATAAGTATGAATACTTACCTCTTAGTAAAGAGAAAGTTATTTTAGAAAATGGAAAAGCTCTCGATTATAAGGGATCGTATATTAATTATTATATTGGGAACGCAGTGGTGTTGGTGCCTAATTATAATGATCCGAATGATAAAATCGCAAACGATACGATTCAGAAGTTATATCCAAATCGTAAAGTAGTTGGTATTGATGTGAGAGAGCTTTATAAAAATGGTGGCATGATTCATTGTGTGACACAGCAACAACCGATTCAATTGAAGTAATCGATTGAAATTCAGCAACCTTCCGACAAAATAGGTACATTGTTACTTTTATCTATTTTGTCATGTTTTATTTTTCGCAAAAAGGAACAAGGACATTGAAGGGAATAATATTAACTAGTTTCATAATGATAGGACTTATGATTCTATTATTAAATTTCATACTTTCATATGAATTTTTATTATTGTATTTTAAAACCCTGTCAAGAGTCAATTTTTCGCTCAACCACAGCTTTATATTTTTTATATAAATATATAATATTTCTCCGTGCTATAATCCATTCATGAAATGTGCACGTTTCGAAAATTGTTATGAAAAGGGAAGTAGTTGGCATAGTGAAATTAGTTATTCAACCATTATTAAAAAGCGAGGTAAATAATATGGAACAAAAACAAAATGGAATTATTTTTACTGCAATACCAGATAAATCAAATGAATATTATCGTCCATTTTATGAAGATCTGATTTATTTTAATAAATACTTAAATGAAAATAAATCATTTACTGATCAACTTGTTTCTTTATCTGTTGAAGAGCGAGACTTTCATACAAGCTTTTTTGAGTATGACGATATTTGGCTAAGAGATGTTGCACCAGTTGTCACAAATCATTTAGTTAAATTCAAATATCAACCAAATTACTTACCGAAAGATCAATGGCGATATTTAGATCAACAATTTAATAAATGGCTGAAAAAGAATGACTTTGAATATGTGAAATCTCCATTGATATTAGACGGTGGAAATCTTATTTGGAATAAAAAAGATTCTGTTATAGTAACGGAACGCATATTTGATGATAATTATGATTGGACGGAAGAAGAAATTATAGAGCAACTGGAATGGGATTTGGATGTGAGCCGAGTTATTATTATTCCTGCTGAAGAAGGGGACGTACTTGCACATGCAGACGGAATGGTTAAATTTATTGATGAACACACAATGTTTATTAGTGATTTTTTAGGGGATCATGAATTTAGATATAATGTTCAAGAGATTATTCGAGAGCAAATGCCAGAAGCTGAATTTATAGTTGTGCCATCGTCATATACAGAGAAAGGGCAATATGATCAAGAAATAGCGTCGGCAAAAGGGTTGTATATAAATATGTTAGAAACATGTGATACGATTTACGTTCCTAAGTTTGGATTAGCTAAAGATAGGGAAGTGTTACGATATATCCAACAGCATACGGAGAAACAAGCTATTCAAATTCATGTAGGAGAAATATCAACAATGGGAGGCGCAATAAATTGTTTAACGTGGTATTGTCCTCATCATTTATTACCTTCAAAAATGAAAAGATTGAACAATCAGAATGAAGAATTTTCAGTTAGGAAGATTTTTGATTGGTTTTAAAATAAGCGTATAAGAAAATGTATTCAAGGGGTAAGTATATGTATACAATTACTGAGTTTTCGCGGATTTGTAAAATGAGTACACGGATGCTAAGGCATTATGACAAAGAAGATATATTAAAACCAGCATATGTAAACCCGGAAAATGGGTATAGATATTATGAGCAAGGGCAGTTAGAAATAGCGTTGAAAATAAAAAAGTTAAGGGAGTATAAGTTCCCTCTACCGAAAATTAAAATCATTCTTCAGTCGTCAGATCAAGATTCATTTATTAAACATATGCAAGCACAAATTATAGAGTTATCTCATGAAGTAAAACAAAATTTACAGGTTATTTCAGAAATGAATGAAATGGTAAATATGAATTATGCTTTAAATACTGCTTGCCATAGAAATTACGATATATTAATTGGGAAGAGAAATGAAATAACAGTAATTTCTCAAAGGCTACAAATAAATATAGATGATATGGATGATTATTTTTATGACTTATATGAAAAAGTACACAAGAATAACTTCCAAATAGTCGGCTCGCCTTCTACAGTTTTTTATGATGAAGAGTATATTCCAAATGAAAGTGATGTTGAATTTAGGATTCCGGTCATGCATGGGAACAATAAAGATGTAGTACAAGAATATGAAATAAAAAAATTAAATCCACATCAAATCGTTACTACTATGCATTATGGAAGTTATGACTATATAGGCTACGCTTATATTGCGTTAGAAAAATGGATTGAAAGAAATGGTTATGTAATAGATGATTCACCATATGAGGTTTACATTAAGGGATCTGAATGTGATTGTTTAGTAGAAGAGTATGTGACACAAATTTGTTTTTTAGTGATGAAAATAAACTGAGAATAAGGATTGACATTAACATTATGTCAATCCTTATTCTATTTATGTAAGTAATTCATCATAATAAAAAGGAGAAAGAATATGAAAAAAACAATCATGATTATTTGCCTGATTCTAAGTATGACATGGGTTTCAGCATGTACTCCTGGAGGAGGAGGTGAGAATGGTAGCTTTGTTCTACCTAAGGAATTGCCCAAAAATGTAGTGTTTAAAAATGGTACAATCTATACTTCAAATGGCAAGCAAGACATTGTAGAGGCTGTAGCCGTTAAAGAAGGGAAAATTACATTTGTTGGTTCAAACAAAGATGTAGAAGAATTTATAAATGAAGATACGAAAGTGGTGGATTTACAAGGACGTTTTATTCTTCCTGGTTTTGTGGACAATCATAATCATATATTTGAGGCGAAATCACCAGCAGCAGGGAATTGTAGTGTCTCACCAGATGCTTCGCTGCAAGAACAACGCTCGTATTTAAAGGCTTGTAAAAAAGATGTGAAAGATGGCGAATGGGTAAGTGGAACAGGATTTAGTTTGGAAGAGCTGTTAAAAGATATGGACGAAAAATCAGAACAGCAAACGCCATTACAAGTTCTTGATGAGTTATTTCCTAATAACCCTGTATTAATTATGGAAAGAACTTCTCATTCTGTATGGGTTAACTCAAAAGCATTGGAAGTAGCGGGAATAAATAAAGAGACGAAAGATCCGCAAGGCGGAAGAATCATCCGGGATCCAGAAACAGGAGAACCTTTCGGGCTACTGTATGATACAGCAGGGGATATCGTAATGGAAAAAGCATGGAATTCTCAGCCTAAACTCTTTGAAAAAAATTATGAAGGTTTGTTAGACGGTTTAGATGAAGTTGCGAAGAATGGTATTACTACAGTCGGCGATGGACGTCTCTATTGGAAACGAGGCTGGTTAGATGTTTGGAATAAAGTTAACGATGAGAAAAAGTTAACGTCACGAGTAGTACTGCGTCTGTGGGTATATCCAAACTTAAATGAAGCAGAACAAATTGAGTATTTCAAAAAAATTAAGCGTGATGATGTATCATCTCGAATGCTTATTAATCAAGTGAAGATGTATAGTGATGGAATTAGCATTAACAGTACAGCTAAAATACTAGAAAAATATAAATTTGAGTGGTTTAAAGGAACACCGTACGGTTTGAACTATATTCCAGAAGAAAAAATGAAATGGTGGTTGACGGAACTGAATAAACTTGGTTACGGTGCGCTCATTCATACGATTGGAGATGGCGGGGTAAGAGAGAGTTTAAATGCAATTGAAGCAGCGAAAAAAGAAGGGGCGAATCAGCCTTATACGCTTACGCATGTTGAAATGGTAGAAGATAGTGATATAAATCGTTTTGAAAAATTAGGAATTAGTGCTGATTTCCAAGTAGGTCATGATTTTGCAGAAGATCCTAAACAAAGCTGGGCAAGTGCGTATTTTACAAATCAACAGATGGAACGAATTATGCCATTAGGACGCATTTGGAAAACAGGAGCAAACGTATCACTTAGTAGTGATTGGGATGTAAATGAACTAAATCCACTTGTGACGATTTCAAATGCACTAAGTATTGAAGAGAAAGGTTTATCTGATATATATGCAGCTATTGATGCTTATACGATTAAGCCCGCCAAAGCATTAGGCCTTGATAATATTACTGGTTCAATTGAAGTAGGTAAATCAGCCGATATGATATTACTAAATGAAGATATTACTCAAATGGGTGTCGATAAGATTCCAGATGCGAAAGTTTTAGTGACGGTTTTACAAGGAGAAGTAGTGTATCACAAGGAGAAATAAAGAGACACCTTATAAAGTAGTTGCAAGTACATGAATATATTTCTGTTGACCTTAACACGATGTCAAAGTTTAGACTGAACTTACATTCGGAGAAGGGGTGAACACGTATGAGAAATATAGAAAATAGTTTGTTTTATATGCCAGCTGAGTGGGAAAAGCATGAGGGGACATGGCTCCAATGGCCTCATGATAAAGCTCATAGAGGTGAAGGTTACAGAGCTAAGCTAGATGATATTTGGGTAACGATGGCAAAGGAGCTTCATTACGGAGAAATTGTGCATATTGTTGTATATGATGAGGAAGAAAAAGTACATGTCCAAACGAAGTTAACGGAAGCGAAAGTGGATATGAATAAAATTGATTTTTTAATTGAAGAAACGGATGATATTTGGATAAGAGATAATGGACCAATTTTTGTGAAAGATAAGGAAGGCAATCTCTGCTTAACACACTGGATTTTTAATGGGTGGGGTGAGAAATATCCGTATGAAAATGATGCTGTTATTCCAGCAAAAATAAGTGAAACGTATAGCATTCCAAAAGTTAATGCTAGTGTCTGTCTAGAGGGAGGGGGAATAGAGATAAACGGAAATGGAACCTTAATGGCGGCAAAAACTTCTATTATAAATGAAAATCGAAATCCTACACTAAGTCAGGAAGAGATTGAAATAGGGTTAACGAAGCATTTAGGGGTAACGAATTTTATATGGATAACGGGCATTCGCGGTGAAGATAATTATGATGAAGATACGGATTATCATATTGATGGGGCAGCACGTTTTGTAAATGAAAATACAATTCTTTATGAATATGATCCTTTTGGGGAAAGTGAATCCTACCTTTTGGAGGCGTACGAAAAGCATTATCAAGAATTGCGACAAGCAAGAAATATAGATGGAAAACCATTTCAACTCATACCAGTACCGGTGACGAGAAAAATGGTAAAAGAAGCAGACTGTAAGGGCTCATATTTGAACTTTTATATTGGAAATGAAGTTGTATTAGTTCCTATATATGGCGATGAACATGACAAGTTAGGGCTTCAAATCATTGAAGGGCAGTTTCCAGGAAGAAGAATTGTCGGTATTTATGTAAATGAACTGTTTGCCTATGGTGGCATGATTCACTGTGTGACGCAGCAACATTTGGCATAAAGTAACTGAAATGAAAAAAGCATGCAGAGTATATACTCTGCATGCTTTTTATAATGCTGAAAATTCTTCAACAAGTGAGTTGAAACGATTTAGTGTACTTTCAATCGGTTCGGGCGTAGTTAAATCAACACCAGCTTTTTTCAATAGATTTAATGGATAGTCCGAACTTCCACCTTTAAGGAATTCAATATAATATTTTTGAGCATTTGGATCGCCGCTCAATAACTTATCTGCAATTTGGATTGCAGAAGCGAATCCAGTTGCATATTTGTATACGTAAAATGGACGATAGAAATGCGGTATTCTAGCCCAGCCGTATTTTACTTCTTCGTCAAATACGAGAGAGTCGCCATTATACTCTCTAAACAAGTTTTCATAAACTTCGCTAAAGACTTGGGCATTTAATGGTTTACCTTGCTCAGCCATTGAATGTGTGATTTTTTCAAACTCAGCGAACATGATTTGTGTAAAGAAAGTACCTTTAAATTTATCGATGAAATGGTTTACTAAATGATTACGTACAGCAGCATCTTTGGCTTCTTTTAATAAATGATGAATTAATAGCACTTCATTTACTGTAGAAGCGACTTCTGCGACAAAAATAGTATAGTGTGCAGAAATTCTTGGTTGGTATCCGTGTGAGTAATGTGTATGCATGCCGTGTCCACACTCATGAGTAAGAGTGAAAAGGCTATTTAAATCATCGTGATGATTTAAAAGAATGAAAGGATGAACACCATATACACCAAAGTTATAAGCGCCGGAACGTTTTCCTGGTGTTTCCCTTACGTCGATATAGCGTTTATCTTTAAAGCTTTTTAATGTTTCAATATATTCTTCACCTAATGGAGCTAGTGATTCGATCATCATGTCAAATGCTTTGTCATATGGAATGTCTTGTTTTACACCAGCTACTAAATCAACGCCTAAGTCGTATTGACGTAGTTCATCTACATTTAATTTTTCTTTTCGAAGTTCATTATAAGTATGTAGTGATTGAATATTTTTTTTCGTCGTCTCAATTAAATTTTCATAAACTTCTTTCGGAACCATGTCGCCAAATAATGACTTTTCTAAAGCTGATGGATATTTTCTTAGCTTTGAAACAGTAACATTATTTTTAATAGCAGCAGATAAAGTAGAAGCGATAGAATTCTTTAATTGAACGTATGGTTTGTAATAAGCTTTATAGGCTTCTTTACGTTTCTCGCGATTTTCATCTTCTATTAACTTTGCATACATTCCGCGTGTTAGAGTAACTTTTTCTCCTTCATCAGTAGTCACTTCACCAAATAGTATATCTGCATTATTTAACATGCCGTATGTATGCTGAGGAGAGGAAAGTGCTTCGCCCATTTGTGATAAAATCTCTTCTTGGTCCTTATTCAATACGTGTTTTTTATAACGGTATAATTCAAATAAGTCTTCTTTATAATATTGTAAACCTTCTGCTTCTTCTATGTAAGAATGTAATGTGTTTTCATCTACGCTAAGTAAGAACGGGGAAAAGAACGATTTAGCCGCACTTACTTTCACATGTAACTGTGATACTTTATCGACAAGAGATTGAGCGTCAGTATCGCGCGTATCAAGGTCAGATTGTAATCGTGCATAAGCGAACATTAAAGATATTATGCTAGAAATTTCTTCACTCTTTGTTAAATAGGCTAATAAACTATTGCCATCATGAATGTTTCCATTAAACTCATGTAATTCTTTCGTTAATACTTCAATTTTATGGAAATCGCTTTCCCAATCTTCAATTGTATGATAAATATCCGTTAAATCCCATTTCTCTTTATCATCTACTTGTAGTCGATCTTTAAGTTCAGTCATAATCATTTCCTTTCTAAATATGTAGTTATATTCCTATATAACTATGAAATACAACAAATTGCAAAAAATCCCTGCTGGAAAATGAAAAGCCTTGCTAAAATGGCAAGGCTTAAAAAATTATAATGTAATTCCGAATTTTGAATGTAAAAGATTTTTATATTGTACATCTGTAACGCTTTCTTTCGTTTTTTTACCGTTTTTCGCTATTGTCAGACTATCCTTTGTTAAAGATGCATGCCCATCTTCAGTTAGTTTTACAATAAGAGGTACTTTGTTAAATGGTGAGCCCTCATGTTCAACGATAATTTTTTGTGCTGCATTTGCTTTTTCTTCATCTACTTCTTCTATATAAAATGCATAGCCTAACGTCCAATCATCAGCAGAAGATTGATCCAAAAACTCATTGCTTTTACGCATCTCTAACATGTAGTTTCCCTTTTCAGTCATTTCTTTACGAATACGATAATCTCCTGTGACGGAGTGAATGACTTCACCTGAGAAAGGGACAGGTGCTAGAGGTAAGTATGATCCGAACCCTACTTCAATTAAATAAAGTTCATTATGGTGTGTTAAAACGGTTGCAATATGGCCAGAATCAACAGCCCATGTAGAATTTGCTGCATTGTACACTGTTCCTGAAACGAGATGAACATCAAATCCAGCGTCTTTAAGGAAGTAGTACATAGTAGGATTGAGTTCATAACAAAGACCGCCGCGGTTGTTTACTAAAATTTTTTCTTTTAGATTTTCTTTTGATACTTCTGTAAAGTTTTTTTCGATAATATTTAAGTTTTCAAAAGGAACAGTTTGTGCCATCGCGTACATAATGTTAGGTAAATCTCCAAATGAAACGTTGTGTTTTTCTTCTATATGTAATCTTGAAAAAAATTGTTTTTGAAAGTCGGTCATAGAAATCCCTCCATCATGCTTTTATAGATAAATTGTAAACAATCTTGAATAAGATGTGAAATGAAAACTACTTTGAAGTATTTGTTGAATATGTGAAGTTAGACTAAAAAATAATGTGGGAGAGTGAGAGATTGCTACTTTACTAATTGTAGAACGAATATTATAATAATTCCGATAAACTATGCAAACGTTTTCTTGGAAGGGGATGGTGTAAATATGTTAAAAAGAATAATAGTAGTTGGCTTGTCGGTTGTTTTGTTTTTACCTAGTATATATGGGAGGAGTAAAGTGTATGCAGATACGGTTAACAATGGAACATTAATGCAGTATTTTGAGTGGTATGCTCCGAACGATGGGAATCATTGGAATCGTTTGCGTTCGGATGCTGGAAATTTAGCTCAGAAAGGAATTACATCTGTCTGGCTACCGCCTGCATACAAAGGAACTACGCAAAATGACGTAGGATATGGAGCGTATGATTTATATGATTTAGGAGAATTCAATCAAAAAGGAACGGTGCGGACAAAATATGGGACAAAAGCACAGTTGAAATCTGCAATTGAAGCTTTACATAAGCAAAACATCGATGTATATGGCGATGTAGTTATGAATCATAAAGGTGGAGCAGATTATACTGAAACTGTAACAGCTGTTGAGGTAGACCGTAACAATCGAAATATTGAAGTATCAGGTGATTATGAAATTAATGCATGGACGGGATTTAACTTTCCAGGGCGTGGAGATGCTTATTCTAATTTCAAATGGAAATGGTATCATTTTGACGGAACGGATTGGGATGAAGGAAGGAAATTAAATCGAATTTATAAATTTAGGGGGATAGGTAAAGCATGGGACTGGGAAGTGTCTAGCGAGAATGGAAATTATGATTATTTGATGTATGCAGATCTTGATTTTGATCATCCAGATGTTGCGAATGAGATGAAAAATTGGGGAACGTGGTATGCGAATGAATTAAATTTAGATGGCTTTCGTTTAGATGCTGTTAAGCATATTGATCATGAATATTTACGCGATTGGGTAAATCATGTCAGACAACAAACAGGAAAAGAAATGTTTACGGTGGCTGAATATTGGCAAAATGATATCCAGACTTTAAATAATTATTTAGCTAAAGTAAATTATAATCAATCTGTATTTGATGCACCACTGCATTACAATTTTCATTATGCTTCAAAAGGAAATGGGAATTATGATATGAGAAATATTTTAAATGGAACAGTAATGAAAAATCACCCCGCACTTGCAGTTACTCTCGTTGAGAATCATGATTCTCAGCCTGGACAATCATTGGAATCTGTAGTAAGTCCATGGTTTAAACCGTTGGCATATGCATTTATTTTAACTCGTGCAGAGGGCTATCCTTCAGTTTTCTATGGTGATTACTATGGGACAAGCGGAAATAGTAGTTATGAAATTCCAGCGTTAAAAGATAAAATTGATCCGATTTTGACGGCACGAAAAAACTTTGCATATGGTACGCAGCGTGATTATTTAGACCATCCAGATGTAATTGGATGGACAAGAGAAGGTGATGGTGTACATGCGGATTCCGGTCTAGCAACATTAATCTCAGATGGGCCAGGAGGATCAAAGTGGATGGAAGTTGGAAAGAATAACGCAGGGGAAGTATGGTACGATATGACGGGTAATCAAACAAATACTGTAACAATTAATAAGGACGGATGGGGACAGTTCCATGTAAGTGGAGGATCAGTTTCCATATATGTTCAGCAGTGAATTGGTGATAAAAAAGAAGAGGAAGACTGAAATATAAGTCTTCCTCTTCTTTTTATATTGTCATCATTCCTAAATTTTTATTTTCATTAATTAATTAGTCGACTTTTAAAACAACGAGAGATGCATTGGAATAAATAATATCACCTGTAGCTTCTCTTATTCGTACTCGAAGAACGTCTCCTTGGGTTAAAGGTAATAGATCAGTTCTGGCGGATGTAGCTCTTACCCCAGAACCACCACCAACTCGTGTTTCAATCGCGAATTGAATCGAATCGTTTATTGTAAGATTTAATATGCTAGATGAAATAGCTTGTATCGCAAATACGATTGAAAAGGATACAGCGTATACACCAGTGGTATTAATTGTAATGGAGTTGTCTACTGGATTTAGAGTAGTTCCACTAACAGATCCTGGAATGGTAAAGTTAACATTTGTATTAACTACTGCTGAAAAACCGATACCTATTTCAGAAGTTATTCTTCCAAATACGGGGAGTATCCCTAAACCGGTTGCTCCAGTGGGACCAGTTATTCCAATTCCAGTAGGTCCTGTAACCCCAGTGGGACCAGTTATTCCAATTCCAGTAAAACCTGTTGCACCGGTAGGTCCTGTGATTCCAGTAGGTCCGGTCGGGAATGTAAATGGTGGAATTGGTGGTAGTGTGGGGCCAATTAAATTCGGTTCAAGAGCAGGTCCATGTAAAATGATGTATTGTTCGCTCATATAGTAACCTCCTATGATTGCTTGTCATAATTATTAAATGTATTAGGGAAAGTAAATGACATTTGCAATAGCGGAGGAGCTTATTTAATTTCGATACAATAAAAAACAGTATTGTGATTGCTATAGAACTAAATATTAGTATGTTTTCAACGTGATTTTCATAGATATTATATTTGTTTTACGGTAAAATGAATATAGTGTAAAATTACACTATAAGTGTAAAATGATAATAAATGGATGTTTTTTACACTGGTAGTTATTAAAAGAAGTTCTTTATCCCGCTTTAATGGGCAGTAAGCCCCCCACCTCAAAATTCAGCGAAAGCAAAGAAGTTAGGCGGGGGATCAACTGCCTATAAAAGTCCGATTGGTTCAACTAATAATCAGTGGGGGATGAAAAAAACCACTGATTAAAGTTTCACTTTATATAAATCGTAATTTAAAAACGATAAGGACATTTCTGTATAGGAAGTAGTAGCAAAAGGAGAGGCAATATGAAAAGAACAATAATGAAATATAGCATAATGTTTAGTTTATTACTATTAACATCATGTGATATATCGGATGAAGAAATTGAACAAAAAGCAGAAAGTTATACAAAATCGGAGCATGGTATTTCTGTAAAACTAGATCGAATTGAAATCGCTGACCAAGGTAAGGATTTTTTAGGCCCAAACAGACGAATAGCTTATGTACAGCAAGTAGATGAACCATATTTGCAATTTCAAATATGGTTCGATGGACGAACCTCTCCAAAGGTAGGGAATGATAACTATAAAGTAAAAAAAGGAGCGAACGATTTACGAGAAAGGTTCAATACATATTATGAAGAAAAAAGGAATAATACTATACTTACTTTCGATCGAATGCAGACAGGAGATATTATTTTCGGCAAGGATGAAGAGAAAAAAATAGCGAAGAAGCATCCGAAGCAGTATGTTACGGCGGTTTTCAGAAGTAATATTTTTTTAGATGTAAACAATTCTGCACATATGGAAACATTAGCGGAGCTTGCAAGAAGTATTCAGGAATTTAATAAAACGATTGAAGATAGTAAGAGTAGTGTGGATGATATAACGATTCAGTTGCCAAATGTTGATAATGGTGTATTACAACATATTGCAGTAGATTATATAGTAACGGCTGAAGATGCGAAAAAGACCCTTGAGAAAAAGGTAGATTATATGAAAGCTTTACAATCTGCAAGGGAATAGCCTGACACCTTTACTTCTCACAAAACATATAGTATGATGATTTCAGTAAATTAGATTTCAATGACTATAATATAAATTAATGAGAGGTGCTTTTTTGTGAGTGCGGTAGGTACTAAATAGGAAAAATTTAATGAAATAAATCGGATAAGACCAGGGGATTTTTATGTATAGCATACCCCTAACTTTGTCATGGATTTATTTCGATACCTATGAAGATACCTACAATACTTTATAAAGCGTGTAATAATGGGATTGCCAACTTTTTTTTGGTGGCTTATTTCCTCATATGTTATTACTCATGCCTTGTAAATGTAAAAGCTGCGGTATCCCCGCAGCTTTTTTGTATATATTTTTAATGTATAAAAATGGTAATTGAATCGTGTAGGGCTCATTGGAATCTAATGGGTAGGTATCTTCATTTATGATAAAAATCAATCATAGTGAGGAGAAACAAAATGAATACGATGACTTTTGAAAAGTTACAATATAACGAATTAAAGGATATAGTGAAATCTTATTGTGTAAGTGGATTAGGTAAGGAATTATTAAATAAATTAGAGCCGAGTACGAGTATAAAAGTAGTGAGGAATCGCTTGAATGAAACGACGGAAGCACGAGCTATAGTAGATGCAGAAGGGCATGTTCCTTTCTTCGGTATTTCAAATATTGCTAGTACAATTCAAAAATTAGAAAAAGGTATGATTTTAGATCCTGAAGAGTTAGTAAGTGTTTCAGATTTTTTACGTGGCTGTAGAAAGATTAAAAAGTTTATGTTAGATAAAGAATTTTTTGCGCCAGTATTAGCTTCTTATGCAAATTCAATGACTGAATTTAAAAGTATTGAAGAGGAAATTAATTTTTCCATTAAAGGAAATAGCATTGATGCAGCTGCGAGTAAAGAGTTAAAAAGAATTCGAAATAACATTGATTCGGTAGATGGAAAAATAAAAGAACGTTTAACGAAGTTTTTAAATAGTAGTGCAAATAAGAAGTATATTCAAGAATTCTTTATTAGTAAGAAAGATGATAGGTATACGATTCCAATTAAATCTTCTTATAAAAATCAAGTTGCGGGAAGTATAGTTGAAGCGTCCGCTAAAGGTTCTACTGTATTTATAGAACCGCATACGGTTACAAAGTTAAATGCGGAACTTGCAAGTTTGAAAGCAGAAGAAGCGATGGAAGAGTATCAAATTTTAGCGACTTTATCAGGGATGGTAGTAGAAAATATTTATCATATAAAAATTAATATGGAATTAATTAGTCAGTATGATATGGTATTTGCGAAAGCGAAGTTTAGTAAATCAATCGATGGAATAGAGCCGAAATTAAATGACCATGGCTACATTCATTTAGTAAATTGTAAACATCCGCTTTTAAGTGGAAAAGTAGTACCGTTACACTTTGAAATCGGTCAAAACTACCGTAGTTTAATTATTACCGGACCAAATGCAGGCGGGAAGACAATTGTATTAAAGACAATTGGGCTACTAACATTAGCGACAATGTCAGGCTTGCATATTGCTGGAGATAAAGAAACAGAAATTGCTATTTTCGAAAATGTATTTGTAGATATTGGTGATAATCAAAGTATCGAAAACGCACTAAGTACATTTTCATCTCATATGAAAAATTTATCTGAGATTATGAGGATGTCAAATAATAATACGTTGCTACTATTTGATGAAATAGGAAGTGGGACTGAACCGAATGAAGGGGCAGCACTTGCAATTTCTATTTTAGAGGAGTTTTATCTCGCAGGATGTATTACAGTTGCGAGCACGCATTACGGTGAAATTAAACGATTCTCAGAAATGCACGATGATTTTATGAACGCAGCAATGCAATTTAATAGTGAGACACTAGAACCACTTTATAAATTAGTAATCGGTAAATCAGGTGAAAGTAATGCGCTTTGGATTGCGAATAAAATGAACGTAAGAGAGCGTGTACTACAAAGAGCGAAAGAGTACATGGAAAATAAAGAATATGCTTTAGAAAAACTGAATGAAAGTAAAATTAGAAAACCAAAATTTGTGCAGGAAAAAAGAGAAAACCATTACGAGTACAAAATCGGCGATCGTGTAAATTTATTAGATTATGATGATTTTGGTATCATTTATAAGGAAATAGATAATTTCTATAACGTCGTTGTATATTATAACGGTGAATTCGTTGAAGTAAACGTAAAACGTATTACTTTAGAGGTAGCGGCAAAGGAATTATACCCAGAGGGATACGATTTAAATACACTATTTGTCGATTATAAAGAAAGAAAAATGCAACATGATATAGAGCGCGGATCGAAAAAAGCGCTTCGTAAAATCCAAAAAGAAATAAGAAAGAATAGAGGATAAGTTAGAATGGTAACGATTAGACAAGAGCAACAAAACGATTATAGAAAAACAGAAGAAGTGGTACAACAAGCATTTTTAAATGAAGAATTTAGTGATAAAACAGAACATGAACTTGTAAAACGTATTAGAGAATGTGAAGCATTTGTTCCAGAATTATCAATCGTTGCAGTAGAAGAGGAAATCGTTGGTCACATTCTGTTATCCAAAATTACGATAGAGCAGGATGGAACTTCTGTAGAATCATTAGCACTTGCACCGGTTTCAGTTGCTAGGGGCCATCAGAAAAAAGGAATTGGTGGAAAACTTATTGGAGCTGCGTTAGAAAAAGCGAAAGAACTTGGATATGGGTCGGTTGTAGTGTTAGGACATCCAGAGTATTATCCGAAATTTGGTTTTAAGAAAGCAAGTGAGTGGAATATAAAAGCACCATTTGAAGTGCCTGAAGAGGTGTTTATGGTGGTGGAATTAAGGGAGAATGCTCTTGAAGGTGTAGAAGGAGTTGTTCAGTACTCGAGTGCATTTGCTGAGTAGGAATATCAGTTAAGAAATGTAATCATAAAAGATGCTATCTTTTTGTAGAGATATACAGAAAGATAGCTTTTTTTTATTAAGCAAATTCACTTGCGTATATTTTGCTCAATGAATAATTAAGATGGTAAAATTGATATAGAAATGTAAAGGGAGAGAAAAGGATGAAGAATCGAGAAACAGATAGCAATGAGAATGTAGTTACGTTATATGTTACAAGACACGGTAAAACAATATTAAATACGAATCATCGCGCGCAAGGTTGGGCAGACTCTCCATTAGTAGAAAAAGGTGTGGAAGTTGCCTCTAATTTAGGAACAGGATTAAAAGATGTTCATTTTGCGAATGTGTATAGTAGTGATAGTGGCCGAGCGATTGAAACTGCTAATTTAGTATTAAAATATAGTGAGCAATCAAAATTGAAACTAGAGCAAAGAAAAAATTTACGAGAATTAAATTTTGGTATTTTTGAAGGTGAAAAACTTGAAAATATGTGGGATGTGGTTGGGAAAGCTGCGGGCGTTTCATCACCAGAAGAACTTATGAAGTTTTCTATTCAAGAAGTGATTAATCTGATTAGAGCAGCGGATCCTACGAAACAGGCGGAAGATTGGGAATTATTTTCTACTCGTATAAAAGTAGAGATTGATAAAATTAGTGAAGAAGCTGCTGCAAATGGAGGTGGCAACGTTTTAGTTGTTGTTCATGGACTTTTGATTACTGCATTAATTGAACTGCTAGACAGTAGTAAAACAAAACTTGGAGTAGAGAATGCAAGTGTAACGAAAATTTTATATAAAGATGGGGAATATATCGTCGAGTCTGTTGGAGATATGAGTTATGTTGCAAAAGGAAAAGAAAGTGTGGAAATATAAAAAAATCATATAGAAATAAGAAAAGGAAGGTAGAGAAATCTAGCTTCCTTTTCTTATTTCTATTTATAAAATTAGGTTGGGATATTTTGGCGGAAATATCCATTATGTAGAGTGTTTCTTTGTTCAACAATTGGATCATTTCATTGAATAAGGGTGTAACCTTTTTGAATAGGGCCATTTTGTTGAAAAGGATATCTCCAATTTTTAACGAATACAGGGTTATAAATAAGAAAAAGTGGTGAGATAAATAGGAAGAGAATTTAATTTCTTTTTGGAAAATAAAACGGAAAAATGTATCATTAACAGGCTTCAGAGCGCGGGGTGTGTTTTCGCAGAAGATGAGACCCGGTTACTTATGTCAGAGGCACAAACACCAGAGGACCTAAAGAAAATGGTGGAAATGCGGGCCCATGGTTTACCACTTGAATATGTTGTTGGATACGCAGAATTCTGTGGGTTGCGGATAGAAGTGGACCGAGGGGTTTTCGTACCTCGTCAACGTACAGAGTTTCTTGTTCACCAGGCAAAAGCTCTGTCATGTTTTGATGATATCGTCGTGGATCTATGTTGCGGATCAGGGGCTGTGGGTGTAGCTCTGGTGGAGGCTTTAGGACGAGTTGAATTGTATTCTGTTGATATTGATCCTGTCGCAGTACGATGTGCAAGCCGCAACGTAACAAATTTCGGTGGTCATGTTTTTGAAGGTGACTTGTATAATGCCTTACCTCATTCACTTAAAGGTCGTGTGAATACCTTAGTTGCAAACGTACCATATGTTCCTACCAAGGCAATAAAGCTGCTCCCACAGGAAGCGCGCCTACATGAACCAAAGATAGCGCTTGACGGGGGAGAGGATGGACTTCACATTCAGCGAAGAGTAGCAAAAGAAGCATTTCTCTGGCTAGCACCGGGAGGAAATCTTTTAATAGAGACGAGCGAAATGCAGGCAACACATACCTTTGAAATTTTTGCTGCTGCTGGGCTTATCCCGAGGGTGGCTAGAGACGAGGAGCTAGACGCTACTGTTGTTATAGGAGTGAATTCTCATTTTTAGCATAAATCAGTACGTAGTCTTATCTACTAATAAAAAATCCATAGTCACTTAAAGATCGTTTTAAGTGAGCAATGAACACAAAATTTATTCCAAAGTTACACGTGCCCGTTATTTGAAGAAGAAAGGACATAACATATGTTATGTCCTTTCATTTATTAACTGATTTCAATTTAGGTCTTGATAAAATCGAATCTAGCTTCTTTTTCATTTTGTGACTTATGGAATTAATAAAATCTTCCCAGTACTTTTTCTGCTCTCTAATAATTTATGTGCAAGAGCACCATCTTGTAAGGCGAATGTAGTAGGGCTCGCGATGTTTAATTTACTAGTAGCGATCCAATCAAATAATTGAGTAGATCGCTTTTTACGTTCTTCATACGTAGTAAGCACGTTCCAAAGGTCTCCGCCAGTTAAAGTTTTCGAAGTATCCATAAGCATACGCGGATCGATGGGCGCAGGATTACCGCCGGCCATTCCGTAAAATACGACAGTACCACCAGTTTTAGTTGTGCTAAAACTTTCCTCTAACGTAGAACCTACTGATTCATATACAACATTTACTCCATCACCGTTTGTTGTTTCAAGTACTTCCGCCGGCCATGCTTCCGTATATAAAAATACGTGATCAGCACCAGCTAACGTAGCTATCTTTGCTTTTTCTTTTGACGACGTTAGGCCGATTACTTTTCCGCCTAGTAGTTTAATGATTTGAATAAGAAGTTGTCCAACACCACCGGCTGCGGCATGTACTAAAGCTATATCATCTTGTTTTATTTGATAACTATCTTTCGTTAAATAATGTGCTGTTAGACCTTGCAATAAGACAGAAGCGGCTGTTTCAAAAGAAATAGAATCTGGAAGCTTAATTGCTTTCTCAGACGGAACAGCAACTAGCTCTGCATTTGCAAATGGAACATCAGCAAATGCAATGCGGTCTCCGGGACTGATCGTAGTAACGTCAGCTCCGACTTTTTCAACAATACCAGCTCCTTCATAGCCTAATATATAAGGTGGGTTACCAGCGAGATGATAATCGCCGCGGCGTCTATAAATATCAGCAAAATTTAAACCGATTGCTTTCGTACGGATAAGAATTTCATTTGGATTTATGATTGGATCATGTATTTCTTTATATTGTAGTACATCTGGACTTCCAAATTGTTCGAAACAAAGTGCCTTCATATGGAATACCTCCATTTTTATTGTTTGTCGATGCTCTTTATCATACAATACAAATATCAATAGACAAAGAGGATTATTTCGATGAAATCAATCGGAAATATCGATTGAAAAGAGGGACGATAAATGGAGATAAAACAATTAATTACATTTAAAGTAGCGGCAGACACTTTGAACTTTACCCAAACTGCGAAGAAATTAAACTTTGCTCAATCGAGCGTAACGGCGCAAATTAAAACGTTAGAAGCTGAGTTAGGTACGCCGTTATTTGAAAGGTTAGGAAAACGTCTTTTTTTAACTGAAGCAGGCAGAAGGTTTCAATTATATGCCGACAAGATGATTGCACTCAGTAATGAAGCGAAAATGGCTGTGAAAGATGATGAGGAAATAGCAGGTACGTTAATAATCGGTGCGCAAGAGAGTCAATGTACGTATAGGCTCCCATCTATATTAAAGAGGTTTAAAGCACAATTTCCTCAAATAAAGCTTATATTTAAACCAGCACATTCCAATAAAGATGCGAAGGAACAATTGATGGAGGGAAAAGTCGATCTTGCCTTTATTTTGGACGAATGTAAAACAGAAGATGCTTTACATGTGGAGCCGCTTATGAAAGAAGAATTAAGGGTAGTAGCTGCTTCAGGGCATCATTTACTCGAGCAAACTTCCGTTTCTATAAAAGATTTAGAAAGGGAAACACTTTTGTTAACAGAACTCGGTTGCTCGTATCGAACTCTATTTGAAGAGCTATTTCGTACAGAAGATGTGTATCCAGCAAATAAAATTGAGTTCGTTAGTGTCGAGGCAATTAAACAATGTGTTATTGCAGATTTAGGAATAGCCGTTTTACCAGCGATAGTAGTAGAAAAAGATATACGAGAGGGGACGATAAAAGAGTTACATGTAGAAAATGCAATTTCACCGATTTATACACAAATTGCTTGGCATAAAGATAAATGGATGACAGCGCCACTGCAGCAATTTATTGATGTGACGAGGGAGTTTTTTATGACGGATTAAGTGGAGAAATATTTATTTTATATAATAGTAAAAATGGCAATTTTGTATAAAGAACCGATGCTTGCATGAAACGAGTATCGGTTCTTTTATGTTTTAAATAAAGAATGCTAAAACATGTGTATTTCTCAACTTTTTTTCTTAGACGGATACGTAAATGTCTTCGTATATTCCAATAATCATAAGGGAATTTACAACGTTTAGTCGTTTCTGTAAGATGCCTCTAGGAAGCATGAAAGGAGGGGCGTACATAGGGGGAGATTGTCTTTATTATACGTACTTATTTTGAGGGAGGAAATTGAAAATGTTTAAAAGGTTAATGAAAGTATGTGTATTAAGTGTAGCGAGTGTAGGGCTATTATTTAGTTTCCAAGGAAGTACATTTGCAGCTACTGATTTAAGTAGTTACTATGACGGGAAAAATCCAGCAACAACGAAAGTATACGGAGGTAGTACAACGTGTGATGCAGATGGATATAATGCAAAATCTACAGCGGTGTACGAAGGTAGTAAAAAAGTAGGGACAGTGTATTTACGTTACAGTAATAAATGTCATGCAGCTTGGTCTAAGTTTGTTTTAGATCAACCAGCACCAGCTGTTTCTGGAGGAGTGTATGCGTACGCTGTTGTGAATAAATACAAAAATGGTGTATTCCAAAAATCAGTCACTTCTAATCAGGGAAACGGCACAATAAAAACAGGCCAAACGAGTACTTATACAGGAATGGTATTTGATTTAACTGCTGATTTCGGATACACAGCAGATGCTGAAGCGGTTACGTTTAATAATGGTTATGGAAAAACAGGACGCTATTAAAAAGGAGTGGAATACTTTGAAACTTTTAAAAAAGCTAAGTTCATGTTTTTGTCTATCATTGCTCGTTTTAACTAGTGTGTTTAGTACGACGAATAATGATAAAGCATATGCAGAAGATCATTCGTATGATGGGAAAAGTCCGTATTACAATAGCTGTGATCAATCGGCAGTAACGAAAGAAAAGAAATGGATTGATTCCAATTCTTATGTGGAATTAAAATTTAGCACAACGTGTAAGACAGCATGGGCAAAAGTTACTGTAACTCGTCCAGCAGTTTATAATAACGAAGCTGATGCAAGAATTGTAAGAAAAACAGATGGAAAGGCATATACTTGCGGGAGTGCTGGAGGAAACGGTGTAGTGAATAAAGGGCAAACATCATGTTATACGCCAATGGTATATGATTTAGATCCAAGAAAGGCGCAAGCGCAAGGGAAACATGCCATTCCGAATAGTGATGCATATAATTATGCTGAGACTATTTGGTATTGATATAATACATGAGTTAAGAGTTGTTATTTGATATGAAAATGAAAGAGCCTTACTGCATTTTATTGTGGTAAGGTTCTTTCAAGTTGTTAATAGTTTAAGAACAGTTATTTACAATGACATATCTTTATAATCACTTTTAAGTATCGCCATAATAATTTCATCTGAGAATGTATTGTTATAAAATAAAGATTGACGTAAGGTTCCTTCTTTTACAAACCCAACCTTTTCATAAGCTCTAATTCCGCGTAAATTATGGTTAAATACTTCTAACTGTAACCGATTTAAATATAGTTGTTCAAAAACAAATTTTAAAACAATTGTAATAGCTTCAGTTCCATATCCTTGTCCTGTGAGTGCTATGGAAAGCATTGATATTCTGAATCCTGCTCTTTTGTTCTCCTCATCGATATCTAAAACCGACAACTCTCCAATCATTTCGTCAGTGCTTTTTAAACAAATAGCGAAATCATAGCGACTTGAATCATTATTGATATGATCTATATGTGCTTTAATTTGCTCCAATGAAAAAGTAGACTTGGTTCCAGTCATATATCTTATTTCATCATCCATTGTACTTTCTAATATAATAGGCGCATCTAGCTGACAAAGAGGTCTTAAATAAATTCTTTCACTCCCTAATCTCATTATAAATTTCTCCTTAAGGTTGGTGATACAGTATCTAAATATTTTTGATAAAAATTGTATTGTTTGAAAAGTATGAGTCTTACTTTAATATTACGTGAATTTTATAATGATATGGTATACCTAAAACAAATGATAAAAGTTTTATACACAACAAAATATATCAACAAGTCTTTTAATAATTGCATTAACTAAGATCTGTATCAGGAGGAGTATACCCAAGGTGACGAGCCATTGATACAATTTGTCCTTTATGATGAAATTCATGTGTCTCTGTATGAGTTAAAAGCCATAGCGGTGTCGTGCTCCAAGGCTCTTTTTGCCATTTTACTTCATTTGCTATATTTTCGAGCCAGCGGTCATTGTATTCATCTAAAAAACGTTGTACAGTCTCATCTACTAACTTAAATCTAGCACGGACTTTCTCCACATCTGCATGCTCAATTTCATAATCACTAGCAAATGAAAAATCTGCCCGTTTTTGCTTGAATGCAAATGATCCAAGCCAGTATCGATAGCAATCAGCTACATGAATATGCGTCTTTATAATGCTACCATTCCCGAAATTCGGAACAGTGCTATGTAATTTTTCTAGTGGGATTTCTTCCAAAAATGAAAATAGAGTTTCTCTTGTAGAGCTAATAAGATTATATTGCTGTTTTAAAACATGTAACATGTGATTAACACTCCTCTTTTAGTTACTAAACTATTTGTGTAGTAACTAATTCTATATGTACGAGAGGTGAACCTTTTTATTATTTTTACTAAGCATATTTGATGTATTTCTTCATTGTTTCTGATAGATTAAACAAGGTGAAACTTTAATAAGTTGAACATTTTTAGTTCATAATAAATGGTACATGAAGAAGGAGAACGATAAAATGAACAGACTAGTTGGCTTAAAACAATTTGAAATAACACGCGGGGAATTGCTAAAATTAATGGAGACGCTAGACGATAAAACTGTAGATACACAGCCAGAGGGTTTTAACAATACAATTCGCTGGCATATCGGTCATGTGTTAACGGCAGCAGAAGTTTTCATGTTTGGAAAAGAATTCAAACAATTACCAACTGAATATCCAGGTATGTTTGGGTATGGATCAAGACCGTCTAAATGGAAAACAGAGGGGCCGTCATTGGAAGTGTTAGCGGCTCAATTAAAAGAACAAGCGAAACGTATTAACGAAATTCCAGCAGAAGCGTTTGAAAATAAACTGCCAGAGCCATTCCTAGGATTGGAAACAGTAGGGGAGCTATACGGTATGATGCTTTATCATGAAGCGGATCATATTGGGCAAATGAAGGCGATGGAGCGTATTATTAAAGCTCTGTAGTTCTAATTGTATTTAAAAAACGAAAGTACAGATGTTTTGTCAAAATTGAGGTGTAAGACGTTACAACCTTATTTTTCACAATACAGGTGTAATGTGAAATAATATATAAACAAAAAGGGTAGATAATTTATTATCTACTTTTTTTGTTGTTGAACTTCTTGAAAGATTATGAGCGCTTACCATAGTAAGAATAGTTATTACTTTTTGGTTTACATAATAGAAAAATATTGAAGAAAATACAGAAATAAGGTTGCGAAATCTATATGAAATATAAGTATAATAGTAGAGAAGAACTAGAAATAGGGGTGAATATTATGATTACATTAGAACAAAAGTTGGAGCAATATACACATACATATGGACAGTTAAAGGGAGAGCTAAAATGGAAAACGAGTGATTCTAGAACAGGTATGATGATTGCTGCTATGTATACAGGTAGTGATAAATTGTTTGATCTTGGACGTTTTTTAGAAATTAGTAGTTATATTAAAAATCAAGTAGGGATGTTTTCGTACTTAAAGTCTTATCATCGCTTTGTGGTGGCCGCAACATTAGATATTCACTTTACAGATTATAAGAAAGCTTTTCGGAAGTTTTTAGATTTATATGAAAAATTGGTTGCTGGTGGTTTTAGCCGAAGTATATTTACTTATCTCGCAGCAGCTGTCCTTTTAACAGAAGAGAATGAACAGCATGGCACGCACATTCAGCGTTCGATGCAAGTATATAAACGTATGAAAGAGGATCACCTTTTTCTTACAAGTGCAAATGATTATCCACTCGCGGTTTTACTAGCAGGACAATCAGAGAATGTAGAAACACTTATGGATCGTGTAGAACGTCTGTATCAGAAACTAGCGAAAGCTGGTTTGCGCAAAGGGAATGATCTTCAGTTTTTAAGTCATATCCTTTCACTAAAGAGAGATGTCCGTGAAGAAATGTTAGTTGCAACATGCACAAATATATGGAATTTGTTAAAACAAGAAAAGGTAAAAGTGAAACAGATGCATTATCCAGCAATCGGGTTACTAGCGTTACTTGAGGATGGAGAAAAAGAGGTTCATGCTATTAAAGCATTGATTGAAAAGTTGCAGGGGGAGAAATTATTCCGTTGGCATACAGATGCGAATATTCTTATTGCTATTCAATTGTTCGTAAGTCAGAAAGGTGAGGAAAGTAAAGCTACCAACACAGGTTTACAAACTATGATAGAAGTCCTCATACAAGCACAACAGGCAGCTATGATGGCAACGATTGCCGCTTCGTCTGCAGCAACCTCTTCTGCTAGTAGTAGTTCATAATGTGTAACTGCTTTAATAAGTAAGGTGAAAAAGCCCATCACTTTCTAATGAGTGATGGGCTAACTATTTTTACATAATCAGTATTATCTTTTCGACGCCTTCATATGTTTAAGTTGTGTAACAATCATAATGCTAATAACAACGAGTAAAAACCATGAGCTAATTTTGCTTAAGTGAACGAGATTCCATGCTTCCCGTTGATTTGGATATTGCCATGCCCCGAAAAATGTTGCGATGTTCTCTGCAATCCAAATAAAGAAACCGATAAGGAAAAAGGAGAGAACGAGTGGCATTTTATATGTAACGCCTCGTAATGAAAATGCCACAAATGTGCGAAAGAAAACGATGAATAATAGTAAAGTTAATACACATCTAAAGTCATATAGAAAATGATGGGTGAAAAAATTGAAGTAAATCATTGCTCCTAGCGGTACGGCAAAAATAGCCCTCGGCCAATGGTGCATTTGTAAATGCAATCTTCTCCACGCTTGGCATATGTAACTGGCAACACTTGCATACATAAAACCACTGTAAAGCGGAACTCCAAAAACTTTTGAATATGCTTCTTCCGGATAACTCCATGAACCGAAATGTACTTTATATATTTCTAGTAGAAGGCCGATGAGATGGAAGACAGTAATTACTTTTAATTCGTCTTTCGTTTCAAGTCCAGTTTTGTACATAATCCACTGCATAAGAAGACATACAATGAGTATGAAATCGTAGCGGTATAACCCTGGAATCGATATGATTTTTGAAAGGGCTAGTGTTAAAAAAATAACGATAGGGAATAAACAGGATAATGCTTGTTCATAAGTAAAATAGAGTAGTTGTTTTACATAAAACATGTTTTCACCTTCTAGGATTTCTTATTTTGATTGAATAATCTGAAGAATAATTAAGTATACTATAGTTCTAAATGATAGAAAACTATAATTAGTTTGTTTGAAAAAACAAAAAAATGTAAAATGAAGTTAACTTAATGCAGAGGAGATGTGCCAATGTCAGCGCTTATTGTATGTATCCCGTTTATAACGCAGTTTATGGAACAAGGGGATAAATAGGCTAAAATAAGTATCCCCGTTATTAAAAAAGGGGGAGTTTGAAATGACAATGAAACTTTTTCAAAATAAAACGATGAAATTAACAGCTATGAGAGAAAACGATGCTGAAGTAATGGCCAAATGGCAAGAAGATAGTGAGTATTTAAGAAATGTCGATACAGATATAGCATTCCCGCAATCTTTACAGGAAATAGCAAGTGATGGTCTATTAAAGGGACGGAGATCGAATAGTGTTTCTTTCATGGTAAGGACAGCTCAAGAAGATCGCTTAATTGGTTTTGTTGCAATTCATGGCATAGAGTGGAATAACAGGACGGGTTTATTAGCAATTGGTATAGGAGATGCAAATGATAGAGGGAAGGGATATGGAAGAGAAGCGATCTACCTTATCTTAAAATATGCTTTCTATGAATTGAATTTACACCGCGTCGGTCTGGATGTTATTTCTTATAATAAAGCTGCTATTGAGTTGTATAAAAAAATGGGTTTTCAGATGGAAGGCTGTATGAGAGAAGCAGTTCAAAGGGATGGGAAGAGTTTTGATCGTATCATTATGGGGATATTAAGGGATGAATGGATCGAGCTGCAAGGTTAAAAAGTACATTCGAAATTATATATGTAGTATGCAGGAGATATAATGATAATTGGCGAAAATTTACAGTGTACTGATTGAATTTATAAGGAGTTATGCAAAATGAATTTAGAAAAAGCAAAACCAGTAAATGAAGAGGTCGCTGAATTAAAGGAACTAATTAAAGAATTACACGGAAGTGTACATCAATTGCAAAGTGAAGTGCAGCAACTAAGGCACGAAAGACCGGTTGTTGAAGTGAGAAAAGGTGTTCAATTATCGCCAGCAATCGTTGGACAAATTGGCGGTATGATTTTAGGTGGTTTAGCAATTATCGGTATATTTTGGTGATGAAAAAAAGGTATGCAGCATAGTGCTGCATACCTTTTGTATTTGACGATATAATTTCACGCACTACAACTTTTACATTAAATAACGTAAATAAATATAAGCGTGTGATAATAGTAATGCAATGATAGTTAACGGTAAACCAATTTTTAAGAAATCCATATAAGAGAAAGCATGTCCTTCACGTTTTGCAATACCAGCAACGACTACGTTTGCGGATGCTCCGATTAATGTTCCGTTTCCTCCTAAGCAAGCTCCAAGTGATAACGCCCACCATAGTACTTCGATTTGCGGAGAATCGACAGATAATCCAAGTCCTGTAGCTAAGTCTTGAATAAGTGGGATCATCGTTGCGACAAAGGGGATATTGTCAATTGTCGCAGATGCGATGCCTGATACCCACAAGATAAGTATCGCAGCGAAACCGATATCGCCATTTGTTACGTCGAGTACTTCTGTTGCAAGTGAAGAAATAAGTCCGATATCAATTAACCCGCCAACGAGAATGAATAGTCCAGCGAAGAAGAAAATGGTTACCCATTCAACGTGGGCAAATACATCTTCAATATCATGTTCTTTTACTCCGATTAGCATAAGAAGTGTAGCGCCTGTCATCGCGACAACCGCAGCGTCTACATGAATAACAGAATGAAGTATAAAGCCTAAAATAGTTAGTCCCAAAATCGTAATTGATTTTAAAAGGAGGCTTTGATCTTTAATGTAATCTTTTTCGTTTAATACCATAAGTTTTTCGATTTGCTCAGGTGTTGTTTTTAGTTTATTGCGATACATAAAGTAAATAATGCCAAGTGTAACAATAGAGATAATAATTACGATTGGAGCTAAGTTCAGTAAAAAGGCATTAAAATCTAAATGCTTATTTGCTGATCCAATCATAATGTTCGGTGGGTCACCAATTAATGTTGCTGTTCCGCCTATATTTGAAAATAGCACTTCTGAAATCAAATAAGGAACAGGATTTACTTTTAAAATACGTGTAATGGATAGTGTAACAGGTACGATTAATAAGACGGTCGTTACGTTGTCCAAAAATGCTGATCCGACAGCAGTTAATAGGGATAGCAATAATAAAATGCGGATTGGTTTTCCGCCAGCTGCTTTTGCCGCTTTAATGGCCACAAATTCAAATACGCCTGATTGACTCGTAATATGTACGAGAATCATCATCCCAATTAAAAGGGTGATCGTTTCCCATTGAATATGTGATGTGAAAGCAGTATGTAAATCTACAACTCCAAAAATAATCATAATAGCAGCACCGAATAGTGCGATTACAGCACGATTCAATTTCTCAGAAATAATAAATCCGTACGTGATTAAAAATACGGCAATTGCAAAATAATATTGCCAATTTGCTACTTCATGTGCTGATTGTTCCAATCATGTCACCTTCTTTAAAGTATGTATTCAATTGTTGAAATGTATCTCGCTGTATTAATACGGGATAAAATATATTGTAGCAAATTCAAAAAAGAAAGAAAACTATTTAACGAAGTGAAGGAAAAAATGATGATTTTACATATGATATAAAGTGAAACTTTAATCAGTGGGGTTTTTGTTCATCCCCACTGATTATTAGTTGAACCAATCGGGCATTTAGGGATAGTTGATTTTCCACATAGCTGACGTGCATTTGCTGGATTTTAAGGTGGAAATCTTACTATCCGTTAATGCGGGGTAAAAAAATAAAGAAACACAGTGCAAATTATTAGGAAAAGTGGGCGCTGTCCTCTAATATAGAGATAGCAATTTACATTATTTTTGCGTAAAATGGTTTAAAGAGGTGAATTCCGATGGAAATAGTAAAAGATAGTTCTCTTATTCAAAATGAAATTGAACGTTTTGTAAATAAAGATGTATATATTCATTTAGAAACAACGAACGGAGCGTATGCGTCACACTTTAATGAAAAGATGATGACAGTTGGAGCATTCATTCGAAATGCAATTATTCGCTTTGAGCGTGGGAAGATTACTGGAACGAATCCATACCGAGTTGGTTTGAAAATGGATCATGGCTGGGTATATGCAGAAGGTATTACGCACTGGGAAGTAGACGATAAAGAGCGTTTATTACTTGCAGGGCACGATAATCAAGGTCGCTTAGCAGTTGCACTTGAGTTAAGCTTAACACCATTTAAGTAAGAAGGAGGGAAACTTATGGAGAGACATGTACTTGTTGTATTTCCGCATCCAGATGATGAAGCATTTGCGGCGGGAGGAACAATTCGCTTATTAACAGATCAAGGAGTACCTGTAACGTATGCGTGTGGTACTTTAGGACAAATGGGACGTAACATGGGGAAAAATGTATTTGCTAACCGTGAAACGATTCCAAATATCCGTGAAAAAGAATTAAAAGATGCATGTGAAGCGATGGGAATTCAAGATTTAAGAATGCTTGGTTTCCATGATAAAACGTTAGAATTTGAAGATGTTGATTTCGTTGCAGATAAAATTGAAGCAATCATTCAAGAAGTAAATCCATCTCGAATTATTACATTTTATCCAGAGCACGGCGTACATCCAGATCATGATGCATTTGGCCGCGCAGTTGTTCGCGCTGTATCACGTATGCAAAAAGAAGAACGTCCAGTCATTCATGCAGTTGCAATTACGAGAAATCGCGAAGCTGTATTAGGTGAGCCGGATGTTGTAAATAATATTAGTGAAGTATTCGAGCATAAATTAGCTGCACTAGGTGCGCATCGTTCACAAACAGAAGCGATGTTAGAAGAAACACATGCAAAAATCAAAAACAAAGATGCAGCAACATTAAAATGGCTGCAACTTGAACAATTTTGGACTTATAAATGGGAGTAGGCTAGAAGGGAACCTTCTAGTAGCTCTTACATAGAAAAAGCACCGTCATTTGTGACGGTGCTTTTTTAGTGAATCATTTTTATTCTTCCGCTATTTGCGAGTAGCCTTCACTTTATCCCGCATTAACGGGCAGTAAGCCTACCACCTGGAAATTCAAAAAAAGCAAAGAAGATAGGTGGAGGCGGACTGCCCGTAAAAGCCCAATTGGTGAGGGCTGATAATCAGTGGGGATGAACAAAACCCACACTGATTAAAGTTTCACTTTATCTCGTACTCCATTCTTTTGCGAATTCATCATGATATGCTTCGCTCCAATGGTATGGCTGCAACTCTTTTAACGGTTTAAAAATAACATCTTGTTTAGAATTTGTAATGGCGCATAGTACTTCTGGTCCCCAATAAAATAAACGTTCTTGGCATACACCACAAGGTGATAATACTTTTAACTCAGAATGCTCATTTTCTCTTGCAAGACAAATCGAATGTGTAACTTTCTTATGGAATTTATGTGCTTCTAAAATAGCACCTGTTTCCATACAAAGTTCTGTTGAAGCGTTTATTACGTCTGGGGCAACACTTGTATAAATGGATCCATCTTCTACACGAATTGCTGCAGCTCCGCCCCAATTATGCGGATACCTTTGTTCAATTAAATTTTTCACTGCATCATATAATTGTTGTTCAATGCTCAATTGTAGTCCTCATTTCTGCTTAAATTTTGATTCAATGACAGTTATTTTTTTAGTTACACGGCTAAAAAAGAATAGACACTCAATTTCAAACTATAAATGCAAGAATTATTTTTCATCTGCATACTTTTCCTCTAAGGCAATTAATAGAGGAATTGATATAGTTACAAGAATGATTAAAGTGGTTATAAAAGATTTAGAAAGAGAAAAAGAACCTTCAATTAAAGGTGATAAAAACTTGAATGAAAGTATACTTGTTATTAAGGAAACTACTAAAAAGCTAAAAAGAGACACATTTTTATTTTTGATAGATGTTTCTATAAAATCTTTAAGACAGCTTATGACGACAAATATAGTTAATATAATAAGAGAAATAAAATAATGTGTTACATTTGTCATACTAATAGTAGGATTGTCTATTATGTAAGCAAGTAATTTAGATACTAACATACCTCCAAATAATAAAATAATAAAAGCAAGTAATCCTTCCGACGTATAAGTGCTGAAATTATCTTTCTTGTTAAAGAGTTTATAATTCAGAGTAGATTGGCTTATTTGAATTAGGAATAGGGTAATAATCCACACATAATATACAATTGGTAATTCTCCTGAGAATAGAGCAATTAGGAAATTTATTACTGTCCTTAAAATTTCAATCATTACAAAAATCCTCCTGTTTGTAAGCTTTGCGAAATTAGAAATATGCTAGTCTATCGTTTAATAATTAGATCTATTAATTCAAACTATTTCTAATTATTCCACAAAAAGGTGGTTGCTTCAAGTTATCCTTTTAACAAATTCTTCAAGGCTCCACACTAGAAAAAGAAACACAATATGTAATATAATTGAAAAAGTATATATTAAAATCAATGTTAATATTACCCTCCTATAAGTATTAACATACGTAATTGAGGTGTTTTCTTTGTTATTTTATGATCGTATTTCTATAATGGCCCCTCCTGTTCCGTAGCTAAGGAAAGTCTTTTTATTTCTGAGATTTTCAAAGTTATAGGAGGGTATGAAAAATGAAAAAAGTCTCAGTACCATCACTTTTGTTAATGATCATTCTTGTCGCATTTCCGCAAATTAGTGAAACGATTTACACACCGTCTTTACCTGATATTTCAAAGGCGTTACACGTAAGTAATAATGAGGTGCAGTTAACACTTAGTGTGTATTTTGCTGGATTTGCTTTAGGTGTATTTTTTATTGGATGGTTATCAGATATAGTTGGTCGTCGACCGGCAATGTTATTTGGAATTGTAATATATGGCGCTGGAAGTTTCTTATGCTTTATTGCAAATTCCATTGAAGTTTTATTGCTAAGCCGTTTTATTCAAGCGTTTGGAGCAAGTGCTGGCTCTGTTGTGACACAAACGATTCTTCGTGAAAGTGTAGAAGGGCATAAGAGGCATGTTATGTTTGCTCAAATCTCGGCAGTCATTGCTTTTACACCAGCGATAGGACCGTTAATTGGTGGCTTTCTTGATCAAATGTTTGGATTTAAAATCGTATTTTTAAGTTTAGTAGTTATGAGTATCGGGATTTTTCTGTATACGTTTGTTTCTCTTCCAGAAACAAAAACGGACTCAGTAACGAATAAAATAAATGTGTTTTCTGTTTTAAAACGGTTGGTTACAAATCCGAAAGTAGTAACATATGGGTTATTAATTGGGGGAGCGAATGGTGTTTTATTTAGCTATTATGCAGAAGCGCCGTTTATCTTTATTGAATACTTTCAGTTATCGCCTAGTATGTATGGGTTTTTAGGAATTGTTGTTGCTTCTGCTTCTATTATTGGAGCGAAAGTTTCAAAACGATTGCTTGCTACTTATAAACCAGAGAAGATTATATATATCGGTTGTCTCATAATGACGGGGGGAGCTATCCTTTTATCTGTTATTACTTCATTTGGATCAAATCCAAACATAATATATATGATAGGATTTTTAATAGCGATGTTTATATTGCTATTAGGAATTGGAGTAGCGTTACCTAACTGTTTAAGTTTAGCATTAGTAGATTTTCAAGAGGTTATTGGTACAGCAGGAGCATTGTTTAGCTTAGGGTACTATGTAATTGTAACGATGACAATTTGGGGAATGAGCCAGCTTCATACGGGATCGTTACTCGTGATGCCACTTTATTTTCTAGCTATAGTAGTTATCATGATGGTGTTTACTAAAGTGTTTATTTTAGGGAAACAAACTTCAAAAATGATTTAAATATGAAATGGTAAAAGAGTCTCATTTTTTAATGAGACTCTTTTATATGTTATGAAAATGATTAGTGGATATACGAACAAAAATTAAAGGTATTGTTGATTGATTTAAGTGTAATTATATTTTTCTTAAAGTAGGAGATGGAATAAATAAGAGATGTAGAAGCCAGTGACTTTGTAGTTCTATTAATATATTAAATTTCTGCGTGGTTCGTTAATTGCATGTGTAAGCAATTACAGTACAAACTATAATTAGTGAAATAACCGAGGAGGATAGGATATCCTCGGTTATTTATATTGTAATAATATTCATGACGGAATCATATTGAATAGATGTATTTTATTGTTAATTTAGTTAAAAATTAATCAGACTTATGTATAATAATTTATCGAAAAAATAATTGAACTTTTCAGATAAATGAATTAATATAAGGTAAGTAATTTTAAGATTTATAGAATATTGGAAGGTGAAAGGTTTTGAGAATTTTGTAAGAGGCAAAAAACGATTTTAGGATAGCTTTAAAGCTAGTGTAAAATGACGTTTGCTTCATCATTTTCAGGGCCGAAAGGAATTAGGGGAAAGCATCTTGTTTTAAAATGCGGCTATGAATCATCTAAGAGGGGGAAGTGAAGTGGCAAACAAAGAATTGAAAAGAGGCTTAGAAGCACGTCATATTCAAATGATCGCTTTAGGTGGAACGATTGGTGTTGGTTTGTTTATGGGGTCAGCCAGCACAATTAAATGGACAGGTCCGTCAGTAATGCTTGCGTATGCAATTGCAGGTATTTTTATTTTCTTTATTATGCGTGCGATGGGTGAAATGTTGTATATGGAACCAAGTACAGGTTCATTTGCGACGTTCGGTCATAAGTATATTCATCCGTTAGCTGGTTATATGACAGCGTGGAGTAACTGGTTCCAGTGGGTTATCGTTGGGATGTCAGAAATTATTGCAGTTGGAGCGTATATGCAATATTGGTTCCCAGACTTACCAGCTTGGATACCAGGTGTAATCGCGATGGTTATTCTTGGCGCAGCTAACTTAATTTCTGTTAAGTCATTTGGTGAATTTGAATTTTGGTTTGCGATGATTAAAATCGTTACAATTCTATTAATGATTATTGCGGGATTTGGACTTATTTTCTTTGGAATTGGTAACGGCGGAGAAGCGATTGGCATATCTAATCTTTGGTCAAATGGCGGTTTCTTTACAGGTGGTTTTTCAGGATTCTTCTTTGCATTATCACTTGTAGTTGGTGCATACCAAGGTGTGGAATTAATTGGTATTACTGCTGGTGAAGCGAAAAATCCGAAGAAGACACTTACAAGAGCAATTCAAAGTACAATTTGGCGTATTTTAATTTTCTATATTGGTGCTATTTTCGTTATTGTAACTGTGTATCCGTGGGATCAATTAAGTACAATTGGTAGTCCGTTCGTAGCAACTTTTGCGAAGGTTGGTATTACGGCAGCAGCTGGACTTATTAACTTCGTTGTTATTACAGCGGCGATGTCTGGTTGTAATAGTGGTATTTATAGTGCGGGGCGTATGCTGTATACGTTAGGTGTAAATGGACAAGCACCGAAATATTTCACGAAACTTTCTGGAAATGGTGTACCTTTATTCGGTACAGTTGGTGTAATTATCGGTTTAGCGGTTGGTGTTGTATTAAGTTATATTGCACCGAAAAACTTATTCGTATATGTATATAGTGCGAGTGTACTTCCTGGTATGGTGCCATGGTTCGTCATTTTAATTAGCCAAATTAATTTTAGAAAAGCAAAAGGGGCAGAGATGAAAGATCATCCGTTCAAAATGCCATTTGCTCCTGTTACAAACTATTTAACAATTGCCTTTTTAATTATGGTATTAATCGGAATGTGGTTTAACGATGATACGCGTATTTCACTAGTTGTAGGTATTGCTTTCTTAGCTATCGTAACAATTAGTTTCTATGCTTTCGGAATAGGGAAACGACCTCCGTTAGATATTCCAAATGATCAAGAGATTTCAAGTAAATAAAGATAGTAAAAAGTCCGATTTCTCATTTGGAAATCGGACTTTTTATTATTAAAACTTTTCTAAAACGATTTTCCCAATTGTACTTCCGCTTTCAAGCAGGGCATGTGCTTTTTTTATATTTTCAGCGTTAATTGGTGTTAATGTTTCATTTAATGTAGTTTTTAAAATGGCTTCATCTAATAGTTCGCTTACTTTATTTAATAGTTCATGCTGCGTGATCATATCGCCAGTTTCATACATCGCTTTTGTGAACATAAACTCCCAAACGAATGTAGCACTTTTGCTTTTTAAAATACCCATCTCAAGAGGGTGCTCATTTTCTACGATAGAGCAAATTTTTCCTTGTGGTTTAATAAGCTCACATATTGCTTGCCAATGTTGATCTGTATTGTTTAAGCAGAAAATATAATCTACATCTTTTATCCCGAATTCTAATATTTGATCTTGTAAAGGTTGGTGATGGTTAATAATATAATCAGCACCGAATTTTTCAACCCAGTGTATCGTTTCAGTGCGGGATGCAGTTGTAATTACATTCAGTCCAGCCCATTTTGCAAGTTGAATGGCAATCGAGCCAACACCACCAGCTCCGCCAATAATTAAAATGTTTTTGAATGTATTCTCATCTCTTTTATTATAATCAATACCTAAGCGTTCAAATAAACCTTCCCAAGCCGTAATAGCTGTTAAAGGAAGTGCTGCAGCTTCAGCATCACTTAACGTTTTAGGTTTCTTGCCAACGATTCTTTCGTCAACTAGGTGGTATTCACTATATGTACCTTGTCTCGTAATACTTCCAGCGTAAAATACTTCGTCGCCTTCTTTAAATAACGTACAACCTTCGCCAGTTTGCACGACAACACCACTAGCATCCCAGCCAAGTATTTTCGCTACATCTTCTTTTTTATCTTTCGGAGAGCGGACTTTGGTATCGACTGGGTTAACGGAAATAGCGTTAATTTTAACGAGTATATCTCTTCCTGTAGCAACAGGTCTTTCAACTTCAATATCAATTAAACTGTTTTCTTCTTCAATAGGTAAGTATTCATGTAAACCAATTGCTTTCATTTCTATTCCCTCCATTAAAGTAAGAGTTTTTCTCTTTTATTATAGTAGGTAAAGTGTCATTATGTAAAAAAGTTGAGTCATTTCCATTTTGAAAAAGACCTGTTTCTGTCTCATTTAGAACTTTGTAACTGGAGAGGGTCAGCCATCGTTTTGATTTAAAAAACAGAAAGATATATTTATCCCGCTTTAATGGGCAGTAAGGCCCCCACCTCAAAATTCAGCGAAAGCAAAGAAGTTAGGTGGGGGTCGGGCTGCCCATAAAAGTCCGATTGGTGAGGGCTGATAATCAGTGGAGGATGAAGAAAACCCCCACTGATTAAAGTTTCACTTTATTTTTTTAGTGTACCTTGCAATGAACAATACTAAGTGTTATGTTATACTTGTAGTTACTTATTATAAAACAGTACTGAATAGTAAACAGTAGTTGATGTCAATTAGGATAGGGTGAATGAATATTGAATGTACAATTTAAAAAAGGAGTTTTAGAACTTTGTGTTCTTGTCTTACTGGATAAGCAAGACCGTTATGGATATGAATTAGTTCGAAGTATATCCAATCAAATTGAAATATCAGAAGGATCTGTTTATCCTCTTCTTCGAAGGCTAACTAAGGAAGAATATTTTACAACGTATTTACAGGAGTCTTCAGAAGGGCCTTCAAGAAAGTACTATACACTGACGGATAAAGGTAGAACGTATTTGTATCAACTTTTGGAGGAATGGAATGAGTTTTCACAAGGTGTCAATCAATTAATTAAAGAAGGTGTACGTAATGACGAAAGATAAATTTTTACAACAATTAAATGTATCTCTAAAAAGGTTATCTGATAAAGAGCGTGCAGATATTTTAAAAGATTATGAAGAACATTTTACTTTCGGATTAGAGGAAGGGAAAGGCGAAGAAGAAATTGCAGCTTCATTAGGTTCTCCATCTCAAATTGCCAAAGAGTTATTAGCAGATTATCATATTGAGAAAGTAACAACAAGTGCGACAACAGGAAATGTTTTCCGGGCAATTTGGGCAGTAATTGGATTAGGTTTTTTCAATTTGTTAATCGTGCTTGCACCTGCAATTACATTAGCGGCATTGATTTGTTCAGGATGGGTTCTAGGTATCTCATTTTTAGGCGCACCATTACTTGTTTTAGTTGATACTATTATACATCCAAATGCATTCTTGCTATTTAATCTTTTTGTTTCTTTAGCACTTTGTGGACTTGGATATTTCATTGTTATTGCTATGTTATTTTTAACGAAGCTAGCAAAGAATGGATTTGTTCGTTATTTAAAGTTCAATATAGCATTAGTAAAAGGTGGTTTGAAGCATGATAAATAAAAAGAGTCTTTCAATCATTGCAGGTATTATTTTCATTATTGGTATTATCGGAAGTTTATTCACGTATCGTTCAATTGCTGCAGTACCAATTTCAGAAGAAAAGGTCATTAATAATAATGTGTCAAGCGTCATTATTGATACGACTAACGTTCGTGTTAACATCAATCCTACAACAGATAGTAACGTGAAAGTAAAGTTGGATGGCGAGGTTAACCCTAACGTAAAAAGAACATTAGCAACGGATGAGAAAGATTCAACGCTTCTCATTTCTTACAAGGAAAAGCAACCGAGCTGGTTCAATTTTAATATTTCTGAAGTATTGGCGCCATTAACATTAAATGTGTATTTACCCGAAAAACAGTATGATTCATTAAAAGTGTCCAATAATAATGGCTACGTTGCTGCTAAAAAACTAAACGCAACACATTTTAATATCAATACAAGCAATGGACGTGTTGAATTAAGAGAAATCGATTCACCAAAAATTATCGCAGAAACAAACAATGGAATTATGGATTTCAAAGATATATTGGCACAAAATATTCATGTGAAATCGAACAACGGACGAATAATGCTAGACCATGTTGAAGGTGAAATAGAGGGGCAAACTAAAAATGGAAGTCTTACTCTGAAAACGAATGAACTGGATCGAAATCTCAATTTTACGACTCACAATGGAAGAATTAATATTGAAACTGAAAAAGAACCAACTGATGTTCAATTTAATGTTTCTGTTGACAATGGCAGAGCGAATATCCTTGATAAATATAATGGAAATACGGTTATTGGAAAAGGAGAAAATGTAATTAAATTAAACACACATAACGGAAATATTACAGTGAAAAAACAATAGCATATTACCTTTTATAATCTCAGCTCGCCGCACATAAAGAGCAATAATAAATAAAAGAAGAACCGACTCCTTTTCTCAATATATAGGAAGTCGGTTCTTTTATATGTAACATTCGTTTAAGGGTGTATGTATTCTTTTCATATTTCAAAATACAAACAGTTGTTTTCTTACTCTCGATTTTTAGGGGAATAACGAATAGAAATTAATAATGTAAGGAGAATTTGTGAATGACTCAAAAATAATAGTTGAAACAGTGAAAGAAGAGAAGGAGTTTATTTCTAACAGGAGGAATTTTTTTAATGTAAACTTTATCCAAAATTAAATGTAAAGGTGGATACATAATGACAGTAAAGAAGCTTTATTTCATTCCAGCAGGTCGTTGTATGTTAGATCATTCTTCTGTTAATAGTACGCTCACACCAGGGAATTTATTGAACTTACCTGTATGGTGTTATCTTTTGGAGACAGAAGAGGGGCCTATTTTAATAGATACAGGTATGCCAGAAAGTGCGGTCAATAATGAAGGACTTTTTAACGGTACATTTGTTGAAGGGCAGATTTTACCGAAAATGACTGAAGAAGATAGAATCGTAACTATTTTAAAACGTGTAGGGTATAAGCCGGAAGACCTTCTATATATTATTAGTTCTCACTTGCATTTTGATCATGCTGGAGGAAACGGTTCTTTTTCGAATACGCCAATCGTTATACAGCGTGCTGAATATGAGGCGGCACAGTATAGAGAGGAATATTTGAAAGAGTGTATACTGCCGAATTTAAACTACAAAATTATTGAAGGTGATTATGAAGTGGTACCTGGTGTTCAGTTATTGTATACACCAGGACATTCTCCAGGGCATCAGTCATTATTAATTGAGACGGAAAAATCCGGTCCTGTATTATTAACGATTGATGCATCTTATACGAAAGAGAATTTTGAAGATGAAGTGCCGTTTGCTGGATTTGATCCAGAATTAGCTTTATCTTCAATTAAACGTTTAAAAGAAGTTGTGATAAAAGAGAAGCCAATTGTTTTCTTTGGGCATGATATAGAGCAGGAAAAGGGATGTAAAGTGTTCCCTGAATATATATAGTGCAAAAAGTCATGAGCTTACGTGCTCATGACTTTTTCGTTTAAATGATTTTTTTGAATAAGTTATAAACTTTTTTAGAACTATCTTCATTTAATTGATAGTACGTAAGGCTTACATCATCAGGAGTATCTTGCTGAGCAATCATCACTTCGTTATTGTGATGGTCAACTACCCATATGAAATATTTTTTATAAGTTCCATCTTCAAAAGTAATCCACATGTCACAATCTATTAAATCTGATCCTTCTTCATCTAATATTAATTTTCCTTTTTTGGCTGTATCCATACTGTTAATGAATGTTTTTAATTCATCTGTTTTTGTGAGAAAGATATCCTTTTTTGTTTTAATTGACTCGACATGTATATCTTTTATTTCCTGTTTTCCTAAAAAGACAGGGGGCTCATTTGGATCTCTTTGAGTTGAAATGATAGTAGCTTTCTTCTTTGGCTTATTTGCTGTATAGAAGTCTTGAATAGATTTTCCAGAGTTAAAAAACCATACGATTCCAAAAATAATCAATGCGCTACCGAGCAGTAAAATGATCTTCTTAATAGAATATTCTCCTCTCTATTACTTCGAATGAAGAGCTTTTCTATTAATATATGATAGGGAAGCGTAAAGTATTATAGTTGAACTTGGTTATGCTTCACAGTTTTTACAGGGCGATCTACGAGTAAATTGTAAGTGAGCCCGATTAGTACGAAAATGCCGCCAACAACTTTGCCCATTGAAAGTTCGTGTGACAGGATGAAATCAATGATAGTCCCCGCAAATAATTGTCCAATAAAGATGAGTAACGTTAAATAAAATGCTGATATTTTAGGAGTAATATAGTTCGATAAAGAGATGACGATAACGCCTACTAATCCGCCTAAGTACACAGCGATAGGAATAGATTGTAACGTTTGCATTGGAATATAAAATGAATCTGAACTGAAAATTAAAAATAATGTAGAGAAAAATAATCCAGTAATATAATTAAAAAACGTGCCTTCCCAATTTCCAATTTCCGCTGCTAAATTCGCGTTTATAATTCTAGCAACAACGATAGAAACACCAGCTAAAATAGCGATCGTAATATATAACATTTTTCTGCCCCCCATTAATAAATTGTCATGATTATAATTCCGGAAGAGATGAAACATAATCCGATTAGTTTTTTCTTTTCAAACTTTGCAACTTTCATTCCTAATAAGCCGAAATGATCAATAACGATGGAAGCAATAGATTGACCAAGTAAACTTAATGCGATCGTAATAGAGGCACCAAGGACGGAGAAACTTATATTATTAAAAAGAACAGTGAATACCCCAATCGCTCCAGCACTATATAGAAAAAGTGGAATACCTTTATCGAAACGAATTTTATTTTTGTTTATGATTAAAATGAAGATAACTGCAATTAAACCGACAAGGTGAATGACAACGCTCGCTGTGTACTTGCCAATTAACTCAGATAAAATCCCATTCAATGGCAGCATAACGGCGATGAGCACACCAATAAAGACAGAAAGAAAGTTATACAATGTAATATCCCCTTTAATTTTCATATTTGTAATGACTGTATCATGCTGAAATTGTGTATTACTATGACATATGTCATAGTAGAGAAAGAAAATTTTGATTACAATGGGGATGAGTTGTAAAGGCGGGGGAACTATGAAGAAAGTATGTAATTCAATTAAATTAGCAAATTATATGAAACAAAATAATATTGGCTCTTTTTTTAGTAATGATATGAAACCGTATATGGAACTCATATTTTTTAAAAAGAATGAGTTTATTTGTAGAGAAAATGAAGAGATAGATTATTTATTTTTCTTCGTTGAAGGAAAAGCGAAAGCGTTTAATACATTAAGTAACGGGAAATCTGTATTGTTATGTTTTTATGATAGCTTGCAGCTGTTAGGGGATGTGGAGTTAATTCATTCTCAAAAGACAGCTTCAAACGTACAAGTGATGGCAGATTCATATTGTGTTGCTTTACCTTTAGGAAAAGTGAGAAATCAACTATTTCATGATGCGAAATTTTTACGATGTATTTGCGGATCATTAGCACATAAATTAAATAGACTTTCAAAAAATAGTACAATTAATTTACTATATCCACTTGAAAATAGACTTGCGAGTTACATGTTAGCAGCAGGAGAACGAGCGGTGCAGCATGGAAATAGAATTGTGTTTAGTGGGAATTTAACGGAAACAGCTGAATTGTTAGGAACGAGTTATCGGCACCTTTTACGTACATTGAATATTTTTTGTGATAAAGAGATTATAAAAAAGAACAATGGTTGCTTTGAAGTAGTGAATGTGGATGTTTTGAGGGAATTGGCGGCAGATGTTTATAAGTAGGAGAGGATTATAAATGATTACACCTATATTTAGAATTTTTGATATTGAAAAAGCAAGGCTATTTTACATAGATTTTTTAGGGTTTAAACTGGATTGGGAACATCGGTATGAGGAACATATGCCATTATATATGCAAATTTCGTTACATGATGCTGTAATACATTTATCAGAGCATCATGGGGATGCTTCGCCAGGTGGTGCGATTCGGGTCAAAATAGATAATGTAGAGGATTATCATTCTATATTATTGAATAAAGAATATGCGTATTCAAAACCTGATATAGAGAGAACACCGTGGGATACAATGGAATTAACTGTGATTGATCCGTTTTCAAATAGAATTATATTTTATGAGGAGAGGGCTTAGGCTTACCAAGCAATCCTTTATTAGATCGGACTGTTGAGTTAATGACTTGGCGAATAAAATAAAGAACTATCATTGAAGATATGGAGCAAAAAAATAGATCAGTAGCAGCGACTACTGATCATCCATATGTACATGAATTAGGAGAGGTCAAACATTTATTAACTTTATTATAATTGATTTTCACAAGAATAAAAACTGAAAATTCTAATTTTATGTTGAGAAAGTTTTTTTATCGAAATATATAAAAGAATAGGGGTTTTTAGGAAAAAGAAATATGATATTTATATTTTAATAAATTGTGATATAGTTTATAAAGAGTAGATTACATAAAATGTTATTTTATTACATATAAAGGGAAGAGGGGATGGTTGTGAAGTTTGATGATCAACGCCTACTAGGAGTACGATTAGGTTCTGTACTTGTAACAGAGGAAAATCAATATTTAGTAATAAAGAAAAAAGATCATTATGCACTATTAAATATACAAAATTTAGAATGCACACATGTTGAAGTGCAGCTAGAACATATTGAAGAAATGTTGCAGGAAGATTTCCAAGAAAATATAACGGAGATTATTGCACCAGAACATATAAAAATTGTTGCGAAAAATGTAATATAAAGAAAGAAGCTGGAAGGAACAGCTTCTTTCTTTTCATTATAAGGATAACGTTTTTAAGACGTCACCAATAATCCCTTCCATTTGGTGAACACCTAAGTCAGTGTTCGTCATAATAACAGCACCATTACCTCGGTATGGATAGCATGCTAGCATACATTGAAATCCCACGCCCCATCCAAGTGAATGCATTTGTAAGTCTTCGTTAGAATCATCTAGAAAGATACCTAATCCAGTCCATTTTGAGCAACCTTGAGGAGAAAGCATATCTTGTATTAATTTTTGAGAAAGTTTTAGTTTGCCCTTTCCTTGTAAGGAATGAATGATTTCGATAACTAAAGCTGATAAGTCTGTTGGTGTTGTCCAAATACCTGAAGCAGCTGCGAATGGATAAAATGGATATTTTTCATCTGTGACAATCCCATCCTTATTATGCCCACAAGCAAAGGCCTCCATTTTATTTATATCTGCAGTAGAGAATAGCATGCTATTTTTCAGTTGGAGTGGCTGAAAGATATATTCCTCAAGTAAAAGATTGAAGGGTTTTCCAGTTATATCTTCAAGTAGTAGTTCGATAATACAAAAGTTTGCATCAGAGTAGTGAAATTCACTTTCTGGTTTATAGGTCACTTCAATAGGTACGGAGCAATATGATGTTTTACCAGCAAGGATTTCGGACATGTTTGGTCGTCCTTGTGCAAGTGTATAATGCTCAAAACTATTAGGAGGATCAGTAATTCCAGATTGGTGACTTAATAAATTTCGTAATGTAACTTTTTTCTGTGAGGTAAATAGAGTGGTAGGTATGTTCCAAGATGTAAGTCTATCATTTACATCTTCATCTAAATGTATGATTTCTTGATCTGATAACGTTAGTACGAGCATTGTAGTGATGAATTTACTAATTGAACAAGAGTTGAATATAGAATTCGTAGTGACAGTTCTAGTTGTTCCAGATTCAAGTGTTCCGAAAGCAGCGACTTCGTCTAGTATACCATCACGTATAGCGGCAAGGCTTAAACCTGCAACGGAATATTGGTTCATTTTTTCGTATATATTGTTACTTTTTAAGTTCATAGTGACTCCTTTCTTAAAAAGACAGAATGTTAGTTCTATTATACAGTAGTAAATAGAGAGAAAAAGAAAAAACTTCATCTTTTATCGATGAAGTTTTTTTAGTTAATTTGAAGTGAATATTTTAAAAAATTTATCTCGGTACATGTACATAAGCCATGAAGTTGTTAGTAAGGAAATGATAACTTGTTTGTTTTGAATTGGCGCATTGAAAACAAGCCAGCCAACGATATCAAATAATAAATGTAGTGCAATTGAAAGAACTACAAATTGTAGTAACGTCTTAAAAAATCTTTTCATAATGTGTCCCCCTAAAATAAAAGGTTTTATCAACATTGTTGTATATTACTATTATACATTAAATGTGTTTCATGGTAAAATTTACATAAGTTAGTGGAATAAAACAAATGAAAGCTAATAGGAGGGATAGTCATGGAATTTTGGATGATCATACCGATAGCGGTCTTTGGGTTTATTTATATTGCTGAAAAATTGAATAGAATTGAAAAGAAAACGGATGCACGTTTAAAGAGGATGGAAGATAGATTACAGCTAATTACGAAAGAAATGGGAATTATAGATAGAGAACCTGAAATTAATAAAGAGTTACGCCAGCTTATGGAAGAAGGAAAAACAGTTACAGCAGTTAAAAGAGTAAGAGAGGCTTTTGGTTTTTCTTTACTAGAAGCGAAGCAATATGTTGATAAATTATAAAAAGATCATCCATTTGGGTGATCTTTTTTCACTGTACCATACGTGTATTTACATAGGCAGCGATTATAACGTGGCCAATTATAATGATAGGAAATAAGATTTTTGCATTAGGAGTAGTGAAGACACTGCCAATTGTGGCAATAGCACCAGCAGTTAAATTATAAAGACCAACTATTTTTGATAACTTAACTTTATCTGATACACGGCGTTCATTGAATCCTGATAAGAGCCAAGTGTATTGTTTTACTCCGATGAAATAGGCTAGTGTAAATGAAATGATTGCTAGTATGAATAAGGATGGAGAAGCGAAGAGAGTCATTGAAAACACCTCCGTTAAAGGGCTATAAATAAATTATAGTATGAATGTTATAATTTAACAAAATAGATTTTAAGTGTAATAGAAAAATGGAGTATTTATCATGAAGGGAGATTAAGTATGGATATTGTGGAATTCCAGAGATATGTATTAAATTTCAGTAAAGAAAAAGGATTTCAAGATACAACAATTGAAGAGCGTACATGGAACAAACATTTGAAATGAACTGTCTATTATAGGTAATAACTATTTCGTTTGAACGAAAGGGTGGGGAAAATGAAAAAGAATACATTATTAAAAGTAGGGGTATGTGTAAGTTTATTAGGATTAACTCAATTTGGTAGTACAATTTCTTCTGTACAAGCGGAACAAAATTTAGAGCAAAAAGTAATAAAAAATGAGTCAGGAACTATTTCAATTTCTCAGTTAAATAAAAATGTATGGGTTCATACGGAGTTAGGTTATTTTAACGGAGAAGCAGTTCCTTCGAACGGTCTAGTTCTTACTACTTCTAAAGGGGTAGTACTTGTCGATTCTTCTTGGGATGATAAACTAACGAAGGAATTAATAGAGATGGTAGAAAAGAAATTTAAGAAGCGCGTAACGGATGTCATTATTACACATGCGCACGCTGATCGAATTGGCGGAATAAAAACTTTGAAAGAAAGAGGCATTAAAGCGCATAGTACGACATTGACTGCAGAACTAGCGAAGAAAAATGGATATGAAGAACCACTTGGAGACTTACAGACCATTACAAATTTGAAGTTTGGAAATATGAAAGTAGAAACGTTCTATCCAGGGAAAGGACATACAGAAGATAATATTGTCGTATGGTTACCGCAATACAATATTTTAGCTGGAGGCTGTTTAGTGAAATCAGCGTCCGCTAAAGATTTAGGAAACGTCGCTGATGCTTATGTAAATGAATGGTCTACATCGATTGAGAATGTGCTGAAGCGATATGGAAATATAAATGCAGTAGTGCCTGGTCATGGGGAAGTAGGGGATAGGGGACTACTTTTACATACATTGGATTTGTTGAAATGAGAAACTATGGGAATATAAAAGCGAGGAGAAATAAATTTCTCCTCGCTTTCTTCTAACTATATTTAAATGCAAAGTCTGCATACGTTACTGAGATTTTAATTCCAAGTATACAAATACCAGTACTGTCATAATTGCTATAACAACGTAAGTAGCATCAAGCATTATAAGTGTTTTTAAAGTTTCAGTCATCCTAATTCACCCCTGGTATGAAAATATAAAATAATCTCTTATCAATTAAATCAGAGATTATAAAGATAACAATGTACATGAAATTTCTGAAGTAGTTCTATATAAATATATCATATAAATAATGTAAGTAATGTTAAGATAATGTAAATGTATTGTAAATAAAGTGATTTTTCATAAAATCTTTAATCAAAAAATTGATAGTTCTTCAAAATGAAAAAAAGCTATTCTTTCTGTTGAATAATAGAAAGAATAGCTTTTTTTGTATGACTAGTAGTTCCTAAATTAATTATATACATACTTCTATATGATTTTTTTAGTGTCAATAAAAATATTATGTCAACAAAATGAACTGTCACAAATTTATACTAAGTATTGTGATTGATATCACATCCTTTTTTTCTAATGGGTATTATGCTTGATTTGTAAGGAATGATTGGGAGAGGGTGGGATGATCATGTTTTGTTATCAATGTGAACAAACGCCAACAGGCGGATGTAAAGTAATAGGTGTTTGCGGTAAAAATGAAACAATTGCAAGTTTACAAGATACGATCGTGTTTGGATTAAAAGGAATTGCTGCTTATCGTACGCATGCTGCTCAGCTAGGGTATACGGATGCTTTTGTAGATGCTACGACGCAAGAAGCATTGTATATGACATTAACCAATTCTAACTTTAATGAACAAGAACATATTGATATGGCTATGAAAGTAGGGCGATCAGCCTTAAGAGTAATGGAGTTGTTAGATGAAGCACATACGAATCACTTTGGTGTTCCAGAGCCTGTTCAAATTACACAAAACCATGTAGAAGGTAAAGCAATTGTAGTTACTGGTCATAATTTATTTGCGTTAGAAGAATTATTAAAGCAAACAGAAGGAAAAGAAATTAATATTTATACGCATTCTGAAATGTTACCAGCACACGGGTATCCGCAGCTGAAAAAATATAAGCATTTAAAAGGAAACATCGGTAAGGCATGGTATGATCAACGACGTCTTTTTGAAAAATTTACAGGTGCCATATTAGCGACAACGAACTGTGTTATGCCAATTAAAGGATCATACTCTGATCGATTCTTTTCGTATGATATTGCAGGTTTAGAAGGTGTACAAAAAATTGAAAATGATGATTTTGCACCGTTGATTCAAAAAGCGCTAGAACTTCCAGAAGTACATATGGAGTCGGATGAACAGTTAGTAACAGGATTCCATCATAATACAGTATTATCATTAGCTCCAGAAATTATTGAGGCCGTAAAAGAAGGAAAGATTAAGCGATTCTTTGTCATCGCAGGTTGTGATGCACCAGGAAAAGGCGGAGAATATTATCGTGAATTAGCAACGTCACTTCCGCCAGAAACAGTTATTTTAACGACTTCTTGCGGGAAATTCCGCTTTAATGATGTGGATTACGGTGTTGTACCTGGTACAGAAATTCCGCGTTATATTGATTTAGGGCAATGCAATAATTCAATTTCTACAGTGAAAATAGCAGCCGCTTTAGCAGATGCATTTGAATGCGAAGTGAACGAATTGCCAGTTAGTATTGTTCTATCATGGTTTGAACAAAAAGCGGTTGCTATTTTACTTGGGCTATTTAGTCTTGGAATTCAAGATATTCGTATCGGTCCAAAGGCGCCTGAATTTATTTCACCTGGCGTGCTTGATGTATTACAGGAAACATTCGGTTTAAAACTAATTACAACTGCAGCGGAAGATATGGATATGATGTTATCGTAACAAAATGATGATTTGTCTTATTAAAAAGAAGAACTAGCCTATAGCACCCCGAAATAAAAATGTAGAATTTTTGTTTCGGGGTATTTTCTTTTCTTAGCGGGATAGGTAATAGTTGATTTTAGAAAAATATAAAAATCAAGTTGACATTTACAACTACTCAGTCATACAATGTAGAAGTAATAGGTGATACTGAGTAGTGTTGTTTCTTAAAATGTTTTTAGTAAACGATAGGGAATAGCGGATTTTAGAAAAAATTTGAAAATTAGTTGACATTCATCGCTACTTAGTCATACAATGTAGTTGTAATAAGTAATACTGAATAGTGTAGTTTTACTCAAAAGCTATTCAGTAAAAATTCGCCTTAGTACTCTGTGATACTGAATATAAGTCAGACAGAATAGGGGGTAAAGGAGGATCAGGACATGGAAAATTTAACTGAAATGCTGAAAGGCTCACTGGAAGGGTGTGTACTGGAAATCATTAGCCGCCGTGAAACATACGGCTATGAGATTACCCGCCACCTGAATGATCTTGGATTTACCGAAGTCGTGGAAGGGACTGTTTATACCATCCTCGTACGATTAGAAAAGAAAAAGCTTGTGAATATTGAAAAGAAACCATCAGATATGGGACCGCCTCGTAAGTTTTATTCATTAAATGATGATGGCCGTCAGGAGCTTGAATTGTTTTGGGAAAAATGGGATTTTGTATCTTCAAAAATTAACGTCTTGAAGTCAAACTAGCCTCATAATATAAAATGTTGCGGCTCATATTTGGAGAGTTTCTTGTTCTGCTTTATAAAAAAGGAGGAAAATAAGATGTTGGAAATGTTTAAAAAATTAATTGGTGATAAAAAAGAGTACAAAATGATGATGGCACGTGTTGGAGCACTGCCAGAGGACTATCAGTTTGTGTTTAAGAAAATTCAAAACTACATGTGGAATTTCTCAGCGGGTAATGGGATGGATATGCTGCACATACAGTATGAATTAATCGATTTGTTTGAAGCTGGTGCAGCGGAAGGCAGACAAGTGCTTGATATTACTGGGGAGGACGTAGCATCTTTTGCTGATGAACTAGTGGCAAATGCGAAAACATATGTCTCCAAGTATCGTGAAGATTTTAATGAAAGCATCATGAAGAAATTGAGAAAAAAATAAATGCAATTAGTAATACCGACTGATTAGCTGGTTACAAATGTGAATTGCCGCCATCGCTATTCAGTTCTATTTTTACACCACTACTAAGTAATACAGATTATCGGTGATACTAAATAGAGGGTGTAGGTAATTAATTTTATAAGGGGGAAAAAGTATGAGTAATGCAGTGATTTCTGTAAAAGGAATAAAAAAATCTTTTAAAGACAACGAGGTCTTAAAGGGAGTGGATTTTGAAGTGCAGCGTGGTGAAATTTTCGCGCTGCTAGGCTCAAATGGAGCGGGAAAGACGACAACGGTCAATATCCTTTCGACACTAATGAAACAAGATGATGGTGAGGTGAGTATTTGCGGATTTGATATTCAGCGTCAATCAGATTATGTTCGGCAAAGCATCAGTTTGACAGGACAGTTCGCAGCTTTAGACGGCATGCTTACTGGGAGGGAAAACTTGATAATGATTGCCAAGTTACGTGGTGTTTCTAGTCCCGCCCAAGTCGCTGACAATCTACTTACAAAATTTAGCCTGACAGATGCGGCCAACCAGAGGGCAGATCAGTATTCAGGCGGGATGAAGCGCCGGCTTGATATCGCGATGAGTTTGATTGGGGCGCCAGCAGTTATTTTTCTAGACGAACCAACGACTGGACTTGATCCGGAAGCGCGGATTGAAGTGTGGGATACTGTCAAGGAACTTGCTGGTAGCGGCACAACGATTTTGCTCACGACTCAGTACTTGGAAGAAGCGGAACAACTAGCTGATCGTATCGCAATTTTGCATAGCGGAAAAATTATTACGACAGGTACTCTTACTGAACTGAAAGAGATGTTCCCGCCAGCTAAGGTGGAGTATATCGAGAAGCAGCCGACATTGGAAGAAATTTTCCTTGCGATTATCGGTAAAAAGGGGGAGATGTAAATGAAAAGCAAAACAGGGGTATTACTAGGGCGCTTAATGCGCAATATTATGCGTAGTCCAGATACAATTATTACTGTAGCGATTACACCGATTATGATGATGCTATTGTTTGTTTACGTATTTGGCGGGGCTATAAAGACAGGAACGGATAACTACGTCAATTATTTATTGCCGGGAATTTTGCTAATGGCCATCGCATCCGGTGTGGCTTACACTTCTGTGCGATTATTTACGGATGTAAAGAGTGGGCTGATGGCACGTTTTATTACGATGCCTATTAAGCGCTCATCGATATTGTGGGCTCACGTTTTAACCTCTCTTGTTGCTAATGTACTTACTATCGTGGTTGTCATGCTTGTTGCGCTCTTAATGGGCTTTCGTTCTAGTGCTAATATGCTAGATTGGCTTGCAGTAGCTGGAATACTGGGGATGTTTACGTTAGCACTAACATGGCTAGCTATCATTCCAGGGCTGACAGCGAAGTCTATGGAAGGGGCGACAGCATACTCATACCCACTCGTTTTTCTTCCATTTATTAGTTCAGCCTTCGTACCTACCGAAACGATGCCAAAAATTATTCGTGCGTTTGCCGAGAATCAGCCTGTAACTTCAATTGTGAATGCGATTCGTGCCCTTTTATATGAAGGTACTGTTGGTAACGATATATGGATTGCACTCATTTGGTGTGTAGGCATCATGATTATCTCTTACTTTTTCGCTAGTAAAGCATTTAAACGTCAGTTAGGATAAGTGAATTTAGTCATCCGAAATAATATATATATTTGAAAAAGCACGGAAGATTTTCCGTGCTTTTATTATTTGCTGTGCACTCATGGTAGAAAATACGCATTATCGCTCAAGGGCAATATAAGGATAGTCGCTCTTGTAAAACTTTTAATACTTCTTCAGGCATTTCCATGATTGTAATATCCTTTCCTAGGAAAAGCAGCCAATTTGTTATCTCTGTCACTTCATCAGAATTATTAACATCGATAAATGTTTTTAAAATGGCTGTAGATTGGTAAGGATTTGTGTAAGATATTGAAACTTTAAAAGGGTGGTATTTTTTGAACTGGACAATTGCTTTCGGTCCTAATTCAAGTACGAGATTGATTATTTTGTCCTTTTTACTAAGTTTTTCTAAGATCTTTTTCTTACTTAACCTTTTTTTCGTCGTGTACGGTTCAATATTGATGAGGTCATCGACAGGAAAAATCAGCTTCTTTTCTTCTTTTAAGTCAAACCCTTCAATGATCCAATGGCTTTTTTCTTGATAAAGGTGTAATAGATAAATTGGATAAGACTTGATTTTCTCTTCTTTTTTGATGGTAATCAATAAATGTCTATCGGAAAGAAGGATTTGGATGAGTTTTTCTAACATAGGGTGGGGGAGGTCAGAAAGCTCAAGTAGGTCGGGATTATGAGGGTTAGTCCCTTCAAAAAGAAAAAGTTGATTTAAAAGAACAAGGTCATCTTGCTGGGTTTCTGAAATGAGACCTAGTAGTTTTTCGGCTAAAGATTGGCGACTTTTTAGATAGGGAAGTTGTTGGTTTCTTGTAGCCATAAAGGCAATAAAAAGAGCTTTGACTTCGTTATCAGTAAAGCGAACAACGGGCAGGATAGAATTATGCATGACAAAATATCCACCAGTTCTCCCAACTTCAGCGACAAGTGGCATGCCCATAGCTTCAATTTCTCTAATGTCTCTAATAGCTGTCGATCGTGATATGTTAAATTCTCGTATGATTTCAGTAATTGTAAAGTGCGAACGATTGTTGATATACCGCATAATTGTATTAATCCGTTCAACTTTTTTCATTGGAGTCTCCTAAACAGTATCATTTTTTGACATGATTTAAAGTTATTATAAACTCATCAGATGAAAAGATAAATCGTTTGATTCATTTTAAAAAAAGGAAGGTATTGAAAATGAAAAATTATACGATAGAAGAAAAAGATAGCTTTATTGTGTTAGGTATTGGAACTGAAATTAAGAGTGACTATACAGACTTTGCTGGAATAAATAAAGAAAAGGAAGACTTTTGGTCAGCTGTTAAAGAAGATGGAAGGTTGGATACTTTAAAAAAACTAGCTACAAACGAATACATTTTTTCTGTGAGCGAAGCGGTGAATAACAAGATGATGTATTATGCTGGTGTCATGACAGAAGCACAAATAGAAGAAGAGTCTAGAGTGATCCAGTTTCCGAAGGGAGAATACTTAGTAGTGAAAGGGGAAGACAAAACGGCTGAAGAGTTAAGTAATAAGCTTACTGGCATGGCTTTCGGTCAAGCTTTACGAGAAGCAACAGATTTTGCTTATGTTGGTGGGCCAAATACAACAGTTGAGATGGGGCAAAGAGACGGCTTAGTATTTGGTGAAATGTGGATCCCGGTTGTTAGGAAATAAAGTGATAAAAGGTGCGAATATGGAAAGTAGAGGCTAACAATCTTGAATTGTTAGCCTTTTTGACATGAATATAATATTCATATGCTACTACACATTATGTTCTGATAAAATGGAATAAAAGGGAATTAATGTAAGGTGGTGACAGAGTGAATAAAAGACGGATATTTGAGCTATTCATAGTAGTGTTTGTTTTTCTATTCCTTCATGTAAGCACATATACTAATGAAAAATTCAACGATAAATTGGGGTCATTTACTTTCGTTGTTCTATTTCTTATCGTTTATATCAACGCTATATTTATAGGACGGTATTTTGAGGATATACAAAAGTGGGTTCGAAATATAACAATTTGTTTTGCTTTGTTAGTAGTTGCTGTAGTATCACTATGGATAGGTTATTTTTAAATCTCTCTTTAAGAGAAGGAGAAGTATATGATTACCATACATTCGATCCGATCATATTACTTAGCTGCATCGGCTTATATTAATCTTTGGTCTCCTTAATCATGATAAAATGTACAATAGGAAATTTTATGTAACATAAAGGGGGAAGGTTTATGGTTAGCTTTAGTACTTTGTTAGCCTTTGCAATTGTTTCGCTTAGTATGGTTTGTTCACCAGGGCCTAATATGATTTATCTCATTTCTCGTTCCATTACGCAAGGACGTATGGCAGGATTTATTTCTCTCTTAGGCATTATGCTCGGATTTGTAATTTATATAATCGCAACAATGTTCGGACTTACAGTGCTATTCCTTGCAGTACCCGCTGTCTACGAAGCAGTCAAATGGGCAGGTGCTGCTTATTTGCTTTGGCTCGCCTGGAATTCGATAAAACCGGGTGCTACTTCTATTATGGAACCTCGTACTATTTCTAATGAGCCACCACGGAAATTATTTTTGATGGGGCTTATGACTAACCTTCTAAATCCAAAGATTGCTATTTTGTATGTGTCACTGTTACCTCAATTTGAAGATCCTGAGAAGGGATCGTTGCTTATACAAGGTGCAGTTTTAGGCCTTACGCAAATCACTGTTAGTTTTATAGTCAACCTTCTAATTGTGTTTACAGCAAGTAAAATTGCTACATGGTTTGGCACACGCCCAACGTGGCTGAGAGTACAACGTTGGCTTATGGCAAGTGTGTTGACGGGTCTTGCTGTACGTCTTGCTTTTGAACGCCGACAGTAAGCGTATTAAAAAATTTGAAGATTTTTTATGATACGGTAGGTATACCGTATTTTTTTATTTTAAGGGTAGGATAAAAGGAGAGGTATGTGAAGAATATACAATGATAAATGAAATTCCTACTTACTAGTGATGAGTAAGTTTTTATATAAATATATGAATAACCCCCTCTCATAAACAGAAGATACTTTTTATGAGAGGGGGTTATTCAATTTAAGGCTATTAAAAATGGAATAAAAGCAATGCAAGTTCTCACTTATCTAGAATAAGTGAAAAGATGATGTTTTATTTGTTCAATAAAATACTGATGGTGTATATTATCGTTCGATACTCGACTTGCCATAATAGCGCCCTCCATTGAAGATGCAAGAAAAGAAGCAAGCGATCTAATGTCTATATCTTCTTTAAGTTCATGTTTCTCTATTCCTTCTTTTATGAGAGAAGCCATTAACATTACTGTATCATCATAACCTTTTGCTGCTGCTGTTTGTAATTCTGGGAATACTCCAGTACTTTCAATTGCGCTATTAAGCAATGGACAGCCTCCAGCAATAGGGGGATTATTAGCTGCATCTTGATATACAAGGAAAATGGCAAGGATTTTATCAATTGCTGTCTTTTTATTTTCCATTGCTTTATGAAAATGCCCCCACATAATCTCACCACTTTTGTCGTAGGCAGCAAGGACAATTTCTTCTTTATTTTTGAATCTACGATAAATAGACCCTTTAGGTAGTTCAGTAGCTGTCATTATATCCTGGATGGATGTGCGAGTTATCCCATTAGTATTAAATAAATATAAAGATGTTTCAATAATTTTTTCCTTTACCGTATCAACTTTAGTCATGCTTTGTAGTCCTCCTAATAAAAATGAGTTTAATATTCCAGTTAATGTTTATCCTTTGTTTTTGTGTAAGTATAGATAAGTGTGAAGCAAAAATATATTATCAATCCCTATCTTATGGAAACCTCAAACAATACAGTTTGAACAGAGGTTAATCTAATTGTATTATTTATATTTTTTAAATGAATTTTCTGTCAAAAATAACATGATCAATTGTTTAAATTAGTCATGTTAGACAACTAATTTTACCTAAAATCGTAGAAGATGTAAAAATATATAGTTAATTTTAGTGCATAGACATATGAGTATTATATATAATCTTTATCAATATGTTTAGCTAAAGTGTTTGAACTACTCCCACTTTCACTTCTTATATAATATTACCTCTCGCAGTTCTTGTGGGTAAAAGCCTGATCACTTCATTCTATAAAAAAATAATTAATGAGTACTGGAATTTGATTGTAAATAAGAAACCGAATTATAAATATATTTGCTTTTTTCTATTTTGTTAATCATTTGTAAAAAGGGTTTAAAAAACTAGAAACTTATAGTATCATTAGACTCCGGACCGGACCGTTCGGTCTATCGACTTATATAAATATATGTAGAAGGAGAACTTTATGCAGAAAGAAAAATCAAAGATTGTAGGTAATTTAATTAGGAGGATAACAAAATGAACTTTATAAAAATGAATAAAAAAGAACTTAATATGCTAGTAATCTTTACACTGTTTGTGCCATTTCAAATTGGCTTGTACATATTATTTGGCATATCACTTTTAGCTAATGTCAATTTAGTTGAATCAGAATTTTTTCTTAGTGCCATCGGTTTTACTGTACCTGCTATTGTAGGAATAATTTTCTTTAGGAAAGAAATCATTCAAAGTTTTACTTATTTTAAAGAGAAAACAATTTTGAAAATAGTAAGTATTCCTATGGTAGTTTTACTTATGGTAATTATTGAAAATTCTATTATGCACTTCCTAGCAACTGGTCAGCCAGAGAACCAAGAACAGCTCCTTGAAAGGGGAACGGAGGTACCTCTTATCTTTACATTGCTTGTATTTGGTATTCTGGGTCCAATACTTGAAGAAATAGTGTTTCGTTATATTTTAATAAATCGCTTTTCGCATTATATTGGTACTGCTATTGCATCTATCATTTCGATTCTAATCTTTACATTTCTTCATACGAACCAGCTTTCGGATTATGCTATCTATTTACCAGGCGCGGTGATACTTACTATTGCGTATCTGATTTCTAAAAGATCCCTTGCATATGTCATAGCGATACATATGTTAAACAATTGCCTTGGTTTCATATTGTAAGAAATTAGCCTTGCATCTGTTACAGAGTTAAAAAACTAGAAACAGATATTGATAAATCATTAGACAGTCAACTAATGATTTATGTAATTCCTTGTACGTCGAAAAACCGTACTTCGTGAAGAAAATTTGATACATATGGGGACTGGGCCTTACTTAAAAATCCCAAAGTAATATTAGCTTATCTAAAAGGAAATGATCAAAAGTATGCAGATAAGACATATTATGATAATCAAGAAAGATAACAATAGAGAAAATTGGCAGGAAATAGTGAGAACAGCAGATATTCTTATATATAATGAGAGCCCAACTTAATTTAATAGATATTATAAGAAAACCATTGATTAGCCTTTTTCAAATCAATGGTTTTTATTTTTGAAATAAATATATATTTTTTATAAAAAATATTTTTTGACCCCCATAAAACTTTGTATTCCTCCGAATATATATTAGTGAAGAAAATTAATAGAAGAAAAATGATGATGAAAGAATATTGAAGTGTTAATAAATTACTAGATTAAGTGGGCATCCGAAAAAAAAGGATGAAATTACCAATGGTATAGAGAAGAGTTATTCAAGTATTGCAGATAAAATAGAAAAAGAGCAAGCAAAACAAGCGGAAGAAAATAAGAAAGTACATTAAAATATAGGCTTAACTATAGTGCCGAGAGAAAAGAGCAATCATTAGGAAAACGGTGAAAAAAGTTAGTCTCGAAAAATATAAGTAACAGCAAGAAGACAAACCTCAAGAAAAGTACTAACAAAATGTGGTTGAATGGTCACTTGTTTAGTGACCTTTTTGCTATGTGAAGGAGGCTGGGAGATTACAAGTGTTGAGTTTAGTAATGAAGATCTTAAAAAAACCAAAAATAGAAGATATCATATGTAACATACAAAACAACAGTGAAGATAAAGAAGCTTTTATCGTACAGTATCAGCCGTTTATTAGAAAATCAATCTCGTCTGTCTGCCGCCGATATATTACAGAACAGGATGATGAATATAGTATTGGGTTGTTTGCGTTTAATGAAGCAATTGAACAATATTCATATAAAAAAGGGAAATCTTTTCTAGCGTTTGCTGATCTTCTTATAAAAAGAGATGTAATTGACTATATACGCAAGGAGTCTAAGCATAACTTTGTCTTTTTAAAAGAAGATGAGCAAGAGGAAATGTTAGAAATGCAAGTATCGCTTACAGAGTATATGAAAGAGATGGACAATAGTAATCGTAAGGAGGAAATTCTTCATTTTCAAAGTGTGTTAGCTGAGTTTAAAATCACATTTTCAGAGCTTGCTAAAGAATCTCCTAAGCATCGTGACACTCGTGAGCACTTAATAGAAATTGTAAAGATGATTATAAAAGAAGAGGAAATGATGGAGGAGCTGTTCCGAAAGAAAAAGTTACCGCTTAAACATATTGAACCGCGTGTTAGGGTAAGTCGTAAAACGTTGGAGCGGCATAGAAAATATATCATTGCAATGTGTATTATCTTCGCAAACAACTATACATACATTCTTGATTATATAAGGGGAGGGAAGCATGATGAATAAAGGAATTGTGATGGATATAAAAAAACATAGCGTAGTTGTTTTAACACCAAATGGAGAGTTTATTACGTGTAAAAGAAAAGGGGATTCTTGCATGATTGGAGAGGAAATCTCGTTTGAAGAACAAGAACAAAAAGCATCACGTTTTTCAATCCCTTATTTCTTAAAGCCGGCATCATTCCTTGTCGCTTGTTTTCTATGTGCGTTGTTATTTTTCTACAACCAACCGGAAGAAAAAGTATTTGCTTACGTCTCAGTTGATATAAATCCAAGTTTAGAGGTGAGCGTAACAAAAGATCTCCGTGTTATAGATTTGGAAGCTTGTAATGATGATGGAAGGCGTATTTTAAAAGAATTGAAGCAATGGGAAAATAAACCATTGCAAGACGTAATACGTACGATTATTAAGCAAAGTCAAGAGGACAAGTATTTAACGAATGATAAGCAAGTTATGCTAACGGCTGTTGCAAAGGATAAGTTGCTAGAACCACAGTTGGTAAAGGCAATGAAAGAATTAAAGAAAGAATATGAGCTAAAACATATTACAGTCGAATATCAAAATAGTACGATGCAAGTACGAGAGAATGCTAGAAAAGCTGGAATTGGGACAGGGGTTTATATAAAGCAAGAGAATGAGAAGAACAAATCGCTTACTCCACCTGCCACGCCGTCTAATCCGGTGGAAATCGAAGAAGAGGTGCAATCGCAGCAGGAGTCAGCTCCTGATTCATCACCAGATTTGTCTCCTGAAAAAGAAAAAAAATATGAGAAGCCAGAGCATAAAGAACAAAAGAAAACAGAGGAACAGCCATCGAAGCAAATAATAGAAAACAATGGAAGAGGATCTCAGCAAGAAAATAGAGGGAATCAACAAGAGAATAACGGTAGAGGGTCTCAACAAGGGAGTAATGGAAGTCAGCAAGGAAACAACGGAAGGGGACCCCAACAAGGGAATAATGGAAATCAGCAAGGGAACAACGGAAGAGGTCCGCAACAAGGAATTAATGGAAATCAGCAAGGGAACAACGGAAGAGGATCTCAACAAGGAAATAATGGGAATCAGCAAGGGAACAACGGTAGAGGATCTCAACAAGGAAATAATGGGAATCAGCAAGGGAACAACGGAAGAGGTCCGCAACAAGGGAATAATGGAAACGAGCAAGGGAACAACGGAAGAGGTCCGCAACAAGGGAATAATGGAAACCAGCAAGGGGACAATGGTAGAGGATCCCAGAAAGAAAATGATGAAAATCAACAAGGGAACAATGGTAGGGGGTCTCAACAAGAAAATAGAGGTCACCAGCAAGGGAATGAAAAGAAGAATCAATAGAATATTGAGAGATTCATTTCAAAGCTAAAAGGACTTATCTCGCTATTGCGGGCAGTAAAACTCCCATCTCAAAATTTGGCTGGGAGTTGGGCTGCTTAAAGTTGCACTTTATTATTCTATAGTTCTAATAAGAAGGAGTATGTGAAAAATATAATGGTGAAAAACATTCAACAAGAGAAAGATAAAGCAAAATCTGTTTTTTATGATCCGAAAGGAAGGAGAAACATAGCTTTTATTTGGTTTTTATGTATCTCAATAGTTAGCGTAAGTATTGTATTTTATTTTTTCTTTCAAAGTATTTTTTCAACACCAGAAATTCCAAATATGAATACCGCTGTACAACAAGATAATAAACTTGTACCAATTAATCAAAAACTTAGTGATCAGCAGTTAAAGAAGGAAGAATTTAAACCAAATACCGAAACGAAGGATAATAAAAATTTGGTGAATTCGACGAACGATAGTAAACAACGTAAAGAAGTGTATGGCTTTTATGTAAACTGGGATGAAAATAGTACCGCTTCTTTGAAAGAAAATATCGATTCATTAACCACGCTAGTACCAGAGTGGTATCATTTAAAAGCAGATTTAACGATTAGAAGTGAGATAAAACCTGAGATAGTAAAGTTAGCAGAAAAAAATCAAGTGAAAATTATGCCTTTACTTACTAACTATACTGAGGAAGCTTCTGGTCCTGATAGTGGGCTAATTCATAAGTTACTGAATTCCTCAAATGATGTAAAGACAAAGTTTATAAATGATTTAGTAAAGCAAGTTGAAAAGAATCGATTTGCGGGTATTAATATTGACTTTGAGGTCGTACCTGAAAGCGATAGAGAAAACTTAACAAATTTCATGAAAGAAATTACTACGGTCTTTCATAAACATGATTTGCTCGTCACACAAGATGTTCCAGCTAATGATAAAGCTTTTGATTATGGTGCGTTAGCAAAAGTAATAGATCGAATGATTGTAATGATGTACGATGAGCATTATGGAGCGGGGGAACCAGGCCCAATTGCTTCAAATAAATGGTTCCAACATACATTGAAAGAACTGAATATTCCGTCTAATAAACTTGTAGTTGCTTTCGGTAACTATGGATATGATTGGGAAATAAATAGTAAAAAACCTGCGAAGTCTTTAACTTTTTCAGAAGTTATGGCAATGGCTAATGATTCCAATATGAAAATTCAATGGGATAACATGAGTGGAAATCCTTATTTTAGATATAAAACAGGAGAGAAAGAACATACTGCTTGGTTCTTAGATAGTGTTACTCTCTATAATCAAGTGAAAATCGCAATGGACAACAATGCAAAGGGGTTTGCTTTATGGAGGTTAGGAGCAGAAGACCCTACAATATGGAAAGTTTTAAAAAATCCAATTGAGGCCCAAAAAAATCCTAATGCATTACATAAAATTACTAGTTTAGATGAAGTGAATTATGCTGGCCAAGGTGAAATTTTACAGATTGAGAATGAAAGAAAAAATGGGTTGAGAGATTTCAAAGTAGGAAAAGATGGGTATCTTACAGATGAAGTATATGAATCCTTACCATCTGCATACGAAGTGCAACGACATGGGAAACCAAATGGGAAACAAGTAGTATTAACATTTGATGATGGGCCAGATCCGAAATATACACCGGAAATTTTAGATATATTAAAAGAGAATAAAATAAATGCTGCTTTTTTTGTACTTGGTGAAAACGCGCAACTACATCCTAATATTGTGGAAAGAATATACGATGAAGGGCATGAAATTGGCAATCATACTTTCAAGCATCCTAACGTCGCTGATACGTCTTTACTACGAACAAAATTAGAGCTTAATACGACGCAACGTTTAATTCAAGAAATAACTGGACATTCTACTGTTTTATTTAGACCACCATATGAAGCCGATGCTAGCCCGGATTCGTCAAATGAAATATTGCCTATTTTGCGTGCACAAAATATGAACTATACAATGGTGGGGGAAGAAGTTGATCCTGAAGACTGGGCAACACCATCAACAAATGAATTAGTAAAGCGTACTCTTACTCCCATTTATAGGGGAGAGGGACATGTTATTCTTCTCCATGATGCGGGAGGGAATCGTACCCATACGGTAGAAGCGCTCCCTATTATTATTAAAGAACTTAAAAAAAACGGATATAGTTTTGTAACAATTTCAGATTTAATGAATAAAGAACGAGATGAAATTATGCCTCCTGTTTCTTCTGAGGGTGAGCAATATTTACTTTACAATAAAGCTGTCTTTTCAGGGGCGGGATACTTTAAACATATATTAACAACTATTTTTTATATTGCTATTGGATTAGGTATTTTTCGCTTCTTATTCTTAATTTATTTTGCATGGAGGCAGAAAAGAAAAACGCTATCTCGCTATATTAATACGTCCTATCAACCTTTTGTTAGTGTTGTCATAGCAGCATATAATGAAGAAAAGGTGATAGCCAAGACGATTCGCTCAATTTTGGATAGTAATTATAGTGAGTTTGAAGTTATTGTTGTGGATGACGGATCGACAGATAATACATCAAAAGTAATGCAAGAAACATTTTATAAACACCCTAAAGTTCGTTTCATTCAGAAAGAAAACGGCGGGAAATCATCGGCAATGAACCTAGGGTTTCAACAATCTCGAGGAGAGATTATTGTCACTTTAGATGCGGATACTATTATTGCACAAGACGCTATTTCTCTCATGATTAGACACTTTGAAGATCAGAATGTAGCGGCAGTTTCAGGTAATGTCAAAGTGGGAAATAGACGAAACTTGTTAACTACTTGGCAACATGTTGAGTATATTACCGGGTTTAATTTAGAACGTAGAGCTTTTGATGAGTTAAATTGTATTACAGTAGTTCCAGGAGCTATTGGGGCATGGCGTAAAAAGAATGTAGTTGAATCTGGATATTTAAGTGAGGATACTTTAGCAGAAGATACGGATCTTACTATTACATTTTTACGTCAAGGATATAGAATTGTATATGAAGAAAAGGCCTATGCTTTTACGGAATCACCTGAAGATGTGAAAAGTCTCATTAAACAGCGATACCGTTGGTCATATGGTACACTCCAATGTCTTTGGAAACATCGAAAAGCAGTGTTTCATACAAAACATAAAACGTTAGGATTTATTGCATTGCCTAACATGTGGTTATTCCAATATATTTTGCAATTCATTGCTCCTTTTGCAGATATTTTAATGATTATGGGGCTGTTTGGTAGCAATCCGCTAAAAGTGTTAGGGTTTTACCTTGCATTCTTTTTATTGGACCTTCTCGCATCTCTCTTTGCATTTAAATTAGAGAAAGAGGATCCTAAACCGTTAGTGTGGTTAATTTTACAACGCTTTATTTATCGTCAATTTATGACTTATGTTGTTATTAAATCTATATTCTCATCTATTCGAGGTGTAGCGGTAGGATGGAATAAATTAAAGAGAATGGGGAGTGTTCAGCATTCCACAGAACATAAGGAGGCATCTTAAGAGAGCAGGTTATCTGCTCTCTTTTTCATTAGTTTTAGTAAGTTGAGTGTAGAGTAGATACGTCTGTATCTATAAGGAGATTTTTATTGATTACTGATAGTGAGACAGTATGTTAAGGTACTCCTTTAGTTTCGGAAAAAAGTTTTTTTATATTTTTTTAAAATGACGGACATAAAATCATATATACCTTCGAATTATATATATGGATAACATAAATATTTATATAAAAGGGGAGAAAAATATGAAAGAAATGTATGAAGAAATCACTGAAGTATTAAAGGTGTTAGCACATCCGGTCCGTTTATCATTAGTAAAAATAATGCTTGCAAAAGGTCCTATTAACGTAACGACAATGTATGAAATGTTACAAATGCCTCAAAGCACAATTAGTCAACATTTATCAAAACTCAAAGCTACGAAAGTCGTTACAGGTACTCGGAAAGGGTTAGAAATTTATTATGAGGTAACTGATAAGCGTACAAAATCAATATTAGCATGTTTAGTTTAAATGCTGATTGTTTAGACATTAAGAAGAGGATGCTAAAGTAATTCTGTGACTACAATTTTTAAGATTTTATACAAAAGTAATATGTATAAGTGTATGTGATTTTCTTATTAACATAAGTTGTATGTAGACTGGTTATTAATTTGTTATACTTCTAGATTATTTTATTTAATAATATTGTATGATCTTCACCTTGTTAAATTTAATATTATTTAATTAAAAATTAGTAAGGTGAAGGATTATTTATGTACACATGAAATATTTTATAAAGAGTACGACTTTGCTCCAAAGTTACATTTTTAGTTTTTTGTCTATAGATCTAATACTAAAGGGAAAATAACTGAAATATAAATGTAATTGAAAGGAGTGGAGTAACAATGGAGGTAAGCCTTTTTTTAGGTTTTTTTTGGGGGTGGATAACGGTTATCATCTCAGGAATACTTTTTGTGCGACCATCTATACTACGTGAACTGAAAAAATTAGTGGTAGAAGACAGAGGATTTGGAATTATGTATGGATTTCTATCAATTTTCCTTGGGTTAGGTACTGTAATCCTACATAATGTTTGGACACTTAATTGGCAGGGACTCATTACACTTATTGCATGGCTTGCACTATTAAAAGGGATTTATGTAATTGCATATCCTGAACCATCCAAGAAAACCGATTTTGAAGTAAGAGTGCTATCTACTCGTATAGTGCTTGCTATCCTTGGTGCTTTATCTTTATGGATGCTTATCATACTTTATATGAAATAGAGACAAATATTTTTGATTATGAGAGTATGTAGGTGGGGAGTTTTGGATAGTCCTTTGGAACGGGATTTTATAGTTAACTGTAAATGTAGTGTTTCTTTCCTTGTAGATATGTTTTTATAAATAGTGAGATGGGTAAAACGAAGAGAGTCCTAAATAAATAGGATTCTTTTCGTTTTATAAAAGTGAATTTATCTTGTATCACTAATACAATTGATATTCATTTTTTTGGACTATTCGCAATTATCTACCTTGTTATACTCAATGTCGGCTATGTGACCATCCGGTCGAATCAAAACGGTATCTATATTTTTTAACTTGGAATCTTGTATTTCTCCTATTATCACCTTTATGTGTGAATCAATATTTATTTTATTTATCTTATCTATATAAGAAGGGTGTATTAATAAGATAAATTTACCATCCTGCATTAATTCAAAGAGTTTATAACTTTTCTTATTTAGAGAAGAAATAGTGAGATTTGTACATCTTTTTCCTATCAATGGATGCCTTTCTGTATCGTGCATCGACGAATACATTATCCCTAAGCCACTTACTCTTTCGGATAAATCGTGATTTATCTCGGGGTATGTAAGTAGGTGCGAAAATAAATCCCTTAATTCCATTCCTGCATTTGAAAAGTTTATCATTAATTGTTCTTGGGCTTGTACTTCCTTGAAAAATTGTTTTCCTACAGCATGTCTTTCAATATGATAACTTTCTAATAGGCTTTCATATTTTTTTTGTTTTATTGCGAGCCCTAATTTCCAGCCTATATTAAAAGCATCTTGTAGACCTACATTCAAACCTTGTCCTCCAGCAGGGAAGTGAATATGTGCTGCATCCCCCGCTAAGAATACACGCTTATGTTGATAAGTATTTGCTAGTTTGGTTGCATTGCCAAAACGAGAAAGCCATATTGTGCTTTTAATTTGAAGATGTTCACCTGTAATACTATAAATACTATCTATAAACTCTTTTTCTGTAACAGTAACATGAACGGGTATTGTCTGATTCTTAGGATCAACAATTGCAAAACGAAATACATCAGGTGCAATAGGTACCATCATTAATATCCCATTTATATTAGAAGTAGATAAAAATGGAGTATCTGATATATCTTCTAAAATAACATCACCTAATATAGCAGTAGTTGTAGTGTTTGTTCCATTAAACGGTATATTTGATAATTCACGAACTATACTTCTTGCTCCATCAGCTCCTATTACATATGGAACTTCTATTTTATATATTGTTTCTCTTTGTTCTATTTCTAGTTGTACGAATGTTTCATATTGTTTTAAGTCTTTCAGAGTATGCCCGCGTTTAATGACTACACCTAATTCTAATGCACGTTCTTCTAATATTTCTTCTGTAATAGATTGGGGAATAAAAAGTGTATACGGAAAATCAGTATTTAAATTTTTAAAGTTTAATCTTGTATCTAAGGCAGCAAAATGACTTGTATTTAATTTCTTTCCTCTAGCTAAAAATCGATCTGCAATACCTCTCATAGCCATCAATTCTAAGGAGCGAGGGTGTAGTGTGAGTGCCCTAGAATTTCGTACCCGGTCTAATCTTCTCTCTAAAACAACAACTTTTACGCCTTGAATAGCTAATTCACATGCTGCCATCAGTCCAACTGGACCACCACCAACTACCGCTATATCATAATAATTGTTCATATCATGCCCTCCATTTATTTAATTGTTTAAGAGCTAATGTTAACAAGTGTAAATAGATGTATAAATGCTATCTATTGTACATATATAATTATAATTCATTTTAGTTTCCTTGGAAACTAAAATGAAGTTCCTAGGAGAAATCTACATAGTAAGTGTGTAGTTAAAGCTATATAGCGTGTCTTCAGCAGTAGCCATTGGGTAGCATTGATATGTAATGGGGTTTGCATTAAAGGCTGCAGCTTCTTCTGCTTGTGCTATTTTTGCTAAAAATGCTACTGCTGTAGTTCCATGTGAGTTGTAAAGGTCTTTCCGCTATTCGTAGCTTTAATGAAGTAGTAGTGGTTTTAACTCGACTTCAAATAATTCGCTTTCCATTTCATTAAGTGCATACATTGATACAGGATGTGGAGAGCTATTAGATAAGACTTGTGATGAAAGAAGTTCTCCTAATGATGAGTAAAATGTAACAAACACTTGTGAAAATGGAGGGACCATAATGATTACACGGTCAGTTTTGTGTAACGTATTAACCAACTCCAAAATAATATAGTTTTATAAAAATCAAAAAACAATAGATAAATATAAAGATATTATTATGGGTACTTTTCCGATAGTGAATTAAGAAAATTAATAAACTCTTTATTTTATTGTAAATAATTTAAGAGCACACAAATATGCGTGCTCTTAGAATAGAAAGGTAGTTTTCTATGAGTAGGGAGTCCCCATACAATAAAATATGCTTGTCCAATTTAAATGTGAGAAGTTTTTTAATAAAAACGCTATTTGGTAAGTCTATGTAAAAAAACGCCTTGTACAGGAACTCTTTGCAAAGTATTTTGTCTGCAGTCATGATTATTAAAGTTGATGAGAACGGTTATCCGACTAATAAAACCACATCTCAAATTGTTGACTGTATGTCTAACAACTAGGATGCGGTTCAATTAATAAAAAGTGTCCGAGTTAAATATAAGGTAAAAAGTATAGGATACTTTTGTTATAAAGAGTATTTATAGATGAATGTTATTGTTTTTTACTTCTGGAAGATTTGAGGTTCTAAATTACGAGTTGTTGGAGTACCTCTACTATAACGTTTCAATAGAAATATTGAACTACTAATATGAATGTATCAGATTTAATAAAGATGGTAATGTTCTGTTAGTCATGTAATCTTTTCATTTGATGATCTTTTCCCCATTCACATAGTTCATCCATAATCTGCATTAAAGATTTCCCGTACACGCTTATTGTGTATTCAACCTTTGGTGGTACTTCTTGATATACAGTACGATGGATAATCCCATCAGCTTCAAGTTGCCGAAGTTGTTGTGTAAGAACTTTTTGCGTAATATTTGGGATTTCTCGTCGTATTTCATTTGTTCGCATTTTTCCATCCATCAAAACACATAAAATATGAACTTTCCATTTCCCGCCAATAACATCGAGTGTCGTTGCAATTGGGCAGTCTTCATTTTGATTCATATAACACCTCCACAGGTACTTTAAGGTTCCTATAGCACTTTAAAGTACGTACTTTTCAATTATATGTGACTCATTCATACTAATACGTAAAGGGTTGAATAATTTATAAAGGGGATGGGAAATAATGAAAACACTTGTAATTGTAGCACATCCTGATATTGAAAAATCAAAAATTAATAAAAGATGGATTGAAGAACTTGAGAAATATTCGGATGAAATTACGGTGCATGAATTATATAAAGTTGCACCGAATTGGGAGTTTAATGTGGAAGAGGAACAAAAGCTGTTAGTAGAACACGACCGATATATATTTCAATTTCCGCTATACTGGTACAGCTCACCACCATTATTAAAAAAATGGTTTGACGATGTATTAACATATGGATTTGCTTACGGATCAAAAGGAGATAAAGTGAAGGGGAAAGAGTTTGGCGTAGCTATTTCTATAGGTGGATTAGAAAAAGACTATGAAAATAGTGGAATCACGATGGATGAGTTAACAAAACCATTTCAAGCTACGTGCTTATATACAGACATGAAATTTATACCTTCATTTTATTTATATGGTGCCGAATATAAATTAAGTGATGAAGAGATTGATAAAAGTGCGCCTGAGTATGTACGATATGTGATGAATAAGGAGTATTCTAATATATAAGAAGGAATAGCCATTTACTTGTTAAGTAGATGGCTATTTTTATCCCGCGTTAACGGACAGTAAAAATCCCACCTCAAAATTCAGTTGGAGCAAAGAAGTTGGGTGGGAGTCGGGCTGTCCGTAAATGTCCGATTGGTGAGGGCTGATTAAAGTTTCACTTTATAAAATTTATATTCACTAAGTGTAATCTTTAGTAAATTAATAGTTAATCTGGTAAAATAAAAAACCTAACATATATAAAGGGGAGTTTTACTTGAGAACGATGCAAAAATTATTACAAAAAAGAGCAATGCAATCACCAAATTTGGAAGCGCTTGTAGGCGGAGAGAAAAGGTATTCGTTTCAGCAGTATAATGAACGAGTAAATCAGCTTGCACACTATTTGTTACAGAACGGTGTACAAAGAGGAGATCGCATTGGAATACTATGCAAAAATAATCATCCGTTTCCAAGCGTTATGATGGCAAGTTTGAAAATTGGAGTGGTATGTATTCCGTTAAATCATCAGCTTACTGTTTTTGAATTAGAAGCGATTGTAAAAGAGGCAAAATTAAAAGTGTTAGTTATTGATGAAGAATTTAAAGAAGTTTTATTAAAGATTGATGCTGTTAAAGAAATTCCTTATGTAATTAAAACGACAGAAGAAGGCTTTGGTTCATTTGAATTAACATTACAAGAACAGCCAAGTACAGAGCCGAACGTAGAAGTTCATGAAGATGATGATGCGATTTACTTATTTACTTCAGGAACGACTGGACAGGCAAAAGCATGTGTAATCGGGCATAAAAACTTACATCATTATTTTACTGAAATTGCGGGCCAAAGAGAAATTCCTGCAGGTGAGCGCTTTTTATCCGTGCATCCATTGTTCCATATGAGTGGCGTGCTTTCTATTTTAAATTGTATTTATCACGGTGTTACGATGATCTTCTTAGCTGATTCGAATCCTACTCTTATTTGGGATAAGATTGAAGGAGAGAAAATTACGACGATGCTTGCGTTCCCAGCTGTTTATAGCTACATGCTTGATGAGCTAAATAAAAAAGAACGTAACATTTCAACTTTTAAAGTAGCGCAAAGTGGTGGTACAAAAGTGCCAGAAACACTTATTCAAAAATATATGGAAAAAGGAATATATATGGTACAAGGATATGGGAGTACAGAAGGTTGGGTTGTCACTTCATGGCATCCAATGATGGGAAAAGAAAAGATGTCTTCTGTAGGAAAAACTCTTAAACATGTAGAGCTGAAAATCGTCCATCCAGAAACAGGTGATGAACTAACTACAAATGAAGTTGGCGAGATTCATGTAAGAAGTCCATACATGTTTAAAGGGTATTGGAATAATGAAAAGGCGACAAACAAGGTAGTAAAAGATAATTGGTTTAACATGGGCGATGCTGGCATGATAGATGATGACGGATTCCTGCATATTATGGGAAGATATAAAGACGTTATCATACGCGGTGGTGACAACGTATATCCAGATCAAGTAGAAGATATTATTCATGAAATACATGGTGTTTTAGAAGTTGCAGTAGTTGGCGTTTCAGATGACTTTTGGGGAGAGATTCCGACAGCGTACATTGTAAAGGACACGCAAACGTCTTTAACGGAAGAAGCAATTATACAGCATTGTAAAGAGAAACTAGCAAGTTATAAAATACCCGAAGTTGTATTTATGGAAACATTACCGAAAAATGCTTTAGGGAAAGTGTTGAAGAGGGAATTAAGAGAAGGTGTAGTTGTAAAATAAAAAACGATTAGATGATAAGGAATCCAGTTATGCAGTGAGCATGACTGGATTTTTTGTTTAGAACATAATAATTTACTAGATTTTGTATTTCTTGTAAGATAATAAAGAATATTCAATTATTAATCAAAGGAAGAGATATAAATGAAGCTGCCGCTATTGCAAATAGAGACAGAGAGACTTATGATCCGTCCGTTCCAAAATGATGATTATGAAAGTTGGTTCGATGGCTTTCAGAAGAGGTTACCATCGCAGTATAAATATGACGATGGCTATCAAGTTATGGCATCCTCAACAAAAGAATGGTTCACGGAATGGATAAGAGGATTTGATGAAGCAGCACATCGAGATGAGATGTATGTATTAGGTATTTTTCGTAAAGAAGACGGAGCTAATATTGGAAAGCTAGAGCTTATAAAAATTTTACGTATGGACTATCAGTGGGCAATGATGGGGTATTCCATACATAATCAATACTGGAAAAATGGATATGGCATGGAAAGTGTGAAAGCCGCATTATCGTTATTTTTTGATAGTCTTCATTTTCATAGAATTGAATTACATATACGTGTTGATAATGTGCCATCCATTCGTCTTGCGGAAAGAGCGGGTTTTTCTTTTGAATGCAAGAGAAAGGCATTTTCTTTAGAGAATGGTAAGTGGATGGATTTTCTTATTTATTATAAAAATAAGGAGATGGATATATGAGAGTGTTTATTACAGGTGGAAATCGTGGATTAGGGTTACAGTTAGTAAAAGTATTTCATGAAAATGGGCATATTGTGTATCCGTTAGTTAGAACGGAGGCTGCGGTAACGCAATTGAAGCAAATGTTTAGTCGTAGATGTTTTCCTATATTGGCAGACTTATCGACTGATGAGAGTACGGAACAAATTAAGAAACAACTTGCGGAATATACAGAGTGTTTGGATGTAGTTATAAATAACGCCGGAATTACTGGAAAGGAGACTGAAGTTTTACATACGAATTCAGAAGAGTTAACGGACTTATTTAATATTCATTGCTTAGGTGTAGTTCGAGCTGTAAAAGGTACATATGTAGCTTTAGAGAAATCGGATCATCCGAGAATAATAAATGTGTCCTCTCGCTTAGGGTCATTACATAAAATGGCGAACAAAGAGTTTCCGCAAGGTCAGTTTTCCTATTCCTATCGAATTGCTAAAGCTGCACAAAATATGTTAACGCTTTGTCTGCAACAAGAGTTTGAAGATAAAGGAATTCGTGTAACTGCCATTCACCCTGGAAAATTAAAGACTGACATTGGTGCTTTTGATGCGAATATGACTCCGGCTGAAGGAGCTAAAAATATATATGATTGGTTAATAGATTCAAATGAGGATGCTTCAGGGAAGTTTATTGAGCCGGGTGTGGGGGAATTGAAATGGTAAAGTATGATTTTATAAGTATTCAATAACTATTTGGATTTTCATGGAGAATATGAAATAGTTTGCTACACATAAGTACAATTGGATAAAAAAAGAAAGTCCAGAATACATCCGGACTTTCATTATCTGTTCAACACTTCAATATACGAAGCATCTCCAGTTGTTCTTAAAGCAGAGCGGAAATTGTTGTTTTCTAATGTTTTAGCGACTTGTTGTAATTGCTGTGCATCATCATGATGAATAAGTAAGCTGTCAGCACCGCTTTCTTCTATATGAATGTGTTCGACATTGCCAATGGCATCATGTACCGCTTTTAAAAATTCAGGTTTCATATTGTCCTCCTATATGTATGTAACGTTGTTGTTAGTATTTCCTTATTTTTGAAATATAAAAGTAAATGAATTTTTGTTATATTAAGATTTTGGAAGGGGTTTCCTAATTGCTTGTCAAATAATAGTAAAGTTGTCTTTTAAATTGAGGGAATCTTCGGAATTGAAGGGTGAGGGAATGAGAATTTCAACAATTGCTGCACACCTCGTCAAGGAGAAAGTTATTTCGCGTTATCCAAATAGCGTAAAAGCGTTGAACGGAGGAACGACAAGTACTGTTTATTTGTTGGACGAAAAATATGTTGTAAAGCTGAATGAAGCGGAAGTAATACGTGAAGAAGCTCATTTTCTTTCTTTTTATGAGGGGAATACTTTATTTTCGAAGCTTTTGTATAAGGGAGCTTTACATACATATATTGTGTATTCTTTCCTTGAAGGTAATACTTCGTGTGAACAAGGATATAAACGAAGTACGCTTCGTACACTTGTAAAAGAAGTGATCAATAAGTATAAAATTGTTCCAGAGGCAGGTGGCTGGGGGTGGAAAGAAAATCCGGTTCAATCTTGGAATGAATTTTTAACGACAAATGTGATGGAAGCTTATGAAAATGTAAAACATTACATAAGTGAGGAAGAGTATAGAACGGTTCTTAAACTAGCAAATAGGGATGCCGGAGTAAATCAGCCGTTTTTATTACATGGTGATTTTGGATTTCATAATTTTATATTTCGGCAAAATAGGATACATGGAGTAATTGATCCGTTACCAGTCCTTGGAGATCCTTTATATGACTTAATTTATGCGTTCTGTTCAACTCCGGAAGATTTAACGAAAGAAACGATTAATTATGTGATGAAAGAATGTGTATTTCATAAAAAAGATCGAGGTCTATACAAGGAAATAGTCATAGGATTGTATTTGCGTATAGATACATGTTTAAGACACCACCCGAAAGATTTAGAAGATTACTTAGTAGCTTGGCGTTATTGGATGGGTGAAATTGAGCCGGCTTTATAGTACAAATAGTTTGGGGGAGATAGTGAAATGAACATAGCAGAAGCAAAAAAAGATTTAGCACAAAAAACGAAGAAGGGAGTTCCTGTTATAATAGCTGGTATTTTATTTTGGATTGTAGCGAGTGTAACGGGGATTCTTCTTTCAGAAAAGCAAGTTGTGTGGGTGTATTTAATTGGTATGGGTTGTGTGTTTCCTTTAGGTTTAATGATAGCTGCCATATTAAAAATTGATATGTTTGCGAAAGGAAATCCGCTAGGGACTTTAGCTGGATTAATTGGCGGGATAAATGTATTAAATATTCCGTTTGTATTACTTGCCTATTTTCAATTTCCAGAGTGGTTACCTTTTGTAGTAGCGATGTTAATAGGTGTTCATTTTGTACCGTACGTATGGATTTATGAAAGTAAAAGTTATGGTGTATTGTCAGTAGGGACTGTATTCGTAACTTCAGTTTGCGGGATTCTTTTTGCAGACAATGGATTTACTGTAGTTCCATTGTCAGTTACAGTGGTCTACTTACTGACTTTAATAGGTTTATTGATTGAAAATAAAAAACTAGATCATTATCAGCAAAAATCAGCTTAATAAAGTGAAACTTTAATCAGTGGGGATTCTTCATCCCCAACTGATTATCAGCCCTCACCAATCGGGCTTTTAGGGGCAGTTGATGCCCCACCTAACTTCTTTGCTTTTGCTGAATTTTGAGATGGGGGTCTTACTGCCCATTAATGCGGGATAAAAATATAGGGATAGGGGGAATTATTATGAAAAATTTCGTTTGTACAACGTGTGGCGTACAGTATGCAGCGAGTGTGGAAGAACCGGTAAGTTGTGTTATTTGCGATGAGGAGAGACAATATGTGAATCCGAAAGGGCAGTCTTGGACGACTTTAGAAAACTTGCGAACGAGTGATACATATAAAAATGAAATGATAGAAGAAGAGCATGGACTTTATAGTATTACGACAAAACCAAAATTTGCAATCGGTCAAACGGCATTTGTCGTAAAGACGGATTCCTATCGTTTATTATGGGATTGTATTACGTATTTAGATGAAACGACAATTGAGAAGATAAAAGAGTGGGGCGGGTTAGATGCGATTGCACTATCTCATCCTCATTATTATTCAACACAAGTAGAATGGGCAGAAACGTTTGATGTACCAATTTATATACATGAAGATGATAAAGAGTGGGTAGTACGCCCGAGTAGTCGTATTATTTACTGGTCTGGGGAGTCTTTACAATTAGTGGATGGACTTACTATTCATCGTCTCGGAGGACATTTTAGCGGCGGTTCTGTATTACATTGGGAAGAAGGAAATGACGGGAAAGGTATTTTATTAACAGGTGATATTATTCAAGTCGTAGCGGATCAGCAGTGGGTGAGCTTCATGTACAGCTATCCAAACTTAATTCCATTACCGGCGAGAAAAGTGGAGGAAATGGCGAATCGAGTGAAGCCTTTACAATTTAATCGTTTATATAATGCATTTCACGGAGTAGTGAAAGAAAATGCAAATGAAGCAGTGGAACGTTCTGCTGAAAGATATATTAAGGCGGTAGAAGGAAAGTTATTTCGTACGTAAAAGGAGAGTTAGTTTTTATGAATAAGTTAGTATGCTTCGGTGATAGTATTACAGCTGATGAAACGTTTTTTGATGGAACACCGAGGTTAACACCGCGTCTGCAAGAGATGTTTCCAAATTGGAAAGTAGTAAATGCGGGGGTTCCGGGTGATAATACGTTCGATGCGTTACATAGGATTGAAGATGATGTATTATTACATAAACCAGACTTTGTAACAGTTTTTCTTGGTACGAATGATTCGGTATTATTTGATCCAGTACCATTACAAGTATACAAAGACAATTTAGAGAAGATTGTAAGTATGATTTCACCAGAAAAAGTATTACTTATTAGTCCTGCACCAGTTGATGAAGAACGCCAGCGTAATAGAAACAACAAAGTACTTGGTCAGTATGCAGACGTAGTAGAGGAAGTGGCGAAGGAAACAGGAAGTTATTTTCTAAACTTATATGCTGAGATGATTCAAGAACAGAATTATAAAAGATTTGTAGAAGATGATGAAAAAGACGGTTTACATTTTGGCCGACAAGGTTATGAATATGTAGCGGAGTTAATTGGTAAAAATTTAAAAGGGATTTTGTAAGAAGCAAAGTGTGCGCGCTTTGCTTTTTTGTTCGCGTATTTCCTCCTGCAATGCTGCTGTGTTCAATGCAGTAGCTTTAATTAAGCTAAACATGTAGGGAAGAAATGAATAAAGTGGAATATAATTTGTTCCCCTAATGGAATGCATCCAAGACTTAACAGTTGATTAATTGAACTGTAAAGTTTAAAATTACAGTATAGTTTTTAGAAGTGAGTTTCCATCGTTTGTAAAAAACAGATAAATTAAATATTCTCGAATAAATAATATAACGTTTATTTCATTCTAAACTGTAATTTTTTTTAATACATTTCAATAATCTATATAATAATTTTAAAAAGTAAAGGAGTGTGTAAAATATGGTGATTTTATATACGACAGCAAGCTGTAGTTCATGCCGAAAAGCAAAAGCATGGCTTGAAGAACATCAAATTGATTATACCGAAAAAAATATCGTATCAAATGCGCTTACAGTTGATGAACTTAAATCCATTCTTCGTTTAACTGAAGATGGTGCTACTGAAATTATTTCAACTAGATCTAAAACTTTTCAGGAATTAAATATAAATATTGAGGCGCTTTCGCTTAATGAGTTTTATAAATTAATAATTGAGTATCCTCAAATGTTACGTCGTCCAATTATGCTGGATGAAAAAAGATTACAGGTTGGTTTTAATGAGGAAGAAATTCGCAAATTTTTACCGCGTAGCGTTCGAACATTTTTGAATATTGAATTGCAAAAAATGGCTAATTAATAAGTAATATTTTGAAAGGAGGAAACAGAAGTGATTGAAGTATGTGTTACAGTTAATTATAAAGATAGAAACTATCACACAAATGTTATTGTGAGTAAAGATACGATTTGGACAAAAATTAAACAATTGGCAGAAGAACAAGTTAAGAAACAGTGGACTGTTTAAATTTATTTGCAACTTAATAAGTTAAATGAAGTTAGGAGATATAGGGGAGTTCTGATAGAATATAAAGGGATTAATTTTTTTATGCTAAGCATGCTTCTTATATATTTTAACGTTTGACTAACCTATCTGTAATATTTATGGCTACAGTATGTTACTAAGCGAGAAATCATATTTTTTATCGTAGGAGGACAATAATGAACAGCGACTTTACTTTGGCCATTCACAGTTTAACTTATTTAGCTTTACAGCCAGATCGGATGTCAACAAGTAATGCTATTTCAGAAAGTGCAGGTGTTCATCCAGTACGCATTCGCAAAGTGCTAAGTTTGTTAAAAAAACATAAGTTTATACAATCAAAAGAGGGAACTGGTGGAGGTTTTATTTTTGCCCGTGATTTAAGTGAAATTAATCTTTGGAATATGTATCAAATAACCTCTGAAGGTGCATTGCAGCCGAAGTGTCCAGAATCAAATGATCAGTGTATTGTAGGTTCGAACATGCGGAAAGTTCTTTTTGCTATTTTCTTAGGCGCGGAAGAACATCTAGGTGAATATTTAAAGAATTATACAATGAAAGAAGTTGTTGACCTTATTAATCGAGAACGTTAAGCGGCTTAATTATTATGTAGCCGTGAGTTCCTCAAAAAAACTGTAATGAAAATAATTACAGTTTGAGTTAGTTTTTATCGTCACCAATAATAATTATAAGAAGGTGAAAAGGTATGGTGTCAAATAATAATCATGTTTTAAAAGTGGGAGATTGGGTTCGTGGAATATCAAATGAGGGTGAATTCATAGTTGGTTACATTGTATCACTTGATGAAGTGGAAGATGTAGTTACAGTTAGCATTGTGAAACGCGACGACAAGTACACAATGAACGAAGCGATTTTACTCTTTAGTAAACACGTTAACAAACTCCCTGAATCAAAGGTAATAAATAAGGAGCAAATCCTTTATCTTATAGACCTTGCATTATTAACAGGGGATGAAGAATGGTTTATTGAGCTCTCTGCGAAATTAAACTCGATAAGAGAGCTAGTTAATGAGGGATTTTAAAAATTATATTATTCGTTTTGAATAGGTTGAATCGTGTAATAATCAATAATATCATCTCTTTTGTTGCATTTTAACAAAAGAGGTGATTGATGGTATGAAAATAAAAATCATTAGCATCATATGTCTTTTGATTTTTTTATTACCCTGTATTTCTGCTCAAGCAATTGTAAAAAATGAAAATGAAATCAAAGAATATTTTGATATAGATTTAACCGGTTATGAACTTTATTCATTTGGTGACTTTAATCAAACAGGTTATAAGATAACGCCACTTACTCAACTGTTTTTAGACATAGTTCAAACAGAAGGTGAATGGATTGATGAACCACGATTATATATCAAGAGAAATAAAGGTTATTTTCATCTTTGGAAAAAGGATGGTACGAATGTTCTTTATACCGTTGAACAGAAAAGTGGTTTTTGGAAAATTATAAATGTAAATAGAAAAAGGATTAACAGAATACCTGTACCAAAAAAACTTTTAAAAGAAGTAGTAATTAATCTTTTATTAGAACCAATAAGCAAAGAGGTTGAAAAATATTATAAGGAACCGAAGCTTTGGTTCCGAGGTTCTGAAAAAATTGTTGAAATAACAAAAGACGAAGCAAATTATATTTTCTATGTAACTGTGCAAATTCAAACTTTTGAAGGGGCACACAATCCGCCTTATGGGGAGGACACAATTACTTTTCGGATAAAAGGAAATGAAATAAAACCCATTCATTACAAACATAGAAATATCCCTGAAGAAGAGTTGAAAAAACTAAAATTAAAATGACATTGAAGTGATCTGTTTGTCCACTCCTAATAATGATGTAAATAAGCTGTCCGTATGGGCAGCTTATTTACTTTTTCGTTTAGCGAAATGTTAGCGGTTTTCTCGTTACCATTAAGTTGAAAATGTATATGAATGCAATATATGTAATGTATATCCTGAAAATCAGTTTATGCATTTGAGGAGATATTTCTTTTTAACTACATTAATTATTTACTAGAATATCTTTTTTAAATCGAAATAAAATTTTTCGGTAAAGAAATATAGAAGTGTTTTTAAAATGAGTAACTTAGATAAATAATATTTTACTGTGTTTTTTGCTGAACAATTCCGTTTTAAGTGATAGGAACAAGGGTTTCGTAATAACTGTAAAATATTATCCATGTAAAATTATATCCAATTAATATTTCTGAAAATATAAAAATATTAATTTTATAAATATACACGTTATAATGAGGGCGTCGAGAGAAATTTCATTATCTCTGGAGAAAATATAAAAAATGCGATTACTAGTAAGAAAGGTGTGTGGTTAGAGGCGAAATGTATGTAAAGTGCTTCAGTGGCTTGTGTAATCAATACCATAAATGCTGCCGAAGCTATTAAAGTGATGTATAGAATTGAGAAAGAAATGCCTCACAAATGATGAGAGGCTGGTTTAGCTAAAATTACTGTTAAAAGTAAAAAAGAGAAACCATTAAAGTAATACACTGTTATTAAAAATGTTGCAACGTATTATATGAAGTCTATTCTATATTGTTCTCTTAAGCGGTCTTATATAATGGGCGGATATTACGAGTAAACAATTTTGTGAACGCTAACAATTATATTAGGACGCTAACTAGCGAGTGTTTCAATTTGGATTCATTTTGATGAAGGACATACAATGTAGGGCAACTTGTAAGGAATTCATTTTCCGAAAAAAGGAAATGTTCGTTGGCGATAAAAAGAGACGCGAGAATAGAATACAAGGGGGAGCTATTATATGAACGGGAATACTGCAAAGAAAATAGAAGTTCAAGCTGAAAATACCGCACTAAAAAATGAGCAATATGCAGATCCGAAAAAGTGGCATAAGCAGGATACTACATGGGCATTGAGCCTATTTGGAACTGCAATTGGAGCAGGGGTGCTCTTTTTACCGATTAATGCAGGTTCAGGTGGATTATTATCATTACTACTAATTACATTGCTTGCATATCCAGTTATGTATTACTCACATAGGGCACTTGCTAAAATGATATACGCTTCTAATTCTGCTGATGAGGGGATCACAGGTACAATTAGAGAGTATTTCGGAAATAAAGCAAGTATCATTTTTAACATCGTATATTTCGGTTCAATTTATACAATCGTACTAATGTATTCGGTTGCGCTTACAAATACTGCAAGTAGTTTTATCGTACATCAATTGCACTTGCCAGAACCTCCAAGAGCTATTTTATCACTTGTATTAGTTCTTGGTCTTATCGCTATACTGAATTTTGGTCAAGATATTACTGTAAAGATCATGAGTATGCTAGTGTATCCATTCATAGCTTCTCTACTGTTTATCGCAATATCTTTAATTCCACAGTGGAATACGTCAATGCTGAGCTTCTCAGCTGTTTCTACTGCTTCAACAGGAACAGGATATTTTGGAACGATATTGTTGGTTCTACCAATCATCGTATTCTCATTTAATCATTCACCTATGATTTCATCATTTGTTGTGAAGCAGAGAGCTACGTATGGTATAGAAGCTACTGATGCTAAATGTGCGCAAATTCAAAAAGTTTGTTATATCATGACATTCGCTGTAGTTATGTTCTTCGTTTGGAGTAGTACATTAAGCTTGACTCCAGAGGATTTAAAAATGGCGAAAGAGCAAAACTTATCAATCCTTTCATACCTTGCTAATGAGCTTAATTCACCTGTAATCACGATTGCAGCTCCAATCATTGCTTTTGTGGCTATTACAAAGTCTTTCCTTGGCCATTATATCGGAGCATTTGAAGTAATGCGTGACATGATTATTAAGTTCGGTAAATCACGTGGAAAAGTAATTGAAGAAAAAACAATTAAGACAATCGTCCTTACTTTTGTTGTATTATCATGCTGGTTTGTTGCTTATACAAACCCAAGTATTCTTGGACTTATTGATTCTCTAAGTGGTCCATTAGTTGCTGCTATCTTATGTCTATTACCGATGTATGCAATCAATAAAGTACCAGTACTAGCTAAATACAAAGGGAAAATGAGTAACGTATTTGTTATTATTGTAGGTGTACTTACTGTTTTAGCAAGTATTAAATCATTATTCTAATTCACGATTGTTAGTTCTAATGCAAAATAAAATAGAACGATTTTGGGACAGGCTTCTCCGTTTGGAGAGTCTGTCCCTTTTTAATACGTTACAATTTTATCTGATTGATTTTATGAGGAATTTCTGCATAATTGTAGCTAAGGGAGATGATTCTAGGTTGAGTAAACTGAATATTAGTACAACGGTCTCGGGAGATATAATTGTTACCCGTCTTATCGGCAAGATTAAAATAGATGATGTGTATGAATGGTTTAATTGCTTCGAGCAAGTTTGTCAGCAATTCATTTCCGAGGGACGGAAATACAAAGTGTTGGTGGATAGAAAAGGATATACGCCAGATCATTTTTCTGTTCAAAAAGCATGGAAAGATAAGTTTTTCAATGAAATGATTTTGAAACACAGTAAGGCAATTGCTTTTCTTCTTAAAGAAGGGGAGATACTGAATTATTTACAACAATCCAATACAAAAGAATCTGTAAAATTTTTCGATGATTATGAACAAGCATTCCTTTGGTTGAATGAATATCCCATATGAAATTGCTAGCGAACCAGTTGCTTAAGTAACTGGTTTTTTTATGCTTGTATGTAGTAGCAGGAAGAAAATTTCTATACGAAATGTTTAGCACTAGAGGACATACATTTTTAATGCGTTAAATATAATTCATAATAGCACCAAAAAGAAAAGAGTACGCTTTAAATTATTAGTTATATTGAAAGGTCGTACGATAGAGTTACATAAATTCTAAAAAATCAATGCGGCATAAAGTGAGTAAGGGGGATAAACATATGAGCGCTTCAAATTTGAACGAAATTAGTAAGCAAATATTAATAGAGGAGGAAACACTTCAATTTTCCTCTTTTACAAATGAAGATGCACTGCAAATAGGTTTATTTATCGTGGAAACAGCGAAAAAGGAAGGGAAATTGATCGCTGTTGATATAGCGAAAAATGGTGTGCAACTATTTCATTTCAAGATGACAGGGACAACTGCGGAAAATACGCAGTGGATTGAGCGTAAAAAACGAGTTGTTTCTTTGCATAATCATAGCTCGTATTATATGCAAATACAAAGTGAAATAACGGGTGTTCCATATAATGAAAAGTATCTTTTAGATAGGTCGGATTATGCTGCGTTTGGTGGATGTTTTCCGGTCCAAATAAAAGATGTAGGGGTTATTGGAATGATAACAGTTTCAGGATTACCACCAGAAGAGGATCATGAATTAGTTATAAGGGCAGTTAAAAATCATTTAAAGCAATAATAAAAAGGCAAGGCCGAACAAGAATATGTTCGGCCTTGCCTTTTTATTATTCAGTTCAACATATTTCTAATAAGATGTTACGGAATTAAAATCTTTAATTCGAGACACTTTTCTTGACGATAATAATCTATGTAGTTAATATGTAAGACATAACATAATTAAATTACTAAAAGTAATTAAGTTATTTTATATAAGTTAAAGTAAGTAAGTAGGATCTATTAAAAATGCTTTGAATTGCCACTATTAATATTGGGGACAATTAGAAAGCGACAAATATAAAAAATTAGAAGTTAAGAATTAAGAGTGGATCAACAATAATAGTAGCTTCTGTACAATGCATTTTTATTATAGTGACAATGACTATACATCACGAGGGGGACTGAAATTGGAATCAATGACCTTTGTTTTATTTGGAGCAACGGGGGATTTAGCTAAAAGAAAAATTTACCCTGCGCTATATAATTTATATAGAGATCAAAAGCTTCCAAAGCAAATATCCGTTATTGGGCTTGGAAGACGTGAAGTATCTCATTTAGATTTTCAAAAAAGAGTAAAAGAATCCATAGAAACTTTTTCTCGTCGCAGGGAAGAAGGTACTCCGGAAGTAGAAGATTTTTTAGAGTATTTTCGTTATTGTCCGTTAGATGTGAATAAGCCGGAAGACTATAAAAGGCTATTACAAGTAGTTCGTGAAAGGGAAGAAGAACAAAATATACAAGGGAATAGAATGTTCTACCTTTCAGTTACTCCTGACTTTTTTGAGACCATTGCTTTAAATATTAAGGAAAGTGGACTCGATGAAACGGATGGCTGGAAGCGCCTAATGATTGAGAAACCGTTTGGTCATGATCTTCCATCTGCTCGAGAGCTGAATGATAAGCTTAGCCGAACGTTTGAAGAAGACGAAATATATCGTATTGATCATTATTTAGGTAAGCCAATGGTTCAAAATATTGAAGCACTTGAATTTGCAAACCCTGTTCTCCAATCGATTTGGAATAAAGAACATATTGCGAATGTACAAATAACAGCGAGTGAAACGGTTGGGGTAGAAGAAAGGGCAGGATATTATGATCATGCAGGAGCTATTCGCGATATGGTTCAAAATCATATGTTGCAAATATTAATGATGACTGCAATGAATCTGCCGGAAAAGATAAACGCATGTGAAGTTCGTGAGGAAAAACGAAAGGTAATGGAGACTCTTCGTAAAGTGAAAAAAGAAGACGTTCAGAACCATATCATTCGCGGGCAATATGCTTCAGGTGAGATAAAAGGACAACAAGTTGCAGCGTATAGAGAGGAGCCAGGAGTAAATCCTTCTTCTCAAACAGACACATTTGTTGCGGCACGCCTATGGATTGATAACCCATTTTGGACGGGCGTTCCTTTTTATATACGAACAGGAAAAAGAATGAAAGAAAAATCTACTCGTATTGTAATTGAATTTAAAAATACATTAAAACAGCAATATCAAGATAGTAATCCTAATGCAGAGCCTAATTTGTTAATCATTGAAATTAGCCCAAATGAAAATGTTTCACTCCAATTAAATAGTAAAAATCCATTGAACAATGGCGAGCTTGAACCGATCCGTATTCATTTCACTTGTGAGCAAACAGGAGTGGGAATACCTGAAGCTTATGAAAGACTTATCTATGATGCTGTATGTGGAGATTCTACATTCTTTGCACACTGGAGAGAAGTTGAATTGTCATGGGAATGGGTACAACCAATCCTTGAAGCATTCGAGGAAAACTTGTTACCACTTCATGAATATAGGTCGGGTTCGTATGGTCCAGATGCTGCGAATGCCCTATTGCAAGAAAGTGAATTTAAATGGTGGTTAGATGAGGGATTGAAAAAATAAGTACATCCTTATAAGTAAAGCAATATGACAAAAAGATATTCATCATTTTATTAACATGTATTTATGATGAAAGGTAATTCAAGGAGGAATTATATTATGAGAGTAGGATTAATTGGTTTAGGTAAAATGGGATTAAATTTAGGGAAGAATTTAATTGATCATAAACATGAAGTAGCAGCATTTGATTTAAATACGAGTGCGGTGGAAGAAATGAAAGAGTACGGTGCTACAGGTACATCTAGTTTAAGCGAACTTGTTCAATCATTGGAATCACCAAGAATTCTTTGGGTAATGGTTCCGCATGCTGTTGTTGATTCTGTTATTAATGAGATTACACCGCTTTTATCAAAAGGAGATATTTTAATTGAAGCTGGTAATTCGCATTATAAAGAATCTATCCGCCGATATGAGCAATTAAAGAAAGATGGTATTCACTTTATGGATGCAGGAACTTCTGGCGGAATGGAAGGCGCTCGTAATGGTGCATGTTACATGATCGGAGGAGATCAAGAAGCTTGGGATATCGTTGAACCTATTTTCCGTGATACAGCTGTAGAAAATGGATTCTTATATGCTGGAAAAGCTGGTAGTGGTCACTTCTTAAAAATGGTTCATAACGGAATTGAATACGGTATGATGGCTGCTATTGGTGAGGGATTTGAAATCCTAGAGAAAAGTGAATTTGACTACGATTATGAAAAAGTATCAAGAGTATGGAACAACGGTTCAGTTATTCGCTCTTGGTTAATGGAATTGACTGAAAATGCATTTTCTAAAGATGCAAAACTGGATGAGATTAAGGGTGTTATGCATTCTTCTGGTGAAGGGAAATGGACAGTAGAAACAGCTTTAGATCTTCAAACAGCAACTCCTGTTATCGCAATGTCTCTATTAATGCGCTACCGCTCATTAGACAATGATACGTTTACAGGAAAAGTTGTCGCAGCACTGCGCAATGAATTTGGTGGACATGCGGTAGAAAAGAAATAATATAACTCGTTAACGTTAAAAAATGGAGGGAATAAATCATGAAGTTTTTTATTGATACTGCAAATCTCGAGGACATAAAAAAGGCATATAAACTAGGTGTTTTAGCTGGCGTTACAACGAATCCTTCTTTAGTAGCAAAAGAGGGCATTAAGTTTGAAGACCGTATTGCAGAAATTTGTCAGGCAGTACCTAACGTTGAATCTGTTTCAGCAGAGGTAACGCCAGATGCTGTTACAGCTGAAGAGATGATCACTCAAGCAGAAGAACTGATTAAAATTAACGGTGGCGATGAAAAAGTTACAATAAAACTTCCGATGACACTAGCAGGATTAGAAGCTTGTCGTTACCTTACTGAAAAAGGTGTGAAAACGAACGTTACACTAATTTTCACTGTGAACCAAGCTCTTTTAGCTGCTCGAGCAGGTGCAACGTACGTTTCTCCATTTTTAGGCCGTTTGGATGATATTTCTGAAGATGGCGTACTATTAGTTGCTAAAATCGCTGAATTATTCGATATTCATCTATTAGATACACAAATTATTGCGGCTTCTGTTAGACACCCAGACCATGTCACTCGTGTAGCAATGGCAGGTGCACATATTGCAACAATTCCTTATAAAGTCATTGAACAACTTGCTATGCATCCATTAACAGATCAAGGTATTGAAAAGTTTGCTGCGGATTGGGCGAAGGCGCCTAAGTTATAAGAAAGTAAAGTTTTCACAAATTGCTTTTTCATGAGAGGACCAATCTCTATGTAACTTCATCCTGTAAAATAAATTCCGATTTTGGTACCTTATTACGTGAAAGCAGCGATATGAAAAGATACCATGCAGTTTCAATACAGCACAATGGTTATAAAAAGGATCCCCTTATGAGAGTGAAGTATATGAAAACGTAGCTCTCATAAGGGAGAGTCTTTTTTGTTATCGGAATAATTTGAAAGGGGTTTCATAGTGGGTTCGAAATATATGATTGGTGTAGATATTGGAACAACTAGTACAAAAGCAGTTTTGTTTTCGATTGATGGATCTGTTATTGCAAGTCATGGAATTGAATATCCTTTATATTCTCCTACGCCAGAAACAGCAGAACAAGATCCAGAAGAGATTTTTCAAGCGGTTATACATACGATTAAAGAAACTATACAATCAAGTAATGTGCAGCCAGTTGATATTCTTTGTGTTTCTTTTAGTTCGGCCATGCATAGTGTCATTGCTGTAGACGAAGCAGGGAAGCCGTTAACGAGATGTATCACTTGGGCAGATAATAGAAGCGCGAGCTGGGCAGAAAAAATAAAAAATGATATGAATGGTCATGAAATTTACCTTCGTACTGGGACACCAATCCATCCTATGTCACCAATTTCAAAGTTAGTTTGGCTTAAAAATGAGCATGCTGAACTGTTTGCCAAAAGCTATAAATTCATCTCTATTAAAGAGTATGTTTTCTATAAGTTATTTAAGGAATATGTAATTGATTATTCTATTGCATCAGCGACAGGAATGTTCAATTTGAAATCTTTAAAATGGGATGAAGAGGCCTTGCGTGTTGCAGGAATTACAGATGAAAAGCTATCTACAGTTGTTCCAACGACGCACAGTTTAATAGGGATACATGAAGAACTTGCAAGAGAGATGAATGTACTTGTTACTACTCCTTTTATAGTCGGTGCCAGTGATGGGGTACTATCGAATTTAGGTGTAAATGCAATAGAACCTGGAGTAGTTACTATTACAATTGGTACAAGCGGTGCGGTGCGAGTTGTCACAAATCAGCCTGTAACGGATCCGAAGGGTAGGACTTTTTGTTACGCGTTAACTGAGGAACTTTGGGTAATTGGTGGACCGGTGAATAATGGCGGTATGATTTTTAGGTGGGTTCGTGACCAGTTATGTGCGTTAGAAGTTGAGCAAGGGGAGCGCTTAGGAAAAGGTCCTTATGAATTGCTTACGGAAATAGCAGCAAAAGTGAATCCTGGATCTGACGGTTTATTATTTCATCCGTATTTAGCAGGAGAAAGAGCTCCCTTATGGAATGCGAATGCACGGGGGTCTTTCTTTGGGCTTGGACTACATCATAAGAAAGAACATCTTATCCGTGCTGTTTTAGAGGGAATCATTTATAACTTGTATACAGTTCTTCTTGCTTTAAAAGAGCTAATTGGTGAACCGAAAAAAATTCAAGCGACAGGTGGCTTTGCAAGATCGAAACTTTGGAGACAGATGATGGCAGATATTTTTCATCAAGACGTATACGTTCCGGAAAGTTTCGAAAGCTCTTGCTTAGGAGCGGCAATTCTCGGGTTATATAGTTTAGGTGAAGTAGACTCATTACACGTAGTTTCTGAAATGGTAGGTGCCAACTTTTATCATGAGCCAAACATGGAAAGTGTGGAGAAATATAAAGAATTAACACCGATCTATATTCGTTTGGCCCGTCATCTGGAAGAAGAATATGAAAGTATAGCAGCTTTTCAAAAAAAGTGGGTTTAGAGGCTATTTGGCAGGAAAATATGGTAACGTATAAAGAGGTACTCAAGTTTTTTAAGATGTTCTTTCAAAAAATAGTTTAAGGTTGTTCTGTAAAAAATATGATGAACAAAAACTATAGGGAGAGGGTTATGAAAATGGCGGATAACAAAGAGTTTATTGGATATGTTGGAACGTACACGAAAGAAAATAGTGAAGGAATATATAAGTTTACGTTAGACACGAAAGCAAAAAAAATTAGTAATGTAACACTTGCGGCTAAGCTGGATAACCCTACATATATAACGATTAGCAAAAATAATGAATATCTCTATTCTGTTGCTAAGGAAGGCGAATCTGGTGGTGTAGCTGCTTATTCGATTCATAGTCATACTGGAGAGTTAACAGAACAAAACAGACAGGTAGTAGAAGGGGCTTCTCCTTGTCATATTAGTGTCGATAGTGGAAATCGTACGGTAGTTACAGCGAATTACCATAAAGGAACGATTGAGTCTTTTGTAGTAGATGAGGAAAATGGGACTGTTAATGCTGCCTCTATTATTACACATGAAGGTTCAGGTCCGAATAAAGAAAGACAAGAAAAACCACATGCACATTACGCGGGATATACTCCTGATGAAAAATATGTAGTGGGTGTTGATTTAGGGATTGATAAAATACTTACGTATGAAATAAAAGATAGTAAGTTAAAAGAAGTGAATAGCTTGTCTGTGAACCCAGGAAGTGGTCCGAGACATATTGCTTTTCACCCGAACGGAAAGTACGCTTATGTGATGACTGAACTTAGTTCGGAAGTCATTGTGTTAACGTATCATCCGGAAGAAGGGTCCTTTACAGAGTTGCAGTATATTTCTACTGTTCCGAAAGAATTTGATGACAATAGTCAAGGAAGTGCGATTCATATTTCTTCTGACGGCCGTTTTGTATATGCAGCGAACCGCGGCCATAATAGTATCGCTGTTTTCAGTGTGGATCAAAATTCAGGTCAGCTTACATTTGTTGCACATACATCTACAGAAGGAAATTGGCCGAGGGACTTTGTATTAGACCCGACTGAAAAGTTTCTTATTGCTACAAATGAAAAGTCACATAACCTTGTGCTATTTTCAAGAAATGAAACGACAGGAAAATTAACACTGCTACAGTCTGATGTTGTTGTACCAGAGCCTGTTTGTGTAAAGTTTTTGAACGTTTAATTGGAGTTTCAATGCATATAGAAACGTCGTTATTTGTCGGTAAGTCGATATCCTTTGTCGAAACGTCGATATATTAAAAAAATCGTTGATATAATTTCAAATCCCCAAAAACAGTAAAAAGCAAAGCGATATCGCTTTGCTTTTTACTGTTTCTTTTTCGGTCTACGTACTAATTCGCCGCCGCAGTTTGGGCAAACGTTGTGTCTTTCTTCTGTACATGGTGCACAAAATGTACATTCATACACGCAAATGTAAGCTTCGGAATTTGATTCGAGAGATTGATCGCAAATTTGACAGTTTGTTTTCATTTCAAGTGCCATAGTAAGTCTCCTTTTAATTTGAATATTTGTAATTTAATTATAATTCATTTGATAGAAGCTGTCTTTTTCAATTGAAAGGAAATTGCATGATAAAGTTATGATTTGAAATGAAAGAGGCTCTTTTATTTTAAAATTGATTATTTCATGCAGTTGGAATATTATGAAATAGTCAAAAGACAACAGGGGGTATATATTTTGACTAATCATAACGATCATTTAAAAGCAAACTGCGAAAAATGCTTCGGTCTATGTTGCGTGGCGTTACCGTTCGCAGCATCGGTAGATTTTGCGGTGAATAAAGATGGTGGGAAGCCATGTTCTAACTTACAGTCAGATTATAAATGTAGCATACATAAAAATCTTAGAGAAAAAGGTTATAAAGGTTGTACAGTATTTGAATGTTTCGGCGCTGGGCAGAAGATTTCGCAAGTTACGTTTAACGGGATTGATTGGCGGAAAGATGCTAAGCATGCGAGAAAAATGTATGATGCTTTTCCGATTATGCATCAGCTTCATGAAATGCTTTGGTATTTGAATGAGGCTATTCTTTTACAGGCGACACAATCGATTCATAAAGAACTAAGTAAAGCAATTGAAGAGACGGAGCGTCTTTCAAATTTACATGCGGATGAGTTAATGAAAGTAAATATTCCGTTACACCGTGCAGAAGTAAATGTGTTACTTTTAGAAACGAGTGAGCTAGTTTGGAAGGAAATGAATGCCACGCATAAGAAACGAATGAGTCACCGCGGGGCAGACCTTATGGGGGCAAATTTGAAGAAGAAAGATTTGCAAGGAGCGAATTTAAGAGGAGCATACTTAATTGCGGCTAACTTAAATGGAGCAAACTTAAGAGGAGCAGATCTTATCGGAGCAGATTTGCGAGATGCAGATATTCGCGGGGCGGATTTTACAAATAGTATTTTTCTGACGCAAGTTCAAATTAACGCGGCGAAAGGGGATACACATACGAAATTACCGAAAATGTTGTCCCGTCCATCGCATTGGAGTGCGTAAAGAGTATGGAACAGGCAGAGATTAAAAATCTCTGCCTGTTTTTTATTTCTTTTCAAAAGTAGTAATGAAAACACTACATATAATAAGAATACCACCAATAAAAAAGTTACTATTTAATGTTTCATTTAATAAGAGCCAACCAAGCAATGATCCGACGATAGGTTGGAAGAAGAAAAATAAGGAACCGATGCTTGCGTCCATTAATTCTAATCCTTTATTCCAAAGGAAAAAGGCACCTGCTGTTGAGACGACTCCTAAGTAAACTACGCCTAATATTACGTACGTATTTACTGTTTCGATAGAGGTTGATTGTAGTTCCCATATCATAAAAGGTGTAATGAAAAAGAGTGAAAAGAAAATGGCGTACGTTGTAATAACTAAAGATGAAAATCGAGTTGAAGCGATTTTTACATAAATGGATAGTAAAGCCCACGTAATAGCTGCTCCAACTAATATGATTGTACCGATAAAATAGGAGCCAATTTCAATATCCCATCCGATTACGATAATGACACCGATTGTCGCTATGATAGTAGATAGCAGTCTACGAGCGGTTAGTTTTTCTTTTAAAATAATCGCTGCAAATATAACCATAAATGCAGGTGTAGCTGATGTTACTAACGAGCCTGTATGAGCGTCAGATAATTTTGTTCCGATAAATTGACATGTGATCGAAATGAAGTATCCGATAAATCCAATCCAAGCGAATAAAAGCCAATCTTTTTTGCGAATGGTTACTTTCTTCTTTTGCTTTTTCTCAGCTATTTTCAAAATTGCATATAAAACAACAAAAGCGATAATAAAGCGTAGCCAAACGAGTGTCAGTGGTGGGATAAAGTCGAGTACGTATTTACTAACAACATACATACCGCCCCATATACTAGCTGCTAGTGATAAACATATAGCTCCTAAAATTGTTTGTTTCATGTAAAGTACCTCCGTCTATTTTTAGGGTATTATGAGTTCCCTAAGACGAGGCAAAGTGTGTATGTTTTATAAATGCCCGCCTTAGTTTATAGACGGCCTACAGGTTGATCGTTTTCGAATGAAGTGTTGTAGTACATGAGTGCATTCCTCCTTCATATTTTATAATGATATTATAACTTAATTTTCAGTTTATTGGAGGTGTTTCTTTAGAAAATGGTGGTTGTTTAAGAAAGCATAGTATATGGTAGAAAAACATATTTTTAAAATAACAGAAACCAATTACATAACTGATAAGTATAGTAAGAGTAGGATGAAAAAGTAGATTAATAGAGAACGAGGAGGAGATTTACATTACTACAACCGTTATTTCTCATTTTTATAACGAAGAGTATTTATTGCCGTGGTGGCTTGCTCATCATACGAAACTGTTTGATCATGGTATTTTAATTAATAAAGGTTCAACAGATCGTTCGGTTGAAATTTGTAAAAAATTCGCACCACACTGGGAAGTACGAGATTCTGCAAATCCAGAGTTTGATGCGCTAGCGACAGATCATGAAGTAATGATGGTAGAACGAGAAGTAGAAGGATGGAAAATGATTTTAAATACGACTGAGTTTCTTTGTGTGCAAGATAAAAATCAGTTTTGGAAATCACTGAATGAATTGGGAGGGAGGATGTATTGGCTGGAAGGGCTTATTATGGTCGATGATCTTAACTATAATTATCCAGACCTTAACTTTGGAATACCTTTAATGAAACAGCGATTTCACGGTTATTTACCAGAAGATTGGCCGTTATGGAGAAGAGGTAGATTTATTCATAATCATGAACACGGAAGTTATACGGTTGGAAGACATTTATCTGCACATGAATCTATGATTTATCCGCCACTTGCTTGTATATTATGGTTTGGATTTAGTCCGTGGAACGATGCGATGAGAAAGAGAAAGTTACAAATTGGTCCGACTCTTTCTGAAGCTAGTAAGCATGGTGGGATGGGAACGCATCATATTATTACACCTGAAAAATTAGAAGAATGGTATAAAGATTTAGCAAGAGGGACGAAGGATTTACGTTTTAGTGGTGCGTATCGTTATGTTTTTTTATAAATGATTCCCACCATAAAATTGTTTCTTCGATTCCTGTATTTAGATCGTATGTTGGTTTCCAGTTTACTTCAGTTTTTAAACGTTCTACATTAACGCCGACGAATAAAGGTTCATTTTTAGAGAAAGGGATTGCGCCTAGTTTAATTAAATGTTCTTTTCCTATCTTTTTAGCAATGATAGAAGCTAATTCTTTAATTTGTACAGATTGACCAGAAGCGATATTGATTGTGCCTGTAACGTCGTGTTCTAATATTGTTACGAGAGCATCAGCGACGTCACTCACATGGAGGAAATCTCTTGATTGTTTTCCATGTGTACATAGTGCTTCCTCATTCTTTAATAAGGAAGTGATAATGTTAGAAACGAGCCGATTCCCTTGTTCGTGAGGGCCATACATATGAAAAATGCGGCCCCAACACATGCTGAGGCCTGTTTGCTCAGCATATGATTGTAGCCAGGAGTGTAGTGCGTTTTTACATAATGAATACGGGGTTTTATAGGAAAGAAGCGGTGAATCTTCAAATAGTACGCCGTTATACCATTCATATTCTGCGCCAGTACCTGCAACAGCGACGCGCTCTCCGCCGCATGTTGTGAAGTGTTGAATTAATGAGATGCTAGATGTAAGCCAATAGTAATTATGAATCGATACATAACACGCTGGCGGCACTGCTTCCCAAGCTAAATGAATGAGATGACTAGGCTTCATGTCGTAAATGAGTTTTTTTACTTCTTCATCGCAAAGTAAGTTTACTTTATGCCAATGACAAGAAAGGTGAGAGGGTTTATTTGTATTGTAAGTGGCGTGCACTTCATAGCCCTTTTGTATAAGAGAATTTACAACATATTTACCAATCCATCCACTACCGCCTGTTATAAGGATTTTTTTCATGGCTCAATTACCTCAACTTCTGGTATCGTTACTAAAAATTTGCCGCCCCATTCACGAATGAAAGAGCATTCTTTCATAATTTCATCTTTTAAATTCCAAGGGAGAATGAGGATGTAATCTGGTTTTGTACGCTTAATTTTTTCTGGAGATTGTATTGGAATACGAGTTCCTGGTAGAAGAAGATTTTGTTTGTGAGGGTTTTTATCTACTGTATAAGCTAGAAATTCTTTTCCAATCCCGCAATAATTTAAAAGGGTGTTTCCTTTAGCGGGAGCACCATAACCGATAATTTGTTTGTTTAAAGCTTTCGCTTCGATAAAAAATTTTAAAATATTTATTTTCAATTGTTCGATGTGTTTAGAGAAAAGGAGATAGCAATCTAATGTATTTAGCCCGTGATCTATTTCTTTTTGGATTATATTTGTAACAGTGGAATGGATTGTGGATGAATTACTGTGATGGTTTACAAAAATACGCAAGGAACCACCGTGCGTTGCAAGCTCTTCTACATCGACAATTTGTAAATGATGATGAGCTAAAACTTTTTGAAGACTTATAAGTGAGAAATAGGAGAAATGCTCATGGTATATAGTATCAAACTGTTTAAATGATATGAGATTTAATAAGTGCGGGAATTCAATTGTTATCGTGCCATCTTGTTTTAATAACGTTTTTAAACCTGCGACAAAATCATGTAAGTTCGGAACGTGTGCTAATACGTTATTTGCGACGATTAAATCTGCTTGAGGTAACCTTTTTGCTAAGTCATTGCTGAAAAAATTCACTTCAGTAGGGATTCCTTTTTGGATAGCGATTTCCGCTACATTTTTTGCTGGTTCAATTCCTAACGTCTCGATATTTTCTTTTTGAAAATATTGTAATAAATACCCGTCGTTACTTGCGATTTCAATCACTTTCGAATGGTTTGTTAAGTTAAAACGCTTAATTGCCATTTCTACATATTGCTTAGCGTGTAGTAGCCAGCTTGATGAGTAAGAACTGAAGTATAAATAGTCATGAAAAATATTGTGCGGAGATTCAAATTCATCTAATTGTACAAGCAAACAAGAGTTACAAACAAATGTGTGCAGCGGATAAAATGGCTCCAATTTATATGAGTTTTCAGGAGCTACAAATGAGTTAGCGAGAGGGGAAACTCCTAAATCTAAAAAAGTATTTGTTAGTAATGAGTGGCAAAAACGGCATTTTTTCTGTTCCATTTTATAGCCCCCCTTATAAATTTTTGAATGCATCGATTTGTTGTCGCGTGAAAGATTCCATATTTTCACCAGATGCATATTTTTTGTACCAATCAACGGTCCAAGCGATAGAATGGTCTGTTGATAACTTAGGTGTCCAACCGAGTTTATTTATTGCTTTTGTACTATCGAGTGTTAAGATAGGTGATTCATAAGGAGTGTTTGTATGAGGAGAAAGGATGGTTAGTGGTTGATTCCATAATTTCATTATTGATTGAATGACATCATGAACGGTTCTGTTAGGTTCATTCATCGGACCGAAATTCCACGCTGTTGCATATTCAGCGTTTTTCCAAAGCTTTTCAGCTAAAAGGATATATCCATGTAAAGGATCTAATACGTGTTGCCACGGGCGAATAGCGTGTTTGTTTCTAATATTTAACGTACCATCTTGTAAATACGCACGAATGACATCTGGGAATAATCGGTCTTTTGCCCAATCACCGCCGCCGATGACGTTACCTGCTCTTACTGAGGCAAGTTTCTGAGTGTTAGTGCGGAAGAATGATTTTTGATAGGATGTTGCAACTAGTTCAGCACACGCTTTACTAGCGCTATAAGGGTCGAAACCACCTAACCGGTCAGTTTCCACGAATGCCTGGTTACCGCTCCCGTCATTTTCATAGCATTTATCACTTGTAACATTAATGATACTACGTATACTGTCTATCTGTTTTGCAGCTTCTAATACGTGGACAGTACCTAAAACATTTGTTTTAAATGTTTCGATAGGATTTTTGTATGAAATGGTGACAATCGGCTGGGCTGCTAAATGAAAAAGTATGTCCGGGTTATGTTGTTTCAGGGCACGGAATAAAGGATCGTAATCTGTAATGTCGCCATTAATGGTTATACAATCTTTTGCTACGTTACCTTGTTCAAAAAGGTTAGGGATGGATGGAGGCTGAGAAGAGTATCCGATTATTTCTGCACCTAATGAAGTTAAAAAAAGAGTGAGCCATGAGCCTTTAAAGCCGGTATGTCCTGTAATAAATACTTTTTTCTTATTCCAAAAAGATGATGAAGCCATATTACCAAACCTTCCACGGAGCGTTATTATTTTCCCATAGCTCGACTAATTTATTTTTATCGCGCAATGTATCCATAGGATGCCAAAAATCAGTATGTTGATATGCGGCTAATTCGTTTTTGTTTACTAACTGAACTAAAGTGTCTGTTTCAAAAACTGACTTATCTCCACTGATGTAATTGAAAACATCAGGATTTAAAATGAAAAATCCACCGTTAACCCACCCACCATCACCTAATGGCTTCTCTTGAAAAGATGTGACAGACTGTTTATCTAAGACAAGAGAACCAAATCTACCAGGAGGTTGTACGGTTGTAACAGTAGCTATTTTTCCATGTTTTTTATGAAATGCAATAAGATCTTGTATATTTACATTGCTTAATCCATCACCATAAGTAAGGCAAAAAGGTTCGTCCCCGACGTAATTTTGTATTTTTTTAATCCGTCCACCTGTTTCAGTATTTAGACCGGTATCGATCAGTGTAACTTTCCACGGTTCAATACGATGAGAATGACTAGTAATTGTATTGTCGCTTAAATGTATTGTGAAATCTGACATGTGTAAGTTGTAATTTAGAAAGAATTCTTTAATTGCATATCCTTTATAGCCTAAGCAAATAATAAACTCAGTAATGCCGTAATGGCTATACAAACTCATAATGTGCCATAGAATAGGCTTTGTTCCAATTTCAATCATAGGTTTTGGTTTTAAATGTGTTTCTTCCCCAATCCTTGTTCCGTATCCACCTGCAAGAATAACAGCTTTCATTTTTTCCTCCTAAAATAAAAATTTATAATATATACAGTATTCATATGAAATACAAATGGTTTGGTTTTCAGCTAAGTGCGTAAAAATGTGTGGTACATGATAGGATGAGAAATATTAAGGTTTGAATTTAGGGAATAGTTGTTGATACTCGGGGTGATTACGTAGATCTTGTGTCGTCTTAGTTAACAGTAAAAATCGAATTTCGAGTTCTTCAGAGGACTGACCATAATGTGTTTGAAGTCCCATTTGAACGGCCTCTTTTGAGAGGGTAGGTGTAATTTGTAATTTTCTTGCCTTTGTATGTTCGTTCCAAGGGCTAAAATAAAATTTAAAAATGGATGAAGGGGAGTTATAAACAATATGTTGGTGCTGCGTAAAATGTCTACCAGGTAAATATGCGCCGTCAAGATGGTTGTGTATAAATCTCCAGGCACATCCGATTTCTGGTTTGTAAGGAAAAAGACCATGGTATCGTTGCTCTACTAATGGAATAGAATATCTTAGTTTTGAATAATTGTAATTATGCTTATCAATCATGACAATCATTCTAATCGCATACATATTTTGTTCTAACGTATGAAGTGATGAGAAAAATTCTTCTACATTGTTACAATAAAGAAATTCCGTAGTATTTAATACCATTTTCCAACCTGAAACTTCTCTTTCAATTTCCATCACCTCAATATCAGTATTAGTGGGATCGAAATCAAGGAATCTTGAATTTCGAACTTCCCAGTGGGGAGCAAATAATTTGCAAATTTCAACAGAACGATCTGTAGAACCTCTATTAATTAATATGCCGTGATCAAATATTTTTGTATGATGCATAAGCCACCATGGTAATAAATATTCCTCATTATAAAAGTGAGAGATAATTGTCCTGGTGATTTTAATCTCCTCCAATTACATAAATGATGATTTTATTTCAATATTATCATCATATGTTTTACATTAAGTAAGGTTGAAAGAAACGTGTGATTCCATTTTTACATTTTGGTATGGGCATATCGGAAAAACAGTAATCTAACTATATAGATAGAGTTATAGAGTGTGAATATACTACATACTTAGATGGCATGTGGAATTTTGTATAAATTATGAAAAAGAAACCGTCACGTTTGACTGTACAGTTTATGTATTGTATGATGGTAGTAATATAAACAAGGGGGGAAGATCGTTGGGAAGGTGTATCGAATCGGACAGTTGGCTCTCATGGCTCACGTGTCGAAACGAACGATTGATTATTATACGAATCTAGGAATCTTAAAAGCGGAGCGATCTCAATCTAATTATCGCTATTACGACGAAACAGCATTTGAGACATTACAATTTATTGAGAAGTGCAAAGAAATGCATATGCCGCTTTGTGAGATTAAAGAGAAAATCGAGGAGAAGAAGAAGCTGCTCGGTATCAATGAACACGTTTCGAAACATGTGAATGAAGTGACAGACCATATTCATCGATTAGAAGCAGAATTAACGGAGTTAAAGCCGTTATTAGATGGATTGACTGATTCACAACGTGAAAAAATATCGAAATCTTTATCTGGTCAAACGACAGCTTTAATACAGACACTTGCTCTATTATTATAGAAAAAAGTGAAATCCGACCTCTTTAATTTTTGTATCGGGCTATGTTTTCTAAGAAACAAATAAGAAAACATTATAGTATACAGGAGGTGGACACCTTAGTTTTTTAAACTAAGGGGATTCATTGGAAATATTTAATTTAGTCATGGTTGCGATTTTAATCGCATTTACTGGATTTTTCGTAGCAGCAGAGTTTGCGATTGTAAAAATACGTTCAAGTCGTATTGATCAGCTTGTTGCGGAAGGAAAACGCGGTGCTTTAGCAGCGAAAAAAGTAACAACAAATTTAGATGAATATTTATCTGCTTGTCAATTAGGTATTACAGTTACAGCTATGGGATTAGGTTGGTTAGGTGAACCGACAATCGAAAAGTTATTACATCCGTTATTTGAGAAATGGAACTTAAATCCTTCTATTTCATCAGTATTAACATTTGGTCTTGCTTTTATGTTAATGACGTATTTACACGTTGTAGTAGGGGAATTAGCTCCGAAAACGATGGCAATTCAAAAGGCTGAAAAAGTAACGTTGTTATTGGCAACACCGTTAATGATGTTCTATAAGATCATGTATCCATTTATTTGGGTATTAAACGGTTCAGCTCGTGTTGTAACTGGCTTGTTCGGTTTAAAACCAGCTTCAGAACATGAAGTAGCTCATACAGAAGAAGAATTACGTCTTATCCTTTCAGAGAGTTATGAAAGTGGCGAAATTAATCAAGCTGAATACAAGTATGTAAATAACATTTTTGAATTTGATAATCGTATTGCAAAAGAGATTATGGTACCGCGAACAGAAATCGTTGGTTTCTACCTGGAAGATTCAGTAGAAGAACACATGAAAGTAATCCAAAATGAGCGATACACACGTTATCCGATTTTTGGAGAAGATAAAGATGATATTATCGGTATGGTCAATGTAAAAGATTTCTTTATTCGATATATGACCGAGGATCAAAAAGATTTATCATCTATTCGCTCGTATATGCGTCCGATTATTGAAGTGATGGAAACAACTCCAATTCACGATTTATTACTTCAAATGCAGAAGAAGCGAATTCCGATGGCTGTTTTATATGATGAGTACGGAGGAACAGCTGGAATTGTAACGCTTGAGGACATCTTGGAGGAAATCGTCGGCGAAATTCGTGACGAATATGATGAAGATGAAGCACCACCAATTCAACATGTAAATGAGCAACATATCATTGTTGATGGAAAAGTGCTTATCTCAGAAGTGAAAGATTTATTTGGATTGCACATTGAAGAAGACGATGTGGATACAATCGGTGGTTGGATCATGATGCAAAATCATGAAATTGAAGAAGGACAACATGTTGAGGCAGAAGGCTATGAATTTAAAGTGTTAGAAAAAGACGCTTACCAAATTAAACGTGTTGAAATTCGTAAGATGGAACAAGAGCAAGAAGAAGAGAAAGCAGCAACTGTGTAAGTTGCTGCTTTTCTTCTAAAGTATAAAATGCAAAATTAGGAGCGGATATTTTGATTCAAGCAGCCTTACGTGTATATCGATTACAATTGTATGCGATCTTTAGTGGTTTACTACTTATGTGGACGATTACTCCGTTTGGAAAACAAGTAACAGGGTTTGGTATCGGGTTAGCTGTAAGTGCATATTGTCTTTGGTTATTAGCTCGCAGAGTGGAGAAACTGGGGAAAAGTATCGTAATGAAAGAAAAGGCTCCTGGATTAGGAGTTTTAAACCGATTTGCAGCAGCCATTTTAGGGGCCATTATCATGTATGAAATTGAGCATGAAATGGAAATGTGGGCATTTGGTACAGGCATTTTAGGTGGTCACTTTTTAATGATTGCAAATTTAGCTTATGCGAATATGCAGTTAGTGAAAGAGGAAGAGAAGCAAAGGGAACATGCTTCGAAAAACATAGAGCTATGATGAAAGGGGCCTAATGGGGTTCCTTTTTTGTATTTAAGCGAGCTAATGAAAGGAATCAAATTTGCGACAAATATAATACGCTTCTTTTTTACGTTTTTCAATAGTATGAAAAATAATGTGAAAAAATTTAAAAACCCATCGATTTCTAAAGGTTATGTATGTTATTATGACAAAAGACTTTTTGAAAGAGGTGGATACCAATGTTACAAGCGTTACTTATTTTTGTGCTTCAAATTATTTACGTTCCAATTTTGACAATCCGTACGATTTTGCTTGTAAAGAATCAAACAAGATCCGCTGCTGGTGTTGGATTGTTAGAAGGAGCTATTTACATTGTCAGTTTAGGTATTGTGTTTCAAGATTTATCAAATTGGATGAACATCGTTGCCTATGTCATTGGCTTTAGTACAGGACTATTATTAGGCGGGTATATAGAGAATAAATTAGCAATTGGTTATATTACGTATCAAGTTAGTTTACTAGACCGTTGTAATGAATTAGTAGATGAATTACGTCACTCTGGATTTGGCGTTACAGTATTTGAAGGTGAAGGTATTAATTCAATCCGCTATCGCTTAGATATCGTTGCAAAGCGTTCTAGAGAAAAAGAACTGTTAGAAATTATTAATGAAATTGCACCGAAAGCGTTTATGTCTTCTTATGAAATACGCTCATTTAAAGGCGGATATTTAACGAAGGCAATGAAGAAGAGAGCATTAATGAAGAAGAAAGATCATCATGCATCGTAAAGACGAGGGAGTAGTGCTGCATTAAAAGTGCAGTATAAGCCGATATGTAAAAGAGAGGAATCTATTTGATATAGATTCCTCTCTTTTTTATACAAAAAATGTATCTGTTAATTGAAAAACTAAATCGTATAATTATTTTTTCTACTCATTCTCAAATTAATGATTAGCCATATAACTTGAATAAATACAGGTATGATAAAAGTGATTAATAAAACGATAAGTGATATGGATTTAAGTTCAGGTGTTTGAGTAACACCAGCACCATCAACATCTCGTATCCATATAATAGCAGCCCATATTCCAAAAATGATAATCCAAAATAGGTTACCAATCCACCAAGAAATCCATTGTTTTTTCATGTTAACACCCCTTACATTTCTCCTCTGTTAAAAGTATATTTTCGTTCGTTATATTTATAATGAAATGAATATTAAATTAATTTTTTTTAACGGTATATCTAACTTGTTTAAAGGTTACCATTTCTCCATCTTTATCATCATCTTCATTCTGTAAAAGTTGAACTCGTGGCTTGTAGTCTGTCCGATGAGCATCCTTGATACCTGTAATATCAAGTTTGTAGGATTCACCATTCTTTATTTTTTGTTCGAATACTTTTGTATTGGCAACATAAATAAAAGTCACTTTATTTTCATCAATGCCCTCGGTCTTAATTTCTAATTCATTATCTTTTGTTGTAATCGTCGGTGTTAATAATTCAATACTGCCGTTTCCGGTTTCTAAAGAATTTTCTACTATAGTTGAACATCCGGATAATATGATTGCGGTGAATAGCAGAACCATTAATTTCTTTTTCATAACATCCCCCAATTTCAAGTGATTTTTGATTTTGGTAATACTAGACTGCTAGTGTTTTATGTAGATGTTTAGTTAACATTCTTTTTGATTATACCATAATATGTAAAGTTAAACAGGCTGTATATCCAATTTAAGGGAGATTGAAAGTTTACTTATTGCCGTAAATTAGTATTTTTACAGTAGGTATATATCTTCTTTAGGAAATCCTTTTTCATATTTAAAATATGTAGTGAAATAAAACCAATAATTCCTATTCCACCGAGAATAAGCCATAGTGTATACATTCCGCTTAAGTTGGCTGTAAAAGATGTACCGGTATAATTACCGATGATAAAACCAAATGCAAGTGATAGTTGATAAAATCCGAAGTAAGTAGCTGTATAGGTTTCGTTACTGTAATTTGCAATAGCAATATCAGCGTTAGGTAATACGAGTGTTTCACCAATTGTAAATAAAATTACACAAATAAATAACCAATATGGATGCTGGAATAAAGGGATGAGTAAAAAGGAAATGCCCATGAATAAAATACCGTATTTAATAATCGACAGCGTGTTGTATTTGTGAAATAGTTTTCGAAATAACACCATAAATATGACGCCTGTTATTGCATTTATCGTAATAACGAGTGTAGCAAGCTGATTGCTATTACTAATGTTTTTCATATGAAGTGGGAGTGCGACAGTAAGCTGAGTAAACATAATATAGAAGAAAATCATAATAAATGAAAACAGAAGAAAAGACTTGTTTTGTAAGATAGCCTGTAGCCCTAATGTAATAGACGTGTTTTCAGTAGTGACTTGGAAGTGATTTTTAAGTAAGTAAAAGATAAAAGCGAATAACAGCATAAGAGATCCTGTTAGAAAAAAAGCATAGATGGGATCGAGTAAGAGTAAGAACCCTCCGGCAATTGGTCCAATTATTGCACCGCAATTAAAACTAAGGTTTAAATATGTAAATAAATTTTTTCTTGTATGAGCTGGTTGTGAGCCGAATATAGCGCGCGCAGCAGGTTCGTAAAATGCAGTTCCGAAGCCGATAAGTGCAGAAGAAATAGAAATTGTATAGAAATCAGAGCATATTCCTAAAGCGATAAACCCAATTCCTCTTAAAGATAATCCGGCTATCATCATAATGATATAGCCTATTTTGTCAGCGATTAATCCTGAGAATAAAGGGACAATTCGTGATGTGATTGTCATAACCGTCAACACTGTTCCTACTTGGACAGCAGAAAAATGAAGAAAGGTTAATAGATAAATAGCTAAAAATGCGTATACTGCAAAATACCCAAAAGACATAAAAAATGAAGAAATAAGCATGAAACGTATCGGTATTGAGAAACTTTTCATAGAACTCCTCCTAATATTGTAACCAGTAAAATAATTTGATGGTTAACTATTTTATATTATAATTATACATAAAGTCAGAAAAAAGTGAAATTTAAGAAGAAGGTGGATGGAATTGAATCAAAATGCACCAAATGAACTAGAATATATTCGGGAATTTTTAAATACATGGAGAATACCAAATGATACGAGAGAAGCAATTGATTTATTGCAGACCGAAGATGATATAAATCAATTTATGAACAAACATTTTCATGAAGAGTTTCCGTTTCATACGATAGAGGAATTAAATAGTTTTCGAGAAGACATTCGGATGACGATTGAAGGCGAAGGATCATTGCAAAAGTGGTTAGAGAAATATCCATTTCATGTACATGTAAAGGAAGATATGAAAGGTATTACATATGAACCAATGCACGAAGAAAATATATATACAAAAGTATTAAGCATTGTTTTAATGGCAGTTCAAGAAAATTTGTGGGGGAGGTTAAAAGCATGTCCAGATTGCCGCTGGGTATTTTATGACAATTCACGAAATGGAAGTAAAAGATGGTGCGGTATGTACGCTGGAGAAGAAGGAGGAAGAGCGTGCGGTACGATTGCGAAAGTGAAAAATTACCGGGCGAAGAGAAAAGGAAGATCTGGTTATAATGTGTAATTTAAATTAGGGGAAGAAAATGGGATGGGGGAATGTAGAATATGAAGGATACACAAATGTTAACTTTAAATAAAAAGTGTTGGGATACAGTTGCGCCTTATTTCTTTCAAGTAGATTGTTTACCGAAGTATGGTCCGTATACAGCGTCTGAAGACGAGATTCATTTGTTTGATTCAATTAGAAATAAAAAGGTTCTTGATATTGGCTGTGGAAGTGGGCATTCGTTGCAATATATGGCAGAGCATGGGGCGGAAGAGTTATGGGGTCTTGATCTTTCCAGTGAACAAATTAAAACAGCGAATGAAACGTTAAAGAGTTGGAATCCAAAGTTAATATGCGGCGCAATGGAAGAGGAAGCGGATATTCCGAAAGGATATTTTGATATTGTGTACTCCATTTATGCATTAGGTTGGACTTCAGATTTAGGGAAAACGTTAGAGCTGATTTATTCATATGTAAAGCCAGGAGGAAGTTTTATTTTTAGTTGGGAGCATCCAGTATATTCAAATTTACAGTATGGTACAGAAGAAATTGTTTTCAAGTCTTCGTACCATGAGGAAACACCTATTACGTTTGAAACATTTAAAGGTGAAAATGTACAAGCGACATTATATAAGAGAAAAATAAGTACATACATAAATGAGTTAAACCGAGCGGGTTTTACAATTGAGAGAATAGAAGAGCCTGAACCATCAAGCTCGTTTGATGGAGAACGAGCTGAGCCGTCTACGAAATATTATTCTTTATATAAAGCTAGAATGGTACCAACTACCTTTATTATTAAGGCGAGAAAGTAAATTGTTTTATAAAAAGAAGCCTATCGTTTCAAATAGATGAAACGATAGGCTTCTTTATTTTTTAAAAAATGAGGTCAGAGGTGTACTTTTCTTATAAAAATGCATTTCATATAAAAGGTGTAATTATTTTTGGGGAAGGGGGATTGTTGTGCGTCGTCATAGAAAGTGCAAAAAATTTGGAGTGGCACTGCCTCTTCCGCTTATAGGAGCAACTGGCCCTACAGGTGATAGTGGTCCAACTGGTCCAACTGGAGGGCATGAAGGTCCGGTCGGGCCTCCGGGAATTACTGGCCCTACAGGGGCAACTGGTCCACAAGGCCCTCAAGGTATCAGGGGAATACAAGGTCCAGGGGGGACAACAGGAGCGCAAGGAATACAAGGTATCGTTGGTGATACTGGAGAGCAAGGAATAACTGGTTCGGTCGGTTTACAAGGTCCTCAAGGATTAATTGGAGAGCAAGGTCCTGTTGGTGATATTGGATTACAAGGTATGCAAGGAATACAAGGAATTACGGGCCCTGCTGGTAGTCAAGGTATACAAGGCGTCCAAGGAATACAAGGAGAAATAGGTGAACGAGGAGAAACGGGCGCGCAAGGAATGCAGGGAGAAATAGGTGTAACTGGGATATCAGGTGTAACAGGTCCTCAAGGTCCTCAAGGTGCGCAAGGAATACAAGGTGAGGACGGAACGACAGGTATACAAGGGGAAGAAGGTCCACAAGGCATACAAGGAATTACTGGAGAGCAAGGACACCAAGGTGATCAAGGAATACAAGGTGTAACTGGTCCAACTGGTTCTACTGGAATACAAGGGCCTCAAGGTATAAGTGGAATAAGGGGGATAACAGGTGTAATAGGTCCTCAAGGTCCGCAAGGTGTTCAAGGTATACAAGGGATAACCGGATCCACAGGTTTTCAAGGAGCAAAAGGAATACGAGGGATAACAGGAGCAACTGGGTCTACTGGTATACAAGGTGCAGAAGGCCCACCTGGAGGACCAACAGGAATAACCGGTCCAATTGGTCCATCTAGTGGAGTGACTGGTCCATCTGGCCCGCCCGGTCCACCTGGGGGGCCAACAGGTCCAACGGGTGTAACTGGTGCGCGGGGGGTAACAGGGGGAACTGGTCTAATAGGAGTGCAAGGATTACAAGGTATAACTGGTCCCACTGGCCCTCAAGGTGTAAGGGGAGCACAAGGTCCTCAAGGGGTAATTGGTGTAGCTGGTGTACAAGGTGCACAAGGTTCTCAAGGTAATCAAGGAATAACAGGAGCAACTGGCGCAGAAGGCCCACAAGGAACTCAAGGCCCACAGGGAGAAATCGGTCCAACTGGTGCAGAAGGTCCTAAAGGTGTGCAAGGAATACAAGGGATAACAGGTCAGGCAGGAGCACAAGGTATACAAGGTTTACAAGGAATAATCGGTCCCACAGGCACAACAGGAGCGGCTGGAGCACAAGGTCCACAAGGAATACGAGGGGAAACAGGAGCAGCTGGAGCACAAGGGATACAAGGTCCACAAGGAATACGAGGGGAAACAGGAGCAGCTGGCGTTCAAGGAATACAAGGTTCACAAGGAATACAAGGGGAAATTGGATTAACTGGTGCTCAAGGTGCTCAAGGTCTTCAAGGAGTCCAAGGAATAATCGGTTCAACTGGTGCCATCGGTCTCCAAGGTGATCAAGGAACACAAGGTATAGTAGGTCCAACAGGAGCGCAAGGTTCTCAAGGTATGCAAGGGATACAAGGAATAACAGGCCCGACAGGTGCACAAGGAATTAGAGGTCCTCAAGGGAATTTAGGAGAAAACGGGATAACTGGTCCACAAGGAGTGCAAGGGGCACAAGGTACTCAGGGACCCGAAGGACCACAAGGAAATGTTGGGGTTACGGGTGTAACGGGAGAAACAGGAGCGACAGGAGAAACAGGAGCGACCGGGGCACAAGGAATACAAGGCGTTCAAGGGATTATAGGGATACAAGGAAGTACAGGAATGACAGGGCCTATCGGTGCAACTGGGGTAATCGGAATACAAGGCGTGCAAGGTATTCAAGGAATACAAGGACCAACTGGAGCAAGTGGAAGCACAGGGGTTAACGGTAGTGTAGGGTCAGCCGGAGCGCAAGGTAGTCAAGGCCCGATTGGAGCTGTAGGACCTACCGGAGCCGCTGGTAGTATAGGGGCTATAGGTTCCTTAGGAATTGTAGGGGCAACAGGAGCGACTGGCTTACCTAGCGGTGGCGGTTATTTCTTTTCTACCTCAACGAGTGTAATTGCAGCGAATGCGTTCATACCAATCAATTCTGGATCTACAGTTTTTGGTTCTGATGTGAGTTTAACAAATGCAACAACTGTAACGTTAAGTACGCCGGGAATATATTTAGTAAGCTATTATTTTCAAGGTGATCCAAATGGGGGGAATGAAACGATTTCCGTGAGGCTTACTTTAAATGGAACACAAGTCGCAGGGAGTTTTATTTTTTATGTTACAGGAGGTACTTTTGTATTAGAACCAGCGATTTCTAATACGATGGTCATTAATGTTGCTTCTTCAAATGCTACTTTATCTTTACAAAATGGCCCATTAGCTATTGGTCATGTAACGACATTATCTGGTGTAATAACGGCTAGTTTAAATGTATTAAAAATAGTTTGACACGTTAGTTATACGGGGGGAGATGCTTGTGAGGGATCAAGATAAGTGTAGTAAGTTTCAAGCACCTATTCCTTTTTCGGCGTCAGGTATTACGGGGCCAACAGGTCCAACGGGTCCGACAGGTTCTTTAGGTGGACCGACTGGCCCGCAAGGAATACAAGGCGTACAAGGGCCAATTGGTCCAACGGGCCCGACAGGAATTCAAGGAGTGCAAGGGGTGCAAGGAGAGATTGGTCCAACAGGTCCAACTGGTTTAACAGGACCAAGGGGTGCTCAAGGTAGTCAAGGACCGATGGGGGAACAAGGTCCACAGGGAATTCAAGGTGTTCAAGGTATGCAAGGGGAAAGGGGGCCGGCTGGCCCAACCGGAATACAAGGTATACAAGGAATACCAGGGCCAATGGGAGAAACAGGTCCAACTGGAATACAAGGTATACAAGGTATGCAAGGGGAGATTGGTCCAATAGGCCCAACTGGAATACAAGGTATACAAGGCGTGCAAGGAGAAATTGGTCCGACTGGCCCAACTGGAAATACGGGTATACAAGGTGTTCAAGGGAATTTAGGGAGTAGTGGTTTACAAGGTGTAACAGGAATACAAGGTATTCAAGGTCCGATGGGGCTGACCGGTCCAACAGGCTCACAAGGAATTCAAGGCGTGCAAGGTGTAATAGGACCAACCGGCGCAACTGGCGTTCAAGGTTTACAAGGTCCGCAAGGTGAGATGGGGCTAACTGGTCCAACAGGCTCACAAGGAATTCAAGGCGTGCAAGGTGTAATAGGGCCAACCGGTGCAACTGGTTTGCAAGGGGATCCGGGCCCAACGGGCTCGACAGGTCAGACGGGAGTAACTGGCCCAACTGGTTCTGCAACGGGTCCAACGGGAGCAACGGGTCCAACTGGTCCGCCAGGAGGTCCAACCGGTCCAACGGGTCCAGCAGGATCACCGGGAGGTCCAACCGGTCCAACGGGAGCAACGGGAACAACCGGTGCGACAGGAGCAACAGGAGCGACTGGAATTCAAGGAGTGCAAGGAATACAGGGTCCAACCGGTGCAACCGGTTTAACAGGTTTGCAAGGCGTACAGGGACCAATGGGGGCAACCGGTCCAACGGGTGACCAAGGAATTCAAGGTCCACAAGGAGTAATGGGAGAAACAGGTCCAACGGGTTTACAGGGTTTACAAGGAGTGCAAGGACCGATAGGAGCAACAGGCCAGGCAGGTCAACAAGGAGTGCAAGGGGCACAAGGTCCAATTGGTCCAACAGGCCCACAAGGAATCCAAGGAATACAAGGTGAGCAAGGAGTAATGGGGCAGGCAGGCCCAACCGGAATACAAGGTCTGCAAGGAATCCAAGGCTCAATCGGTCCAACAGGTCCTCAAGGTTTACAAGGAGTGCAAGGTCCAAGTGGAATAACTGGTCCAACAGGTCCTCAAGGAATCCAAGGAATTCAGGGGCCACAAGGAGGTATAGGTCCAACCGGTGCGACTGGAATACAAGGAGTGCAAGGTCCAGAGGGGCCGACAGGTCCAACGGGTGCAACAGGCCCGCAAGGAATCCAGGGAATCCAAGGAATTCAGGGTCCAACCGGTCCACAGGGCATTCAAGGTCTGCAAGGAATTCAAGGTCCGATTGGTCCAACAGGCCCAACTGGACCTCAAGGTATACAAGGAATAACCGGAGCAACAGGTCCAACCGGTCTAACAGGTGCAACAGGACTGACGGGAGCAACCGGTCCACAAGGAATCCAAGGAATTCAAGGACCACAAGGTATAACGGGGCAGGCGGGTGCAACTGGCCCGACTGGAGCAACCGGTCCACAAGGCGTGCAAGGAATTCAAGGTCCCCAAGGGATAACGGGGCAGATAGGAGTAACAGGAGCGACGGGAATAACAGGTCCTCAAGGAATCCAAGGAATTCAGGGTCCACAAGGTGTGACGGGAGCAACCGGAGCAACTGGACCGACGGGAGCGACTGGTGCAACAGGCCCAACAGGAATCCAAGGAATCCAAGGAATAACAGGAGCAACAGGGGGAACGGGAGTAACAGGCCCAACCGGTGCCACGGGCCCAACCGGCTTAACAGGATCAACCGGATCATCTGCTATATCAACAGGTGGCGGCTATTTCTTTTCTACATCAACGAGTGCCATTGCAGCAAATACCAACATCCCAATTAATTCTGGATCCACTGTATATGGAACTGGTGTATCGTTAACTAGTGCCACAACGGTTACCGTATCTACGCCAGGCATATATTTAGTAAGTTATTATTTTCAAGGAGATGCAAGTGCTGGGAATGAGACAGTATCTGTCAGATTATTATTAAATGGAGCTCAACTAACAGGGAGTTTTATACAAAACGTAACGACATCAACTGTAGTAATCGAACCAGCCATTTCCAATACACTTCTTGTGAATGTAACGAGTGCCAATTCAACATTAATATTACAAAATGGTCCATTAGGTGTAGGGCATGTGACCACTATAGCAGGTGCGATTACGGCAAGTTTAAATGTAGTGAGAATTTTATAAGAAATATAAAAAACACAAGGAATGTCTTTGTAGACACACCTTGTGTTTTTTCTTTATCTTTTTGGCTGGAAAATATGTTGAAAGAAGTATTTGTGATGTAAGTTATCTACAACTTTATTTGCTTGATATGTGCGATGTTGTTCGAGTCGAAGTCGTTGCTCCATCATTTTTATTGCGTGATCAGATAAACGTAACATTTTACATTTCTCCTTTTCTATAAATATAGGTGACTATTTGGTATCGATCCCATATTTATCATTAAGGAGGCAAAATGTGTAACATAGGCAAAAAGCACCTTCCTCTCCCATTACGCTTACGAGGTTAGCTGTCGGACTCGGGAAGTGAGAGTTTCCCTACTTAAATAAGATTCGCCCCAAGTAGCATAGCTACAAAAATGGTTCCCCCGCTCCAAAATTTGGACTCAGCAAAAGGTTTTATAAAGTAAAAGATAACATAAAAAAAATGATGAGTCAAACTATTTGTTGTTTTCTGATTTTTCTAGGGAGGTTAAAACTACACCATCGGGTAATATGATATCCTTTACTTCAATAAATCCATGTTTTTTATATAAAGACAGAGCAGGGGTATTTTTTTTCCCTGTTTGTACAATATATGTTTGGGAAGGGGAGAACATGTCAAATACATATAGTAGTAGTTTTGTTGCAATTCCTTTATGAAAATGATCAGGGGATACTACTAAACGATGAATATCAACTTCCTCTTCATCCATTTTAAAAGAAATAAACCCGGCAAGTGTATCTTCATAAAAATAGCCGTAAAACATTTCATCACATGATTGAATATCGGCTACAGTATCATAAAGGCGAGGAATAGCTGTACTATTTATATATTTTGCTTCAATTTCATAAGCGGGTATTTGAATGTTTAAAATAGAAGTAGCGGTGTTATGAGAAGTTGTAATTAATTTTTGAATCATAGGGTAAAACCTCCTTGTAGGCTTTATTTTCATAGATTTGACAAGATTTTTCTTTATTGGATATAATAATTATAATAGTTACATAACAATTTAGTATTAAAAAGAAATACACCATAATAGAAATGGAGGGCTAAAAATGGGATGGATTATCACATTAATAGTTGGTGCTATTATAGGTGCAATTGCAGGTTCTATAACGGGTAAAAATTTTCCAGGTGGTATGTTCGGAAATATTATCGCAGGTTTATTAGGTGCTTCGTTAGGTGGTAGATTATTTGGATCTTTTGGGCCATCATTTGGTGGGATTCATGTCGTGCCAGCATTATTAGGGGCAATCGTGTTAATTCTTATTGTATCATTTGTAGTGAAAGCTGCAAGGAAATAAAGATATAGATCATGATGAAAAGCCCTGAATAAGGGCTTTTCATCATTCGAAGAGGTGGTTTCGTTGGAGAAATTAAATATTAGAAAAAGAGATAAGTTGAAAAAGTTTTTTAGAGAGCAAAATTATTTAGCCGTATTACTTGGCTTTGCGTTATTGTTTATTAACATATTACTGCTAACGAAGATTTCTTTTGTGTTTACTCCGTTTATCGTCTTTTTAAAAACAATTTTCTTCCCAGTACTATTAGCGGGCGTGCTATTTTATATATTGCATCCATTCGTTTCGCTTTTAGAAAAGAAAGGTGTTTCAAGAATCGTATCAATCGCTTCTATATATATAATAGTACTGGGATTATTTGTGTTTTTAGTTGTAACAGTAATCCCGATTATTAAAGATCAAATTGATGCATTAATAGATAACTTGCCGTATTTCGGTCATGAGATTGAGCGAGCGGCACGTAGATTCGGGGAAAGTAATTTACTAGGGAAAATTCAGGAGAATTTAAATGTTGATGTAGCGAGTATGGTAAAAGACTACACCGTTGATTTTACGAAGTCGTTATCATCAGTAACAGGAAATGTAACTGGATTTTTAAGTACTATTACAGAAGTCGTTTTAACGTTTGTAATGGTTCCATTTATATTGTTCTACCTTTTAAAAGATGGTGAACAATTACCGAATCACTTTTTAAAGTTTATTTCAGAACAAAGACAACCAGCAGCGATGAGAATACTAGATGATATGCATTATGCGATTAGCTCGTATATTAGAGGACAAATTATCGTTAGCTTGTTTATCGGTATTATGCTATTAATCGGTTATCTTATCATTGGTATTAAATACGCGGTACTACTTGCAATTTTAGCGATGATTGTAAATATCGTTCCGTACGTAGGACCAATCATCGCAATTACACCAGCTTTAATTATCGCGTTTATTGACTCGCCGTCAATGGTGTTAAAAGTAATTATCGTTATGATGATTGTACAATTAGCAGAAGGTAAATTTATTTCTCCGCAAGTCATGGGGAAAAAGTTAGACATTCACCCGATTACTATCATTTTCATTATTTTAACTGCCGGAAATTTATTTGGTATTATGGGGATTATTTTAGCGATTCCAGGGTATGCGATATTAAAAGTGTTAGTGACGCATGGGTATAGATTTGTTAAGTTGAATACATGAAAAAAGAGCTAAAACAGAGAAAACTGTTTTAGCTCTTTTTTATTAACAATTGATGTGCATATTCGCGCGCCCATTGATCCGCTTCTAATATGGCGTCTAATGAAGGATCTTTTATGTTATGATGAGCTTCAATTGTTTTGTAGATTGTTTTTTCAATATCGAAAAAGGCAATTTCATTTTTTAGGAATAGTGCATTTGCAATTTCATTTGCTGCATTTAATACAGCAGGAGTTGTACCGCCAATTTTCCCACATTCATATGCGTATTGTAGACAAGGGAACTTCTTTAAATCTGGTTTTTCAAAATGTAAGCTACCGATTTCTAATAAATTTAACTTTTCATAGGAAGAAGGTAGCCGAGTAGGGTAGTGAAACGCATATTGAATTGGCATTCTCATATCAGGGGCACCGAGCTGCGCTATAACTGATCCGTCAATGAACTCCACTAAAGAGTGAATGATACTTTCTTTATGAATCATAACATTAATTTTTTCATAAGGAATATCAAATAGCCATCTCGCTTCCATTACTTCAAAACCTTTATTCATTAACGTAGCAGAATCAATCGTTAGTTTTGCACCCATTAGCCAGTTTGGGTGTTTTAAAGCATCCTTCGCTTGTAATGTTTTCATTTCTTCACGTGTTTTATCACGAAAAGCACCGCCAGAAGCTGTAACAATTAATTTTTCAATTTCCTTATTATTTTCTCCGTTTAAGCATTGGAAAATAGCTGAATGTTCGCTATCAACTGGAATTAAACGACATCCGTTTTGTTTCGCGAGTTCAGTTACGATATGTCCAGCTGCAACCAAAGTTTCTTTATTAGCAATGGCGATATCTTTCTTCGCTTTTAATGCTTCAATTGTTGGGAGTAATCCCGAAACACCAACGACGGAACTTAATATAAGATTTGAATCAGGGTGAGTAGCTACCGCAATTAAACCGTCAGTTCCATATGTGATTTTTGTGTTGGTTGAAATACGCGTACGAAGCGTGTCCGCTAATTCTTTTGTCGCAACGCTTACAATGCGAGGTTGAAACGTTTCGATTTGTTGTTCAAGAAGATCAATATTATAATTTGCGGTTAAACCGACGATTTTAAAATGTTCAGGATGGGCTGAAACGACATCTAATGCAGATGTGCCAATGGATCCTGTTGAACCTAAAATAGATATATACTTTACCATGAAAAAACCTCCAAAGTTGTTTCGAGTATTTCTGCAAACCTATATATTATTGGACAAGTAAGGTGGGAATTCCTGCTATATAAAACGGGAAATTTAGGTTTATTTGAAAGTTAGATGTGATAAACTGTAAAAAATAACGAAAGCAATGAAAGAGAAGAGTACATATTCAAAAATTTTCAGAGAGCTGATGTGTGGTGGAAATCAGTAAGGGATGAATATGGAATGGGCTCTGGAGCTTCTTGCTGAAATGAGTAGGCAAAGACGATTACTTCACGTTAAGAAGTTGAAGTGAGCTATGAATGATAGCTAATTAAGGTGGTACCGCGGGAGTCTCTCGTCCTTTTTTAAGGATGAGGGGCTCTTTTTATTTTGAGAAAGGAGGAGTTAGGTTGAGTGAAAAAATAATGTTAACAGGAATTAAGCCGACAGGTTATCCGCATGTAGGGAATTATATTGGTGCGATTAAACCTGCACTGCAAATGTCAAAGAAGAATGAAGGGAAAGCATTGTATTTTATAGCTGATTATCATGCGTTAAATGCTGTACATGATCCAAGTCAGTTTAGTAGTTATACGAAAGAGGTAGCAGCTACTTGGTTATCACTTGGACTTGGTGAAGATGTTATTTTTTACAGACAAACAGAAGTGCCGGAGATTCTAGAATTAGCTTGGATATTAGCTTGCCTAACTCCGAAAGGTCTTATGAATCGTGCTCATGCGTATAAAGCGAAGGTGGAGCAAAATAAAGAGGCGGGGTTAGAGGTCGATGCAGGAGTGAATATGGGATTATATACGTACCCAATTTTAATGGCAGCTGATATATTATTATTCCAAGCAACTCATGTACCCGTTGGAAAAGACCAAATTCAGCATATTGAAATTGCGCGTGATATTGCGACGTATTTTAATCATACATTTGGTATGACATTTACGCTTCCGGAGTATGTCATACAAGAAGAAGGTGCCATTTTACCTGGCCTTGATGGAAGAAAAATGAGTAAAAGTTACGGAAATGTGATCCCGTTATTTGCAGAACAAGAAAAACTACGAAAGTTAATATTTAAAATCAAAACAGATTCTTCACTTCCAAATGAACCGAAAGAACTAGAAACGTTATTTACGATTTATAAAGAATTTGCGATGGAAGATGAAATACAGTCAATGCGTGAAAAGTATGAAACTGGCATTGGATGGGGTGATGTGAAAAAAGAGTTGTTTCGCGTTGTAGACCGTGAATTAGCTGGCCCCCGTGAGAAATATGAGATGTATATGAATGAGCCGAATTTATTATACGAAGCGTTAGAGAAAGGTGCTGAGCGGGCAAGAGATATCGCGAAGGTAAATTTAGCGGAAATTAAAAAACAGATTGGATTTGAGAGGGAACGCTGAGCGTTCCCTTATTTTTTTACAAAAAAATCGAACGAAATTTCAATTTTTTACCAATATAGAGTGAGGAGGGATAGAAATGATTACAACTCTCGAGTTAAAAGTGTTGTTATTCCAAATAGGAACAGAAATTGTACCAACTAGTAATCTAAAAGAAAAAATTCTAATTCAGGTTAATTTGGTGGAGGGAATAAAACTTAATAATGTTGAGGTGAATAATGATGAGTGAAGTTGTGTTAGCAGTTCAAGATTTAAGTAAAACATTTGAGAGTGCAGATACAAATGTTAGGGCGTTACAAAATGTATCTTTGGAGTTAAATAAAGGGGAGTTCCTTGCCGTGATGGGAACGAGTGGGTCTGGGAAGAGTACATTACTTAACATACTTGGTGCTTTAGACAAGCCTGATGAGGGTGTTGTATATGTAAATGGTGAAGTGCCTAACAATATGTTTGTTGAACCATATGCGACGGAGTACAGGCGGGATAACATAGGATTTATTTTTCAGTCATTTCATTTATTAAAGGATTTATCTGTAGAAGAAAATATTGCGTTACCCCTCATATTATCAGCTGATTCAGAAGAGGAGATACGAGAAAAAACAAATAAAATATTAGATGTTCTTGGTTTAGTAAATTGGAGAAATCATCGACCAGCTCAGCTTTCTGGGGGACAACAACAACGTGTTGCAATTGGTAGGGCGTTAATAACATCTCCTCCAATTGTTCTTGCAGATGAACCTACTGGAAATTTAGATTTCAATACGTCTAATGATATTTTACGAGTACTAGTCGATATGAAACAAAGATTCAATCAAAGTATGATTCTTGTTACTCATGATCCTCACATTGCTACGTATGCAGATCGGGTTCTCTTTATTCATGATGGAGAAAATGTTGATGATTATACGTGTACTCATGGAGTAAATGATATGAATATCATTTTAGATAAATTTAAAAAATTAATGGAGAAATCAAAATGATAAAATCAGTACGAGGATTAAGTTTACGCTTTTTTAAGACGAATAAATTTACTGCTATTTCCTCTATAGTTAGTGTTATGTTGGCTGTTTCTCTAATTGTTACGATGATTGTATTTTCGAATCATGCGAAACAGTCTGTTATAAATGAAATGAAAAATGTATATGGAGATATGGACTTATCTGTTGGATATAACCCTGATCAAAATAAATTGATGGATAAATCTTTACTACAAAATATTAAGGAACAAGAAAATATTGAATACATGTCAAAAGTCTTAGTAAATCATTTGCAAGTGAATAAATTGAATACAGCTATTTATACAGTAGGTGTTCAAAATGATTCGTTATCTAAAAGTCGATATCACTTCTCTAAAAATCTATCAAATGAGGAAGTAACATTAAATGATGGATTAGCGGAAACTTTACAAGTAGAAGTTGGGGAAAGGATTGAAATAGAAAATAAATCCTATGTAGTAAAAGAAGTGTTACCTGATATAGAAGCTGGAGGTTCAGCTCCGGATATACTTGTTTTATCAGAAGGTGCAGTGAAACAGCACGTATATGAAAAAACAGGTAAACACAATGAGGCTACTTATGTGTTGATAAAAGCAAAAGAGAATGCCGATGTATTAGCATTGTCTAGTCAAATTCATAAAATAGACAAAGAATTAAGAATCGATATTGCGGAGGAAGATGAGTTTTTAAAAAGTAACTTAGCGTCATTACATATTTTTATAGTTATTGTATCTGTATTAATACTTATTATTACATCGTTATTATTAATGTCTAATTTTGAAGTGTTTTTATATAAATATAAAAACCAATTTGCTATTATGCGATCAATGGGAGCAACAACGAAACAAATGTTTAAAGTTATATTTATTCAATGTAGTGTAATTAATTTCTTTGGTGGAATATTTGGTTTGTTATTAGCTGTAATAAGTAACCGTTTTTTACAAAGTTGGCTAGAACAGTTATTTGCTTTTCAAATTAATTCGATGAGTTTTGACTATAAAATAGCGATTGTAACAATGATTTGTAGTATCTTTTTTATTGAACTGTTTATGTTATATCCGTCATACAGAAGTTCGAAAATATTACCAGTAAAGCTTATGCGCGAAAATGAAGAATCCGACTTTTCTAATGAAAAAACACGCAGTATGATGGGGAAAGTCCTTTTAATTAGTAGCATATTTTTAACTGCTTTAGGTGGATTTGTAGCAAATACTGGAGATACGCAGGCGATAGTGATATTAATAGGATCTATATTTCTTGTTTTAGGAGTGTATGTTTTATTTCCTATTTATCTTTCTTGGATATTAAAATTATGTCTACCTATGATGAAAAAAATATTTGGAAGGAATACATTTGTTGCTATTAAAAATGTAATTCCGCAAGTAAGGAAAAATACATTTGTTATCTTAATGATAAGTACAATGATGGTGATAGTTGTCTTCGGCTCCACTATATTTAAAACGATGCAAAAAAATAATGAAAGATATTTAAAACGAGAATTTCCAACACATATTGTTGTGGAAAATCGTTTGACTAATGATTCAACCATTACCTTACCTCATATACAAAATATATTTAAAGAAATAAGTAGTGTAAAAGCAGCTAGTACAATTAGTACGAACTCACTGGCAGAATTAAAACAAGGTGAAAAATATATTACTTTTGACTATAATTTAGGTGATTTAAAGGAAATGGAAAAGCAAGGATTACTGTCAGAAGTACCTGCAAATTTGGAGAATAGTATAATTGTTACAAAAGAGTTAGCGGAGCGGTATAAACTTCATGTAGGTGATATCGTTCAATTGGGTCTATTTTCAGAACAGGAACAAAAAGTTAGACCGACTAGTAAGGTAGAAATCGGATTAATTGTTAACGAGCTACCGAATTCTCCTTCAGTACTTATGGATTGGAGTAATGTAACATATAAACAAGATTATACAGTTTTTGAGCGGGCATTTATTAGTTCAAATAATGAGAGAGAGACGTTGGAGCAATTAAAGAAATTGAAAGGCCAATATCCACAATTAAAAATAAGTAGTTATACTCAATCGTTAAAGCAATCTAATTTAATGTTTCAGCAAAGGTGGTCCATCTTCATTGTTGTTATTGTAGTAATTTTGTTTAGTGTAACATTAGGGGTATGTAATACACTTATAAATAATATTCAATCTAAAAGACAAGAGTTTGCTATTTTACGAGCAATAACAGTTAAGAAAAAAGGGATTGTACAAGTTATTTTGACGCAAGTTCATTTATATGTACTTATTGGGATTATACTAGGGACTGTTATAGGCATATTATTAACCTACATGGTAAGTATAATAGATCATACACCTTTATTTTTTGATTTCAAACTTATCGTAACGGTAATAGCGGGGATGTTCGGAATGGTCCTTATTATTTTTATCCCTTTTGCTAATAGAATAGGAAAAAGGGATATTGTTCAAGAGTTAAATAAGGATAATAAATAAAAATATAGTCAAGATGAATTCCATCTTGACTATATTAACAATTCAATTCGAATTCCGAAAGTCAGTAACAATCCTCTCAATAACAGAAGGAAGATTACTAGGTAACTCATCAAGTGGAAAAAAGCATAGTTCTTTCGATTCCGTTTGGTCGCATACAAGCTCACCGTGGAATTCACGGCAAATGTAAACTACGAGTACACCGTGTACTTGATCGCCGTTTGGATAGACTTGAAAAAAATCAGGTCCTGAGTATGTACGGAATAGTTCTGGATTTTTAATGATAAGTCCCGTTTCTTCATATACTTCTCGCTTTAAAGCGTCTTCTAACGATTCGTTATATTCTAAGGCGCCGCCAATAATGCCCCAGCGGTTAAAATCTGTACGGAGCTGCAGTAATATTTCATTTTTCTCATTTAATATAATGGCGTGTGAACCGATTAAAATAAGAGGTTGATTACCTACTAGATTTCTCATGTCTTCAATATATCCCATAGTTGTTCTCCTTATATTTTAATAATAGTTAGGAAGTTCTTTTAACATTCTTTCTGTTTTACGTGCTGTATAGGCTAAGTTATGATCATCTTTTGTTCTGAAAAATAATGTACGTAAAAAGGTTTTAATGTTGGCACATAAAATACAATACTCATTAAGTGAAAGGCGTTTTCTAATTTGAGGAAGCCTTTTTATTTTTTTATGAATAATAGAGACTAACTCATCTTGCGGAAAGTCATGATACAGCATTGCTAGTAACGGCGTAATAATGCGTTCGTCTTCGTTATTGTGAAAAAGATCAGATGGGATAAAAATTTTATTTAATAAACAATGAATTAATTCCCCGTACCATTCAAAGGTCGTATAGGAATTGTGAACAATTTCGGTAAAGGCATCTGATACGTGGGCAATACAATGAGCCCATCCTTTATTTTCAATATAGCCTCGAAAATCCGTTTCTAAGTTTGTGTATGTAATGAGTTTGTTTTTTATGTTTTCGATGTCCTCCTCTGTAAAAAAGTAGTGCGAGTTAGCAAATTGGAGTATTAACGCAATTAACGAAACAGTATAGGAACGTGTGAAAACCCCATCTGAATGTGGGGAGTGAATGTCACAATATAAATACTCATCACTTAAACAAGTATGTAAAAGTAATTTTAATTGATCATCCATAAGGAATTCATGATGAATGAAATAGGAAAAGCATTTATATATAAGTTGATAACGAACGTAACTATCAGTCGTTCCGACATACTGAAGCATGTTGAGTGTTAACTCATTTATATCTATATGTTGCAGTTGCGTATAGTCATTTTGTTGTATAAGCTCTAACTGTTGTTGTAATGCTGTAATATCCAATGGAGAACCTCCTCCGCACTTTAAAGATGCGATGTTTTCTAGTATTCTATATATTCAAGGACAATCCTGCTCATGCAAGGAGAACAAGTAGAAATTCGAGTATGACATAGATGAGGGAAGTATATGATGACTATAGAACAGTTAGAAAAACATTTTAAAATAAGAAGAAATGCTTCTTCTATCATGATAAAAGAAAATAATGCAGAGCCTTTTACAGAAGAGCAATTAAAGGAAATGATGCAGTATTGCGTTACTGAGGCTGAAAAAGAGGGAATAGAAAATTTACATTTTGAGATTTCTTCAAAAAGCCCAAATTATGATGTGTATAAGAAATGTTTCGAAACGTATTTATTTGAATATGTTACCGAAAACATGGTTGTGTTTAAGGATATATATGAAGTAGAAGATGTAGAAAGTGAGATCGATTTTAAGCTTATTGAAGAGATAGGCGAAGACGCTTTTTATTCACTGTGGAACGAAATGACGGAAGAACAAGTCACTTATGATCAATTTGTAAATATGATGCTACAAGAAATTGGTGAGCAATGGAAAGAACATTGTTTAACAGCGAGTATCAATGAAGAGCCAATAGGAATTGTAATCCCGCATATTGAGAGAGGTACGTTAGAAGAAGGAAAACTCATGTATTTCGCAGTCGCTCCAAATATGCGAAATAAAGGGTATGAAGCAGCATTCTTTACAGGAGCAATGTTTGTCTTAAAAGAAATAGGTGCATCTTATTATATTGGCGAGACAAATGTACAAAATGAATGGATGAAGGATGTTTTTGAAAAAAACGGATGTCAGCTGCTGAGTTGTACTGAGCGATATGTGAGGAAAGTTTAGGAGGGTGAAAAAGTTCTTGAACTTGTTTAACGGGAAACCGTGTACAAATTTTGAACAAGTAAAAGAACTTTTTGCTTATTTGTAAGATAAAAAGAAAAATGAGAACGACAAAATAGATATTCCTATAATACAATAGAGAAAGATTCGATTATATGAGAAAGCGTTGGTGAAAGAATGGAGCAGCAAAGATATTGGTTACAAGCGACTGTAGAAAGAAATGAAGATAATACGTTATATATAAAGTGGGAAAATAATATAGAAGAAGTTCGTATTTATTGGAGTACTTCACCAGAGCATATTGAAGAAACTGGAGAATTACTTGCAACGGTAAATGGAGAATCATCATGTACAATTGAAAACCCGATTGAAAATGAGCGTCCATATTTTAGACTAGTTGGAAGTAATGGACAAGCAGTGACAGTAGCTGAGCGTAGATTGCCATTACAAGGCGCGTTTAACTTCCGTGATATGGGAGGGTATGAAACGACTGAAGGCCGTAAAGTAAAATGGGGCAAGTTGTACCGTTCTGAAGAACTAGCAGGGCTAACAGAGTGGGATATCGACTATTTACAAAAGTCTGGCTTAAAGTTAATTTGTGACTATCGTACAGACTTTGAAGTAAAGCATAAGCCAAACCCAGAAATTACAGGTGCTCGTCAAGTGTGCTTACCAGTTATGCAAGATTTAGCGAAAGATTTAAATATAAATGAATTTTTCCAAGTTGGTGACCTTTCTATGTTAGGGAAGCCAGGCGAGTACCTTGTGAAAATGAATCAAGATTTCGTAAGTGGTAATGAAGCATTCGTGAGTTTCTTGAACTTAGCGCAAAATCCAGAAAACTTACCGTTAGTCAACCACTGTACAGCTGGAAAAGACCGTACAGGATTTGGATCAGCATTATTATTACTTTTACTAGGTGTACCGGAAAAAACAGTAATGGAAGATTACTTACTAAGTAACGGCTTCCGTGAAAAGTTAAATGAAAAAATGATGGCCTTTTTAGGTGCAAAACTACAAAACGATGAAAGTAGAGCGATATTAGGCGCAATGTTTGAAGCGCGCGCTGAATATTTACAAGCTGCGGTTGATGAAGTGAAAAAGCAATACGGTTCAGTTGAAGCGTATGCTGAAAAAGCACTTGGCTTTACGAAAGAGTCGTTAGAGGAAATGAAAGTGTTATTGCTAGAGGATAAATAATGAGGGGGGGAGGCTGATTGGATTAGCCTCCTTTTATTATTGTTGTTATAATTTTGTTTATGAGGATTGTTGTGCACCGGGGATGAAAAGAAATTAAGAATCGGGGGATAAAATGATTCATACACGTGTAAAAGCAGAGAGGTTAAAAGGGGAGCTAGCAACAATACTAAGTCAAGATTATAAGGAACTGGCTGTTCAGAATTTAAAGGTGATTGGAACGGGAGTGCAAAATATTGTTTTTCGCGGAGATTCAGAAAAGGGGGCTTTAGCTTTTCGAGTGCCGTGGGAGAAAGAAGTAGAAAATATAAATGAAGATTTATTTAATAGTCGGATTTCATTGGAAAAGGAAGCAAAGCTCTCTGAGTTTTGTCATTCAAAAGGTATTCCAGTGCCAAAGATACACGGATTGCATCTTTCTGCCGAACTTGATTTTTTAATTTCGGATTGTGTGTGTACTGATCATATGCCAATTTCTGCGTACAAAATAGGCGAGTTAGTTGGTAAGCTTCATAGTATGCCAATTGATGGTTTACATTACGAACAAAACATTAGAGAGCCCATTAGTAAGTATATAGCAGAACGAATTGTGAAACGGGTAGAAGGGTTTAATACAATCACGAACTGTGGAATGAAACTTCCAGATACACAAACAATTGAACATATTCTTAGTACAGTAGATCATGAAAAGTGTTTATTACATATGGACATTCGACCGGCCAATTTAATTGGATATAATGGAGAGGTTAAAGCGATAGTTGATTGGGATAACGCTCTAATTGGTCACCCATTACTGGAGCTTATGAGAATAGCTGAAACAAATGAGGTTAGTTGGGATGAATTTAAAGATGGATATAAGAATGATAGTATCTTTAACGCTACTCCTCATATTGTTAGTTTATTTTTTAGGTTAGATACAGCGGTCATGCTTGCAAACTTATTTATAGCACATTTGAAAATAGAGGATAAAGGTGTATTCTATAAAGAGCGGGTTAAAGCAATCCATCACGAAATATATAAAAGTTTATAAGCTATGGGAATGAATTTTTGAAATAGAATTGAGGAGAACATCATGAAATACAAAGTTATATTATTCGACGTAGATGATACATTACTAGATTTCCCTGAAACGGAAAGAAACGCATTACATAACGCGTTTGTACAGTTCGGGATGCCTACAGGGTATAATGATTATCTTGCAAGTTATAAAGAGATTAGTAATGGATTATGGAGAGATTTAGAAAATAAAATGATTACGCTAAGTGAATTAGCGGTAGATCGATTTAGACAATTATTTGCCGTTCATAATATAGAAGTAGATGCACAGCAATTTAGTGATGTATACCTTGAAAACTTAGGGAAAGAAGTACACCTTATAGAAGGCGCAGTGCAATTATGTGAGAAACTACAAGGTTGCAAGTTAGGTATTATTACGAATGGATATACGAAGGTGCAACAATCGAGAATTGGAAATTCGCCTTTATGTAATTTATTTGATCATATTATTATTTCAGAAGAGGTTGGTCATCAAAAACCAGCACGTGAGATTTTTGATTATGCATTTGAGAAGTTTGGGATTACTGATAAATCAAGTGTACTAATGGTTGGAGATTCGCTAACTTCTGATATGCGAGGCGGAGAAGATTACGGGATTGATACGTGTTGGTATAATCCAAGTTTGAAAGAAAATAGGGCAAGTGTTAAGCCGACTTATGAAGTGGAGAGCTTGCTACAAATTTTAGAAATTGCGGAAGTGGCGAAAGAAAAGGTAGCTTCATTTTAAATGTGTTGATATTTGTCGATAAGTCGATATTCTGTGTCGAATCGTCGATATATCGAAAAAATCGTTGATATATTTTGAGTTACGGTAGATATATTGGAAAAATCGTCGATATAATTTGAGTTGCGTTCAATGTATAGGTACGATCGGTGTAATAACTAGAGGTGAGTAAAGAATGTTAACGTTTTTATTTGAGTTAGACAAGAGTATTCCGCAAAAGGATGAGCCGCGGTATGCCGCTTATGCAAATGGCTTTATTGAAGGGGATGTAACAATTCTTGTCGGTGACAGCGTACTTTTTCAGAAGTCATGTATGAAGGTCGCAGAGCTCGGCATTTATGTAGGACAGTGGATGGAACAAGTACAATACGGTCAAAACGTACATATGAATTATGAAACGAGTGACCGTGAGGAAGTAATTCTCGGATTCTTTTATGAAGAGGACGATCAATGGAGAGTTTCTTCTAGTTGGCAACAATTTGAACTTCAGGAGCGTCTCTCTACTAGAGCATTAGTAGAGAGCGTTCAACGTTATTTATTTGAGCTAAATAAGGAACTGCGCGCGATTGAATATCCCGTTACGTTTGATCAGTACTTACGAGGAGAGCGAATGATGCAGCTTTCTTACAAACGACTGTGTGATAGTAAAGCGGATACGACGTCGATAGAAGTTTACAATGAAAGCGAAAGAGTAGGCGCAGTACGGGGCTATTATAAAAATACGTTGATGAAAGTGCTAGACTTTATTCCGAAAGTCGGTAGTAATATCATATACGAAATAAAGGATAGTAAAGACAACATTCGCGTCATTGCAAAGGATGTAAGTAGGCAGCGTCAAAGAAGGATTTTAGTAACGTACATCGATCATAATGATGCAGAGCATGAAATACTTGTATGTGATGGGAAGTTATTAGATGCAAATTTCTTATTTACCTTTACATATAAGAGAGAAGAATATGTTGTTCACAAAACTACAATTGGGCTTGGAAAGTTATTGCGAAACGGCTATGTAATTGCAGATTGGAATATTCGTCTTGAGGAAGATATGTATGATATTGAGATGACTGTATATGATGAGGGTTATATAGAGGATCAATACTTATTATTAGGTGTATTTCATGCTGTTTTGTATGGGTGATAAATGAAAAATACCGGTATTCTTTGTGAAAAGAATGCCGGTATTTTTATATGATTTTGTGTATTCAATTAATCCTCAAAAATAAAAATCTCATCAATTGTACTATGAAGTGCCTTCGCTATATCGTGAGCAAGCTGTAAGGAAGGGTTATATTTTCCTTTTTCGAGATGGCTAATTGTTTCACGGCGTACACCAACAGTTTTCGCTAAATCTTCTTGTGTCATGTTCGATTTGGCGCGGTATTCTTTTATTCTCGTTACGAACGCCATGGCGCATCTTCCATTTCATCAACTGGTTTATCGTAAAAGAACATAGAGAAGCCGAACGTAAGAATGAGTGTGCTAAAAATAAGAGCGATATCAATCTCTTGTAGCACCGGGTTTGGAAATAACATTTCAATAAACATAACGATAGCGGTAGTTAGTAATGTAACGATAAATGCGTTGCGGCACGATTTATTGACGATTTGTTCAAATAATTCATCGTGTTGAACCGTTCTATAAGTCGTGAAAAAGGAGAAGAAACAGAACATAGTAAACAATCCTTTTTCATAAAAAAAGCCGAGGAAACCGAAAAAACCGAGAAATCCTAAATATTTAATCCAAGTTGTTTTCACGATAGATTCTCCTTTCAATGTTAGAAATAAAGTGAAACTTTAATCAGTGGGGGTTTTCTTCATCCCCCACTGATTATTAGTTGAACCAATCGGACTTTTATGGGCAGTTGATCCCCCACCTAACTTCTTTGCTTTCGCTGAATTTTGAGGTGGGGGTCTTACTGCCCATTAAAGCGGGATAAATCACGTTGTGTTATAAATATATCACATATAGAAATGTGTGATAATAATAGTTTTCCAATTCTTTTCATAATAATAGTAAAAAGAGGAAATATACTGCGAAATAAAGAGGATAATATTGTAAAATGGTTGTAAGGAGGGGGAGGAAGGAATGCTAACTTGGATCATGATCGTTGTATTACTTGTAGTGATTACGGTAGTGGCAACGGTGTTAATTGGGCGGAATGGTGATGCGAATTATAGTAAAGCGACAAAAGGGAATATTAAACGGCTGACGATGATCTATATTTTACTAGCTGTCGTTTTAATCGTTGGATTAGGCGTGTATATTTATTTTAAAGGTTAAAAAACTGAAAAAATATAAAAATCTAAAAATAGAAGTATGCTATAATATTGATATAGTTATTTGGTAATTAAGGAAAGGATTGGATGTAATGATTGAAATTACGAATGTGTCGAAAAGTTATAATGGGTCTACCTATGCAGTAAAAGATTTAAGTTTATCTGTGCCTAGTGGAGAAATCTTTGGATTTTTAGGACCGAATGGTGCGGGTAAATCAACGACAATTAAGATGATTACTGGTATTCATGGGGTGGACAAAGGAACGATTACGATTAACGGTAAAGATATTATGAAAAATCCGATGGAAGCGAAAAAGACGTTTGGTTATGTTCCAGATAGCCCAGATATGTTTTTACGATTAAAGGGAATTGAATATTTAAACTTTATGGCAGATATGTATGAAGTGCCGAAAGAAGTACGCCAAGAACGAATCGAGTCTTTAGCGAAGAAATTTGATCTTTATAACGCATTATCTGATCAAATTCAAAGTTACTCGCACGGTATGAGACAAAAAATCGTTATTATTGGTGTGCTCGTGCATGAGCCAGATGTATGGATTTTAGATGAACCGTTAACGGGGCTTGATCCGAAATCTGCATATATTTTAAAAGAAATGATGAGAGAACATGCGGATAAAGGAAAAATCGTATTTTTCTCGACGCACGTATTAGAAGTGGCAGAAAAAATATGTGACCGCGTTGCAATTATTAATAAAGGAAATCTTCAGTTTAAAGGAAATTTAGATGAAATGAGAGATCATTTTAAATCCAATGAATCACTTGAAAAAATGTTCTTGGAGATGACGGGCAATGAGTAAAATTTGGACGTTAACGAAAGTATTATTGAAATTAAATTATGCAGATTTTATAACAGATAAGAAGAAGCGATGGGCGTATGTCTTTTCATTTGCAGCCATTTTATTTGTCGGCTTTTTAATATTTGGTTCTATCACGCACGGAATGTATGAAGGGATGAAACATTTAGGGCAAGACCCAGGAATGATTATCGCAATGGGACTTGCGATTGCGAGTATATGGGTATTTTTAATGAGTATAACGAACATTTTGACTGTATTTTACTATAGTAATGACATTGAAATGTTATTGCCATTACCATTAAAACCAGCTCAAATTATTTCGGCAAAATTTTTAACGGTATTAATTACACAATACGTAATGAGTTCATTTATTTTATTACCAATCTTTATTACGTACGGGTTAAAAAGTGGCGCATTTATTACATATTACATATACATGATTTTTATTTACTTACTTTTCCCGATTGTGCCGTTAGTATTAGCTTCATTACTGATGACAGTTATTATGAGGTATACGAATATAGCGAAAAATAAAGATCGAGGCAATATATTTATTGGAATCGTAAGTATACTATTTATTGTAGGAATTAATGTATTTTTACAGTGGAAAAATAAAAGCTCGTTTTCTGAAGATGCACTTACGAATTACCTTGCTAACAACCAATCTTCACTTCTAGTACAAATGACAAATTACTTTCCAACTACATATTTCGGAGCAGTGGCATTAGTAGAAAATGCAAATTGGAAGGGTCCTTTATACGTAATCATCTTTGCACTTATTTCATTTGTATTCTTTGTGTTGTTTTATTACATTGCAGAGCGTACATATTTAAAAGGGGTAATTGGACTTTCAACGAGTACAGCAAAAAAAGAGGTTATTTCAGCAGAAGGCTTACAGAAATCAACGGTACAAAGTTCACATTTAAAAGCGTATGTGAAAAAAGAATTTAAAACGTTATTCCGTACACCGCAATTTTTCTTAAATTGTATCGTACAAACTTTTGTTATGCCGATTATGTTATTCTTTGTTTTATTCGTGCAAGATGGAAATTTAAAGTGGATCACAGGGTATATTGATAACCCAGAATCAGCAGGTCTTGCAATTGGCGTTGGTCTTTGTGCATCGTTATTTTTAATGGGAAGTAACGTTATCGCAACAACATCATTTTCACGTGATGGAAGCTCTTGGTTTGTGAATCGTTATTTACCAGTAAAAGCTTCAGACATCTTTTTTGCGAAAGCGATCACTGCTTGGTTAATTAATGTAATTATTTTAGCAGTATTCGGTATTACGATGGCAGTTGTAGCAGGGATTTCTCCTGTGTTCATGTTACTGTGGTTTTTACTAAGTGCGAACGGGTTATTATTAATTAATTTAATCGGTACACGCTGGGATGCACAAACTGCAGATATACATTGGGATACAGAGCAGAAATTATTTAAGAGCCGATATACAACTTTGTGGAACTTTTTAGCTAATATTTTTATAGCTTTAGTTATTGTAGCGGGAGTAAGTCTATTATACTTCTTCCTTCAAGTAGGACTGTGGGTTATGTTTATCGTTTTATTTGTAATGTTTACGATTACCAACTATATTTTAATTAAAATGTTAAAATTAGGTGCAGAACGCATATTGTCAAATATTGAATAAAAAGATAGATCCTCTGTATTCGTGCAGGGGATCTATCCATAGATGGAGGAGAAAAGGTGAAGAAAATAGCAATTGTAACAGGGGCAACTCGTCTGAATGGAATTGGTGCAGCTGTATGCAAGGTGCTTGCTCAAGAAGGGATAGACATTTTTTTCACGTACTGGTCTCAGTATGATAAAGCGATGCCGTGGGGAATGCATGACAAAGAGCCCTTTTTGTTGAAAGAGGAGATTGAAAGTTTAGGTGTTCGATGTGAAATGGCAGAAATCAATTTATCGCAGTCGTATTCGCCAAATCGTTTGTTTTATATGGTCTCAGAACGTTTAGGTGATCCATCTATTTTAATTAATAATGCAGCGTATGCTACTCATACGAGAATTGAAGGATTAAATGTAGAACAGTTAGATAAACATTACACAGTGAATGTCCGTGCTACTATGTTATTAAGTTCATTATTTATAAAACATTATGCGCTGAAAACGAGTGGCAGTATTATTAATCTTACTTCAGGGCAGTCGTTAGGTCCGATGCCAGATGAACTAGCATACGTAGCGACGAAAGGAGCAATCGAAGCATTTACAAAATCAGTAGCACCAGTTGCGATGGAGAAGGGGATTACAGTAAATGCAGTTGATCCAGGGCCGACGAATACAGGATGGATTACAGAGGAGCTGAAACATCATTTAGTATGGAAGTTCCCGCAAGGTAAAGTAGGAGAACCAGCGGATGCAGCACGCTTAATTTCTTTTTTAGTAAGTGAAGAAGCAAAATGGATTACGGGTCAAGTTATTCATTCAAATGGTGGTTACTCATAAATATATTATGTTAACAACTATTGAGAAACAAAAAATGAAAGAAAATTTTATTTTTTTGTTTAAATAAAATGTCAGTAAAGATAAAAATTTGATAGGAGAGTATATCGGCATATGAAGATAGTAATTCTTCATGTGACAATATACTCTTTTTCTTTTACTACAGAGAAGAAAAATGAAGTAGAAGAAACTCGAATATTCAAATTGGTTTATCAGTTTTTGTACGTATTATTATGAAGATTACTGTCGGAAAGATGGTAATTCGTATGAAAAGGGATTTTTTAAGGGGAAATCGAATCGTAAAGGGGAGGATAAATAAAGTAAACATAGGGGGATTTATATGAAAATGAAAAAGGTCGCTATCGCATCGATAACAATTGGTACAATGCTTACTATGGCAGCTTGTAGTCCTTCAGCAGAGAAAGAGACAGAAAAGAAAGAACAAGTAACAGCGCAAAATGAAGGAGAAGCAAAAACGACAAGTACAGATGAGACGTCAAAAACAACGAAAGATAATGAAAAAGAAACAAATACTTCTTCAAATGAAAAAACAGATAAAGATGCAAAAAATACGAAAGAATCATCAGGAACAGAAAGTAACGGCAAAACGTCATCTCAAAATGAGAATGTGAAAACAAAAGAAAAAGAGACGACAGGAAAAACGAATGACGAAACGACTAGCGGAAAAACGACAGATCAAAGTACAAGTACAAACTCAAACGGAAAAACAACGAAAGATCCGAAGAAAAGCGTAGCTGTGAAAACAAATGTTAAAGAAGTTGCTGCATTAATTGAAAGCTTAGACAAGCAATTAGCTGCAAACCCTAAATTAGAAACAGTAAATAAACTTGGAAAACAAATTAATGAAAAGTGGGATGTAATCGAGAAAGAGTTAGAAGCATCTCACCCAGCTGAATATAAAACAATTGGGCAAAGTATGTATCCGTTAATTGTAGGAGCGGAGAAAGAAAAGATAGATATTACTAAAATGAAGTCATTAACGACGAAAACGAAAAAAGATTTAAATCAGTTATTAACGAAACTTTCGTAGTTTCAAAAGCCTACTTTTGTGAGTAGGCTTTTTTATGTTGAGAGTGTAAGTAAAGATTATGGGAATCCTAGTGAAAAAGGATGGTGATAAAAATGACAATCGATCGAGTTTGTACAATTGGGCCAGCAAGTAATAATAAAGAAACGTTAGCGCAGTTAATACACAACGGCATGAAAATAGTGCGGTTGAATTTATCACATGGCACGCATGAAAGTCATAAAGACATCATTCGTTTAGTCAAATCGCTAGACGATTCTATTAAAATTTTAGGCGATGTACAAGGTCCTAAAATAAGGTTAGGTGAAGTAAAAGGAGAACAAATTACACTTCAGGCGGGAGATTCTTTTATTTTACATACACAACCAGTTACAGGGAGCAATAAAGAAGCAAGTGTTGATTATGAAGGAATCGTGAATGACGTGAAAGTTGGAAGTAGAATTTTAATTAATGATGGCGAAGTTGAGTTAATCGTTGAAACGGTAAGTGCGGATAAAATAGAAACAAAGGTGAAAACAGGTGGTAATATCTCATCTCATAAAGGGGTGAACTTACCAGGGGCAATCGTTAGTTTACCAGCTATTACAGAGAAAGATAAAAAAGACATTCAGTTTCTGTTAGAAGAGGATGTTGATTTTATCGCGTGTTCTTTCGTAAGAAAACCTAGTCATATAAAAGAAATACGAGATTTTATACAGCAATATAAAGAAACATCACCTAATGTAATTGCAAAAATAGAAACGATGGAAGCGATCGAGAATTTTCAAGATATATGTAAAGAAGCAGACGGAATTATGATTGCAAGGGGGGATTTAGGAGTAGAGTTGCCGTATCAATTTATTCCGCTCTTGCAGAAAATGATGATTCAGGAATGTAATCGAACGAATACATATGTTATTACAGCGACACAAATGCTTCAATCAATGGTAGATCATTCTATTCCAACAAGGGCTGAGGTGACCGATGTGTTTCAAGCTGTACTGGACGGAACGAATGCCGTTATGCTTTCTGCTGAAAGTGCATCAGGCGAGCATCCGATTGAAAGTGTAAAAACATTACGTCTCGTTTCTGAATTCGCTGAGCATGTGAAAAAAGACGGGCCTTTTGTGATGAAAGATGTATTGGAATTGCTGCATAAGTCTTTGGATGATTGATAAATAAAAAGAGGGCGGATATGTATCCGCCCTCGTGTTTTTCATTCATATTATTCTTGCTCTTGCTCGTCCAAAATTTTATCAAAAGCAGCAGATACTTTATCAAACTCTTCATCATTTTCAATGTATGAAAACTCATTATCTTCTTCTACTTTTAAAAAGAAAATATCAATGTCTTCCTCAGATTCTGTTTGAATGTCTTCTACGAAGGCAACTGCAATATATTCTGCGCCTTCGACATCCATCGCTCCAAGTACTTCTACTTCCTGATCCTCATTATTCTCATCACTGAGAGTAAACACTTCGCCAACTTCAATATCAGACATATCCATTCTCCTCCTGTTCGACTCTAAAAAATAGAGCGCTCAAACTGTATACATACTAACATATCTTTCCATAAAAAATCAATTTCATACATTGGAAAAACAACTGATTCTTCAATAGAATAAGTATTTAGCTAGAAGGAGTTTTATTTGTGAGTGCTATATTACTTAATCCATTCAACAATTGTATCCATAGTCTGTCTTGTTTTATCACGCTTTGGCTCTTCTTTACGGTAACCAAAGGCAACCATAACAGACACTTCAAGATTATCGTCTTTTATAATGCCTTCTTGACGAAGTAAAGAATCTACTTTCTCTTTATCAAATCCTTCTATTGGACAAGAATCAATGCCGATTTGAGCTGCGCTTGTCATCATATTACCTAAAGCAATATAAGATTGCTTAGATGCCCAATCGAATACAGCACGATCGGATTGTAATAAGCTAAAATCTGTTTCCTGGAACTTTTTGAAGAATTCATATCTAATTTTTTGAGTGTCTTCAGGTAATCCAATAATATCGTTCATCATATATTTAATATACTCTGCATCATAATGCATATCTTTAATATTTCTTGAAAGAACAATAACAAAGTGACTAGCTGTTGCAAGTTGCCCACCAGCGCCCCATGAATACGGTTGTAGTTTTTCTCTTAATTCTTTATTTTGTACGACAATAAATTTCCATGGTTCATAACCAAAAGAAGAAGGAGATAATCTGCCTGTTTCTAAAATGAATTTCAAATCCTCTTCTGAAATTTTGTGCATAGGATCGAACTCTTTACATGCATGTCTGAAATGAAAAGCCTCCATAATTTTTTCTTTTGTAATTTGTTTTGTATTTGTCATAAAAGTACCTCTTTTCATTAATTTGTTTTTGTAAGTAAATTATATTTTTAAAGTAACATAGATACAAGTACGCACATTTATGTGTTATAGTATCAAAAAAGATACTATTGGTAAGGGAAGGGATTTATGATGGATTGTTCGAATGACAATTATATAAATTACCCATTTCTAAATAAATATTCTTGTCCAGTGGAAGCTATGGTTGAGGTTATTGGCGGAAAATGGAAAGGGGTTATTTTGTATCATTTATTAGATGGTACAAAGAGATTTAATGAATTAAAAAGATTAAAACCTAATATCACACAAAGAATGTTAACACTGCAGCTGAGAGAACTTGAAGCAGATGGCATTATACATCGTGAAGTATACCGTGAAGTGCCGCCAAAAGTAGAATATTCGTTAACGGAGCTTGGTGAATCACTACGTCCAATGATTCTATTAATGATGGAATGGGCAACTCATAATATGGAGAAAGTTTTGGAGAGTAGAAATACGAAAAATAATAGTTAAGAGTTGTAGAAATAAAAGGTGTTTTCCATATGTGAAGACACCTTTTATTTTTTACTTTCTAAAATTTTGGTTGTCATTAAAATGCATGTGAATCTATTCTTGGGATGTGCTATTGATTTTGCTATGAATCAAAAACTTTCTTTTTAGTAGTGGAAATTGCATCTAATAAAAGGAAAACAGCTGCTATAATATGTAGAACGACGTCTATATAAGGAAAGAAGGCAACTAGAGTAACGATAATACCTATATAATGAGCGTACGTATTCATGCCTGCTTTGTTAGCTAATAAAATAGTAGTAATATGTAAAGCAATCAATAGTAGTAAAGGTATCCCGCCTAGGTTAACAAAACTTGGAAATAAATAATAACAAGGAAGTAATAATAGGTGAGAGATCCCTGTAGTCCACTTTAGTGCTTGTATGTAAGTTTTCAAAGTAAATCCTCCTAAAACAATCCATATCTATATATTACCAAAAATAATAGGTAATTGGATATTAAATACTTGTGATTTTTAGTAGAATATAATTGTTTTATGTTAACTAATGATTTCGTTATCTATAAAATAGAAAAACCACCCAAACGAGGGTGGTTCGTATTATAAATAACTATTTAAAGAAGAAAGGGGAACCTTCACCCCACTACCTTCCTTCATATTCCGCAGCATAACGGTTTCTGTACTAAGTTCTTCTTCCCCAATAATAAGCACATAAGGGATGTTTTCCTTATTGGCATAATTAAGGGCCCGTTTTAATTTGCGTCCTGCTAGTTCGAGTTCGACTTTTAAGGAAGTTGTAGAACGTAATTGCTGGGCAATTTGTAAGCATTGTAATTCTGTCCCGAGTGGGATGATAAATACATCCGCTGTAGATGATATTGTTTCTTTCTGCGATAGTGCTGTGTAAATAACGTCTAAACCGAATGAAATACCGACTGTTGGATAGTTCATATTATCACCACGGAATGCTCCGATAATATTATCGTATCGACCACCGCTACCGATGCTGGATGTAATCGAGCCATCTTTTAAAAAGATTTCATACACGGTACCTGTGTACATTGTAAGTCCTCGTGCTAAAAATGGATTGAATATAGCATTATCATTTATTCCAAGGGCGATTAAATATTGCTGTAATTGTTGTAGTTCGTTTACTCCATCGGCAACGAGTGGATTATTGAAAGCTTCTTTAAAATCAGCAATTGAAAGCTTTAGACAAGATAAAACGGTATTACATATCGTATCAGCCATTTCTTCAGAAATTCCGCGCTCTAATACATCTTTTCGTACACCATCAATCCCAATTTTTTCGATTTTATCTAATGATAAAATGACGTCACTCGTTAATTCAGTAGGGATTTTAATGGACTCGAGAATACCATTTAATAATTTTCGGTTATTATATTGGATCGTTACTTCTAAGTTTAACGTTCGGAACAGTTCAAACGCCATACTCATAAGTTCCGCTTCTGCCATGACAGATTCTACACCAACTATATCAACGTCACATTGAATGAACTCACGAAATCTTCCTTGTTTAATTGGTCCATCTCGAAATACTTTTCCAATTTCATACCGTTTAAAAGGGAGGCGGATGTTCGGATTCATTGCTACGACTTTTGCGAATGGAATTGTTAAATCGTAGCGTAGGGCAAGGTCGCGTTTTCCTTGATCTTGAAGCGTATATATTTCTTTTAAAATTTCATCACCACCACCGTATTTGTAAGACATAAGCTCATACATATTTAACGTTGGTGTTTCTAACGGTTTACATCCGTATCGTTCAAACGTGTCTTCACAAGCTCTTTTAATTTTATTTCGCAACACTTGTTCCTCTGGTAAATAGTCTTTCGTTCCTTTTACATTTTTCATTTCCATTGTAATCACTCCTTTTTAAATTAAAAAAAGCTATGCGGGTATAAAAATACCCACATAGCTTTATGAATGCTTCGTGGGTCAACAGGAAAAGCCCTGTACCCACGAAGAAAAATTTTTCTTCGGATACACGGCATTACGTATGATGATGAAGTTGGAAAGAAGTATTAACATTTTGCATTGCAAATCTCTCCTTAACATAAGTTTTTCCAAATTATATCAGTTGATTTTTGAATTATCAATATTTTTGATTTTGAAGCGAAATGTATTCATTTCACATTGCCTACAAGATGTTTTCTGTTCGTGCCATTTTTATCGCTTCTTCACGATTGTTAACACCTAGTTTTGAATAGAGGTTTGAGCAGTAATTACGGATTGTTCCTTCAGATAAAAATAGCTTAGCTGCAATAGATTTATAGCGTAATCCGTTTGATAAATGTTCTAAAATTTCCATTTCCCGTTTTGTAAGTCCGTATGGAAAAGTTTGTTTAGTTGATTTGATTTTCGCTAATTGCTCACGTTGAAGTTTCATTTCTTCAAAAATACGTGTAGCAACTGATTGGTCAATCCAAGTTCCACCGTTATAAATAAGTTTCAAGGCCTCCTTCATTTCTTGTGGATGAATAGATTTCAACATGTAACCTTCAGCTCCATGCTCGAGTGCAGTTGATGCTTGTAAGGAATCTTCAAATGTTGTCATAAGTACAATCTTCATATTAGGCCAACGTCGCTTCATTTTTAGTAAAGCCTCAATACCATTCATTTCTGGCATCTGAATGTCCATTAGTACAATGTCAGGTTGTAATTGTTCACATAATATTAATGCCTCAGATCCATCGTATGCCTTCCCAGCAACAATAAAATCATTTTGATTCTCTAAAATTTGCTCTAAACTATTTGTAATAAGTGCCTGATCATCAACGACCAATAAGCGAATGATGTCATGTACAGGTTTTGCTTGTAATGGAATATTACAAACAATTAATGTTCCCTGTTCAACATTAGACTGAACCGATAATGTCCCCTGAACTTGTTCAAGTCGCTCTTTCATTCCACTGAGTCCAAAGCCAAATTGAATTTCTTTCATTCCAATCCCGTTATCTTCAATTTGCAATCGAAGTTGTTGGTCGTCGAAATGTAGTTGAACGGATATGTTGCTCGCTTTACCGTGCCGAACAGCATTTGTTAACGACTCTTGAAGACAACGGTATAGGCAAAAATTCACTTTTTGCATTACAAGGGTCTCGTTTCCGATCATACGAAATGTAACGGTTGTACCTGTAGATTTCATAAATTCATCTGTTAATTGTTGTAGTGAGTCACTTAATGAATTATTAAGTGGATTATGAGATAGCTCATGTAGATGCTTTCGAATATCATTTAGACTATGCTGAGCAATACTGATAAGGGAGTCAATTCGTTCAAACTGTGAATCCGGTACTGATGATCTTAGTGATGTGACGCCAGCGATGAGAGAAGTAAGTGTATGACCAATTGTGTCATGTAGTTCATGTGACAGTCGATTACGCTCTTCTATTAAAGTAAGCTCTTCAATCCTTTTAATATGTTGCTCTAATAGTAGTTTTTGCTCTTCAATAATTCGAGATTGCTTATGATACTGAATTAATATATTAAAAGAGATGCCAATGGCAAAACCGAGACTACAACTAACGATTAGTTCATATGGAGGTTGGTTGGCAATCCAAGCATTCAATAGCGGGAATGCAAATCCACAAAAAATACCGCTCCATATATAATTATTTTGATTACTACATAGTCCAATAATGATTACGAGTAAAATGAATGACCAAAGTAAATTTGGAGCTACGGATGCTAAGTAAAGATAAAAACAACCCGCAGTGATAATATCGAATGCAGGGTACCATTCTGGTTTCTTATATCGAATAATTAATGGTAAAAGGTAAACGACAAAAGTGAGAGAAAGTACAATCATACTTGATGTATGAATGGATGTTGGAAACATAAAATTAGCGCTGATGATAACAATTAGCCAAAATGTTCGTATGAGCACAAATATCCAGTCATACCAAATCCATTCTTTTGTGAATGAGAACATAAATTAAGCACCTACTTGTATTTTAAGATTAATTATCAATGATTCAGATTCATCATGTAACATATCTTTGAAATCGTCAATAGAAAAACAGTCAACAAAGTATGTCATATGAAGCAGTTGACAGTTTGTCACATGTTTTATATGACATTTTTGCATAAAGCGTCAAAAATAAATTAAAACGTTTTGTCACTATGTGATTTAACAATATTGAAGGTAAGGTGAGGGAGTGAGGCAACAGAAAAATTTAAAATAATAGGAGCGATGCATAATGAAGTCATTTATCTTAAAAAAAGGAACAGTCCTTACTTTAACAGGAGCAATATTGGTTGGAGCATTAGCAATACCTTCTTATGAAAACGTACATGCGGTAAACAAAAGGACATCAATTGAACAAGTTATTGATAAAGCTGCCGATGTAAAGGATATTCCAGGAGTTATTGTTACTGTGAAAAATGGAGAGGCAAGTTGGGCATATGCTTCTGGGGAAGGTAATATTGAGAGAAATCATAAAGTAGATGCTGATTCTACTTTTAGAATTGGGAGCACAACGAAGACCTTTGTAGCTACAGTAGTATTGCAGCTTGCGGGTGAAAAGAAGTTAAGTCTTGATGATACGGTAGAGAAATGGTTGCCAGGACTTATTAAAGGGAAAGGCTATGATGGCAGCAAAATTACGATTCGCCAACTATTAAATCATACAAGTGGAATTGCTGATTACTTGACTTCAGATCTTAAAGAGAAATTAATAGAGAATCCAAGTGAGAATTATACAGCGGAACAATTAATTTCTCGTGCCTTACAATTAGAACCAGTAAAAGGATGGTCATACTCGAATACGAATATGGTCATTATTGGATTAATTATTCAGAAAGTAACAGGGGAATCATATGCTGAGCAGATACAAAAACGAATTATTGATCCTCTTAGTTTAAAAGAAACGGTACTTCCTGGAAGCTCAATGGATATTCCGAAAAAAAATGCCCGTGGCTATTTAAATATGGGAGATAAATTAGTAGATATTACTTTGTTTAATCCGTCATTTGCTAATGCTAGTGGTGAAATGATTTCGACAGGAGAAGATATGACAACGTTCTTCCGTGCCTTATTAGGTGGTAAATTACTAACACCGGAAATACAGAAGGAGATGGTGACTCACACAGTAGATACCCCAGTAGGAAAGTATGGACTTGGTATTCACGCAACAAAATTACCAGATGGTACTGAAGTATGGGGACATGGTGGTGGTATCCCTGGTTTTACTAACTTTGCTGGTGGAACGAAAGATGGTCAACATGTTATCTCGATAAATATTAATGTATTAGGCGCAGAGAAACAGATTAATAATATTTTAGCTTCAGAATTTGCGGCAAAATCAAAAAAGGAACCCACTGATAAGGAAAAGAAAAGTAAACATCGAGAAGAAGTACAAAATGTAATGGATCAAGTAGTAACGAATAAAAAAATTCCTAGTGTTATAGCTGGCGGATTAAAGGATGGAAAGCGTTGGTCGTATGCTACCGGAACAGCTAGTTATGAGATGCCACGCTCTGTAGAACCTAATTTTTCGTTCCGTATCGGAAGCATAACGAAGACTTTCACTGCTTCTGTTGTACTGCAATTGGCTGAAGAGAAACAATTAAACCTTGATGATACAGTTGAAAAATGGTTGCCGGGAGTTGTACAGGGTAACGGATATGATGGGAGTAAAATTACAATTCGTCAGTTATTAAACCATACAAGTGGGATTGCAGCATATACTGATTTAGATATGCGGGATATTACATTGCCTCAAAACCCATTTCGTTATTATAGTACCGATGAGCTCATAAGTTTAGCACTTGCAAAGCAGCCTGAATTTGCACCAGGGGAGGGCTGGGACTATTCAAACACAAATACTGTTATAGCCGGGGAAATTATTCGGAAGGTAACAGGAGATACGTATGCGGAGCAAATTAGAAAAAGATTTATTGAACCGCTCGGGTTAAAAGAAACGTTCGTAATGGAAGCAAGTTCGCACATACCGGGTAAGCATGCGAATGGATATAATATGGATAGATCAGGTCATTTATATGATTTGACAGAAATTAATCAGTCATGGGCAAATGCAGCTGGAGATATGGTTTCAACAGTGGAAGATTTGACTACATTCTTCAGTGCACTGTTGGGTGGAAAGCTCTTAAATCAAGAGCTAATGGATCAGATGTTCACAACAGTAGATTCACCTATAGGTAAAGTTGGACTAGGAATTTATGAAGAGAAAACATCAGATGGACAATCGTATTGGGGGCATGCTGGTGGGACTTTTGGATTTGAAACAAGGGTCGGTGGACCTATTGGAGGAGAACATATTTTAGTAACTGCTATTAATGCAGTAGGTCCAGAAGTTATTACAGGCAGGGATAAAATATTTAATAAAGAATTTGGACGTTAAATGTAAAGTCGACATCGACCCTTCCGTTTGAAGGCTCGATGTCGATTTTCTCTATGTGATTTTAAATTTAATGGGAAATAAAATCTTTGTAGGATGATGTATAAATATATCTACAAAAATGTGAAGTTATGTAGGAGAAATGGAAAAGGGTGTATAATAAAACTTAATAATATGAAATAACCTTTTAAGGAGATCACTATGAAAAAAGATAAAACAAATGCGATGCGAATATTAGATAAAGAAAAGATCGAATATTCGATGATGTCATATGATCCGGACGATGGAAAAATTGATGGTGTATCAGTAGCTGAGAAAATTGGACGAGAAGTGAGAGAAGTATATAAAACGTTAATCGCTCAAGGGAATAGTAAAAATTATCATGTGTTTATTATCCCGGTAGATGAAGAACTGAACTTGAAAGCAGCGGCAAAAGCAGTAAGTGAAAAGAAGATTGAAATGATTCCTGTTAAAGATATTACGAAAGTATCAGGATATATTCGCGGCGGTTGTTCACCAGTCGGAATGAAGAAGTTATTTTCAACATGCATTGATGCGAGTGCACAATCGCTTGATACGATGATAGTAAGCGGCGGGAAAATTGGCGTGCAAATTGAGATGAAAGTGGATGACTTGGCGAAAGTGACGAGAGCGCAGTTTGGTGAGATAACGAAATAATGATACATAGGAAAAGAAGTTTTAGTTTTATTAAGTTTAGATAAGAAGTTATAAGATAATTAGTCCGTTTTGTCTTAGAAAGGTGTAGATTTTTTTGAATACGAAATTAATCATAGTAGAAGGGCTTCCTGGCTTTGGGAAATCCACCACTGCAAACTTGCTTTACGATATTCTAATTGAAAAAAATATTGATGTTGAATTATTTCTTGAAGGGAATCCAGACCACCCTGCTGATTATGATGGGGTATCTTGTTTTGATAAAAGTGAATTCGAAAGTTTGTTAGTGAATAGTGGTGATTTTAGGGCAGTAATTAGTGATAGAGTCACGAAGCGTGGAAACAATTATTTATTGCCATATAAAAAAATTAAAAATGAATACAGCTCTAATTTTCCTGAAAATTTATTAAATACCATTTTCAAAAATGATATATATGAATTATCGCTAGAGAGGAATATTGAATTAATAACTGAAAAGTGGAGGGATTTTGTTGAAATAGCCAACAATGAAAATAAAATTTATATTTTTGAATGTTGCTTCATACAAAATCCATTAACAATTGGGATGGTTAAATATGGTGAAAAAAAAGAGAAAGTTATAAGTTATATTAATGCATTAGCAAAAATCATAGAAAAATTAGATCCAGTATTGTTTTATATAGAACAAGATGATTTGGAATTCTCATTCAGAAAGGTATTTAATGAAAGAGCAAAAGAATGGTCTGCTGGATTTATTGAGTATTATACAAATCAAGGGTATGGGAAAATGAAAGGCTATCACGGTTTAGACGGAACAATTAAAGTTTTAGAAGCAAGAAGAGATATTGAAAGAGAAATATTTAATATGTTAAATATAAAAAAGACAAAAATTGATAATTCACAGTATGAAGCTATCAAATATAAGTCAATGATAATTGAAAAATTGAAATCACTTGAAATTCTAGATTAATGTAGTGCTTTAATTGAGTCAGAAACTAAGGATTTTTAACTTCCGCTTTCGAAAATTATGCAAATAAGCTAATCACTGGATTCTCATAGAAAACGGTGGGGAGATAAAAAATTTGATTTTGCAGCACTTCAAAATCTTAGCTAGATGGCTATGTATCGGTACCCCACAATAAAAAGGCAGGAACATATCAAATATGTTCCTGCCTTTAATTTTAGAGAGATGTTTCCTAACGGTTGATTTTGTTAACGAAAGTCGACTTTAAATCCATATTTTGTATAGCATATAGTACATATAATAAAAGTATGAGGTGATACAGTGAGAGAGATTCAGATTCATAAAATTATTGCGGATAAGAGAAAAGAAAAGGGAATTACACAGGAAGAGTTAGCGGCGTATATCGGTATTACGAAGGCATCTGTTTCCAAATGGGAGACAGGGCAGAGTTATCCGGATATTACATTTTTACCACTGTTAGCATCGTACTTTAACATAAGTATTGATGAACTAATTAGTTATATACCACAAATGGAGCAGGAAGATATTAAAAATTTATATCATCGACTAGCGGAAGCTTTTAGTGAAGAACCGTTTGATGAAGTAATGATAGAGTGCAGAGAAATCATCAAAAAATATTATTCTTGTTTTCCGTTATTACTTCAAATGGGACTACTTTTTATTAACCACCATATGTTAACAAAGGATACGGATAAAAGAATTGAAATTTTAGAAGAGGCAATGTCTCTTTTTAGCAGGGTGCAGGGAGAAAGTGACGATGTTTCTCTTGTGAAAGAGGCGGTATCGTTTCAAGCAACTTGCTATCTTATACTCAATAGACCAAATGAGGTGCTTCAATTACTTGGCGAAACGATACGTCCTAATTTTCCAGAGGAAGATTTAATCGCACAAGCGTATCAAATGCTTGGAAATACTGAGAAGGCGAATGAAATGATGCAAATTAGTATGTACCAACATTTAATATACCTCGTTGCGACAATACCGAATTATGTAGTAATAAATGCCTCAAGCGCTGAAAAGGTAGAGTTAATTTTAAATAGAGCTTTTATGTTAATAGACGTGTATGAAATAGAAAAACTACATCCTAATATGACTTTAAAAGTATACTATGCTGCTGCACAAGTATATTGTATGCAAGGAAATTTTGAAAGAGCATTAGAAATGTTGCAGAAATACGCAACAGTTTGTGCAGCTAGTTTCACAGTAAATAGTCTGCATTTACACGGCGATTCCTATTTTGATGCGATTGATGAATGGTTTGCAGAATTTCCGCTTGGTGCTAAAACGGTTAGAAATGAAGAGATTATAAAGCGAAGTATGTTACAAAGTATTGCAGAGAATCCAGTTTTCGCTCCGATGAAAGATATAAGAGAGTACAAAAATATAATAGCGAGTTTGAAATTTAAATTGGATATAAAAGATTAGAGGGAGGACGAAATTATGGCCTTTGACGAATATGAAGTAGCGATAAATAGTGAATTTACTTTGCGCGGTACGATTACTAAACCGAAAGCTGACGGGAAGTATGCTGCGGTTGTCATTATCGCTGGATCTGGAGAGATTGATCGTGATGGAATGATTGTACCGTTAAAGCTTGCATCGAATATTTACAAAGATTTATCACATGTAATAGCGAGACTTGGAGTAGTAACGCTCCGCTTTGATAAGCGTGGGGTAGGAAAGAGTGAAGGGGAATTTCAGAAGACTGGAATGTGGGATTTAGTTAATGACATAGAGGCTATGATTACGTATGTAAAAGAACAGCCATTTGTTGATTCGGAAAATATCATTTTAGTTGGTCATAGTGAAGGGTGTATGTTAGCAACTGTAGTAAACGCAAGAACACCAGTTAATGGACTCGTACTTCTTACAGGAGCTGCGGAATCATTAGAAGAAGCTACGAAAAGACAAAGAGAGATTATTTATAAGGAGTTAAAAGAGCAAAAAGGAATAAAAGGAAAGTTAATGCGTCTTCTCAATATTGAGAAACGAGGAGAAAAGCAGGCGCAAAAAGCAACAGAGAAAATGATGAACTCAAAAAAAGATATTGTGAAAATTGGTTTTAAGCCGATGAATGCAAAATGGTTTAGAGAGCATTTCCAGCATGACATTTATAAAGATTTAATGAAAGTAACGTGCCCAGTGTTAGCGATTGCTGGTGATAAAGACTTTCAGGCAAATCCTGAAAAAGCGAAGAGAATTGGTGATTATGTGCAAGGTGACTCTGAAGTGTATGTAATAAAAAATATGGATCATACCTTAAAATATTTTGAAGGTGATTTTAAAGCGTTAGAATTTAAAAAGATTTATGTGGAAAGTGCGGATAAGCCACTTCATCCAGAGTTGGAAGGAATAATTGTGAATTGGATGGATGCGCGTTTTATCTCGCAATATGCAGGAAGTAAGACTCTCTAAGCAAAATTTGATGAATAAGTGGAATGTAGTAGGGAGAGCGATTGATCGTTGTGGGTTAATAATAGGCGTGGAAATGTATTAACATGAATAACATATACAACCGAAATTACGCGACATATGACTTCTTTCTGATGGTATAATAAGGAAAAAGGAGTTCTGAATAATGTCTTTAGGAACCAGTATTTATTATGCCATTACTGCATTGATTATCGGTGTATTGATTGGCGGGATTATACGCATAATTCGGCATACTAGTAATCGTAAAAAGCAAGATCCAGTTGAGCAAAAATTAGATAGGATTATCCAATTGTTAGAAGAACAAAATAAAGATTGACCCTCTCTTTAAACGGGAGGGGCTTGTTGTTTTTATTGGCAGAGGCGGGAAATATAGGATACTTAATTCACTTTACTTCAATCCAACTAAAGTTTTACTTTCTCTATAATGCAGGTTTTATATAATATGAAGGTCAACGGCTATAACTACTTATAATATAATCGCTTCTTTTTTTCGCATAGAAAGGAATTGAGATTATGGAAAAATCAATAAAAAGTGAATTAATTGGAATGTTTATCTTTAATGAAACTTTTCATACATATGAGCAAAACGAGGGAAAAGTACATTGGGAATTGGATATTAGAAATGAACGTGTACACGTACATGAAATGATGAAAAGAGCAGAAAAGCTTTATGTATGTTTAGAAGAATTTGATAAAAAATCTAAGGTCGCTATAGCGAAAGAATTAATAGAGTATAAAAATGATTTTTGGCCTGAATATGATGAGAATGATGAACATTTAGATTGGGATGCTGTAGTTGCAGGAGAATATGATATGACGAAAGAAACATTCGAGCAGTCTATTACTCTTATGGATATTGTAATTAGAGAAAATGATATATATTGCGAATATAATGATGGAGATTTATTTGGTGGACATAGAATCCATGCTTCTTTTGACAATGAGTACAATTTATTAGATGCAGAGATTTAGTTTTGAGAGAGATTTTAAAGTATTAGAGCTTCAAAAGAACTATAAAGAGGGAGCGGGAAAGCCACTTCACCCGATGCTAGAAGAAATAATTGTGAATTGGATAAGTGCGAATTTTATCTCGCAATATGAGGGGAATAAGACTTCCAGCTCAATATAAGACGGAAGTGAGGAAAATCAATTGTTAATACAAGGTCGGTTGTTGTAGGTGGATTTAGTTTAGTATTTGGATTGTAAGTTTTTTGTGGTATTTTCCGTTTTAAAATGGGGAATACGATAAATTAACCTATTAAAAACGAACATTAAAAATTTTTTTAATAAAAACGTTCATATTTAGATTGCGTGCACACTAAAAGTTTGATATATTACCAATATAATAATTTTACACATCATCACTCGTATATACTCGGTAATATGGTCCGAGCGTTTCTACCTAGTTCCCAATGAAAGAACTGGACTACGGGTTAAAGTATTCGGCCGTGCTGTTCAATGAGCGCTACCGATCTATAATTTGGCAATTGTTTTATCTTTTGCTCAATTAACTTTGACTACCGTAGTTCTAGAAAGTAGAGATTCTTCTACAATTTCTAGAACTTTTTTGTTTGGACCAAAAGCATCGAGTATAGAAAACAACAAGAGAAAGAGGAGATTATTTATGAAGAACAATATGCTGAAAAAGTGTGCGGCGCTAGTAACTACTACGGTATTGTCATTCTCAATACTTGCGGGGTGTAATGCGAGTCCAAAACAAGTAGTAGAGGCAAAAAGTAATCAACAACCTATTTTAATTCAAGGGCCAATGCCGATTGAGGCTGAGAAGTTTGCAAAAAGGTTAAAAAATGTGAAAGAAGAAAAGTCTGGAACTTTCGTATTTTATAAAGGCACTGTCGACAATTATCCTGTAATCGTAGCGAAAACAGGTAAAGGAATGGAAAATACAGCAGCCGCTACAGCAGTGGCTATTGAAAAATATAAGCCTATAGCGATTATTAACCAAGGAACATCGGGTGGACATGATCCTAATTTAAACGTATTTGATATTGTTTTAGGAAAACAAGTAGCAAACATAGGTTCATTAAAAACATCAAATATGGATGAGAATCAAGGGATTGAACCGACAAAATGGATTTCAATGGACTTAATGGCTTCTGAAGGAAGTGCAGGAGAAGATCCAAATGCAGAGAAAATCCGATACTACGAGGGAGATAAGGATTTACTTGCAGCAGCTAATGCGGTAAAAGATAAATATACAAAAGGTAAAGTGGTTGAAGGGACTATAGGTTCAGCAGACCTTTGGAATAATGAAGTGGATAGAATTAAGTGGTTCCATACAAAATACGGAACATCTGTAGAAGAAATGGAAGGTGCTGCAGCGGCGCAAATTGCAAAAGCTTATGATGTACCATTTTTAGGGATTCGAGTATTATCTAACAATAAAACAAACGGCGGAAAATACAATCCAAATACAGCGGCGGCAAATCAAGAATATGTATATGAAGTAGTTAAAAAGTATATTGATACGTTGCCAAATAAATAGTAGTAGTTTTGTCCCAACATAAACGTCAAGTAACTTTAAAAGTTTTCGAGACTGATAAACGTATATTAGGAATAGTAGTTGAAAAAGAAAAGTTTGTTTCTTATTAAAAAATATAAGAAACAAGCTTTTTTATTTAAAATAAATTGGGTAATTAAACTAAAACACTAATGTGTATCATTGAATATCATAATAATATAATGGAGGTGATGTTATATGGCTCTTACTACAGGACCAATTGAAAACGTAGGAAATCAACCTGCTAATGCAAATAGAGTTAGGGTGAAGATCCTTAACCGTACTGCGGGCCCACTTACTGGAGTAGCTAGAGTTTTTAGACTTGACGGTTCATTAGCATTAATTGAACAGGTAAACTTCAATGTGAATTCTAATGCTTCTACTTTTGCAACTCTAAGTTTAGTTCATCCTGCTTTTGGACAAGCATTTGAATATGAAGTTCAAATTGTTCCTAATCAACCTGGTGGACTATATAGTGTTTATGGACTAACAGCTGAAGGTGTTATCATTACTGCACAACGTGTTGTGAACTCAGAATTGACACAGTTTCTTTAATTAAAATAGATTGGTGCCTTACATGGTATCCAATCTATTTTTGTACTTATTCTTCAGAGGAAGAAGGGTTTTACACAAAAAATAAAGACAGTTATAGAAAAAGGAAAAGTCGATTTATCAAATATGCATAATTGCATAAAAAAATTGAAATTTATAAGTTAACATTAAACTACTTTTTAATTGTAAAGAATATTTTAATAATCCTTACTAGAGAAGGATATTCCTTGTGAAAAGTAGATAAACAAAAAGTGTGGAAATAATACAGACTCAATAGAGTTTTGTATTAAATAAATAGAAAAGGATGGGTATGGCTTTCTAAAAGTTTTTGGGGGTTAGAAAGCATTTTTTAGTTAATAGCTTCAAATTATATTTTAAAGGGGAAATGGGTATATGAAGTTTCGAAATACAAAGCTTGCTATGATTACACTATCTTCATTTTTTATTTTAGGTACTGCATCTCTATCATTCACAGATATCATACACGGTGAAGTAGCTTCTGCATCACCACAAGAGATTACTGTAAAAAGCTATGACGATACATATTATAATAATACAATAGGAAAAACGGGTTTAGAATTAAAGAAGGAACTTCATAATATTATTGATGATCATACAAAGTTATCATACAGTGCGGTTTGGGAAGCACTAAGAGATACTGATGAAGATCCAAATAATAAAAACAATGTAATACTCTTATATACTGGGCGTTCGCAAGGGAAACTTACGAATGGTTCAGGAGTTGATAATTGGAACCGAGAGCATGTTTGGGCAAAATCTCACGGTGATTTTGGAACGACTGCAGGAGCTGGAACAGATTTGCATCATTTAAGAGCGACGGATGTATCTGTAAATAGTTCACGTGGAAATCTGGATTTTGATAATGGTGGTGTGAATCATACGGAAGCGACAGAATGTAAATACGATAGTGATTCTTGGGAACCTCGTGATAGTGTAAAAGGAGATATCGCTAGAATGCTATTTTACATGGCTGTTCGTTATGAAGGAGACAACGGCGAAATAGACTTAGAATTAAATGAAAAGGTAAATAACAATAAAGATCCATACATGGGCAAACTATCCGTTTTACTAAAATGGAATGAACAAGACCCGGTAGATGATTTAGAGCGAAAGCGTAATGAAGTGATTTTTACGAAATATCAACATAATCGTAATCCTTTTATTGATCATCCGGAATGGGTAAATAAAATTTGGAACTAAAATACTTAAAGTTATTTTACTTTGAGAGAAGGGATTGATCACTATGATCAATCCCTATTTATATCTATACTAGAATAAATGATTTTTATAGGGGGGAGAGGAGAATAGGATAGATATTTTATCAAGTTAAGTATAATATGAGTCTTTTAATACGGTCCCCACTCAATATTCACACCAACAATAAGAAAAATAAGTCCGATGATAAACCAAATGAATGCAAGTGGAGCCATGAAGCGAATCCATTTTCCGTAAGAAATACCGCTCGCTGCGAGGACGCCCATTAAAACACCGGAAGTTGGATTGAGACAGTTCACTACTCCTTCGCCAAGCATAACGGCTTGTACTGTAACTTGGCGTGTAATGTGCATGAAATCGGCAAGTGGAGCTAATATCGGAATGAAAATAACAGATTCTCCTGTCCCAGATGAAATGAGGAAATGTAATGCGGCACTACTTACATACATGCCGATAACGCCAAATACAGGACTTTGTCCTTCGAGAGACTGTGCGAGCTGATTCACAATTGTATCAAGTAATTTGCCTTGTTCTAAAATGACTGAAATACAACGAGCCATTCCGACGATCAAAGCACCGTAAATGAGATTTTGGCAGCCTGCTAGAAAAGTAGAAGCGATATCGTTTGCTTTCATGCCGCCTATTATTCCCGCTGTAATTGCGATGAAAATAAAAGTAGCGGTCATTTCTGCGTCTGTCCAATGTAGACGGAAAGCACCTATTAAAAATACAATTAATGATAAAGTCGAAACGAGTAAAATTAATTTGTGACGCATTGTCCAAGGAACTTCTGTTTTTTCTGTTTCTTTCTCGCTTGAAAGAGCATTACTTGGAAACCAGTTATCTCCGAGTATGCTTCCTTTATTCGATTTTTTTAAACGTTTTACATACCAATTAATATAAAGAATGGTAGCAATTAAAAAAGAGATATAGATTGCTGTGCGTAAACCAATCCCTGAAAACATCGGAAGTTCTGCGATTTTTTGTGAAATGCCTAAAGGTGAGGGAGATAATATAGTAGCATTAAAACCAGCATAAGTGCCTAAATAAATAATTGCTACACCAACGATAGCGTCCCATTTTAATGTGCGTGCAACGATGATGCCGATGGGGATAAAGCCGATAACTGAGTTAACGATAATGCCAGTCGTTCCGAGAATAGAAAAGAGTGCAGCGACAATACAAATGAAAAATAATTGCTGATTACGAAATTTGTTAATCACATGATAGATTAAACCGTCAAGAGCACCTGTTTTTTCAAGAATAGCAATAGCCCCGCCCGTAAATAAAATTAAGAAGATGATAGGAGCAGCAAGTGTCATCCCTTTTTCAATAGCGGTAAAAAAAGAAACAAACCCTACCGGCGATTGTGGAACGGAATGATAACTTCCTGGTATTGTCGTTGTAACAGTACCGTTTGTAACTCTTTTAAATTCTCCAGCAGGAACGAAATAGGTAGCAATGGCACAAAGTAAGGCAATAAAAAATAGTAGTACGTACGCGTCAGGCATTTTAAACTTTCGTTTACTCGGCTGCTTTTTTACCTCGGTATGTAATTGCATAAAATCCCTCCTTTTTCACTTGGTTAATTTTTAATATTCTGAAACTTATCTGTGGAATAGATTATAATAAAGGTTGCTTCCTAAGGCAATAGTTTTTCTGTTCTTTTCCTGCAATACAAATTGTTGCAACATTAGACAGGGAAACGAAAATAATCAAAGAATATGTTATATAGAAAGAATAAGGAAAAGAGGGAAAAAGATGTGGAAAACTACAGATCTATGTGATGAGTTTGAAAAGGAATTACAAATATGTCGCCAACCTTTTCGGTCGTTTGGGAAGAAGGAACAGTTTTATGGGGAAATTGCAACGGTAAAGGTGAAGGATGATAATGTACTAGTGAAGGAAGGATTGCAAACACTACCAGAAGGAACGGTATTAGTCGTTGATGGCGGAGCGTCTATGAATTGTGCGTTACTTGGTGATAATTTGGCAGCTATTGCGGAGGAACGAAAGCTGGCAGGAATTATTGTGAATGGATATGTTCGTGATTCTAGTGAACTAAAGAATATTAATATTGGTATTTTAGCGTTAGGAACGATGCCAAATAGAAGTGTAAAAGAAGGAAAAGGCGAGCGGAATATTTCATTGCAATTTGGACAAGTAGAATGGAAGCCAAATGAATATGTGTATGCGGATGAAGATGGCGTCATTATTAGTGAAAAGAGTTTGCATCGTTAAAGGTTAGTAAGTTACTATTCTTAGAAAATAAATCCGATAAAGCATGGACAAAATTCTTTGTCAATAGTAAAATAATACAGAAATTTAAAATTAACAGAATGTATAGGTTTATCGTTTTACGATAACTGAAATGGAAGTAAGTAGTGCCTAGAAAAGTGAATGTTATCACAATGATACGTTCATAAACAAAATTATTTTTCCTATACAAATATAGCCGCGAATGATGCGGGTAGGAGGTGTTGCACAGTTTGTTCGACACTTACAAAAAAAGAGTGTCAATTGCACGCCCTTGAGGGGCCTTTTTTTGTGTAAATAGTAGTAAGGGAGGAAATTTTGGGATGGCAATGTTAAAAAAATGGCTGCTTACGTCGTTAATGGCAGTTACACTTGTATTTGTTTCTTTTGCGAATACAGTACATATTACGTTTGCTGAAGGAAATACAGCAAAACTTGCAATTGTTGGTGAATCACAAAAGGGCATTATGTTATGTCCGAAAGAAGAGCAAATTAAAGATGGGGAAACAGCTTTAAGTTTGCTGCAAAAAGTCATGGGGGACAAAGTAACAGCAGAGACGATGTCGTTTGGAACGTATGTCAAAGGAATTGACGGTTTAATGGCTGGGGAAACAAGCGGCTGGCTGTATGATGTAAATGATAAATCTGCAGAAGTTGGAGCAGATAGTTATAAATTAAATGCTGGAGATGTTGTTGTCTTTCGTTTTGTTGCAGACTGGAGCAATATGAGCCAGGAAACATTACAGCAAACATTAGATAAATTTGGTACTTGTAAAACTGTAGAAGAACCAAAGACAGATGATCCAAAACAAGAAAAACCAGAAGAACCAAAGACAGATGATCCAAAACAAGAAAAACCAGAAGAACCCAAAACGGATGATCCAAAACAAGAAAAACCAGAAGAACCCAAAACGGATGATCCAAAACAAGAAAAACCAGAAGAACCAAAAACAGATGATCCAAAACAAGAAAAACCTGAACAACCAAAGCAAGAGAACATTCAAATTCCAGCAGCGCAAGTAAATGAAGCGATTTCTAAAACATCTGAAAAGATGTTACAAGACGGAATTGAAAGTGATTGGGTAGCTTTAGGCCTTTCTCGTTCTGGAAAGGATGTTCCAATTGAGGCGGAATTAAATTATATTAAGTCAGTAACTGAAAAAGTAGAAAAGCGCATTAACCGTTTTTCAGCGACAGATTTAGCTAGAACGATTATTATGATGAATGCAATGCATGCAGACCCTAAAAAGGTAGGCGAACATAATTTAGTTCAAAAATTATACGAATCAGATAAAGTAAATTCTGTTACAGGTTATACATTTGCTTTACTTGCATTTGATACGAAGAAATATGAAGTTCCAGTGAATGCAAAATGGAATCGAGTTGCTTTAGTAGATGCGCTTTTAAACGCACAGCATACAGAAGGCGGCTGGACTTACGATAGTGCAAGCAGTAAAGACAGTGCTAGTAGCGTTGATGTAACAGGTATGGTTTTATCAGCATTAGCTCCTTATCAAGATCGACCAGATGTGAAGCCAGCTGTAGAAAAAGCTGTTGCCTATTTATATAACGAACAACTAGAAAATGGTGGTTTTTCTGCTGATGGACAAGAGAATTCTAATAGTGTTGCGCAAGCAATTATTGGACTATCACTTGTGAAAGATGTAGATCAAAATCGTCTACATAAGGCAATGCAAAATTTACTGTCATATCAACTTCCAAATGGTGAATTCAAATGGTTACCAAGTGATCAAAATGGTAGCGGAATGGCTACAGAGCAAGCATTCTTAGCTTTACTTCAGTTTAAAGATCTTGGAAAATCGATTTATGATTGGTCAAATGTATCTGTTCCTGAAATCGATAAGAAACCAAATGTGGATTCAGAAAATGTTGTAGTAGAAAAAGAAGTTACTGAACAACCACAAGAACCAAAAGAAGTACAACAAGAAAAGAAAGATGACACGCTAAAAGTTGTTGTCGATAACGAACCAGTTAAAAATAAAAAATCTGGAAACGGTAGCACGTTACCAAAAACAGGAGCATCTTCGCATAGTGCAGCTACAGAAGTAGGTATGGGTGTATTATGTATTGCTGCTGCATATGTATTATGGAGACGTAAAGCAGCTTAACAAAAATTAGGAGCAATTATTTGCTCCTAATTTTTAATATGAAAGGTGAGAGACAACATGAGTAAGATGAAGTGGTTTATTTCTTTAATGCTTTCACTTGGGCTACTTGCCGGATGTGAAGAGGCAGCTGTAAAGCCTGAGAAGAAAGTAGAACCAAAGCAAGAAGAGGTAGCAAAACAAGAAGAGAAAAAAGATGAAGCGAAACCGGAAGAAAAGCCGGAGGAAAAACAAGCTGAACAAGAGCAAAAGCAGCAAGACGAACAGAAAGTGAAACAAGAACAAAAAGTAGAAGAGAAACCGAAAGAAGAAAAGCCGCAGGCACAACCGGAAGTAAAGAAAGAAGAAAATCCTCAGGAACAGCCTGCTGTTAATAAACAACCGGAACAACAAAAAGCACAAGAAGAGAAACAACAAGAGCAACCGAAAGCGCAAGAAGTAAAAGAAGAAGCGAAGGTTGTGAATCAGCCGAAAGAAACACCGAAGCAGGAGCAAAAAGTTGATCCGAATAAAGAGGAGAAAACGATACCGACTCCGGCAGTACCAAAACCTGAACCATCAAAACCAGATCCAGTACCAGTACCTAAAGCAAAACAAGTTACTATCTCAGTAAAAGGTGATAAAGGATACTTATTAGGTGCGAAAAAAATGGATGTACAAGAAGGCGATACAGTGTATAAAGTATTGCAACGTACAGGTTTAGATGTGGATGCAATGGGTTCTAAAGGTGATATTTACGTAAAAGGTATTAATGATTTATATGAAAAAGATATTACAGATACTAGTGGATGGAAATATCGTGTGAACGGTGCGTTTCCAAACCATAGTGCAGGTGTAGTAACAGTTAAACCAGGAGATACAATTGAGTGGGTGTATGTATTAAAATAAGAAAGGCATTCGGTAAAGGACTATGAAAATAAGTTTTTCTTCTTTACATCCTTTTGTGAATTTTTTCTATTATATCGGGGTGATGATACTATGTATGATGTGTCTTCATCCTCTTTTTTTAATTGGGGCAATACTATTAATCGTTATAATCAATGTGATGCAAGGGAATAGCGAAAAGATAAGAAAGATGTTACCGAGCACAATCGTTTTCTTTTTTATGATCATTTTATTCAATTCGTTATTAACGCATAGAGGCCGAACTACGTTATTTTGGTTAGGTGATAGCCGTATTAAGCTTGAGGCGATTATGTATGGAGTAGTAATGGGGTTATTATTAGTTGCGATTATGTTTACGTTTGCTTCGTATAATGATATTATTTCGAGTCATAAATTTTTATATTTGTTTTCTAGAATTTCACCGAAAGTAGCATTGTTAACGATGATTACGGTGAGGTTTGTTCCTTTGTTTATGAGGCGATTACAGAAAATAACACTCGTCCAAAAAACGAAAGGTGTACAAGTAGATGCAGGTTCCATTGTGGAACGGGTGAAAAATGGTATGCAATTATTGCAAGTATTATTAATTTGTTCATTAGAAGATGCGCTGCAAACAGCAGATTCTATGCAAGCCCGTGGGTTTGGTGTAACGAAGCGTACGACATATATTCGGTATAGAATGGAAAGGCGAGATTGGTACACGCTCAGTTATTTAAGTATTCTATTTATCATTGCTATCATATGTAGTACGTATGGCGGAGGAAAGTTAATCATTTATCCGAAAGTCGAATCTATTCTATTTCAGCAATACGATGGAATGATGTTTGGCGTATTTACGATGTTTATTAGTTTACCAATTATAATGGAAGGAAGGGAATGGTTATGGTGGCGCATGCAGAAATAAACAATTTATCATTTGTATATGCTGATGAAAACGAATATGCGTTACAGCATATTTCTCTTTCTATTCAAAAAGGAGAGTTTATTGCACTTGCTGGAGGATCAGGTTCTGGGAAGACGACTTTATTAAAACATTTTAAAAAGGAGTTACTTCCGATCGGTACACGTTCAGGAGAAATTTTTTATGATGATGTTTTATTAGAGGAAGTACCAGATCTATTATCTGCACAAGAAATTGGTATGGTATTTCAAAATCCAGAAAATCAGCTCGTAATGGATACAGTCATTCAAGAATTAGCATTTTCTTTAGAGAATGTTGGATTACCATCACATATTATTCAAAAACGAATAGCAGAGCTCATTAGCTTCTTAGGATTTCAAGATTTATTGCACCAATCTGTTCATACGTTATCTGGTGGACAAAAACAACTTGTCAATTTAGCTGCCGTACTAGTTATGCAGCCAAAACTATTATTATTAGATGAACCAACAGCGCAGTTAGATCCAATTGCAGCGAAAGAATTTTTAGGATTGTTAAAACGTATTAACGAAGAACTTGGAATAACAATCGTTTTAAGTGAACATCGTTTAGATGAAGTGATACCACTTGCTACACGCGTTATTTGTATGAATAACGGCCGAATCGTGTATGATGGTAGTCCTAAAACGGTTGTAGCAAATATGTGGGAAGTTGAAAAGTTCCGTCCCTTTATTCCGCAAATTCCAAGATTGTTTTTAGAATGGAACGTGGAAGATATTCCGTTTACAGTGCGAGAAGCGCAAATGAAACTGAATAACTTTTCAGCGATATCATATGTGAATGAGCCAATCGCACAAAGTGAAAAGCGAGAAGTCATTTTAAGTGCAGAGCATATTTCATTCCAATATGAAAAAAATAGTCCACTTATTTTACGAGATTTAGCCGTATCGATTAAAAAAGGAAAATGGGTAGCTCTCGTTGGGAAAAATGGTACAGGTAAATCTACACTGTTAACAATTTTAGCGGGATTGCAAAAAGCGAGAAGAGGGAAAGTAAAGTGGAATGGGAAAGTGATACATAAAATTGATTCGAAAGAACGATTTAAAAGGATCGGGTATGTATCACAACATCCGTACTATCATTTTACATTTGATACAGTGTGGGAAGAAGTGTATGAACGTGCACGTGAATTATACGGAGAACAAGGAAAAGAAATAGCAGAAGATATGTTGAAGAAGTTTTGGTTGTGCTCGCTTAAAGATCGCCATCCGCATGATTGTAGCGGGGGAGAACAACAACTACTTGCGTTATGTACAACGTTATTATCAAAGCCAACTTTATTATTACTTGATGAACCGACAAAGGGATTAGATCCATGGAAGAAAGAAAGAGTAGGAGAGCTATTTAGGAAATTACAAAAAGAAGGCACAACAATTGTAATGGCAACACATGATATTGAGTTTGCAGCGAAATACGTTGATCAATGTATGATGTTATTTGATGGAGCAGTTATTATGAATGATGCACCGAAAGAATTTTTTAGTGGAAACTTCTTTTATACAACATCCATCAATCGATTCATTCGAAAAGAATTGCCATATGCATTAACGTGGGAGGATGTGTACGAAGCGTGTCCAAACGATATGTTGCATTCATAATATGTATTTTTGCAGTAATAATAGGCACATTACTCTTTACGACGCTTATCATGGATGGTTATTACATGTTAAGTAGTTTGTTTTTATTAGTTGTTATTATGTTACCTTTCTATATCCGCTTTGAAAGAAAGGCGTTTGTTTCACGTGAAATTGTTCTCGTTGCTGTGTTAGCGGCAATTGCAGCAGTTAGCCGCGTACCATTCTCTATTTTACCAAGTGTACAACCGACTTCATTTATCATTATCGTTTCTGCGATTGTGTTTGGGAGTGAAACTGGTTTTATGATCGGTGCAACAGCAGCTATCGTATCAAACATTTTTTTAGGACAAGGTCCGTGGACGCCGTGGCAAATGTTTTCCTGGGGCATGATTGGTTTTATAGCTGGATTATTACGGAATACATTTTTAATGAAAAAGCTATGGGGAAGACTTCTATACGGATTGTTTGTTGGATTTTTATTTGGCTGGATTATGAACTTATGGGGGCTTCTTGGGTTTATACGTGAGGCAACGTGGGAAGCTGTCGTTTCGTATTATATCGCAAGTTTTTATTTCGATTTAAGCCATGCGATTTCGAATGTTATTTTCTTACTACTATTTAGTACGTCTTGGATTACGATTCTTACGAGATTTAAAAAGAAATATGGCATATTAGATAAGCATAACATGGCATAGAAAAGCATATTCATATAAGGTAGGGTCGCGACTTACATATTCGTTTGCCTCTTTCATGCTTCTTACATATTGTAAGGAGCATTTTTTATTGTCAAAAAATCGATTCAATATATGTCGGCTATTATATAAAATTATTTGTATAATAGTATGTGAGAACTATTTTCAAAAGGGAGGTGTATAGTTAATGAAGTTAGTTATTCCGAAGCAACACGGTGCATGGGCCATGCTCGTTATACCATTTCTATTAAGTGTCATACTTGGGAAACCTACTATGTATCATATTCCATTGTTTTTAGCGTGGTTCTTTATCTATTTAGCTACGTATCCATTTCTTACGTACATAAAGCAAAGACGAAAAAAAGAGTTTTTACACGCAGCAATTGTATATTTTATCATCGCTTTCGTATTTGGGATGATTTCTCTAGTATATGAATGGCGCATTCTTTTATTCGTAACAGTAATGATTCCATTATTTATAGTAAATATGTATTACGCCCGTCAAAAGAATGAAAGAGCGTTACTAAATGACATTAGTGCGATTATTGTTTTCTGTATTGGTGGTTTAGTTAGTTATTATTTTTCAATGAAACTTATAGATAAAACAGCACTATTTATTGCGCTTATATCATTTTTATATTTTTTAGGAAGTACGTTTTATGTGAAAACGATGATACGTGAGAAAAACAACCCGAAGTATCGTTTTATATCATGGGGGTATCATATTTTATTAACAATCATCGTATTTGCTATCAATCCGTGGTGCTCTCTTATCTTCATACCGAGTGTCATTCGGGCAATTATGTTGTATGGTAAAAAGATTTCTATTATAAAAGTAGGTATTTTAGAAATTGCTAATTCTGTATATTTTTTAATTATAACGGTAATAATTATGAAGTATGCCATTTGAAAAAGCTTCCCACCTTATGATGGGAAGCTTTTTCAATCTTGTTCTAAAATGTGAACCGTGTAATCACAACGTTGAATAGCTTGTTCGATCGCATAAAGGGATTGTTCAATACGTGCGCGATTAAAATCTTTTTCCACAGTCTGTAGTGCTGCTTCTAAACAATGTTTTGCTTCTTGTAATGATTGAAATGAATCTTGTACATATCCGCGAGCATTTTCGTGCATTTCATAATCCTCCTTGCATATTCATATATGTATAGTATGAGCAGTAAAGAAGAAAATATTATTTGTTATATTTGTTTGACAATTAAAATGAAATTACGTATAGTAAGAATTAAGTGAATATTTTCTTATCCAGAGAGGTGGAGGGACTGGCCCGATGAAACCCAGCAACCGCGATGCAGGTGCTAATTCCAGCAGAACATATTTGTTCTGGGAGATAAGACGAAGATATATACGTAACTTCTTCTTATCGGAGAGGTTTTTTTGTTGCAAAAAAACCGATTACGAAAATTTATATTAAGAAGAAAGGGGTTGCGAAGTACTGTGACACTCGAAAAATACGTAAAACTGCGTAGTACAGTTTATGAATATATGATAGAGCAAGATAAGCCAATATCATTGTTAGATATTCAAGAACATATCGTTTCGCATCATGAAGGAAAATTCACGAAAAAGATGTTACATCAATTTTATTTATCAAGACTATTAGATGAACTGAAACTGGATGGGAAAATTACATTAGCTGATGAATATCTCTATACGGAAAAAGGGGTATTTTATAAGGCGGGAAAAGGGAGCTAAGCTCTCTTTTTTTTGAAGTATGTAGAGTAAAAGACTGCTTAAGCAGCCTGATACAAGGGAATGGTGTTGAGTGTGTAGTGTCAAAGATTGAATGTGCCTGAAAGAGGCACTTCATATCGGCTGCAAATGAAAAGAGACACCTCCGCCGAATAGGTGTCAGTCGTTTTGTCATATAGACTTGCTATTTGACAGTTATTAGAATAACATGCAGGGGTTATTGAAGTCAAAAGGGAATTAAAGGAAGAGGTGTTGTTATGTACGCTTACTTATTACAGGATATAACGAAATGGATTCCTAAGTACATTTTGGATAAAGGGTATGAATATTATGAAGAGGGACATGTAGACGATGTTGAAATACAAGACAAGAAAATATTTGCTTTCGTTACTGGAAATGCAGGAAACTATGAAGTGATTATTGATCTTGAAGATTTTACAGAAAGTAGCTGCGAGTGTCCTTATGAGAATCTTTGCAAGCATATGGCGGCAGTTGTTTATGATATTCAAAGTGCTGGTGAAAGTACGGTGAAAGAGAAACTAAAAGATTTAGACAAAGAAGAGTTACTTACAGTATTAAACCGTTTATTACAAAGTTCGAAAAACGTGCAAATTGTAGAGAAGATGTTAAAGAAGGGGAAACTTTAACTTAAAGAGGGAGTTGTTTTGTAGTGAATGTACTACTTGTATACGCTCATCCCAGTCCTTCCAGTTTTAACGCGGCGATTTTAAAGCATGTGCAAAAAGGATTACAGGAAACAGATCATTCGGTTACGGTACTTGATTTATATAAAGAACAATTTGATCCCGTCCTTGTATTTAATGAGGAGAAGAAAAGACGTGATTTAGTAAATGAAGAAGAAACAGCCCGGTACAGAACGTTAGTAGAAGAAGCAGATACACTTCTCTTTATATATCCGATATGGTGGTGGGGGATGCCTGCTATTTTAAAAGGATTTATTGATCGCATTTTCGTTGCTGGTTTTGCTTATAAATACGAAGGAGCCCTGCCGAAAGGATTATTGAAGGGGAAGAAGGCGTGGGTGATTAATACGTTAGATTCACCGTTATGGTACGTCGCACTATTATATCGATCAGCAGATTGGATTATGATGAAGCGAGGTGTATTACGTTTTTGCGGCATTCGCGATATAAAACGATCTGTTTTTCAATCTGTGAAAACGAGTAAAGTAGAGAAACGGGAAAAGTGGTTATTACAAATAGAAGAAAAGGCTCGTACATTATGAATGAAATGGAACGTATTATAAAGTGTTGTCAGTATGATAATGAACTTTTTCGTACATATATTAATTGTTTAATCCAATTGAAGAAATGTAGTGAAATGTTTCAACAAATACAGATTCAATTAAGAAATGATTATTTAATAAGAGGAATTTGTGAAAGAGAAGTGGATGAGGTAGTAAGAGGAAGTAAAGAGTATGAAACATATTTTCTTCCTAAAGCGTTACAGTGGAATTTCCTTAAAAACAATCCACATGTAATTGAAAAAGTATGTGAAGACTTTTTCGCATTTGAGGCATTACATCTTACGGAGATAGAGTGGGAGAGGGTTATAAATTGCGTGGGAAATAAATGATTTATTGTATAAAAAAGCTAGTATAAAACTAGCTTTTCGTTTAAATAAATAAGAAACATAGACAAATGATAGATCCTGCATATAGTAAGTTAACAACGCAAAATTCCATAATATCACGAGCACCTAAACCAGCTATCGCTAATGCCGGTAATGCCCAGAATGTTTGAATTAAATTCGTCCAAGCATCGCCCCACGCAATTGCCATTGCTGTTTTTGCAGCAGGTACACCAAGTTCAGCGCCAGCTGGAATCATAATGGGTGCTTGCACAGCCCATTGACCGCCACCAGATGGAACGAAAATATTAACGATGCCAGCATGTTGAGTTTTTATAAAGAAAAGGCACTATCCTCAAAGTACCTCCTCCTACTTAATCTATTCCTTCTATTAAAATTATAAATTGAAATACATTTTTTTATTAAAATAAGAAGCTGAATTAATACAATATCGTGATGAAATTTTTATATGTTGGTAAACTGGTTCCGTTAGCACTTGAATTTGAATTTCCTAGAAGGATTAGCGGTAGATTTGTATTGGCTGGTTCTGTTAGTGATTCGTTCCCTTAGGCAACTTGTTTCGTTTATAAAGTTAATTGGAAATGAACATAAAATGATATTTATTAATACGAGGGTACCACGTCCGTGGGAATCAATCGTTAATGAGAGGGTGAAAGTAACGGCATCTGAGTGTGACTCTAGTTGATTAGTATGCAGCAAGTGGAAAAGGATTTTATTTTCTTTTGTGGAATGTTATTTATATTTACCTTATTAAAATTTAGAAAGGAGAATATTTATGAAACATTCCTTGTTGGAGACAAATCCAGAACCAGGAAAGAAAGAATCATTGCTTACAAGATGTGCAAATGTATTTTCGAGATGGTCTCAGAAATATGTCCCAGATGCCTTTGTTATTGCAGTGCTGCTCACTTTATTTACTTTCATTATAGCTTTGTTGATGAATCCCTCAAATCCGTACAAAATCGTAAAATCTTGGGGGGATGGTTTTTGGACTTATTTAACGTTTACAATGCAAATGGTATTGCTAATGGTTACAGGGATGACGTTAGCTTCTGTCCCGTTTATTAATAGAGGCTTGCAGTCTGTTGCAAAGTTAGCCGATACACCTCAAAAGGCTTATACGATGACATTTTTGATCAGTGCAATTGCATACTATATCAATTGGGGACTAGCCGTAGTTGTGGGAGCTATCATTGCAAAGGAAGTGGCGAAAAAGAATCCGAATGCACATTTTCCATTGCTTGTAGCAGCTGCTTATGCTCCGACAGCCTTATATAGCGCAGGTCTCTCCAGTTCTATTGGCCTAACAATTGCCACAAAGGATCATTTTCTTGTAGATATGATTGGAATTATTCCTACCTCACAAACAATCTTTAGTTATTCTACTCTAATTATTTTTTTCGCTCTATTCATCACGATGCCAATTATTATTGTACTCATGGCTCCAAAAAGTGGGATTATTAGATATAAAGCACTCGAAACAGATACAAATTCTTTTGTAAAACCTCCGCAAAAAAACTTAACTCCTGCGGAAAAACTGGAATGGACACCGGTTTTAGGAATAGTATTAGGCGTAATCGGCACGTTGTATTGTGTTTATGAATTCATAAACGGTCATAGTTTAGATTTAAATATCATTAATTTATTTTTCTTGTCACTTGGTTTGCTCCTGCATGGTTCTCTTGGCAACTTTGCACAAGGATTCAAAGAAGCAGCGCAATCCATATCTCCAATTATCCTACAGTTTCCATTTTATGCGGGGATTATCGCTGTTTTAGGTAGTTCAGGGTTGGGAAGCTCAATCATTGAATGGATGGCATCTATTGCGTCAAAGGATACCTTTGATATATTTACATATTGGTCAGCGGGATTGGTGAACTTATTAGCACCATCTGGCGGGGGGCAATGGGCTTTGCAAGGGCCACTGCAAGTCCCAGCAGGATTAAAGTTAGGTGTAGATCCGGCTACTATCGCTATGGCGGTAGGCTGGGGGGACGCATGGACAAATTTGATTCAGCCGTTCTGGGCACTACCTCTTTTAGGAGTACTGGGATTAAAAATTAAAGATATCATGGGTTATTGTTTTATTCTCTGCATTTGGGTCGGGATTGTTACAAGTATATTGATGCTATTTTTATATTAGTTTTCATAGGAATACACATTAATATCAAGTAATACCATTAAAATGAAAAAAACGCTATTCTTTCTGTAAAAACATGAGAAGGGATAGTGTTTTTTTATGTTTTTTAGAAAGGATGATACATCATACATGGCTAATTCATGGCCAATATCAAATTCATTCGTAAGCTGTTCTTTATCAAGCTAACATGATAATCACCATCAACGCTATGGTTTTAAAACTATCCAAAATGGTATAGAAAAACCGGGAGTATTGGAAGTACTACGAGAACAGTTGGGTATTATTAATAAGAGATAATAAAAAATCCTCCTGGATGCAAGAGGATTTTTTTATAGGGAATAGTAAGGATGAGAGGAGGTGCATTACATATGGGAAAAGGTAGAAGTAATAATGCTGGTAAAAAGCAACCTAATTTCGATGATTCATCTAATTTCGCTAAACAAAGCCAACCGACAGAAAAGAAGAAGAAGTAAGAAAAGGATCTCTCTTTATCAAGAGAGATCCTTTTTTTATATATTGACGTTTCAGCACAACATATCGATTGCTTAACCAAATAGTCATACATGCTAAGCTTAAACTCCTTCGATAATATTATTGTCCTGTTTTTTTATAAAGCTTCTTCACGTTTACCTTATTTAAAAAGCTAATACAAAAAAGACGCGTTTCCTAAATAAAAAGAGCTCTTAATGGAGTATTATCTTTATTTTGAGCCTTTAATAAAATTCTCCAATTTATATTTTACTCTATTAGGCTATGAAATTTAATTAATTAAATGTAAAATTTATATAGATGGTTATATAAAAAAATAAAAACATCGATTACGTTATTCTACAATCGAGTCAAATTATAAAGTAAAGGTTGTACTATGGCTAAAAATATTGATAAGCATGAGGAGAGGATTACATTGACTATTTATGAGCAATTTATAGAGGCTCTTAAAGAGAGAATAGGCGATACTGTAACGTTTGCAGAGATAAAGGACAGATTAATAACAAAATTTAATACGAAACCTGGGAGTATTAATCCTGCTGATTATTGCTATAACCGTTATAACAAAGGGAGAGTGTTTAATAAAAGTTTGTTTATATATATAAATAAAAGAACTTATAGATATGTAGGTGAAAATTATCCTTATACAGGATTAGTTTTTCACAAACCTAAAGGGGCAGATTGTGAATCTATTGTAGGTGAGTGGGATAATGGTAAACTCCTTTTTTATAAGGATAAGGATAAGGATAAAATAGGAATCTCACAAATCAAAAAGTTATATGAGGCATACTTTGAAATGTTACGATTTGAAATGAATGTTCTTGGTTGTAAGGCGACTGAATTAAGGCATCTTATAGGTCGTCTAGGTGAATTTTTTTGTGTCCTTTACACGAATGGTGAGCTATCCAAAGTGACGAATCAGCATGGATATGATGTTATCAAAGAAGGGAGAAGAATAAGTGTTAAAACAACTGCCCAAGAAAAAGGGTTTATCACAATAAATCAAAACACATTTGACCAATTTGATGACTTCTTCGTAGTTCAGTATAAAGATGATGATTTGAAATTATTATTTTATGGGCCAAAGGAAGAGATTCCATCGCTTAGACCATATGGGAATACTTATGAGGTTGATATAAATTCTTTAAAGAGAGTAGAAAAGATACTCTAGTGTCTTTTCTTATAGTTTTTTAGCAGAAGCAAGCAGCTCCAACGATGATTATTTAGCTTTGTAATTGTTATAGGAATCATATGAAACAAAAGACACTTAGAAAAAAGGTTACAATTGGATTTGTAACCTTTTTTTTGTTACTCATTAAAAAATAGTAGTGCTTAGTGATGGATATTTTCTATTCATATCCATCAAGCTAAAAAAGAACATGTACCAACATAGCCTTATAGAAGAGCTGCATTTAACTTTATTTAAAGCTTCATGTATCAGTATTATTCTATCCATTTACTTGATTGTTGAATATGCAGGTAGGATCCACCTGTTTCGAAATAGAAGTTTGAAGTTTCGAAATATTAGTTGTTTAGGTTGTGTTAAATATTGTAAAATAAAATGGTACTAAAAAAAACAAATGGGTACCATTAGTTTAGGGGGCGGATTATGAAACAAAGAATAGTAACAGAAACAAGTCATCAAATTCAAACGAAGGGGTTTACATTTACAATTAGTGATTTAGCAAAACAATTAGCTGTGAGTAAGAGGACAATCTATGAGCACTTTTCTTCAAAAGATGAAATAGTAGATGAAGTTATTCGTCATGTAATAGAAAGTATTCAAGAAAAGGAAAAAAATATCGCTGAAGATGATACGTTACAAACAGTTGAAAAAATAAGACTCATTTTAATTTGTATTCCACAACAATTTCAATTCATGGATGCACGTTTATTAGTAGAACTAAAAAAACATCATTATTACCAATGGTCAAGATTAGATCAGTTTTTACGTGAAGGTTGGTCTACTGTAATCGGTTTATTAGAGAAGGGAATGAGGGAAGGAAGCATTAGAAAGATTCAAATTCCATTTTTTATTGAATTATATTTGGGAGCACTGAATCGCATATATGATCCTATGCTTATTGAAAAGAGTGATTATACATTAGGGAATATACTTGAATCTATTATGGACATATTGCTGTATGGAATTTCTAATGCGGAGTAGAAGGTGGGAGAAATAGTGCAGTGGATTTATTTATGCTTAGCAATTTTATTTGAAGTAGCGGGTACGACGGCGATGAAACTATCTGATGGATTAACGAAACTTGTACCAAGCATACTTATTTTTGTATTTTATGTAGTAAGTTTTGTATTCCTGTCATTCGCATTAAAGGGGATGGAAATGTCTGTTGCCTATGCGGTTTGGTCAGGTATGGGAATTGTAACGATTACAATAATTGGGTTCTTTTATTTTGGAGAAAGTATCAATGTAACAAAGATACTAGCAATTCTCTTTATTTTAATTGGAGTTGTAATTATAAATTTTAATAGTACGGCACATGAAGCGAAGAAAAAAGAAATGGTGGAGGAACGTATACATTGAATCGATTAAAGTATTTTTTCCTTATTACTGATCTTGGATTTGTTGTATATTGGCTCATAACAATTTTTCATATGATTCCGCAAGAATATTTGTTTAAAGATTACCAAGATCCTATTTTAATAGCATGGAACTGGTCTTTTTTACCCTTGGATTTGTTAATCTCGTTAACAGGATTTCTAAGTTTGTATTTACATTCTAAACAAAAATATATTTGGAGCCACTTTGCGTTCTTATCATTAATTTTAACTTTTTGTTCAGGATTACAAGCTCTAGCATTTTGGACAATCCGTTTAGATTTCGATATTTCTTGGTGGATTCCTAATTTATATTTATTAGTTTACCCATGCTTCTTTTTAAAAAGTGTTTGGAGGGAGTGTGGATGGTATGAGACGAATATAAGAAAAGAAAGAAAAGAATTCATTTAATATAAGAAAGACAGGATCTTTAAGCGCATTCGAATTTCTAACTCAGTTTTTTCGCTAGCCATAGATTAGAAGTCAAAACAATTTCTGAAATGAAGACAGCCGATGATTCCTATGGTAAGGAAGCATCGGCTTGTATTATGTATATTGAGTTAGTTCACGTTTCTGGAATAATTGTAATAGCGACGGTCCGAACAGGGTTCTCTTTTTCGTCGCCTTTATTTTGGGTATGGTAGTATTTATTCATTAATTCGTTAAGTTCGTTTTGAAAGCTCATAAAGTGTTCTTCATCGAGCTTTAAGTCCACAACAGAAAAAGTAGCAATATCTTCTTGATTGTTTTGTTCCTCTAATTTCTTCAGGTAACTTTGATATTGTGTCATAAGTGATAACTGATAATAAGAAATGTAGTTTAACTTTTCATCATCAGACAATCCTTTCCACTCACTTCCTTCAATTTTTGCATCTTCTTCATTGATTGCGTAATATTTTTCAGAAACAGATTTTACCTTTTTTTCTTTAATTACATGGACGATACCAGAATCAACCATTGTTTGTAGCTGTCTATATAGTGTTGCTTGTGGCACATTTTTAATGATTTTTACCATTTCTAATGGTGTTAGTCCATCTTCCTTATTTCTCATTAATACTTGGCAAATTTTCATTCTTACTGGATGCATTAAGATTTCAACTTTATTACTCATTATATCACCTTATATATCGTTTTTTTATTCTCATTATAAATAATGAGAATAATGATTGCAATCCATCTGTTTTTATTTTATCATTATCAATAATGATAATGAGATTTAAAAGGAGTGATGACAATGAAAATACATTATGGATTGAATGATCTTAAAGACATTGATATTATGGCTTTTCTACCCATTATATTGCCAGTTATTGCAGTGGGGGCACTTTTAGTTTTAATTGCATTCATTGATTTATACCGACATAGAAATAAAAGAAAAAATGTACTTGTATGGGCGCTAATTATTCTTTTTGTTAACATATTAGGACCTATTCTGTACTTTGTTATAGGAAGAAAGGACGGTGAGAAATTATGAAATTAGAGATTAGAAATGTAACAAAATCATTTAAAGGAAAAATTGCTGTCAATACTTTCTCGATGGAACTGCAATCCGGGGAATGTGTAGGGTTAATCGGACCAAATGGAGCAGGGAAATCTACATTAATAAAAGTGATTTCAGATATTATTAATCCAGATGTTGGTGAGGTGTTATTGAATGGGATAAAAATATCAAAAATGAAAAGGGAAATTGGCTACTTACCGCAATACCCTAATTTTTTTCATTGGATGACGGCGCGAGAAACCCTTATGTTTATGGGGCAACTTTCGGGATTGAAAAAAGTAGAATTGTCAAAGTCAATTCCTAAAATTTTGGAGAAAGTTGGACTAAGGGGCGAAGAAAACGCAAAGGTTAGTACATTTTCTGGTGGAATGAAACAACGACTTGGTATTGCACAAGCATTATTGCATAAACCTTCGCTTATTATTATGGATGAACCAGTATCTGCATTAGACCCAATCGGCAGAAGGGAAGTATTAAATCTCATTGAAGAAATAAAAAAAGATACGACTATTTTATTATCAACTCATATATTGAGTGATGCAGAAGAAATCTGTGAACGATTTGTCATGATTAAAGATGGAACAAAGATAGAAGATACAACAATTACTGAGCTTTTACACCGCAATAGCGAAAATAAATTAATCATTGAAATCACAGCTAAAGATCGAGAGTGGATTGACGTTGTAAAAAAGTTGCCCTATGTGAAGGATGTAGAAGTGATTGGACTTAAAGTCAAAGTGAAGGTTGAAAGTATCGGAATAAATAAAAATATGTTACTGCAAAATGCCCTCGAGCATAAAGTTGACCTCGTTAAATTTGAAGTAAGCCGCGATACTTTAGAAGAAATTTTCTTGAAATTGGTGGTGCAAAAATGAATAATCTAATGGTATTGATAAAAAAAGAATGTGTTCAAATGTTACGTGATTTTAAGATTATTTGGCTACCAATTGTTTTTATATTTTTAGGGGCAACCCAGCCAATAGTAACGCATTACTTGCCATCCATTTTAGGAGCATTAGGTGGAGGGCAGGGAATTACCATCGATCCAAGTATGACATCACAAAAAGGAGGCGAAGTACTAGCGAGTACTTTGGGGTCTCAGTTTGATCAGCTCGGACTTATGATTCTAGTAATCTCTATGATGGGTGCCATTCAAACAGATAAAGCTAACGGTATGTTAGCCTTTATTTTAACAAGACCTGTTACGGTTACTTCGTATATAGCTGGGAAAATAGTATCAAATTATGTAATAGTAGCGTTTAGTGTAATGATTGGATACTTTACCTCTTATCTATATACAAACTATCTTTTTACTATTGTTCCGTTTTCGTACATGATTACTGGATTACTATTTTATTTCATTTGGGTTCTTTTTATCGTATCTTTCACAACTATGATAAGTGCTATTTTTCACAGTCAAGGTATTATTGCGCTAATTTCAATTGCTTTTCTTTTAGCTTGTAGAATAATCGTCGGTTTGATTCCAATAGTAGATCAGTTTAATCCAGCCAGTATGAGTAAACATGCGATGGAAACGTTAGTCACGGGGGCAGTAAATTCAAACGCAATAATTACTGGATTACTAACTATAGTGTGGATTTTATTGACACTCTTCGTAACGTATTATTGGATTGCTAATAAAAAGTTTAATTATGAATAACTTTGAAGATGATATTGGCTTCAAATAAAACACCCCAACAAGAAAAAGCTTCCACTACTGTGGAAGCTTTTCTAAATGATGTGCAATATCAATATACATATTTGAGTAAACAGAATGTATTTCATTACTTGGCGTAGCGTTAGAAGAGAAGTGGACAATGATCATATTTGCTTTCGGATCGATGTAAAGTGTTTGTCCGTAACTACCTAACACTTCAAAAGCATCTTGTTCATTGTGCGGAATCCACCATTGATTATGATAAGAAATGGAAGCTCCAGGGCCAACTGCAAGTTCACCTTCTTGGACATTTTTTATATCTTCAGTAATAGAAGAAGGGAGGATTTGTTTTCCATTATATTCCCCGTTATTTAGAAGTAATTGCCCGAATCTCGCCATATCTCTAGCAGTTGCATTTAAGCCAGCGCTTGCTTGTTCTACTTTTGTTTCATCTGTAACGTAATATGCGTTTTCTTCCATACCAATTTGAGACCATATGCGCTCGCTAACATTTGCAGCTAATGATTTACCAGTGATCGTTCGAATCACCCAAGCGAGTGTTTCAGCTGATCCGTTATCGTAAGAAAAATCGGAACCAGGCGGTGCAGTTTCTTCTGCTTCTCGTAACATATCATAAATTTTCATTGGGCCGTCGTAGTTTTTACCTCGAGGCAAAATATTGCTCGCTAAATATAGTTGTGCATCTTGATTTTCTAACGCTGGATGTTCATATCCGTGAGTAGGGTACTGTGCAGAAACTTGCATGTCCATTAATTGCTGAAGTGTGGCATTACCGAACGGTGTATTTTTTAATTCTTTTATATATGTGCCAGCTGTTTTTTCTAAGTCAATACGGTTTTCTTCAGCGAGGGATTGTATAATTGCCCCGGTAAAGACCTTCGCTAATGAGGCCATGCCATGAGGTTCACTCTCTTTATACCCATTGAAATATCGTTCATATACAAGTTGTCCATTGTGTACAATGACAAAAGCATCTGTTTTATTATCGTCTAAAAGTTTTTTTAGAGGAGTTGTATTTCCAAATCTACGCTCCACAGCAAAATCATCTAAGTTTTGCAATGCGGTAGAGAAGTGGGATACTTGATCCGGGTTATTTTTCACCTCGTTAATTAAAGTGAATTCTTTCATATGTGTATACGACCAACGTAAGTAAGGATCATCTAACCAATTTTTCTTCGTCACGTTATTTTTCGATGGAATTGTTTTATTATGTTTGAAGTATGTAAAACCGAGCCCTGTAATTACAAATATAAATGTGATTATGAGTAAGAGTAGGGGAGATTTTTTAAGTTTCATATCGGTCCCTCCTTTTTATTTCTACTATTAGTATACGCGTCTATTGAAAGAAATACAAAATAAGGAAAGTAAACGGGGAAGTTTACTTTCCTTATTCATGTTAAGCGGAAACTTTTCCGTCTGTATGTTGTTTCTTGAATTTTTGTTTTCGTCCGTGTAATCCATAATAGAGAAGTAAAGTGAATGCAACGATAATAGCTGCGATGAAATACATATTATGGTAACTTGATTTCGCTGCGACGATACCTAAAATGAAAGAACCAAAACCGAGACCACTATCAAAGAATGAGAAGTACGTAGCTGTTGCAGAACCACGTCGATGGTTTGCAGCGGCAGAGATCGCAATCGTTTGGAAACTTGGAATTAATGTTCCGTAACCTAAACCGATTAACATACCTGCACCAAGGAACCAAAACGGAGTTTGCGCTTGGCTTAAAATGAACATCCCAATTGTGAAAATAATGATAGCTGGGTAAACGAGTACATTTTCACCGAATCGATCGAAAATCTTTCCTGTAAATGGACGAGAAATTACAACAACGAGTGCGTATAAAATAAAGAAGTAACTAGCAACTTCTCCTAAACCGAGCTCTTTCGCATAAATAGGAATAAAGGATAAAATACCACTATAAGAAAAGGCTAAAACAAATCCTGTCAGAGCGATCGGAATAGAGGATGGTTCAATTAAGTCCTTCCATTTCATTTTTTCTCGTTTTTGTTTGCTCACTGGTACTTCATGCGGAATATTTACAAGTAGTCCTAATAAAAATGCAAGCAATGAAAATACGGAACAAACGATAAATAGTACAGTAAATGAAAAATGTGAAATAATTGTTAAACCTAAAAAAGGACCAATTACCATCGGCAAACTCATAAATACGCCGAAATAGGCAAGTGCTTCGCCTCGTCTATGAGCTGGTGCAACATCAGTTACAATTGTTCCTGTGGCTGTTGTTGCCATACCGAACCCAATACCATGTAAGAAGCGAAGGGCAAGTAATAAAAATAAACTTTGCGCACCGAAATACATAACGGTAGCAGCTAAAAATAATGAAAGTGAAATAAATAAAATTTTCTTTCTCCCTAATTCATCAAGCCATTTTCCTGTAAATGGTCTACATAAAACAGATGAAATAAGAAAAACAGTTGCAACTAAACCAATTTCCTCAGGTTTTCCCTTTAGGCCGTCTATTACATAGATAGGTAAAGTAGTCATAAGCATATAGAATGTTAAGAAGAGAAATAGACTACTAAAACAAGTTCCGAGGAAATCCTTCGTCCAAAGTTTCTCACTTTGCATCGTCATCCCTCCAATTTAATCTAAGTTTTTAATGATTTGTTGTAACACTTGAAATGCTTGATGTAACTCATCTTCGTTAATACCTTCTAGTGTCTTTTCTTCAAAAGTATCAACTTCTTCTTGCCATTTCGGAATCATTTTTCTCGCTGTTTCTGATAAAGAAATGAGCTTCTCACGGCGATCTTTTCCTTCAGTACGAATAATCCAACCCATCGTCTCCATACGTGTTAACGTACGAGTCATCGTTGGTGATTCAACATTTAAATACTGACATAATTCTGTTTGTGTACAAGAACCGGTTTGGTTAATGCGGAAAATAACGGCCCATTGTGCACTAAATAGCCCAGTTGGAGATACGCGTTCATTAAATTTCTTTGTGAATTTTCGAGAAGTCTGGCTGACAATGTGAAAAAAATGTTGTTTTTCGTCCATATAGTTAGATCCTTTCAAATTAGTTACCTAGCTAACTATATACTTTTTTATTATAATTGTCTAGTAATAGACATGTTGATTTATGTAAAAATTTTGTACAGCTTTTATGTTGAGAACATACATTCTGCATGTTATTCTTTAAGTAAGTAAAGATTTTTCTTTCTATTAAAAAGAATGGGGGAACTTGTGATGATTAAGCCTGCAACAATGGAGTTTGTTTCACTATCGAATGGAGAAACGATTGCGTATCAGGAAGTTGGAAGGCAAAATACAGAAATTCTTGTACTCATTCACGGGAACATGACATCGTCACAACACTGGGATTTAGTTATTGAAAAGTTGCAAGATCAATACCATATTTACGCTCTTGATTTAAGAGGATTTGGCCAATCAACATATAATCAATCGATAGATTCATTACAAGACTTTACAGAAGATGTAAAACTATTTATCGATCAATTAAAACTAGAGAAATTTTCATTAATGGGCTGGTCAATGGGCGGTGGTGTTGCGATGCAATTTACAGCGAATCATCCAACGTTTGTCGAAAAGTTAATTTTAGTAGAATCAGTGGGCATGAAGGGATATCCAATTTTTAAAAAAGATATAAACGGGCAGCCAATCGTATCAAGTTTAGTAAAGACGAAAGAAGAGATTGCACAAGATCCCGTACAAATTGCTCCAGTGCTAGATGCGATAAAAAATATGAATAAATTATATTACCGTACAGTATGGAATCTATTAATATATACACATAATCAACCTGAACCAGATCGTTATGAAAAGTATTTAGACGATATGTTAACGCAGCGTAATTTCGTAGATGTGAATTATGCGCTCATTACATTTAATATTTCGGATGAACATAATGGAGTTGTAGAGGGAAATAAACAAATTCATCATATTAAAGCTCCAACACTCGTCATACAAGGGGACAGAGATTACGTCGTACCGCAAGTAGTCGGTGAGGAATTAGCAAAACATTTGCCAAATGCAGAGTTGAAGATATTAGAAGATTGCGGACACTCACCGTTTATAGATTGCTTAGATGTACTTATAAAACATGTGGAGGATTGGTTAGAATAGAAATAATCCCCGAAAGTAAAAGTATTGCATATACTATAACATTTGTATGTAAAAGGGGAGAGTATCAATGCATAAACCATCTTTAATCGCTTATTCGCCATATGATCATCATATATATACAAAAATAATGATAGATCCGATGTATATGCAAGTTTCACCAGTTGTAGTTCCTTTACAAATGCAATACCCGCAGCCATCAATTACTAGTGCACAGCAATACTTATATGGATCATCATTTTATGGAAATCCATATTACAAGCACTTTCATCACAATGTGAAAGCACAAGTTTGGGAAGGATAAGGAGCTAAAAGATTCATTCTTTTAGCTTCTTTTTTATTGATAATATTCGTACACGCATTTGAAGAAACAGTTTATAATGAAAGGTGGACAGCGTGAGAAGGAGAGGGAAAAGGATGTCAATGCGTTTTACATTTTGGATTATGGTTGGGATTGTAGCAATCTCGGGTTTGTCACAAGGGATGCTCTTACCGGCTATTGCAATGATTTTTGAACAAGAAGGGGTTAGTTCAAGTATTAACGGTATTCATGCGACGGCATTATACATTGGGATATTAGTGATTTCCCCGTTTCTTGAAAAACCGATGCAAAAGTTTGGAATGAAGCCAATTATCGTTATTGGTGGGTTTCTCGTTATTATTTCATTATTCTTCTTTACACAAACTTTTTCATTTTGGGTATGGTTCGTTCTTAGATTTTTAGTTGGAGTCGGAGATCATATGCTTCATGTCGGAACACAAACATGGATTACGACAACATCAGACCCAAGTAAAATAGGGAGACAAGTATCGATATACGGTGTATTCTTCGGAATTGGTTTTGCTGTTGGTCCGTATTTAGCAAGCACTGTGCAGTACGGTCTTGCAACACCATTTATTATATCTACTATACTTTGTTTAATAGGTTGGCTTTTGTTACTGCCAACGAAAAATGCATTCCCAGCACAAGATGAACGAGAAGTGAAGAGTGAGTCATCATTTTCTCGTTATAAACAAGTTGTTGGATTAGGATGGATTGCGTTACTAGGACCACTTGCATATGGCGTACTGGAAGCTATGTTAAATAGTAACTTACCAGTATACGCGCTTCGTAAAGGATGGTCTGTTTCAGAGGTATCCTTCTTATTGCCAGCGTTTGCAGTCGGGGGCATTATTACACAAATCCCGCTCGGTATATTAAGTGATAAATACGGAAGAGATCGTATTTTAACGTGGACGTTCAGCGTAAGTACGGGTATTTTCCTGCTCGCAGCAGTATTTGACCAATATTACTGGATCGTCTTTGCCTGTATGCTGTTAGCTGGTATGGTCATTGGATCGTGCTTCTCATTAGGTCTTGGATTTATGACAGATTTATTACCGAGACATTTACTACCAGCGGGTAATATATTATCTGGAATCGCTTTTAGTTTAGGAAGTATACTGGGACCTGTATTAGGAGGCGTATTTATAGAAAAAATACAGTATACAAGCTTTTTTATTGCGGTTATGATTATAATAGGAATTCTCGCAATGGTATATATGATCTACATGAAGAATCAATTCGCATCAAGAAAAATAGAAAGTAGGTTAGGGCATGACAAAACAACCTAATAAAAAGAAATTTGAAGTACTCGAAAACGAAACAATTACAGATTGCTTAACACGTATGGAACAAGAAGGCTATGCACCGTCTCGTCGTATGGAAGAGCCAATCTTTCATGAAGTGAAGAAAAACGGCAAAACAGAAGTTGAACCGTGCGGTAGAAAAATTGTCTTTGAGGGGAAATTGAAGTAATACATTATATAAAAAGAATTTGCTTTTGGGTACAAGCAAGATAAAACATATATTCACATAAGAAAACGCTGTTGATTTCAATATCAATAGCGTTTTTATTTTAGGAAATATATAGGTCAAAATGAATTTCTGCTTGAATGGAACTAGCAAAATTAATAATCTCTTTTTGTAAATACATTGCGGGTGATTCGCTATTCTCCACTTGAATCACTACCATAAAAAGAAACTCTAAACTATATTGCTTCTTGAGATGTTTTAATTGTTCTGTTTTTCCTTCAAGGGATTTTAGAATAATATGCAACTGATTATTTATATCGTAGGACTCTTGGTATCCAGTGCTTAAAGTCCAAGCAGTTTCTTCTCTATATAGGGTTTTGGTGGATACAAGATTTGGATTATCATGTCTTGCAACAACATCACCTTTTTTATAACTTCTTGTAGGCTCGATACTTAGGGTGTCAGTAATTGTTTCAACAGGGAATATATCACCCGTTGCACTAAAATAAGCCATAACTTTGGTTTTATCCAGAACGGTTCCTCCTCTATTATTAAGATGTTAATCTTATTACATTATAAAAATTTATGAATGTAAATAGAATTTTTATACCGCTTTAATGGGCAGTAATGCTTCTAATGGGAGAAAAGTAGGTGAGAGTCAACTTTTCATAAAAGCTCACTAGTTTCATTGTATTGAATTCCAGCGTTCGGACATTAGTTAAAGCTGATATCTATACCTTTGTAGGAAAGAAAAATTATACAAAAGTAGGATGCTTAAAAATATATTAATTTGTATGATATAAAAACAAAACAAATTTTTAAAAATCAAAATGTAGGGGAGGGAGAAATATATAATGATACAAAGCATATACGAAACCCATTTACATGTAAGAAATTTAGAAAAGGCGATAGATTTCTATCAAAATAAGTTAGGTTTAGCATTAGCGAAAAAACTATCGAATAGACGAGTTGCGTTCTTTTGGGTAGGAGAAAATAAAGAGCAAATGCTCGGATTATGGGAAGTACATAGTAATGAAGATTTTGAGACGAAACACTTCGCTTTTCGTGTAGATTTAGAGTTTTTAAAGACTTGTAAATTGTGGTTAGAGAAGCGTGGAATAGAGGTAGTAGGGAGTCAGGGGAAAGGGAATGAAGAGCCAATTGTTCAAAGGTGGATGCCGGCTGCAAGTGTATATTTTCTAGATTGTGATGGAAATAAATTAGAGTTTATTTCTATGCTAGATGATGATCCAGATGAATTAGAATATGCAACGTATGTAAGTGAATGGGATGCTGAGCATGAAGAAAAATAAAGTTTAATTAGTGGGCGTTTTACAGATTTGTATTATGTTAAATAGATAGAGACAAATAAAATCCCTCAAGAAAAGGCATGTTCTTGAAGGATTTTTTATACTTTATATATTTATATTGTTTGTAACTTATTAATTATATTCATGATTAGATATTTCAGCGCGTTGAATATAACCATCAGAGAAGCTGAAATAAAGATAATAGCTTCCTCGATTATATATAAAGCCTTCGCTAGTCATATCCCCTCCGATTTCATCGGGTTCACCAAACCACTCTTTTAATTCATTGATAGTTATATCCATTTTTACCCATATATGTCTTGCGTCCGAAGGGTACATGTCAATATTATAATCGCCGTATACCGCTATGTTAGGTGCATCACATTCTGTACATGGTGCTTTTTTCAAAACATCAGGCGCTCCAAATTCATTTTTCACATCAGATATATCTCTACCCAATACACCTAATTTAAATGGACCAAACGTCCCATTCTGTAAAGCTGTTGTTAACATTTGTTTCATTTCTTCTTTTGTATTAATGTTGAAATTATAATCTCTGTTTTTTGCTATTGCATTATATAAAAATTGCGCATACTGCTCACGCTTCACAATCATGTTTCCGTTAAAATTACCTGATTCGTCACCTTGTGCTATACGGTTACTACGTACTGCATTTACAGATTCATAGGCCCAATGACCTTTTGGTACGTCTTTAAATTTTCCTTGTTCTTTTGATTCTAAATGAAATGCTTTTTGTAATATTACTGCCATCTCATACCGAGTTAATACATCATCTGGGCGGAATGTACCTGTGCCATCACCTTTCATAATGCCAGCTTGGGCAATGGCTTTAATATCTTTTTCAAACATATGATTTGTAATATCACTAAACATATTCCCTTGTTTATCGTCTGCTTTTAACCCTAAATATCGATTGACTAAAGATGCTACCTGTCCTCTAGTAACATTGTCTCCAAAACCAAATTTCCCATTTCCATATCCCTTATAAATCCCTGCTGATGCTAAGTAATCGATAGCAACTTTTGACCAGTGGTCCTTTGGTACATCTGTAAATACAGTGTCATTATTGCTAACTACCGTATAGCTTTTTTCATTACCGTTTGTTTTCGTAGTTGTTTCTGCATTTACTGTGCCTACCATCGTTGTAGTTGCTAGTGCTGCGGTTAGTACGAAGCCAAAAAACTTTTTAACTTTACTTGTTTTTCTGCCCATTTGTGAACCCCCTTGTTATATGAAACGAATTGAACAACCTAAACATTTAATATAATTTAATGTTTACATCGTGATTATAACATGTAATTAATGATTATTTACCATAAATTTCTATGAAATAAATATCTATTTTACTAATCTGTATGAAACTTAATTAATCATAATATCTATAAATATTTATCACTATTTAAAAATGGTATTGATAAATCCATTCAACAAAAGCATATAAATTCCTTTTCGTTATTTGTGAACAGTAAAACGCGTCTTTTTTCAATCTACGATAGAAGACAGAACGTATATTTGGTATAATCAAAACATACTACATGAAACGATGTACATGAGTTTGAGATTTATATAATAAGGTAAGTAATACATAACAATAACTACGCTATAGGATTCAGTTCATGTTATACAAATCAATCGTTAGAAAGGAATAGAAGTAATGAATCAAATTTCATTTGAAGATTTATTTGAAGAAGAAAACAAACCAGAAAAGGTGGAGGTAGCTGAAATACCAGTACCTTTATCACCATTGCAAAAAGATATATTGGAATTAATGGATTCTGAAGAAATAAGTGCACTTGAGCTATGTGAACAATTAATACGAGCTGGAAAAATATCAGATGAAAGATTCACAACGAATAAGCCGAAAGCATATGGAGAAGTATGCTTACTATTAGAAGGTTTTGTTAAAGAAGGAAAGCTTATTTTTGTCAAAAGTGATGAGAAAAGAGATAGGGTTTATAAATTGAATGAAGAAATGTTTAACGCATAAGGTGTACAAGAGGGGATGAATAATTTCCAGGGGGAGCTCATTCGTTTTTCTCATCAAAAAGGTGTCAATCTTGCTTAGATTGACACCTTTTTGATCATTTAACATCTAACATACTTACGTTTGAAACCAAGTCTTCCTCTATCAAGTTCTTTCTGAATACTTTCTGTAGCATTTAGCAAACTGCTCTTTTTATTTTCACGTTTTATTTCAACTATACCAACTTCTTTGGCGATTTCGACTGCCTTTTCGTGTAGTGGCACATATGAAATTGCTACCGTGTTTAGGAAATTATTCATAGCGGATTTTGTTCGTTCTGGCGAATCATGAATCGTATTTTTCACCATTTCAAGCATAGCGGCAATTTTGCTTTCGACAAATTCGTTGTCTTTGCGATTTCCTAAAAGCCAGCAGTAGCAACTCCAGCCAGCAGACATTCTAAGCTCGTCCCCACTTGCAATCCATTTGTCAGCAACATCTTGTGCAATATTTGATTCTGATAAAGTTACTGCCACTACATAATCGGACAACATATAAAAATATGCTCCGTCTATCCAGCGATCAAAATCCGATTCACTCATAACTTTCGGATCCGCAATAATGCCTGCAAAGTACATAGCATCGTAGTTACCTGTCGCATAAAGTTCTTCAGCTAATTCTTGATTTAATTTAATTTTTTTAGCGATTGGTTTCATAGCACCTGTGGCTACGCCGAAAACTGGCTCGTGCGCACCGTTAGATATGTATATTTTTTTCGTTCTTTCTTTACCAAGGGCCTCAAGCTCTTGCATAACTGTTTTAAAATCCATTGCTGTGCACTTCCTTCCTTAATATAAAGACCATTTTACCTGCGAACATCTAGCCTATATTTTTTATCATGTCTTCCATACTTCTCAATTTTAAGTCTTATGTGAGTAGGATGTCTACTTTGTGTAATTTATCGATAAATCAGTTATTTATTGTTGTGAAGATACAACATGAAGATAAAAGGGGGGAGAAACAATATGGATGTATGTCTCTACGCATAGTGAGGAGATGTAAATAATGCTTTCTCTTTGACGCGTTTGCTGTAGTATCATGTTATCCTTTAATAAGGTAATAAATGGGGTTTTATATTAAATATGTGAGGTCGATTCTAAATGATAAAGAAATTTACTAGAGTGGTACTAACTACGGTGATGCCAATCAGTTTAATTATGGGTTGTGGAAACGATGAAAAAGCTAAAGCACAAGAGCCGAAAGTGGTACAATCTGAGAAAAAAGACTATATGGATTATTCATATGGTAGCAAAGGTATATTAGTAAGCGGTAAAGCGAAAGCACGTCAACAATACGAGATTGGATTTATAGATGACAACAAGTTAATAGGAATTGATGAAAATATTGAGGACTGTATTATTTTAGATAATAAAGATGAAGCAAGTCTCGTTTGGAAACAAATAGAGCGTGGATCCATTATTGAAGTGCAATATGGTAAGGATCGTAATGATATTGTAGGCGTACAATTAGTAGAAGATCGTGAGTCATACGAAATTAGTGATAAGTTTGATCGAAATACGATAAATGAGATCGTCGAAAATGTTAAAGAGAATTTGTAATAGATGTATGTCGCTAGTATAGAAGCTATTATCATGAAATAGTGAATCGTATACATAATAGTTTGGAATCAACGGCATTTTTTATATGAAAATGCCGTTGATTTGTGTTAAAAAGTACATGCTATTCTATAGTCTTGTAGAAAAACACGTATTAAATATAAATGAATTATTCTTCTTTCAGCTTTGATGAACGCCGTAAGGTTATTATCCAAAATAAAAGAGCACAAGCACTAACAGATACACCTAATATGCATACTCCATCCCAACCATATTTTGCATACGTATTTGTTGAAAGAATAGCACCTGTTGCACTACCGATAGAATAAAAAATCATGTAACTGGCAGTGAGTCGACTTCTTGCTTCGGGACGCACTGTGAACAGCATACTTTGATTGGTGACATGCACAGCTTGCACAGCTAAATCTAAAAGGATAATGCCGAAAACTAGTAATAATAGAGAGTGGTTAATAGATTTAATTAAGAGCCATGAAAGTACTAATAATGATAAGGCTATGCCAGTTGTTCTTTGTCCTAATCCTTTATCAGCTAGTCGTCCAGCTTTAGTAGCAGCTAATGCACCCGCCACTCCAGCAAGACCGAACGCACCAATAGCTGTATGCGAAAGGTTATGTGGTGTAGCACTTAGAGGCAATACTAAAGAAGTCCATAAAATACTGAATGAAGTGAAAATAAGCAATGCTAATATTCCGCGAATGCGTAAGAGTCGTTCTTCCACAAATAATAAGAGAACAGAGTATATTAATTTTCGGTAAGGCATAGTTGTCACTTTTTTATGTTCAAGAGTAGGTAAATTTCGGTGTAACAAAACAGTTACGAAGAGTAAAAGAATAGCGGAGGTGAGATAAACAGATCGCCATCCAGCTAAATCTGTTAATGTGCCTGCAAATGTACGGGCAAGGAGGATACCTATTACAACGCCACTTGTAACGAAACCTACTATGCGTCCACGTTCTGATGTTTTAGCTAAAATTGATGCATATGCGACGAGTGTTTGCGTAACAGTTGCAAGAATTCCTACTAAGGCCATACCTATAAAAAGTATGGTGCTTGAGGAAGCGCATCCGATTATAATTAAAGCAAAAACAGATAATAGCATTTGGACAATTATTATTTTCTTTTGGTTTAATAAGTCACCAAGTGGAACTAATAAAAGTAATCCGATTGCATAACAAACTTGAGTAATAGTAATTACAATACCGATAGTTGAATGACTAATCTTAAATTCATTTGACAATGAATCAAGTAGTGGATGAGCGAAGTATATATTTGCTACAGCCATCCCACAAGCAATGGAGAACAATAGAGTCATATAGCGGGACATGATTGCACTAGCAGATGAATGTAACTGAGTATGATTGTGTTTTAGAACGGCCATCATTTTTTCTTTACTATTCATAAAAAACAGCTCCTTTTTGTATTATTAGAAATAACGTACCGAACGGTATGTTATTTTGTAAGTAAAATATAATCTTGAAGAAATATATATGTCAAGTTTATTGTGATTTAATTATGTTTTTTTGACATGTCGTATATAATCTAATACGATATATAATATACCGATTGGTACATAAAAGGTGATGTATAGTCTTAATAACTAGATGTAGAAAGGAGATGGGTTTAAATGGCACGACTACGCGAATTTGATGAAGAAAAAGCTTTAGATGCCGCTATGCAACTTTTTTGGGAGAAGGGATACGCAGCTACTTCATTAAGTGATTTAACTGCAAAAATGGAAATACAAAAGCCAAGTTTATATTCAGCCTTTGGTGATAAAGAGGGTTTATTTGAAGCGGCATTAAGGCGATACACAAATTTACATGCGGCTAATATACGAACAAAACTTCAAAATGAACAATCTGTAAAAGAAGCAATTCGGACGTTTTTTGAAAATATGGTGGAAGAGGAATATAAAAAAGATTTCAGTAAAGGCTGTTTTTGTATTAACACAATGGTTGAACTTGCTCCTCATAATGAAAAATTTGAAGTACTGACTAGAGAACATCAAATGTATCTTACAGTTATTTTTCAAGAATTAATTACGAAGGGAATTCAATTAGGAGAACTACAAAATGATTTGAACGCTAAAGCATTAGCTCAAACATTAGTCACGTCCTTAATTGGATTAACGGTGTTAATGAAATCACGCCCGGAACGTTCCGTTATAGATAATTCGGTATCTATAATAGTATCTTTACTAAAATGACTTTTGCAGAAATGTATTTCAATGTTAGTGAGTAAAATAAGAGTAATCTTTTCCATATAATAACTCCTTTCAATGTGAAAATATTGATATTTAAAAATGGGGAAAGCATACAGCAATAGATTGATTAATAGATACATAATAGTTATGAAAAATCATAAAGGTCCTTCTTGTTGAAGAATTAGTAAAAGGTATCCTAATCTATTTTTTGAGAAGTAGTGGAGTGTAAGGTGGATAAGTGCTTTTGACGGCAATTGCAATTGGTTTTAAAATAATGTCTGTTAAGGAATTTTATAGAAACTATCATTCGCCTGCTGGGGAAAGTATTTATAAAAGGGTGGAATAAACATAGTTTTATACATACATAGTAGATTTATAGTCTTTCACTAATTGGAAAATAAAGGGAGGTTAGGATGCTTACACGAACTGTGTAGGTATTTCATACAGCAATGAATATTAAAAAACGAGTAATCACATTATCAACAAGTTTAGTAATGTTAGGGAGCGCACCTTTAGCGATATCAGCAGAAGAGAGTAAACACCTTCAAGTGGATCAACTTCGTATCGCACAAGGAGAACGTGGAACGAACGGATTAAGTTATTCTGATTTCAATCTAGAAACTCCAGATCACATGCAAATTAACGAAGCGGAAGTATCAGAGAATGAGAAAATTCTTTTAGAAGAATATAAACATAAACATGATGAAACAGAAGAGTTACATAAAATGAAAGAAGCGAAAAAAGGTCAAGTAGCGGAAGATGAAGCTATTTCAAACATTGAAAAGGCATTTGAACATGTAGATGGTCGAAATGATGGTTCTACTCGCGAAATGAAGCCGGTTGAAAAGCCAAGAGCTATTCAATATAGTGCATCGATGACTACAAAGAAATATGGAACTCTTGCAGGTACTCCGTTTATAGAGTGGATTGTTCCAGCAGGAAATCCTGATATTCGCCCTGCCAATCCAATGAAAGCACGTTACATTACAATTCACGAGACTGCAAACACAGCTAGTGGTGCGAATGCTGAAAATCATGCGAAATACTTGTATAAACAAGCAACGGAAGGTACGTTCCGAACTGCTTCATGGCATTTTACTGTAGACGATAAACAAATTTATCAGCACTTACCAACAAATGAAAACGGTTGGCATGCAGGAGATGGTGATGGCTCAGGAAACAGAGAATCTATTGGGATTGAAATTTCAGTTAACCAAGATGGAGATTACAATAAAGCGTTAGAGAATGCGAAGCGACTTGCAGGTTACTTAATGAATAAAGAAGGAATTAGCGCGGATCACATTTACAGGCATCAACAATGGAGCGGAAAAAACTGTCCTGATATTTTAATTTCTCGTGGGAATTGGACTGGCTTCGTACAAGGTATTCAATGGTATGCAAATGTTAACGCACAAATTGACTCGCCTTTACAAGAAAGAAACGAGCTATTTGATTCAAATGAATATAATCCAGCTGAACCTAACATGGAGCTTGTAGTGAATGGTGACGGTATAAACGTACGTAGTGGTGCGGACCTTGAGCATCATATTGTTCGTAAAGCTTCAAAAGGTGACCGTTACAAAGTGTTAGCAGTTAAAAACGGTTGGTACAAAGTAGGAAATGGAGAGTGGATCTTCTATAATCCAAGTTGGATTAAGATTAACTACAATGTACCAAAAGAAGAAGTACAAAAGCCAAAAGATGATATTACAGGTGGATGGTTTGAAGGACATATTCGTAAACTACACAGTCTCGGTATTATGCACGGAGAAGGAAATGGTATATTTGCGCCTTATCGTAATGTAACGAGAGCTGAGTTTGCGACATTAATCTCAAATGCTCTTAAACTACCAGAAGGAAATAAGTCATTTGTAGATATTAACAAAGCGCATTCATCACTTCATGACGGTATTAAACGTAGTGCCAGTGCAGGAATTATTAGCGGTCGTGGCGGAGGGATTTTTGACCCGAATGCACACATTACTCGTGAAGAAGCATCTATCATGATTGACAACGCATTACAGTATAAAGGTGTTACAGGTGAATTAGTCGCGTTACCATTTATGGATAAACATTTGATCACATACAAACAGCCTGTTCAACGATTATACAGTTTACAGGTAGTTACTGGTGTTGGAAATAATGAGTTTAACCCTAAAGGTACAACAACTCGTGGTGAGGCAGCTGCCTTTTTAGTGAAGATGTTAGATGCAAGTCAAAAATAGAAAGAATGGTAAAGGAGCTATCCAAAATGAAAATTCGGAACAGCTCCTTTTTATTTTAGCCCCTATGAAGCCCCTTCTAAGCCCCTCATAAGCACCTACCAAGTAATAAATCACTAAGAAAAAACAAAACAAAAACAACTACAAGAACAAAAAAGCGCGAAAAAATAAAACCGGCGTTGTAGTAGTTAAAAAAATTTGGAATTCAACTGCAAAAACAAAGCCCTCATTCCTATATGTATATGGAAGGGTTGAATTCTGCCTTTTAAAAATAAAAGGAGGAGGTAAATATATGGCGGTGTACCGTAATGTGCAGGTGAACTTTTGGCAAGATGAATTCATATTAGATTTAACGCCAGAGGAGCGTTATTTTTACATATACTTGTTAACTGGTACGAAAACGCAGCAATGTGGAATTTACGTATTACCGAAACGTTTAGCAGAATTGGAAACAGGCTACAGTATGGAGACTGTTGAGAAGCTGTTAAATAGGTTTGTTGCATACGGAAAGATTTTATACGATGCAGAAACGAAAGAGTTATACATACTAAATTGGCTACACTATAACCCTATTTTAAATACGAATGTAGAAAAGTGTGTGTTACGTGAGTTAAAGACTGTAAAAAGTAAAGAGTTCATACATATGTTTTTACGTACATGTCTGGAAGAAGAATGGAAGATTCCATTGTTATTAGAACATTTTGGCATGCCGAAAGAAGAGGAGAATAGTAGTTTACAGGAAGTTACTGAGGAGAAGGAAGTGATAGAAGAGGATACTTCGCATAGTGAAGTTTATAAGTTTTACGAACAACATATAAGTAATCTATCTCCATATATCGTGAAGGAATTAAAAGAGTGGATACAAAAAGTTTCAGGAGTGAGAGTATTAGAGGCTCTTAAGATTGCGTTTGAACAGAATAAGCGAACATTTGCTTATGTGAAGGGGATTTTGAGAAATTGGTGTGAAAAAGGGAGAGTAGATTTTCTTGAAGGAAAGGAAGGCGCACATAAGGGAGATGTATGTAGTTTGTATGATCCATAGTCTGGGTTTTTCTACTTTTCTAAAAGGTTCTTTCAAAATAGAAGCGAATAGTTTGAGAAAGGAGGGGTTATATGGAAGTCGTCATAAAGAAGAAGCGAACTAGAGGGAAGAAAATTTTTATTTGGTCTAGTAGTATCATTCTTTTGTTAGTTATTGGTACAGCGATTTTTTTGAACATATATACGCTTAGTTCTGTGCCAAAGATAGATGGAACGATAAAGCTAGAGGATTTACAACGTGCTGTTACGGTAAAGCGAGATAGTAAAGGGGTACCGCATATTAAAGCGGAAAATGCACATGATTTATATTTTTCGCAAGGGTATGTACAAGCGCAAGATCGTTTGTTTCAAATGGATTTAAGTAGAAGGCAAGCTTCTGGGATGTTGAGTGAAGTTGTAGGGGAAGCTGCTGTTGATCGAGATAAGTTGTTTCGAACACTCGGTTTACGGCGAGCAGCCGAAGCGTCTGTTAGTCAATATGACGGAGAAGCGAAATATGCCCTGCAGTCATTTGCTGATGGGGTGAACGCTTTTATACGTGAGGCAAAAGAGGAAAAGAGATTGCCGGTTGAGTTTACTATATTAGGTTATGAGCCTGCGGAGTGGTCCATTGTTGATACGTTAACGATTGGAAAGTATATGGCGTTTGACTTAGGTGGACATTGGCACGGACAGGCATTTCGATATTGGGCGCTGAAAAATTTACCGAAAGAGCAAGCAAATGAGCTATTTCCTACATATCCGAAAGATGCGCCTAGATTGTTAGCCGAACTGGAAAATACAAATGTGAATGTAGCACAAAGTTTTGCAAAAACGATTATTCCGCCAGAGTTTAATGGTAGCAATAACTGGGTCATAAGCGGTGAGAAGAGTGCGTCTGGTAAGCCCATTTTAGCGGATGATCCTCATTTATCTCTTGCGACGCCTTCTATTTGGTATCAATCACAGCTTGAAATGAAAGGTTTACATGTGAGTGGCGTTATTTTCGCTGGAGTACCAGGCGTTATTTTAGGACACAATGACAAAATAGCATGGGGCGTTACGAATACTGGCCCTGATGTACAAGATTTATATATTGAGAAGCGAAATCCTAATAATGAAAATGAATTTTTATATAACGATAAGTGGGAAAAAGCTACAGTTGTTGATGAATCGATTAAAGTAAAAGGCGGGAAAACAATTCCGTATAACGTTACGGTTACGAGGCATGGTCCAGTCATTTCAGAGTTTGCGGATAAGGGGAAACAGAAAACGAAAACGGTATTTGCTTTGAAATGGACTGCTTTGGAGCCTTCCGCTGAATTAAAGGCTGTATTAAATATGAATAAAGCGAAAGATTGGAATGAGTTTGAAACGGCACTTCAAGACTTTCATACACCAACTCAAAACTTTGTATTTGCATCAAATGACGGCACAATTGCTTATAAAGCGAACGGAAATATACCAGTGCGTAAAAAAGGTGATGGGAGTTTACCAGTGCCAGGATGGACAGACGAATATGAATGGGAAGGGTATATCCCGTATGATCAACTTCCAAAAGTAATCAATCCAAAACAAGGGTTTATTTCAACGGCGAATAATAAAATTGTGGATGATAACTATCCGTACCATATTAGTAATACGTGGGCACAGCCATATAGACAAATGCGTATTCAAGAATTTTTACAAGAGAAGGAAAAGTATACGGTGAAAGATTTAGAAGAGTTACAGATGGATCAAAAAAATTTATACGGGAAAGAATTTGCTCCTATATTGTTAAAAGAGTTAAATAAAGCATCTTTAAATGAAGTAGAGAAAGAAGGCGTAAAACAATTAGCAAAATGGAATTTTTATGATAGTAAAGATGAAGCGGCACCATTACTATTCCATTTATTAATGAAAGAGATTTCGAATACGTTATTTTCAAAAGAAATACCGAAAGATGTGATGGAGTTATTTGAAGGGAAGTCACAAGTTGTTGATGAATTGATTCGAAAAGAAGTAGCGGGAGAAAAGAGCGCTTGGTTTACGAAGTACGGAGGATTCACAAAAGTTGTGCATACATCGTATGAAAATGTAATGAAGAAATTACAGAAGGAATATGGACCGAATGTTGCGGAGTGGAAGTGGGGCGATTACCATCAACTAGCGTTCACACATCCAATTTCAAAATCATCTAGTATGTTAGCACTACTTGCATTTAATCGTGAAAAACCAGTTCCAATTGGCGGCAGCCAAGTTACCGTTCAAGCAGCGAGTTACGGAGATAACGGTATTGTCAATCACGGTGCATCTTGGCGATTCGTAATTGATACGAAAGATATGTCAAACGGTTATCATATCGTAGGACCAGGACAATCGGGACATTTTAGAAGCGATTGGTATCATGATCAAATCGATGATTGGGTAAATGGAACGTATCATACGACTACATTGAATACGGATGGAATAGAGGGGAAGGTGTTAACTTTAGAGCCGAAGCGATAATATTTCCACTGATGAAAACTGTTAAATTAGAACATAACTAAGTTCTTAAGTAATTTTAAAAGCCTACTATCAGTTAAATTGATAGTAGGCTTTTGTATTTTAGAGGATAAGATTCAATGATTTTATTATGACAAAACAGTAAATGTTTTAACATTTACTTATACGATAACGGGCCTTATGTACTCTGTTACAAAAGAAACTGCACAAAGCGTTCTGTTTCTTTGTTACTTATTTTTATATAGTGCAAAACATTTTGTTATTCAATAATTCCAATTTCTAGAGCCTTTTGAACAGCTTCTTCTTTGTTACGGACTCCTAGCTTTGTATAAGCTGTGGAAGCATAATTTCTGACCGTACCACTTGATAAATATAACCTTGATGCTATGGTAGTGTATCGAAGTCCTTTTGCTACTAGCTGCAATATTTCTATCTCCCTAGCTGTTAGCTCATAAGCGGTTGCTTTTGATTGTGGTGTCTCTTTTTGCTCATCAAACTTCTCAAATATTTTGTGAGACATTCCCTGATCAATTAGTGTCCCACCTTTGTGAATAAGTCGGATCGTATTAGCTAGCTCTAACGTTTCAATAGATTTGAGTAAAAAACCATCCGCACCGTTGCGAAGTGATTCCAACGCCTGTTCGGTATCCTGAAACGTTGTGAAAATCAATACGCGGATATGTGGCCATTGTTGCTTGATCCTTTTGGTTGCTTCAATTCCATCCATGTGCTTCATATCTAAATCCATAAGTATAACATGGGGTTGAAGGCGCCCACACAAATCGATGGCTTGATTGCCATCCTCAGCCAAGCCGACTACATGTAAATCTTCATATCTATCGAGTAGTGTCCTCAAACTTTCCCGAACAAATGGCTGATCGTCTACAATTAACAAACGAATAAGTCCATCTTTTATTTCAGTTTGTCGCGGTATGGTGCATGTAACAAGCATTCCTTCCTCTGGCTTTGTATATACAGACAAATGACCTTGCAAATTCATTGCCCGTTCTTTCATCGCATTCATACCGAAGCCTTCCTGCCATTCTACATTTCCTTTTCCATTATCTTGAACTTCTAACCTCGTATATTGTTCGTCAAACTGCAATGAAACTATAATTTCAGTCCCCTGACCATGACGTACTGCGTTCGTAAGGGACTCTTGTAAGCAACGAATGAATGCGATCTTTGCTTGCCGAGATAGTTGATATTCCTCTCCGAATGTCCTAAAACTTACATTTACCTGAGCGTGCTCCTGAAATTCGGCTCCAAGATTTTGTAGAGATTGAATCAAGGAAGGTGATTGACACGGAGAATCCATTTGATGTAGGTAACCTCTCACGTCCTCGATGCTTTTCCGTCCCATTTCAAGCAGAGAATCTAGCCTCTGTATACCCATTTCAGTAGCAAGTTCGGTACGCAACGTTTCCATCCCCATAATAATAGAAGTATAAGCGTGACCAACTGTATCATGAAGCTCACTCGACAGTCTGTTCCGTTCTTCTGCCAGTGTAATGCGTTCAATCTGAGACATATATTGCTCAAGTACCGCGTTTTGTTTACGAATCGCTTCATTTTGCTTATGATTGACGATTAATAAATGGAAAGCGAAGCCCATTACATAAGCAAGTCCATAGTAGATAACCATAATCCAATAGCTATTACTTGGCGCAACCGCATAGAAAATTCCAGTTGTTATAAAAACTGTTGTTGGAGCTGTCCAATAATAGGATAAATGCTGACTATTCGCAGCAATCAGAAAAGCCGATATAAGAAATGTAACGTTAGCTCCCGGAAATAAAGAAGTTAAATATATACACAGTCCACCATATAGCAGTATTTCTGTGAACAAATAATATTTATAATTGAATAGTAAGGCTACCCATGGAACAGAGAAGGCAATAATTTCCCAAAGAATAATAATCCAAAGTGGCAATGTTAAACTATCCTGAAAATCGAATGTGGTTATGGCGATAGAGACACTAACAAGTATACGGACTCCTAACATAATCCAATCGTACCAAACCCAATACTTAACCATATCTAACAAGTTATTTACCCCCTAAATAGCCTACCTTTTTACATCCTATATTATAAATTAATCCTTCATACATTGTTAAATTTTTTAATTTTACACTGCAATTCTCTTACAGAAGGCAAACTTCTATCGATTTAGTTGCCGAATCATGCTACGTGTATAGCCCCCAATTTTCTTTGTCCAACCATCTACTATTCTAATACTTATGGCGGTAAATACTATACCCATAAACATTACAAAAAGTGACTTGGCAAAAGTATCTATCTGTATGAATATAATATTCATTTCGATATAGTGATACAGTAGTGGTGCCAACAGCAACATAAGTGGCATTACATAAAAAATGATTGCACTAATGAGACTGAACATACCAATTACTAATTTCTGCATTAACCAAAAGACAGCAGACCAATTGCGACGATCAGTAAGCACTAATTTTACCTGAGTCCAGTTCGATGTGTCTATTGTTATATTTCTATCATAAGAGTCTGTTGAAATATCTGTATAAATTTTCGTCTGTATGCGCTCGAATTGGATAAAAGGTGTAGTAGTCTGTAGTACGCGTATAACTAGTGGAATCCCAATTACCGTAAATGAAAGGGTGAAACTGAATAGCAGAGCTATTAGATAAAAACAAAAATAAAACAATCCTGTAACGAAAGTTAGCAATAAAAAATAACCATTCTGGATGAATCTTGATTTCATAAAGTTCTCGCTCCTATCTATGTAATAACCGAATTGTACTGCTTTTTTTGTCATTCTCACTAGTGTAAAAGTGTCATATGACATTTCTAAATGATGCTAAAAAGGGGGAGAGTAACCTACTTCTGGTTAAAAAAGATGCTTATATGAATCACCATAAAACAATCCCGTTCTTGCAGATGCAAGAAGGGATTGTTTTGTACTTTTATCCCGCTTTAATGGGCAGTAAGACCCCCACCTCAAAATGCAGCGAAAGCAAAGAATTTAGGTGGGGGTCGGGCTGCCCATTAAAGTCCGATTGGTTCAACTAATAATCAGTGGGGGATGAAGAGAATCCCCACTGATTAAAGTTTCACTTTATTTAATATGAGATGGACTTGTTTTTCGAATATGAAAAATAATATCAAATTGCTCAAGTAATGATTTATCAAAGTATACCGATTCATTCGGGAAGGTTTGTCCCCCTATACTCAGTAATGGTCTTTTTGCTTTAACCCATTTCTCTGCTTGTCCTCTAAGGTGACGGTTATCCAATAAAAACATGTGATATGGTACTTTTCCAAGGGTATAATTAAAACTATTAATATTTTGTGGAATCTCACGCGTTGTAATCTTACCTCCAGTGGAAGGATCATATTCGCTGTATAAGGTGAAATTCCCCTCCGTAGTTGTACTACCAATGGTGACATAATTATTGTCTAAACGTTCCTTCAAAAACTGTCCCGCAGCATAAGGGTATAATTTCTCATCGATAATTCCTTTAGCTATATGAATATTGTGTCCCCATACCATCGTTTTACCACCCAATGTCTCTTGTGCCCACATTGCATGATCGGCCAAGTATTGCTCATGTAGCTTTAACATACTTGGATAGTCGTTAGGAATTAGCATTGTTGTAAATTTCTCTATTGCACTTGCCGTTGCTTTCGCCCAGATGTACTCGGGTGAAACTATTTCTGTGTTGGCTTGTGTATTTTCATCTTTTAGTAATCGAGCTACTCTCTCAGCGTTTGCTTTGAACTTTTCTTTTATTTCAGGAGCAAGGTCCATATATTCCTTTGTACTTCCAGTAAAAGCCGACAATTCTTTATAATTTTCTTCTACTTCTGCCAGCAAATCTGGTCGATGCAGCCTTACATAATCAATTACTTTATTAAAGCAACCTTGGTCCAATTCTTTTAAGTCGAGCCCAATAAATTGGATCTTTTTTTTATTGGATGGATTAGCATTATAATCTTTCATCCACTCAATCATGGCTATAATTTCATCAGTAGGATATAACAAGTTTAAAAATTCCCTAGGATTTCCTTTTCCTGTTTGGATATATTCATTTAGCTTTAAGCCGTTTCCCCAATCTTCCTCCATTGTGAAATTTGTAAAACCCATCTCAGTAACCAAATATTTCACAAGTCGAAACTTCATAGTGAAAATTTCAGAGCTTCCATGAGTATTCTCTCCTAATCCTACATATTGTGCACTCCCAATCATTTTCTTAAGTGGTTTTAAATCCTCAAATGATTTTGACGGCTCTATCGTTTTTAATGGGTAAGCCTGTGATTGTATTGATTTAACTATATTTTTTTGGGTTGATTGACCTGAATTTTCGACTGCTATTGTTTGAGCGTTTCCTACTTCTCCACATCCTGTGACTAATAAAGCTGTACTAACCATTGCAATCATTCTTTTCTTATTCATTTTTTTCCACCTCAATTGAATTATTTGTAAAAGCAAGATTGATTCATGTACTTGCACGAATCAATTGCCTTAATTCAATTGTTATCTATCCCATATCATATTTTCTAGTTACATATTGTCATAAGGTGAATTGACACAGGTCATAGACTAATCATTACACTTTTGTACTATCGGCTATGACAACTTATAAATAATAATTACATTGATGAGTCGTAAGTAAGACTAGACTATAAATTGGGGAGGGATTTTAAAGGTGAATGAATTTGTATACAAAAATATTTTTATTCTAAGTTGTGTCTGTGGAAATGACAAGAAGTAAATTCGGTAAACAAGTGAATTATAGGGGAAGGGCGGATTAAAATGATATTACACACAAAATCGTTCCACAATAAAGATAAAATCCAACGTGCTAAAATAGGACTTCAACTCTTTCTGAGTATCTTAATCATTACTTCTATTATCCTAAATGTAGTAGTAATAATTACGAAAAGTATGCCGCTTATTGTGGTATATATGTTTACCCCAGCATTTTCTTCTATTTTGACTCGCATAATACTGAAAGAAGGGTTTAAAGATGTATCTTTTAGTCTCGGTAACTTAAAGATATGGAAGGGGATTGGTTTTGCTCTGCTAATCCCTATGATTATTTGTGGAATTACTTATTCTATCGCCTGGTTGAGCGGAATTGCGGGGTTTCAGCATCCCGAAGGTGGTATGTTAGAACCGATCTACAATTTACTTGGGCTTCAGTATGTAACGGCACCATTCAGTTTTATTTATCTAGTAGTATTGAGCGGCATTTTCGGAAGTTTGCTTAACTTAATCCCAGTTTTGGGAGAAGAAATGGGTTGGCGAGGTTATATGCTCACAAGGCTAGTCGATGCAGAGTTTTCACGGCCTATCCTTATTAGTGGATTGATTTGGGCAACGTGGCATGTTCCAATAGTTATTGCTGGTCTATATGTAGAGGGACCATCTGTCGTTCTTTCAGTACTGGGCATCTATCTTTGTATTGTACCATTCGGTTATATTACAGCTTATTTACGACTTAGCACAGGTAGCGTTTGGCCTTCGGTTATCATCCATACTACTTGGAATGCCATTATTCAAGGACCTTTCGCACGTGCAAGTACAGGATATCAAACTGAGATTTGGATTGGAGAATCTGGCTTGATAACCGCTATTATTATATTAATTACTGCAATAATTACGTCTCGAATAGTGAATTTCACGAAATAGCATACGGATGTGTTGTAAATTCAATTAGTGAAAAATGACGAGGCGCAATTATGAATGCTCAAAGATATGAAAGTAATACAAATGAAGTAAATGTAAAAGTAATGGTTAGGTTATCAGAAAAAAATCAATAACTTCAATTGTGAAAAGATAGAAAAGGAGCGGAAATACGCTCCTTTTTTTATTTACCTTACTATTTTTAGGAGGTTAGTATGAATAAAATATAGATAAAGGGTAACTAGCATTTTTATTGATAAAAATTTATTGTTTTTTTGTGGAATATATATGAAACATTGTATAAAATAATCAGGAAAGCCAAAAATTATAGGGGGAAAGTTGTGAAGAGAAATAAGAGTTTAGTAAGTTTTTTAGGAGTGTTTATTATGCTGTTTTCTTTTTGTTTTCAAGGAAATGTACAGGCAGATGTAAATACTGTTCAATCTGGGAAAATCAAATCAGGAAATGTAACGGTATGGGAAGTTGGAAATGTGGCGAAAGTGTTAGCTGATGTAGAGCGCTTAAATTTAAATACAGTAAATGTACCGATTCAGGTAGATATTCCGAACGTGACTTCTACGAACATGGTAATGAATCAAGCGCAAAAGCAACAGGCTATTCTTTTAATTCAAGAATTATTAAAGCATAATATTCAAGTTATTGTGGAACCGTTCCCATATATTCAACAAGGAAATGTTGGGGAAACGGAATGGAATCCAAGTAACATTAATGATTTCTTCTGGAATTGGAAAACAGTTATTCTGCAAGATATCTTTAATTCGATTACAAGTAAATACAATGTGTATGGAATCAAGATTGCTTCTAATTTCGTGAATATGGAATATGCAGAAGGATACTGGAGCGATACGATTGATTTTGTTCGTCAGCAGTATAAAGGGAATGTTTTGTATCAAATGAATTGGTGGTTAACGGCAAGTTGGGATCTTTCTTATGAAGCGAAGTTTGTAGAGAAAATCAATCGTCCATATTTAAAAAAGGTGGATATTGTAAGTATCGATAGTTGGTTTGAAGTTTCAGGAAAAAGAAATCCAACATATGAAGAAGTAAAGAATAGTTTATTTGCGACGACAGTGTATAATCGTGGGCAAAATGTTGTTCAGCAATTAGAACAATTACATAAAGCAACAGGAAAGCCCGTTTATTTTGGTGGATTTAACGTTCCGGCACGTGAACTTGGACTGCAAAATCCGTGGAATCCAGATGTTTCTAATGTATTTTCAAAGGACGTACAATTAAACGGATGGCGCGCTTACCGTGATGTATTAGAACCGAAACCATATTTTAAAGGTTTTTCAATTTGGTTTATTGGCTCTCATAATAGTACGCATGCGTATCAAATACATAGTAAAGAAGCAGAAACGGTTATTAATGGTTGGTACCGAAAATAATTTTTATTAAATAGGTAAGTTTTGAATTTTACCACATATATTTCTAGTGAAAGGCCTTTCACCATCTTATCACCTAGGGGGCAATCATAATGAAATTTTTGTCTTACCTTACAGTAATTTTGGTGATTCTTGGCGGTTTGAATTGGTTATTTGTAGCGTTAGATTACAATGTAGTTGAGAAATGGTTTGGTTCAATGCCGGCGCTTGTGGACACTATTTATTGGCTCTTTGGTCTTTCTGCTATTTATCAAATTTTTGATCGGTTCTTTACGAACAATTAGCTATCATTCTTTTATTATTAAAGTGTTAAGTACGATTATGTACTTAGCACTTTTTTGTATGTTCATAAAAAGTAGTTTGCACATGCAAGCGATTCCATTGCGTCTTACGCCGTAATAATAGAAAACAAATTGACCATGTATTATATTTCAGGTTATAATTCAGAAAGTTTAAAAATTAATAAAAATGAGAAATAGGGAGGTTTTCAGGGTGATGGAGAGAGTGTATAATTTTTCAGCTGGACCATCAATACTCCCTTTGCCAGTTTTAGAGAAAGTGCAAAAGGAGCTTGTAAATTATAACGGGACAGGCATGTCTATTATGGAAATGAGTCATCGATCTTCTTATTTTCAAAGTATTATAGATGAAGCGAGTAACTTGCTTCGTGAATTAATGAGCATTCCTGATGAGTATGAAGTACTGTTTTTACAAGGCGGTGCGTCATTACAATTTTCTATGATACCGTTAAACTTAATGAATACGTATAAAAAAGCAGGGTACGTATTGACTGGCTCATGGTCTAAAAAGGCGATGCAAGAAGCTGAAAAAGTAGGAGAAGTACAAGTGATTGCTTCTTCTGAACAAGCGAAGTTTACTACAATTCCTAAACTGGATGGTTTACCAAATGATGAAAAACTAGATTATGTACATATTACAACGAACAATACAATTGAGGGAACGAAATATGTGGACATTCCACATTTAGATAAAGTACCGCTTGTTGCGGATATGTCCTCAAATATTTTATCAGAACAATATGATGTTACGAAGTTCGGTCTTATATATGCGGGAGCGCAAAAGAATTTAGGGCCAGCGGGCTTAACGATCGCTATTATAAAAAGAGATTTAATTGGGGGAGGAGATCGCTCTTGTCCTACGATGTTAAACTATGAAACTTACAGCAAAAATAACTCCTTATATAATACACCGCCAACCTTTAGTATTTACGTAACGAAACTTGTACTAGAGTGGCTGAAAGAGCAAGGCGGGGTATCTGCGATGGAAGAACAGAATAGAATGAAATCTTCACTTCTTTACAATTTCTTAGATGAATCAAAATTGTTTACTTCACCAGTTGATCTTGCGTATCGATCACTTATGAACATTCCGTTTACAACACCATCAGAAGAGCTGAACAATGAGTTTTTACAAAAAGCGAAAGAACGCGGTCTTGTTACGCTAAAAGGACATCGCTCAGTCGGTGGTATGCGCGCTAGTATTTACAATGCGATGCCAGTACATGGCGTACAGCAATTAGTAAATTATATGAAGGAATTTGAGCTTGAGAATAGATAGGGAGATGGGGATATGTTTCGTGTTCAAACGTTAAATCAAATTGCTGAAAAAGGTTTGCAAGTACTTAGCGGAGATCGTTATGAAGTAGGGGATAGAGTGGACCACCCAGATGGCATTTTACTTCGCAGCTATTCTTTACATCAAGAGGATTTTTCAAAAGACTTAAAGGCGATTGCAAGAGCTGGTGCAGGTGTAAATAATATTCCTGTCGAGCGATGTACAGAAAAAGGGATTGTAGTATTTAATACACCAGGAGCGAATGCCAATGCAGTAAAGGAACTTATTATCGCCAGCCTGATTATGTCTTCACGTAACATTATCAATGGAGTAAGTTGGACGAAAAATTTAGAGGGGGAAGAAGTACCACAGCTTGTTGAATCAGGAAAAAAACAATTCGTTGGATCAGAAATTGCAGGGAAGCGACTAGGGGTTATCGGCCTTGGCGCAATCGGTGCTTTAGTTGCGAACGATGCGTTAGCTTTAGGAATGGACGTTGTCGGATATGATCCTTACATTTCAGTTGAAACGGCATGGCGCCTTTCTACACATGTGCAAAGAGCATTTAGTTTAGATGAAATTTTTGCAACGTGTGATTATATTACCCTTCATATTCCACTTACGAATCAAACGAAGGGAATCATTGGCGAACACGCTGTAGAAAAGATGAAAAAAGGTATGCGTTTATTCAATTTCTCTAGAGGAGAACTTGTAGATGAAAAAGTTCTTCAAACAGCGTTAGAAGAAGATATTATTACACATTACGTAACGGATTTCCCGAATGAAAATGTGATAAAGATGAAAAATGTAACAGCGACGCCTCACCTTGGTGCGTCTACGTCTGAATCGGAAGAAAATTGTGCGATCATGGCAGCGCGCCAATTACGTGAATATTTAGAGACAGGAAATATTCGTAATTCAGTAAACTATCCAAACGTAGAATTACCGTATATCGGTAAAAAACGTATTACGATTATGCATCAAAATGTTCCGAACATGGTAGGACAAATTACAGGATGTTTAGCAGAGCATCATATTAATATTGCCGATATGATTAATCGTAGTAAACATTCTTGGGCGTACACAATGATTGATATTGATAACGGAATTGATGATATAATAAAAGAGAATATAGTGGAAAATATAAGCAAAATTACAGGTGTTGTAGCCGTTCGAATGATTGTGTAAAGGAGAGAGGAACTTGGCAAAAATCCGACCGTTTCGGGCCATTCGTCCAGTAGAAGAAAAAGCAGCGGAAGTTGCAGCCTTACCGTATGACGTATTAAATAGTGAAGAAGCAAGAGAGGTTGTAAAAGGGAATCCGTATTCTTTCTTACACGTTGATAAAGCAGAAATTGATTTAGACCCGGCACTTTCACCGTACGATGATCGTGTATATGAAAAAGCGGGTGAAAATTTAAATCGACTTATACGAGAAGAAGTATTCATGCAAGACGAAGAGCCAGCACTATACATTTATGAACTGACGATGCAAGAAAGAACGCAGTCAGGCCTTGTCGTTTGTACATCTATTGATGAGTATGAAGATGATACAATTAAAAAACATGAAAGAACGCGTCATGAAAAAGAGCTAGATCGCATTCGCCACGTAGATGTTTGTGATGCAAATACAGGTCCTATCTTTTTAACATATCGTACTAAAGAAGAGATAACGCGTTTCATTGCCAGCTGGAAAGAAGAACATGCACCAATCTATACATTTACAGCAGAAGACGGCGTTAAGCATGTTGCCTGGAAAATAGCTGATGAAGAAGTAATTACAAGTTTAGTAAACTTATTTGAAGATATTCCTAATCTGTACATTGCAGATGGGCATCACCGCTCAGCATCAGCTGCAAAAGTAGGGCTCATGCGAAGAGAGCAATATCCGAATTACACAGGAGAAGAAGAGTTTAATTTCTTCTTATCTGTTTTATTCCCTCATGATGAATTATCTATTTGGGACTATAACCGAGTTGTAAAAGACTTAAACGGCTTATCAGAAGAACAGTTTTTAAAACAAATCACGCAATACTTTTATGTAGAAGAAGCGGCTGTTTCTCCGTATAAACCAAATGAGCCAAAAACATTTGGTATGTACGTAAACGAGAAGTGGTATAAATTAACAGTAAAAGAGGAAACGTTTGATGCGAACGACCTTGTAAAAGGTTTAGATGTATCTATTCTGCAAGATCATTTATTAAGCCAAGTACTTGAAATACATGATCCGCGATCTGATTCACGCATTGATTTTGTCGGAGGAATCCGCGGATTAGAAGAACTAGAACGCCTTGTAAATAACGGTGAATATAAAGCAGCGTTCGCATTATATCCGACATCAATGGAATCTTTATTAGCAATCGCAGACGCTGGAGAAGTTATGCCGCCGAAATCAACGTGGTTCGAACCGAAACTGCGTAGTGGGTTGTTTGTACATTCTTTAAAGTAAATATAGACTTCTTTAGATTGAAAAACCGAAATGATTATAGTTTCGGTTTTTCTTATGTTAAAAGTGTTTTTGAGGAGGGGTATAGATGAAATTACAAGTAGGCGAAAAAATTACCTTTGAACGAACGTTTACGAAAGAGGATGTTGTTTTATTTACGGAAGTATCGAAAGATGAAGGTGTTCATCATGTTACACCAGATGAGCAGGGGAGATTTGTTGTACAAGGGCTTTTAACATCAACATTGCCTACAAAAATTGGCGGTGATTATAACGTACTAGCTCGCAAGATGGATTTTGAATTTTTACGTCCTGTATTTAGCGGTGATACCATTCGTTGCGACGTAACGATTGAAAAATTTGAACCTGATGAAAAAAATCGCACAAAAATTATTGCGATATTTATATGTAGGAATCAACTTGAAAAGGAAGTTATGAAGGGGAGCTTTTCTGGGATTATTCTTTAGTTAGTAGGAAAAGTAATGAATAGGTGAGAGGCCACATGTCTTTCGGGCTTAGGTTTTTAATTCCACTATAACGAAAATTTTATGCATTGCTGAATATTGATAATAAGACATTCTGTAATATACTTCTGTTCTTCCTTAACTAATAGAAGAATAGTTGTATAAGTCGCCCGTCAACAAAAAGGACATTCCTAGTATTACAAGAAATGTCCTTTCCACTAAATTATAGGTTGTTTTGCTAAAATTCAAACGCTAAATTCAGTTTACTAGTTTGACCTGTAAACTGATAATTATAGGACCCTCTTAGAGTTTCTAAGTTACCGGTAGCTTTAATAATTGTACCTGGGGAATCTAAATTTCCTTTATCAAATATTCCTTGCTCTATAGCTGTAAATGTCCCTTGTTGCCCCTTATAAACTCCTTTAAAGTGTAAAAATCCAGAAATTTTAGCAGTAGCCAGGTGACCATCATTTATATTTGAGTCTACATAATATAATAAGTATTCAACAAAAGCTTTTCCTTTTAATTCACCATCAATATCATATTCGACATGGGCAATATTAATAGGGAAATCTTTTTTAGTATCATCGATTGGTTTTTCATCCCATTTACTTACTGTAAATGTTACTTCCATACACGTAATCTCCCTCCAATTATATACTTTTAACAAATATTAATTCACAGTCATATCTCATAGGAGTGATTTTATTTATCTCGCATTTAACGGGCAGTAAGACCCCCACCTCAAAATTCAGCTAAAAAAGAAGTTAGGTGGGGGATTAACTGCCCGTTAAAGCCCGATTGGTGAGGGCTGATAATCAGTGGGGGATGAACAAAACCCCCACTGATTAAAGTTTCACTTTATTCCACACCACTCTCTAAAATATAGAAAGATCCATTTTCACAATCAATTTCTGCCAACGCGCCGTAAGGTAAAATAGACTTCGGTTCGGTATGGCCAAAATTTAAATTATAAAGAATCGGCAAATCTACTAAATTATGTTCTTTCATAACTTGTAGTATTTCGTGTTTATATTCTTCATAATATATTTCGTCTTTTGGTTTACCAAAAATGATGCCTTTTGCTTTTTGGAGAATGCCTTGCGCTGCGTAATTTCGTAACCAATACTTTATATAGCTTGGTTCTGGATGGTCTTCAGAAGTTTCAAAGAAAATGATGCTATTCTCCCAATGTTTTTTCTCAGGCCAAAGTTCCGTTCCTTTTGCAAATTCGAGTACTTCTATACAGCCACCAATTAAGCGTCCTTGTACGGTGGTGGAGCCTTGAAGTAGCTCATATCCTTTGTTTTGTTGCATCGTACGCCTTGTATCTTTATTTACCTCTATCCATTCTAAACGCTCACTCGTCCATTCAGGAGCTGGTTGAATTTCGCCAATCGTTTCATTTGAAAAGAGAGTTCGATTTACCATTTCAATTGTATATGGATCCATCTCTACATTTTCAGCAAAATCCGTTAAAATGGCTGGACCGTAAAAAGAGGAGATTCCTGCTTTATGGCAAAATAAGTGTGAAATGGTAACGTCAGAGTATCCCATAAAAATTTTCGGGTTTTCACGGATCACATTAAAATCTATATAAGGAAGTAAGCGGATGCTATCTTCACCGCCAATATTCGCAATAATTGCTTTCACGCGCGTATCTTTAAAAGCTGTCATTAAATCTTCCGCGCGAGCCTGTGGGTTGTTATAAGTGAATTCGCTACCTTGTAAACTATTTGGCATTGGGATAACCGTAAGACCGAAAACTTCTTCTAATCTCTTTACTCCTTGTTCATATCGCCATCTTATCTCAGAATCGCCTGCGCCTCCCCATGAAGGGCTTACTGTTGCCACGATATCACCTGGCTGTAATCTCTTTGGTTTCTTTAACATGTGAACTCCGCTCCTACATAATGTAATGGATTACGATAATACAAACTGTAGCATTGAAAAATATGATGCATCACATTTATTTCTTCGTCATCAATTCGTTTACCTGCTGGTATTCAAGAATTTAGCATTCGTGTTGAATATAGGAATAATCGATTCATATTTAAAAATTACAGTATGCAACATTGCATAAGAAAGATGGTTGCTATTTTGCACAACCTGTAACTATAATAGTTACAGGTTGGTCGTATCCAATCAAAAAATATAATCATCATGAATGGAGAGGTTACATATGGGTATGAAAAAAATAATTTTAGCAGGTGCTTTGGGTATCGCAGCATTATCAGGAACGAATTTACCAGGATTAGAACTGTCAAAAGCGAGTGCGGCTTCTATTGAATCGAATTTCTCGACGTTAGAAGGACGAGTAATAGAAGTAGATAAAGGTGTAATTGTCGTAAAATCTAAGCAATATGAAGAACCTATTAGTGTGTATATAGATTCTCTTTCAAATGTGGAAGTAGGGGATGAAGTAAAAGTTACTGGATCTATGATGCGTAATTTCACGGAATATATGATTGCAAATACAGTTGAAAATACGTCAAATAAATTAGGTATGCACATGAAAGAAGATGGTTCTCCTGATTATGTGATTGGGGAAGTATCAAAAGTAGGAAAGATGGAAGGTGAGGGGGACGGTTCTACTAAATATGTCGTAGTTGATTATCCCTCACTAAACGGGAAGAAAGTTATCATTGATGTTTTCTTAACAAAGGGACAAGTATTTAATACAGGTGAGAAAGTAAAAATTGATATGAAGTATGTGGGCTGGGGCGGAAGTTCTATTAACTGGAACACAACGGATCATATCGAAAAAGTGTATGAGGTAAAGAGCAACGTTGAAAATAATGATGATGTTTGGATTTGGTCTTAATTAGAATTCTGTAATTAACAAATGTATCCCTTAGTACCCAGCAAATGATCATGTGTATGACAATTTGCTGGGTATTTTTTGTTTATTTTTACATCATTGTATCTATAATAATTTTTAAAATGCGGGTATACAGTTGAATCGAATAAACCCATATAGACAAGTGTTTTATCCTATTGCTTATACATTGATTTTATTCAAAATTGAGACTCTATTGGTCGTAAATAATAGATAATTTTGTTTTACTGTTCTGATTAAAATCCGGTCTGTTGTAGCGTATGCTGTTCCAATTCGGATTACGTTTTCTTCTTCTACACCAGCATAGGTTTCATCTTCTGTAACTTCAATAATTTCACTTAATGGAATTTGAATCTTAGCTAGTTGCCACGAAATAATTAATTCTCCATCTGTTTTTTTGACATCGATACCTAGCATGTTACCAAGACCTTTCTGTATTAAAATATCGCTATTAATTTTATTATACAGATTTAAAGGTTTTATTTCTATTGTGAAATTTGATTTTTCAATTTTTTTACAAGGTATCGTACTACGAACAAAAAAGTGTATCCACTAGCACCTGCAATCTTCCTGAAATGAAGACGATCTTTTTTATTTTGTGAATTTTTGAGAATAAGAGATTTTTGATTAGAATATGATGTTTAAATCGGGGCGAATTTAAAAAATAAAATGATGAAAGAGGTGTTTATATATGGAGCAAGATGAGGTTTATCCCGCTTTAATGGGCAGTAAGACCCCCCACCTCAAAATTCAGCGAAAGCAAAGAAGTTAGGTGGGGGATCAACTGCCCATAAAAGTCCGATTGGTTCAACTAATAATCAGTGGGGGGATGAAGAAAACCCCCACTGATTAAAGTTTCACTTTATTTACGAGCTAAAAAAAGGGTGGAGAATTTAAAAGCGTTTTATATTCATTTAACGGTTTATATATTAGTGAACTTAATGCTTTTTATTATAAATATAAGCTCTGATTCCAGTAAATTATGGTTTTTATATCCACTTGCTGGTTGGGGGATTGGTATCGTTATACACGGTTTGACAACTTTTCCAGTTGGGATATTCGGAAAAGAGTGGGAAGAACGAAAGATTAAAGAATATATGGAGAAAGATAAGTAAATTTATTTCTGGAATGGATGAATTACAATAGTATAAGTACCTTTTAGAACACGGTATATTTTAAAAAAATCAACTTGAATCTGCTCATAAGGAATGTAATTTGATGATTCTATTTTCAGAGTAATGCTGAGCATAGATTATCGTTTTGCTTCAGTATAGAAAAATGGGATACAAAGCAGTAAGGTGTGACGCGCGTGATAAAGACATTACGTAGGATTTCCATTCATATAAACCTCTTTAAATAAACAAAGATGCGAAGTCTCTTCTATGACTTCGCGTCTTTGTTTTTCTGTTTAAAAGGATTAATGTACCATTCTCGTATGCACATAAGCGAAGAAACCCATAGCTACACCTTCAAAATGAATTCATGTACATTCTATAAATCGTTGGGCTCTTTTAGAAAGCTTCCGATCTTTTAGCCATATAATCGATGATTCGGACTGATAAGGAAAATCCATTACATCTACTATTTTTATAAATTCTTGCGGGATATGAGATACAGCGCTTTTAGGCAAGATAGATGCGCCGACTCCAGTCATGATAAGCATAAGAATAAATGCGGAGTCAGGACATTCACATGCTATGTTTAATTGAATATCGAGGTGCTTGCATTCATCAATGACGAGCTGATGATAGCTGTTTTCTGTATCTTTATGTAAAAGTAAGAGGGGAATATGACTTAATTCGGTTAGAGGAATTGGAAGTTGTGAGTGATATAGTTCCCATTTAGCAGGCATGACTAACACGAATGGTTCCTTTGATAAACTAATACTAGAAAAAATATCTTTATTAAAGGGCGCGCGCAAGATAGCAAGTTCGATATTCCGATTTTCTAATTGCTCTATTAAGTAAAAAGGACCACCTTCCCATATTTTTAAGTTCACATTTGGATAGTTATCTCGAAAATAGCGGATTTTTTCAGAGAGAAAAGGAATGCAGGAATGAAATGCTCCAATTGATAGATTCCCCCTTAGCCCTTCACCGGTATCTTTAATTTCCGTAATGGTTTCTTCTAATTGCTGAATAATGTTTTTTGCTTTCGTATATAAAATTTTGCCTTCTTCAGTCAAATGCATATTTCGACCGTTTCTTTCAAATAAGCTTACCGACAATTCTTGTTCCAGTAGCGATAGTTGTCTACTTAAAGGTGGCTGTGCCATATGAAGCCGCTGGGCAGCACGGGTAAGCTGTTTTTCTTCAGCGATTACAGTAAAGTAACGAAGTTTTCTTATATCCATTTCAAAGTCCTTTCTATACCTTTTTTGTATACAAAAACAACCTTATAGATAGTTTTCATATAATATCCCACATGATATCATAAACAAAAAGTTTTAAAAATAGAAAATTCTAAAAATTTAAAATTCAATTAAGTAGAATCATAACTTGAAAATAGATCGTATCGTTTTAAGGGGGGATTTTTATGAAAGTTTCGTTGTTTATTACTTGTTTATCAGATATGTTTTTTCCTGAAGTAGGTAAAAGTGTCGTAGAAATTATGAAGCAATGTGGAGTGGAACTAGATTTCCCAGAAGGACAGACTTGTTGCGGACAACCGGCATACAATAGCGGATATCAAGAAGAAGCAAAACTAGCAGCAAAGCAAATGATAAAAGCATTTGAACATAGTGAATATATTGTGACGCCTTCAGGTTCTTGTGCCAGCATGGTTCATCATTATTATAAAGAAATGTTTAAAGACGATAGTGAATGGTATGCAAAAGCGGTTCATTTAGCGGATAGAACGTATGAGTTGACGGATTTTTTAATAAATGTACTTGGTAAAAATGATTTGAAATCTAAGTTGGTTGAGAAAGCTGTTTTTCACCAATCTTGTCATATGAGCCGTGCGCTTGGGATAAAAGATGAACCACTTAAGTTATTATCGCAAGTAGAAGGTCTAGACGTAAAAGAATTACCATATTGCCAAGATTGCTGCGGGTTTGGTGGTACTTTTGCAGTAAAAATGAGCTCGATTTCTCAAACGATGGTTGATGAAAAAATAAAACATATTGAGGCGGCAGATGCAAATCTTTTAATTGGAGCAGATATGGGATGTCTTATGAATATTGGAGGAAGATTGCGCAGGGAAAATAAAAATATTCAAGTGTTACATGTGGCAGAAGTATTGGCGAAGGGGCTGAATAAATGAGTGTGGCGGGGGAACAAGGATTTTTGAAAAGAGTAGATAAAGCGTTGCACGATCCGCAGATGAGAAGCGCGGTACCATTCACACAAGACAGGCTTCGGATGGGACGGGAACAAGCTACACATGAATTAGGAAATATTGAAGAATGGCGTGAGGCAGCATCTGAAATTCGGATGCATACAATTGAAAATTTAGATAGTTATTTGGAACAATTAGCTACTAATGTTCGGAAAAATGGGGGACATGTTCATTTTGCTTTCAAAGCAGAAGATGCTGTATCGTATGTTTCTGAAATCGCAAGGAAAAAAAGAGCGAGAAAAGTAATTAAATCAAAGTCAATGGTTTCGGAAGAAATACACCTTAATAAAAACTTAGAAGAGATAGGGTTAAAAGTAGTAGAGTCTGATCTTGGGGAGTATATTATTCAATTAGCTGGAGAAGCTCCATCCCATTTAATTGCCCCGGCCATTCATAAGACGAAGGAACAAGTAGCAGAGCTTTTTTCTAAGGAAGCGGGGAGAAAGATTCCAGTTGATACGAATCAATTATTACAATTTGCTAGGGAGCAATTGCGTAAAGAGTTTTTAGAAGCTGATATTGGTATTTCCGGTTGTAACTTTGCAGTAGCGGAATCTGGATCAGTTGTTCTTGTAAGTAATGAGGGAAATGCTCGTCTTACTACGACATTACCAAAAGTTCATATTGCTATTATGGGGATGGAACGCCTCGTTCCGACATGGAAAGATCTTGATGTAGTCGTTTCGATGTTAACAAGAAGTGCGACAGGCCAAAAGATTACATCTTATGTAACTGGAATTAATGGCGCACGTTTATCTGAAGATATGGATGGACCTGAAGAATTTCATTTAATTATTCTAGATAATGGTCGTTCTGATATTTTAGGAACTGCTTATGAAGAAGTATTAAAGTGTATAAGATGCGGAGCATGTGTAAATGTATGTCCTGTGTATCGTAATATTGGAGGGCATGCTTATGGAAGTGTTTATAGCGGACCAATTGGGGCAGTACTAGCGCCTTTATTAGAAGGGTATGAAGAATTAAAAGAACTACCTTTTGCATCAAGTTTGTGCGGAGCGTGTACAGATGTTTGTCCTGTGAAAATTCCATTACATGACCTTCTCATTGAACATCGTAAAGATGTGGTGGAACAAGGGTTTATAACGAAATTTGAGAAACTGGCCTTTAAAGGCTTCACGTTTATGGCGAGCCATCCATTCGTTTATGAGAAAACCATTAAAATGGCACACACAGGTTTATCGATATTTGCGAAAGATGGATATATTGCGAATGGTCCCGGCCCATTAAAAGGGTGGACAGAAAGTAGAGATTTTCCAAAACCTGCGAAACAATCATTCCGTGATTGGTGGAAAAAAGAAATGAGGGATTCATAATATGAATACGGATGTACAACAATCTTTTTTAAACAATATCGCACGTAAACTAAACCGAGAACGTCGCTCGGGGGTCACTCCTCCTAGATGGAAAAACGATCCGCTTAGGCACTTTCCTAAAGAGATAAATCACGAAAGTTTAGTAGAGCAGTTTATTGCAAACTTAAATACGTTACATACAGAAGTAAGTCATATATACCGTTCAGAAATAGAGAATGCACTTCAATATGTTGTACATAAATTTAATGTTCAATCTGCGGTGTATTGGGATGATGATAGATTACATCAGCTTGAAATAGGGAAGTATTTAACAGGAAATTTCGTTTCTCATCGAATTTGGCAAAGTAAAGAAGGTGAAAGAGAACTACGGGATTATGCAGCTCAAGTGGATATGGGCATTACATATGCCGAAATGGGACTCGCTGAGACTGGAACAGTTGTTTTATGGAATGGTGGTGGACGCGGACGTTTAGTTAGCGTTTTGCCAGCAGTTTATGTAGCGATTCTCTCAGAACATACCATTTATAGACGTTTAACAGAAGGAGTAACTAGCATTCACGAACAGGTTTCGAATGGATTACCTGCCTGTATAAATTTTATCACTGGGCCTAGCCGGACAGGTGATATTGAGATGGAATTAGCTTTTGGAGTTCACGGTCCTGGAAAGGTTCATGTCATTTTATTAAAGGATTAGAGAGAAAAACAAAAGAATACGAGGGGGAGTGGGGAGTTTGATGAAGAATAAATTTCGTTATTATGTCTTTACAATGCTCACGTTTATTACGATGGTAAATTATATTGATCGAGGGGCTATCGCTTATGCGCAGTCTTTCATTATAAAAGAATATGGCTTTGACCCGAAGGAGTGGGGAGCTATATTGGGGTATTTTGGTTACGGTTACATGGTCGGTTCTTTATTAGGAGGCATTTTTTCAGATAAAAAAGGGCCGAAATTTGTATGGATCGTAGCAGCAACAGCTTGGTCTATTTTTGAAATTGCGACCGCTTTTGCTGGAGAAATAGGGATCGCTATTTTTGGAGGGTCTGCTTTAATAGGATTTGCAATCTTCCGCGTTTTATTTGGCTTAACAGAAGGCCCGTCTTTCGCGGTTTCGAATAAGACAGCAGCAAACTGGGCAGCACCAAAAGAAAGAGCGTTTCTAACATCCCTTGGTTTTGTTGGTGTTCCATTAGGTGCAGTATTAACGGCGCCTGTAGCGGTTTTGTTACTATCTTTCACTAGCTGGAAAGTAATGTTTTTTATCCTCGGTACAATTGGTATTGTATGGGCGATTATTTGGTATTTTACTTTTACGAATATGCCTGAGGATCATCCACGAGTGACAAAAGAAGAACTAGCTGAAATACGAAGTACAGAAGGTGTGCTTCAATCAGTAAAAGTAGAGAAAGAAATTCAAAAAGAGCCATGGTACTCCTTTTTTAAAGTTCCGACATTCGTTATGGTTACGATAGCATATTTTTGCTTCCAATATATCAATTTTTTAATATTAACTTGGACACCGAAATATTTGCAAGATGTATTCCATTTTCAATTATCCTCCCTTTGGTATCTTGGGATGATTCCTTGGCTTGGTGCTTGTATCACATTGCCGCTAGGGGCGAAGCTGTCTGATCGTATTTTACGTAAAACAGGGAATCTTCGTTTAGCTCGAACTGGGTTACCGATTATTGCTTTATTACTTACAGCGGTTTGTTTTAGCTTCATTCCCGCGATGGATAATTATGTAGCTGTATTAGCGCTTATGTCGCTTGGAAATGCGTTTGCTTTTTTACCAAGTTCATTATTTTGGGCAATTATTGTCGATACGGCTCCTGCTTACTCAGGAACATATAGTGGAATTATGCACTTCATCGCTAATATCGCGACAATCTTAGCCCCGACTTTAACTGGATATTTAGTTGTAAGTTATGGCTATCCTTCTATGTTTATCGTAGCTGCCATTTTGGCCGCTATTGCAATGGGGGCGATGTTGTTTGTGAAACCAGGGCAGCAAACGAAGAATGAAAGCTTGTTTAATTGGAGAAATAAGAAGGGATTAGAGGAACCTCGTGCTAATTTTGAATAAGTAATGAAGTGAATCCGAATAGTGGTATATGAAAAAACTCCTGAATTTGCATACTAAGCATGCAAATTTAATGGAGTTTTTTTCATTACACGGAAGAAATAAAGTGAAACGATCAATAACATACAGAAGTATAAAATGACATATAAATCTTTGTGATCAAATATTTGATGCGAAGTTTATTCTATAGCTTTGTACTCGAAGTATGTGCGAATGAGTGTTCATTTTCATTTTTTTAGCAGTAATTGCATGTGAAATCAAAACGTTATGTGTAGTACATAATAAATACAGTTGTTATCCTTTTTTAATTACATGTGGATATAGGATAAAGTTGATTTATTATCCTATATTAAAATAAAAATAAACCACTGTTCGATTTGAATATTCCACGTTATAATGGTGAGAGTTTATGACAGAATAAATATTTACATAAGAAGTGAGGTACTGTATGAAAAAAAGAACCACAGACATTATTTTTATTATTATTGGTGCATTTCTTTTTGCGTTAGGTGTCAATTTGTTTGTTATCCCGAACGAGTTTGGTGAGGGTGGAGTAACGGGTATCACGATTATTACGTATTATTTATTTGAATGGTCACCAGGCTTAGTTAACTTAATTTTAAATGCGATTTTGTTAATAGCTGGTTATAAATTTTTAAATAAGATTACAACAATTTATACGATTATCGCTGTAGTTACGAACTCGCTATTCCTTCATTTGACAGAAGGCTGGACGATTACTTCGGATGAAATGCTCGTAAATGCCATTTTCGGAGGAATATTTATTGGGTGCGGGATTGGTCTTATTATTCGCGTTGGCGGAACAACAGCAGGTACTACCATCTTAGCAAGGATGACGCATAAATATTTAGGATGGAGCATTAGCTATGGTTTACTGTTCTTCGATTTAATTGTTGCATTTTCATCTTATTTCATTATTGGTGCAGAAAAACTGATGATAACAATTATTATGCTATATGTAGCAACGAAAGTGATGGAGTTTGTAATTGAAGGTTTAAATCCGAAGAAAGCCATTACGATTATTTCTGATAACCCGAATGAAATTGCCGGGAAGGTAACTACGTTAATGGGCAGAGGGGTTACGGTGTACTCAGGTCATGGCTATTACACGAAAACTCCGAAGGAAATTCTTTATGTTGTTATTAATAAGCAAGAAGTAGTGAAGCTAAAACGGATTGTTCAAACTACGGATCCTGCTGCGTTTATTGCTATACACGATGTTCGTGACGTATTTGGAGAAGGATTCGTTGATATTTCTAAAGCTTAGAACTTATTTTTCATTAAAATAATCTTAATACTAAAACGTAAGAATCTATTTTGAATAATCTTTTTTCAAAATAGATTCTTTTTCTTTTTCTTGCAAAAAATCCAATTGTTTCTTAAGGTAAGAAATGTAGAAGGATGAACAAGAGAGGGTTTAATGAAAATGATACATATTTTATTAGCTGATGATGATAAGCATATTAGAGAATTGTTGCATTATCATTTACAAAAAGAGGGGTTTAAAGTTTTTGAAGCAGAAGATGGAAAGGTAGCGCAAGACGTATTAGAAAAAGAAAATATTCATCTTGCGATAGTAGACATTATGATGCCATTTGTTGATGGCTATACGTTATGTGAAGAAATCCGGAAGTATCATGATATACCGGTTATTTTATTAACTGCGAAAGATCAATTGGTTGATAAAGAAAAAGGATTCATTTCTGGTACGGACGATTATATTGTAAAACCATTTGAGCCAGCTGAAGTCATTTTCCGTATGAAAGCATTACTGCGTCGTTATCAAATGCTGAGTGCTGATATGATTACGCTGCACGGTACGACAATTGACCGAAAAGGCTTTGAAGTGAAGTGTAACGGTCAAACGATTTTGCTTCCATTAAAAGAATTTGAACTGTTATCGCAACTTGCTAGTTATCCTGGAAGAACATTTTCAAGAGAAGAACTAATTGAATTAGTATGGGGAATGGATTTTGAAGGAGATGAACGAACTGTTGACGTTCATGTGAAGCGGCTACGAGATCGTTTCTCAAAACGAACGGATGATTTTCAAATTACGACAGTACGTGGACTCGGTTATAAGTTGGAGTTGAAATAAAAATGAAATCACTATACTCTAGATTTGTTTTTATGACAGTTGGAATCATGCTACTTAGCAGTATTATCGGTTTTTTATTAACAAATGTGTACTATCAAGTGAAGTTAAAACCGTATAACAGTGAAAAGATTTTAATGTATGCGGAAGAAGTAAAATCGTTATATGAAAAGCAAAGTGAAGAAAATCAAGAGGCATACTTACGGTCTATTGCGAAGCTAGGATATGAAATTTATATTGTCGATGATAAAAAGAATGGAAAGCGTATCGGCAATGCGTTTCGTAAAACGACAATAAGTGATGATACCGTTCATAAAGTATTGAATGGCGAAACGTTTAATGGTGTTTCTACGTATCCAACCCGCCTCTTTATTACAGGGTTTTTCGATAATGAATTAATTAATAGTGTCGGTGTCCCGGTAAAACACGGTGATAAACAGTACGCATTATTTATTCGTCCCGATATTCAGCAACAATTTGGTGAGATGCGAATTTTTCTAGCGGTATTACTCGGTTTCATCGTTGTATTAAGTATCATTTTTATAGCAATCGCAGCAGGTTATATCGTTCGTCCAATTCGTAAATTTACAAAGGCCACGCAAAAAATTGCGAGTGGTGAATATGAAATTGAATTAGATGTAAAGCGAAAAGATGAAATTGGTACATTGGCAACTAATTTTCAAAAGATGACGAAAAGTATTAAAGAATTAGATGAGATGAGACAAGAATTCGTTTCCAACGTTTCTCACGAATTCCAATCTCCGCTTTCTTCTATACAAGGTTTCTCGAAAACATTGCAAACAGAAAAGATGAGTGAAGAAGAAAGAAACCATTACTTACAAATTATTGAGGGCGAAAGTAAGCGAATGTCTAGTTTATGTAAACAGTTACTTACGCTTGCTTCACTAGATAAAGAAGAGAAAGTGTTGCAAATAAAAGAATTCCATCTGCAGAAGCAAATTAAAGACGTCATTTTTATGCTCGAATGGAAATGGCGTGAAAAAGATATCGCTGTTGAATTTGATGTGCCGGACATTACAATACGAGGGGATGAAAACTTACTTCATCAAGTATGGAGTAACATCTTTACGAATAGTATTAAGTTTTCAAACGACGGCGGAACGATTGAATTTGTTGTAGAAGAATTAGAATCAAGTGTGATGATTTCTATATCAGACAACGGAATTGGCATGAAAAAAGAAGAGATGGATCGTATATTTGATCGTTTTTACAAAGTAGATACAGCAAGAGCGAGAAACGTAGAAGGTAGTGGTTTAGGGTTGTCAATTGTGCAGAAAATTGTGGAACTGCATAACGGAAACGTTTCTGTGTATAGTACGAAAGGGGAAGGGACTACTGTTCAGGTGGAGCTTCCGAAATAGATGGAGGAGGCTGTTTGGAAACAGCCTCTTCTTTTTGTCATTTTGTTTCGGGAAATCGCTGATATATTTTCGCTTATGTGTAAAGTGACAAAAAGTTGTTTGGAAAAATGCGAGTCACTCTATTCCACAATTGGGCCATATTCTTGAATAACAATTTGTGATTAATTTGGATATCCATGTGAATAAATAGGGGGTGTGAAGGAATGTACTTATGGTAATAAGTCAGATTAGTTTAGGAAGGAATATTATAAATAAAATGGAATAATAAATAAATTGAACAACAGAATTTATAGACGAATTATTTACCTAGGCATCGATTGTTTCAATACGAAAAACTATTAGAAATGAGGGACTTTAAGATGACACATCCCGCATTAATAATGTACAAATACCACGTATGGGCAAATGGAGTGATAATTGATCGTTTAAAAGAACTACCACAGGACATTTATCATAAGGAAATTCAGAGTGGTTTTTCTTCGGTATCAAAGGTGTTGTCGCACATTTACCTTACAGATTACGCATGGTTTGACATTATCTTAGGTAAAAGTATGAATGAAGCAATGGTGTCTACAAACCAATTGAGAGAACAGGTGGAAACAAAAAATATTGAGGAAATGAAAAAAATATTTCAAGACTTATCCGAACGAAACGAAGCTCTTTTAAACAGTCAAGAAGATATTGATAAGGTGATAGTGGTGAATAACCCATATGCTGGGGTGCTTGAAACTTCTATTTCTGAATCAGTACTTCACGTTGTCACCCATGGTTCTTATCACCGTGGCAATATAGCTACGATGTTGCGGCAAATGGGGCAAACCTCTGTTATGCAAGATTTTGGACTTTATCTATATTCAAAATAAAACAGAGTTACTCAAGTGTCAATCTTCTTTAAATGGTTCCGTTTTCAAACTAGTGCGTTAGTCAAAAAGAAAAGGAAACAGTCAAAATCATCATCTTGATTTTCCACAATTGGGCGCTATTATTGAATAAAACTTAGATTATTAAATAACTTTATTGTTATATTTTTTAGTGAAGTGAAGTATCTTACATACAAAATGAAATACCTATATTTATAACCCCGTCCTATATTTAGAACGGGGTTAAATTTGTTCCTGCTATAAAGCCGCACCTTTCCCGCGCTCTACTTTAAACCGAACCCCAAAAGTATCCGCTGTAATTTCATCAGCTTTCGGCAATGCTCGTAATTTTGGATGAAGTAGCCATACGAGAGAAATGAAGAAAATCCCTATGCTAGCCAGTGTGAAAATGAGTTGGCTACTAAATACATTCGCAGCATATCCACCAATTAAAGAACCGAACGGCATAGCAATTGTGCCCATACTTCGCATGACTGAGTTAATGCGTCCGATATATTGATTTGGAATTACAATTTGACTAATTGTCGCGAATAATATGTTGGTCGCACCAATTGGAATCCAAGCTAGGCCGAATAAGAAAATAGATAGCCATTGAAACGGTACAATCGTAGAGAGAAACCAAAAGATAGCGCCATTCGCGAAGCCGATAATAGAGACACGGCCAACATTACGTTTGCCAACCCATGAACTGAATAATGTACCGATGAGACTACCTGCTGATATAGCAGCTAAGAAGAAACCATATGATTTCACGCCTCCTAAAGAATCAGCGAAAGAAGGGAGTATGGCCATCGTCATACCAATTGAAAAATTAGCGACAACGGTACCAATTAAGAATACGCCCATTAATGAACGGAAGACGATCGAAAAGCCTTCTTTTAAATCAGAGAAATATTGTTTAGTTGATAGCGATGTATTGGTTTCTGCTTGCTTTGGCAGTTTTAGTGAAAAGAACAAAAGGGCAGTAATTGCGAATGTAAAAGAGTCGATTACATATAAAGTGATTGCGCCAAGTAGTGCTACTAATATGCCAGAAAGAGTCGTACAAATTAAATCGATGCCTTGATATGCAAATGAAAAGAGTGAATTTCCTTTTAATAATTGTGTTTTATTCAGTAGAAGTGGTAAAGCTTTTGATTGTGCGGGATAGGCGAATTGTTCGATAAAGGCTACGATGGGCATGATGATAAGGAGTAGTTGAACTGTTAATAGATCGAAGTAGTGTGTAATAGGAATAATTAATATAAGAATGCATTGCAAAACTTGTGTGATGACGAGAGTGTTTTTTATTGACCATCTATCAACGAATGGCCCGGTAAGAAATTGAAGTGCAGAAGGTAATAATGTAAGAAAACCAGCCAATCCAGAATAAAAAGGATTACCACTCAGCTTATATACGAGCCACATCGCGGCTACATAATACAAACTATCTCCTATGTTTGTAAAAATTCTCCCTAAAAACAGTAAGAGGAAATTCCGGTTTTTCAATATGTCCATTTAATCTACTCCTTTATAATAAATTTATTCGGTAAAATAAATTTGACCGTTTGTATAAAAAAAATCCTATTACGATTTTTCTTCTTTTTTCACAAATCGCTGCATTGCTCGCTCGTCGATTTGTAGTGCAGTAGTAGAAATGTAATAAGATTTACTATTTGGATCTTTATCTGCATCTTTTGTGATCTCGTTTAATTCAGACATCACTTCATAAAACTTTTTCACCCACACTTGAAATTGTTCTGGCGTAGCATCAAACTCCCAGCAAGATGAAACGTAATTCCACTCAGCTGGATCTTCGCTTACTTTCCGTAATGTAAAAGCTTCTTCAGGTGCAGCGAGAATGTGGCCTTTCGTTCTTTCCGTCATTTGTAAAAAGATTTGGCGACCGGATTCGCTTAATATTTCTAAATGAGGTAATAGTTCTGCGGCAGGGGTGAAGCTTCTAGCGACAGATTGATAAAACTTTTGAATGATGCCATTCTTTTCTTCTGTATAAACAATTTCTATAAAACCATTCTTTTCTAATTCTTTTAAATGATAATGAATTTTCGCCCTTGGAATGCCGAATTTCTCAGATAGTAATTGACCTGTATAAGGACGTTCGCATAGACGCATCATCATTTCGACACGTAGTGGATCGCTTATTGCTTTTAGTTGGCTATAAGTAGTGAGTGTTAACATGGGTTTCAACATGATCAACTCCTTAAATGAAATTACTCGGTCAAGATTATTTGACTGAATTGTATCAAGGATTTTAGTTATTTTCAATACTTTCTGAAAATTAAATCTTACACTCTGTAATCTTCTGTTCATATTCCGTTCATATTTCTTTTTTATGATAGGTGCATAGAAAGAAAGAGGAAGGAGCGAGCGAAATGTTTTTAGCTCTGCGTGAATTAAAACAATCAAAATTACGATACGGATTAATCGGACTGATTATGGTGTTATTATCATTTTTAGTTCTTGTTATTTCAGGATTAGCAAATGGACTATCATATGATAATGCTTCATCGATTCAAAATATGGAGGCAAATAAGTTCGTTTTAGCAGATGATGCGGAAAATAAATTACTTCGTTCACAAATTAAGAAAGACGATGTTGATAACGTAGTCAATCAAGTAGGCGAGAAAGAGGCTGTTCCGTTTCGTGTAAAAGTTTCAACGTATGAAAAGAAAGATAGTTCGAAAAAGGTTGATATTGCTATTTTCTCAAGTGAACGTGATTCATTTTTAGAACCGAACATTGTAGAAGGTGAGAAATTAGGTACAGCAAATAACGAAATGGTTGCTGATGAATCAATTAAAGAAAAAGGAATTGATATTGGAGATACAATTATTGATCCTGTTTCAAAGAAAGAATTTACAATCGTTGGATTTACGAAAGATCAAATGTTTAGCCATACACCAGTCGTTTATGTAAATGAAGACGTATGGAGCGCTATTTCACAACCAAACCAAAAAGATTATAGTGCAATTGCACTTAACACAGATAAAGAGATTAAAAATGCACACGTAATTGACAAAAAAGAAGTACTGCAAAGTATTCCAGGATTTAAAGAGGAGCAAGGAACATTAACGATGATTATTGCGTTCTTACTTGTTATCGCTGCTTTACTAATCGGTGTATTCTTCTACGTCATTACATTGCAAAAAACACAGCAATTAGGTGTATTAAAAGCAATTGGTACGAAGAACTCTTATTTAGCAAATAGCTTAGTCTTACAGGCGTTATTCTTATCAGTCGTTGCGATGGTCATCAGTATTGTTCTTGTACAAGGATTAGAACAAATTTTACCGGCAGGTATGCCATTCTTATTAACAACACCGATGATTGCACAATATGCAGCAATCTTTATCGTAATTAGTATTTTAGGAACACTTATTTCGTTATACCAAGTATTAAAAGTTGATGCATTAGAAGCAATTGGAGGTGGGATGTAATGACTTCATTATTAAAATTAGACAAAGTAAGTAAAGTGTACGGAGAAGGAAATACGGAAGTAACAGCCCTTCATCCGATGTCGCTTGATGTGAAAGCTGGAGAGTTTATCGGAATCGTCGGTCCTTCTGGATCAGGGAAAAGTACGTTATTATCAATCGCGGGAGCTTTATTATCACCGTCAAAAGGGGATATTTACATTCGTGAGCAAAATATTACGAAGCTATCAGAAAAGGAAATGACAGACATTCGTTTGAAAAAAATCGGCTTCATTTTCCAGTTTGCAAATCTTGTTCCATATTTAAATGTAAAAGAACAATTGCTTTACATTGCAAAGCTAAAAAAAGAAAACAAACAAGAATCAGAAAAGCGTGCGGATCATTTATTAGCAGCATTTGGGTTAGGAGAAAGAAAAAATCATTATCCAAATCAACTGTCCGGCGGAGAAAAACAAAGGGTAGCAATCGCTCGCGCGTTTATGAACAATCCGGATTTAATATTAGCGGATGAACCAACGGCTAGCTTAGACTCGAAACGTGCACGTGAAGTTGTAGAAATGATGAAACGTGAAGTGAAAGAGAGCCAAAAAGCAGCAATTATGATTACGCATGATGAAAGAATGCTTGATGTATGTGATCGTATATTGACGCTTCGAGATGGGAAGTTAATATAAAGAAAAAAGACAATCGCACAAGTGTGCGGTTGTCTTTTGTATAAGTGCTTTATTTTGAGAATAACGCTTTAATTTTATTACGTGTTACTAATAAAACGCCGCCTAATACAGATAACATACCTAAAGCCATATTATTTGATTGCTCACTACCAGCGTTAGGAAGTTCTTTAGCATTATTGTTTGTGTTTGTAGTACCAGTCTTTGTTTCAGTTTGTTTTGATTGAGATACTTCATTAATTTTGTTATCTACATTTTGCTTCGTTGTATGTACCTCAGCTAATTTGTCTTCAATTTTTTTCTCAGTATGTTTAAAGTCGTTGATTTTAATATCTAAGTCTTGTTTTTTCTTTGTTAAATCATCTGAAACAGTTTGTTTCGCTTGTTTTATCTCGTTAATTTTATTTAGTAATTCTTCTCTAGCTTTTTGTAATTCAGCAAGTTTGTTTTTTACATCTTGTTTAGCTAGTTCTAAGTTAGCGGAAAGACTATCTAAATTGCCTTTAATTTTCTTAAGTTCCTCTAACGTGTTACCAGTATTCGGCTTATTTTCTTTTAGCTCAGCAAGTTTGTCCTCAGCAGTTTGTTTTGCTTTCTTTAACTCAGCTAATTTTTCATCTACCTGTTTTTTAACTTCCTTAAGTTCATTAACCTTTTGATCGATGTTCTCTTTATGTTGCTTAATTTCATTCACTTTTTCATCGACAGTTTGTTTATGTTCTTTAATCTCATTCACTTTGTTATCGATATTTTGTTTATGTTCTTTAACTTCAGCAACTTTGTCTTCTACTTGTTTTTTATGCTCTTTCATTTCAGCGATTTTATCTTCGGCGATTTGCTTGTCTTGCTGAAGTTTTGCATCTAACTCTTCTTTACGTTGTTTAATCTCATTGATTTTTTCATCAGCAATTTGTTTACGCTCATGTAGTTCATTAACCTTCGTATCAACATTTTCCTTAACTTGGTTAAGTTCATTCAATGTTTGATCCACGTTTTCTTTGTGCTGCTGCAATTTCGCATCTAACTCTTGTCTATGTTGCTTAATTTCAGCTAATCGATCTCCCGTACTTTGCTGAGGAGTAGCATCAGTTACTTCCGCATGAGCAGAGTTTGCGCCAGCAATCATTGCTAAAGCTAGTGTAGACGCAGCAATTGTTTGTTTTGTTTTCATATTTTTGTACCTCTTTCCTATGAATGCACTCTATTGTGTAAAATTGAGCATATAATAATAGATTATTACATCATTATATACCATGTACGATGTCTAGAGGAAGTATTTGCATAATAATCTATCATTATGTAATTCTCATAGTCTCCTATTTTGGAGTAGGGGACAAATCTTTAACAAGATGCACAATTTCTTCTATAGTAAGGTTTATATCCTTGCTATTGCGAATAACAAACAAATAATCAGCCTCGTTTTCTATAGGATCTACTACATCTTCTTGTAGTGATTCAGACTGTTGTCGATCGAGTACTTCTTTGAAACTAGAATAACTGCCTCTAAAAATATTCGTACTTCGCGTGCTTCGAGCTACTCTTTCGTAAAGTACATCATCTGGAATATCAAAATGAACGAGTATGCGTACATAGTCTTCTTTTGGAAACAATTCATTTAGTAAATACATCCGGCCATTTCGGCTTCTATTTGAGTTGCAAATAATAAGGTGTAAATTTGTATGTTCTTTTGCATAATCAACAATGAATTTCGAAAGACCGTGTTTAAAGGTGTTGGCGCCTTCAGCCGGCTGTAATTTTTCATAATGCGAGTTAATAAATTCTGCTTGGTTATCTTGATCCATAACGAAAGAGTGGGGTAACTCTTTTTCTAGTTCTTGAGCAAATGTAGTTTTTCCGCTGTGTGTTTTTCCTACGGTAATGATCACTAATCGTTTCATATTGGCCTCCATATGTATTGTTATAATTTGGAACATTCTGTGTGGATCGACAATTTTCCTGCTAGAGAATATACAAATTGTTGGAGTGATAGCAGGCTGAAAAACTTGACAAAAAAACTTATTTATGCTATAATTTACCAATATAAAAATAAAGTGTATAATAGGGTTCTCCTGGCCAGGGGAACCCTATTTTTGTTGTGAAAATGAAGGAGTGTATGTGCGTGAAAAAAGGTGAAGCAAGTGTAACGTCGCTAGTATCAGCTTTCGGAAGGGCGTATCATAGTGAATTTGATCGTCCTAAAATCTTTGATGATTATGTAGCTAAAGATTTCATTCCACAAAAGGAACATAACGATATTGAAATGAACATGGTTCAAGGAATACATTTTTTTAATACAGACATTGCAGAGAAGTTTCAAGACAATCCACAAGAAATATTAAAATGGATTACACAAGTTCAATTATCACCAACACCTTTGGCACGCGCGGCATATTGTGAAAGAGTATTACTACATGAGATTACATTAGGAGCAAAACAATACGTCATACTCGGTGCAGGCTTAGACACATTTAGTTTTAGACACCGAGAGTTAGAAAATAAAATAGAAATATTTGAAGTGGATCATCCTTCTACGCAAGCGTTTAAAATACAAAGAGTGAAAGAAGCAGAGTATGAAATGCCAAGCAATCTTCATTTTGTTTCGATGGATTTTACTAAAAATTTCTCGAAGCAAGCATTAGTACATGAAGGATTTGAAAACAAAAAGACTTTCTTTAGCCTATTAGGTGTTACGTACTATTTAACGAAAGAGGAGCTTTCTAGTTTAATAGAATACTTATTCGAGATGGTTCCAGAGGGGAGCTCTATCGTATTCGATTATCCGGATGAAAACTTATTTACTGAAAAAGGATTGTCCAATCGAGTTGAAAATATGGTGAAAATGGCTGCAGTAGGCGGGGAACCGATGAAATCGTGTTTTTCTTATACCGAAATGGAAGCACTGTTAGAGAAGGCGGGCTTACTCATTTATGAGCACTTATCACCAGAGGATATCCATACATTATATTTTGAAGGACGAAACGATTATTTAAAAGCTTTTGAGACGGTGCATTACGTGCATGCAGTGAAGAAGTAGCCGATTAGTAGGCATGGGGAGAAATCTCTGTGTCTTTTTTTTGTATTAAATTCACTGCTCTCGAATAAAGAACAGTAACCCCCTAAGTATGTAGAACTTTGATTTTTATTACAATTTTGTAAGGTTAAGTAATAAAAATCGATAGAATGGGATATTAGAATGGGATACTCTGATTGATGGGTAGAATATTCTGAAAAAGGGGTAGAGCAAATGAAGAATAGGCAAAAAGCATCGATAATATGCAAAAGTATTTTATGTTTAATGATTTGTATATTCATTACGAATGAAGCATGGTTTACAAATGTGGTGAGGGCAGAATCGGGCACGTTGACTGATAGAAGTATAGAGGATTTCAAAAAAAAACTGGATGAACAGGTACCAAAATGGCAGGAGAATTATGAGGTACCAGGGGTTGCAATAGGGATTGTACATGAGGGGCGTATTGCTTATACACTTAATTACGGTTATGTAGACAAAAAGACAAAAAAAGCGGTGAGTGATGATACATTGTTTCAAGCTGGTTCCATATCTAAAAACCTTACAGCGTGGGGAATCCTACATCTTGTAGATGAAGGTCGTTTATCACTAGATGATCCCGTTGGAAAATATCTGATCAAATGGAAATTACCTAATTCAGAGTTTCATAATAATGAAGTCACAATAAGAAGATTGTTAAGCCATACAGCAGGGCTGTCTGCACATAAAGGTTACCTCGGGGTTGCACCAGGGAAACATCTTGACTCTATTGAGGAGTCTCTGTCTGGAAAAGGAGGGCTTAATGAACCAGTGGAGGTTACCAATAAACCAGGTTCAGAAACAATTTACTCTGGTGGCGGATATACAATTTTACAACTTGTAATGGAAGAGGTTACCGGAATACCGTTTGATCGTTATATGGAAGAACAAATTATGAAACCTTTAGGAATGAAATCTAGTTCATTCTTACAACGTCCTGAAAACCATAACCTGTCGAAAGCTTATGGATATTTTGGAGAGGAGCTCCCTAGTTATCAATTTACCGAACAGGCTGCTGCAGGTCTTAAGACAAATGTTACCGATATGATGACATTGATACTTGCAAGCATGGATGCAAATAATAAAGGTAATGGTGTCATCAAAAGTGAACGTGTTACGGAAATGCAAAAGCCGGTATTAGGGGAGAATGGTTTAGGTATATTTGAAAAAAAACTATCTAATCAATGGAAATTACTTTATCATTCTGGTGACAATCGAGGGTGGCATTCTTTTTATGGTTTCATTCCTAATACAAAGGATGGATTGGTAATCCTTACGAATAGTGAAGGTGGTATAGACTTACGACAGGATATTTACCACGCATGGATTGAATATGAAACGGGAAAATTACCTGAAAGTTACTTCTCTCTAGTTGAGCAGAGAAAAAACAACTCTATTACATCAATTGTTATTGGAGCCACACTTGGTTTATATTTGCTGCTATTTGTAATTAGATTGTACAAAGGTAGAAGGACTTTCATTTTTAAGCAAGAGAAGAAATCCTACATCGGATTAGTAGTTAGGACATTTTTACTTAGTATTACTGCTATCCTCGTTTTTTGTGCTGCCTATTTGTGGAGAATTTTCAGCTTGAATTCTGGTAATACAATAAATTTTATTCTAATAATGGCATGGATGATAACATTATTAATTAGTGGCTTTTTCCCGAAAATTAGAAGTAATAAAAAACAACGTATGAAACGAAAAGATTTAACATCAAAATTTACATGTATGTAATGTTAAAGGCTAGAAAGCTAGATTGGCGTGAAGCTCGAATTGTGGGTTGCAATGAAAAGACAAAATCTCTTAAAAAACTCTTAATTTTTTATCCAATCTACCTTTACAATCCCTCCCTATAATGTGAAGTGGACAAGCACCTAAGAGAAAGCAGAACATGTCAGTTTGTACAATTATTTATTAGGGGGAGAATTTGTATGAAAAAGACAGTTGCTTCGTTAGCAGTTATGGCGGCATTATTGCCGACGTTTTCAGTTCACGCAGAAGGGAAAGAGCAAGTCCGAAAATCAGCTACAACTTTTAATGTTATTAGTGATATTCAAGGGGACTTAGGGGATTTTGACCACGTATTAAAAGATATGAACAAAGTGATGCCACTTTCTAGAGCACTTATTATGAATGGGGATATAACGTCAACTGGACAACAGTCACAATATGATGATGTGAAGCGTGTGCTAAACACAAATAAGCATCCAGAGAATGTATGGTCAACTGTGGGGAATCATGAGTTTTATGCTGGTAAATGGACAGTTGATGGAAAGCTCTCTCAAAGTACATGGCCAAATGGTGTAACGGAAGAAACGCTATTCAACCGTTACTTACAATTTAGTGGGCAAGAAAAGGTGTATCATAAAAAAGAATTAGACGGTTATCCGCTTTTATTTTTAGGAACTGAAAAATATATGAAATACCACGATTCAAAAATGTGGGATGAAGTATTTATGAGTGATGAGCAATTAGGTTGGTTAAAACAAAATTTAGAAGAATATAGTCAAAAAGATAAAAATAAGCCAATTTTCATTTTCTCTCATCACGTTTTACCTGATACAGTATCTGGATCAAGACAATCACCGTACTTACAAGATTATTTAAACGTCGATAAGTTGTACGATATATTAAAAGACTATCCGCAAGTTGTTTTCTTCACGAGTCACACGCATTGGGATTTAAACTTGCCAGACTGGGCTGGTAAAAAGAAAATTGCAGGCGGAGATAAAAAAGGATTTACCGTAGTAAATACAGGCGGAATTGAAACGGGCTGGATGTCAGCTGGACCAAATGGCGGAGAGAAGACTGCTCCTGATGGTTATTCATTTAAACAAGGGCTACAAGTGAAAGCATATGGTAACGACGTAATTGTAACAGCTTACGACTATAAACGTGATAAGGATATAAAGAAGCTATTAATTAGTGATGCGAAGGTCGCACAAATGGCACCAAATGTAACCGCTGATGATAGTAAAAATATAATCGTCGGTGCAACGGAGTATATGGAGTACTCTGTAGAAGGAACGAGTGAGTGGAATACGTATAATCCAGGGAATCCACCAAAATTTGATGGGGATAAAATTGTATACGTACGCCATAAAGGCGAAATGAATTTAGAACCAGGATTAACGCAGCTTCTTCGATTTTCGGCAAATAAGTGATTGGAAGAGGGCCCACTTTTTAATGTGTGGGTCTTTTTGTGTTGTCGCTTTTTGTCGATAAGTCGATATATTGAAAAAATCGTTGATATATTTCAAGTTATGAACGATATATGTGAAAAATCGCCGATATAAATTTCATGTACCGTAATGAAATTTATATCTTTAATGCAATTTCATGCACCAAAACCGAATTCCAATACATTTTTCCTCCAGAAAGGTGACTTCATCATTTTTACATGTAATAATAGTATCGTTACATACATTGTGAAAGAAGTACAAAGGAGCGTTATTAATGAATTTAGCTAAATTCCCGAGAAAAAAATATACAGAATCATATACACCAATTGAAAAATTAAACAATTTTTCTGAGGCACTTGGCGGGCCGACTATTTATTTTAAGCGAGATGATTTACTTGGTTTAACAGCTGGTGGTAATAAGACGAGAAAGTTAGAGTTTCTAGTTGCGGATGCACAGGAAAAAGGGGCAGATACGTTAATTACAGCTGGTGGTATTCAGTCAAACCATTGCCGTCTAACACTTGCAGCTGCAGTAAAAGAAAAAATGAAATGTATTCTTGTATTAGAAGAAGGGCTTGAGCCAGAAGAGAAGCCAGACTTTAACGGAAACTATTTCTTATATCATTTACTAGGTGCTGAAAATGTAATTGTTGTACCAAACGGAGCAGATCTTATGGAAGAGATGCATAAAGTAGCGAAAGAAGTTAGTGAAAAAGGTAATACACCGTATGTAATACCAGTTGGTGGATCAAATCCTACTGGTGCAATGGGGTACGTTGCTTGTGCGCAAGAAATTATGGCACAATCATTTGACCAAGGAATTGATTTCAGTACAGTTGTTTGCGTAAGCGGTAGTGCTGGTATGCACGCTGGTTTAATTACTGGTTTTGCTGGAACACAAAGTCACATTCCTGTAATCGGGATCAACGTAAGTAGAGGAAAAGCAGAACAAGAAGAGAAAGTAGCAAAACTTGTAGAGGAAACGTCAGCTCACGTTGGGATTCCGAACTTTATCCCGCGCGAAGCTGTAACATGCTTTGATGAATATGTAGGACCAGGTTATGCGTTACCAACGCCAGAAATGGTGGAAGCAGTTCAATTACTTGCGAAAACAGAAGGTATTTTACTGGATCCAGTGTATACAGGTAAAGCGGTAGCGGGACTAATCGACTTAATTAAAAAAGGTATATTTAATAAAGAAGACAACATTTTATTCGTACATTCAGGTGGTTCACCAGCTTTATATGCGAATACGTCTCTATTTGCGTAAGTGTGAAAAGCATTGGGTATCCAATGCTTTTTTTGTTATATAATGGGATTTTAAGAAGGTGAGAAGGGCGTATATAAGTTTAAATATAAAATGGATTATATATACGATACTCAGCATTTCTATTTTACTAATTTTATTTGTGGCTTATGGAGTTTATTTATATTTCACTTAAGTGAAATGGTAACCAAACCAAAGGAAAAATAAAATGATCGCTGTGTTAAATAGAGTAAAACATAACCCGATAATGGCTAAAATTTTTTTCTCAGCTCGGCTACAAAAAGAGATGACCGCTAATAGGATTGCTATAACAGCGGAAGCTAATATGAAGTAGGCGAAAGGCACGACATATTCTACTCCAACTCGGTCTAAAATAGGTGAGAAGAGAAAGAGATTAATAGTAACGAATATACTTACAATGAGAAACGTATAACTTTTCCAAGTGTATGTTTGTAACTGCATAGAACGACACTCCTTTCTCTTTATTATTTATATTTTTAAGTTTAAATTAATTACCTTTATTTTACAAATTGAAATATTTTGTATTGAAAAGAGGGTATTAATATGAAATTTAGAAATTGGCCTCTAGTTATTATTAGTATCTGCATGTTCATAATAACCGGCTGTTCAAATGGACTAGAAAATGAAGATCAAAGAATCGAAGTGCAAAAACGTATGGTTGATAATGAATATGAAGATCTTAAGGTAGTGACAGATAATAATGAAGTGTTGCAAGTAAAGAAAATATTAAATGATACTACTTTTGAAAATAAAAAAGTGGAAATGTCTCGTCCAGCTGATTACCACTTTATTTTTCAATTTAAAAATCCGAAAATAGAGGCGAAAGCTGTGTTGTATCAAATTTGGATAAGCACGAATAAGGATAAAGTGGAAATTAAGGCGGAGGATAATCGGTACGCTCAATTAGAAGGGAAACATGCAGCCACGTTGTTTCAGATCGTTACAGGGGAGAAATTAGCTGAATAAACGTATATGGGGTTATAGGAATTCAGTTCGTATTTTTCATTTTGAGAGATAATTAGTTTTCAACAATAATAGCTATATATTTATATTGGAATAAATATTGAGAATCGGATAAAATGGAAATTGGACATTGACTTGATGAGCATAGGTTTCTACGCTTATAAGCAGATTCATGCACCTTAAGGTGTGCAGTAATCTGCCAATGAATAATAAAACTAGGAAATATATTGTTTTTACAAAGATTCGATGTTATGTTTAATTTTCTTAATATAATATTTCCCTTATATAGGAGTGGCTATTTGAAGAAGTTAATATTATTAGTTTTATTGGCTACATGCTGTCTCACCATTGCAGGATGTTCTAATAATAGGATTACACCAAAGGATGAGTCTAAAACTTCAACACCTGTAAAGGTTAAACGTATCAATAAAGCGTGGTACAAACATATATAATAGTTCAAAGAAACTTGAAATTGTTGATGAAAAAGATTATAAGGTGAAATTAGTTAGGCCGATAGTAATGTTGTGAAACCTGGCGAAAAGCAGGGAGCATGGTTTGCATTTAAATGTATAAAATATGCGACATTAAAATATTCACAAAAAAGAGTCTACATGTAGTCCCTTTTTTGTGGATATTTTTCATAAATAATAGACATCCTATGGTGCCTTTCTCTGATTTGAACTATCCGAAAAGTATTTTATCAAGTTAAGTAGTATCGTTCTTCAAAATTCTGCGAATGCGAAGGGCACGTAATAGCTCGATTGTTGTGATCCTTTTTCACTTTATCTATCATCTTTATATATCTTACTATTAAAAAATCTAACTTTAATCGATTAAATGAGATGAAATCTGGTAAAAACAATGAAATTTTAGGAAAAATAAGGTACACTATTCAATGGTTTTGGTTTAAAATCAATTGACGTTTATGTATACGGGGGAAAGATTGATGAACAATAATACAGTAAATGAATCTGTTGAAGAAGTTGAGAAAAAACGGGTAAGATCAAAAAAACGTTTTACAAATTGGAAGTTAATCGCTGCGGGTGGCGGTGTAATTGCACTTCTTATTGGGGGAATGAGTTATTATCAAGCAACTCACTTCAATTCAAATGTTACGATTAATGATACAAAAGTCGGTGGTTTGAGCGCTGATCAGGCAATACAGGAATTAAAAACATCTGGATTAGCGAATAAAGTCTTTATTGATCAACAACAAATTTTAGATGAACAAGATACAAAAACAGAACTGACGGAAAAAGATTTGCCACAAGTTAAGAAACTATTAAAAAGCCAGTGGACATTTTTCCCTTCCTCAAAGGAAAAAGATTATTCATTGTTACCGAAAGAAGCGGATCAGTATCGTAGTGAAACGATGAAAAAACTTGTAGAAGAAAAGCTTGTTTCTATGAATGAAGATTTAAAAGCGCCTCAAGATGCTATGGCGAAGCTCGAACAAGGAAAAATTGTTATTTCGAAGAGCGTTGATGGAAAACAGTATGATGTTACGAATCTACTAAAAGATTACGATAAGCAGAAGCATAAAAGCGAAATTCATCTGAAGTCTGCATACATACAGCCTATTAAAGAAGACGATCCAATCATCAAAAAAGAAGAGAAAGCATTACAGAATCTTCTTCAGCAGTCTGTTGAGTATAAAGTGCAGGATGAAGTGTATTCATTAAAAGCGAAAGATCTAATTCAAAATGCGTCTATGTCAAAGGATATGAAAGTGACAATCGATGCGAACGACATTAAGAATAAGATTACCGAAATTAATAAGGCAAAATCTACATTACATAAAGACTTCGCTTTTAAAACACATTCTGGTTCAGTCATATCAGTAAAAGGACAAGGGTATGGTTGGGCATTAGATGTTGAAAAAGAGACAAAACAAGTTCAAGAAGCCTTTGAGAAAGGCGGAAAATCGCTTTCTGCTTCTAATATTCACGGGAATGGTTGGGAGAAGGAAGGGATCGGCTATAAAACAACATCGAATAATGGCATCGGAGACACATATGCAGAAGTTTCCATTGCAGATCAACAAATTTGGATTTATAAAGATGGGAAATTAGTCGTTACCACAAATGTAGTAACGGGTAAACATAGCACGGGTGAAGATACATCACCAGGTGTGTGGTATGTTTTATATAAACGAACTCCATACACGCTGAGAGGTAGCGCAGTAGGGAAAGCTGATTATGCAGTTAAAGTAGATTACTGGGTTCCATTCACAAATAGCGGCCAAGGATTCCATGATGCAGGCTGGCGAAAAGACTGGGGAAATAATGCTTATGTAACAGGGGGATCAGGTGGTTGTGTGAACCTTCTTCCTAACGTTGCAAAAACTGTGTATGATAGTTTGAACACATATGATCCAGTTATTGTGTACTAGAAAATAGGTACGTATCAAGACAAAAATAAAGCAGGAAATTTTACTTGATGGTATAGGAAAAAACACCTCTTGAATTCGCATACGAAGTATGTAAATTTAATGGAGGTGTTTTTTAGTTTGACAACAAAAGTTCATTGCTTATAAGAAACAGGTATTCAAATAGTCAATAAAATTGACGTTGAATATCATTTTCATTTATTATGGAAACGTCGCATTTAATTTAGACATGACTTTTTTATTCATATAATAGATTGCTAATAAGTGTCCCATTTAAGAATTAAAACGTAGGAAAGGGAATATAAAAATGAACTGGAAAAAAGGCGGATTATGGATTATTATTTTTTTCATTGTAAAAGGTACAATTTCTACACTTTTAATCGTTACAGGCGCTAAATATTTTGATTTGTCATTTATGCAGATTTTCGTACTAATACTGATTTTATTACTGATTTCTCTCATAAGTCGAAAATTGCTGCATAGACATAAACAAAACAAAAAGCAAAAAGAGCTAAATGTATAATGAAGCCCCAGAAACCTTTGGATTTCTGGGGTTTTATTTCGATATTTTTCCATATGCATATGAACTTAACAGAACAGGTTGTCCAAAATGATAAAATCGATGCTGTTTAAAATGCGTCGATTACTTTTATATAAGGATTAAAGAATCTTTATTCTGGAGCTACAAACATTCATAAATTATGCTCGTTTTTCAATTGGTAGTTTAAAGGTAAACGTACTGCCTTCCCCTAATTTACTTTCAACCGTAATTTCTCCTCCATGTAGTTCGACAATCCATTTTACCATCGACAATCCTAAACCTGTGTTTCCGGTGCTTGAAGATGTTCTTGCTGCGTCAACTCGATAGAAGCGGTCCCATATTTTCGTAATATGTTGCTCGCTGATACCTATGCCATTATCGGAGACTTTACCTATTATGTTGGTTTCATCACGGAACAGTTGCATATGCACAGTGCCGTTCGCTTTGCTATAAGCAATCGCATTCGTTAGTAAATTCATTAATAAACGCATCATCAATGTTTGATCTGCTTTCATAAACAGGTCTTTCTCTATATGAGTTGTGATATCAATCGATGCTTCTTGAACCATTAATGAAAGCTCTTCTACAACGATTTCCGTTAATTCACTCATATTGATACATTCAAATTGAAAAGTATTATGGCTTCCTTGGTCAGCTCTTGCTAATAGTAAGAGTTGGGATAGTAGCGCGGACATTTTACGTGATTGCTTTAAAATTACTTCTAATGATTCTTCCATTTCTTTTGGATTATTCCTCTGCGATAAAGCGTATTCGCATTGCGAAATAATAACAGATGTTGGTGTTCTTAATTCATGAGATGCGTCAGATGTAAATTGTTTTTCACTTTCAAATGATGTTTCCAATCGCGCAAACATTTTGTCAAAGGTTTGTGCTAAATGATACATTTCGTCTTTCGGTGAACCTTGTAAATGAATTCTCTTCGAAAGGTCTTTACCATCACCAATTTTACTAGCTGAATCACTCATTTGTTGCACAGGTCGAAACGCTCTTTGCGTAATAAAATATCCTCCGACTGCCGCAATGAGAATAAGTAATGGAAATGAGATGAGTGTTACTACAATAAGCGTATTCATCGTTGATGATAATTGGTTCATAGTCATTATTCCACGAATCCAGACTTGCTCATCGCCTCCTGCATTATGGAGAAAATCATAGACTATCCATTCTTTATTACCGTCTTTAATAGTTTGTATTTCATCGGATTTAAGCGATATCTTTTTATTAAAGCTTGTTGGACTATTTCCTGCCAGCAACTCACCTTGTTTATTAAAAATGATGATATTTACTCCATCTTCAAAGGTTTCAAAATCATCGTCCATCTTTAATTGTCCATGCTTATATTCGATATCTTCCATGCTTTCTTTTACTGTGCTTTTCAATTGATTCTTCATATTAAAAAGCAAAACTTTATCCGAAGAAGTTAAAATAAAAGCTAACACGAGTGCCATAATAATTACAATTAGCCCTGTATACCACAGGGTTACTTTCATTTTGATTGATAGTCTTTTCATGATTCTACTCGCAATACGTAACCAGTTCCTCGTACTGTATGAATTAACTTCGTTTCAAACTGGCTATCAATTTTTTTACGAAGATAGCGGACGTAAACATCAATAATATTCGAGCCACCTTCATAGTCGTAATTCCACACATGTTGCTCTATTTTATCTCGTGTCAACACAACTTCTTTATTACGAATCATATATTCTAAAATAGCAAATTCTTTACTGGAAAGAGTGATAACCTGGTCTCCTCTTGTTACTTTATGCATATTGCAATCTACCACTAGGTCAGCGATTTCAAACACATTAGATGTGTTTCCTGTATTTCTTCGCATTAACACTCGAATTCTTGCTAGCAGTTCGTCAAAAGCAAACGGCTTTACTAAATAATCGTCCGCACCTAAGTCGAGTCCTGTTACACGATCATCAATTGTATCTTTAGCTGTAAGAAGCAAGACAGGAGTTATATTATTGTCTGCGCGTAATCTTTGTAATACTTGCAAACCATTTATTCCGGGAATCATAATGTCAAGCACAATCAAATCGTAGGTAGTCATGTTTATATAATCCAAGGCATCTTCTCCATTCCCACATGAATCGATACTATAATGTTCTGCATTTAATCGTTTTACTAATATATTTTGTAAGTCTTGTTCATCTTCGACAATAAGAACTCGCATTAACATTCTCCTTTTCTTCTTATTAATATGTATCAGTATAATTCCAAAACATTAAAGAAAGATTAGAAACTATTTCATTATATCACTTTATTTTTTTGTACATTAATCTTCCTTTAATGTTTGTTCAGTAATATAAAGGCAAGGATAAGGTGCACATGTAAAGGGAGGAAAACAGAATGAGAAAGTGGATGTTGATTGGAGCAATGTCTTGTTTATTCTTAACAGCTTGTTCTACTCAAGCTGATAACAATACAGAAGTACAACAACTGAAAGTGGAAAATGATACATTGCAAAAAGAAAGTTCTCAACTACAACAAGAACCACACAAAACAGTGCCTGCTACGATTGATACGAAGCAAATACAAGATTTCAAAAACGAAGTCACAGCTATCGTTGAAAAGGCAAATAACACGAAACCAGTTGGAGCAAAAGAAGAAAACTTAAATACGTACTTTGCAGCAAAAAAAGAAATTGATCAATTGGATGACAAGATAGATCTATCCGATAATCAGCTTGAAGCAGATTATCGCGCTGGAACGATAACGATTGAACAATATAAAGCGCAAGAAAGAGAACACGATATACTGGAAGATCAATTAGAGCAAGCAGAAAATGCGCTTGAAGCAAGATTTGGAATAGATGATTAATCATGAAGGAGTGGATGAACATGTTAAAACATAAAAAGAAAATAATGATAAGTATAATTGCTATTTTAGTAAGTGGTATTGCTATTGTTGGTGGATATTATGGTATGGGTTACAATTATGCCAAAAAAAATGAAAACTACACAGAGAAACAAGTTCGTGAAATTTCTTTAGCACATACAAATGGAGAAATTATTAATGTGAAAAAAGAATTCGAATTAGAAGATGACAACTTAGCACAATCTACATTTGAATATGAAGTGGAAATCAAGACACCTGATAATCTGTTAAATAGTTTAAAAGTTAGTGCTAGAACAGGTACAATAGAAATCAATAATGAGGATTAAAAAAATATCGCATATTTGAAAAAACTCCTAACAAAATTTGTTAGGAGTTTTTTCATGTTTTGTGTTTGGATATTCTCTATTCTTAGCTTGATGGCAATGTGGCTCTACCCCTTATAAACCGTACAAAAATCTTTCAAATAGCTCTAACTTGCACAATGCTTCCCGTTAATATAATACGCTGATTCTGTGAAAACCGTAAATACAACCTCTACTTCTGGAAGTCCAAAATCCATTACATATGTAGTAATGGCCTTGGCAAATCGATCACGAATTTCCTGTCCACGCTCGAACCATTTCACTTCAATAAGAGGAAACGCTTCTATTTCTTCTCCATTGAATACAAACGTAGAACTTGGTAGTTCCAACGTAAAATTATCCGTACCACACTCACAAATCTCTGCGAGCTCTTCTACTAATGGCTTGCTTATGCGTTTTAATTGTTCAGTAGTAATTCCACGAAATACAACATGCGGCATATGAATCCCTCCGTTAAATAGCTTTATATTTGCTCACATCATAACACAATTTATTTTACTGCACTAACATCTATTGGTACATTTCAATGACATTCTTAAGAATGGTCATATGTTATTGAAGCAATACATGTATTATAACTATTTAAAACATTTGAGAGCTCGGTAATTGGGTAAATAAAAAAAGCCTTATCGTTCTCTCTGTGAGGAGGCATGAGGGGAGGCCTCTGTTAGGAAAGGGATAGTGCGTTTATATATTTTAAAAAGAAAAGACACCCTAAGGTGCCTTCCTCCGACTTGATAACCACTTTAATTTTAATAACATTGGATTCCCATACTCATCAAGTTAAAAGCTCATACCACCCCCAGAACGTTTTTTGTACAGCACCGAGGATTATCCTGTTTTGCCGCTCCAGATGAAAAGTTAAGTTATGCTTATGCGATGAACAAAAATGGATTTGGCATGGCCAATGAACGAAGAGAACTTGCACGAATAAAAGCTCTTATACGGTTGCCTCTGAAAAATGAAAATACGTAAATAGTTGGAAATATTTTTATGTTGTAAGGTTTTTAGTTATGAATAATGGAATAAATATTAAGTATTCAACAGTTCAAATAAAACGAGTCATCTTTGTATTTTAAGAAAAAAGATGACTCGTTTTATGCTAAAATTCACTTAGTGTATATTTTCGTTAAAATGTGGGTAGGCCCCCTTTTAGCAAAACCGGAGTGGAAATGATGAGTATAAACAGTTTTGTGGGATTGATAAAGGATGAATTATTAAAAGAGGTAAGCATAAGAAGTGAGGATAAGTTCGAGCCTGTAGTAGTTAAAGATATTCCTAGACTTTGGAAGTGTTTAGGCATGGGGAATTATGCCGCAGTATTCATGCACAAAGAATACAAAGATTGGGTAGTGAAAGTTTACGCACGAGAAGGAGAAGGAATTGAAAAAGAGTCGGAAGTATACCGAAGAATCGGAAACCATCCTTCTTATTCGAAGCTTATATATAAAGGAGAAAATTTCATAGTATTGAAACGTTTAAAAGAAATTACCTTATACGATGCTATTCATAAGGGGATTAAAATTCCTAAGCAGGTGATTCTTGATATTAATGAAGCTTTAGAGTATGCAAGGGAACAAGGATTAACTCCTTGTGATGTTCACGGGAAAAACGTGATGATGGAAAATGGAAGGGGATATGTAGTCGATGTATCTGACTTCTTAAAAACAAAAGAAGATAGTAAGTGGAGAGACCTAGAAAAGGCATATTTTACATTTTATTTGCCTTTCATTTATAAATTTCCATTCCCTATTAAAATACCGTATTTTATGTTAAACATTGTTAGACGTTCGTATAGAAAATATAAGAAACTTTCAAAGAAATTCAAATGGTAAAAGATCCACATATTTATCTTTAGGTTAGATAAATGAACCACTAGTAAACAAAAGGACCGTACATTTTAGATATGTCTAATATGTACGGTCCTAATTTTATGCAATTACTTATTTTTTTCTTCAAGCCCTTTATTCTTTTTTCTCTAACTTTTCAATTCTTCTTTTCAGAAAAGAAATGACAGCATTTTGATTGTTCTCGTTTTACTTAAACTTAGAGTCCACAAATGCTTTTTCTTGTTGATTTCGCAAGAATTGATGCGTTCTTTGAGCTCTGTATGGTTATACAGTGTGGTTTTACTCACTCCGGCTTCTTTCTGTCACACTCTTGAAGTTAATTATATTTTTCTACGTACTAAATAAAAAGATAAGGCCCCCATAATAACAGGTGCAACGAAATCAAAGAAATGGGAAAAATGAAAAGGAAAAAGAAAAAGAAATGGTATAAGTGTATAGATAACTGCTTGTCCTATAAATACAGGAATTCCGAATTGAAATTCTCTACATCGTTTGATTTTCCTGTATAACACTTCCCCAATTAGACAAGCTACAAGAGCCGGTATACTACCATAAGTGACGATCGTTTTAATGAATCCAAATACAACGTCCGGGTGAATAAAGCTAGGATGAGAAATATATGAAATCAAGAACCATCCAAAAATAAAAGCAAACAGACTTGCAGCATAACTAATTACAAATTTTATCAACGTAATCATCCTCACAGTTTTCTAATAGTAACTCCATTGTATGTCATAACGCATCATTAACAGTAGTCAATGATGCATATAATTTTCGTTTTTGTGGGATTTGCTTTTCTTAACTTGATAACGAGGGTTGAGTCATAAAGTGTGGGAAATCTCTATACTGTTATTAACTCATTAGTTGAAGAAGAATTTGTTCTACAACTCTTAAGTTATTATAATATGAAAAATGAAATTCTCCTTCTATAATTTATCCCGCTTTAATGGGCAGTAAGACCCCCACCTCAAAATGCAGTGAAAACAAAGAATTTAGGTGGGGGTTCAACTGCCCATAAAAGTCCGATTGGTTCAACTAATAATCAGTGGGGGATGAAGAAAACCCCCGCTGATTAAAGTTTCACTTTATTCAAATGAATCAATATCAGCATCTAATGAATTCCCTGAAAGTGCTAAACATAAGCAAAATAATTAACTATCCCATGCAAGAAAGTTAGGCTAGTTAATCGCATATGTTTTATTGAAGGGATGTGATTGAACTATGGAACGGCCGAATTGGGGAATTGGAGGATTAGTATTCGTTGGCTGCATGTTTCTTGGCGGAGGAGTGGGGTCTATGTTAGGTAATGCCCAAACAGGATGGTTAATAGGAATGGGAGCTGGATTTCTTGGGATGGCTTTAACGCGTCTGATTAGAAAGTAATATAACGGGATTCTGCTCCCAGTAAATAAGGAAATATGTATGTAATTCATGGCATAATAGCTTTATAAATTATAGTTAGAACCTTCTCTTTTCTAAATTTCTCCATACATAGATATGATTCTCAAGTCAAAGGATGGCACCTTAGGGTGTTTTTTTTATGTTTTCTAAAAATGCCTTACCATCTAATAGACTTCGTTAGATCCCGATAATCTTTTTTGTAATAGTATAGATTCATTACCGTTTCAGACCTAAGGATTCATTCATAACCTAACAGTAAAAGGGGGGATGATTCAAGGTATGGCATGTAATGATGAATTAATTTGTCAACAGTTTGCAAGAATTATCGGTGGCCAAGAAGGGTTCGCCGGTGGAAAATGCGTGGCAACAATAAATCGGGATGAAATACAAGCAACTATTTTAGGAAAACGTTTTAGAGTAACAAGTTCCTTCTCATTCGAATCACGAGATAATAAAACTGGACGAGCATTATGTCTAGGCCGGATAGCGCTCTTACAAAAAGAAGTCAATGGATTTGTTGCTACAATTATTAAACAAGGAATAATCGTTTCGTCTATACACAATGAGTGGTTATGTGATGATCCAAATTTAATTTACGTTAATATCGAAGACGTTGATGATCCGCTAAGTTTCGCAAGGAAAGTTAGAAGAGCTTTATGCAATTAACCAATTTATTTAGTTAAATGAGTGAGTATGTTGGTTAGAATATTTTAGATTGTTGACTCGTTTTATAAAGTGAAAGAAGACGTTCCATAATTGGAATGTCTTTTCTTGATGTTTTTATAATTTGAAAAACGAGGAAATGAACTTGGAGGGAGTATGTTTGAGGAGTTTAAAAAGCAATGGTTTTTAAGTCTGGGCTATGGACCTATCCTCCAGTTCTAATTAACTAAAAGAAGAACTTCCCCATACCGATTAGACTACTAAGCATTCCGATTCCATTCATGGTGCCTTTTCCTACTGACAGTAAGTTTCCAAGCATTCCTGGCTGACCGTTATTCCCCCATCCCATGGGACTTACCTGTCCTCCCCATCCTGGATGGTTTCCAAAAATACCCCAGTTATTATTGGTATTAAAATGAAAAGGCTTGACTGGCGGTGATAGTAAAGCGGCAATATGACCTTGTGCGAACATCCCTGTATGATTGAATGGTTGGGGCCAGGAGAGGGGAGGTTTTTGAAAATTAAAACCTGCATGGCCTTGTAATGGAGCCCAATTAGCAGCATGTCCTTGGGGCATCATCCCTGCATAATGGATTGGCTGGCCTAAAGGGAAGGGAGGGGGCCCGGGATTGAAACCCGTATAATTGGCGGGTGAATCCCAACCGGATGGATAGACTCTACAACTCTGATTCCTAAGAATGTTCAGATTACTCATTCCCTCAGCTTTAGCTATTTTGGGCTGTAAATATAATGATGACATTGCAATTTGGTTATTATATTGCTCCCCGATTCCATTTGAATTCAAATACCAATATTGGTGCATAAGCGTATTCCCCTCACTTTAAAAATGTAATGTTAGACTTAGCCTATGTAATATTCCTTTTTATGGATGGTTACATAACTAGATTTACAAGCCTGTATTTAAAGGAATAGGTGTATGGACTTGTTGATTTATTCCGCTATTTGTGGGAAGCAAGACATCTCCATCTCAAAATACAGCGAAAGCGGCTGCCTGTAAAAACATTACTGATTAAAGTATCACTTTATTTTAGAAGGGTATTTTCATTTGCTCCTTTTGTTTATTTCAGCATAATTTAATTTTGGATAACAAACGTGTTTATCAAGGTTTAATCAACAAAAAAAATAAAAATGTTATGTTAGGCAAGTAGAATTGCTAAAAAGAGAATATCCATTCGTAGAGTTTGGCAAAATACTGCAAGGACAATGTATTCTTATGCAGATATACAAACGATTTAAACTGATCAATGGAATTTATAATGAAGGGGCAAATGAATATATGAGTGAAACATTACATAAAAGAAAACCACCATATTTAATGCTTGTAATTCTTTTTATTGGGGCATTTGTTTCATTTCTAAATAACTCGCTTTTAAATGTAGCTTTACCATCCATAATGAAGGATTTAGACATTAATGATTATTCAACGATCCAGTGGCTTTCTACAGGATATATGCTTGTAAGTGGTATATTAATTCCAGCATCAGCATTTTTAATAACCCGCTTCTCCAATAGGAGCTTATTTATTACATCTATGGTGATTTTTATTTTTGGTACGGCCTTAGCGGCTTTAGCACCAAACTTTAGTTTATTACTTACTGGCCGAATGGTTCAAGCAGCAGGTTCTTCAGTCATGGGGCCTTTGTTAATGAATATTATGCTAGTAAGCTTTCCAAGAGAAAAAAGGGGAACAGCAATGGGGATTTTTGGATTAGTTATGATTACAGCTCCAGCAATTGGACCGACACTATCAGGTTATATTGTAGAGTATTATGACTGGCGCTTGCTTTTTGAAATGATATTACCGTTAGCAATCATTAGCTTACTGTTAGGGATTTGGAAATCGGAGAATGTCATGAGACAAAACAAAAATGCAAAACTTGATTATCTCTCATTACTATTATCTTCTATCGGTTTTGGTGGTTTGTTATATGGATTCAGTTCTGCAAGCTCCGACGGTTGGACGAATAAAGTGGTCTTAACAACCTTAATCATAGGCGCTATTGCCTTAATTGCTTTTATTATCCGTCAATTAAAAATGAATGAACCGTTATTGGATTTACGTGTTTACAAGTACCCAATGTTTGCACTTGCGTCTGTAATTGCAATTGTCAACGCAGTGGCCATGTTTTCGGGTATGATTTTAACGCCAGCTTATGTACAAAACGTCCGCGGTATTTCACCGCTGAGCTCTGGGCTGATGATGCTTCCAGGTGCGGTAATAATGGGGATTATGTCACCAATTACAGGTAAACTATTTGATAAATATGGCCCTCGGGTTCTTGGTATAGTAGGACTTTCCATTACAGCTGTTTCAACTTATATGTTGGCAAACCTGCAACTCGACTCTAGTCACACACATATTATTCTTATTTATACACTGCGGATGTTTGGGATGGCGATGGTGATGATGCCGCTTATGACAAATGGCCTTAATCAATTGCCAACTCGCTTAAATCCGCACGGTACAGCTGTTAATAATACAGCGCAACAAGTGTCCGGTTCGATTGGTACTGCTATTCTTGTTACGATTATGAATTCTGTAACAAAAACAAAAGCTGAAAGTCTAATGGCTGATATAGATCCAACAACCTTCACTGAAACTACGAAGGCAATATTAACTCAGAAGGCTTTATTATCCGGAATTCAATATTCATTCTATGTAGCGCTTGGTATGAATGTTGTTGCACTACTATTAGTCTTTTTCGTTAAACGTGTAGATACAAGTGCGGAAGCTGTCGAGAGGTTAAATCGGTAGGGCAAAATAAAACTTTAGATAATAATTCCTACAAGTATTTGGCTGATTAGTTAGACTATGAAGAAATGCAAATTTCTGCTGCTAAGGCGCTGGTATTTAGATCCGGAAAAGAATCAGTGAAATAATTATATAGTAAAAAGGATCTGATATTCATATCAGATCCTTTTTCATTAGCAACACAGTATACTTATATATCCCGCATTAACAGGCAGTAAGACCCCCACCTCAAAATTTAGCTGAAGCAAAGAAGTTAGGTAAGGGATCAATTGCCCGTAAAAGCCCGATTGGTGAGGGCTGATTAAAGTTTCACTTTATCGTATTTGTTTGAATTGACATGAGAAGCTACTGGTTTTCCTAATACTACAATCTTTAGCTCTCAATTTCTGATAAACATTATAATAATATACCTCATTTTCATTTAGTATTTTTTCTGCAAGTAATAAATGTAATAGCAACAAACAACTTAGATTACGAACCTTATAAGCAATATCATAATCGTGAATAGTTAGGGAAAAGATAAAATAAGGTAATCAATTACATATCTTTATCCCAGGCGATTCATTGCTATCTTCTTTTTATTGAATGGGATATTTTATTTCATGTTTTTTGAAAGGGTGTTTTTAATGGATAAAAAAGTATCTGCCATTCCTCAACCGAAAACATATGGATTGCTGGGGAATCTCCCATTAATCGATAAAGATAAACCGACCCTATCCTTTATCAAGATAGCGGAAGAGTATGGTCCCATATTTCAAATTCAAACTTTAAGTGATACCATCATTGTCGTTTCTGGACATGAACTGGTAGCAGAAGTCTGTGACGAAACACGATTTGATAAAAGTATAGAAGGCGCTTTAGCGAAAGTTCGCGCCTTTGCTGGAGACGGATTATTTACAAGCGAGACTCATGAGCCTAACTGGAAAAAAGCTCATAATATTTTGATGCCTACATTTAGCCAACGGGCAATGAAAGATTATCATGCTATGATGGTCGATCTTGCTGTACAACTCGTTCAAAAATGGGCACGGCTTAATCCGAATGAAAGCGTAGATGTACCGGAGGATATGACTCGCCTTACATTGGATACAATTGGTTTATGTGGTTTTAATTATCGATTTAATAGCTTTTATCGTGAGACCCCTCATCCCTTTATTACTAGCATGAGCCGTGCTCTAGATGAGGCGATGCACCAATTACAGCGGCTGGATATAGAAGATAAACTCATGTGGAGAACGAAACGTCAATTTCAGCATGATATCCAATCTATGTTTTCATTAGTAGATAATATTATTGCTGAACGTAAAAGTAGTGGAAATCAGGAAGAAAATGATTTGCTTTCCCGTATGTTAAATGTGCAGGATCCGGAAACTGGTGAAAAATTAGATGATGAAAATATTCGTTTCCAAATTATCACTTTTTTAATAGCTGGGCATGAAACAACAAGTGGATTATTATCTTTTGCAATCTATTTTTTATTAAAGAATCCAGATAAATTGAAAAAAGCCTATGAAGAAGTAGATAGGGTTTTGACAGATCCTACTCCAACATACCAACAAGTTATGAAACTTAAGTATATCCGGATGATTTTAAATGAATCGTTACGTCTATGGCCTACTGCTCCAGCATTCAGTCTCTATGCGAAAGAAGATACAGTGATTGGTGGGAAATATCCAATTAAGAAAGGAAAAGATCGTATTTCGGTTCTTATTCCACAGTTACATAGGGATAAAGACGCGTGGGGAGACAACGTGGAAGAATTCCAACCTGAACGATTTGAAGAGCTGGATAAGGTTCCTCATCACGCTTATAAGCCATTTGGAAATGGTCAACGAGCATGTATCGGTATGCAGTTTGCACTTCATGAAGCCACACTCGTAATGGGAATGCTTCTTCAACATTTTGAATTCATTGATTATCAAGACTATCAGCTGGACGTAAAACAAACATTAACGTTAAAGCCTGGTGATTTTAAAATTAGGATTCTACCCCGAAATCAAACTATTAGCCATACTAATGTTCTTGCGCCTACAGAGGAGAAACTGAAAAACCATGAAACCAAGCAGCAAGTTCAGAAGACTCCTTCTATTACTGGAGCCGATAATCTTTCACTTCTTGTTCTGTATGGCTCGGATACAGGGGTAGCAGAAGGTATTGCAAGAGAACTAGCAGATACAGCTAGTTTAGAAGGTGTTCAAACGGAAGTGGTAGCTCTGAACGATCGAATTGGAAGTCTACCGAAAGAAGGAGCGGTTCTTATTGTAACTTCTTCTTATAATGGAAAGCCACCAAGTAATGCAGGGCAGTTTGTGCAATGGTTGGAGGAATTAAAACAGGATGAGCTAAAAGGTGTTCAATATGCAGTGTTTGGTTGTGGAGATCATAATTGGGCTAGTACTTATCAGCGAATTCCAAGATACATTGATGAGCAAATGGCTCAAAAAGGAGCAACAAGATTTTCTACACGTGGAGAAGCGGATGCAAGTGGTGATTTCGAGGAACAGCTCGAGCAATGGAAACAAAGTATGTGGTCTGATGCGATGAAGGCATTTGGGTTGGAACTTAACAAAAACATGGAGAAAGAACGCAGTACATTAAGTTTACAATTTGTTAGTCGTCTTGGAGGATCTCCTCTTGCGCGAACATATGAAGCGGTTTATGCATCTATACTAGAAAATCGTGAGCTTCAATCATCTAGCAGCGAAAGAAGCACGCGACATATTGAGATATCCTTGCCAGAAGGCGCTACGTATAAAGAAGGAGATCACCTTGGGGTGCTGCCAATTAATAGTGAGAAAAATGTCAACCGAATTTTAAAACGATTTGGATTAAATGGGAAGGATCAAGTCATACTGAGTGCAAGTGGACGAAGTGTAAATCACATACCTTTAGACAGTCCTGTTCGTTTATATGACCTTCTTAGTTATAGTGTAGAAGTGCAAGAAGCAGCCACTCGAGCACAAATAAGAGAAATGGTGACATTCACAGCATGCCCTCCTCATAAAAAAGAATTGGAATCATTATTGGAAGAGGGAGTTTATCATGAACAAATATTAAAGAAACGTATGTCAATGTTGGATCTTCTTGAAAAGTATGAAGCTTGTGAAATCCGATTTGAACGCTTTTTAGAACTTCTTCCTGCGCTCAAACCGCGTTACTATTCTATTTCAAGCTCTCCACTCGTTGCACAGGATCGTCTGAGCATTACGGTTGGTGTTGTTAATGCACCTGCATGGAGTGGGGAAGGGACATATGAAGGAGTCGCTTCTAATTATTTAGCTCAGCGTCATAATAAAGATGAGATTATCTGTTTCATTCGAACGCCACAATCAAACTTTCAATTACCTGAAAATCCAGAAACACCAATTATCATGGTTGGACCAGGTACTGGAATTGCACCATTCCGTGGATTCTTGCAAGCGCGTCGTATTCAAAAGCAAAAAGGTATGAACTTAGGACAAGCACATCTATATTTTGGTTGTCGTCATCCTGAAAAAGATTATCTCTATCGTACAGAATTAGAAAATGATGAAAGAGATGGATTAATCTCTTTACACACAGCTTTTTCTCGCTTAGAAGGACATCCTAAAACATATGTACAGCATTTAATAAAAGAAGATAGAATCAATTTAATTTCGTTATTAGATAATGGGGCCCATCTTTATATATGTGGTGATGGAAGTAAAATGGCTCCTGACGTAGAAGACACCATTTGTCAAGCATATCAAGAAATTCATGAAGTCAGTGAACAAGAAGCAAGGAATTGGTTTGAACGTGTGCAAGACGAAGGGCGATATGGGAAAGATGTTTGGGCTGGTATATGAAGTTTTCTTAATTGGATAAGTAATATTTAATTCACGAACTTCTTTCGACTAAGTATAACTGTAAACAAAATAAACAGCTTTATAAAAACCCTGTATTTTTTATTGAATATGGGGTTTTCTTATTTTTAAATAAAAGGGATGTATATGTTGATTCAAAATCCAATAATCTTTACGCTTTATATACACAATACGGTAGATTTGAAGTACTTAATAAAAAGGGGAAACATCAGGGAAAAGTAGACTTTCATTTAAACTCAACAAAATGCGTAATTGTTGTTACTCATTCACAAGAAGTTGCAAAAAATCAGATTAAGCATTTTATTTAAGTAAAATGAAGTTATTAGTAAACGAAATTAAGAATAGTTAAGAAAAAGCTATTTCCGTCCTCAATTAACATAATTTTCGAAAATATACAGATGTTAATATTTGTTATATGATATATTTGTCAAAGTACTATTCCTGTAGTTTCTATGATGAATCTGTAAGATCGTTTGTTTGTCCCATATATTCACCTTAAACTAAAAAGAACTTGCAGGGATTCCTACAAGTTCTTTTTAGTTTAAGAGTTGAATGTGGATTTGAAATAAAGAAACGATTTTTTGAGAGGAGAAAAGTAAATGTTTATAAGAGCAGAAAGATTATTAATACGAAATTTTGAGTTCAAAGATTGGCAAGCTGTCCATGAGTATACATCAGATAGCAATGTTATGAAATACATACCTGAAGGGGTTTTTACTGAAGAAGATACAAGAAACTTTGTAAATAGAAATATGGGTGAAAATGCAGAGAACTTTCCTGTGATACTGGTAGATGAAAATATTTTGATTGGTCATATTGTTTTTCATAAATATTTTGGTGACCATACTTATGAGATTGGGTGGGTATTCAATCCTAAATATTTCAATAAAGGATATGCTTCTGAAGCAGCACAAGCTACATTAAAATATGGGTTTAAGGAAATGAAATTACATAGAATTATAGCTACATGTCAGCCACAAAATACCCCGTCATATCGATTGATGGAGAAAATTGGAATGAGAAGAGAAGGATATTTCAGGAAGTGTATACCCCATGGAAATGAATGGTGGGATGAATATTATTACGCTATTTTAGAAGAAGAGTAGTGTCTCAGAACGCATTGTTTAAATCAAAATTATAATTGAAATTTTGCTATCCTTTTTTGAAAATTACTTGGTCTATAAAATAATTAAAATGTGGGCGATGCTCTATGCCCATCAAGCTAACATTATATAAGTTTAACTTCATGTAAGATTTTTTCTTTTTTCTAAAGATCCAGTGCAAGTTCTTTAAAAGTTTGCATACAAATAAACCCTATCAGACTTCAATTTTTTTGATTACGCTACATGATTGTGAGACATAGAAAAGTTATATACGACGCCTAAGATATTAAAGACTGTTTTCCTCTCATATCTATGGGGTTTTTGTCCGTTTTTCTGTAAGTGATTAAACAGACGAAACAATATCTTTGTTAATTCTTGGGTGTCTTTTTGTAAGGCTCTTTTCGTAAAGATTTTTGCTTGTAATTAAAATAAAGGTTAATTTTCTTAATACGGTATAATATCTACAGCAGATTATTCAGCAAACGGGCAGGATTGTGAAAGTATTGAGTTCGAGATATCTTCCTAAAAAACATTACTATAATAAAAGGATGACAAAATTTTTATGGTTAGTATGATAATTTGGAAACAGAAGTCAGCTTAATCTATGAAAACCTTATCAGAGGGGTGATGTAAGTGAAACAAAATGTTTACGATAATCCGAATTTCTTCAAAAACTACACAGCGTTGCGTGAAAGTGGAATAAACGCTAATGACTTCATAGAACAGCCAGCAATCAAATCATTAATTCTGTGTTTGAAAGGAAAATCGGTATTAGACTTGGGCTGCGGTGATGGTCATTTTTCAAAGTATTGTATAGAAAATGGTGCAAAAAACGTAGTAGGTGTAGACATATCCAAAAATATGATTGAACGTGCTAAAAAGTTAAATAAGGATGATAACATAGAATTTATGTGTCTTCCTATGGAGGATATGGGACAAACCAATCAAAAGTTCGATCTGATTATAAGTTCCCTCTCTATACATTACATTAAAGATTACTCGGCAATGATTCAAAAGATTAATGAACTATTAAAAAGCAGTGGTGAATTTATCTTTTCAACTGAACATCCAATAGCAACAGCTCGCAAAGGGAGCAACCATTGGATAAAAACTGAGGATGGTAATAAATCACACTGGGCATTAGATAATTATCAAGAAGAAGGAATCAGAGTACACAACTGGTTTGTTGACGATAGTGTGGTTATTTATCATCGGACAGTTGCCACATTAATAAATACTTTAATTGAACACGGGTTTTCGCTGGATAAAATAATCGAACCACAATCAACTTTGGCAGGGATAGAGAAAATGCCAGATTTAATAAACGAATCACGAAGTCCATCTTTTATTATAATCAAGTCAAAAAAAAATAATATTTAAAAATATCTACCGCAATCTGGGAGCTTTTATTGAATTACGAAAACAGCCGTTTCATTAAAGAATGGCTGTTTTTTTTAAAACATAACCTAAAGTCGTTAAACTGTATGCATCCGAATTGAAAATATTGAACATAGGAGTGAGTGGAAATGGCATATTTACTACAAGTTGATTTTCCGTTTGAAGGTCCTTTTGGTGAAGAAATGGAAAAAGCATTTTGGGATTTAGCAAAAAGTATTAATGAAGAAGAAGGATTCTATTGGAAAATATGGACGGAGAATGTAGAAACGAAAGAAGCTGGAGGCATCTATGTATTTGAAGAAAAACAAGATGCTGAAAAATATGGAGAAATGCACAAGAGTAGACTGCAAGCATCTGGTGTTAAAGATATTAGAGTAAGAATTTTTCACATCAATGAAAAGTTAACTAAACTGAATCGTGGTTATAGTAAATAATGAGGGGCACGTAATTCAAAAAAAAGAAGGGGGTAATCTCCTTCTTTTTTTGAATTCTTCCTTTATAAAAAAATCCCTATATAAATAGGGATTCGTGTATCGGCATATAGTTCCTTGGAAAAGGTTATATTAAGTCTAATTTATGAAGGTTCTTAAATTTGGGGAATTGACGTGAAAGTACTGTAACAAAGTTGTACTGAAATAGTTATTTATAAAAGGGTACGCCCCTTACTGGGAGGTAAGGGGCACAGGAAATGCAAATTTATTTGTAATTTGCTAAGTTGATTATAACATATATACCTGTCTATACGTGTTACGAAATTATGAACATAACTAATGTTTAGTAACTAGGAGTAACGAAGGTTGTATGACTTAAGTTGTTTTTTAAGGAATATAAAAGAAAAATGCGGGAAGAGACCTGATAACAGGTCCGTTTTTGTTATTGTTTTGGCATATAATAAATAATGTTGTTTCTCGCGTATCGATGTGGGACAAATAGAGGAAATACACCATAACCATCCTTTCTATGATTCTACAGAAAGAGTAACTTATCTTTGTTGTTTTCTGAATGTTACCTTTTTAATGATTATTCATGAAATAAGTTGACATTCTAGGATTACACTTGTAATATTTGGTTATAGATTACAAGTGTAATATAAAAGGGTGGGATTTTAAACAATGAAAGAATTACCTAAAATATCGGAAGCTGAATTAGAAGTTATGAAAGTTCTTTGGTCAAAATCTCCTCAAACGGCAAATGAAGTGATTGAAGCGCTAGAGGTAATGATGGACTGGAAACCGAAAACGATTCGAACGCTAATTAATCGATTAGTCCAAAAAGAAGCTGTTTTTTACCATCAGGATAAAGGGCGTATGTATGCCTATTATCCTTTAGTGTCGCAGGATAGTTATTTACATGTAGAAACAAAATCGCTTCTCAAACGTTTCTATGGTGCAGCATTTAAACCTTTACTTGTGAATTTCTTAAAAGAAGAAAAGCTGTCTTCAGAGGATATTAACGAACTCAAACGTATTTTAGATGAGAAGAATGAGGAAAATCAAAGGAAGGATAAATCATAATGATAGATATGTTTGTAAACGTCTATCTACCTCGCTTTTTTGAGTGGGTGATAGAAACCTCCATTATGGCAAGTATATTAGTTGGCTTAATTTTATGTATCAAAATCTTTCTTAGAGATAAGTTACCCCCACGATGGCAGTATCTATTATGGATGATATTAATTGTAAAGCTTTTATTGCCATGGTCACTAGATAGTTCCTACAGTATCTATTCCATTCTTTCGTACAGTAATGGAACTCCAGTTACCTTTCACCAAGACTCTATAAATCGTATACAAGGATCGCCAGCTATAGGTGATACAAAGGTAATCACAAATAAAGGCACCTATACATATGGTTCTACACAAACAGCTGAGAAAAGTAAGAAACAAACGCATAATAATGAAAAGCAAAATGATGAAACGTATTCATTTTATAAAATCGTTTTATATATTTGGCTTGCTGGGGTTATCATTTTATGTTTTGCCACCATCATTATGAATAAGCGTTTACTTTTTTACATAAAAAAGCAACCCGTTATTACAGATGAAAAGATTAGTAAAATCTTTGAGAGCTGTAAGGAATCTATGTCCGTTAAGCGAGATATCCCACTCCTCTTAGCTGGGGAAATTACAAGTCCAACTGTTTTCGGATTCCTAAGACCAAGGTTGTTATTGTCAAGTGCACATATGAAAGTATTGGAGGAGCAACAGTTACGATATATCTTTCATCATGAATTAGCTCATATTAAACGAAGAGATGTTGGTGTAAATTGGCTTATGCATATCTTACTGATTCTAAACTGGTTTAACCCAATTCTTTGGTATGCTTACTCATGCATGCGGGAAGATCAGGAACTGGCGTGTGATGCATTAGCTCTTACATATATAGATTCAGAGGAAAAACTTGCATATGGTCATACTATTATTACCCTGTTAGAACACTACTCAAATTATTATCAAGTACCAAGCTTAGCGAACTTAAGTAGAAATAAAAGAACATTAAAAAGGAGAATTCTTATGATTAAAAAATTTAAAAAGAACTCTTATCATTGGTCTGCATTTGGAGTTGTTGCTATTCTTGCTGTATCATCTGTATCTTTATTAAATGCACATGCAGATATATCGACTAACCTGCAGAAAGAACCAACGGAAGTGAAAAATAATTTAAAAAAAGTAAAAGCACAAGCTAAAGTTCCTATTCAGCAAATTGTAGAAAAGATGATTGGTACAAAAGAACAAGCATTTGCAGAATTTCATGTTTCTGAGGGGCGATATGAATATTTACTTGAAGAAATGGAAGTGGCACAGAATCTGTTAACAAAAGAAGAATTTGATAAATTCATCAAGTTGCAAACAGAGGAATATATCATAGATAAGAAGATAAGATCAGTAGGGAAACCTGAAGATTTAGAACTAGACGATCAAAAAAAATTAGAGGAGAATAGTAAAGCTATTGAACCATTATGGGGGAAAATTTATTCGCATTTCACATCTCGTCCATTTGATTTTCCAATCAAGAAACCTAATTATGTAGCAAAAGGTTATGAACTGAAGAGGGAAAAAATTGAACCAATCATTACAACCAAAAAGTTGGATCCTATCATGAGTTCAGAATATAGAGCTGGGGAGTTTGGTTATACAATTTATCAATCTGCCATTTTAGAAAGAGGAAGAGATCCATTTTATCAGTGGATTAATGACAATGACAAGGTAGAAAATTATGAACTGGAAGGAGCACAATTCACCTTTGGTAAAATGAATGGAAGTAATATAAAGGGCATGAAAATGATTGTTCCTGCAAAAGAAAAGGACAGTTCTTATCAAGTTGTAATTATTGATGATGTGTTAAATAAGGCTGAACTAGAGAAAATTATGATTTCCTTTTTGAAATAATAACAAAATCTCAAGAAAAGAAATAGGGGAGAACACCCTATTTCTTTTTATTAATATAATAAAATGTAATAACTAAGTCTAAAGTAATGGTAATAACGAGAAGTAACAAGTGTATAAATGCATCAGTTTTACCGTGTAATAAAGACTTTATAAAGAAATCCCATTCTGTTTCATAGGGAGGCTCTGACCAATTTCGTTGCATTCCTAAAGCTATTCCATTTATGAAAAAGATAATACTTAATAGAATTCTTCCAACAAATACGGCAACTACTTTTAAATTCCAGTGTTTTATCTTAATTACATACAGGATTGGAAAGAGTATAAGGATCCAAAAAATAATAATATAGATTGTATCGATCATTCTTTACTCCTAATAAAATGATTGTTTTTAATATAGTTGATTCTTCGGATTGAAGCTATATTCCCTTGTTACTAGTTAAAAACAAAGGCCGGAATTCCGGCTCCTTTTCTATCTTAAAGTCTTACTTTATCCCGCGTTAACGGACAGTAAAACTCCCACCTCAAAATTCAGTTGGAGCAAAGAAGTTAGGTGGGAGATCAACTGCCCGTAAAAGCCCGATTGGTTCAACTAATAATCAGTGGGGGATGAACAAAACCCCCACTGATTAAAGTTTCACTTTATCTCTCCGTCTCAAAAAACTCAATCCATTCTCCATCAGGACCAGCGAAGAATATGTAACGTGTTCCATCTGGTAATGTTTCAATTTCTTCTCCTAGTAGAAAGGTTACTTTTTGTTTCTTTAGTCTTTCGATTTCATCCTCTAATGAATCCACTTTAAAGCAAATGTGATGTACTTTTCCTTCTGCGGGAAGAGAAGAGTTGTAGCCTTCAATGAGTTCTAGTATCGTTTCCTTCGATTCTTCTACACCTAAAAAAGCGAGTTTTAAGTCTGGATTCGGGTGCCCCATACGTTTAATGAGTTGTAAGCCGACTACTTTTTCATAAAATGAAATAGATGTTTCTAAGTTTGCAACCATAAGTCCAACGTGTTCAATTCTTCTAACTGGCATGTAGATTCCTTCTTTCTGAAAATTATATACAATATGTTATTGAAAATTAAGAAAATAAGCAAGATAAAAACCTTACAAATTTTAGCGTGTTATATGGTATAGTGAGAAAGTATGTTTGGGGAGAAGGAAGGAGATTATACGATGAATACACCTACTCAAACTCCTTCATTATCGGCAACGATGAAAGAGTGGCACTATGCATTAGCGTATGAAATTAAACATTGGAAAACGATAGGTGGTAGTAAAATTTCTATCATGAATGGTCGTTTTTTATATACAGATTATGAAAGTACGGTATACGTATTTCAGCTTATTTCGGAAGTAAGCTTACCTGAAGGTTCACCAATTCGAATTGAGTTTGATGGTGAGGAAGCGACAGGAGAAGTATTATCTGTACATGGATTAGAAATAGAACTGAAATTAAATGACTATATACAAGGTGAAATACGAGAAGCTGTTTTATACAGTGAACCGTGGCAATTGTTAGAGCAACTACAAGAGCGATTGAAAGAGGCACATAAAGATAAGTTAAAACGTAATCGTATAAAGCGTCTTGTTGATGGGACGAGCAGTCCGAAACATATTGAGAAGATGAAAAATCCGAAAAATGAATTGGCGTATCGTTCGTTTTACAATCCGACAACGTACGTGTGGGGACCACCTGGAACAGGGAAGTCTTACAATTTATCACGTATTATTTCGGCGCATTATCAAAAAGGAAAATCGGTACTTGTATTAGCTCATAGTAATGCGGCAGTGGACGTATTAATGAGTGAAGTAACGAAGCAAATTGAGAAGAAAAAGAAATGGACGCCTGGCGAAATTGTTCGTTACGGTTATAGTCAACATGAACATATACGAAATCATGAAACGTTGCTTACGTCGAAGTTAGTTGAAACGACGAACGGATCATGGGGAGAAGAAAGACTCTATTTAGAGGAAACACGACAAGATCTTCGTGAAAAGATTTTATCATATAAAGCGACTTCTGCTGATAAGAAGCGTATACAAGAGATTGAAAGTGATCTTCGAAAGCAAAAAGCGAAAATTAAAGAAGTAGAAAAAGAATACATTGAAAATGCGAAAGTAATTGGCGCAACTTTATCGAAATGTGCCATTGATTCATTGATTTATGAGCGTACATTTGATTTAGTTGTCGTAGATGAAGTAAGTATGGCATATGTTCCGCAAATTGCATTAGCTGCTTCACTTGGAAAACGCATCGTCGTATGTGGTGACTTTTTACAGTTACCTCCAATTGCGATGGCGAACCATGAACTCGTTCGCAAATGGCTCGGGGAAGATATGTTTTACCATGCGGGGATTGTTGAGTCTGTCAATAAATCAGAAGCACATCCGAACCTCTTTATGTTGCAGGAACAAAGACGTATGCATGCGGATATATCGAAGTTTACAAATTCGTTTATTTATAAAAATAGAGTATACGATCATCCGTCTGTTTCAGACCGTAAAGAACTTGCGCAATTGCAACCGTTCGCAAATGAGGCGAGCGTTTTATTTGATACGAGTCTAATGGGAGCCTTTTCGTTAAAGGACGCTGCTTCAGGTTCTCGTTTTAACATTATGTCTGGTTTAGTAGCGATGCAAATGATGTTAATCGGACTGTTAGATGGTGTTCAATCGATCGGTGTTGTTACGCCTTACAGAGCACAATCCCGCTTTTTATCAACGTGCATTAGAGAAATGTTGCAGAGAACGAAATATCAAAACATACCTGTTTTAGCAGCGACGGTTCATAAGTTTCAAGGGTCTGAAAGAGATATGATGATTTTTGATACAGTGGATAGTTACCCGCAAGAACGACCTGGTGTGTTATTCTTTGACCATAAAAACCATCGCCTCGTCAATGTAGCTGTAACGAGAGCGAGAGGGAAGTTCATTCAATTATCAGATTGTCATTATATGCGTAAAAACCTTTCAAGAAAACAAGCGTTATCACAATTAACAGCTCATATAGAACGTCATGGAGATGTGTATGATCGTACGACATCAAGACAATTGTGGGAACGAAAAATTTCGAAACGTTTACGCTGGTTTATGGAAATGAATCTTGAAGAACCGAAAGGGTTATTGAAAGATATTTTAGCTGCAAAACGAAAAATTATTATTTCACTTCCAAGTACAAAGCAAGTGGATAAACGAGTATGGCAAGCGTTAATGCGTACAAATGCGCAAATAACAGTGTATAGTGATGGACCAGTTCCGTTAAAAAATGTAAAGTTACAAAGACAAAATAAAGCATTCCCGTTTATCGTAATCGATGATGAAATCTTTTGGGCAGGGGCACCGCTCACATCTCAAATGATGTTTGAAGGCAGTATGGAATTTCCGTACGTATGTGCAAGGCTGCAAGCACCAGAAACAATTGGTGTGTTAAAAGGATTTTTAGATATTCGGTAAATTCGGATAGGAATTCCTTGACTTTTAATCGAAATGAACTTAGAATGAATGTAATTTAATATAATTTTATGAAAATTCTTATCACGAGAGGTTGAGGGACTGGCCCTATGACACCTCGGCAGCGGATTCGTTATGAATACTGTGCCAATTCCAGCAAGGTAACTTGAAAGATAAGAAAGAAGCTCATTTTGACTGTATATGCAGAAGCCTCTTTCTATCTTTTAGAAAGAGGCTTTTTTATGTGAAAATATAAGGGGGAAGAAAAATGGGAGCGACTGGAGTAACGTCACAAAGAAAAACAATTGAAGAGAGTATTGAAAGAAATAAGGAAAAGTACATAGAAACAAGTCACGATATTCATGCGAATCCGGAGATTGGTAACCAAGAGTTTTACGCATCAAGAACGTTGAGTCTATTGCTAGGGAGTGCAGGATTTCAATTACAACACAATATTGCTGGACATGAAACAGGTTTTATCGCGCGAAAAAGTTCAGGTAAACAAGGTCCAGTCATTGCATTTTTAGCTGAGTATGACGCTTTACCAGGACTCGGTCATGCGTGTGGTCACAATTTGATTGGCACAATTAGCGTTGCGGCAGCGATCGCATTATCAGAAACGCTTGAAGAAATTGGCGGGGAAGTTGTCGTATTCGGAACGCCAGCAGAAGAAGGCGGGCCAAACGGTAGCGCAAAATCGAGTTATGTAAAAGCTGGTTTATTTAAAGATGTTGATGCGGCACTTATGATTCATCCGAGCGGAAAAACAGCGACAACGAGTCCATCACTAGCAGTCGATCCACTTGATTTTCACTTTTACGGAAAAACAGCTCACGCCGCAGCTTCACCAGAAGAAGGAATTAACGCATTAGATGCGATTATCCAGCTGTATAACAGCATTAATGCACTTCGCCAACAACTTCCGTCAGACGTGAAAATTCATGGCGTTATTACTGAGGGCGGAAAAGCACCTAACATTATTCCTGACTACGCCGCAGCAAGGTTCTTCATCCGCGCAGCAACGAGAAAAAGATGTGCGGAAGTAACAGAGAAAGTAAGAAACATCGCAGAGGGAGCAGCATTAGCAACGGGTACGAAAGTGAAAATCCATCAATTCCAAAATGAAATCGATGAACTACTCGTAACAAAAACATTTAATGACGTCGTAGCCGAAGAACTAGAATTACAAGGTGAAGACGTAAATCGGAAAGAAAGATTTGGCATCGGTTCAACAGATGCAGGAAACGTAAGCCAAGTCGTACCGACAATTCATCCATATATTAAAATCGGTCCAGACGATTTAATTGCACATACGAATGAATTTAGAGAAGCAGCCCGTTCAGAATTAGGAGACAAAGCATTAATTACATCGGCAAAAGCACTAGCACATACAGCGTATCGATTAATTACGGAAGAAGGGCTGTTAGAGAAGGTGAAGGAAGAGTTTAGAGAGGCGCAGAGGAATCAGGGGTAAGTGATTGTAAGGAGGAGTGGGGGGAAATCCACTCCTTTTCTTTTTTGCGTAACGCTGATGCTAAGATTTTTTGCAGTAAAATCAATGTTAGGGGAACTTTTTTAATTAAAATTTTTTCAAAATTAACATAAATGCTTGCAATATTTAAATTAGTACTATATAGTTCTATTTATGACAAAGGTAAAATTAATGAATCAAAAACGTGTGATTGAAGTAGCTGCAACATTATTTTTAGAAAAAGGGTTTGCTTATACAAGTATGGATGAATTAGTACGTGTAAGCAAAGTTTCAAAGTCTAATGTGTATTATCACTTTTCTAATAAGGAAGTATTATTAGAAGGGGTCGTTGATTATTGGATTGAAATGTATCAATCTGCAATTGATGACGTACTTTCTCAGAACCAATTTTTAGTTGAAGATCGTATCCAACTGTTTTTAAAGCAATTATCACAAGGAGTTCAGTCGAGAGAGTATAAGGGAAGCTGTCCATTTATTACTCTTTATATTCAAAGTCCTACACAGGCCACGCAAATAAAAGAAAAAATAGGTCTTTTTTTTACAGGATTACAAAAGAAAGTTTCTCTATTACTTAAACAAGGGGTAGAGAATGGAGAATTCAGAAATACGATTAATATTGATGAGGTTGCATCCCTTTTTATTACAAATCTTGAAGGAGCGTTATTTATTTCAGAAACATTGAAGGATGCAACTGTAATCACGAAAACAGCAGATCATTTTTTAAAATTGCTTCGATAAAGAAGCTTTTTTTTTACATCAAATTAGTACTAAATAGTACTAAAAAGGAGATTTTATATGAGAACAGTATTTTTAACTGGTGGAACAGGCTTTATTGGAAAGCAATTAGTGAAAGAATTAGCCAAAGAGGATGTTAAAATTCTTCTTTTAGTGAGGTCGAAAAGTAAAGCAATACGCATTTTTCAAGAAAGAGGCATCTTAAAAAAGGTAGTTATGCACTTTATTGAAGGTGATTTGACGAAAATAGATTTAGGTCTAAGTGCTGAAGATAAGGAGAGGGTATTGAAAACGGATGTGATTATTCACGCAGGAGGCCCCATGGATATTCAAGCGACAAGTAAAGAGGCAGCTTCCGTATTTTTAAATGGCGCCAAACACATTAGTGAATTAGCTAAAAGCATTCATCAATTGAAGGGTTTGCAACAATTTATTCATATTGTAGGTTATATGAGTCCCTTTGATGATAAAAATAGCAAGATTGCAATTGATGTGTTTAAAGAAGGAAACAATGATTTGAAAATAAAAAATCCATATGAGAGAACAAAATTTTTAGCAGATCTTTATATCCGTCACCAGGCATCAGCAGTAGGTTATCCGCTTTCTGTAATTAATCCGCCAACTGTAGTCGGTAGTAGTAAAACAGGGAGTACAGAGCAGATAGCAGGATTAGGCTTGCTTGTGATGAGTATGCGAAGAGGGCTCATGCCAGTGATTCCTGGAGGTAAGGGATATAGGTTACCACTTATTTCAAACGATGAGCTTGCGAAGTTTATTGTGCAGGTTTTCAGATTGGAGCAACCGACTATTCAAACATATACACTTGTTGAAGACAAACAGCACGATCAGAACATTGCGGAATTATTAAGTATTATGTCGGAAAGTATGAATATGAGGGCACCAAAAATCTCTGTCCCAATGCCACTTATGAAAGCAATTATGAATAGTGGAGTAAGTAAAATAACAAAAATTCCTTCTGATGGACTGAATTTTATTACAAAACGAAAATTTTCAAATGTTTCAGCGAAAAAAATTATGGGAGGAGATTGGTTTAAGGAGACGAGTGTAATGAAATTTTTCCCTGCCGTAGTAGCAGATCTGGATTATCGAATGATGTATCAAAATGGCCAGCATAATCATTTATTTAAACGAATATTATGCGATAACACTACCCTTTACCAATTACAAGGAGAGGGCAAACCGTTTATTTTATTACATGGTTTATTGAGTGATGGAGAGGATTTATTTCCTTTAGCACAAGAGCTTCATGAAAAAACTGGTCAACCTGTATGGATCTTGGATCTTCCAGGTTTGGGACGTTCTCCTTTTAAACGAGAGAAAAATCTTCTAGATATCTATTTGAATGTAGTGAAAAAGTTATTGGAGAAAGCTACTAATGGTGCACATCTAATTGGCCATTCATTCGGTGCGTTTATTCTTCTGGAAGCATTGGTACAAGAGTACATAGATAAGAAGTATTCAATCACTTTACTTCAGCCACCTGTTGTTAAAAAAAATGCTACATCGCTAAATGTTCCTCAATTTATAAACAAATGGACATTAAAACTGGCAACTACTAATTTCATAGGGCGATATTTATTAAGTAATGGTTTGTTTGAAAGTATGGAGAGCATCCCTGAACATTATATCGAAAAAATAAGGAACAGTTTTACTTCTCCTAGAATTTTAAATACTACGGTTCAGCTTAATAGTTTACTACTGAAAAACGATCAAGGTGATTTCAATGAAGTAACAAAGTATAATCTTCACATTATTTGGGGGGATTATGACAGAGGCTATTCTGCTCCATCGCATCTTGGTAAGGTTGATTTTGTTCCATATGGCCATCATTTTCCTCTTAGCCATCCGAGTGAAACGGCAACATTAGTAATAAAAAATAGTAATACTAGCAGATGAGAGTGTGGGATAAATAAAAAGTGTGTAGTAAGATCGCTATGTCTTTGAAATAAAATCGTACTGTGTGGGGGCCCACCCCATCACTATCAGACTAAGAAACGCAAATACCTCAAAACGAAAAAATGAGCATTTTGTTACAAGATAGTACAAAATTTCGTTCTGGGGGTGCTATAAAATTTTAGCTTGATGGCGATGAGCTGTACCCCATAAAGGCCCCTGATACATAATTGATGTTCTGCCATTTGTAGAAAACAATCCACTTATACCATTTTAATAAGAAGAAATATCTCGTCCATGTTGTAATATTGGCTTACGTTAAGCTTGTGAAAAAACATATTCATGTATAATACAATTGATGTATGATACATTAGTTGTAGGAGGGTGACCTATTTGAAAAGAGAAGATGCCTTAAAACTAAGAACAGATATTAAGAAAATGATTATAATAACTGGGGTTTTTGAATCTCAAAATTTGCCCAATGGACCATTTGAAAAACCTTTACCAACTTCTCAAATGATGGCGTTAGAGGAACTAGAGGTGGAAAAATTAACTGTTTGGCAACTATCCAATAAACTTAGATTAGAGACTTCAACTGTAAGTAGATTGGTAGATAAGTTAGTAAAAAAGGGGCTTATTTATCGTGAAGTAAATGAAAAAAATAGAAGAGAACTTTTTCTGCACCTCACAGAAAAAGGTCACATAACTGTTAATTGCTTAAGAGAGCAATCCATTACATTTTATCAAAGTATTCTCAATAATTTATCAGAATCAGAACAAAAAATAGTTGTGGATGGTTTTGAATTATTTATTGATTCTATTTCTAAGTCTTTTGATTAGAGTGAGGTAAGTCATAACATTTGGAGGATAAAATGAGTTTGCATTTTGAACGTCCTATTATTGAATTAAAAGAGAAATTTGATGAATTAAAGAAAATTATGAAAGAAAATAATGTAGATTTATCGTCAGAAATTCATGAATTAGAAAAACGTTTAAATAAAATGCAAGATAAAATTTATTCTAATATTACACCTTTTCAACGAGTTCAAATTGCAAGGCTACGTAACCGACCCACGACATTGGACTATATACCTTTATTGTTTACAAACTTTCTCGAACTTCATGGTGATCGATTATATGGTGATGATAAAGCAATGATAGGTGGTATTGCAAAATTTAAAGGAATGCCCGTTACGGTTATTGGTCATCAAAGAGGTAGAAATACAAAGGAAAGTATAGAAAGAAATTTTGGAATGGCACATCCAGAAGGTTATAGAAAAGCGCTAAGACTTATGAAACAAGCTGATAAATTTAATCGCCCTATTATTACATTTATTGATACAATAGGCGCCTATCCAGGGATAGGGTCTGAAGAACGTGGAATTTCTGAAGCGATAGCTCGAAATCTATTTGAAATGACTACACTTAAAGTGCCGATTGTTTGTATTGTAATTGGAGAGGCATCAAGTGGTGGAGCTCTTGGCATTAGTGTCGGTAACCATATCCATATGTTAGAGTATTCATGGTACTCGGTAATTTCGCCAGAAGGAGCAGCATCTATCCTATGGAAGGACGCTAAGTATGCTCCAGAAGCTGCTGAACATATGAAAATTTCAGCAAAAGATTTAAAACATTTAGGAATTATTGATGAAATCATTCCTGAAATTAAAGGTGGAGCACAAAATGATATAAAATCACAGGCAAAAATGATTGAATCTGTAATCGAATCATCTCTAAAAAAATTGATACTATTATCCTCGGAAGAGCTTATACAACAGCGGTATGAAAAGTATAGACAAATAGAGAATTATAAATGAAAATATTTAAAGTCCGTATTACATTTCGAAGGATTCTCGCGAAAAAATTCTAAGTATTTTGTAAGTAACCTCTTAAACTGGGATATGCTGATACTATTACTTTACAAAAGGTGTGTGATCGGTATGAAAAAGGAAAATTTGTTCAAATGGAAGCATTATCACATACCCATCAACTTAAGAAATTGATTGCTCCCCAAAACGAAAAAATGAGCTGAATTCTCATAAATAACTGTAAAAAGGTGGAAATTTCGGTATGGGGGTATCTCAAAAGCTTAGGTTGATGGCAATGGGGTATCGCCAACAAGACGCGAATTTTGTACGCTAAGCAAAAAAACTATAAGCTGTCCACATGGACAGCTTATTTACATAATTCTCGTTATCGGTAGCAAGTTTTTCATAGAATCCTTGTTTTTACTAAATTTTTTGTCTCTATGTCTATCTATCACTTATACAAGATTTTATACATTATTGATATAGCGGAGATTCTAGGGATCTTCGCTATTCTTTTTTGCATAAAATCTTGTATAAAAAAGTAGTTATACTAGTGTGTTTTACTCCGATTCATTTCAAAATATAATTGAAAATCCACCTTTAAATTAAAAAAGAAGGTGTTACCTTTATATATAAATAACTTCGAAATATTGTATAACAGATAATTTTTATCCCGCTTTAATGGGCAGTAAGACCCCCACCTCAAAATGCAGCGAAAGCAAAGAAGTTAGGTGGGGGATCAACTGCCCATAAAAGTCCGATTGGTGAGGGCTAATAATCAGTGGGGGATGAAGAAAACCCCCACT